>NZ_PHRF01000001.1 GCF_004151105.1 Streptomyces sp. L-9-10
GAGCCGGTGGTGGGTGTGCGGCTTCCGTCGGTGGTTCCTGCTGGTGCGTTGGCGTATGTGATGTTCACGTCGGGTTCGACGGGTGTGCCGAAGGGGGTGGCGGTGACGCATGGGGACATTGTGGCGTTGGCTGCTGATTCGCGGTGGTCGTCGGGTGCGCATGACAGGGTCCTGTTCCACTCTCCGCACTCTTTTGATGCGGCGACGTATGAGGTGTGGGTGCCGTTGTTGAATGGTGGGACGGTGGATGTGGCGGGGGGTGAGGTGAGTGTGTCGGTGGTGCGGGATGCGGTGG
>NZ_PHRF01000002.1 GCF_004151105.1 Streptomyces sp. L-9-10
GTGACTGGTGGAGTTGACCGGTACTAATAGGCCGAGGGCTTGTCCTCAGTTGCTCGCGTCCACTGTGTTAGTTCTGAAGTAACGAACTGCCGTGTTGTCATCCGGAGTGGTTCGATATCTTCATAGTGTTTCGGTGGTCATTGCGTGAGGGAAACGCCCGGTTACATTCCGAACCCGGAAGCTAAGCCTCATAGCGCCGATGGTACTG
>NZ_PHRF01000003.1 GCF_004151105.1 Streptomyces sp. L-9-10
GGCGGTGTGGGTTTCCTGTTCTCGGGTCAGGGGTCGCAGCGGCTGGGCATGGGCCGTGAACTGGCGGCGCGTTTCCCGGTGTTCGCCGAGGCGCTGGACGCGGTGCTGGGCGAGTTCGGCCCGGAGGTCCGCGAGGTGCTGTTCGGTGAGGACGCCGACGCGCTGAACGAGACGGGCGTGACGCAGCCGGCGCTGTTCGCGGTCGAGGTCGCCCTGTTCCGTCTGCTGGAGTCGTGGGGCGTCCGGCCGGACGTCCTGGCCGGGCACTCGATCGGCGAGCTGGCCGCCGCGCACGTGGCAGGCGTGTGGTCGCTGGCCGACGCGGTGAAGGTGGTGTCGGCGCGTGCCGGGTTGATGCAGGCGCTGCCGTCCGGTGGTGCGATGGTGGCGGTCCAGGCGTCCGAGGACGAGGTCGCCGCCGACTTGCCGGACACCGTGGGCATCGCCGCGGTCAACGGCCCGAACTCGGTGGTCGTCTCCGGCGTCGCCGACGATGTCGAAGCGGTCGCCGAGCGCTGGCGTGAGGCGGGGCGCAAGGTCTCCCGGCTCCGGGTCAGCCACGCGTTCCACTCGCCGCTGATGGACCCGATGCTGGACGACTTCCGCCGGGTCCTGGAAGGGGTGCTGTACGAGGCGGCCACGATCCCGATCGTGTCGACGCTGACCGGTGCGCGGGCCACCGCCGAGGAGCTGGCCTCACCGGAGTACTGGGTGCGGCACGTACGCGAGTCCGTGCGGTTCGCCGACGCCGTCTCCACGCTCGCGGACGAGGACATCGCCACGTTCGTCGAGATCGGTCCCGGCGGGACGCTGTCGGCACTGGGCCAGGAGTCCGCGCCCGACGCGGCCTTCGTACCCGTGCTGCGGGCCGACCGGCCGGAGGAGCCCGCGCTGATCGCCGCCGTGGCACAGATGTGCGCGCAGGGCGTGCGGGTGGACTGGGAGGCATTCTTCGCCGGTCGTGGTGCGCGGCGGGTGGACCTGCCGACGTACGCGTTCCAGTACCAGCGCTACTGGCTGGACTCCGGTGTGGGGGCAGGCGATCTGGACGCCGCGGGACTCGGCTCGGCCGACCACCCGCTGCTCGGCGCGTTCGTCGACACGGCCGACTCGGACGGGCAGCTCTTCACCGGCCGGCTGTCGGTGGAGTCCCACCCGTGGCTGGCCGATCACATGATCCAGGGTTCGGTGCTGCTGCCCGGCACGGCGTTCATCGAGTTGGCGATCCGTGCGGGTGACCAGGCCGGGTGCGACCTGGTGGAGGAACTGACGCTGGAGGCGCCGCTGGTGCTGCCCGAGCGTGGTGGTGTGCGGGTGCAGGTGGGGGTCGGTGTGCCGGACGAGTCCGGTCGGCGCTCCATAACGGTGCACGCCCGTGACGACGAGGGCGAGGTGTGGGTCCGGCACGCGAGTGGCGTGCTGGTGGACGGTGCCGAGGTGCCGTCGGCCGATGCCGGTGTCTGGCCGCCCGCCGGGGCGGAGGCCGTGGACCTGGCCGGGTTCTATGACGGTATGGCCGATGGCGGCTTCGGCTATGGGCCGGTGTTCCAGGGGCTGCGGGCGGCGTGGCGCAAGGGCGACGAGGTGTTCGCCGAGGTCGCGCTGCCGGACGAGGTGGAAGCGGAGGGATTTGGTCTGCATCCCGCCTTGCTGGACGCGTCGCTGCACGCCGTCGGGCTGATGGGTGAGGCGGATGCTCCTGGTGGGCTGCCGTTCTCGTGGTCGGGGGTGCGGTTGCACGCTTCGGGTGCGACCGTCCTGCGGGTGCGGTTGGCGCGTGCCGGGTCGGACGCGGTGTCGTTGGCGGTCGCGGACGGCTCCGGCGCTCCGGTGGCCACGATCGACTCGCTCGTACTGCGCCCCGTGTCGGCGGCGCTGACGCGGCAGGGCTGGGAGTCGCTGTTCCGGCTGGACTGGGTGCCTGCCACGGCGTCGGCCGGGAGCGCCGGGTCGGTGGCGGAGTTCGCGGACTGGGCCGCGGTGCGTTCGGCCCTGGACGCGGGGGAGTCGCTGCCGGAGAACGTGGTGGTGCGGTGCGCCGGGTCCCAGGACGCGGACGCGGTGCGCGGCCAGGTACTGACCGCTCTGGAACTGGTGCGGGGCTGGCTGGCCGACGACCGTTGCGCGGCGTCACGGCTGGCCCTGGTGACAAGCGGCGCCGTGGCGGTCGGCGCCGGGGACGACGTACCGGATCCGGCGTCGGCCGCGGTGTGGGGTCTGGTGCGGACGGCGCAGATCGAGAACCCGGATCGCTTCGTCCTGCTGGACACCGACGACGAGGACGGCTGGAGGCCGGCGCTCACGACCGGGGAACCCCAGGCCGTCGTACGGGACGGCAGGGTGTTCGTGGCCCGCCTGGCGCGGGTGCGCCCGGAGGCCGGCACCGACCCCGCGTTCGGGCCGGACAGTTCGGTCCTGGTGACCGGCGCCTCCGGTGCGCTGGGCGGTCTGGTCGCCCGGCACCTCGTCGCCCAGCACAGGGTGGGGCGGCTGGTACTGGCCAGCAGGCGCGGGATGGCGGCGGAGGGCGCCGAGGAACTGCGCGACGAACTGATCGCGCGGGGAGCCGAGGTCGCCGTGGCCGCCTGTGACGTCGCGGACCGGGACGCGCTGGCCGCGCTGCTCGCCGAGCACCCCGTGACGGCGGTCGTGCACACCGCCGGTGTGCTGGACGACGCCACGGTCGGCTCGCTGACCCCGGACCAGGTCGACGTGGTGTTCCGGCCCAAGGTCGACGCCGCCCGGCATCTGCACGAGCTGACCCGCGACCTGGACCTCTCGGCGTTCGTGCTGTTCTCCTCGGTCGCGGGCACGCTGGGCGCGCCCGGCCAGGCCAACTACTCGGCGGCCAACGCGTTCCTTGACGCGCTCGCCCAGCGGCGGCGCGCCGCCGGTCTGCCCGCCACGTCGCTGGCGTGGGGCCTGTGGGCCGACGGCATGGGTGCCCGGGTGGCGCAGTCCGCCTCGAACGGTCTGTCCTCCGAGGAGGGAGTCGCGCTGTTCGACGCCGCGGTCTCCGGGACCGATCCGGTGGTCGTACCGATGCGGCTCGACCTGCGGGCCGTACGGGAACTCCCGCTGGTGCCCCCGGTGCTGAGCGGACTGGTACGGACAACAGGCCGCAAGGCGGCGGGGAGCGGGGCCGACCCGGCCGGTGCGCTCCGCGACCGGCTGGCACCGCTGGCCGAGGACGAGCGCGAGCGGGTGCTGCTGGAACTCGTCCGTACGCAGGCCGCCGTGGTGCTCGGGCACGCCGGGCCGGCGGCGGTCGCGTCCGGCCAGGCGTTCACCGAGCTGGGCTTCGACTCGCTGACCGCCGTCGACCTGCGCAACCGGCTCAACATGGCGACCGGGCTGCGTCTGCCCGCCACGCTGGTCTTCGACTACCCGACCCCCGCGGCGCTCGCCGCGTTCGTCGGCGCCGAGTTCGCGGGCGCGCCCGTCGCCGCGGCGACCGTCTCCACGGCCGTGGCCGTGACCGACGAGCCGATCGCGATCGTCGGCATGAGCTGCCGCTACCCCGGTGGCGTCCGCTCGCCGGAGGACCTGTGGCGGCTGGTCGCCGACGGAGCCGAAGGCATCACGCTGTTCCCGACCGAGCGCGGATGGGACATGGACGCGCTCTACGACCCCTCGGGCGAACGGGTCGGCAGCTCCTACACCCGCGAGGGCGGCTTCCTGCACGACGCCGACCTGTTCGACCCGGCGTTCTTCGGGATCAGCCCCCGCGAGGCACTGGCCATGGACCCGCAGCACCGGCTGCTGCTGGAGACCTCCTGGGTGGCCTTCGAGCGGGCGGGCATCGACCCCAGGTCGCTGCGGGGCAGCGCCACCGGCGTGTTCGCGGGCGTGATGTACCACGACTACGCCTCCCAACTGCACGGCGTACCGAAGAGCGTCGAGGGCTATCTCGGCACGGGCAACGCGGGCAGCGTCGCGTCCGGCCGGGTGTCCTACACGTTCGGTCTCGAAGGCCCCGCGATGACCGTGGACACAGCGTGCTCGTCGTCGCTCGTCGCGCTGCACCTGGCCGCTCAGGCGCTGCGCTCCGGTGAGTGCTCGCTCGCGCTCGCGGGTGGTGTCACCGTGATGTCGACGCCCGCCGCGTTCATCGACTTCAGCCGCCAGCAGGGCCTGTCGCCCGACGGCCGGTGCCGCTCGTTCTCCGCCGACGCCAACGGGACCGGCTGGGGCGAGGGCGTCGGGATGCTGGTGCTGGAGCGGCTCTCGGACGCCCGGCGCAACGGACACCCGGTCCTCGCGGTGATCCGCGGCTCCGCGGTGAACCAGGACGGCGCGTCCAATGGGCTGACCGCGCCCAACGGGCCGTCGCAGCAGCGGGTCATCCGCCAGGCGCTCGCGAGTGCCGGTCTGGCGCCGTCCGATGTGCAGGCGGTCGAGGCGCACGGCACCGGTACGACGCTGGGCGACCCGATCGAGGCGCAGTCGCTGCTCGCCACCTACGGGCGGGACCGGACGGGCGAGCCGCTGTGGCTGGGCTCGCTGAAGTCCAACATCGGCCACACCCAGGCCGCGGCGGGCGTGGGTGGCGTCATCAAGATGGTGATGGCGCTGCGGCACGGTGTGCTGCCGCGGACGCTGCACGCCGATGAGCGCTCCCCGCACGTCGACTGGTCGGCGGGCGCCGTGGAACTGCTGACCGAGGCACGGCCGTGGCCCGAGACGGACCGGCCCCGGCGTGCCGGTGTGTCGTCCTTCGGCTTCAGCGGCACCAACGCGCACGTCATCATCGAGTCCACGTCGGACGACGACGTGGCGCGGGCCGACGAGGCACCGCTCGGTCCGTGGCTGGTGTCCGGCCGCACCGAGAGCGCCCTGCGCGACCAGGCGGTACGGCTGCGCGACCGCCTGACCGCGCGGCCAGATCTCGACCCGGCGGATGTCGCCCGCGCGCTCGCGACCTCGCGTGCCGGATTCGAGCACCGGCTCGCCGTCGTCGGCCGGGACCTGGCCGACCTGGTGGCCGGGCTCACCGACGCCGTCGAGGGACGGCCGGGCGGCGGGGACGTACGTGGTGTCGCCGACGAGCACCGGGTCGGTTTCCTGTTCTCCGGTCAGGGCTCGCAGCGGCTGGGCATGGGTCGTGAACTGTCCGCGCGTTTCCCGGTGTTCGCGGAAGCCCTGGACGCCGTACTGGGTGAGTTCGGCCCCGAGGTCCGCGAGGTGCTGTTCGGTGAGGACGCCGACGCGCTGAACGAGACGGGCGTGACACAGCCGGCGCTGTTCGCGGTCGAGGTGGCGCTGTTCCGCCTGCTGGAGTCGTGGGGCGTCCGGCCCGATGTGCTGGCCGGGCACTCGATCGGTGAACTGGCCGCGGCTCACGTCTCGGGAGTGTGGTCGCTCGCCGACGCCGCCAAGGTGGTGTCGGCGCGTGGTGCGCTGATGCAGGCGCTGCCGCCGGGTGGCTCGATGGTGGCCGTTCAGGCGGCCGAGGCCGAGGTCGCGCCCGACGTGTCGGAGACCGTGGGTATCGCCGCGGTCAACAGCCCGGCTTCGGTCGTCCTCTCCGGTGTGGGCGAGGATGTGGAGGCGGTTGCCGAGCGGTGGCGCGAGGCGGGGCGGAAGGTGACGCGGCTGCGGGTGAGCCACGCGTTCCATTCGCCGCTGATGGACCCGATGCTGGACGAGTTCCGCCGCGTGCTGGACGGCGTGTCGTACGGGACGCCCGCGATACCGGCCGTGTCCACACTGACGGGCAGGCCGGCCTCCGCGGCGGAATGGGGCTCGCCGGAGTACTGGGTGCGGCACGTGCGGGAGTCCGTACGGTTCGCCGACGCCGTGTCCGGCATGGGCGCGGACGTCCTCGTCGAGATCGGACCCGGCGGTGTGCTGTCGGCACTGGGACAGGAGTCCCTGCCGGACGCGGCTTTCGTACCGGTGCTGCGCGGCGACCGGGCGGAGGACGGCGCCCTCATGACCGCGCTCGCCGAGCTGCATGTGAGGGGCGTGCGCGTCGACTGGGACGCCTACTTCCGGGGTACCGGCCACGGCGTCGACCTGCCGACGTACGCCTTCCAGTACCAGCGGTTCTGGCCCGACACGAGCCTGCGGCCCGCGAGCGACGCGACCGGGCTCGGGCTCGGTTCCGCCGACCATCCGCTGCTGGGCGCGGCGGTCACCCTGGCCGACGAGGACACCGTCCTCCTCACGGGCAGGATCTCGCTGCGGACCCACCCGTGGCTGGCCGATCACGCGGTCCAGGGTTCGGTGCTGCTGCCCGGTACGGCGTTCGTCGAGTTGGCGGTGCGTGCGGGTGACCAGGCCGGGTGCGACCTGGTGGAGGAGCTGACGCTGGAGGCGCCGCTCGTCCTGGCCGAGAACGGCTCGGTACTCGTGCAGGTGCGCGTCGGTGTGCCGGACGAGTCGGGCCGGCGTCCTGTCACGGTGCACGCGCGGGACGAAGCCGGTGAGCTCTGGGTCCGGCACGCGAGCGGCGTGCTCGCCGACAGCGCCGACGTGCCGTCGGTCGACGTCGGCGCCTGGCCGCCCGCCGGGGCGGAGTCCCTGGACCTGGACGGGCTGTACGACCGCATGGCCGACGGCGGTTTCGGTTACGGGCCGGTGTTCCAGGGGCTGCGGGCGGCGTGGCGCAAGGGCGACGAGGTGTTCGCCGAGGTCGCGCTGCCGGAGGACGTGACGGTGGACGGCTTCGGTCTGCATCCCGCCTTGCTGGACGCGTCGCTGCATGCCGTCGGGCTGATGGGTGAGGCGGATGCTCCTGGTGGGTTGCCGTTCTCGTGGTCGGGTGTGCGGTTGCATGCTTCGGGTGCGACCGTCCTGCGGGTGCGGTTGGCGCGTGCGGGGTCGGACGGGGTGTCGTTGGCGGTCGCGGACGGCTCCGGCGCTCCGGTGGCCACGATCGACTCGCTCGTACTGCGCGCGGTAACGGCGGGTTCGCTGGGGTCGGCGCGCAGGCACGAATCGCTGTTCCGGCTGGACTGGGTGCCTGTCACGGCGTCGGCCGGAGGTGCCGGTTCGGTGGCGGAGTTCGCGGACTGGGCGGCGGTGCGTTCGGCCCTGGACGCGGGGGAGTCGCTGCCGGAGAACGTGGTGGTGCGGTGCGCCGAGTCCCGCGACATGGACGCGGGTGTGGTGCGCCGGGAGGTGCTGACGGCTCTGGAGCTGGTGCGGGGCTGGCTGGCCGACGACCGGTGCGCGGCGTCACGGCTGGTGCTGGTGACGCGTGGTGCGGTGGCGGTCGGTGCCGGGGACGACGTACCGGATCTGGCGTCGGCCGCGGTGTGGGGTCTGGTGCGGACGGCGCAGACGGAGAACCCGGATCGCTTCGTCCTGGTGGACGTCGACGACGAGGACAGCTGGAAGTCGGCCATCACCAGCTCGGAACCCGAGCTGGCCGTGCGTGCCGGTGAACCGTTCGCGCCGAGGCTCGTGCGGGCCCGTCCGGCGGAATCGGAGGGTTCGGGTTCGGGCTCGGGCTTCGGTGAGGGGCCGGTGCTGGTGACCGGTGCGAGCGGGATGCTCGGCGGTCTGGTGGCGCGGCATCTGGTCGAACGGCACGGGGTGCGGCGGCTGGTGCTGGCGAGCCGGCGTGGCCACGTGGGTTCGCTGCACGACGAGTTGACGGGTCTGGGCGCCGAGGTCGCCGTCGTCGCCTGTGACGTGGCGGACCGTGACGCGGTGGCGGCGCTGCTCGCCGAGCACCCCGTCACGGCGCTCGTCCATGTGGCGGGTGTGCTGGACGACGGTGTGATCGAGTCGATGACGCCGGAGCGGATCGACACCGTGTTCCGGCCGAAGGTCGACGCGGCGTGGAACCTGCACGAGCTGACCCGTGATCTGGACCTGTCGGCGTTCGTGCTGTTCTCGTCGGCGGCGGGCACGCTGGGCACGCCCGGCCAGGCCAACTACGCCGCGGCCAACGCGTTCCTCGACGCGCTCGCCCAGCATCGGCGCGCCGGCGGGCTGCCCGCCACGTCGCTGGCATGGGGCCTGTGGGCCGGGGAGGACGGCATGGGCGCCCGGCTGGCCGAGACCGGGACCGCGGGCCTGTCCGCGGACGAAGGACTGGAGCTGTTCGACGCCGGGGTCGGCGGGGCGGACCCGGTCGTCGTACCGATGCGGCTCGACCTGCGGGCCCTGCGGGAACTCCCTGTGGTGCCGCCGCTGTTCAGCGGTCTGGTGCGGACGACGGCCCGCAGGGCGGCGGAGACCGGGGCCGACCCCGCCGCCGCGCTGCGGGACCGGCTCGCGGCGCTGCCGAAGAGCGAGCGGACATCCGCCCTGGTGGACCTGGTGTGCGCGCACGTCGCGGCCGTACTGGCGCTCCCGGGTGCCGAGGCGGTCGACGAGCGGCGCGCGTTCACCGAGCTGGGCTTCGACTCGCTGACCGCCGTCGACCTGCGCAACCGGCTCAACGCCGCCACCGGGCTGCGCCTGCCCGCCACCCTGATATTCGACCATCCGAACCCGCTCGACCTGGTCGGCCACCTCGTGGACACGCTCGTCGTCGACGAACCCGCCGGAGTGGCACCGCTGCTCGCCGAGCTGAGCCGTATCGAGGCGAGCCTCGCCTCGATCAAGCCCGGCGACGACGAGGACGACCGCGTCGGCGCCCGTCTGTCGGCGTTGCTGGCGGTGTGGCGCGACGGTCGTGCCGACACCACCGAACAGGCGGCCGACGACCTCGACGACGCGACCGACGACGAGGTGTTCGACCTGCTCGGAAAAGAATTCGGCATCTCCTGACCCGCCCGGCCACCCCCACTTGCTTGACGTTCCCTGGAGTAGAGACGGCATGGACAACGAGGACAAGCTCCGTTATTTCCTTAAGCGGGTCACCGCTGACCTGCGCGACACGCGTCGGCGGTTGCGCGAGGTCGAGGAGGGCGAGCAGGAGCCGATCGCGATCATCGGCATGAGCTGCCGCTACCCCGGCGGCGTGCGCACCCCCGAGGACCTGTGGGAACTGGTCGCGAACGGCCGCGACGGCGTGACGGCGTTCCCCACCGACCGGGGCTGGGGCGACGTCGAGGTGTCCGACCCCGAGGACCCCGACCGCGCGTTCCTCACCGAGGGCGGGTTCCTGCACGACGCGGCCGATTTCGACCCCGGGGTGTTCGGGATCTCCCCGCGTGAGGCGCTGGCGATGGACCCGCAGCAGCGGCTGCTGCTGGAGACGTCGTGGGAGGCGTTCGAACGGGCCGGGATCGACGCGTCGTCGCTGCGCGGCAGCAGGACGGGCGTGTTCGCCGGAGTGATGTACCACGACTACGCGTCGCGGCTGCGGTCGGTGCCGGAGGAGCTGGACGGCTTCCTCGGCACCGGCAGCTTCGGCAGCGTCGCCTCCGGCCGCGTGTCGTACACGTTCGCGCTGGAGGGGCCCGCCGTCACGGTGGACACCGCCTGCTCGTCCTCCCTGGTCACGCTGCACCTGGCGGCCCAGGCACTGCGATCGGGCGAGTGCGGGCTCGCCCTCGCGGGCGGGGTCACCGTCATGCCGACCCCGAACACGTTCATCGGCTTCAGCAAGCAGCGCGGCCTCGCCGCGGACGGACGGTGCAAGTCGTTCTCCGACAGCGCCGACGGCACCGGCTGGGGCGAGGGCGCCGGAATGCTGCTGCTGGAGCGGCTGTCCGACGCCCGGCGCAACGGCCACCCCGTACTGGCGGTCGTGCGCGGTTCCGCGGTCAACCAGGACGGCGCGTCCAACGGTCTCACCGCGCCCAACGGTCCGTCGCAGCAGCGCGTGATCCGGCAGGCGCTGGACAGCGCGGGACTGACCGTGGCCCAGGTCGACGCGGTCGAGGCGCACGGCACCGGCACCACGCTCGGCGACCCGATCGAGGCACAGGCGCTGCTGGCCACGTACGGCAAGGACCGCGCCGGCGAGCCGCTGTGGCTGGGCTCGGTGAAGTCCAACATCGGCCACACCCAGGCCGCGGCCGGTGTCGCGGGCGTCATCAAGATGGTCATGGCGATGCGGCACAGCACACTGCCGCCGACCCTGCACGTCGGCGAGCGCTCCCGGCACGTCGACTGGTCGGCGGGCGCCGTGGAACTGCTGACCGAGGCGCGGCCGTGGCCGGAGACCGGCCAGCCGCACAGGACGGCCGTGTCGTCGTTCGGCATCAGCGGCACCAACGCCCATGTCGTCCTCGAACAGGCCCCGGCCGAGGACGCCGACGACGAGCTGCGCGAGCCCGTCGACCCCGTCCTGGCCGACGCGGTGCCGTGGGTACTGTCCGGCAACGACCCCGCCGCGCTGCGCGAGCGCGCCGCGTCCCTCCTCACCCACCTCGACGGCCGGGACGTGCCGCCGGTGGACACCGGCTACTCGCTCGCCGTGACCAGGACCGCGCTGGAGCACAGGGCCGCCGTCGTCGGCGCGGACCGCGCGGAGCTGCTGCGCGGGCTGGCGGCCCTGGCCGCCGGTGACGAGGCACCGAACCTGGTGCGCGGCACGGTGGGCTCGCGCGGCAAGCTCGCGTTCCTGTTCAGCGGACAGGGCAGCCAGCGGGTGGGCATGGGCCGCGAGCTGTACGGGGAGTTCCCCGTGTTCGCGCAGGCGCTGGACGAGGTCTGCGCCGGCCTGGACCCGCACCTGGACCGGCCGTTGCGGGACGTGCTCTTCGCCGAGCCCGGCACCGAGGCCGCCGCCCTGCTCGACCGGACCACCTACACGCAGCCCGCGCTGTTCGCGATCGAGGTGGCGCTGTTCCGCCTCGTCACGGCATGGGGCCTCACCCCCCAGTTCCTCGCGGGCCACTCCATCGGCGAACTCGCGGCGGCGCACGTGTCGGGCGTGTTCTCCCTCGCCGACGCGTGCGTCCTGGTCGCCACCCGCGGCAGGCTGATGGGAGCCCTGCCCGAGGGCGGGGCGATGCTGTCGCTGCGCGCGGACGAGGACACCGTCCGCCGCCTGGTCGCCGAACACGGCGGCACGGTGGACGTCGCGGCGGTCAACGGCCCCGAGTCCACGGTGGTCGCGGGCGACGCCGACGCGGTGGCCGCGATCGACAGCGCGTGGCGGGAGCGCGGCGGGAAGACCCGGTACCTGCGGGTCAGCCACGCGTTCCACTCGCCGCACGTGGACGCCGTACTGGACGACTTCCGCGCCGTCGCCAGGACCATCACCTACGGGGCGCCGGCGATCCCGATCGTGTCCACCCTGACCGGTGCCGTCCTGAGCCCGGCGCAGGCACGCGACCCGGAGCACTGGGTACGCCACGTCCGCGAGGCGGTACGGTTCCTCGACGGCGTACGGAGCCTGCGCGAGCAGGGCGTCGCGAACTTCCTGGAGCTGGGCCCCGATGCGGTACTGACCGCGATGGGCCGCGACTGCGCCGACGAGGGCGCGCTGCTGGTGGCCGGGTCGCGCGCGAACCGGCCCGAGGGCTCCACACTCACCTCGGCTGTCGCGGCGCTGCACGTGCGGGGCGCCGCCCTCGACTGGCAGGCGTTGTTCGCGGGACGCGGCGCCCGGCGCACCGACCTGCCCACGTACCCCTTCCAGCGCACCACGTTCTGGCTGGACGCGGGCGCCTACGTGGGAGACATGTCCTCGGCGGGCCTGCGGTCCGCCGACCACCCGCTGCTGGGCGCCGCGGTCACCCTGGCCGACGAGGAAGGCGCCCTGCTCACCGGCAGGCTCTCCCTGGCCACCCACCCGTGGCTGGCCGACCACACCGTCGGCGGCGTGGTCCTCGTACCGGGCGCCGCCTTCGTGGAACTGGCGATCAGGGCCGGTGACCAGGTCGGACTCGACCACGTCGAGGAGCTGACACTGGCGGCGCCGCTGGTCCTGCCGGCGGACGGCGCGGTATGGCTCCAGGTGTCCGTCGGGGCGCCGGACGAGTCGGGGCGCCGCGCGCTGAGCGCCTACTCGCGGGCCGACGACGCGCCCGACGACCAGCCGTGGACACGGCACGCCTTCGGCACGCTCGCGGCGGGCGAGGAGGTCCCGGCCACCGGCGGGGACGCCTGGCCGCCCGCGGGGGCCGAACGGATCGACATCGAGGGCCGTTACGACGACCTCGCCGCGTCGGGACTCGGCTACGGGCCCGCGTTCCGCGGCATGCGAGCGGCGTGGCAGCGGGGCGACGACGTGTTCGTCGAGGTGGACCTGCCCGATCCGGACACCGCCGGCTCCTTCGGGCTGCACCCCGCACTGCTCGACTCCGCGCTCCACGCCATCGGGCTCGGCGGCTTCGTCGCCGACGCGGAGAAGCTCCACCTGCCGTACTCCTGGCGCGGGGTGCGGCTGCACAGCACCGGCGCGTCCGCGCTGCGGGGACGGCTGTCCCCGGCCGGAGCCTCGGGCGTCGCGATCACCCTGACCGACGACACGGGCGCCCCCGTCGCCTCGGTCGAGGCGCTCTCGCTGCGGCCCCTGACGGCGGACGGGCTGGGCGGTGACTGGCTGAACTCGTTGTTCCGGGTCGACTGGACGCCTGTGCGGCCCGCCGCCCCGGCCCCGGCCCGCTGGGCGTTCCTGGGAGACGGGCCCGGCCGGACGGAGACCTCCGAGCCGGCCCGCGTGTACGCGGA
>NZ_PHRF01000004.1 GCF_004151105.1 Streptomyces sp. L-9-10
GGTGTGTGGTCGCTGGCGGATGCGGTGAAGGTGGTGTCGGCGCGTGGTGCGCTGATGCAGGCGCTGCCCGAGGGCGGTGCGATGGTGGCGGTCCAGGCGTCCGAGGCCGAGGTCGCCGCCGACCTGCCGGAGACCGTGGGTATCGCGGCGGTCAACGGTCCGAACTCGGTGGTCGTCTCCGGTGTCGCCGACGATGTGGACGTACTGGCGGAGCTGTGGCGCGAGTCGGGGCGGAAGGTGACCCGGCTGCGGGTCAGTCACGCGTTCCACTCGCCGCTGATGGAGCCGATGCTCGACGAGTTCCGTGCGGTGGTCGAGGGGATCGAGTGCGGTGAGCCCGAGATCCCGATCGTGTCGACGCTGACGGGCCGGTTGGCGAGCGC
>NZ_PHRF01000005.1:0-204015 GCF_004151105.1 Streptomyces sp. L-9-10
AAGATCGGTCCGGCGGAATGGTCCGGGGATTGGTTGCTAGCCGTGGCCGTGCAGGGCGCGGCAGCCGGCTTCCGGAGCCGGCAGGGGGCCCGCTCCGGCGATCGCGGCGGCGGCCGAGCACAACGCGCAGGGGGCCTGTCGCAGGCACTCCCTCACGGCACGTGTACAACCCATGTGTGGAGTGTACGGCCGAAGGGCCACTCACGGGCTCCGTCCTGTCGACGGACGAGGCGCCCGGTACCGCCGGACAGCACTCAGGCGGGCCGCTCGGGGCGACCCGCCTGCGCGTGTGGATACCGGCGTCAGACTCCCTGGCCGCTGCCTCCGGAGCCGGTGCCCGCCGCCGCCTTGATCCCCTTGGTGATCTCGTCCATGACGGCCAGCTTCGGTGCCTTGAGATTGACGTCGAATCCGGAGCGTACGAGGACCATCAGTTCCGGGGACGTCGGTGAGGGGAACGCGAGCGACTGCACATAGCCGTCGTCCCCCTTGCTCGTGACGACCTTCCACCGCACCAGGTAGCCCTTCTGCCCGGCGACGGTGACCGCTTCCGACTTCAGCTGCTGGTGCGAGGAGATGTCCCCGTAGGTCGCGCCGCCGTAGGATTCCTCCGCATTGACCTGGATGTCCTTCTCGGCCGCCGCCTTGGCGGTCGTGGCGTCGACCTTCAGCGCGGCCGCGGGAGCGGAGAACACCCCGCCCCGTACGCAGCTCTGCGACGTGTCCCCCGGGCACTCGTACTGTCCGGTCGTCACCCCGGCGCCGATGGTCCCCGATTCGCCGGTCCAGCCGTCCGGTACCGGAAGGCTGATCCCGCTGGCCGCGTCGGTGGCGTAGCCGTCCTCGGTCTGCGGCTGCTGCTGGGGCGCGCCGTTCTCCCCGCCGCCGGGGCCGCCGCCCCGCGGTCCGTCGGGCGCCGGGCTCTGCTGGCCGGGCCGCGAGGGGGCGGCGGAAGGGCCCGGGCCCACGGGGCCGGCCTCGCTGTCGCCACTGTCGCGCCCGAGCAGATAGAAGCCTCCCGCGATGGCCACCGCGACGACCACGGCGATGGCACCGAGTGCGATCCGCCGGCCGCCGCGCCGCGTGCCGGGCGGCGGTGCCGCGGGGTACGGCGGCACCGGATACGGCGACGCGCCGTAGGCCGGAGGGGCCGGGGGCGTCGAGGAGGGAGGCGTCGCGGGAGCGGGCGTCTCGGCGGGCGGATCCCACTCGGCGGGCGGGGCGGCGCGGACTTCGTCGGTCCACGCGGAACCGTCCCACCACCGTTCCTGGCGCGGTCCTTCACCTGTGTGCCCCGGGTCGGGATGCCAGCCGGGCGGAGTTGTGTACGTCACGGCTCTCACCTTAAGCACATTGTCTGAAAAGCTTGTGAGAGGGCCATGAGAATCCCCCGCCGCGGACCGTCCACGGCCGTCCCGTACCGCCTTATCCCCCTCCCGGTCCCGGATCCGGCACCGACCCCGGGGCCGACACGATCCCGCGTACCACGCCCAGGGACACCAGGTCCTGTGGGCGCAGCCGGAGCTGGTCGGCCGTCACCCGGGCCTCTTCCGGGGCGCGTTTGAGGATCGCCGCCGCCAGTTCCGGCGCGATGACGGAGAAGTAACTGTCCGGCGTGGCCCAGGTGTTGTCCGGAGCCGACAGGGCCAGCGCCCCGCCGGAGCCGCCCTCCCCGATCAGCAGTGTGGTGACGGGGACAGCGGCGGTGGCCACGGCGGCGAACAGGTCCGCGATGGCGCTGCCCGCTCCCGCGCGCTCCGCCTCCGCGTCGTTGGCCGCGCCGGGGGTGTCCACCAGGGTCAGTACGGGAATGCCCAGCCGGCCGGCGAGCCGTACCAGCCGGGCGGCGGTGCGATACCCGGCCGGACGCGTGGCGGTGCCGCACTGCGCCGCGTACGCGATCGTCCGGCCCTCCCGGCGGCCGAAACCGCACAGCATCCCGGGGTCCGTACCACCGCAGCGGTCTCCGCCGATCGCCTCACGGTGTGTGAAGTACGCGTCCAAGTACGCTTCGGCCCGGGGACGTTGAGGGACGCGGGCCTGAAGAACGGCCTCCCATCCGGTGGCGGGCAGCCCGGCGGGGCCCAGCCCGTCCGGAGGCGGGGCGGCGGGTGGCACGGCGTCCCGTACACCTCCCGTCAGCAGGGTCAGCCAGTGGCCGACGGTGGCGCGCAGTTCGTCACGGCCCACCACCGCGTCGACATGGCCCGCGGCGAGCTGCGCCTCCGCCGTGTAGGCGTACGGATCGGCGTCCGCCGGGCGCACGCGCGAGCCCGCGAACCCGATCTGGGCGCCCGGCAGTGCCAGTACGACGTCGGCGCCCGCCCCGAGCGTGGCCCAGCCGCCGCCGGTCGTCGGGTCGCGCACCACCGCCAGCTGCGGCAGCCCCGCGGCCCGGTTCAGGGCGGACTGCCCTGCCACCCGCTGGAGTTGGAGCAGCGCGCGCATCCCTTCCTGCATCCGGCTGCCACCGGTCGCGATCAGCGAGACCACCGGCAGCTCGCGCTCGCGCGCACGGATGTACGCGGCTTCGAGCAGGTCGCCGGTGCGCTCCCCCAGCGAGCCGCCGAGGAAGCCGAACTCGAAGGAGATCAGCACCACTTCGACCGAGCCGATCCGTGCCGTGCCGCAGACGGCCGACTCCGTCTCCCCGGTACGTTCCCCGGCGCGGGCACGGGCGGCGTCGTACCCCTCCCAGCCCAGCGGCCCGTCCGGCGCGGACACGCGCTCCGGCGCGGGCAGTTCGGTGAAGGCACCCTCGTCGACGACCGCGGCGACGGCCTCGCGCGCGCTCAGCCGCTCAGCCATGGAGCGCGCGCTTCATGATCTTGCCCATGTCGTTGCGGGGCAGCGCGTCCAGATAGCGCACGGTGCGCGGCCGCTTGTGGGCGGCGAGCTGCGCGGCCACATGGTTCGCCAGCTCCTCGGCCGACGGCGGCGCTTCGGCACGGGCGGGAACGATCCAGGCGACGATCCGCTCGCCGAGGTCCGCGTCGGGCTCGCCGGTCACCGCGGCCTCCCGTACCCCGGGATGCTCCAGCAGAACGTTCTCGATCTCGCCCGCGCCGATCTTGTACCCACCGCTCTTGATGAGGTCGGTGGCCTTGCGGCCGACGATACGGACATAGCCGTCGGGGTCACGGATCGCCATGTCGCCGGTGCGGAACCAGCCGTCGGTGAAGGCGGCCTCGGTGGCGTCGGGCCGGTTCAGATACTCCGTGAAGAGGTTCGGGCCACGGACCTGGATCTCGCCGACCGTCTCACCGTCGTACGCCTCGAAGGCGACGCCCGACTCGTCCACGAGCCGCAGTTCGACGCCCCCGAGCGGCACCCCGACGGTCCCGGCGCGCGGCTCGCCGTCGGCCCGCACGCTGGTGTTCATCAGGGTCTCCGTCATGCCGTACCGCTCGATGACCCGGCGGCCGGTCGCCGCCGCGATCCGCTCGTGGTCGTGCACGGGGAGCGCGGCGGATCCCGATACCAGCAGTCGCGCCCCGGCCAGCGCCTTGGCGAGCGCCGCGTCGTCGGCGAGCGCCTCGGCGATGCGGTGGTACATCGTCGGTACGCCGAAGAGCATGGTGGCGCCCGACGACAGCTCACGGGTGACGCCCTCGGTGTCGAACCTGCCCAGATGCCGGACGGATCCGCCGCGGCGGAGCGGGCCGAGGATGCCGAGGATCAGCCCATGGACGTGGAAGAGCGGCAGCGCGTGGACGAGTACGTCGTCGGCGGTCCACTGCCAGGCGTCTTCCAGCGCGTCCAGGGTCGCGGCGATGGCACGGCGCGGTACGACGGCGCCCTTGGGCGGCCCGGTGGTGCCGGAGGTGTAGACGATCAGGGCGGGGGCTTCCGGGGAGAGTTCGGGGAAGGCGTCGTTCCGTGGGTGTTCCGGGGCCGGATCGCCCGCGGCTGCCGCTGCGGCGGCTCCGGCGTCCACGCGTGCCAGGCCGGCCAGCGCGGGCGGAAGGGTGGCGTCCGGCTCCGCGACGACCAGGGTCGGGGCGCTGTCCGCCACGATGTGCGCCAGTTCGCGTTCACCGCTCTTGGGGTTGACGGGGACCGCGGGGACCCCGGCCAGCAGCGCGGCCACCACCCCCACGGCCGTGCCGAGCGTGGGGGTGGCCCAGACCGCGATCCGCCGCTCACCGGCGATCCGGGCGGCCAGGGAACCGGCCGCGTCCGCCAGTTCGGCATGGGTGAGGGCGCGGTCACCGAACCGGAGTGCGGGGCGTTCCGAACGCGCGGCGAGGGCCGGGAAGAGAGGGGACACGCGTCGTTCTCCTTGGTGTTGACGAGTCTGGCCGGTCAAGGCGGTGGTAGCGGTCAGCCGAAGCCTGGCACCACCAGTACCAGCCAGGCGGCGGCGGGTACCACCGCCACCACGATCCCTCCGTACACCATGAGCTGCCGGAAGAAACGCTCCCGGTCCACATCGGGCGCGGCGGCCAGCACCAGCGCGCCATTGGTGGAGAACGGGCTGACGTCGACGACCGTCGCCGAGATCGCGAGTGCCGTGATCATGCCGATCGCCCCGATCTCGCCCTGGGCGAGGAACGGCACGGCGAGCGGGATGAGCGCGCCCATGATGCCGACGGACGAGGCGAAGGCGGAGATGATCGCGCCGATGTAGCAGAGCAGCAGGGCGGCGAGGAGCGGGATGCCGATGTCCCCGACGGCGTGACCGGCGTAGTCGATGGTGCCCATCTCCTCCATGACACCGACATAGGTGAGGACACCGCAGATGAGCAGTACCGTCGGCCAGGCGATCTCGCCCACGGCCTTCCGGCTGGTGTCCGGCCAGACGGCGCTGAGCAGTACGGCGAGGGTGATCGCGGAGAGCCCGGCGTCGAGATCGAAGCCGAGGACGGCGACGACGAGCGCGACCAGCGCGGCGAGGGTGGCGCTGATGGCGGGGGTGAGCCGGGAACCGCTCGGCTCCTCCTTCGGCTCGTGCTCGTCCTTCTGGCCCTGTTCCGCCCGGTCGGGCTCGCCGCGCTTGCCGGAGAGCTTGAGTCCGCCGAAGAGAACGAAGACGATCCCGGCGATGACGAGATTCGCGACGAGCGAGCCGAAGAAGAGGGTGAGTTCGCTGCCCGGCAGGTTCTCCCGCTCCACGATGCCGTTGACGATCGAACCGTAGATGCTGATGGGCGAGAAGCCGCCGCCCTGGGCACCGTGCACGACCATGGCACCCATCAGCAGGGGGCTGATCCCGTACCGCGCGGCGAAGCTGAGCGCGATCGGCGCGACGATCGCGACGGCCGCCGGGGAGACCGCCCCGATGGCGGTCAGCGCGCCGGTGATCGCGAACATCACCCAGGGGATCAGCGCGATCCGGCCGCGGACCAGCCGTATCGCGGCATGGACCAGCCAGTCGGTGGTGCCGTTGGCGCGGGCGATCGCGAAGAGATACGTGACGCCGACGAGCACCACGAACAGATCGCCGGGGAAGCCCGCGAAGACGCCGTCGGCGTCGAGACCGGCGACCAGTCCCCCGACGCCGAACGCGGCGGCGAAGGCGAGGGCGCCCATATTGATCGAGCGGGTGGTGGCGATCACGAAGACCACCGCGAGTACGAGGATGGAGATCAGTTCGGCGGACATGGCGCGGGCTCCCGTCCCTGGGTCCCTGTGACAAAGGGGAATTGGCCGACTGGCTGACTGGACGACTGGCCAAGTGGCTGGACCACATTGACGGCCGGCCGGGGCGAGCGTCAAGAGATCTGGCAGGAATTGGCTCAGCCACTTGACCGCCCGGTGTTAGGCTGGCGCGCACAGGATCGGGAGACAGTGGGCAGGGATGGGGGGTCCGGATGTCCGACGCACTGCGGCCGATGGCCCGGCCACGTTTGTACGAGCAGGTCCTCGACCGGCTGCGCAGCTATGTCAGCGAGGGCGACCTCGGCGCGGGCGACCGACTGCCCCCCGAGCGGGAGTTGGCCCAGCGGCTGGGGGTGAGCCGCGCTTCCGTCAAGCAGGCGATCGTCGTCCTGGAGGTCCAGGGCCTGGTCGAGGTGCGGCACGGCGGCGGCACCTATCTGACCCGGTCCGGCCTCGATCCTGAGCCCGTCGAGCGGCTGGTGGAGCGCAAGCGCCGGCTGCCCGACGTTCTGGAGGCGCGCGAGGCTCTGGAGACCAAGCTCGCCGAGCTGGCCGCGGAGCGGCGCACCGAACTGGATCTGGCGGCGCTGCACGACGCGCTGCACCAGATGTCCGACGAGATCGAGGCGGGCGGCTACGGAGTGGAGGGCGACCGGCTCTTCCACACCGCGGTGACCGCCGCCGCGCACAGCGGTCTGCTCGCCGAGTTCATGCGCTCCATCACGGCGCAGATCGCCGAGAGCCGCAACGAGTCCCTGCGCCAGCCCGGCCGCCCCAAGCGGTCGTTGGCCCAGCATCGCGCCATTCTCGAAGCGATCGAGAGCGGCCGGGGCAAGGCGGCCGCGGCCGCGATGCGGCGGCATGTGCGGACCGTGGCCAAGGTGCGCCTGCTGGAGTGGAATCCGGACGAGAGCGCCTGACGCCTCCGGACAGGCACCGAGACCGGCCCTCCCGCCCGACCGGGAAGAACCGGCTACGCTCGCTCCGTGACCGCCACCTGGGATCCCGCGACAACGGGCGTACTACGACTGCCCTCGGGCCGGCTCGTCCGGGGCCGGGGACTGCGCCGCCCTCTCCCCGCAGGTCCGGCGCCCGCCTTCGCGCTATATCTGCTGGGCTCTGAACCACCGCCCGTCGCCTGGGAATCCCGCTGGCTCCGCTGGCCCGACTTCCGGCTGCCGTCCGACCGCGCGGCAGCCGCCACCGCGCTGCGCGAGACATGGCAGCGCGCCGGGTCGGAGCGCGTCGAGGTCGCCTGCGGTGGCGGAATCGGCCGGACCGGCACGGCGCTGGCCTGCCTCGCCGTACTGGACGGGGTGCCCCGGGGCGAGGCGGTCGCCTACGTCCGGGAGCACTACGCCCGGCGCGCCGTCGAGACCCCCTGGCAACGCCGGTTCGTCGCCCGCTTCCCCTGAACCACGACGTCCTTACTCCCCCTGTACCGCCCGCACTCCCTGCAATCCATGCCCTGTCGGCCACTGGTCCATACCAAAGCCTTGACAGGGCGTTGGTTCACTTCTTAAATCGTCCAGCAAGCGCTTCCTGCTGTCATGTGCGCGACATCCCCCACATTCCATGCGCCTCCGTTCACCGGACGGGCGCAGGAAGGATCGTCACGATGACCATGCTCAAGACCCGTACGGCACGCGGCCCGTTCCGCCTGCTCGTACTGCTCGCCCTCCTGCTGGGACTGGCCGCGGTGCCCGGCGTCGGACGCGCGCAGACACCTGCCGCCCCCGCGTTCAAGGTGCTCGCCTTCTACAACGGCACCTGGGACGCCGCCCACATCAGTTTCGTCCATGAAGCGAACGAGTGGTTCCCCAGAACCGCCGCCGCCAACAACTTCTCCTACGAGTCGACCAACAACTGGAACCGCCTGACCAGCGCCACCCTCCGGGACTACCAAGTGGTGCTGTTCCTGGACGACTTGCCGCAGACGGCGGCTCAGCGCACCGGCTTCGAGCAGTACATGCGGGCCGGTGGAGCCTGGATGGGCTTCCATGTCTCCGCGTTCACCACCGAGGCACAGAAGTGGCCCTGGTACCACAACGAGTTCCTGGGCAGCGGCGGGTTCAAGTCCAACACCTGGGGCCCGACCACCGCCGTGCTGCGGACCGAGAACCGGACCCATCCCTCGACCACCCGGCTGCCCGCGACGTTCACCTCGGCCGTGAGCGAGTGGTACAGCTGGGCGAACGACCTCAGGCAGAACCCCGCCATCAATATCCTGGCCTCGGTCGATCCGGTCAGCTTCCCGCTGGGTACGGACCCCAACCAGTCCTGGTACAGCGGGTATTACCCGATCGTGTGGACCAACAAGAACTACCGGATGCTGTACGCCAACTTCGGTCACAACGCCATGGACTACGGATCGAACACCACACTGTCGTGGACGTTCGGCAACGAGGTCCAGAACCGGTTCGTGATCGACGGGCTGAAGTGGCTCGGCGGTGTCACGGCCGCGGCTCCCGCGAGCCCGGCCGACACGGCCGCCACGGACGCGGCGGCCGTGCGGTAGCCCCTGTCCGGCGCGGGTCCGCACGGCCGTCCGGCGGGTTCGCGCCGGACGGCCGTGCGGCGCGTACCTCCGGTCAGTTGAGGGTGTCGGGGTCCGGGCCGATGCGCAGACCACGGTCGAGCGTGGCGAGCGCGGCCATGTCACCGGCCGAGAGCTCGAAGTCGAAGACGTCGATGTTCTCGCGGATCCGCGCGGGTGTCACGGACTTGGGGATGACGATGTTCCCGAGCTGAAGGTGCCAGCGCAGCACCACCTGGGCGGGCGTCTTCTCGTGCCGCCCCGCGATCTCGGTGAGCGCCTCCTCCTGGAGCAGCGCGCCCTGCGCCAGCGGGCTCCATGCCTCGGTCGCGATGCCGTGCTGGGCATGGAAGTCCCGCAGTTCCTCCTGCTGGAGGCCGGGGTGCAGCTCGACCTGGTTGACGGCCGGGACGATCCCCGTCTCGTCCAGCAGGCGCTGGAGGTGGGCGGGCTGGAAGTTGGACACACCGATGGAGCGTGTCCTGCCGTCGGCGAGCAGCTTCTCCAGCGCTCGCCAGGTGTCGAGATAGCGGTCACGGGCCGGAGTGGGCCAGTGGATGAGATACAGATCCACCCGGTCGAGGCCGAGCCTGGCGAGGCTCGTGTCGAACGCGGCGAGCGTCGAGTCGTACCCCTGGTCGTCGTTCCAGAGCTTGGTGGTGATGAACAGCTCTTCGCGGGGCAGGCCCGAGGAGGCGAGGGCGCGGCCGACGCCGTCCTCGTTGCCGTACACGGCGGCGGTGTCGATGCTGCGGTAGCCCGCCTCCAGCGCGGTGCGGACCGCGCCGGTGGTCTCCTCGTCGCCGACCTGGAAGACACCGAAGCCGAGCTGCGGAATCCTGACGCCGTTGTTGAGTACGACGTTGGGGACGGAATTCATGGTGTTCCTTTTCTTCGCGGGTTTCACAGTGGGGGGAAAAAGAGCGCGGATCTGCGGTGGGGAAAGAAGGGGCACACCGGCTTCCAACGTAACGACGTCGTCGGCGCCGCGCGCTGTGGCGGTCCGCCGCCCGGGACGGCCGAGCCGGGGTCAGCGCGCCGCGGTGGTGGCCCGCTGGGGCTGCCGGGTGGCCGCCGCCTCGGCGACCACCTGTCCGGCGGCGGGCGTACGGCGCTCCAGGGCGCTGGAGACGACCGCGAGGACGAGCGCGGAGCCGGCCAGCGCGGCACCGACCCAGTTCGGCGCCGTGTACCCGAGTCCGGCGGCGATGACGATGCCGCCGAGCCAGGCGGCCAGCGCGTTGCCGAGGTTGAAGGCGCCGATATTGACGGCGGAGGCCAGGGTGGGCGCGGCGGACGCCTGGTCGAGGACCCGCTTCTGGAGCGGCGGTACGGTCGCGAAGCCCAGGGCGCCGATGAGGGTGAGGGTGACGGCCGCCGCCACCTTGTTGTGCGCGGTGAAGCTGAACAGCGCCAGCACCACGGCGAGCGAGCCCAAAGAGACATACAGCAGCGGCATCAGCCGGCGGTCGGCGAACCTGCCGCCGATCAGATTGCCGGCGACCATACCGACACCGAAGAGCACCAGCAGCCAGGTCACCGAGGAGTCGGCGAAGCCCGCGGTCTCGGTCATCATCGGCGTGATGTAGGTGATCGCGGCGAAGACACCGCCGAAGCCGAGCACGGTCATCGCCATGGCGAGCAGCACCTGCGCGTTACGGAAGGCGGCGAGCTCATGCCGTATCCGTACACCCTCGGGCCGCGGCTGTTCCGGTACGAGCCTGGCGATGCCCGCGAGGCCCAGGACTCCGAGCCCGGCGACCACGAGGAAGGTGGCCCGCCAGCCGGCGCTCTGGCCGAGGAAGGTGCCGAACGGTACGCCGACGACATTGGCGACGGTCAGCCCGGTGAACATCATGGCGATGGCGCCGGCCTTCTTCTCCGGGGCGACCAGACCGGCGGCGACGACGGAGCCGATCCCGAAGAAGGCCCCGTGGGCGAGCGAGGCGACGACGCGCCCGGTGAGCATGAGTCCGAAGCTCGGGGCGAGCGCGGAGAGCACATTGCCCACCACGAACAGCCCCATCAGCAGCATCAGCATCCGCTTGCGGGGGATCCGGGTGCCGAGGACGGCCATCACCGGGGCGCCCAGCACGACTCCGAGGGCATAGCCGGTGACCAGCAGTCCGGCGGTCGGGATGGTGACGCCGTAGTCGGCGGCCACCTCGGGGAGCAGCCCCATGATCACGAATTCGGTGGTGCCGATCCCGAATGCCCCGATGGCCAGGGCGAGGAGGGCGAGTGGCATGGGTATGGCCTTCCAGAACGATTGCGCGAGCGCCTTACAAGCGAAGACAATACTTGCACACGCCGACTACTGGCAAGCGCGCTATATTGCAGAAGTGTCCTATCCTGGGGTACGGGACCACGGGACCTCGTCCCGCCGCCGCCCGCCCTCATCTCCCGCAGGAGGAAGCCATGACCGCCACGGACACCGCGCTCACCGGGCTCGCCCAGGGCTGGTGCGCCCTCTCGCTGCTGCACGGCAGGATCGAGGGGCATATCGAGCGCGCGCTCCAGGCCGGACACGGTCTCAGCGTCCGTGAGTACTCCCTGCTGGATGTCCTCAGCCGTCAGCACGACGGCGAGGGCGGCCATCTCCAGATGAAGCAGGTCGCCGACGCGGTGGTCCTCAGCCAGAGCGCCACCACCCGGCTGGTCAGCCGGCTGGAGGACCGCGGACTGCTCACCCGCTATCTGTGTCCGACCGACCGTCGGGGGATCTACACGAACGTCAGCGAGGCGGGGCTGCGGCTGCTCGCCGAGGCGCGCCCCACCAATGACACGGCGCTGCGGGAGGCGCTCGACGAGGCGGCGAAGGTCCCCGAGCTGGCCGCCCTGGTCAGGACCGTGGAGTCACCCGGCTCCGCCGCCTGACCCACCCGTCGCCCCCGGCTCGTCCCTCACACGCGGAAGAGCCGGAGGGAAACCCTGTTCGGGGCTTCCCTCCGGCTCTTCTCACACAGGTCCGCACTTCTCACACAGGTCCGCACGCGCGTCATGCGCGCGGATCACGGATGAGCCGTACGGCGTCAGCTCTTCTTCGCGGAACGCCGGGCCCCGTAGCGGCGCTCGAACCGCTCCACCCGGCCGGTGGTGTCGAACACCCGCCCGGTACCGGTGTAGAAGGGGTGGCTCGCGGAGGAGACCTCCACGTCGATGACGGGGTAGGTGTTGCCGTCCTCCCACTCCACACGCTGCGTCGAGTCCGCGGTCGAGCGCGTCAGGAACGCGGTGCCCGCCGCGCGGTCCCGGAAGACGACCGGACGGGAGACGGGGTGGATACGAGGCTTCATGGGAACTCCCTCCTCATGATGGATATCGTTTCCATCAGGTGGCACAAGGGGGTAACGCGACGGTTCCCCCCGGCATTCCCCGCCCTGTCCCGGACGCCGGAACAGGGGACACTGGGCGTGACGGACCTCCCGCGGCCCGCCGAGGAATGCGCTCGCGGCCCGCCGGGTTCCCCGTTCGGCACGGGCGGGCGTCCGGGCCGACGACCGCCGGGGACGGCTCCGGTGGCGGAGTGCGGAGAACAGGAAAGTGGGCGGCACTCATGGGTGAGTTGATCCTGGTACGGCACGGAGAGACCGCCTGGTCCCAGTCCGGGCAGCACACCAGCCACACCGACCTGCCGTTGACCGAGCGCGGCGAGAGCGAGGCCCGTTCCCTGGCGCCCCTACTCTCCGACCGCCGCATCGGCCTCACCCTCGTCAGTCCGATGGCGCGCGCCCGGCGCACCGCGGAGCTGGCCGGTCTCGACGGGCTGCGCGCCACCCCGGATCTGCGCGAGTGGGACTACGGCGGCTACGAGGGCATCACCACGGCCGAGATCAGCCGCACGCGCCCCGGCTGGGACCTGTGGACCGACGGCACCGTCCCCGGCCCCGACGGCCGGCCCGGGGAGAGCCCCGCGGACGTCGGGCACCGCGCCGACCGGGTGCTCACCGAGGCGCTGGACGGGCTGCGCTCGGGTGACGATGTCGCGCTCGTCTCGCACGGCCACTTCCTGCGGGTGCTCACCGCGCGCTATCTCGGGCTGGCCCCGGCCGCGGGAGCCCTGTTCCAGCTCGCCACCGGGACCGTCTCCCGCCTCGGGACGGAGCATGACCGGCCGGTGATCACCGCGTGGAACCTCGCCCTCCCCGAGAGCGTGCGGCGCGCCGCGCGGGAGAAGGAGAACGCGGCCTGACCCGGCGCGCCGGTGGTCGCGCGCCGGTGGTCGCGGGCCTCAGATCTGTCCGAGGTCGGCGGAGAGCCAGTGCTCGGGCCGCAACCGGATGATGACCTGTTCGCCGTGCTCGGACCAGGCGAAGTCGACATACGCGGCGACCTTGTCCGCGGCGACATAACGGGACGCCATCTCATGGAGTGCCTCGCGGGTGGCGGGCTCGGTCGAGGTCACGGAACCCTCGACCGAGACATAACGGACCGTGGGCTCGACGCGTTCGACCATCAGGGTGAAGCGGCCCGCCTCCGCGATGAGCCGGCCCTTGCGCGAGTCCCGTCCGGTCATGATCCAGATGTCTCCGCCCGGCCGGTACTGGTACCAGATCGGCACCGTGAGCGGAGCCCGCCCCTTCGCCGCCTCCACCGCGAGCGCCGCGATACGCGGCTCGGCCAGGAACAGTTCGCGCTCTTCTCGGGTCAGTGCCACCGAAACCTCTCCGTCCCTCGGACCGGCCCCGCCGCTTCCGTCGCGCGGCGGTCGTCCGGCACGGTCAAGCCCTCCCCCGTTTCGCGGACGGGGTAACGGCAAGGGCGCCGGTCCGGCGGAAGGAAGCTCCACCGGGCCGGCGCCCTCTTGCTCCGCACCGACCTCCGGGGCCTGCTCAGACCCCTTGGGACGGCTCCGCGTTACGCGGAGGGGAGGATGTTCTCCGCCTGCGGGCCCTTCTGGCCCTGGGTGACGTCGAAGGTGACCTTCTGGCCCTCCTGGAGCTCACGGAAGCCGCTCGTCGAGATGTTCGAGTAGTGCGCGAACACGTCGGGACCGCCGCCGTCCTGAGCGATAAAGCCGAAGCCCTTTTCCGAGTTGAACCACTTCACTGTTCCACTGGCCATGATGAGTCTCCGTTTCAAGGGACGCAAAGATTCCCGCACCGTACGGGAACCGGAGGTGATCGCCTTGGTCCGCAGAGACGCTGAACAGCACAAACGCCCGTGACGGCACGTCACGGGCGAGCGGTACTTCGGAACCACGACAGCTGATCAAGACGCTACAGGGCGCGAAGCGATACAGCCACAGAAACGACCAACTCTTGCGTCTGTGCCGCGTAATCGGAGCGCGAACGGCCCACGATCACCCGTTCGCCAGCCGGGCCGCGGGCATCGCGTGCGCTACCAGCGGGGGTGGATCGAGGCGCGCAGTCGGCGGTCGTACAACTCCTGGACCGCCTCCAGGGTCGACGGCGACAGTGGCGGGAGGGCCGCCGCCGCGCTGTTGGCGCGTGCCTGTTCGACGGAGCGGGCACCCGGGATGACGCTGCTGACGCCGGGCTGCTGAATGATCCAGCGCAGCGCGGTCGCGGCGGGGGTCGCGCCCTCGGGGGCCAGCCCGGCGAACTCCGCCGCGGCGGCCAGTCCCGTTCCGTACTCGATACCGGAGAAGGTCTCGCCCTGGTCGAAGGCCTCGCCGTGCCGGTTGTACGTGCGGTGGTCGTCGGCGGCGAACACCGTGTCCGCCGTGTACTTCCCGGTCAGCAGGCCGGAGGCGAGGGGGACGCGCGCGATGATGCCGACCCCCGCCGCGAGGGCGGCGGGCAGTACCTCCTCCAGCGGCTTGAGCCGGAAGGGGTTGAGGATGATCTGAACGCTCGCCACACCGGGGCGCGCGAGCGCGGCGAGCGCCTCGGCGCAGGTCTCGACGCTCACGGCGTAGGCGGCGATCCGCTCCTCCGCCACCAGGGTGTCGAGCGCGTCGAAGACCTCGTCGGACGTGTAGACGGGCGTGGGCGGGCAGTGCAGCTGTACGAGATCGAGGGTGTCCACGCCGAGATTGGCCCGTGAGCGGTCGTTCCACGCGCGGAAGTTGTCCAGAACGTAGTTCTCCGGGACCTGGTCGGCCCGCCGTCCCATCTTCGTCGCGACGAACACCCCGGCGTCCGGGCGGCCCTTCAGATAGCGCCCGATGAGCTGCTCGCTGCGGCCGTCGCCGTACACATCCGCCGTATCGAAGAAGGTGACGCCCGATTCCACGGCCGCGTCCAGGACGGCGAAGGCGTCCGATTCGGCCACCTCACCCCAGTCGGCGCCCAACTGCCAGGTCCCCAGCCCTACGACGGATACGTTCCGTCCCGTTTTGCCCAGTTCACGCTGCTCCATACGGATCATGTTACGGCGTCGGCGGCGGGAAATTAATTTTGCGGATCCTGCACTTTTGCATACGCTGCAAGATGTGAGAAGTGAGGGTGCGGTGCTGGGGCTCCGCGAGCGCAAGAAGCGGGCCACGCGTGCGGCGCTGGCGGAGGCGGCGGTGCGACTGGCCGCCGAGCACGGCGCGGAGAATGTCACCGTCGAGGCGATCAGCGAGGCCGCGGGGGTCTCGCCGCGTACGTTCTTCAACTACTTCGACAGTCACGACGACGCGTTCGTCATGATCGACCGGGACATCGGCGAGCGGGTACGGCGGGCGGTGCGCGAGGCACCGGGCTCGGTGCCCGCGCTCGACGCGGTCCGCGAGGCGCTCGTGACCGAACTGACCGATGTGGAGGAGCGGCAGGAGATCTGGGAGCTGCGGGCCACGGTGCTGCAACGCTCCCCTCATCTGCTGGTCCGCGGCATGGGTGCGCACATGGCCGAGGAGCTCGAACTGGCCGAGGCCATCGCGGAACGGCTCGGCGCGCCGGCGTTCCGTACGGCCGAGGGCGAGCGGGGATCCCGCGGACCCGGGCCCTGCGCGCACGTCCCGGACACCTCCGCACTCGGGCTCTACCCCCGGCTGCTCGCCGCCGTCGCCATGACGGCCGTACGGGTCTCCGTCGAGCACTGGTGCGCGCAGGGCCAGGAGGTCACCTTCCCGGATGTCTTCCGGCTCGTCTTCGCCCAGCTGGCCGCCGGCCTGCCGGAGCCCCCGGCCGACGGCTGACCGCTGACGGCCCGCTCTTCCACCGCTTCCACCCACGCATCGACCATGGACTTGAAGAAGGACACCTTGAGTGCAATAGAGGCGCCCGAACAGGCGCCGACCTCCATGACCAACCGGCAGATACTCCAGGCCATGTCGGGGCTGATGGCCGGCATGTTCGTCGCCATCCTCGCCAGCACGGTGGTGGCCAACGCCCTGCCCCGGATCATCGCCGACCTCGACGGCAGTCAGTCGTCGTACACCTGGGTCGTCACCTCCGAACTGCTCGCCATGACGGCGACCGTGCCCCTCTGGGGCAAGCTGTCGGACCTCTACAACAAGAAGCTGCTGCTTCAGCTGTCGCTCGCCATGTTCGTGGTCGGGTCGCTGCTGGCCGGCTTCTCCCAGGGCGTCGGCCTGCTCATCTTCAGCCGTGTCGTCCAGGGCATCGGCGCCGGCGGTCTGACCGCGCTCGCGCAGATCGTCATGGCCGCGGTCATTCCGCCCCGGCGGCTGGGCAAGTACTCCGGGATCTTCGGCGCCGTCTTCGCCGTCGGTACGGTCGCCGGGCCGCTGATCGGCGGCGTGCTGGTGGACACCTCGTGGCTGGGCTGGCGCTGGTGCTTCTTCATCGGCGTGCCGTTCGCGCTGGCCGCGATCCTGATGCTCCAGCGCACACTGCGGCTGCCCACGATCCGGCGCGAGGTGAAGATCGACTACCTGGGCGCGTTCCTGATCGTGGCGGGCGTCTCCGCGCTGCTGATCTGGACCTCCCTGGCGGGCAACCAGTTCGACTGGGCCTCCTGGCAGACCTTCGCCCTGACCTCCACGGGTGTGGTGCTGCTGGTGGCCGCGGTCTTCGTGGAGGCCCGGGTCCCCGAGCCGATCATTCCGCTGGACATCTTCCGTAACCGCACGGTCGCCCTGACCACGGTCGCCAGCCTGCTGGTCGGTGTGGCCATGTTCGGCGGAACCGTCTTCCTCTCGCAGTACTTCCAGATCTCGCTCGGCAAGACCCCGACCGTCGCCGGGCTGATGGGCCTGCCGATGATCCTCGGTCTGCTGATCTCCTCCACCGTCGCCGGCCAGATCATCAGCGCCACCGGCAAGTGGAAGGTCTATCTGATCGCGGGCGGCGTGATCATGACGGCCGGTCTGGGCCTGCTGGCCACCATCAGCGCCGACACCGGCTTCGGGCTGCTCAGCCTCTACATGGCGGTGCTCGGTATCGGCGTCGGGCTGCTGATGCAGAACCTGGTGCTGGCGGCGCAGAACGACGTACCCGCCGCCGAACTGGGCGCGGCCACATCCGTCCTGTCGTTCTTCCGCAGCATGGGCGGAACGATCGGTACGAGCGTTCTCGGCGCGGTGCTCGCCAACCGGGTGGCGGCCGAGATGACCAAGAGCCTGGGCGAGTCCGGCCAGGGGGCGTCCGGCGGCGCGGGCCACGGCGCCGTGCCCGACGTGTCGAAGCTGCCCGACGCCATGCGGGAGATCGTGCAGCACGCCTACGGTGTGGCCACGGCGGAACTCTTCCTCGTCGCGGCGCCGTTCGCGGCGCTGGCGCTCGTCGCGGTGGTCTTCATCAAGGAGAAGCCGCTCAAGACCACGAGCGGCATGGAGCGGCTCGCGGAGGAGAGCAAGCAGGCGGAGGGCTCCACGCCGGCCCCGCCCTCCCCGGTCGGCTGATCCCGGGGTATTACCGCACGGCATGACGTTACGGCCCCGGCCGCGCCCATTCGGGTGCGACCGGGGTCGTACGCGTAGGCGAGCGGGCCGTACGCGGAGCGGTCAGTGGTCGTCCCAGTGACCGTCGTGCTCGGCGTGGCGGTGTCCGTCGTGTACATAGTCCACATGGTCGCCATGAGGCACTGCCACATGCCCGCACCCTTCCCCGTGCTGGTGTGCGTGACCGCTGTGCGGGGCGTGGGCTCCGGGCTCGCATTCGTCCACGTGGTCGTCGTGAACCGCGTGCACATGGCCGTCGTGTGCGTAGTCCACATGCCCGTCGTGCGGGAACGACACATGGCCGCAGCCCGTGCCGTGCCGGTGCGTGTGGTTCGAGTGAGGGGCGTGCGCAGTGGTCATGGCTCTCTCCAGTTCGTTCGTGGAAGGCCGGCCACCCCTGGTCCCGTCGGCGACGCCGGCCCGATGCCGCCTCCCCGACGAGCCGAGCGCCGGGCACGTCACTGTCCGTGCGGTCATCGGGTGGGGGCGGTATTGGTAACGGTGTTCATTTGCATGTAGCGTTCGACGGCGTCACGTCCGTGCTCCGCGCACTCAGGAGGTTCGCCATGGCCGTACCCAAACGGAAGATGTCCCGCAGCAACACCCGTCACCGCCGGGCCCAGTGGAAAGGCGTCACGCCGACCCTGGTGCCTGTCACCCTCGACGGTACGTCCCATCTCGTACCCCAGCGACTCGTCAAGGCGTACGAGCGCGGCCTGCTGACTCCGGAGGGCTGAGCCGTGCGCGTAGCGTTCGTCGGCAAGGGCGGCAGCGGCAAGACCACGCTGTCGGCCCTGTTCGCCCGGCAGTTAGCCGCCGAGGGGGCGCCCGTGGTCGCCATCGACGCGGACATCAACCAGCATCTGGCCGAGGCTCTCTCCCCCGGGGAGGGAGAGAGTCACACCGCGCCACCGCTCAGCTCGCGCACCGGCGAGATCAAGGACTGGCTGCGCGGGGACAATCCGCGGATCGCCTCACGCGAGGAGATGATCAAGACCACTCCGCCGGGACGCGGTTCGCGGCTGCTGCGACTGCTCGGCGCGGACCCGGTGCACGCCCACCACGCGCGTCCGGTGGGCGGGGTGCCGCTGATGGTGACCGGGGTGTTCGACGACAGTGACCTCGGGGTGGCCTGTTACCACTCCAAGCTCGGCGCCGTCGAGCTGTATCTGAACCATCTGGTCGACGGGCCCGGCGAGTACGTCGTCGTGGATATGACCGCCGGAGCGGACGCGTTCGCCTCCGGTCTGTTCACCCGGTTCGATCTGACGTTCCTGGTCGCCGAGCCCACGCGTAAGGGCGTCTCCGTCTACCGCCAGTACCGCGATCACGCACGGGAGTTCGGGATCGCGCTCGCCGTGGTCGGCAACAAGGTCACGGGCGAGGACGATCTCCTCTTCCTCAAGGAGCATGTCGGGGACGATCTGATCGCCTACTGCGAGCAGTCCCCCTGGGTACGGGCACAGGAACAGGGCCGTACGGGTGGCGGGCTCGAACCGCACAACGCGCACACCCTGCGCCAGTTGCGCGCCGCCGTCGACGCGCGTCCCAAGGACTGGGAGGCGTTCCAGCGCCACGCCGTGGAGTTCCATCTGCGCAACGCGCGCGCGTGGGCCGACCGGGCCACCGGAAGCGAACTCGCGCTCCAGGTCGACCCGGGCTTCCGGCACGGCCCGGACGCCCCGGGCCTCGGCTGACGCCTCCCGCCCGGCTTCCGCCGCGCCGTCCCCTCCCTCACCGGGCCGCTGTGCCCCAACGCGACAGGACACACACTCATGTCACTCGATGTCTCCCCCACGCTGCTCGCCGACGCCGAGAACGGCCAGGTCCGCGAAGAGGACTTCGTGGACACCGTCCGGACCTCCCTGCCGTACGCGTACCACCTCATCGCCGGTCTGGTCGGTGAACTGCGCGGCGGCGACGCCGTGTTCGCCGACAACCAGACACCGCCGCCCTCCGAGCGCGAGCGCGGCCAGCTGCTGCGCGCTCTCGCCAGCGACGCCATCCGCTCCAGCCTGGAGCGGCACTTCGGCGTCACCCTGGCGTTCATGAACTGCCACCGGGTGGCGGTCTTCCGCCCGGAGGACCAGGGCGGTGCGACGCACACCCGGTTCACCTCGGTGCGCTCGCAGATCCTCAACCAGTCGCCCGAGTTCCGGGACTGCTGAGCGGGCCGCTGACGACCGCCGAGCCATGACGGAGCGGGGCTGTGGGGCCGGAGCCCCGCCGCCCCGCTCTCCGCCAACGGGGGTTCAGACGCCGTGCGGGCGCATCGTGGCACTGCCTGTGGCGCCGGCGCCACGGCCGTGCAGCACCAGGGCGCGGGCGAGGAAGCCGAGCGCGGCCGTGCAGACCAGGGTCCGCACGATGTTGCTCGTCTCCCACGTGCCCTTGAACTTCTCGACGATGGAGAAGTCCGTGATCTTGGCCGGGTCACCGGCGGCGGCAAGCTCGTTGTTGAGCGGGATGTTCACGCTGAACGTGATCATCAGGGCCACCAGATAGAGCGCGGCCGCCGCGCCGATCCAGAGCGCGGCGCCCCGCCGGCCCTGGCGGTGCTCCAGGAACGCCGCGACCGCCGCGGCCAGCAGCGCTCCGATGAAGATCATGCCGAAGAGACCGTTGCCGTCGATCAGAGCGTTGAAGTTCTGCATCGCGTCGACGTAGGTACGGTCGTCGGTCCTGGCCAGCCCCGGCATCACCGAGATGTCGTACGCGAAGAACAGACCCGCCATCAGCCCCATCGCGATGGTGGCGATCATCAGCAGCGGCCCCACCGCCCTGCTCCGGCGCACGGGCGCCACCGCGGGGGCGGGCGGATAGGCGGCGTAGGGGTTCGGGGTTCCGGTCGGGTTGAAGCTCATGGGACTTCCTTGTCTGGTGGTCGAAGCCGTCCGATACGAGGTGATCCGGCAACCGCCACGGTGTCGTCGCCAACGCCGCCGCCGACATGTGACACGGCTTTCTCACGTACTGCGTCAGGGGACCAGTCAAGTACAGCGCGGCAGGACGGGACATAGCCACGAAGCTCAGGTCCATGTTCCAGCGTCCAAGCGGGCGGACAGCTCACCGGCCGGCCGGCGGATCAGGGGCGGGACGCGGCCAGCGGGCGGTCGCGCCGTACCCCCACGCCCAGGTTCTGGTGGATCTCCATCGTGGCGGTGGAGCGGTTGAGGGTGATGTAGTGCAGTCCGGGGGCGCCTTCGGCCAGCAGCCGTTCGGCCATGGCCGTGGCGTACTCGACACCGATGCGATGCCCGTCCTGCGGCCGGTCACGGGCCGCTTCGAGCCGTTGGGCCAGCGCGTCGGGGAAGCGGGCGTCGCTGAGTTCGGCGAAGCGGCTGATCTGCCGTGCGTCGGTGGCCGGCATGATCTCGGGGACGATCGGGGTGGTACAGCCCGCGGCCTCGATCCGGTCGCGGAGCCGCAGATAGTCCTCGACGTCGAAGAACATCTGCGTGATCGCGTAGTCGGCGCCCGCCCGGCACTTGGCGACGAAGTGGCGGATGTCGCTGTCCCAGTCGGGCGAGCGCGGATGGCGCTCGGGGAAGGCGGCCACCCCGACGGTGAAGTCACCCAGTTCCCTGATCAGGCCGACGAGCTCACTGGCCTGGGCGAATCCCTCCGGATGACGGACCCACTCACCGCGCGGGTCGCCCGGCGGGTCGCCGCGCAGCGCGAGCACGTCCCGGATACCGGCGTCCGCGTACTGGCCGATGATGTGGCGCAGTTCGGCGACCGAGTGGCCGACCGCGGTGAGATGGGCGACCGGGCGCAGCGTGGTCTCGGCGGCGATGCGCTTGGTGACCTCGATCGTCCGGTCGCGCGAGGAGCCGCCGGCGCCGTAGGTCACGGAGACGAAGGACGGCGCGAGCGCCTCGATCCGGCGGATCGCGTTCCACAGCGTGCGCTCCCCGGCGGGCGTCTTCGGCGGGAAGAACTCGAAGGAGTACGAGCGCTGCCCGTCGGCCATCAGGGCACGCGGGCCCGGCCTGGGGTGCTGTGAGAGGTCCGCGGTCTCTGCCGCCATAAGGAGGAGTCCTTCCTGGAGTCGCTCGGTGCGTGGACGAATACGGTGCGCACACAGTAGCCGCGATGCGCTCCGCTCCCCCGCCATGACCACGGATTGATCACCCACTGATCACCGGGAGGACGCTTCCGTGGCAACCTCCCTGCTCCCGTGCGGAGTTCAGGACCTGGCGGGGGCGTCCCCGGCACGTCGCAGGCACTCCTCCAGGAAGGCCAGCGCCCGCAGATGGTAGGTGCGGGCCGCGCGGCCGATGCTGATGTTGTGCCCGGCGCCGGAGAGCCGCTCCACCGCGACGAGCGGTGCGGCGGTGAGCAGTCCCGTCATCGCCGTCAGCGCCTCGTCGTGCAGTTCCCACCAGAGTTCGTGCTCCGCGAAGGTCAGTCTGACCGGGCTGGTGATACGGCCGGCCAGCCGCGGATACTGGACGGGCCAGGTCGCCGTCTGGGCCGCCTCGCGTGCCGGTACGGCCCTCAGCAGCGAGCGGCTCGCCCGGAATGTGCCGGGTGAATACAGGTGCAGCGGACCCCAGTTGAGCCGGGACGCGCCGCCGCCGAGGGTATCGGGGAAGTGCCGCGCCTCGGGTGCGTACCGCCAGCCGCATCCGTTGACGTCGAGACCGACCAGTGCGCTGCCCGCCTCCTGCGCGGCCATGTGCAGCGCCACCTTGCCGCCGTCGGAGTGGGCCACGACGAAGAAGCCGGAGCCGGTCGGCCGGTCCCGGGCGAAGTCCGCGAGCGCCCGGTTCAGGGTGGTCGCCTGCTCGCCGAGGGGCTGTCCGTCCGGCAGCGGGCCGGCGGAGGCGCCGTAGCCCGGCCGGTCCAGGGCCAGCACCGTATGACCGAGCCGGGCGCCCAGGCCGAGCAGGGAGTTCGCCGGGTCGGTCAGGCCGTTGAAGTAGTCGGCGCACATGCCCCGGCCGTGGATGGCGACGATCACGGAGCGGGGTTCCGCGGCGCCGTCCGGCTCGGCGATCAGACCGGACAGCGGTACGCCGCCCGCGTCGAGCGTCACGGCACGGACGGTGGGTGCCGGAGAGGAGGCGACGGCGGGACTGGAGACGGGAAGAGGAGCGGGGACGGGAGCAGTGGGGACGAGAGCGGGCGTGGGGACGGGGGTGGGTACGGGGACGGGGGTGGATACGGGAGCGGTCATGGCAGGCGGTTCTCCTGGGCGGCGGGGGCGGGCCGGTCGGGGCCGTTCAGTGGGGCCGGCCCGCGGGGCGGGTCCTGGCGCGGTCCAGGCGGTCGACCCAGCCGGCCGCGCTGTCGGTACGCAGCAGCGAGGTGCCGACGAGCAGGCCGGCGTATCCCGCGTCGAGCAGTTTCGCGGCGGCGAGCGGGCCGTCGATGGCGCTCGCGCTGACCGGGCAGCGGGTACCCGAGGCCCGGACCGCCGGCAGCAGGGCGAGGCTGCGGTCGAGGTCGCCGCGGTCGCGCTCCTTGGCCTTGATGTCCTTGTTGTTGACGGCGACGACGCACTCGTCGGCGTGCGGCAGACCGTCGAGTTCGGCCTCTTCCGTCACCTCCACGAACGGGGTGAGGCCGAGGGCCAGAGAGGCGGTGATCAGGGTGCGCATACTGGACCGGGGCAGCAGCGCCGCGGTGAGCAGCACGGCGGAGGCGCCGAGTTCCCTCGCGGCCGACAGCTGGTCCTTGCGGGTGATGAAGTCCTTCTGGAGCAGCGGCAGATCGGTGAGCGCGGCGACATCGCGCAGCAGATCGGTGGTGCCGCCGAACCAGCGTCCCGTCACCACCGAGATACAGGGCGCGCCCGCGCCTTCGTACGACTCCACGATCGCGGCCGGGGTACGGCCGCCGAGCAGGTCGTAGCCGTGCGCGTCACGCCGTTTGACCTCCATCACCAGCGGGCGGTCGGCGGTCAGCAGGGCTTCCAGGAACCGGGCGGTCATCGGGACTCCTCAGGGGACGTGTCGGTCCGCCAGGCGCGGGCCAGAGCGGTGACGGCGGGCGCCGAGAAACGTCCGTGGGCATCGCGGGCGGCGGTGTCGACATCGATACCGCGGAAGCCGGGGTGGGCGGCGACGGACCCGTAGTCGCGGCGGTTGTACGGGGAGATGCCGCCGGCGAGCAGGAACGGCCGGGCGAGCCGGGGCAGCAGGCCGAGCACATCCCGCTCGGACAGCTGATGTCCGGTGCTGCCGATCCGCCCGTCCTCGGTCGCCGTGTCGAGCAGGAACAGGTCGGTCCCGGCCCGTTCGTACGCGCCGATCAGCGGGCGTTCGAGACAGCTGCCGCCGCGCAGATGGAGGACCTTGACGAGGACCGCGTCGGGCAGGGCGGCGCGCAGCGCCCGTACCACGGCGGGCGGCTGGTAGGCGTGCAGCTGGAGCCAGCGCAGGCCGGTGCGACGGGCCAGGCCGGTGAGTGCGTCGGGGTCGCCGAGGAAGGTGACGAGGACCGGTTCGAGCCGGCCGGTGGCGCGGGCCGCCGCGGCGAGTTCGGTGAGGTGCCTCTCGGGCAGCTCGGCGTGACCGCCCGGTATGCCGTGCCACAGGCCGACGCAGTCCGCTCCGGCGGAAGCGAGCGCGGTGATGTCGCCGGGCGAGGTGGCCCCGCAGACTTTCAGAACCCGGCGGGTCTCGGGTGCGGCCGAGTGTCCCGCCGGGAGCCCGGAGGCGGGCTCCGGGCTCATGTGCCCAGACCCAGCATCGAGGCGATGCGGTTGTACTGGATTTCCGTGGTGCCGGAGTAGATCGTGCCCGCCACGGCGTTGCGCACGTCCTTCTCCAGACCGTACTCGGTCATATAGCCGTGCCCGCCGAAGAGCTGCACGGCCATCAGGCTGGTCGCCACATTGCTCTCGCTCGTCACCAGTTTGGCGATGGCCAGATCCACCGTGACGTTCTCGCCGGCCGCGAGGCGTTCACCGGTGTCGTACAGCCACTTGCCCGCCGTCTCCAGCCGGATCCTCATATCGACGATCCTGTTGGCGACGGACTGGTACGAGCCGATCGGCCTGCCGAACGAGCGGCGGGTCTTCGCGTAGTCGAGGCAGCGGTCGAGCCGGTGCCGCATCTCCCCCACGTTCACGATGAAGGAGAAGAGGATCTCCCGCTTCATGACATGGTCGAGCACGATGAATCCGCCGCCGACCCGGCCGAGGACCTGGGTCCTCGGGACCCTGCACTCATCGAAGAACAACTCGCTGAGCGGCGAGGTCCGCAGTCCCATCTTCTTGGTCGGTGGACCGATCGTGAGCCCCGGGGTGTTCCGGTCCACGAGGAACGCGGTGACCCCGAGCGGGCCGCCGTCCGGATGCGTACGCGCGTAGACGACGAACACATCGGCGACGGGCCCGTTGCTGACGAAGATCTTCGAGCCGTTCAGGACGAAATGGTCACCGTCCCGTACCGCTCGCGTGGTCATCGCCATGGCGTCCGAGCCGCCCTCGGACTCGGTGATGGCATGGGCGCCGATCACCTCCCCCGAGCAGATCCCGGTCAGATACCGCTCCTTCTGCGCGTCCGTGCCGAATCTCTCCAGTGGCACACCGGTACTGGCCATGGTGGTGGTGACCGAGAAGCTCAGCCCGGAGTCACGGCAGTGCTCGCCCAGCCCTTCGAGCAGATACATGGTGGTGAGCAGGGACTGGCCGAGGCCGCCCCAGCGCTCTTCGAAGGGCAGTCCGAGGATGCCGGTCTCCCGGATCAGTTTCCACTTGTCCCAGGAGAACGTGGCCTGTTCGTCCTGTTCTATGTGGCCGGCGCTGAGCGCCTCACCCCACCGGGCCAGACCTTCGCGCAGTTCGGCCTGGTCGGCGTTCCAGCGGATCACGGCGAGCCTTTCCATGACGGTTCAGTGACGGACGGAGCTGTGACAGACGGAGCGGTGACTGGCGCGGTGCGTGGATCAGTACGCCGAGGAGACCTGCTCGTCGAGCTGGTGCACCTCGTCGCCCTGGAGCGCCGGGGAGAAGACGCACACCAGACGCAGGTCCTCGTGCGGGCTCGCGACGAGGTAGTGGGCGTCGTGCTCGTTGAGCGAGTAGAGACGGCCCGGCACGATCGGGTGCGAGGTGCCGTCCAGCTCGATCACTTCGCCCGAACCCTCGATGCAGTAGCAGGATTCGATGTGATTGCGGTACTCCAGACGGGACTTGGTGCCCGCGCGCACGGTAGTGTCGGTGATGCTGTAGTCGAGGCCGTCGGCGGCCACGATGAAGCGACGGCTCAGGCCGTTGCCCCACTCGACCGTCTTCACGCTCTCCAGGTCACGGACGAACATGTTCAGCTCCCTGTTGTCTCAGGTGTGATGGACCGGTTGGGCGATACGGACCTGACGAAGGCGCGGAACCCGTCGACGACGTCGTCCCCCTGAGCGAGCGACCGCTCGATCCGGGCGACACCCGCGGAGCCGATGATGACGGCATCGGCTCCGCAGCCGCCCACGGTCTCCACGTCCTGTCTGGTCCTGACCCCGAAGCCGATGGCGATCGGGGATTCCGTGTGCGCCCGGAGCGCGGCGACGGTGGTCGCCAGCGCGGCGTGCCCGGTGGCCGGGGCGGTGCCGCTGCGTCCGTAGTGGGCGACGAGATAGAGATAGGCGGTGGCCTCGGCCGCCGCCTCCGCCATGGTCGGCGGCGGGCTCTGCTGGTAGCAGGTGGTGACGACGGGCAGCCCTGCCTCGCGGGCGGCCGCGTAGTGTGCGGCGCGCAGCCGGGGCGGCAGCGCGTGGACGAGCAGTCCGTCCGCGCCCGAGCCGGCGATGGTACGGAGTGTGTGCGCCGGGTCCCCGTGCGCGCGGTCCCGGTGCTTGAGGGAGTGGCTCCAGTCGGCGAGCAGCGCGATCCGGAGCCGGCGCAGCCGCGGGCGTACGGAGGCGATGAAGGCGAGGACCTCGTCGAGCCCGACACCCCGGTCGAGGGCGCGGCGGGCGGAGCGGCGGATCACCGGCCCGTCGGTGACCGAGTCGGGGAAGGGCACGGCGAGTTCGAGGCAGTCGACGCCCTCCTCGTCCAGCATGAGAACGAGGTCGGCGAGGACATCGAGCGGCGGGTCCCCGGCGTTGAGGAAGAGGGCCAGGCCCGGTCCCTCGCCGGGACCGGTGCGGGAGAAGAAGTCAGCCATGGGTCACACCTCTCTCGTCCGGGCGGGCGCCGGCCGTGTCCCGGCCCGTACGCGCTCGGCGAGCGCGCGGGCGGCTCCGCTCCGTACCGCCTCCAGGGCCGCGGCGACGGCTCGCGTCCAGTCGGTGGTGTGACCGCTCGCCACGGACAGCGCCGCCGCGTTGAGGCAGACCGTACGGGTGGCCACCTCCCCCTCGGTGCCGTCGAGGACGGACAGGAAGTGGGCGGGTGCGGAGGCGGGGTCCCGGGCGGGCCCGAGATCGTCGAAGCCTCCGTCAGACGGAACCAGCTTCCCTGCGGGGATGTGGAGTTCGCGGCCGTCGTGGGTGTGGATGGTGTTGTCGGCGAAGCCGAGCAGTTCGTCGGCGCCGCGGTCGTTGGCGGTCAGCCACAGCGTCCGGCCGGGCCGGGGCTCGGTCCTGGCGAGCGAGCGGAGTTCGGACAGGGGCGCGCTCGCCGAGACCCCGGTGACCTGCGCCGTGACGGGCAGGTCCGCGAGGAACGGCCCGAGGGCGTTGAGGAAGCGGCCGAAGGGTTTCATGCTCGTCGGCGCGATGGTCCTGGCCAGCCGGGTCAGCTGGGCCGGGTAGACGAACGGTCCGGCGAAGGCGATGCCGTACCGGTCCAGTGTGTCGGCGGTCTGGTCGTAGGAGGAGGTCGGCCGGACGCCGAGCCGTTCCAGCAGATCGACGGAGCCGAGCGAGCTGGTGTACGCGCGCGAGCCCGTCTTGACGACCCGCACCCCGGTCGCGGCGGCGACGAACGCCGACGCGGTGGAGATGTTGAAGGTCTTCGGTCCGCCTCCGGTGCCCACCACGTTGACCGTGCCGGGCCAGCGGCCCGCGGGCCGCGCGGGCCGCCGTTCGGCGAGCGAGTCGAGCAGCGGACGCAGTGTGTCGTGGCCGGGCAGTGCGGTGGCCAGGGAGGCCAGCAGGGCGAGGGACTGCGCTCTGTCGAGGCCGCCGTCGCCGAGCTGGTCCCAGAACGACCGCCAGGTTCCGAGGCCGACCGGTGCGCGCCGCTCCAGCAGGCCGGTGAGTGCGTCGTGCACCGCTAGCCGCCCGCCACCTCGGGACGGCGCGCACCGGCGATGAACGCGTCGATGGCCGCCACACTGCGGAAGTTGTCGGGGTCCAGGTCGGCGTCGCCGATCGGCAGCTCGAAGCGGTCCTCGACCCAGGCGATCAGCTTGAGCACACCGAGGCTGTCGATGACCCCGTCCGAGAGCAGATCGTGGTCGTCCGCCAGCTCCTGGGCGGTGATGTCCGGCAGGAACTCCTCGATGACGAACTGCTTGATGGTGCCGGCGTGGCTCATGACGTCCTTCCCTGGGCGGTTGTGGCTGACGTGACGGTGGAGATGGTGGACAGCTCGTCGAGACGGTCGAGCGCCTTGCGGTCGACCTTTCCCGTGGCGGTCTTGGGCAGCGGCTCGTCGACGATCCGGAGCTTGGCGGGTACGGCCGCCCTGGGCAGACGACGCGCACAGTGCTGACGCAATGTCAGGGAGCTGAGCCCGCTGCCCGGTTCGGTCTGTACGGCCGCGATGAGCCGGCGTCCTTCGATCGGGTCGGGCACGGCGGCCACCCCCGCTTCGCGTACGGCGGGGTGGTCGAGCAGCACCCGTTCGATCTCCGCGGTGTTCACGGCGACCCCGCGGACCTTGACCTGGTGGTCGGCGCGTCCGGTGAGATGGAGCCGGCCGTCGGCGTCGCGCCGCACCAGATCGCCGGTGCGGAACCAGCGCCGGTCGTCGAGTCCCAGCGGATGTCCTGTGAACTTGTCCGCGTGGCGGGTCCGGTCGAGGTAGCCGGCCGCCTGGAAGGGCGTGGAGACGTACAGTTCACCGGAGCCCGGCCCCTCGACGGCCGCGCCCTCCGGGGTGAGGATCAGGGCCTCGACTCCCGGCAGCGGGCGGCCGATCGGCACCGGCGGGAACTCGGTGGCGCCGGTGTCGACCTCGTGGACGAAGCTGTCGTTGGTCTCGGTGCAGCCGTAGATGTTGTGGATCCGCGCGCCGGGAAAGAGTCCGGGCAGTGCGGCGAAGGTGCGGTCGGGTATGACATCGCCGCTGAACATCACGTGCCCGACCCCGGGGAGCGTCGCTCCGCGCCGCTCGGCCGCGTCGAGCAGCAGCCCGTAGAACATCGGCACCGCCTGGACCACTCGTACGTCATGGCGGACGAGGAGGTCGAGCAGATGCGTGCCCCGGGCGGCCAGCGCCGGGTCGACCAGGATCACCCGGCCGCCGTGGGCGAGGGTCGTCCAGATGTCCAGCAGGCAGAGATCGAAGTTGAGAGGTGCGTAGTTGAGAACGGTGACGCCGGGCCCGATCGAGAAGGCGGGGGCGGCCCAGGCGACGAACCGGTTCACCGCGTCCCGGCCCAGGGGGACGATCTTGGGCAGGCTGGTGGAGCCGGAGGTGGTGAGCATGAACGACACCTCGGCGGCCTCGCGGGGTGCCAGCGGCTGTGCGGCGACCTCGGGGTTCGGTGTCACGGTGGCGTCCGTGCCGTCGGCGGTGATCACCTGTCGGCAGCCCGCCTGGGCGAAGAGATCCGCGAGCAGGGAGTCGGCGAGCGCGGGCGAGGGCAGCAGGAAGGGGCGCCGCGCCAGCAGACAGGCCAGCACCAGGGCGACGGCCGCGGGCGATTTGGTGGCCAGGATGCCGACGGGCTCGCCGGGGGTGAGCCCGAGCCGGGCCAGCCGGTCGCGCTCGCGTCCGGCCCGCTCGTACAGCTCGCGGTAGCTGGTCTCCTCGCCGTTCCACACCAGGGCGGTGGCGTCGGGCCGTTCACGGACCTGGGAGAGGAAGCCGCCCACGAGACCGAGGCGGTCCGTGCCGGGGCGCTCCGTGCCGAGGCCGTCCGTGCCGGGGTGGTCCGTCGTCATGGCCGGCTCCCGTTCTCCGGTCCTGCCGCGTGCCCGGCCAGTTCGACCCAGCCGCTCTTGACGGCGGGTCCCGCGGGGGTGCGGCAGCCGAAGCGCACCACCCGGCGGGCCGCGTCCGGCTGGAGGTCGAAGCGGAGCGGCTCGCCGGGCGCGACGGGCGCCGAGAAGCGGCCGCCGATCCCTCGTATCCGGCCGGCGTCTCCGTCCGCGTACCGGTCGGTGATCTCCTCGACCGCCAGGGCCACCACGCTCATGCCGTGTGCGATGACCGAGCCGAAGCCGGCGGCGCGGGCCGCGTCGGCGTCGAGATGGATCGGGTTCTCGTCGCCGGAAGCCCGGGCGTAGCGGCGGATCCACTCCACCGTCGGTTCGTGGACGACGGTGGCGGGTTCGGCGGCTCCGGCGGGCGCGGGAACGGAGGCGCCGCCGGAGATCTCCCCGAAGGGTTCGAGGGCGGTCGCGCCCACGAGCAGGGCGCTGGTGACCAGTTCGGCGAACGGCTCCGTGCCTCCCGGGTCCGTGGATCCGGCGAGTTCCGTGGAATCCGTGAGTCCCGTGGATCCCGTGGAATCCGCGCCGTCGCCGGTCAGCCGGGAGCGCAGGACGACCCGGATCCCGCGCGGTTCGCGGCGGGCGCCGAGCACATCGAGCCGTACGGTGACCTGTTCACCGGCGCGTACGAGCCGCCGGCAGCGGATGTCCTGGCCGAGGTGGACGACGGACACGGGGCCGGGTTCGTCGGCGGTCAGGGCCGCCACGGTGTGCTCGGCGACGGTATGGGCGAGGACGAACGCGTGTACGGGCGAGGCGAGTTGGTCCCGCGCGGCGGGCAGCGCGGCGCGGACGGCACCCCGGTAGGCGGCGATCTCTTCGGCGGTGACGGTTCGCGTCACCGCCGGGGCGGGGGCGGTGGTCATATCGGGGCCACCACCAGGCTGGAGTTGTGGCCGCCGAAACCGAAGGAGTTGGAGAGGGCAGGTCCGGACGCCACGGCGCGCGGGGCGCCGTGGACCACATCGATTTCCATACCTGGCTCCAGCTGTTCGTGGTTGGCGGTGGGAGGGACCTCGCACCGGCTCATCGCCTGCACGGTGGCGATCAGTTCGACGGCGCCCGCGGCCCCGATGAGATGGCCGATGACGCTCTTGTTCGCGGTGACCGGCGGCCCGTCCGTGCCGAACACCTTGGCCAGCGCGATCGCTTCGGCCCGGTCGTTGTGCGGGGTCGAGGTGCCGTGCGCGTTGACATGGACGATGTCGGAGGGGGCCAGGCCCGCGTCGGCGATGGCTCCCGCCATCGCGCCGACGGCCGCGCCGCCGTCCGGCAGCGGCATGGCCAGGTGGTACGCGTCGGAGGTGGCGGCGTAACCGGCGACGGTGGCGTATGTACGGGCGCCGCGCGCCCGCGCGTCGTCGAGGCGTTCCAGGACGACGAACCCGGCGCCCTCCCCCATCACGAATCCGTCGCGGTCGGCGTCGAACGGCCTGGACGCGTGCTCCGGGTCGTCGTTGCGCAGCGATACGGCGTTGAGGTTGCCGAACCCCGCGAGGGTGACGGGGGTGAGCGTCGATTCGCAGCCACCGGCCAGCACGACATCGGCCCGGTGGGTCTGGAGCAGTGTCAGCGCGTGGCCGATGGCGTCGGCGCCGCTGGCGCAGGTGGTGGCGATGGTCAGGGCGGGGCCCTGCCAGCCGAGCCGCATCGAGATCTGGGCCGCCGCCGCGTTGGGCATGGTCATCAGCGGCATCAGCGGATTGACCCGGTGCGGTCCCGACTCGGTGAAGTGCCGGGACTCCAGGTCGCTCGTCGCCCGGCCGCCGACGGCGTTGCCGACGACGATGGCGGTACGGCCGGGGTCCGCGGCGGGCGCTCCCGCGTCCCGGTGGGCGGCGAGGGCGGCGGTCGTCCCGTACAGCGCGAACGGGTCCATCCGGCGCGCGTCCTTGGCGGGCACGAGGCCGAGGGAGTCGAGCCCGCGGACCCGGCAGCCGATGCGCACCCGGTGGCGTTCCAGGTCGAGATGGGTCAGCGCGGCGGCGGTGGACTTCCCGGCGCGCAGCGCGGCCCACAGGTCGTCCGGGGTGCAGCCGGCCGGGGTGACGACGCCCATGCCGGTGATCGCGACGGGCGCGTGTGACGGTGCGTGCCTCGGTGAGTTTGGCATCTCGGATCCCGTATCCCGTACGAACGTCGGAGGGCGAAGGGCGAAGGCTAGGACGTGAGTTGCGCCGGGCTGACTGACCGTCAGTCCGTCAGTCCTTGATCAGTCCGCACACGTGGGCGGCCTTGAGGAACGCCTCCGCGGCGAAGTCGATGTCGCTCTTGGTGTGGCGTGCGGTGATGGCGATCCGCAGCCTGGCCAGGTCGTTGGGGACGGCCGGGGTGACCACCGGCAGTCCGATGACGCCGGCCGCGCGGCAGGCGGTGGCGTAGTCGTACGCGGCGTCGTCGGAGCCGGCGATGACGGGGACGACGGCGGTCTCGCTGTCACCGGTGCGCATCCCGCCGTCGTTCAGCATCCGCCGGAAGCGCGCGGACTCCCGCTGGATATGGCTGACGCGCTCGGGCTCGCGGTCCAGGATCCGCAGCGATTCGAGGGCCGCGCCCGACTGGGCCGGGCCGAGGGCCGCGGAGAAGAGGAACGGCCGTGCCGCGTACTTGAGATGGCCGATCAGCTCGCTCGGTCCCGCCACCCAGCCGCCCATCGAGGGGATGGCCTTCGAGAGCGTGCCCAGCTTGACGTCGACTCTCGCGGTGTAGTCGAAGTGTTCCTCGATGCCCTTGCCGGTGGCACCGATGACACCCAGCGCGTGGGCCTCGTCCACCATCAGCAGGGCGTTGTGCTCGTCGCAGACCCGGCGCAGCTCCGGCAGTGGCGCGATGTCGCCGTCCATGGAGTAGACGCTGTCGACGATGACGAGCCGGATCCCGTCCGGGCTCGCGGCGGCGAGCCTGCGGGCGAGGTGGCCGACGTCGTTGTGCCGGAAGCGGGTGACGGTGGCGCCGCTCAGCCGGCAGCCGTCCACGATGCTGGCGTGGTCGTACTTGTCGATCAGTACGGTGTCCCCTGCGCCGACCAGCGCGCCGACCGTGCCGACGTTGGCGGCGTACCCGGAGCCGAACACCAGCGCCTCCTGGCGGCCGGCGAACCGGGCGACCTCCGCCTCCAGTTCCTCGTGCAGCGGGATCGAACCCGCCAGCGCCCGCACTCCGTGGTTGCCGGTGCCGTACAGATCGACGGCGGCCTTGGCGGCGGCGACCACGCGCTCGTCGCCCGCCAGGCCCAGATAGCTGTAGCCCGACATCATCAGGAGGCGTTCACCGTCGAGGTCGGCGTAGGCGGAGTCGCGCTCGACCGTGTACGTCACGAAGCTGTTGCGGCGGGCGGGCTCCCACTCCAGGGCGCGCACGCGGCGGTGTGTCGCGGCCAGTTTCGGCGCGAGACGTTCCCAGCCCCCGGATGTGTTCACGTACATCTCCTCACCACGTTTCGGACAATTACCGGAGTCCGCTCAACCTGGACTCAGAGTTGCGACGCAATTCAACGACAGGCGCGCAAGGCGCGCGCAACACGGCTCTGAAGTGGGGAAAGAGAGGAACGCAAGAACAGAGCGACAGCTTTCCGCAAGCGGAATGAAGGTCTCCAGGGAAATCCAGGGGAATGTTCCCCGGCCACTATTGACACACCGAGATGGCCGATTGATATCGTCCAATTTCTGTGCAGGGGGCATGCACAGAGTGTCCCGAACTCCTTCACAAGGACCACTGTGGCGGGGCCCCCTGGCGTGATGTCGACACCCTCGCCGGCGGCAGCCGCCGTCGGTGCAACCGGCCCAGAGCCGACCGCACCGGGGAGTACAGCTTGCTCATCAGACTCGCTGGCCTTGTAACGATCGAACCCGAAGGGGTTCCGCCACAGCATCTGTCCAGCGCTCAGGCTCAAGTCGCGTTCGCCAGGCTCATCCTCGAACGGTCCGCCGGTACCAGCCGGGATCAACTGGCCGACACCGTCTGGCCCGACGGGCTGCCGGACACCTGGGCCTCGGCCCTGCGCAGTGTTGTCAGCCGGGTCCGTACGTTCGTCACGTTCCCCCAGCAGCGGCCCGGGGTCACCCCGCTGGTCGCCCAGGGCGGCCGCTATCTGCTGCGGCTGCCGGACGACGCGGCCGTCGACCTCGAGTGCGCGGAGGCGGCGGCGACCGAGGCGGCCGAGGCGTACGCCACCGGCTCGTTCGCCGTCGCGCAACAGCTCGCCGCCGCCGCGGTGTCGAATCTACGCGGGTCATTCCTGCCCGCTCACGAGGGCGAATGGGTCAACGGCGTGCGGGAATGGCTCGACGAGCTGCGGCTGTCCGCGCTGGAGACGGCGAGTCTGGCCTCGGCGGCGCTGGGCGACGAGCATCACGCGCTGCGGTACGCCGAGGAGGCGGTACGGCGTGCCCCGTTCAGGGAGAGCGCCTACCGGTGCCGGATGGCGGCGCACCGGACGGCCGGCAACCGTGCCGAGGCGCTGCGCACGTACCAGCAGCTCAGGGAGGTGCTCGCCGAGGAGCTGGGGATCGATCCGGCCCCGGAGAGCCAGGCCGCCTATCTGGAACTGCTGCGCGGCTCCGACACCCGTCGAAGACCGGAGCCCGGCACCGGCGCCGTGCCCCGGCTGGACCCGCTGCTGATGGGCATGTTCGAGGCCCCTTACCCGCGCCCCGCCCCGCCGCGGCCCTGCTTATTGACTCCGGACGGCTGCCTCACCCACCCCGCGCCCCCGGCGCCCGAGTGGCGTGTGGCGTAGGGGCTTCGGCGGGGGGACATACGCGGGCGGCCCGGCGAATACGCCGGGCCGCCTCTCTGTGCGCGCGTGCGGGTCTCAGGTGATGGAGACACCGCTGTCGATGCTGATGACCTGGCCCGTCATACAGTCCTGGTCCAGGAACAGGGCCGCGCTGCGGGCCACTTCCTCGACCGTGACGAAGCGCGGAATGGGGGCCTTGCCCTCCATCCCCTCGATGACATGTCCCGGCAGGTTCTCGGTCATACCCGTGATCATGAACCCCGGGGAGAGCGCGTTCACGGTCACACCGCGTCTGCCGCACTCGGCCGCCAGGGTGCGGGTGAAGCCGATGAGACCCGCCTTCGAGGCGGAATAGGCCGTCTGACCCGCCGTCGCGATCAGTCCGGAGGGCGACACCACATTGATGATCCGGCCCCACCGCTGCCGGAGCATGTACGGGACGGACACCCGCGCGGTGTGGAACGAACCGATCAGATTGGTCTGGATGACCTGCTGCCAGTCCGCCGGCGACTGCATCGCCATCAGCGCGTCCTTGCGGATGGCGCCGTTGTTGACGAGTACGTCGACCGGGCCGAGCCGTTCACTGATCTCGGCGTACATCGCGGTGACGGCGTCCCAGGAGCCGACGTCGCCGGTCACGACGACCGAGTCGTTGCTCAGCTTCTCCCGGACGGCGCGGGCCTGCGCCTCCGAGCTGTTGTAGTGGACGGCGACCCGGCAGCCGAGCGCGTCGAGTTCGAGGGCCAGGGCCTGCCCGAGCCCGCCGGACGCCCCCGTGACCAGGGCGACCGGCCGCTCGGGACGGGTGCCCGGCTCGCTGTTACGGCTCATTTCCTCTCCCCGCCCCACTCCAGGAGCATCGATCCCCAGGTCATCCCCGCGCCGAAGCCGGCCAGCAGCACCTGGTCGCCCGGCTGGATCCGGCCGTCCTCCAGCGCCTCCGTGAGGGCGATCGGGATGGACGCCGACGCGGTGTTGCCGTACCGCTCCAGATTGGTGACCAGCGCCTCGGGCCGCAGACCGGTGTGGCTGAGGATCGAGTTGATGATGCGGATATTGGCCTGGTGCGGAATGACGTGGTCGATGTCGGCCGCGTCGACCTTGGCGCTCTCCAGCGTCTCCCGGACCGTACGGACCGTGTAGCGCACGGCGTTGAGATAGATCTCGTTGCCGTTGATCTTGGCGAAGTGCAGCCCCTCGCGGACCGTCTCCTCGGTGGTCGGCATCCTGCTGCCGCCCGCCAGCACCTTCAGACTGCCGGTGCACGAGCCGTCCGCGCCGAGGTTCCACGCCTTGACCCGGTTCTCGGGCCCCGGCTGGAGCACGACCGCGCCGGCCCCGTCGCCGACGAGGATCGACAGATCGCGGTCGGCGGGGTTGGCCGTCAGGGTGTGCGTGTCGGAGCCGATCAGCAGGATCGGCCGGGGATCGATGGCGATCAGCGCCATCGCCGACACCAGACCGTAGACGAAGCCCGCGCACTCCGAGTTGACGTCGTGCGCGCTGCCCGCGATGCCGAGATCGTGGTGGACGAACGCGGACGTGGCCGGTGAGGGCTGCTCGGGCGTGGCGGTGGCGACGATCAGATGGGCGATGTCGCCACCGGTCAGGCCCGCCTTCTCCAGGGCACGCCGGCCGGCCTCGACAGCCAGCGAGGCGGTCGTCTGTCCCGGCCCCACGGCACGGCGCTCCCGGATGCCGCAGCGGCTGACGATCCAGTTCTCGTCGACACCGAACCGCTCCGCGAGCTCCACGCTGGTGACCTTGCGCTCGGGTACGGCCATGCCCCACCCGGTGATGTCGAAGCCGTTCATGGGCGCTCTCGCTACGCCTGCGCCGGCTGCGGGACGAGCGCGACGATCCGCTCGTACACATGCCGCAGCGTGGTCGTGTCGTCGAGGTCCGCGAACAGCGACTCGTCGGCGGGGATGTGCGGGTACTGGTTCTGGAACCCGTACAGCCACTCCATCAGGTCCAGCGAGTCGACGTCCGCGATGTGCTGGAGCGGTGCGTCGGGGCCGACCTCCTCGGCGCCCGACACGGCCTCCAGCTGGCTCGCCAGTTCTTCGATGGTGGGCAGCGTCATGAGCTTCGGTCCTCTCTCGCGGTGCAACCGGTGTCGAGTGGCATGGAAGCGCGACGCGCGCAACCGGGACGCAACACCGTTGACGCACCGCCGTCTTGCACATCTGTTGCGAGCCACGCGGTTATCTCGTGACCGCATCACACGGTCGGTACGAGCGGCGCAGCGACAGGATCAGGAAAGAGGTCGAGGATGACAACGGTCGCACCCAGGTCGGTGGACCCCGAGGTCGACGCGGTCAGACACCACTACGAGGTCAGCAACGATTTCTACCGGCTCCTGCTGGGCCCGACCATGATGTACTCCGGCGGCTACTGGGAGCAGGGCGAGGATCTCGTCGCGACACTGGACGAGGCCCAGGAGCGCAAGCTCGACACGTTCGCCGCGCTGGCGGGTGCCCAGGGCGCCCGCCGCGTGCTGGACATCGGCTGCGGCTGGGGCACCATGCTCAACCGGCTCACCACCGTGCACGGGGTGGAGGAGGCGGTCGGCCTCACGCTGAGCCGCACCCAGGAGGCGTTCATCGCCGGCCTGGACAACCCTCGTATCACCACGCGGGTGGAGAGCTGGGCGGACCACGCGACGGACGAGAAGTACGACGCGGCGTTCTGCATCAACGCGCTGGAGCACTTCGTCTCGTCCAACCTGCCGCCGCGTGAGCGCACCAAGCGCTACCGCTTCTTCTTCAGCCAGGTGTACAAGGCGCTGAACCCGGGCGCGAAGTTCGTCCTGCACACGATGACGGCCGAGGCGCAGCCCATGAACCGGGAGCTGCTCGCCGATCTGAAGTTCCTCCAGCGCTCCGAGTTCGAGGGGATGCACATTCCGCATCTCCACGAGCTGGCCGCCGCCGCCGAGGGCCAGTTCGAGGTCGTGGAGATCGTCAACGAGCGGGAGTCCTTCGCCCTGGCGTGCCGCGCCTGGCTGAAGCGGCTGGCCGCGGACCGTGCGACGGCCGTCGCCCTGGAGGGCGAGGAGGTCGTGGCCCGCTTCGAGCGCTACCTCGACATCTTCGCGTACACGCTCGAAGACAAGTTCTTCAACAATTTCCGCGTCACCATCGCGCGCAGGGGCTGAGGAGGCCGCCGTGACGAGCATTCTCGAACCCGCCCGCGGAGACGGGGTGAACAGCGGTACGGACCCGGAGCGCCCGGCCGGCCGGGGGCCCAACCGTCATCTGCGGGTCGCGGTCATCGGCACCGGTTTCTCCGGGCTGGGAACGGCCATCAGGCTGCTCCAGCAGGGCATCGACGACTTCCTGGTCTTCGAACGGGCCGACGAGGTCGGCGGCACCTGGCGCGACAACGACTACCCCGGGTGCGCCTGTGACGTCCAGGCCCATCTCTACTCCTTCTCCTTCGCCCGCAACCCGGAGTGGAAGAGCACGTTCGCCAAGCGCGACGAGGTGTACGCGTATCTGCGGGACTGCGCCGACCGCTTCGGGGTCCGCCCGCACATCCGCTTCAACCACGAGCTGATCGCGGCCCGCTGGGACGAGCACACCCGGTGCTGGCGCATCGAGACCTCGGGCGGCGAGTACACCGCCCAGGTCCTGGTCGCGGGTGCCGGCTACCTCAGTGAGCCGGCCGTCCCCGATCTGCCGGGGCTCGCCGACTTCGAGGGGAAGGTCTTCCACTCGGCCCGCTGGGACCACGACCACGATCTGACCGGCAGGCGCGTCGCCGTGATCGGTACGGGAGCCTCGGCCATCCAGTTCGTGCCGAAGATCCAGCCCCAGGTCGGGCACCTCGACCTGTACCAGCGCACGCCTCCGTGGGTGGGCCCCAAGAACGACAAGGCCAACAGCGCGTTCCACACGAAGATGCTGCGCGGCTTCCCCGGCTACCAGGGCTTCCGGCGCAACTTCAACATGTGGGGCCGGGAAGTCCTGGCCTTCGCCTTCGCCCGGCCCAAGGTCGCCGAGAAGGTCCAGAAGATGGCCTCGGACCATCTCAAGAAGAGCGTCGAGGACCCGGCGCTGCGGGAGCGGCTCACCCCCGACTATGTCGTGGCCTGCAAGCGGCTGCTGTTCTCGAACACCTGGTACCCCGCGATCCAGCAGCCCAACGTCGACATCGTCAGCGACTCCATCGACCATGTCCGCGCCAAGTCCGTCGTCACCAAGGACGGCCGGGAGCGCGAGGTGGACACCATCATCATGGGCACCGGCTTCCTCGCCACGGACCGTCCGATCGCGCGGCGCATCTGGGGCCGGGACGGGGTTCAGCTCCGGGAGGCATGGAGCGAGGGAATGTCCGCGCACCGCGGCACCACCATCGCCGGGTTCCCCAACCTCTTCATGATGCTCGGCCCGAACACGACACTGGGCCACTCCTCGCAGACCGTGATGATCGAGTCCCAGATCGCCTACGTCGTGGACGCGCTCAAGCAGATGGACAAGCGCGGGCTGTCCAGCGTCGAGGTACGGCCGGAGGCGCAGCGGGCGTACAACGCCACGCTCGACAAGCGCCAGGCGCGCGCGGTCTGGAGCGCCGGCGGCTGCAAGAGCTGGTACCTGGACAGCGCCGGGCGCAACCCGTCGATCTGGCCCACGTACACCTGGCGGTTCCGCAACGGCACCAAGCACTTCGACCTGGGCGAGTACCAGCTCGCCACCACCGTGGGCGCCGGGCGACCGGCCGTCAATCACGCATGACGAACGGGAGAACGGATCAGATGAGCACCAATACCCCGTCCCGCCGAAGAGTCCTGGGCGGAATGGCCGCCACCGCGGCGACCGTCGTGGGCTGGAACGTCGCCACCCAGACATGGGCCACCGCCGCCGAGGCGGGCCGCGGCCACGGCGGTGGCGGCGTGTCGCCCGTACCGGCGCTGGACGGCACGCTCAAGACCTCGGCGGCCGACCTCGTGCAGTTCAGCAAGGACTTCGGCAACCTGGTGTCGGACATCACCCCCTGGGCCGTCCTGGTGCCCGGCTCGGTCAACGACATCGTCAAGATGGTCAACTTCGCCCGGTCCAACAAGCTGAAGATCGCCGCGAACGGACGCAGCGGCACCGGTGACGATCTGGAGTCGCACTCCAACTACGGCCAGGCGGCGGTCCCGGGCGGTATCTCGATCGACTCGCGCGGTCTGTCGAAGATCGTCAGCATCGGCGCGAACACCGCTGTCGTCGAGGCGGGTGTCACCTGGCACCAGCTCACCGAAGCGGCCCTGGCCAAGGGCAAGATGCCGCCGGCCATGCCCGACTACATGCATCTGTCGATCGGCGGCACGATCAGCGTCGGCGGCATCGGGGGCACGGTCGGCACGTACGGCCTGGCGGTCGACACCATCGAGTCGATCGACATCGTCACGGGTGCCGGGCAGCTGCTCACCGCCTCCCCCGCCGTCCGCCCCGACCTGTTCAACGCGGCGCTGGCCGGCGGCGGCCAGGTGGGGATCATCGTCCGCGCCACGGTGCGGATCGTCCCGCCCAAGGAGCGGGTGGTCGTCTTCAACCTCGTCTACAACGACGTGGCGACCTATCTCGCCGACGCGGAGAAGGTCCTGGCGGAGGGCCGGTTCGAGGTCCAGGCCGGTGAACTCCAGCGCAAGCCGGACGACTCGGGCTGGCGCTACAAGATGGAGCTGGGCGCGACCTACACCGGTACCGCCCCCGCCCGGGAGCCGCTGATCGCGGGGCTGCGGGACGTCCGCTCCGAGGCCGTCATCGACGACATGGCGTTCCTCGACTACGTCTACCGGTTCGACGCGTATGTCGAGTACTACAAGGAGGCGGACTACTGGGACCAGCCCAAGCCCTGGCTGAGCCTGTTCCTGCCGGCGTCCAAGGTGAAGCAGTTCCTCCAGATCGCCGAGGCGGATCTCACCGCGAACGACCTGGGCGTCGGCTTCGTGCTGACCTACCCGTACCGTACGTCGAAGCTCAGGCGTCCGATGGCGGTGCAGCCGAACGACTCCGTGGGCTACCTCTTCGACCTGCTGCGCTTCCCGCACCCCGGTGAGCCGGACATCGCGGGCATGCTGGAGCAGAACCGACGGCTGTACGACAAGGCCGTGGCGCTGGGCGCCAAGCGCTATCTGGTCGGTGCCATTCCGCGGATGACCCCCGCGGACTGGAAGAGGCACTTCGGCAACCGCTACTCCGACCTCTGCAACGCGAAGCGGCGTTACGACCCTGCCGACATCCTCACGCCCGGTCAGGGCTTCTTCGCCTGATCCGGCCCGGCCGCACCGGAGCGGGGCCCTTCCCCGGGCCCCGCTTCCCGACCTTCCCATCCGCCGCCCCACACAGGGAGACTGGCATGAACGGCTACGACATCATCGACGAGGCGGTGGTCGACGCCCCCGCGGACGTCGTCTGGGACGCGCTCGTCGCCGAGTTCCGCGGTGCCGCCCGTTGGTGGGTGCCCGCCAACACCTTCGCGACCGTCTCCGGCGCACCCGACGTGGTGGGCGGCGAGGTCGGCGTGACGGTCCACACCAAGGGCGTCGACAAGGGCGGGCTCAAGCTCCGCTTCACCGCCCGTACGGTCTCCGTCGTACCGGGCCGCCGGCTGACCGTCGAGTACGTCGACGGAGCCTTCCGCGGTCCGAGCGACTTCATCCTGGAACCGCTGGACGACGGCCACCGCACCCGCGTCAGCATGCACTTCCGGGGGCGCCCGCACGGCAGACTGAAGCTTCTGGCCAAGGTCGCCGACATCGGCGCCGAGCACTCGAAGGCGACGCTGGCCGCTTTCGGCTCGCTCAACACGCTGCTGACCGAGCCGCTGGCCGGGAGGACCCGGTGAGCACCACGAGGGCCGCCTCGCGCACCGAGGAGACCACGGTACGCACGGACGACGGCGCCGCGCTCGCCGTCACCGTCCTCGCCCCGCTGCGGGCCCCCACCGGCGCGACCGTCGTCCTCTCGCACGGCTGGGCGGCCGGCCGCCGCGTCTGGGGTACGGTCGCCGACCGGCTGATCCGCTCCGGCCACCGGGTGGTGCTGTACGACCAGCGCGGGCACGGCGCCTCCGGCCTGGGCAAGGAGCCGATCACCATCCGCCGCTTCGGCGCGGACCTGGCGGCGGTGCTGGGCGAGACCGGTTCCCGCGACGCGCTCCTGGTCGGGCACTCCGGCGGCGGCTTCGCGGCCCTCTCGTACGTCACCGCCCACCGGGACGCCGCGCACGGGCTGCGCGGGCTGGTCCTGCTGGGCACCGCCGCGCACGACCAGGACACCCCCGACAGCGAGGTGCGCATGATGGGCAGCGCGCTGTTCTCCCGGGCCCTGCGGCGGCCGGCGCTCGGCCGGCGGCTGCTGGCCCAGACGATGGGCAAGGGGGTCGACCCGTACGCCCTCGAAGTCAACCGGCAGCTGTTCGCGGCGGCTTCCCCGCGGGTACGCGCCGACTGCTTCGCCTCGTCACGGGGCATGGATCTGCGCGCGGAGCTGGCCACCGTCGAGGTACCCGCCGTGGTGCTCGCGGGCGAGCAGGACCGGGTCGTCAAGCCGGAACTGGGCGAGGCGCTGGCCAAGGCGCTGCCGGACGCGCGGTTCGAACGCCTCCCGGGCGCCGGTCATACGCTGCCCCTCGAGCGGCCGGCGGAGATCGTACGCGCCGTGTCGGGCCTGATCACCCGTCCCCGCTGAGTCCGTGATCGAGGAGATCCTCCCCCCGGGCGTCAGATCGGCCGAAGCCTTCGACGATCTGGCGCCCGCGCCGCTGTTCCCCGAGGAGGCGGCGCTGATGGCGGGCCGGCGCCGGCGCCGGCGCGCACAGTTCGCCACGGCCCGCGCCTGCGCGCGCCGCGCACTGGCCGAACTGGGCCTGGCACCCGGGCCCTTGCTCCCGGGCGCGGGCGGCGCGCCCCAGTGGCCGGACGGGGTGGTCGGCAGCATCACCCACTGCGACGGCTACCGGGCGGCGGTGGCGGCCAGAGCGACGGACGTGGCCGCGCTGGGCATCGACGCGGAGCCGGCGGGGCCGCTGCCGCGCGGCGTACTGGGCCTGATCGCCTCCACCACCGAACGCGCGGCGCTGGACCGGCTGGCCGCGGAGCGGCCGGGGGTGTGCTGGGACCGGCTGCTGTTCTCCGCGAAGGAGGCGGTCTACAAGGCGTGGTTCCCGGCCACGGAGCGGTGGCTGGGCTTCGCGGAGGCGGAGGTCCGCCTCACCCCGACGGGCACGTTCACGGCGGCCCTCACCCCGTCGTCGCCCCCGCCGCGGGGGGCGACCTTGCGGTTCGCGGGGCGGTGGCTGGCGCGGGGGGATCTCGTCGTGACCTCGGCGGTCGGGTGCGCGGTGCGCGGTGGCCGTGGGTGCGGTTGTCTCTGGCCAGGGCCGGTCTCCGTGTGCGGGTTGTCGCCGGGGGGCGCTCCGGGCCCCGGCCCGGCCGGACGAGAACGCAACCCGCACACCGCACCCCCACCGCGCCTCACCGATCCAGGACCACCGTCCGCGTCCGCGCCCCCACCCGCTCCGCCGGTCCTCCTCCACCCCGCCGGAACTCCGCCGGACTCACCCCACGCACCCGCTTGAACGCCGCACTCAGCGCGAACGCCCCGCTGTATCCCACCCGCCGTGCCACCGTCGCCACCGTCGCGTCCGGCTCGCGCAGCAGGTCCGCCGCGAGGGTCAGCCGCCATCCCGTGAGGTACGCCATCGGCGGCTCGCCCACGAGCGTCGTGAAGTGCCGGGCCAGACCCGCGCGGGAGACGCCGACGTTGTCCGCCAGCGAGGCCACCGTCCATGCCCTGCCCGGCTGTTCGTGCAGCAGCCGCAGCGCGGGGCCGACCACCGGGTCGCTCTGGGCGCGGTACCAGCCGGGCGCGCCGGACTCGGGGACCGCGAGCCAGGTGCGCAGCACGCTGACGAGGAGCAGGTCGAGCAGCCGGTCGAGGACCAGCTCCTGGCCGATCTCGTCCTTGCCGATCTCGTCCGCGAGGATGCGTACCAGCGGGTTGTCACCCGCCTCCGCGGGGCGGACCAGTACGACGGGCAGCGCGGCCAGCAGCCGTCGGCCGATCTCGCTGGGTGCCTGGTATGTACCGCTGAGCATGACCGAGGAGCCGGCCCGGCTGTCGTCGCCCCAGGTGCGTACGCCCAGGGCCATCGTCTCGGTGACGTCCTCGCCCTCGGTGGTGTTGCAGCGCTGTTCGGGGCCGACGACGATCTGGACGGGGGTGTCGGGCCGGTCCGCGATGGTGTAGGCGTCGGGCCCGCGCATCACGGCGACGTCACCGGGGCAGAGCCGGACCGGATGCCCGTTGTCGGGAAGCACCCAGGCGTCGCCGCGGACCATCGTGACGACGGAGATGGGCGCACGGTCCTCGACGCGCAGGGACCACGGCGGGCTGAAGACCGACTTGAGCAGGAACGCGCCGCGGGCCTTCGGGCCTTCGAGCAGACCGGTCAGTGTGTCCATGTCATCACCTTAGACGACGGCGTATGAAGGGTCACCGTTTCTTTGGGATCCGTCTCAGAATGGGACGCGCCCGCCCTCCCCGCGGGGGAACGAGTAGGAGGACGGGCGCGGTTCGGGTGGGCCCGGACGGGCCGGGGCCGTCAGAGCGGCCGGGCCGCTCCCCTGCGGTGCAGGACCAGGGCGCGGCCGAGTGCGCCGAGGGCCGCCGTGCAGGCCAGGGTCCTGACGACGTTGGCAGTGGTCCACGGCCGCTCGAATCTGCCGCGTACCACGCCGAAGTCGGGAGTAGCGCCGAGTGATACGGCGCGGGCCAGCATTCCGTTCAGCGGGACGTTGACGCACAGCGTGATGGCGACGGAGAGGGCGTAGAGGGCGAAGGCGGTCCTGGTCCAGCGCGCGGCCTCCGGCCGGCCCAGGCGTCGTTGGAGTACGGCGGCGACGCCCGTGGCGAGGAACACCCCGACGAACAGCAGGCCGAACAGGGCGCTGTTGTCGATGACCTGGTTGATGCTTTCCATCACGGTGACGAACGTACGGTCGTCGGCGCCGGCGAGCCCCGGCATGACCGAGACGTCGAAGGCGAAGTAGAGGCCGGCCATCAGCCCGGTGCCGATGGTGGCGGCGGCGAGCACGGGGCCGGCGACTGCTGGAGCGGTCTGCATCGGGGCTTCCTCATCCGGTCGGGCGGGTCAGTGGGGGCGGGTCACTCCGGCGAGGGTCCGTTCGTACCGTCGGCGCAGCACCGTATTGCCGATCAGCCGTACGGGCGGCGGGATGGTGGCGGCGACATGCGCCACCGACCGTTTGTCCGCGCCGTCGAACATCCAGGGCTGGAGTCGCGTCATGACCGTGAACGGGGCGCTGGCGATCACCTTCCGCTCGACAGCGAGGTAGTCGCCCGGGGAGAGCTGGGCGAAGACCGGGAAGGAGACGGTCTCCTCGTCCCGCAGATGGTCGCGGAGCACGGAGTCGAAGCGGGTGGCCGCGGGGCCGACGGCGGCGGGGTTCCCGCCGGGGTGCAGTGCGGTGGTGACCGCTTCCATGGCGCGGTCGAGGACCGCGTGGTCGTCCGCGAGCCGCCGTGCCTCGGCGGCGAACCGCGGTGCCCTGCCGAGCAGTCCGGGCCAGAGCACCTCGTCCTCGCTGTGGTGGTGCCAGTCGATGATGTCGCGCAGCTGCCGCCACCACGCGGCGGCGGCGCCGAGCCCGGCCGGGGTCAGCGCGGGCGCGGCGGCGAGCAGTCTGCGGGCGTCCCGGCGCATCGCGATGTGCATCAGCGCGAACCCGTGGAAGTGACCGGGCAGGGACGCGAGTCCGTACTCGCTGGACATGGGGGTACTCATGGCCGCCTCCTCGCGGATGGTGCGTCGTTCGCGGGGCGGTACCGGTACGCGGAGGCCGTCCGCGTACCGGTACCGCCCGGCCGTTCGCCGTGCGGGATCAGACGTTCCAGACGCCGCTGGCGGCGGCGTCACGGGCGAAGTCGGAGAAGTCACGGGGCTTGCGGCCGAGGGCTTCCTCCACTCCGTGCACCAGGTACGCGTTGCGGCCGTCCAGGATGAGGCCGAACAGGTCGGCGAACTCGACCGGTTGCCCGTGCTCCGCCAGTGCGGCGCGGTAGTCGTCGATCGAGACCGGGATGTAGCTGATCTCCCGGCCGGTGGCCTTGGACAGCTCGGTGGCGACGTCCTGGAAACTGAGCAGCCGGGGGCCGGAGAGCTCGTAGGTCTTGCCGATGTGCTGGTCCCCGGTCAGCGCGGCGACGGCCACATCGGCGATGTCGTCGGTGTCCACGAAGGGCTCGACGGCGTCACCGGTCGGCAGCGCCAGTTCCCCGGCGAGGACGGGCTCCAGGAAGAAGCTCTCGTTGAAGTTCTGGTTGAACCAGCTGGCCCGGACCACGGTCCAGTCGGCGCCGGACTCCTTCATCTTCTCCTCGCCGGCCTGCGCGCCCTCCTCGCCGCGGCCGGAGAGCAGCACCAGACGGCGGGCGCCGTGGGCGACGGCGAACGCGGAGAACTCGCCGACGGCTTCGGCGCCCCCGGGGAAACCGAGGTCGGGGTAGTAGGTGATGTATACGGCTCCGACGCCCTCCAGCGCGCCCGCCCAGGTGGCCGGGTCCTCCCATACGAAGGGCCGGTCGGCGTTGCGCGAACCGATGCGTACCGGCAGGCCCTTGTCGGCGAGCCGCTCCGCGACCTTCCGTCCGGTCTTGCCGGTGCCACCGATGACGAGCGTCGTCTTCGTCTCTGCCTGGGCGTTCTGCGTGGTCTGTGTCATGCGTACAGTCAAGTCCACTCCATTGAGACGGAACATAGCCGCGAAGCTCAGTTCCATACGCATGCGTCTACGGTCCCGGCGGGGAGGCGGCTCAGGAGTAGCCCATGCCGCCGCAGACGTTGATCGCCTGCGCGGTGATCGAGGCGGCGCTCTCCGTGGTGAGATAGCCGACCAGGCCCGCCACCTCCTCGGGGGTGGAGTAGCGGCCGAGCGGGATGTTCGCCTCGAACTGCGCCTGGACGAAGTCCTCCGTGGTGTCCCAGGCCGCGGCGTACCCCTGGCGCACCCGCTCGGCGGTCGGGGTCTCCACGTATCCCGGGCAGACCGCGTTCACGGTGACGCCGAGCGGCGCCAGTTCCTTGCCGAGCGACCTGGTGAAGCCGACGACGCCGTGCTTGGAGGCGGAGTAGGGGGCGCCCAGCAGGACCCCCTGCTTCCCGGCGGTCGAGGCGATGTTGATGATGCGTCCGTAGCCGGACTCCAGCAGACCGCCGTTCACCAGGACTTCACGGGTCAGCAGGAACACTCCGTTGAGGTTGGTGTCCATCACGTCGTACCAGAGCTCGTCGGCTATCTCCGCGGTGGGTCCGCCACCGCCCCGGCCCGCGTTGTTGACCAGGATGTTGACCGGGCCGAACTGTGCGACGACGGCGGCCACCAGCGCGGACACCGACGCGCGGTCGCGGACGTCGGCGACGGCGCCCTCGGCTTCCATTCCGTCCGCGCGCAGATCCTCGACCGTCAGCTTGACCTCTTGCGCGGTCCGGGCACAGATGAAGACGCGATGGCCCCGGCCACCGAGCTCCCGTGCCACCCCGAGCCCGATCCCCCGCGTCCCGCCCGTGATCAGGGCCACCGGATTTCCCGGAGCCCTCATCGGTCTTTCCTGGCGTAGCGGCCCCGGAACCTGAATCTCCACGGTTTTCCTCCCGCACCTCGTCGAATCCCCGCCGAATGACTCTTCGACGCCAGGCATGCTAGTCCCGCGCGGGCTTCGTTTCTTGAATTCTTGAGTAACCGTCGAGCACATCTCCAACGCCTTTATTTACCGGGTATGCCGGTGGAATTGGGGTACGCGACAACCGCTGGAAAGCACAACAGAGTTACGCGGGTAAACAATGCGGAAAATTCCATGCCCCCGCGCATGAGGAGCCCCGGCCGAGGGATGATTTCAGGATTCGCTCGCGCGGGGACGGACAACCCCCGGAGAACCACCGGCGATCAGGGAGTCCGGCCGCGCGGCCAGTCCGGGCAGCATCAGCTCCCAGAACCGGGCCAGCCTGGGACCGGAGATCCACTCCTTGCCGTCCCGGGCACCGAGGACCTCGAACCCGACGATCGCCGCCAGCAGGGTGTCGGCGGCAACGTCCGGCGTCACGCCGTGCGCCAACTCGCCTAACGAAGCCGCCCGTTGGAGTACGTCCTCGGTCCAGCGCCGCCACTGCCGCCGCAGATCGATGCCGCCGAGGCGCGAGGGCTCTCCGCTCAGCTCGAAGCCGGCCTGTACGACGACGTCCTCGTCGAGGCGGAGCATCAACGCGTGGGTGGCGTCGATCAGGAGTTGCAGATCCGGTGCCTCGTCATGGTCGCGGCACTCGGTGATCAGCCGCACCTCCCGCGCGGCCTCCTCCTCGACCGCGCCCGCCAGGGCTTCTTTGCTCTTGAAGTGGAAGTGGAGCGCCCCGTTGCTCACCCCGGCCCGTCGGCTGATCATGGTGAGCGACGCCGGGACGAACCCTTCGACCGCGAAGATCTCCGCGGCGGCCCGGATCAGTGATCGCCGGGTACGCGCGGCGCGGTCCTGTGTGACCATCATCGTCTCCTGGTGTGCGGGACCGGAAGCGGTGTGCGGCGGGTCCAGTAGAAACAATCCGCCATCGCGGTTTGTATTGCCGCCATTCTCCCCGATCGCACTCACTCAGCGCTCCCTCCGGGCTCAAGAACCGCTCGAGACCGACCGGAGAGCGCGGACCGCTTCGACGCGTGCGCCGCGATCGGGCGCCACGTCGAGTTCGAGCAGCAGGCGCGGCATCACCACACTGGGCAGCAGATGCGCCCACAGCACCGACATCCGGCGCTCCACGTCCCGGCGGCCGGCCGCGACGCGCGCGTAGACCTGGATCCCCGCCCAGGCACTCACCACCAGCTCGGCCGTCTCCCGAGGCACGGCGTACGGCAGCAGCTCGCCCCGTTCCGCGGCCCGCAGCAGCACGTCCTCGCTCAGCCCCGCCCATGCCGGGAGGGGGCCCGCCCCGGAGAAGTCGACCGATCCCCGCTCCCCGGCCAGCCGGAGTCCCGCGCCGACGATCGGGTCGCGCAGGGAGCGGTACGCGAGGGCCATCGTCATGTCGATGAGTTCCTGGACATGCGAATCCGCCGGTTCCACGGCGAGAACCCCCGTCAGTTCGCGCAGCACGCCCCGCGCCAGCTCCTCCTTGGACGAGAAGTGGAAGTAGAGGGCGCCCTTGGTCGTCCCGGAGCGCGCCGTGATCTCCGCGATCGTCGCGGCGTCGTAACCGCACCGGTCGAAGACGGAGGCCGCGGCCGCCAGGATCGCGGCGCGTGTGCCCACCGCACGCTGCTGTGCCATCGGGACGCTCCCGTCCAGCGATTCAGGGACTCAGGGATTCAGGGGTTCACCGAACAGGCGTCACTCATTCACTTGCCGCTCACATCGAGAGTATCTACCGAACCGGGCGGTCGGTTTGCTCCGGCGTACTCCTCGACCACCGCGAGATGGTCCGCGGCCCGCCGGGCGGCGGCCGGGCGGCGCGCGGGCGGCACCCGGCGCAGGGCGCGCCTGCGGGAGCGGCGTGTGAGCAGTTCGATGGAGTACGGGGATCCGGGCGAGAGCAGGAAGGCGCGGGCCCGTCGCCGCGCGCCGCGCCGCAGGACGACGTAGAACCCCACGGCGACAAGGAAGTTGACGGCCACCTTCCCGGCGAGGCCCGGGGCGGAGCCGAGCAGGGGTGAGTCGAAGAGCCAGTGCATGGTCATGGCGGTCAGCAGGCAGAGGGCCGCCGATACGATCCGCCTGCCCACCGGCCGGCCGCCGTGGGCGAGCAGGATGCCGATGCCCGTCCCCGAGACGGCGGTCATCGCCCAGTGCGAGCCGAGACCGGTCAGCCCGACCCGGGTGACGAAGGACTGGAAGACGTCGTTGTCCGCGTTCACCCCGCCACCGCTGAGGATGGAGTTCATCGCGTAGGTCCAGTTCTCCATGACCTGGAAGCCGAGTCCGGTGAAGGCGCCGAGGAAGAACCCGTCGAGCGGCCCGCGCACCAGCCGCCGTGCGCCGAGGGCGATCAGCGCGACGCCGGACACCTTGAGGAGTTCCTCGTTGAGCGGGGCGGTGAGCGCGGCGCCCCACTGCGAGCCGAAGTCGATACCGGCCGCCTTGGACCAGATGCCCTGGAGCCCACCGTTGGCCAGGATCGCGCAGCCCGTCGCCGCGGTGGCCCCCCAGGCGACCCCGCTCCAGGCCCAGCCGCGCGGCGGCGCCCGGAACGGACGTACCCGCCCCAGGACGGCCACCCCGATGCCCAGCGTGAACAGCAGCAGCAGGAAGGCCAGCAGCGCCGGGCCGGGGAACACCCGGATGGCCGGACCGTATTCGAAAGCGAGCAGTGCGAGACCGAGGACGCACAGGACGCCGCAGAGCCAGCCCACCGGCCGCCGTCGGACGGAGCCGCGCAGTCCGGTGTACCTGGAGGCCGCGGCCGCTGTCGTCATGGCGCCTCCTGGGGGAAGGCGACGGAACGGACCATGGCCGCGGCGTCCGCCGAGGCACGCGGATCCGCGTCCGCCCCGGCCAGTACGGTGATCTCGACCGCGTAGCTCAGGTCGGGCGGCAGCCAAACCGTGGCCGTGCCCGTACGGCCGCCACGGGTCAGTGTGCCGGTCTCGCCCCGGGCACCCCCGGCGCTGGTGACGGGGTGAGGAGCACCGAGCCGGGTGTTCCCGTCCGGGACGGACTGGACCTTGCGCAGCCCCGCCCACAGTTCTCCGGCCTGGCCGGGCGCCGCGAGGGCGACATATCCGGCGACCAGGTCGACGCCGTCGCGGGTCAGTACGTACATCGAGTCCGGATCGCTCTCCGACTTGCTGAGGGCCCAGCCCGCGCCGGTCACCCGCAGCACCGCGATGTTGTCGTCGGGCCCCAGTTCCAGCAGCGTGCCGTCCGGCAACCGCTCGTGATCGTTCAGGGCCCGGTCGATCAGTGGCCAGCCCGCGGTCAGAGCGGCCATGACGAGCAGGACGCCGATGACCGATGACCGGGCCCGCCGGGAGGTTCGCCGCGGTGGGCGCCTGATGTCCAATGCGGAGTCCATCCCCCTACGGTCAGTCAGGGACCGGGTTCACGCAGCGTCAGTGACTCATACGAGTGGCCGTGGAACCGGCGCCGACGTCGTCGCCGGGACGGTCCCGGGCGTCATGCCGCAGCGGGGTGAGCTGCTCGATGTCGTAGCGCAGCCGGAGATCGGCGATGGCGGCCGGATCGGGCGTTCCACCGTCCTTGAGGATGTCGAGCAGTTCCTCGAAGTACCGCTCGTGGTCGGAGGGCGGGGACGACTGGAAGAACATCTTGGCCGGGCCGTCGCCCCGGTTGGCGAACGCGTGCGGACAGCCGGGAGGTACGACGATGACCGTGCCCGGTGTGGCCCGTACGGACTTCAGTCCCGACGAGGACTCCCAGTGCCGCCAGTCCTCGCCGCGCACCCGGGGTTCGAACGCCATCACGTCCAGCTCACCGTCGAGGATGTAGAACAGTTCCTCGCTGTGCGTGTGCCGGTGGGCGCCGACGTCGAAGCCGGGCGGCACGACGACCTCGAAGCTGGAGGAGACCCGGGAGTGCTCGCCGGTGACCTTGAAGGTCACCTGCTGGGCATCGGTGAGGATGGTGGTGCCCCCGCCCGGAGGGACGATGAGCCCCTCGGCCTGGGTCAGCTGGGTCATGCGGTGCTCCATGACGGTGGGGGTGACGGTCGTACGGCGGTGCGGTGGCGCGGGGCCGTTCGGGTGACGGGGCCCTCGCGGTCACCTCACCGGTTGACTCACGGGTGACGGCTCGCTGTCGCGTTCCAGGCTTTCCATGACCTGGTCTCCGGTCATCATGGTGCCGGCGGAGGCGCCGGCGGTCGTCCAGCGCCCCAGCGCCATCTCGGCGGTGATGCCGGGCCCGAAGCCGGCGATGATGCCGCGCGCGCCGTCGGCCACCCCGCCCTCGTCGAAGAGCCTGCGCACCGCGTCGAGGACGACGGCGCTGGCGATATTGCCGTACTCGGTGAGCGTGCCCCTGCTGAACCGGAACGCCTCCGGCGGCACTTCGAGGAAGTGGCTGAGGTCGTCCAGGATGCGCGGTCCGCCGGCGTGGATGATGTAGAAGTCGAGCCCGGTGGCGTCCCAGCCGTGCTGGTCGGCCATCGTGCGCAGCGCGGGCGCCAGCGGCTCCATGGTGGTGGGTACCCGCTTGTCCAGCAGGAAGTGGAAGCCGGTGGCCCGGACGCTGTAGGCGATCCAGTCGGTGGTGTCCGGTACGAGGTGGGAGCCGTTGCGCTCCAGCGCGATCCCCGTGCCGCCCTCGCCGCGTACGACGGCGGCGGCGACGGCGTCCCCGAACAGCCCGTTGGACAGCAGCGATCCGACTCCGAGGTCGGTCGGCTGGTAACAGAGCGAGCAGAACTCGCAGGCGACGATGAGGACGTTGGCCCCGGGGTACGAGCGGCAGAAGTCGTGCGCCCTGTTGATGGCCGCGCCGCCCGCCGCACAGCCGAGTTGGGCGATCGGCAGCTGGCGGGTGTCGCCGGGGAAGCCCATGGTGTTGATCAGCCAGGCGGTCAGCGACGGCATCATGAAGCCGGTGCAGGAGACATAGACGATCATGTCGATGTCCGCGGGGCGCAGCTCGGCGTGGTCGAGGGCGCGTCTGATCACCTCGGGGACGCGTGCCTTGGCCTCGGCCTCGTACAGCATGTTCCGGTCCTCGAAGCCGGGATGCCGGAGTGTCTCCTCGATCGGCTGGACGATATGCCGTTTGGCCACCCCGGTGTTCTGGATCAGCCTTAGGGCCAGCGGCAGTTGAGGGTGGTCCGCGTGCAGCGAGCGCGCGAGAGCGAGTGTGTCCTCCATGGTGATCACATACTGGGGAACCGAGACCGCGGGTTTACACAGAGTCGCCACGACGCGCTCTCTCCTTCGTTCGTGTCCGCTGTGAACTGCGGCCCACACTCACCGGTGGGCACCCGCCCCGCAACCCGGGAGCGGGGGGTCGAAGGAGGCCGCGACGGCTGCCCCGAAGGGTTCCGGCGCGGGATCCGAAGAACCCCCGGGGCTCGCACGGTGACTACGGACCGTGAACTAGGGCCGGGCCGCCTCGTCCGTTCGGGTGACGCCTGCCCGAGGTGCCGGGCAGGTCCGGACGCCCCGCCTGATCGGACGCGCGCGAGGTCTTCACGGTCGGGCGCGACATGAGCGGGAAGTTACTGATTGTCAGCCTTGTCGTCGACGTCACCGGCCGCCGTCAGAAGAAGCCGAGCGGCGCCCTCGTGCACCACCGGGCCCGTTCAGGAAGCCGTGGAACGTACGCCCGTTCGTGTCGTGCGGTGAGTCGTGCGGTGAGCCGAACCCCCCACCCCGCGACGGCCGCGCCTGATCACCCACCGCGGGGGCGCGTGCCGTCGTCGCGGCCGTTCGTCCGGCACGGATCCGTAAGTTCCGTCGCGGGGCGGGGAATCCGGCTGACGTGTGCCGCGAACAGCGTTCGCCGCACGGAAGCGGGGCGCACACCCACCCGCCTACCGCTGCCCGTGTCCTCCTCGGCGAGTGGGTCGTTTGCCCGGTGGAGGAAACGACTTTGGTGATGCCTCACATGCGTGAACGTGCGCCGTCGGTGGACGCCCTGATCAGCCTTGTCGAATGCGCGCCGCAGGTCGGCGCGGTGCGTGCCGAGGAGACCGCCTCATGAACCATCCCTCTCCGCTCTCCCCGTCGGCGGAGTGTCCGGCCCACTCCCCCGGTGCGGAGCTGCTCCCCCTGTCCGCCGCGACCGGCGCGTCCGAACCCCGCGAGGTCTATCGAAGACTGCGCGAGCAGTGGGGCAATGTCGCCCGTGTCGAGCTGGAACCGGGCGTACCCGCCTGGCTCGTCATGGGGTACCGGGAGTTGCTCACGATCACCCGGCAGGAGCAGGTCTTCTCCCGCGACGCCCGCAACTGGCGCGATCTCAACGAGGGCGTGGTCCCGCCGCATTCGGGGCTGCTGCCGATGATGGCCTGGCGTGCCAACGTCATCGGCGCGGACGGTCCCGAGCACCGTCGGCTGCGTCAGCCGCTGGACGACGGTGTGGCGCGCATCGACCAGCGCAAGGCACGCCGTCAGGTCCAGTCGGTGTGCACGGAGTTGATCGCGCGCTTCTCCCAGCAGGGCCGGGCGGATCTGGTGAACGACTACGCCACGATCGTGCCGTTGCTCTCCATCGCCTCCCTGTTCGGTCTGAACAGCGCGGAGGGCCAGGAGTTGCTGCGGGCGCTCATCGCGCTGTTCGGCAGCGCCGACGACTCACAGGACGGCAACCGCCACTTCGAGGAGATCCTGGTCGACGCGCTGCGCCGCCGGCAGGAGAGCCCGACGGACGATCTGACGACGGCGTTCATCAACCACCCGAATCTGCGCACCGAGTCGGAACGTATCCAGTCGATGGCGGTGATGATCTCCTCGGGCACCGAGGGCGTCAACGCCTGGACGTCACTGACGCTGCGGCTGATGCTCACCGATCCGCGGTTCGCCGCCCGGATGCACGGTGGCCGCCTCGGCGTGGACGACGCCCTCGACGAGGCCCTCTGGCGCGACCCGCCCATGAACAACATGCCCGCCCGCTACGCGCTGCGCGACACCGAACTCGGCGGCCGGCGCATCCGCCGCGGCGATGTCCTCATCCTCGGCATCGCCGCCGCCAACGACGACCCCGCCATCCGCCCCGACGACACCGCCGGAGAACCCGGCAACCGCGCCCACCTCGCCTTCTCCGCGGGCCCCCACGTCTGCCCCGCGCAGGTACCCGCACGCCTGATCACCCGCACCGCCGTCAATACCGTGCTGCATCTGCTGCCCGACATGAGACTCGCCATCCCCGCCGAGGCGGTCGCCTGGCACCCCTCGCCCTGGACGCGTATCCCGGTCTCCCTCCCGGTGGAGTTCTCGGCGGCCCGGATTCCGGTCATCGGCAGCCGGTAGCGGTATTAGTGGCTCATGGCTGTGGCTGTGGGTGACCGGATGACGAGACGGTCTTGCACGGAGCGACGACGAGGCGTTGCATCGCGCCGTGCCATCCGAAACCGAGAACTCCGACACCGAGAACTCCGACACCGAGCGGTCCCGAGCCGAGCAGTCCGGTCAGCGCCCGCCCACCGTCCCCGCCGTCTCCGCGTCCCCCGCGCCCGACTCCACCGACCGCGCGGCCCGGCGCGCCGTCACCGTCTTCCCCGTACTCGTTCTGGCCGCGGGTGCCCTCGGTCTGGCGACCCCGGGCACCTTCGCGGGCTGGGGTCCGTCGGTGCCGTACCTGCTGGGCATCGTCATGTTCTGTATGGGGCTGACGATGACGCCGATGGACTTCCAGGGGGTCGCCCGACGGCCGTGGGCGGTCGGGCTCGGTCTGGTCGCGCACTACGTGATCATGCCGGGGCTCGGCTGGCTGATAGCCAATGCCCTTGACCTGCCGCCGCAGCTGGCGGCGGGGGTGATCCTGGTCGGCTGCGCGCCGAGCGGCACCGCCTCCAATGTCGTCACGTATCTGGCGCGCGGCGATGTGGCCCTGTCGGTCTCGGTCGCCACCGTCTCGACCGTCCTCGCACCGCTGGTGACGCCGCCGCTGACACTGCTGCTCGCGGGCGAGTTCCTGCCGGTCGACGCGGGCTCGATGGTCGGCGACATCCTCAAGACCGTGCTGCTGCCCGTCGTGGCGGGGCTCGCGGTCCGGCTGCTCGCGGGGCGGTATGCCGACCGGGTGCTGGGTGCGCTGCCCTGGCTGTCGGCCGTCACGATCGCGGTGATCGTCGCGGTGGTGGTGGCGGGCAACGCGAACGCGATCAAGTCGGCGGCGCTGCTGGTGTTCGTCGCGGTGGTCCTGCACAACGGCCTCGGTCTGGCGCTCGGTTACGGCGCGGGAAAGCTGGCCCGGCTCGGGCCGCCCGCGAGCCGGGCGATGGCCTTCGAGGTCGGCATGCAGAACTCCGGCCTCGCCGCCTCCCTGGCCACCGCCCACTTCAGCCCGCTGGCGGCGCTGCCGGCCGCTGTGTTCTCGGTGTGGCACAACGTGTCGGGCGCGCTGGTCGCGGCCTGGATGGCGTACCGCGCGCGCCGGACCGAAGCTGCCGCGCCCGCGTCCTGAGGCCAGTTCACGGGCATGGCAGCGCGCACGAGCCGCACTCTCATGAGCCGCGTCACCGGCCTCGCGTCACCGGCCGCCATTACCCCGGACGTCATCGACCACCGGCGCCCCTCGCGGCATCGTTGCGGCTACCGGGCCTCGGCCGGCGCACTCCGGCCGAGGTTCGGGTCCGCCCCGTGGCAACCGATCCCCGATGGAGGCTGATCCTCATGTCCGTGAACCGCTACGAGACCGCCGTCACCCGTTACTTCGAGGCCTGGAACGCGACGTCCCCCGACGACCGGGCCGAGGCGGTGGCCCTCGCCTGGACCGAGGACGGCAGCTATACCGACCCGCTGGCGGACGTGGCGGGTCATGAGGCACTCGCGGCCGTGATCGCCGGGGCCAGGGCGCGGTTTCCCGGTTATGTGTTCACCCCGGCCGGGCCGGTCGACGGGCATCATGACACCGCCCGGTTCAGCTGGGAGCTGGTCTCGGCCGCCGGCGGTTCGGCGCCCGTCGCGGGCTCCGATGTCATCACGCTCGGCGAGGACGGCCGGATCATCAGCGTACGGGGCTTCCTCGACCGGATACCCGCCTCGGCCTGACCGAACGGACGGGTCCGCACCGGAGGTTCGCCTCCCGCGGGCCCGTCCCGCCGGTTCTCACGCGGACTTCGCCGTGGCCCGCGCACCGAAGTGCACATACCTGGAACCGTCCGCCAGCGCGTAGAAGACCACCGGTATCCAGGCGTCCTTCTCGTTGCGCCGTCCGGCGAACACGGTCTTCGACGGCGTGTCCGACACCGGCACCAGGTTCCAGAAGAGCGGTTCGAACGTGTCCTTCAGACCGTCGGCGCCCTCGTACTTCACCCGGAGGACGCCCTCGCCTGCGGGCCGGTCGGTGACGGTCATCAGGAACCCCTCACGCCGGTAGCCCCCGACGAACGGCGCGGGATCCACGGCCGGTCGCGCGGGATCCACGGCCGGTGCCCCTGCCGGGGGACCGAACCCCGGCACGGTCACCCCGGCGAGTTCGGCGGTCAGCTCGCGGCAGAGCGTCTCGAAGACCTTCGGAGCGGCGCCCCCGCCGTTGGTCAGCAGCGCGAGGGCGAATCCCGCCTCCGGTACGGCGCGCAGGTAGGCGAGCTGCCCGAACGTACTGCCGTCGTGGCCGAAGCCGCGCGCACCGTCCCACTCGAACAGCCCCCAGCCCAGGCCCCAGTGGGCGCCGAGGAACCACTGGTCGGGCATCTCGACCTCACGCGTCAGCATCGCCTTCACGACCCCGGCGGAGAGCACGCGGGTGCCGTCCGGCGCCGTACCGCCGTCGATGAAGAGCCGGGCGAACCGCACCACATCGGCGGCGGTGGCGGAGATCCCGCCGTACGGGCCCGCGGAGCGCGGCAGCATGTTCCACAGCGGTGTCGGGACCGGGTCCTCGCCGGGCTCGCCCATGTGTCCCATCGCGGCGCGGAATCGGAGCACCTCCTCGGGCAGTGTCATCGTGTGCGCCAGCCCGAGCGGCTCGCAGAGCATCTCCTTGAGGGCCTCGTCCCAGGTCAGGCCGGTCACGACCTCGACGATCCGGCCGAGGACGTTGTACGCGGTGCTGGAGTACGACATGGTGGCGCCGGGCGGGTTGGTGAGCCCCACGTTTCCGACGCCCTCGGCATAGCGGGCGAGGCAGTCGTCGCCCCGGCCGGTGTCGCTCACGAAGTCGCCCTCGATTCCGCTGGTGTGGTTGAGCAGTTGCCGCACCGTGATCGTTGCGCCGGCCGCCGCGTCGGCGACGGCGAAGTCCGGCAGTACGTCCACCACCGGCGCGTCCAGGTCCAGCTTCCCGGCGTCGGCGAGGAGCACCACGAGGGCGGCGGTGTAGCCCTTGCTGATCGAGCCGATCTGGAAGACCGAGTCCGTGGTAGCCCGGACGCCGGTCCCGGTGTGCAGAATGCCGCCCGCCAGCTCATGGATCTCACCGCCGGCGAGTACCGCGAGGGAGGCACCGGGGATGTGGTGGACGGCGAGGAGTTCATCGAGCCGGGCCTGCACGCGAGCGAGGTCGAAGGCCGGGGCCGTGGTGGCGGCGTGCTGGTTCAGGCGCGGGCTCTGCGACATGTCATCTCTCCTGGCGGCTTCGAATGCTGGGGCGCGTCGGCGAACATCGGCGAACGCCGTACGGCACTCCGCACACTGTACGGAGACCGCACGTCGTACGCAATCACGCACGACGTACGACCCTTGTGGGAGCGCTCCCGGCGCTGGCAGCATGCGTTGCTGTGCCGTCTCCACTCGCCACGGTCCGCGCCTACCGCCCCGAGGACCTTCCCGCCCTCCACGACATCTGCGTACGCACCGCCGACGAGGGCCGGGATTCCCGGCACCTCTATCCGGATCCGGACCTGATGCCGAGCATCTTCGCCGCGCCGTACGCGGCGCTGGAGCCCGAGCTGACCTTCGTCCTCGACGACGGCCGGGGCCGGGCCGTCGGCTATGTCCTCGGCACCGCCGACACCGCCGGCTTCGTCAGGGCGTTCCGCGAGGTGTGGCTGCCGCCGCTCGCCGGCCGCTATCCGGAACCGTCCGGGCCGGCTCGTACCCCGAGCGAGGAGATGATCGCCCTGCTGCACCGGCCGGAGCGGATGATCGTGCCCCAACTGGCCGGCTATCCCGCGCATCTGCACATCGATCTGCTGCCCGCCGTGCAGCGCCGAGGGCACGGCCGGGCCCTGATGCACACCTTCCTGCGCGCCCTGCGCGACCGGGGAGCCGACGCGGTCCATCTCTCGATGGTCACCGCCAACACCTCCGCCCGCGCCTTCTACGACCGGCTCGGCTTCCACGAGATCGCGGTGCCGGATCCGGGTCCGCTCACCTATCTCGGACGCCCGACCGCACTCGACGAGGCTTGAGCGGTCGGCGGTTGAGTAGCCGTACTCATCCGCCGCTCCCCCGCCGTCTCCTATCGTCGCCACAGTTCGCCGCAGGTCGCCACAGGTCGTCGTGACAGCGAAGACCGGGCGCGCGGCGGGGCAGGGCCGGGGGGAGACAGATCATGGCGGATACATGGGGCGGACGGGTCCTGGGCGGCCTGACGGGCGTGCTGGTGTGCGCGCTCGCCCTGCTGATCGCCGGCTGCGGAGTGGTGACGACGAAGAGTGACCGGAAGCGCGCGGCGGAGCTGGCCGAGGCGCGGTACCCCGGAATCCTCGACGTCCTCTCCGCGCGCACGCTGTTCCCTCGGACCAGCGGGTCCGAGGTGACCTTCTCGGTGGCCGACGACCCCGACGCCGCGGTCCTGCTGCGGATCGACGCCGCGGCGGGCACCTGCGACCGCGGGCCCTGCGACCGCGCGCTCGACGAGGCGGTGGAGCGTGGCAGGTCCCGGGCCGGCGAACTGCGCAGGATGAGAGCCGCGTTCACCGGCTGCGGATACGAACTGGTTGGCGCGGCCCCGGCCCTCTCCGCCCCCTGGGTCGCCGCCGCGCCCACGAACGCCACCGTCACGCGCGTACTGGCCGAGATCGGCGCGTGCGTACGGACGTGGTCCCCGGCCCGTGACGAGAACGGCGCGCCGAGGCGTTCGGTGACCGTGAACATCGTCGCCCCCGATCTCGCGCGCGAACGTCCCGCCGGAAAGGCGAAGAGCCCCACGGTGCTGCGCATGACCGACCCCGGCCTGCTGGCCGCCCTGGCGAAGCGTCCGCACTACTCCGTCTCCTACACCGTGCGCCAGGGTGTGGTCGATCCGGCGTCCGGCAGGGCGTACCTCTCCTTTCCGTGGAGGGACCGGACGGCGTTCGAGAAGACGGTGGGAGACGCCGTACGCGACTGGCTGCGCACGACGCGACCACGGGCCGGGGTCGCCATGGTGTCCGGGCTCTGGTGGCTCGCACCGGGCACGGTCGACCGGCTCACGGGCCATGTCCTGTTCTGCGACGAGGCCGGGGAAGGCGCGCGCTGCGCGGGTGACCACGCGGTGGCCCTGACGGTGGACCCGGAGGGCAATCCGGTGGGGGACTTCCAGGTGATCCGCGACGTACGCGACGACCAGGGGCGGGTGCGTCTGCCCCAGGAGTGACCGACCCGCGCGGGAGGTACGCCACACGTCGCCGCGCCACCTCACGCGATGCCACGCCACCACGTCATGTCAGGCCAGGTCAGGTCAGGTCACGCGCGGGGAGCGGCGTCCCGGTCGCCCGCCGCGATGCCGTGCGGCGCCGCCGCGTCGATCGCCGCGAGATCGCCGTCGGTCAGTTCGATATCGGCGGCCTCCGCGTTGTGTTCCAGATAGGCGCGCCGCTTGGTGCCGGGGATCGGCACGACCCGCTGCGCCAGCAGCCAGGCCAGTGTCAGCTGCGTCGGCGTGATGCCCTTGGCCTCCGCCAGCTCGGTGACCTTGTGCACGACCGCCAGGTTCGCCGCGATGTTCTCCTCGGTGAACCGGGGCAGGCCACGGCGCGCGTCGTCGGGCGCGAGATCGTCACGGCGCCTGATCTTCCCGGACAGGAAGCCGCGTCCCAGCGGCGAGAACGCGACGAACCCGATACCCAGCTCCCGTACCGTCTCCAGCACGCCGTTGTGCTCCACATCCCGTGAGAACAGGGAGTACTCCGACTGGAGCGCGGTCAGCGGATGCACCGCGTGGGCCCGGCGGATCAGGTCGGGGCTCGCCTCCGAGACACCGATGTAGCGGACCTTGCCCGCCTGGACCATCTCGCTCATCGCCCCGATGCTCTCCTCCACGGGGACGTTCGGGTCGACGCGGTGCAGGTAGTACAGATCGATGACATCCGTGCCGAGATGCCGCAGGGAGCGGTCCACCGCCCGGTGCGCGTACGCGGCGCCGCCGTTGTGACCGTGCGGGGTGCCGTCGTCGTCGAACTCGATGGCGAACTTGGTCGCGATCGTGATCTCGTCGCGCCGCTCGCCCAGGGCGCGTCCGATCAGCTTCTCGTTCTCGAACGGGCCGTACGCCTCGGCCGTGTCGATGTGCGTGACCCCGATGTCGACGGCCCGGTTGAGTGTGGCGACGGCCTCCCGCTCGTCCCTGGGGCCGTACCAGACGCTCATGCCCATCGCGCCCAGGCCCTCGGCGGAGACGGTGAGGCCCTGCGAACCGAGTTTCACGGTTTTCATGATGACGAGACGCCCTTTCGGTAGAAGTCGATCTTCCGTTCAATGGCGGCCAGATGATTCTGGGTCACTTTGAGCTGTTCGAGGACGCGCTCACGGTGCTGCTCCAGCACGGCCAGCCGCTCGGCCTCGTTGCCCTCGTACCGGCAGATCTCGGTGAAGGCGCGGATGTCACGGATCGGCATACCGGTGCCGCGCAGCATGACGATCCCGGCGAGCCAGCGGAGATCCTGGGCGAAGTAGCGCCGCTGGCCCGAGGGCGCGCGATCGGCGGGGAACGCCGTCAGCCCCTCGCGTTCGTAGTACCGGAGGGTGTCGACGCTCAGGCCGCAGGCCGCCGCGGCTTCGCCGATCGTCAGTCCGCCGTGCGGAATCTCCACTTCCGGCTCCAGCCGGGGAACCACTGAACTCATGCCTCAAGCGTCCACCCTGGAGCGCGCTCCAGGGCAACCGGAACCGGCGGACCCGCGAGGGCGGGGCCGAGGACCGGACCCGCTCGCCGGATCCGCGCGCCGCCGTGGCAGTGTGGTCGCCCGACCGCTGACGCGAGGAGAAACCATGGGCGAGAGCGCCGAGGGAACAAGCACGGAATCATGTCTCGGGCTCACCGACTGGACGTGGCTGAACCGGCCCGCCCAGTGGGCCGCGTACGACGACGCCCTGGACATCACCACGGAGCCGGACACGGATTTCTGGGTGACCACGCACTACGGCTTCGTACGGGACACGGGACACGCCCTGCTGAGGCCGGTGCCCGCGAACTTCCGGCTGCGCGTCACGTTCTCCGGTGACTACCGCGAACAGTACGACCAGGCCGGGCTGTTGCTGCGGCTCGACGAGAAGAACTGGATCAAGACCGGCATCGAGTACGTCGACGGCCGGCAGCAGCTCAGCGCCGTCGTCACACGCGAGGTGTCGGACTGGAACGTCGTACCGCTCGCCCACCTCACCGACACCCCGGCACCGGTGACCGTCGAACTGCGGCGCGAGGGCGACACCGTGACCATCCTCTACGGTCTCGACGGCGAGCCCGGGACGATGCTGCGGCTCGCCTACTTCCCGCCGGGGGCGGCCGCGCAGGCCGGACCGATGTGCGCGTCACCCGACGGCACAGGCTTCACCACGCGGTTCACGGCGCTGGGCCTCGAAACGGCCTGATCCGGGGGCGAGCGGAGCGGCCGGGCCCGGCGGCGCGGCCCGTTCCGGCCCCGGGTGCGGCTGTGCGGGCCCTCTGGCGCGGGGCGTGGCCCGACGCTTTGCTTGTCGGGTCCCGCCGTCTCCGAGCCTCACCTCCCGCAGCCTTCGACCGCCGAGGAGTCCCGCCATGCCGACTGTCCCCGTACCCGGTCCGCGCCGACTGCCGTTCGTCGGTAATCTGCCCGCCTTCGCGCGCGATCCGCTCGGTTTCTTCACCCGGCTGCGCGGCCACGGTGACCTCGTCGAGTGGCGGCTCGGGCCGCAGCGGGCCCTGTTCCTCTCCCGTCCCGAGCACATCGGGGAGCTGCTCACGGGTATCGAGAGCGAGTACCGCCACCCCCAGCTCGGCTGGGCGTTCAAGCTCGTTCTCGGCGACGGCGTCGTCACCTCGGAGGGACCGTCCTGGCGCCGCAAGCGCGCGCTCGTGCAGCCCGCCGTACGCCCCCGTCAGGTGCGGGGCCACGCGGAGACGATGACCGACTGCGCGGCCACGCTCGCGGAGTCCTGGCGGCCCGGTCAGCGTCTCGATGTGCGTGACGCGATGCTGGGGCTCACCCAGCGGATCGCCGTGCGGACGCTCTTCGGCGCCGACACCGTGGGTCGCGAGGCCACGATCGGACCGGCGATGGACATAGCGCAGCGGGCGATAGGCGACGAGTTCCGCGGCGTCACACTGTTTCTGCCGCCCTGGGTGCCCACTCCGGGCCGCCGGAAGCTGAAGCGGGCCGTCGCCGTCATCGACCGTGAGGTGGCCCATGTCACCGGGTTGCGCCGACGCGGCGGCGTGGAGCGCGACGATCTGCTGAGCCGGCTGCTCGCGGCCAGGGACGAACAGAACCGTCCGCTGACCGACAAGGAGATCCGGGACGAGGCGGTCACCCTCTATATCGGCGGGCACGAGACCACCGGCACCACGCTCACCTGGGCCTGGTATCTGCTCTCCCGGAACCCGGAGGCGCGGGCCAGGCTCACACAGGAACTCACCGACGCCCTCGGCGGCCGGGCGCCGGGCCATGACGATCTCCGGCTGCTGCCCTGGACCGAGCAGATCATCAAGGAGACACTGCGGCTCTATCCCCCGGTCTGGCTGATGACCGGGATCGCCACGGAGCGTTCGACACTGGACGGTCATCCGGTCGCGAAGGGCACGGTGCTCTGGTCCAGCCAGTGGAGTGCCCACCGCGACGCGCGCTGGTTCCCCGACCCGGAGGCGTTCCGTCCCGAGCGGTGGGACGCCGACGCGGCCGCCTCCGTACCTGACCACGCGTGGTTCCCGTTCGGCGGCGGTTCGCGTGCCTGTCTCGGGGCCAGATTCGCGATGGTGGAGGCCGTCCTCGTACTGGCCACGCTCGCGCAGCGCTTCCATATCGAGGTGGAGGGGGGCGAGATCCCGCCGCGCACGGGCCTCACCCTCCAGCCGTCACGCCCCGTACGCGGCACCCTCCGCGCCATCCGGAGCCGCCAGGACGCGGCCTGAGGGCTCTCAGAGACCGCGCTTCTTCGCGCTCTCCGCGGCCGCGCCCATGCCGAGGCCCGCCACGATCAGCACGAGGGACACATAGATCTCGTAGCCGTCGAAGTAGCTCATCCGCGCGACCAGCGACCAGAGTTCGAACCACCCGTCCGTCCATTCGTGCAGCAGTCCCCCCACGCCTTGGGACAAGAGGAGGAAACACAGGATTCCGCATACCGTCTTCACCCCTCAAGGCTAGAAAAGGCAAGCCCAGTACGGCTATTGGCCTTCAGGAGCGGCCTCGGTGACCAAAGTCGCGAGCGCGCTCCCGCTCGCGTGTCCCAAAGTCGTCGCATGCGGTGGCCCCGCGCCCGGCCGGGCGCGGGGCCACCGTACTCACCCGGTCACGCCGCCGGCGCGGCCGCGGCGGACGTTCCGGGGGCCGTCGCCGCGATCCTGATCTCCGCCCGCTGTGTGACGCCGTTGACCGTCACGGCGAGGACGACCGTGCCGGGCCGCAGAGCGGTGAGGGTGCCCGTCGACGGGTCGAACACCGCCGCGTGGCGTGGGCGGGCACCGTTCCGGTCGCGGATGAGGAGGTTCGGGGAGCCCGTCCAGTCGGCGCTGAGCGGGAAGCCGACGGGTACCGCTCTCGCCCCCTGGGTGACGGTCGCCGTGGCGCGGGCGCTGTGCCCGGGAGCCAGCACGGCCGGCACGTCCAGCGTGAGCGCGTCGGTGTGGGCGCGGGTCTGTACGGAGACCCAGTCCGGGCCGCCCTCCCACGGGGCCAGCCGCGCGGCCGACTGCGCGCCCCGCGAGACCTGGTCGACACCGATGAGCGACCAGCCGGTGAACCCGCCCTCGTTCGCCGGGGCCGCGGGTGCCTTGCCCGAGTTCCCGTTGATCAGATACGGCACTCCGTTCACCCGCGACGCGTCGAAGACACCGACGTGGCTGCCGATGAATCCCGCGCCCTTGCCCGTCGTCCGGCGGAAGTCCGCGAGCCACTGTTCGAGGAGCGCCGCCTCCTTGCGGTCGCTCAGCTCGCTGGCCTTCTGGACGGTCGGATCGCGTGGCGGTACGTGCTCGATCACCATCACCGAGCGGACCCGGTCGTCCTCGGCCGCCGCGTCCAACTGCTCCCGTACCGCCTTGATCTGCGCCAGGCCTCCGCCGCGCAGCGTCAGACTCGATGTGTCGAGGGTGAGGAAGCGGGTCCCCCGGTGGTCGAAGATCCGCTGGGCGGGGCCGAACCGGTCCACGAAGTTGTTGATCGTGCCGCCCATGACCTCGTGGTTGCCCGGTACGTAGTACCAGGGCAGTGCGTCGCCCAGTTCCTCGGCCAGGAGTGCTCCGGCGAAGGCGAGATCCGCCGGAGATCCCTCGTCGACCAGGTCGCCGTTGACGACGAGGAAGTCGGGCCTCGCCGCCTTGATCTCGCGCAGGGTTCGGCGTGCCTGCGCCACGATCGCGCTGTCGGGGTCGCGGGCGACGAACTGGGCGTCGGACATCACCGCGAACCGCCAGTCCCTGCCACTGGTTTCGGCCGCCGAGTCGATCAGCGGATCGGCCGGGCGTGGCGGCGCGGGCAGCTCGACCGTCGGCGGTACCTGCGCCGTCAGTCCGTCGATCACGATCTCGCCGGTGTACTGCTTGGTGGCGGCGGTCTCCGCGAGATAGAAGCGGTGGACACTGAGCGGCGTCGCGGCTCCGGCCGGTACGGCGAAGGTCACCTGCCGCCAGCCGGTCCAGGTGATGTACGGGCCGCGCAGCAACTGGTCGGAGCCCGCCGCGTCCTTCAGATGCAGGGTGGGCCAGGCACCCTTGCCGTCGCCCTTGATCCAGAGTGTGAAGGACTGCGGCCGGCCGGGCACCGGGATCCGCTGGGGCGGGTTCGCGTACGCGGCGCGGGTGGCGGTGGAAAGGGTGAAGTCGTACGTGAGGGTGAGACCGGTGCCGGTGTGGCCGTCCGGCGTGGCCGAGACCGAGCCGTCGGCCCGTGCCTGGCCGAAGGTCCAGGACGCGGCGTCGTCGAGGGCGGAGACCGGCTGTTCGTCGAGTCCGACACTGACGGCGAGGACCGTCGTGACGCCGCCCGCCTCGGCGGTGACGCGTCCGGCGCCGCTGCCCTTCAGGGACTTCACGGTGAAGGAGCCCCGGCCGTCGTCGGTCACGGAGAAGAGCGAGTGGTCGTAGTCGAGCCGTACGTCGCGGGGTTCGATGGGGGCGCTGGTCCCGTGGGCGTCGAGGCCGACGATGCCGAAGGTGCCGGTCGCCGTGGCGTCGGCGAGTCCGACGCGCCGGGTGGTCGGCTGGATCCGGTCGAGTCTGTCCAGCACCGTCAGCTCCGTGCCGCCTCCGGCCCGGCCGCGTTCGGCCCGTACCTCGGTGGTGCCGCCGGCGCGCGCGGTGAACACCCCGTCGGCGTCGACCCGGCCCACCGAGGGCCGTACGGCCCGCCAGCGCGGCTCGCCCGTCGCGGGTCCGTAGGTCTCGTCGTATCCGGCCGCGGTGAGCGGGCGGGTCAGTCCGGGGAAGACCCTCTCGGGGTGGCCGCCCCTGACGGGGTCGACGCTCGGGGCGCCGCCGGCGGGGGTACCGGTCTCGACCCAGAAGCCCTTGAGTTGTCCGCTGCCGTCCGGCGCGGTGAGGGCGAGGCCGTTGGGGACGGTGCGCTCACTGCCGTCGGAGGGGCTGTTCTCCACGCGCAGCGCGTCGCTGCCCGGGGCGCGGGCGACCAGCGTGGACGAGCCGCCGCCGTCGAGGTTGAGCGCGCTGTGGGACCCGGCGCGCCGCATCATCCCGCCCAGCTCGGTGAGGGTGACACCGCCGCTGTCGGCCTGCCGGCCGTCGACGGTGATCACCTGCATGGTGCCACCGTCCCGCGAGAACCCGACGGCGGTGCGTGGCGCGGCGGTGTTGTTGCCCTCGCCGTCGTGGTTCTGCGCCACACCGTCCACGACGAGCAGTTCACGGCCGCCGACAGCCGTCCTCGGGACGGATCCGCTGTCGGTGCGCGGCCGGTATTCCACGGTGACCGGGTCCCCGGGGCGCAGGCCGCGGAGCGCCTCGGCGCCCGCTTCGCGGCCGACCAGGACGGTCGTACCCCCGTCGATCGCTCCGGTGCCGGGACGGTCCGCCACGGAAACGACCCTGCCGTCCCGTACGGCTGCCTCGGCCACGGGTGTCGCCCGGTCCACGGTGAGCGCGCGGTCGGCCACGCCCCAGCCCGGGGTGTACGCGCCGATGCCGCCGGCCGGCACATTGGCCGCGTTGTAGGCGTCGAGCGCGCGCGGCCCCGAGGGGAGTGTCACGGTGCCGTCGAAGTACAGCTTCAGGAGGCGCCCGGCGCTCCCGGGGCCGATACCGATGGCCTGGTTGGCTCCGGGCGCGGGTGAGTGCGTGACCTCGCCGTCCGCGATCCCGGGGCCCTGGGGCGCGCCCGTCTCGTTGATGTCGAAGAAGTCCGCGTTGATCGCGGCGACGGTACGGCGTCCGGGTCCCGCGTCATGGCCGACGGCCAGTTCCGAGACCGTACGGCGGTCGGAGACCTTGCCCGAGGAGAGGTAGTCGGCGCGGGCGCCGGTGCCGTCGAGGTCGACGGAGAGCGCGTCCACGCGCAGCCACTTGTCGGATTCGAGCCGGTCGTACGAGGTGAGCCGGACGCCGGGGGCGATCGGGCGCGAGGCCCGCGCGGTCTCGATGCCGTCGGCGTCCGCGACGGATCTCGGGGTTCCGGTGGCTCCCGGGTCCGCGGTGGCCGCGCTCGCGGGCGGTGGCGCGACCGGCCGCAGCACGTCCGCGGCGGTACGGGGTCGGGGGTCGGGGGTGGAGTCGGCGGAGGACGGGGATACCGCCCCCACCGTCAGAGCGGTCACGGCCGCGAACAGCACGGCGGTCCGCCCGGCGATGCCTGGGCCCACAACTTCTCCTGGAAGACGGTGGATACGCATGGCTTGTGCGATGTCGGCCGCCAGCATTGCCGTGCACACACCAATGAACCAGGGGTTCGCGGAGACGTCGTGGAGAACACGCGGTGACAGGGGGGAACGGGGCGGTACGTCCGGCCGGGGCCGGACGCCGCCATGGCACGGGAAGCTGTCCCGCCGTCAGAAACCTCGCCGGCCTCGGAAGCCGCCCCGGCTCACACTCACGGGCCGACCGTCCGGGGCTCGCATCCCCGGCCCGGCTCGCACGCCCGGCCGAGACCGTCTCACCTGTCGGCCGAGGCGCGCGCGGCCGTCCCGGCGTCAGCCGCCGTCACGCCGCAGGAGCAGCAGGGCCATGTCGTCCCCGCCGCTCCGCTCCCCCACCGCCGCGAACAGCAGGTCCGCCAGCGCCTCCAGATCCGCCGGGCCCGTCCGTACGGTCTCCCTGAGCGCCTCCAGGCTCTCGCCGAGGTCGATGCCCGGCTGCTCCACCAGCCCGTCGGTGCAGAGCAGCAGCGTCTCCCCGGGCCCGAGCACCGCTGTGGTCACCGGGTAGCTGATCCCGCCGAGCTCCGCGAACTCCGCGGAGAGTCCGAGGGGGAGTCCGCCGGACGCCTCGATCCAGTGGCAGCTGCCGTCGGCGCGCCGGACCAGCGGGTTGAGATGGCCCGCCCGTACGATCCGCAGCCCTCCGGTCGACAGGTTCACTTCCGCGTAGGTGCAGGTCGCGAAGCGTTCGGTGCCCAGTTCGCGCAGCAGGGCGGAGGCGCGGGCCATCGCGGTGTCGGGCGGATGCCCCTCGGCCGCGTACGCCCAGAGCGTCATGCGCAGCTGGCCCATCACCACGGCCGCGTCCGTGTCATGGCCCTGGACGTCACCGATCGTCAGCCCCACCCGGTCGCCCGGCAGCGGAAGCACGTCGTACCAGTCACCGCCGACGCTCCGGCCGATCCGCGCGGAGCGGTAGCGGAAGGCGGTCCGCGCGCCGGGGACGCCGGGGACGTGCCGGGGCAGCATCGCCCGCTGGAGATCCTCGGAGAGGTCGTGCTCCTGCTCGTAGAGGATGGCCCGCTGGAGACTCTGCGCGATACCGCTGGAGAGCGCGACCAGCAGATTGCGTTCCTCGGCGCTGAAGCCGCCGTGCCGGGGGTAGAGCAGCCCCATGGCGCCGATCATCCGGCCCTGGGCGATCAGTGGCAGATAGGCGCCGGAGCCCACCGACAGCGGCTCGACATGCGGCCAGAGGAGCGGATAGGAGGCCCGGAAGTCCTCGCGCGAGGTGATGAAGCGGGGCCGCTGGGTGCGTACCACCTCGCTCATCGGGAACCGCGCGTCGATCCGGGTGTACTGGAGCTCCGGTACGTACGACCCCGACCGGCCCTCGGCGATCGTCCGGATCCGTCCGCCCTCCACCACGCCCAGCATGACGCTCACGGCCTTGAGATGGCCGAGCGCCTCCTCGTCCCGCAGGACGTCGAGGACGTCCTCGACGGTCTCGGCGCGCGCCAGCAGGACGGTGGTGCGCTCCACCACCCCGGTCAGTCTTCGCCGCGCCTCGTCCAGATCGCTTCTGGCGGCCACCTCGGCCAGTTCGTGTTCCGCGCTCCGTACGAGGCCGATGATCCGCCGGGGCCGTCCGGCGCCGTCGTAGGCGATATGCCCCTGGGCACGGGTCCACTGCCGTGATCCGTCATGGCGGACGATCCGGAAGTACGCCGCTACCTCGGCCGTGCCCTCCTTGAGCGCCCGCGCCAGCAGGCTCTTCAGCCGCGCGGCCTCGAACAGCGGCATCCGCCGGACGAGGCTGCGCGGACTGCCGTCGTACTCCTCCGGGCGAAGGCCCAGGACCTGGAGGGCGGGCGCGTTCAGATGCAGCAGGCCGCCGACGAGATCCCAGTCGAAGCTTCCCATCCGGTTGAGCGCGAGGCTCAGGTCCGGATGGGCCGGCCAGTCGTCCGGCAGCGACACGGCAGCCGGAGGGGCGCCCGGATCAGCCATGGAGCCACCATCTCACCGATCGGCCCTTCCCACTCCTCGAGCCACTGCCCGGTCCGGACCGGGCGGCGGGAGCGCCCGGAGCACGTGGAGCGCCCGGAAAGCGTTTCCCCACGGAGACGTGCCGGAGGAAACTGGTTGCCTGCAACCGAGCGTGCGCCAACACTGCCGAAAGAGGATTCCGCTCTCCATGCAGAAACCCGACTCCGCCCCGCGTCCCAGTCCACTGGACCACCACTACTCCGGGGAGCATCCGCTCCGCACCCTCGCCTATCTCTTCCGGCCCGACCGCCACCGGCTGTCCCTCGCGGTCGTGGTGTTCGCCGTCAAACACATTCCGGTCTGGCTGCTCCCCCTGATCACGGCCAACATCATCGATGTGGTGGTCGATCATGGTCCGGTCGCCGAACTCTGGTACAACACCGGGGTCCTGGTGTTCGTCCTCGTGCTGAATTTTCCGCTGGCGCTGCTGTACGCGCGCCTGATGAGCTCCAGCATCCGCCGGATGGGCCGCGAGCTGCGCTCGGCGCTCTGCCGCCGGATGCAGTACCTGTCCATCGGCTACCACGCCCGGGTCAGCGCGGGCGTCCTGCAGACCAAGGTCGTACGGGACGTCGAGGGCGTGGAGCAGATGACCCAGCAGAGCGCCGACATGGGGCTCGGCGCCATCATGACGCTGATCGGCGGACTGGCGGTGATCGGCTACCGCGCCCCCGTCGTCCTGCCGGTGTTCCTGGTCGTCGTCCCGCTCGCGGCCCTGCTGGTCCGCCGGCTGCGCTCCCGGATCCGCAGCAACAACGAGGAATTCCGGCTGGAGATCGAGCAGCTCTCCTCGCGTGTCGGCGAGATGACCACGCTGATCCCGATCACCCGTGCCCACGGTCTGGAGCGGACCGCGCTGCACCGCGTCGACCACACCCTGGAGCGGGTGCTCTCCGCCGGGTTCCGGCTCGATCTGCTCAACGGCCGCTTCGGATCGCTCTCCTGGATCCTGCTCAACACGATGGCGGTCGGCTGCCTCTCGGGCTCGGCGATCGTCGCGTACTACGGCTGGCTGGGACTCTCGGCCGGCGATGTCGTGATGATCAGCGCTTTCTTCACGGCGCTGACCGCCTCGCTGACGACGCTGATGAATCTGACCCCGATCATCTCCAAGGGCCTGGAGTCGGTGCGTTCGATCGGTGAGGTCCTTCAGGCACCCGATCTGGAGAGCAACGAGGGCAAGGCGTCCGTCGAGCACATCGGCGGGCGTATCGACTTCCAGGGGATGGGTTTCCGCTACCCGGAGGCGACGGAGCACTCGGTGCGCGGGTTCGAGCTGTCCGTGCGGCCCGGCGAGACCATAGCCCTGGTCGGGGCGTCCGGGGCGGGCAAGTCCACGATCCTGAATCTGCTGATCGGCTTCATCCGTCCCACCGAGGGCCGGATCCTGCTCGACGGCGCCGATATGGCCTCCCTGGATCTGCGCACCTACCGCCGTTTCCTGTCCGTCGTGCCGCAGGAGTCGATCCTCTTCGAGGGAACCATCCGGGAGAACGTCACCTACGGACTGGAGGGCGGGGCCGACGAGGACGCGCTGCGCGGGGCGCTGCTCGCCGCGAACGCGATGGAGTTCGTCGAACGGCTGCCGGACGGCCTCGACACGGTGGTGGGGCAGCGCGGCGCCCGGCTGTCGGGCGGGCAGAAGCAACGGCTGGCGATCGCCAGGGCGCTGATCAGGGATCCCCGCATCCTGGTGCTCGACGAGGCGACCTCCGCCCTCGACAACACGTCGGAGGGACTGATCCAGGACGCGCTGTCCCATCTCGTCCGGGGCAGGACGGTGTTCGTCGTGGCGCACCGGCTGTCCACCATCCGGAACGCGGACCGCATCATCGTGATGGAGCGGGGCCGCATCGTCGAGGCCGGCAGCCATCACGAGCTGCTGGCACGGGGCGGGGCGTACGCGACCACGCTCCAGCCGAGGCGTTCGGGCTGAGGACGTCGCTCAGCGTTCGTGGCGCGACCGTACGGGCCGCTCGTCGGCGACGGGGTCGATCCGGCCCGCTCTGACATGTTCGTACGCCATCGTCGTCTGCACATCGGCGACTTCGCGGCGTTCCGTGAGGCGGTCGATGACGAAGGCGTAGACGCCGTTGACGTCGGGAACGGCGATATGCAGCAGGAAGTCATGGGCGCCGGAGGTGACGAACAGGCCGATCACCTCCGGCAGCCGTGCCGCCCATTCACGGAACCCCTCGATCACCGGGCGGGCCGGCGGCCGGATACGGACCGAGATCAGGGCCTGTACGGGCCGGCCCACCGCGTCGAGATCGACGGCCGCGTGGTAGCCGGTGATGACACCGCTCTGACGCAGCAGCCTCACCCGCTCCAGCGAGGTGGAGGGGGAGACCCCGGTCTTGGCCGCCAGCTCCCGGTTGGTCTGCCGTGCATCGTTCTGCAGCTCCCGCAGCAGAGCTTGATCGATCGCATCAAATTTCATGGAACACCTCGATTGCCGTACGACATGCGGCGGCTCAGGACAGCTTGGGAACTTCTGCCTAGCGTAGCGGGATATCCACAGATGAAGGAGTTCCATGTCCCTCCCCCACGCGTCTCTTCCGCAGTCATCCGTCCTCCAGCTGACCGGCGAGGACATCACCACCGACCGCTCCACCCGGCAGGCGAGGCTGAAGTGGGTGATCGTCGTGGACGGGAGTCTCCCGGCGGGCCGGATCACGAACGCCGCCGCGTGTATGGCCGCCGCCGTGGGAAAGGCGCTGCCCGGTCTCCTCGGCCCCGACGGCGCGGACGCCTCCGGCGTCACCCATCCCGGGCTGCCCTGGGCCGGCTGTACGGTCCTCGCCGCCGACGGCGGGACCCTGCGCGCGCTGCGCGCGAAGGCGGCCACGAAGGACGAGGTGCTGATCGTGGACATGCCCGAACCGGCCCAGACCTCACGGGTGTACGACGAGTATCTCGGCGTGCTCGCGGGGACGGGCCAGGACGATCTGGGGTACTGCGCCGTCAGTCTGGTGGGCCCGCGCAACAGGATCGACCGGCTCGTCGGCGGGCTGAGTCTGCTCCGCTGACCAGGTGATGATGACGGTGATCGTGATCGGATCGCCCGATATCCGTTACCGAGTGTGAGCCGCGGCGTTGAACGGGCGTGAGGCCGCACATCGTGCGGCTGTGCTCCAAACGGTTCAAGGAGATTCTTGATGTCGCGTATCGCGAAGGCAACAGCTGTTCTCGTCGGCACGGGCGCCGTGCTGGCCGGTGGCGCCGGTATGGCCGCTGCCGACGCCGACGCCGGGGGCGCCGCCATCGGCTCGCCCGGTGTCGTGTCGGGCAATGTCATCCAGGTGCCCCTGCACATCCCGATCAACCTCTGTGGCAACACCATCGACGTGATCGGTCTGCTCAACCCGGCGTTCGGCAACCAGTGCGCCAACCTGTCGGGCGAGCACCACAAGCACGGCGGCTACGGCGGCTGATCACCGATGAGGACGCGCGGCCCGGGGGTCGCGCGCATCCGGTGAAGGACGGCCCCCCGCGTGGTCCACGCGGGGGGCCGTCGTGTCTGCCGGAGAGTCACTCTGCGTAGCGGTACAGGTCCCTGTGGTCGAGGAGTTGGGACGGCCTCACGTTCCAGGGCGGCATCGGTTCCACCAGACTGATCGCCCGGCCGCGCTGCGGGTCTCCGGCGCCCAGCTTCGTCCTCGGCAGATAGGTCGCCTTCGGGTGTCTGCGCTGCCAGCGGTCCCAGAGCAGATCGACGAAGGCGTGGTGCAGCCAGAAGACGGGGTCGTCGGGGGAGGCGCCGCCGAGCATATGGCCGCCGATCCAGCGGTGTACGCGGTTGTGGTTGCACCAGGGCGCGTCACCTCCTGAGATCCAGCCCTCCAGCCGGTTACGGAAGCCGGCGGCCGACGTCGAGTCCCACGGGGCCATGTCGTACACCTTCTCGTTCATCGCCCAGTCCAGTTCGCTCTTGGTGGGCAGCGCGACCGGCTCGGAGGGACGGCCGAGATCGCGGGTGAGGAACTTCCCCTCCGTCACCCCGCCCCTGATCGTCCAGTTGCCCTCCTTGTAGGCGAACGGACCGGTGACGACCTGCTGGTCGCGCGGCCGGCCGGTCCCGCCGAGGAAGTCCTCGGACCAGAGCGTGGCGGCGGGTGTGTTGTCGGTGGTCCAGTCCCAGTACGGAACGGTCACCTTCGGGTCCACCCGCTGGAGCGCGCGCTCGAACTCCAGCAGGAAGCGCCGGTGCCAGGGGAAGAACGACGGGGCCATGTGCCCGGCGCGCGGTCCGCCCTCCGCGTCGGAGACGTGGTACTGGACGTGCAGCCGGACGAACTCGTCGTACTCACCACGCCGTTTGAGCTCCAGGACGGCGCTGACGAAGCTCTTCTTCTCGGCGCTGGTGAGATTCCGCTGGTTCTTTCTGATGTACACCGGTGAGGCCCTCCAGCCGTCGGATGCGATGAGACGGGGTGGTCCGGGCGGGTCAGATGTGGTGGACCGGCCCGTCGAGGGCCAGTTGCGCGCCCCTGAGGTCCCTGACCGCCGCACGGGCCGCCGCGAGCGGCGTCGGGAACGACTCGTAGTGGTTGACCATGCTCAGATAACCGCCGTCGGCCCGCCGCATCAGCCGGAGCGGCCGGCCGTCGATCCGGATGTCGGGCAGGGAGGGGGGAGACAGCGCGGAGACGTCCGAGTCGGCCGAGACCGCGGCCAGGGAGCCGGGATGCGCGGTGCCGGAGCGGCCGATCTGGATACGCCGTCCGCGGTACATCTCGTCGAGGACTCCGCCGGCCTCGGTCTCCGCGCTCCGTGCCGGGCTTCCGGTCGCCGCGCCGACGGCGTCGCGGCCCGCCCTGAGGACGGGCGCCAGCACCGCCGCGGTGCCCGCGACGACGCCCAGCGTGAAGAGCGCGCGCAGCAGCCCGCGCCGCGGCCTGCCGCGGCCGGACGGCTCTGTCGGGGCGGCGCCCGGTACCCCGACGGCGTTCCCGCCGGACTCCGTATTCCCGCCGGACACCATCCCGTTGGTCCGCCTGGCGTCCTTGCCCTCGGGAAGCGTCCTCGTACGGTCCGGCTCCGCATGGATTCCCGCCGGCATGTAGGCCTCCGCTCGTCGAGCACTGCTGGTCGGGGCGGCGGCCCACCGCGCGGCGAGCGCGCGGAGACGGGCCGTGGCCCCGACCGGCACAACGACACGGCGGCCGATCAGTTCTCCGGCGGGTGAACCGGCTTCGCCGTGACCGGGCGAGCCGCGCCCACACGCGAAAGCCGGTCCGACGGCGGTGAACCCGTCGGACCGGCCTCTGCCCGGATGCCGCTCAGCAGCTCAGATTGGACCCGGGAGTGGTCCCGAGGATCTGCACGAAGCGCTGGTAGTTGTTGATACGGCTCTGCACCTGTCCGGGGTTGCCCCCGTTGCACTCGATGCTGCCGTTGATGCTGCGGATGGTCTCACCGAAGCCGCGGCTGTTGACCATGGCGTTGTGCGGGGTCATCGTGCCGGGGCCGGTCTGGGTGTTCCAGTACCAGAGGGCGGTCTTCCAGGCCACGGCCGAGTCGTTCTGCACGAGCCAGGGGTTGTTGAGCAGGTCGATGCCCAGCGCGTCCCCGGCCGCCTTGTAGTTGAAGTTCCAGCTCAGCTGGATCGGGCCGCGGCCGTAGTACGCCGCCTGGCCCGCCGGGCAGCCGTAGGACTGCGAAGCGTCGCAGTAGTGCGGGTAGTTGGCGGTGTTCTGCTCGACGATATGGACGAGCCCACCGGTCTCGTGGCTGACATTGGCCAGGAACGCGGCGGCCTCCTGGCGCTTGATCGTGTCGCTGCCGGTGTTCGCGAAACCGGGGTAGGCGCTGAGGGCGGCGGTCAGCCCGCTGTAGGAGTAGAACGGGTTCCGGCTCGGGAACATCTGGTTGAACTGGCCCTCGCTGACCACGAATCCGCCCTGGGGCGGCGGGGTGGTGCCGTCGCAGGTGTACGGCTCCCAGTACCAGGTGCTGATGACCGGGTCGTAGCCCGGGTTGTCGTGCTCGGCCCGGTAGAACCTGCCGTCGGTGTACTTGACGATGTCGCCGGCGACATACGCGCGGCCCGCGACCCAGGCCGGGTGGTCACAGCTGTCACCGGAACCGCCACCGGGGCTGGAGCCGTCACAACTGCCCTGGTCGGCCCAGACGTCGGAGGTACCGGGGGCCTCCCCCTGGGTCCACCACTTCGCCGACCAGTTGTGACCGTTGTACGAGGCGACGCCGCCGCCGGTGTAGACGGCGGAGGCGCTCCAGCCGGGGCCGCAGGCCGCGGCGGCTGAGGCGGATGACGCGGGCAGGAACACCGCGAGGGCGAGGGCCGAAACCATCGCCGTGAGCAGGGCAAGAACTCGCTGTCTCAAACGACTCACTCCTTCGCGCGAGCGGCCGCTGCCGGCGCTCGCCATGGGGGGTGAGGGAACCAAAGCGGAATTGTGCGGGCCCTGTCAAGGTCTAGACCAAGTCAGTGGCCGATGGGCCGTCCGTTCCCCTTCGTTCACGGCGGTTCGTCCCCGGACATTCAACGGGCGTTCCGGCTGAGGCCGTTCAACAGGCCCTCCGTTTCCGGCCGTTCAGGGGTGCGGCCGGGCGAGCGTGGAGGCCCGCACCACGAGTTCGGGCTGGAGCACGATGCGCCGGTGCTCGTGGTGCGCGGCATCGTCGCCGGTCTCCTCGATGAGCAGATCCGCCGCGGCCCCGCCCAGCCGGAAGGCCGGCTGGCGCACCGACGTCAGCGGCACGGCCGCGGCCGACGCGAACTCTATGTCGTCGTAGCCGACGAGGGCGATGTCCTCGGGCACCCGTATTCCGGCGTGGTACAGCGTCTGCAGCACGCCCAGTGCGAGCAGGTCGTTGGCGCAGAACACCGCGCTCGGCCGGGACTCCATACCGAGCAGCCGTGCCCCGGCGTCCCGTCCCGCGACGACATCGAGCCGCGCGGCCTCGACATGGCGGAGCGCCCCGGGCGGCAGCCCCGCCTCCGCGAGGGCGAGCAACGCGCCCTCACGGCGGTTCCGGCACTGCGCCAGATGCATCGGGCCGCTGACGTACGCGATCTCCCGGCAGCCGCGCCGCAGCAGATGACGTACGGCCAGGGCGCCGCCGGCCACATCGTCGACGGAGACCGAACAGCCGTCCGCGCTGGGCACGATGCGGTCGACGAGGACGAACGGGATGCCGTGGCGCCGGAACGCGTCGAGATTGCGTCCGCTCATATCGGCCGGGGTGACCAGCACGCCCCGTACCTGCTGCTCGGAGAAGAGATGGAGATAGGTGGCCTCCTCCGCCGGGCTCTCCGCGCTGTTGCACAGCATCACGCCGAGCCCGGCGGCACGGGCGGAGCGCTCCGCGCCCGAGGCGACCGCGACGAAGAAGGGATTGGCCATGTCGAGCACGAGCATGGCCAGAATGCGGCTGCGGCCCGCGCGCAGCTGGCGCGCGGACTCACTGCGCACGTAGCCGAGCCGCTCTATGGTGGACAGGACACGCTGGCGGGTCTCCTCGGTCACGGACTCGGGGCGGTTGATCACATTCGAGACGGTGCCCACCGAGACACCGGCCGCGCCGGCCACGTCCTTGATTCCCACCGGACGACGCATCAGACGGAGACCTCGACCAGCTCCAGTCCGGTCAGCCCGGACAGCGCGCGCAGTTCCGGCAGCAGCGCGCCGGTGGCCAGCGCCCAGTGATGGCCGACCCCGCTGGCGCTCCAGGCATCGGTCCACTCCCCCGGGTCGCAGCCGAAGTCGACGCGCGAGGTGGTGTTGCCGATCTCCAGATGCGGGCCGGGGACGACCTCGCCCTCGGCGGCGATCAGCCGGTAGCGGCCGTCGCGGCTCTGACCGAGCCCGACCAGCGTGACGGGTCCGTGCCGTACGTCGAACTCGACGGAGACTCCCCAGCCGCGCTTGCCGTGGTAGACGCCGAGCCCGCGCAGCAGGGGCTTGCGGGCGCTGATGGCGAGATGCCCGGGTCCGTCGTGGCCCATCTCGACCACTCCGGCCGTGAAGTCCAGCGCCTGGAGTTCGGTGAACGAGCCGCCGGCGCCGAGCCGGTCCGCGATCAGCATGGCCAGGGAGGTGCGCAGTTCGTACTCGCCACAGGCCGGGATGCCGCGTGCGGTGAGCAGCGAGGAGCCGAGGATCATGCCCGCGCCGAGACGTTCGTGGACCTCGGCGTCCAGCCCGCGGTGGTAGTACGCGAGCGAGTCCAGGTCGAAGTCCTCGACCAGCCGGTCGAGGCCGACGGCGACACGGGCCGCCCAGCGGAGGTCTTCCTCGACCACGGAGTCGGCGAGTGCGAACACCTCGCGGGTCTCGTCCAGTTTCGCGGTGAGGTCGTCGTCCTTGACCTGCTCCACCCGTACCCGCAGGTCGTCGAACTCGACGACCTCCACATGGCCGCCGAGCCGGCCCGGGACCATGGTGAGGTCCGTGGAGACGTCGTACATCCCGGGGTAGAGATGGCCCATCAGACCGTGCCGGCCGTTGCGCAGCACCGAGCGGACCCCGGCGGCGCGGATCCAGCGGCCGATGCGCTGCCAGGCGCGCTCGTCCTCCAGATGGCCGGAGACCGAGCGGAACGGTACGCCGACGCGTTCGAAGGCGTTGGCCATCTCCGGCAGCGGGCAGGCACCGCAGTACGCCAGCCACTGTCCGGTGTCGAACGCGGCGTGGTCCATGGCGGGGCCGGGCTGGAGGTTGATGAGCAGGACGGGCGCGCCGCTGCGCTGTGCGATGGGCACGAGCATCGTGGCCGTCATATAGGTGGTGAGGAAGCCGACGATCAGGTCGCAGTCGGCGGCGCGCAGTTTCTCGGCGGCCTCGGCGCCCTCCTGGGCGTCGGAGATGAAGCCGACGTCGACGACCTCGGCGTCGAACTCCCGCATCCGTACGGTGACACGGTCGGCGGAGCGCTGGAGTTGCGGGAGCAGATCGGGGAACTGCGGCCAGTAGGCGCCGAGTCCCCCGGCGACCAGGCCGATCCTGGGTTTGCGGGCGACGGCGGGAGTGCGTGCGTTCATGGCGATTCCTTCGTGCCTCTGGACGGGTGGTGCCTCACGACGGGAGCCGGAAGTCGATGACCCGGAGGGGCGAGGGCGTGGTGCCGGCCGACTTCCGCTGATACATGAACGAGAGAACGCCGTCCTGGGCGACACGGGTGTCGTCCACGACGACCTCGCCGAAGGCGTTCAGCCCCGCGCCGTCGAACAGGGTCCTCCAGTCGGTGTACCCCGAGGACCTGGAGGCGGCGGCGATCCGGCCGTACGGCATCACGGCGTAGGCGTTGTCATGGCGGTCGAGGACGAGCCTGGTGCGCTGGCTGGAGTCGAGCGGAACCGGTATCTCGGTCTTCTTCCAGGCGCCCGTGGAGTCCTTGAGGAGGTGGAAGGCGCGGCCGTTGGCCGTCCGGTCGGCGGCGTAGCCGGTGGTGCACTGGCCGAAGCGGCCGGGGACGTAGCTGATGATCGCGTGTGGCAGCCCGGCGGAGTCCGTTGCCTGGCTCTCCTGGTTCATCAGGGAGTGGTCGGGGTTGAGCGGGTCGACGACCGTTCCGGGGTCGCCGACCGCTACGGGATCGGGGCCGCCGGTGGTGCCGACCACCGTCCCCGCCGCGTTGCGCCAGGTACGGCCGCGGTCGGCGCTGTACACATAGCCGGTGTCGTGGTTGGTGAGCCCGCCGGGGGCGCACATGACGGCGCTGTTCTGTTCGCGCCAGGTGTAGAAGGCGTGCAGCCGGCCGTCGGCGCCGTAGTCGACGCCGTGCAGATACATGTTGCGGGCGGTGCTCGATCCGTGCTCGCTGGTGTACGTACCCGTCGAGGCGGACCATTCGCCGAGTGCGGTCCACCGGGAACCGTCGTACTCGGCCAGCGCGTTGCGGCCGTTGCCCGAGACACCGGCGCGGTAGCTGAGCTGGAGCCGGCCCTCGGGGGTGGCGACGAACTGCGGATAGGTGAACCGCGGAGTGAGCGCGAGACCGTCGAGCGTGGTCTGTACGGCGCCGAACTGGCCGCTGTTCCAGGCGTGTCCGGTGGGATCGTCCAGCAGTCCGGCGGCCGACTTCACATAGAAGAAGCCGTTGCTGTGCGAGTCCATGTTCAGGTGCAGCCGGCCGTCGACCCGCGAGAGGCCCATGGAGATGACGTTGTGGGAGTCATCGACGGTGAGCCGATGCGGCAGCCGCGCGGTCTGCCAGCTGGACGCGCCGAGGGCACGGCGGGCGACGACGGCGGTGCGGTCGGCCGTGTACCAGGCGGCGTACTGGTGGCCCTGATAGGTGAGCAGGCCGTTCTTCTGGAAGGAGTTGTTGTTGACCAGGCCGTCGTACGAGACGAAGTAGATGGCCCGGCTGTCGAGTTGGGTGTCGGCGACCCTCGTGAGCGCCGGGCCGGGAGCGTCCGCGCGGGCCGTGCCCGTCGTGGGCCCCTGGGCCGCCGCGCCGGACGGGGGCGCGACGGCGAGGAGTGCGGTGGTGAGCAGTGCCATGGCCGGAACCACGGCGGTGAGACGTCTCATGTCCGTATCTCCAGGTCTCCAGATCTCTGGATCGTGAGGGCGGTTCCGGCGGTTCCGGCGGTGCGGGCAGTGCACGTGATTCGGCGGTCCGGGCGGCTCAGTCGAGATGGAACACTTCGCTCAGCGGGCGCATCGCCTCGTCCGGCCCGGCCCCGTCCAGGGCTTCGAAGAAGGGCGCCATGTCCCGCTGCCAGCGGGCATTGACCTCGGTGGCGGCCATGGCGGCCTGAGCCGCCTCGAAGTCCTCGGTCTCCAGGTAGCCGACGAGCAGCCCGTCGTCACGCAGGAAGAGCGAGTAGTTCCGCCAGCCGCACTCCGACAGAGCCCGGAGCATGCCGGGCCAGACGGCGGCGTGCCGCTCGCGGTACTCGGCTGTGCGGTCCTGCCGGACCTTCAGCAGGAAACAGACGCGTCGCATGGAAGCCGCCCGCTCAGAAGTCGAACGTGTCGATGTTCCGCTTGTCGAAGACGGTCGGCTCGCCGAGGATGATCTCGCCGTCCTTGCCGATGGTGTACTCGCCGAGCTTGCCCGCCTTGAACTTCTCGCCCTCGGCGCCGGTGATCTGGCCGGAAGCCAGGGCCGCGGCGGCGTACGACCCCAGATAGCCGAGCTCTTCGGGGTTCCAGAGAGAGAACTGCTCGACGGTGCCGTCCTTGACGTACTTGCGCATCTGGTTCGGGGTGCCCAGGCCGTTGAGCACGACCTTGCCCTTGTACGAGGAGTCGCCGAGGTAGCGGGCCGCGGCGGCGATACCGACGGTGGTGGGCGAGATGATGCCCTTGAGGTCGGGGTAGGCCTGGAGCAGGCCCTGGGTCTGCTGGAAGGACTTCTGGTCCGCGTCGTCGCCGTACGCGACCTTCACGAGCGTCATGTTCCTGTACTTGGGCAGCTTCAGCTCGTCCTTCATGAACTCGATCCAGGTGTTCTGGTTCGTGGCGTTCTGGGTGGCCGAGAGGATCGCGATCTTGCCCTGGTAGCCGATCTGTTCACCCAGGTGCTGCACGAGGCTCCGGCCTATCTCCTCGGAGCTGGCCTGGTTGATGAAGAGCTGGCGGCAGTCCTTGGCGGTGTCCGAGTCGTACGCGACGACCTTGATGTTCTTCTTCATGGCCTGCTTGAGCGGGCCGCACACCGCGTTGGGGTCGTTGGCCGCGATCAGGATGGCGTCCTGGCGCTGCTGGATGAGGGTGTTGATGTACGAGACCTGGGAGGAGGCGCTGGCGTCGGAGGGGCCGACCTCCTTGCCGCTGGCGCCGTATTCCTTCGCGGCGGCGATGCCCGCCTCGTCCACGATCTTCTCGTACGGGTTGTTGATCTGCTTGGGCAGGAACGCGAGCTTGAGGCCCTTCTTCAGGGGCGCGTTCGGGTCGGCCTTCGCCGCCGTGCCCGTCTGTGCGGTGTTCTTCTCGGCGCTGTCCTTGGTGGTGCCGGAGCAGGCGGTCAGCGCGACGGCGAGGGCGCAGGCGGTGGCGGCGGTGGCTGCCGCGCGACGTCGGACGGCGGTACGGATGATCATGGCGGGCACGTGCCTTTCGGGAGTACGGCGGGCTCGGGGAGGTGCGGGGGGACGAGGGGTACGGGACGTGGCGGGGTGCGGCGGCTCAGGACTCGGGGGAGGCGCCCGCCGCGCGCCGGTGCCGTCGTTCGATCACGGTGGCGATGACCCGAGGGGTGAGGACGGAGGCGACGAGCAGCAGTCCGGTCACGATCACCTGAACCTCGTTCGGCACATCGTTCAGTGTCAGCAGGTTCTTGAGGACTCCGATGAGCAGCACCCCGGCGACCGCGCCGAAGAGCGTGCCCTTGCCGCCGTCGAAGTCGACGCCGCCGAGCAGGACGGAGGCGATGACGAGCATCTCGAAACCGAGACCGTTGTCGGCGCGGGCGCTGCCGTAGCGGAGGGTGAAGACGATCCCGGCGAAGGCCGAGAACACCCCGGTGACCACGAAGAGGATCAGCTTGAAGCGCTTGACCCTGATCCCGGCGAAGTAGGCGGCCTCTTCCTGCGCGCCGATCGCGAACAGCGACCGTCCGAAGGCGGTGGAGTGCAGCAGTACGGCGGTGGCCACGGCCAGCGTGATGAACAGGGCGATGGGATAGGTGATGAAGGTGCCGGGGATCGTGGTGGTGTCCACGGCCCAATCGGCGTATGCCTGGGGGAAGTCGGTCACGGCGTCGCTGCCCAGCGCGACCGAGGCGAGACCCCGGTAGAGGGCGAGCGTCCCGATGGTGACGGCGAGCGAGGGCAGGCCGACGCGGGTGACCAGCCAGCCGTTGAGGAGCCCGCCGGCGACTCCGACGAGCAGGACGACGGGCACGATCAGCTCGAACGCCCAGCCCGCGTTCCACAGGGCGCCGGTCAGCGCGCTGCCGAGACCCAGCATCGACGCGACGGACAGATCGACCTGTCCCGCCACCACCAGCAGGGTCATGGGCAGTGCGATCAGGGCGACTTCCGCGATGTCGTTGAAGGCGAAGGCGAGGTTCTCACCGGACGCGAAGCCGTCGGTGGTGCCGAGGCCGACGACGAAGACCGCCACCAGCAGGGCGCCGACCGCCGTGTCCCAGCGCAGTCCGACGGACTTGACGAACTCGCCCGCCGTCGTGGCGCGGGGCGCGGGCGCCTTGGCCGGGGGCCGCGGCGCTGTCTGTGTGTCAGGCGCCATTCCCATGTCGGGCGCTCCTCTTCCTCAGTGCGGCGGTCATGCGCAGGGACACGATCCGGTCGACGGTGATGGCCGCGAGGAGCAGTGCGCCGGTGATGGCGCCCTGCCAGAACGAGTCGACCTTCAGGACGACCAGCGCGCTGCCGATGGTGGTGAGCAGCAGCGCGCCGAGCGCGGCTCCCCAGACCGTGCCGGTGCCGCCGGTGATGGCGACGCCGCCGACGACCACGGCGCTGACGACGGTCAGTTCCCAGCCGTGCGCGTTGTCGGCGACGACGGTGCCGAAGCGGGCGAGCCAGAGGGCGCCGGCGAATCCGGCCACGGCACCGGAGAAGGCGTACGCGCCGAGGATCCGGCGGCGGATCGGTACGCCGGCCAGCCGGGCGGCCTCGGGGTTGGAGCCGATCGCGTACAGCTCGCGTCCCGACCGGTAGCCGCGCAGGTAGTACGCGGTGACGGCGAGCAGGGCCAGGGCGATCAGCGGCAGATAGGGGATGCCGAGGACGCTGCCGCTGCCCAGGCCGAGTATCGGGTCGGGGACGTCGTTGGCGCTGATCTGCTCGCCCTGCGCCCACCAGTAGTCGAGGCCCTGAATGATGTAGAGCATGCCGAGGGTGACCACGAGCGCCGGCACCCTGCCGAAGCTGACCAGGGCGCCGCTGACCAGTCCGCAGGCCACACCGAGGGCGATGCCCAGCAGCATGACGGTGAGCACGCCGTGATCGGTGCCGGCCACGAACTTGCCGCAGGCGAAGGCGGAGAGCCCGACGACCGAGCCGACCGAGAGGTCGATGTTGCGGGTGACGACGACCACGGACTGGCCGACGGCGAGCAGGACCAGAATGGAGGCGTTGAGGAGGAGGTCCTTGACGCCTTGGTCGTCGAGGAAGCGCGGGTTGGCGATCCAGGTGCCGAGGACGAGCAGCGCCAGCGCTCCCGCGATGCTGATCTCGCGGGCCCGGAACACGGCGTCGACGAGCGAGCGCGCCGAGCCGTCGTCCTTGGTTCTCGTGGTGGGTTTGTCCATCAGGGTGGTCATGCCGCCGCCCTCTCGTTACGGCCGGTGGCCGCCGCCATCACGGCTTCCTCGGTGGCTTCGGCGCGCGGGATCTCGGCGGTGAGCCGGCCCTCGTGCATCACCAGCACCCGGTCGGCCATGCCGAGTACCTCGGGCAGGTCGGAGGAGATCATGAGGACGGCGAGCCCTTCCGCGGCCAGGGAGGAGAGGAGCCGGTGCACCTCCGCCTTGGTGCCGACGTCGATCCCGCGGGTGGGTTCGTCGACGATGAGTACGGCCGGTTCCGTCGCCAGCCATTTGGCGAGGACGACCTTCTGCTGATTGCCGCCGGAGAGTACGCCGACGGGGTCGGCCAGGCGGTTGTACCTGAGCTGGAGACGTACAGCCCAGTCCGCGGCCCGGCCGCGCTCCAGGGCCCGGCGCACCATGCCGCCCCTGCCGAGCCGGCCGAGGCCGGTGAGGGCGATGTTCCGTTCGATGGACATGTCCATCACCAGTCCGCGCTGTCTGCGGTCCTCGGGGACGAGCGCGAGTCCGGCGTCCATCGCGGCGGTCGGCGAACCGGCGGGAAGCGTACGTCCGTCGACCACCACCTCGCCCGCGTCCGCCCGGTCGACGCCGAAGACGGCCTGGGCCACCTCGCTGCGGCCCGCGCCGACGAGTCCGGCCAGGGCGACGATCTCGCCCCTGCGCACCTCGAAGGAGATGTCGCGGAACACCCCCTCCCGGGTCAGCCGGCGCACCGACAGGGCGATCTCCCCGACGTCCGCGGCCTGTTTGGGGTACAGCTCACCCAGATCCCTGCCGACCATGGAGCGCACGAGGTCGTCCTCGGTCAGTCCGGCCAGCGGCTCGGAGGAGATCCAGCGGCCGTCGCGCAAGGTCGTGACCCGCTGGCAGAGCGCGAAGATCTCCTCCAGCCGGTGGGAGATGAACAGGATCGCGGCGCCCTCGGCCCGCAGGGTCCGTACGACGGAGAACAGCCGGGCGGTCTCGCTGCCCGTCAGAGCGGCGGTGGGCTCGTCCATGATGAGGACGCGCGCGTCGAAGGAGAGCGCCTTGGCGATCTCGACGATCTGCTGGTCGGCGATGGAGAGTCCGCGGGCGGGCCGGTCGGGGTCCAGCTCCACGCCGAGGCGTTTCATCAGGGCCGCGGTGGTGTCCCGTACGGCCCTGCGGTCGATACGGCCGAGCGCGCGCCGCGGCTGACGGCCCATGAAGATGTTCTCGGCGATCGACAGATCGGGGAAGAGCGTCGGCTCCTGGTAGATGACGGCGATTCCGGCGTCCCTGGCGTCGGCCGGGCCGTGGAAGACGACGGCCTCGCCGTCGAGCACCACCTCGCCGGCGTCGGGCCTGTGCACCCCGGCGAGGGTCTTGATGAGGGTCGACTTGCCCGCGCCGTTCTCCCCCGCGAGGGCGTGTGCCTCGCCGGGGAACAGTTGCAGGGAGACGTCCCGCAGGGCCCGTACGGCGCCGAAGGACTTGCTCACATCCTTGAGGGCCAGGACCGGGGCGGGGCCCGTGGCGGGCTGGTTCATGAGGGCTCCTCAGCGGTGGGCACTCGGGGCACGACCCGCCGTGAAAGGTTTCAATGAGGTTGCACGGAAGCTAAACGGCCACTACCGACGGCGTCAATGGGCTGTGCGCGACATTTTCCGTTGAATCCGAGGGGCGTGCTCGCGTCAACCAAGGCCGCGCGGAAAGGGTTGACACGCACCAGGGACTCCCATAGCTTCACCGCGATGAAACGATTCATAAGGAATCGCTGCACCGACTCGCCCGCCGAGTCCGCACCACGGGAGCGCTGAGAGATGACGGGTCGATCCGCCGTGTCCGCTGTGAAGAACGCGCTGAAGTCACAGGCTGTCGAGACGCCGTCGTGGGCGTTCGGGAACTCGGGCACCCGTTTCAAGGTGTTCACCCAGCCGGGCGTGCCGCGGACTCCACAGGAGAAACTGGCGGACGCCGCCCGGGTGCACGCGCACACGGGCGTGGCTCCCACGGTCGCCCTGCACATCCCCTGGGACCGCGTGGACGACTACGGCGCGCTCGCCGCCGAGGCGCGCGAACTGGGCCTGCGCATCGGGGCTATCAACTCCAATGTGTTCCAGGACGACGACTACAAGCTGGGGTCCGTGACCCATCCGGACGCCGCGGTCCGGCGCAAGGCACTGGGGCATCTGCTGGAGTGCGTGGACGTCATGGACGCCACCGGCTCCGGCGATCTGAAGCTGTGGTTCTCCGACGGCACCAACTACCCGGGCCAGGACGACATCTCCGCGCGCCAGGGCCGGCTGGCCGAAGCCCTCGCCGCGGTGTACGAGCGGCTCGGCGAGGGGCAGCGGATGCTGCTGGAGTACAAGCTGTTCGAGCCCGCCTTCTACGCCACGGACGTCCCGGACTGGGGCACGGCGTACGCGCACTGCCTCAAGCTGGGCGAGAAGGCGCAGGTCGTCGTCGACACCGGACACCACGCGCCGGGCACCAACATCGAGTTCATCGTCGCGCTGCTGCTGCGCGAGGGAAAGCTCGGCGGCTTCGACTTCAACTCCCGCTTCTACGCGGACGACGATCTGATGGCCGGGGCCGCGGACCCCTTCCAGCTGTTCCGGATCATGTACGAGGTGATCAAGGGCGGCGGGTTCACCGCGCGGACCGCGTTCATGCTCGACCAGTGCCACAACATCGAGGAGAAGATCCCGGCGATCATCCGGTCGGTGATGAACGTCCAGGAGGCCACGGCCAAGGCGCTGCTGGTGGACGCGGACGCGCTGGACGCGGCGCAGCGCTCCGGCGATGTGCTGGCGGCGAACGCGGCGCTGATGGACGCCTTCAACACCGATGTGCGCCCGCTGGTCGCCAAGGTCCGTGCCGAACTGGGCGCGGACGCCGACCCGGTCGCCGCCTACCACGCCTCCGGCTACGGCGAGAAGATCGTCGCCGAGCGGATCGGCGGCACCCAGGCCGGCTGGGGAGCCTGAGCGCTCACCCCGTACCCCCGCCCTTGCGAAGACCGCACCTCACAGAGGGACATGATGACCGACCAGCCCCATATCCATCCTGTGGCAGCTCAGTTGCTCGACCGTTCGCACCGCCTCGGCGCCGATCCGCGCAACACCAACTACGCGGGCGGCAACACCTCGGCCAAGGGATCCGCCACCGACCCGGTGACCGGTGACGAGGTCGAACTGATGTGGGTCAAGGGGTCCGGCGGCGACCTGGGCACGCTCACCGCCGGTGGACTGGCCGCGCTGCGCGTCGACCGGCTGCGCGCGCTGACCGGGGTCTACCCGGGTGTGGCGCGCGAGGACGAGATGGTCGCCGCGTTCGACTACTGCCTGCACGGCAAGGGCGGGGCCGCCCCGTCCATCGACACCGCGATGCACGGGCTGGTCGACGCGCCGCATGTGGACCATCTCCACCCCGACTCGGGGATCGCCCTGGCCTGCGCGGCCGACGGCGAGAAACTGACGGCCGAGTGTTTCGGCGACACCGTGGTCTGGGTGCCCTGGCGCCGCCCCGGCTTCCAGCTGGGCCTGGACATCGCCGCGGTCAAGGAGGCCCATCCGCGGGCCATCGGCTGTGTGCTGGGCGGCCATGGCATCACCGCCTGGGGCGCCACCTCCGAGGAGTGCGAACGTAACTCCCTGCACATCATCCGTACCGCCGAGACGTTTCTCGCCGAGCGGGGCACGCCCGAGCCGTTCGGCCCCGTACAGGAGGGATACGAGCCGCTGCCGGAGGCCGAGCGACGGGCCAGGGCGGCGGCGCTCGCCCCGCTGATCCGCGGTCTCGCCTCCACCGACCGGCCCCAGGTCGGCCACTACACGGCCACGGAACCGGTCCTCGACTTCCTCTCCCGCGCGGAGCATCCGCGGCTGGCGGCCCTGGGCACCTCCTGCCCGGACCACTTCCTGCGCACCAAGGTCCGCCCGCTGGTCCTCGATCTGCCGGCCGACGCGCCGCTGGAGCGGGTGCGGGAGCGGCTCGCGGAGCTGCACACCGCGTACCGCGAGGAGTACCGGGCCTACTACGAGCGGCACGCGTCGCCCGACTCGCCGCCGATGCGCGGCGCGGACCCGGCGATCGTGCTGGTGCCGGGCGTGGGCATGTTCTCGTTCGGCAAGGACAAGCAGACCGCCCGGGTCGCCGGGGAGTTCTACCTCAACGCCGTCAATGTGATGCGCGGCGCCGAGGCCGTCTCCTCGTACGCGCCGATCGAGGAGTCCGAGAAGTTCCGGATCGAGTACTGGGAGCTGGAGGAGGCCAAACTGCGCCGGATGCCGGCCCCGAAGGCGCTGGCCTCCCGGGTGGCGCTGGTGACGGGCGCGGGCTCCGGGATCGGCCGGGCCATCGCGCACCGGCTGGTCGCCGAGGGCGCGTGTGTGGTGGTCGCCGATCTCAACACCGAGAGCGCGACGGCGGTCGCCGACGAACTGGGCGGCGCGGACAAGGCCGTCGCGGTGAGCGTCGATGTGACCGACGAGGAGCAGATCAAGGCGGCGTTCGACGCGGCGGCGCTCGCCTTCGGCGGAGTGGATCTCGTCGTCAACAACGCCGGTATCTCGATCTCCAGGCCGCTGCTGGAGACCACGGCCCGGGACTGGGACCTCCAGCACTCCATCATGGCGCGCGGCTCGTTCCTGGTGTCGCGCGAGGCGGCCCGGGTGATGACGGACCAGGGCTTCGGCGGTGACCTCGTCTATATCGCCTCCAAGAACGCGGTGTTCGCGGGCCCGAACAACATCGCCTACTCCGCGACCAAGGCCGACCAGGCCCATCAGGTGCGGCTGCTCGCGGCCGAGTTGGGCGGCCTCGGCATCCGCGTCAACGGCGTCAACCCCGACGGGGTGGTGCGCGGCTCCGGGATCTTCGCGGGCGGCTGGGGCGCGCAGCGCGCCGCAGTGTACGGCGTGGCGGAGGAGAAGCTCGGCGAGTTCTACGCGCAGCGGACGATCCTCAAGCGGGAGGTGCTGCCCGAGCATGTGGCCAACGCGGTGTTCGCCCTCACGGGCGGTGAGCTGAGCCATACGACGGGGCTGCATGTCCCGGTGGACGCGGGGGTCGCGGCGGCGTTCCTGCGCTGACGCCACGGCGGAGCGAGCCGGACCGGGCCACGCGCACCGGCCCGGCTCGCCGCTCCGCCGTACCCGCTCCCCTTCGCCCTCACTCCCGCTGTTCTCTCTCCCGCTCCCGCTGTTCGACGAGTTCCGACGAGGTCATCGTGCCGCCCACCGAACCGCTCCCCTTCGCCGCCGTCGACCTCGGCGCGTCCAGCGGCCGTGTCATGGTCGGGCATGTCTCCGGCCGGGGCGCCGGGACACTGCGTCTGGAGGAGGTCCACCGCTTCCCCAACCGGCCGGTACGGACCATGGGCACGCTGCACTGGGACATCCTGTCGCTGTACGGAGGCGTGCTGGACGGACTGCGGGCGGCCGGCGCGGCGGCGGGGCGCGCGCCCGCGGGCGTCGGGATCGACACCTGGGCCGTCGACTACGGGCTGCTGGACGCCTCCGGCGCGCTGCTCGGCAATCCGGTGCACTACCGCGACAGCCGTACCGAGGGCGAGGCGGCGAAGGTCGGCGCGCTGCTGTCACCGTCCGCGCTGTACGAGGCCACGGGCCTCCAGCACCTGCCGTTCAACACGCTGTACCAGCTCACCGCCGCGCACGGCAGTCCGGCGCTCGGCGCCGCGCGCCGGCTGCTGCTGATCCCCGATCTGATCGCGTACTGGCTCACCGGCGAGGAGGGGACCGAACTCACCAACGCCTCCACCACCCAGCTCATCGACCCCCGGGCCCGGGAGTGGTCACGCTCCGTCGCCGACACGCTCGGCATCGATCTGACGCTCTTCGCGCCGCTGCGCGGTCCGGGCGATCCGGCGGGACGGCTGCTCCCCGAGGTGCTCGCCGAGACCGGGCTGACCGGCCCGGTTCCGGTGACGGCCGTCGGCTCCCACGACACGGCCTCGGCGGTCGCCGCGGTGCCCGCCTCCGGGGACCGGTTCGCCTATGTCGCCACCGGCACCTGGTCTCTGGCGGGCCTGGAGCTGGACGCCCCGGTGGTCACCGAGGAGAGCAGGCGCGCCAACTTCACCAATGAGCTGGGCGTCGACGGCACGGTCCGCTATCTGCGCAACATCATGGGACTGTGGCTGCTCCAGGAGTGTCTGCGGACCTGGGAGGCCGAGGGCGCTCCGCAGCGGCTCGACCGGCTGCTGCGGGAGGCCGCGGAGGTGCCGGGGCTGCGGTCGTTCGTGGACGCCGACGATCCGGCGTTCCTCGCGCCCGGCGGTATGCCGGACCGTATCCGGGACGCCTGCCGCCACGTCGGAGTCCCGGCGCCGCGGACCCCGGCCGAGATCACCCGCTGTGTCCTCGACTCCCTGGCGCTCGCGCACCGCGGGGCGATCGAGGACGCCCAGCGGCTGTCGGGCCGCGCCGTGGACACCGTGCATGTCGTCGGCGGCGGCGCCCACAACGAACTGCTGTGCCGGCTCACCGCGGACGCCTGCGGGCTGCCCGTCTTCGCGGGTCCCGCCGAGGCCGCCGCGCTCGGCAACGTACTCGTCCAGGCGCGTGCCGCGGGCGTTGTCCGGGGCGGTCTCGCCGAACTGCGCGCCCTGCTCCGCGCCACGCTGGAGCCGCGCCGGTACGAGCCCACCGGGGACAGGACCGGCTGGGACCGGGCCGCCGCGCTGCTCGCCGGGGAGGGCGCGCGGCGCTGATATGTCTCCCGGTGGACCCGTCCGAGGGGACATACCTGTGGTGACATGCCTCTGGGTGATATATCCGGCGGGGCCCCGTCCCCCGTTAGGATGGTCCACTCGGTCAGGGGAACCAACGCGATGTGACAGAACGGGCAGGACGCGTGGCGCAAACGGTCGGTATCAAGGACGTGGCCCGGCTGGCGGGGGTCTCGGTCGGCACCGTCTCGAATGTGCTCAACCGGCCCGAGAAGGTGTCGGAGCACACCCGCGTGCGGGTGCGGGCGGTGATAGACCAGCTCGGTTTCGTACGGAGCGAGACGGCGCGGCAGCTCAGGGTCGGTACCAGCCGGATCCTCGCCATCCTGGTGCTCGACATGGCGAACCCGTTCTTCGTCGCCGTCGCCAAGGGCGCGGAGCGCGCGGCGCGGGAGGCGGGGCTCGGGGTGATGCTCTGCAACAGCGCGGGCAGCACGGCCGAGGAGGCGGAGTATCTGGCGCTCTTCGCCGAGCAGCGGGTGCGCGGGGTCCTGCTCACCCCGGCCGACACGACCGGCGGCAACGTACGGGACTTCGCGCGCCGGGGCATTCCGTTCGTGCATGTCGACCGGGCGGTGCCCGCCGCCGAGGGGTGCTCCGTATCGGTGGACGACGTGGCCGGCGGCGCACTCGCCGTCCGGCATCTGCTGGCGGCCGGGCACCGGTCCGTCACGTACATCAGCGGCCCGATGTCGCTCCCCCAGTGCCGGGACCGCCGTACCGGCGCGCTGGCCGCCCTGCGCGAGGCGGGTCTGCCCGAAGAGGCCCTGCGGCAGGTCGAGTCGGCGCGGCTCGATGTGGCCTCCGGTATCGACGCGGGGGCGCGGCTGCTGGGTCTCGCCGACCGCCCCACCGCCGTGTTCTGCGCCAATGACCTGCTCGCGCTGGGCGTGTTGCAGGCGATGTACGGGGCGGGGGTGGATGTGCCCGGCGATGTGTCGATCGTCGGCTATGACGACATCGAGTTCGCGGCGGCGGCCGTCGTACCGCTGACGTCCGTACGACAGCCTGCCGCCGCGATGGGACGGGCGGCGGCGGAGATGCTGATGGACGAGACGGGCCCGGACGCGGAGCGTCACACGCATCGTTCCGTCGTCCTCCAGCCGGAGCTGGTGGTGCGCAGCTCGACGCGGCGCCTGGGGCGTTGAGCGCGTGACGGCCGTCGGCGGGTGGTGAGAATTCCCCCGTCCGTGTCACTGCCGGGCCTCGGCTACGGGCCCTCTTCCTCTGCATCAGGCCGCGAAAGGGGTATCGCGCGGTTACGGGGCCGGACGGCGGCCCTGGGGCCATGGCGCCCGGTGGCCCCGCAACTCGAATCGTCCTTGCGGCGGTTGGATCTAGGCGGGCGCGGCGTAGCAGCGGACGGTGACCGTCTGCCCCGGGGCCCAGCGCTGATCGACGACGGCGAGCAGACTTCAGCCCATGCGTTCGTAAAGTGCCGCCGCGGCGGCGTCGGTTGACACCACGTCCAGTACGGGGTGCAGACCGCGGTGTCTGGCTTCCCTCGCCGCCTGGGCCATGAGCAGGGCGCCGATCCCGTGACCGCGCACCGAGGGGTCGACGAACAGGCGGCTCACCACTGCGGTCTCACGGATGCTGGTGCCGGCGCGGCTGCTCCAGAGCGCGGGGGCCACATCGCCCTCGCCCGCCGGGCAGAGTGCGAGGTGGCCGACGATCCGGCCGTCCAATTCGGCGACCCAGGCGTCGAGTTGGACGGGTTGAGCGAGCCAGCCCATGGGGTGCTCCGGCCAGTTCACCGGGTATCCGTCGCCCTTGTGCACCTCGGCCAGGACCCGCACACATGCGTCGAGGTCATCCCTGCCGCGACGCCGGACATCACACATGGGGATGTCATCGGCCGTAGGCATAGTCTGTCGATTCACCGAACCATGCAACCACAGACCGACGGCTTTCCCGCTCGGGTCCAACAGCCGAACGACAGGGGAACGAACACGGAACTCGCTCCGAAACCGCTCTGTTCGAGCCACAGTTGGCTCAAGACATGGTCAACAGATCACCAAGTGAAATCGTTGGCCAAGGTTGTCACGGATAGTCTCCGGCCGTGATATTGAGCAGACACACTCAGAGACCCTCCACGTCCACGGGAACACCTCGCAGGACGCTGCTTCGCGCGGCCCTCGCCGGAACCGCCGCCACCGCGGGCGTGACGCTTGCCGTGCCCTCCGCGGGCGCGACCGTCACCCGTCCGACGAGCACCCGCCCGGCAACCCCCGAGCAGGCACTTCACGAGCTCTCCGAGGGCAACAAGCGCTGGCGAACCTTCCGCCAGCAGCACCCGCACGAGAACGCGACCGTGCGGCAGTCCCTGGTGACGGGACAGCACCCCTTCGCCGTCGTCCTCGGGTGCATCGACTCCCGGGTGGCCCCGGAGCTCGCCTTCGATCAGGGGCTGGGCGACCTGATGACCGTACGGTCGGCCGGCGAGGTCCTGGACGAGGCCGTTCTCGGCAGCATCGCCTATGGCGTGCTGGAGCTGGAGATCCCGCTGGTCCTCGTCCTGGGCCACCAGTCGTGCGGCGCCGTCGCCGCGGCGGTCGAGGCGGACGAGACGGGCGAGCGGCTGCCGTCCCACATCCAGTATCTGGCCGACCAGATCAAGCCCGCCATCGATCACACCCAGCAGGGCGACGCACGCGTTGACGCCACCGTCAGCGCCAACGTCAAGATGATCCGTTCCCGCCTCGCCGCCGAGCCCGACCTGGCGGCCAGGGTGTCCACGGGCAAGCTGGCCATCGTCGGTGCCCGCTACGAGCTCGCCAACCAGCTGGTCCACCAGATCGCCTGACCGGCTCCCCGCATCGCCACTCGATCGTTCCCTGACCGGGGCCGGAAGGTGTCCCGGTCAGGGAACGATCGAGTCGATGAGCCCGCCGTCGACCCTGATCGCCGCCCCGGTGGTGGCCGAGGCGAGCGGCGAGCTGAGGTAGACCACCATGTTCGCGATCTCCTCGGGCTCGATCAGCCGCTGGAGCAGGGACTGCGGGCGGTGTTCGAGCATGAAGGCGCGCTGTGCCTCGTCCCAGGGGAGCGACGAGCCCATCAGCCCGTACACGAACTCCTCCACACCGGGCGTGTGCGTCGGCCCCGCGAGTACGGAGTTGACGGTCACGCCACTGCCCGCCGCGGCCTTGGCGAATCCCCGGGCGACCGCGAGCAGCGAGGTCTTGGACACTCCGTAGTGGATCATCTCGGCGGGGATGGCGATCGCGGAGTCACTGGCGATGTACTGGACGCGCCCCCAGGACCGCTCGGTCATCCCGCCCAGATAGGCCCGGGTGAGCCGGACCGCGGTCAGGACATTGACCTCGAAGTACCGCCGCCACTCCTCGTCGCTGATCTCCAGCGCGGGCCGGGCGCCGAAGATGCCCAGATTGTTGATGAGAATGTCCGCCCGGGGCAGTGCGTCGAGCACCTGCCGGGCCCCCTCGTCCGAGGCGATGTCACCGGGCACGGCGAGGAATTCACCGTCGGGCACCTGCCCGCTCAGGCGCTCCAGCGCCGCGTCCACCGAGTCGGCGCCGCGCCCGTTGACGGCGACGCGGGCCCCGGCGCGGGCGAGTCCCGCCGCGATGGCCGCGCCGATCCCCTGCGTCGAGCCTGTCACCAGTGCGGTCTTGCCGGTGAGGTCGATCTGCACGATTCAGGTCCCTTTCCGGTGTCTTCACTGCGTCACGCCCATGGTGTGCGAGGGACGCACCAGGTCCCGGCCCGACGTGCCGGGCGGCGTGTCGGGCGACGTGTCGGGCCGGGCGCCGTGGCGCGCGGGTGTCGTGATGATCCGTCATCGGATTCCGCCTGCCCCTTGATGTGAACCCGACACCTGTGTCATATATGTCTAGACCATTGCCCCCAGGTGGAGGACACGGCCATGAGAAGGACCCTCAGCCTTGCCGCCCTCGCGTCCGCCGCCGTCCTCGCGCTGGGCGCGTGCGGCACCGGCGACAAGGCCGCGAAGGCGCCTTCGGCGCCTGCCGGCGTCACGGCCCAGGCCGGGAGTGCCACTTCCGTCCATGTCATGTGGAAGCCGGCCGCCGGCAAGGACGAAGTCAGCGGATATGAGGTGTACCGGGGCAAGACGAAGATCAAGGACGTCCCGGCCGGCCAGAGCATGATCGATGTCACCGGGCTGAAGCCGTCCACCGCCTACACCTTCAGCGTCCGGGCCCGGGGCGCCGAGGGAACCGTCTCCCCGCCCAGCGGCGAACTGGCCGTCACCACACCGGCCGCGGTCGCCGAGGACAAGAAGGCTCCGGCACAGCCGACCGGGGTAACCGGCAAGAGCGACGGCGCCCGGGGCGCCCGGCTCAACTGGGCCGCGGCGGCGGGCGACCAGGGCATCACCTCGTACGACATCTACCAGGGCGGCTCCAAGATCCATAGCGTCGACGGGAAGGCGACCGGCGCGCGGCTCACCCAGCTGCGGCCGGGGACCCGCTACAGCTTCACCGTCACCGCGCGGGACGCGGCCGACAACACCTCGCCCGCCAGCCGGGCCGTGGAGATCACGACCCCGCGCGGCCCCGGCGACGATCCCGACACCGCGCCGATCGACTTCCGGGCCGCGACACACGCCGCCGACGGCGCTCACTACGTGGATCTGTCCTGGCTGGCGCCGAAGACCGGCGGCAAGGTCCCCTCGTACCAGATCTATCTCGACGGGAAGTTCGCGACGACCCTGATCTGGGGCGGCGAGCCTCCGACGGGCCGGGCCACCTACAGCGTGTACGCGAGCAAGAAGGCCGGCGAGACCTACCGGGTGAAGATCCGCGCCAAGCTGCCCGACGGCAACTGGGGCAAGTTCTCCGCGGAACGCACCATCGTCACCGGTGACGTCCGGCCCTGACGACGGACAACGGGCCCCGCTTCGGGGAAGGATGGGGCACGCGGGACCGCCCGCATTCACGACAGGAGCCACCGATGTCCGTCCGCAGAGTCGTACCCGACATCCGGTCCGAGGCCATGAAGGAGAGCCGGGACTTCTACGGACTCCTCGGACTGGAGGAAGTCATGAACCTGGGCTGGGTCATGACGCTCGCCTCCCCTTCCCAGCCCAGCGCGCAGCTGACGCTGATGCGGCATGACGAGTCCGTCGCCGTCGTCCCCGATCTGAGCATCGAGGTGGACGACGTGGACACGGTGTACGCGGCGGTCGTCGCGAGCGGAGCCGAGATCGTCTACCCCCTGCGTGACGAGGCGTGGGGGGTACGGCGGTTCTTCGTCACCGATCCCAACGGCCGGGTGGTCAATGTGGTGAGTCACCTCCGGCAGTGACACAGGCGCCCTCCTCCGGGCCGGACGACCCGATCTCGTCGAGATGGTTCTCCACCCAGGCGCGTACCTGCCGGAGCGGTTCGGAGACGCTCACGCCGAGCGCCGTGAGCGCGTACTCCACATGGAGCGGCACGGCCGGATAGACCGTGCGGTCGACGAAGCCGTGGTCCTCCAGCCTGCGCAGGGTGCTCGTCAGCACCTTGGGGCTGACGCCCTGCAGCCGTCGCTGCAGCGCCCCGAACCGCTGCGGCCCCTCCTCCAGCGCGCCGATCGCCAGCGCGGCCCATTTGTTGGCCAGCAGATCGAGCACATCCCGGCACGGGCACTGGGCCGCGTAGACGTCGTGCTCGGCGTGTCGGCCCGTCGTACAGGTGATGGCCATCGCGCGTCCCTCCATACTGCCCCGAGCTGCATACTTCCCAGGAGATAGTAATTGCCCTTGCGGGAAACCAATACCCCGGAGATAGCTTGCGGACGTCGGACAGCAGCCGCCGGGGGTACGCAGTCGCCCCCGCACGCACCACAGGAGAACCGCGATGAGCGACAACGCGAAGACGATGCGCGCGATCACCCAGGACACCTTGGGCGGACCCGAGGTACTCCGGCTCACCGAGCTGGCACGGCCGGAACCCCTGCCGACCGAGGTACAGGTACGGGTCCACGCGGCGGGGGTGAACCCCGTCGACTGGAAGACCCGCGAGGGCGGCGGTATGTCCGGCGTCCTGGGGGAACCTCCTTTCGTGCTGGGCTGGGATGTCTCCGGCGTCGTGACGGCGGTCGGTTTCGGTGTCCACACCCTTCAGGTGGGCGACGAGGTGTACGGGATGCCGTGGTTCCCCCGGCAGGCCGGCGCCTACGCCGAGTATGTGACCGCGCCCTCCCGCCAGTTCGCCCGGAAGCCCGCGTCGGTCAGCCATGAACTGGCCGCGGCGGTACCGCTGGCCGCGCTCACCGCGTGGCAGGCGCTGACCGACGCCGCGCGGGTCGAGCCGGGACAGCGTGTTCTCGTCCATGCCGCCGCGGGCGGTGTGGGCCACTTCGCGGTGCAGTTCGCCAAGCACCTCGGCGCTCATGTCATCGGCACCGCCAGCGCCGCCAAACACGACTGGCTGCGCTCGCTCGGCGCCGACGAGCTCGTCGACTACACCGCGGTCCGGTTCGAGGACGCCGTACGCGACGTCGACGTGGTGATCGATCTCGTCGGGGACGGGCACGACGCGACAAGCACCCGCTCACTCGAGACCCTGCGGCCGGGCGGCGTCCTCGTCGCCGTGCCCTCCGGCATCTCCCCCGGGCTTTACGACGCGGCCCGCGCCAAGGGTGTACGCGCGACCGCCTTTCTGGTGGAGCCCGACGGCGTTTCCCTGACCCGGATCGCGGGGCTGATCGACGAGGGCGTCACGAAGGTCGAGGTCGAGGACGTCCTTCCGCTGGCCGACGCGGCCGAGGCACACCGCCGGGGCGAGCGGGGACGGACCCGCGGCAAGCTCGTCCTGCGCGTCACCTCCTGACATCCGCCGCAGGCCGCTGCCCCCGGCCGCCGCCCCCGGCCGCCGCCGGGCTCCGGCTCGTACACCACCCGACACCACCAGCTCAGCTGCGGACCGTGACACGAGGGCGGTCTCCCTCCCTCCTGCTCCTGACCCGCAGCCGGGTCAGGAGCCCCCGGCGGCCGCCCTCGCGCGGTGGTTCGTGCGCCACCGCCGTCGACTCGGATGCCAGTGCGGGCGCGGGTTCGTCCCCGGATGTGATTCCGCGTCCGGATGCGATGTCATGTCCGAGTACTGGTGCTGGTGATGGTGCTGGTGCTGGTGCTGTCTCCTCATACCTCGGGGCAGGGTCCCCGGCACGCGGGAGAGAGCCACGAGAGCTGCCGGGGCGCGGGGCGGGGCGTGTGCGTCGGGCCGCCGTGAGCAGCGTGTCAAGACTGGCCCGGTGCCACTGGATCTCGTCCGGGTGGTCTGCGACCAGCAGACGCCGAACCGCCGTCCGTGCCGCCTCCGACTCGGCCCGGCCCTGCCCGAGGTCCGGCCGCAGCCGCTCCAGATAGGCCCGTTCGTACGGATCAGCCACCAGCTCGGCCAGCTGGACCGGATCGAGCACACAGCCCGCGATGGCGGCCCGCTCCCAGGGGTCCCCGCTCTCGTGCAGCAACTGACCGATGCGGCGGCCCCGCCAGTTGCGCGGACGCCAGTCCTCCCCCGCCTCCAGACCGGCCCGCAGTGGCCGTGGGAACCGTCCGGCGAGGAGAGCCGGTTCTCTGGTGGCGAAGGACCGTAGTTCCTCGGCCAGATAGAGCCATACGACCGCGCGATAGCGATTGAGATAGAACCTCACCGGCACGATGAACCCCGACCGGGCCAGCTGCGCGAAGCGTCCCGGGCTGACGGGCATCAGCGCCGCCCCCTCGGCCGTGCCCACGGTCCGCACCCGCTCGCGCAGGGTGTCCGGGAATCCCTCCGCCGCCCGTAGACGGCCGATCTCCAGACGCGTGACCTGCCGTCGGCCCAGGGTCATCCCGGCGGTCGAGCCGGCGGTCGTCGCGACGGCGCTGGTGATGGTACGGATGTGCCCGAGCTGCGCGGCGAGCTCGAACTCGCCGCGCCGCAGCTCCAGTTCCCGCGCGGCCCGGTCGGCGCCGACGGCCCGTGGCCCTCTCCCCGCGGTCTCCACCGCCTCGGCCGTCGCGGCCAAGGCGGTCGTGTTCGTTTCCCCGACGTTGTCGTTCCGGGTCTGTGTCTGAGCATCGCCGACGGACATGGTGGTCCTCCCCCGTGAGTCGTAACTACTCTCGGTGACGACCGTAGCGCGACAGCGGAACTTCTCGCCGAGCCTGTGGATAACTCCGGACCGGGCCGGAAATCCGGCCTCCGGCTGAGAGTCTTCATCAGAGACCTCTGAGGTGCCTGAGATGCCTGAGACCTCAGGGACGTCTAAGACCTCAAGGACGTCACAGACCGCTCAGACTGGTGCCTCCCGGCTGCCGCGCCGCGACACCGAGGTGCTCGCCGACCCGGTTGACGAGCAGCGTCATCTCGTAGGCGACCTGACCGACATCGGCCTCGGCCGCCGTCAGGACGCACAGACAGCTGCCGTCACCGGCGGCGGTGACGAACAGCAGCGCCTCGTCGAACTCGACCATCGTCTGCCGCGCCTGGCCGGCCCGGAAATGCCGCCCCGATCCCCGCGCGAGGCTGTGCAGCCCCGAGGAGACCGCCGCGAGATGCTCCGCGTCCTCGCGCGCAAGGCCGCTGCTGGCCCCCGTCACCAGGCCGTCGTTGGACAGCACCAGCGCGTGCTTGATGTGCTCGACTCGTTCGGTCAGGTCGTCGAGCAACCAGTCGAGTCCCTTTTCCAACGGCATTGTCGTTCCTCCCCGTTCAGGTGTTCCCCATGGTTCCGCAACGCCCGTAGCCTTCCTCACCGGCCGCTCGCGGGCAAGCGGGTCCCCGGGGCGTCGCGTCGCGTCGGCCGCTCCGGCGGCGGAAAATGCGTACATGGCGACAAACATGAGCAAGGAGCAGTGGCACGCCTTCGTCTCGGAAGGTACGCGCACCGGCAAGCTGTCCACCGTACGGGCCGACGGAAGCCCGCACATCGCGCCCGTCTGGTTCGTACTGGACGGCGACGATCTCGTCTTCAACACCGGCAAGGACACCGTGAAGGGCCGCAATCTGCTGCGCGACGGCCGGGTCGCGCTGTGCGTGGACGACGAACGTCCGCCGTTCTCGTTCGTGGTGATCAATGGTCGGGCCGAGATCCACGAGGAGCCGGAACAACTGCGCGCCTGGGCGACGCGGATCGCCGCGCGCTACATGGGGGAGGAGCGGGCACGGGAGTTCGGGGAGCGCAACGGGGTGCCGGGCGAACTGGTGGTACGGGTGAAGATCGACAAGGTGCTGGCCTTCGCGGGAGTCGCCGACTGACGTACGGGCGGGGCGCCCGACACGACTCCGTGTCGGGCGCCCCGCCCCCTGTCGCACGCGATCTCGGCGTCAGGCTGCCGATCAGGCGGCCGACCGCATGCTCAGCCCCTCGACCGGTCCGGAGAGCGCGGCCTTGAAGACACGGCTCACCTCGTCGGCGAGGACCTCGCTCTCGCCCTTCTCCAGCGCGGTGATCACATCGCGGGCCACATCCCGTGGATCGTTCTTGACGACGTCCAGGTCACGGATCATGTCGGTGTCCGTGTACCCCAGATGGACCCCCACCACCTGCGTTCCCTGGGGCGCCAGTTCCAGCCGGAGCGAGTTGGTGAGCGACCACAGAGCGGCCTTCGTCGCACCGTAGACACCGGCCCCCGCCGCCCAGGACAGCGCCGAGTGGACATCGACCAGCGCGCCGCCACCACGGGCCGCGAGCACAGGGGCGAACGCCTGGGAAACGCGCAGCGCACCGAACACATTCGCCTCGAAGAGGGCCCTGACCTCATCGATACCGACCTCGGTCAGCGAGCCTCCGGCGAAGACCCCCGCGTTGTTGATGACGATGGAGACGTCGCCGGCCCTGCGCGCCAGTTCCGCGACCGAATCCCCGTCGGTCACCTCCAGCGGCAGGGGAACGATCCGCGGGTCGCTCTCGGCGACGGGTGTACGGGCCGTCGCGTAGACCTTGGCGGCCCCCGCCTCCAGCAGTTCCTGTACGAAGGCCCGGCCCAGGCCGCGCTGTCCGCCGGTGACCAGGGCGATCGCTCCGTTGACGGTGGTCATGTCGCTCTCTCCTCAGGGAATAGACAGAGGCGTAATCGATTAGCCTCTGTCCCTACCGTGCTCGCCCGTCGCGACATAGTCAAGTAGGATTCGGTTATGTCATGGGTAGCCAGTGAGCGATATCGCGTACGCCAGGCCCCTGCCGGACTCGCGCTGGTGCAGGAGCTGATCAACACCCGCGCGATCAGCGACTACGCGCCCGATCTGCTGGCCGACCGCGAGACCGCCGAGCGGTGGCTGACCGGCGCCGCCGCGGAGTGGGCCCGTATCCACGGCCTCGGCTCCCCCGACTGCGCGCTGTCCCCGTCGGATCCCCAGGCCCTGCGCGATCTGCGGGAGTCCTTCGAGCGGCTGCTCACCACCACGCCCCCGGCATCGGATACGGATCCCGCAGCGGGCGCGGCCTCCCGTCCCGCACCCGCTCCCGTTCGCGGCGGCAGGCCCGTTCGCGGCGTGACGGTGCGGCTCGCCCCCGACGAGCAGGGGCAGGTACAGCTGCTCCCCGTCGGCCGGGGGCGCGGCTGGCTGGAGTCGGCTCTCTGGTCGGAGACACTGCTCGCCCAGCGGGCCGGAACGTGGCCCCGGCTCAAGATCTGCCGCAACGGCGAGTGCGGATCGTCCTTCTACGACACGTCGCGCAACAACAGCGGCGTCTGGCACGACGTACGTATCTGCGGCAACGCCGTCAATCTGCGCGCCTCGCGGCAGCGCAAGCGGATCCGGGCCGCAGCCGAGGGCGACAGCGAGTGCGAGAACGAGGGCAAGGACAAGGGCACACCGACCGGTTGATCCCTCACACGGTCCGCGCCCTGAGGCGCCGCCCGCGAGAAGACGCCTCCGAGGAGACGCCTCTCAGCCCTGTGCGGCGACGCGGGCGGCGCGGAGCGTGAGGTAGTGCCGTTCCGGAAGGCTGGTGGTACGGCGCGCCGCCTCCCGGTAGTTCTCCAGCGCGCCCTGCCGGTCACCGGCCATCTCCAGGAGATGGGCCCGCGCCACATACAGCCGGTGGTTGCCCGCCAGACGGCCGTCCGCGGTGAGGTCCTCCAGGATGGCGAGCCCGGCGTCCGCGCCGCGTACCATCGCGACGGCCACCGCCCGGTTCAGCGACACGACCGGACTGGCGGACAGCTGCTCCAGCACTCCGTACAGGGCGAGGATCTGCGGCCAGTCCGTCTCCTCGACCGTCGCGGCCTCGTCATGGACGGCGGCGACCGCCGCCTGGACCTGATACGGACCGAGAGGCCCCTTCGGCAGGGTGACCGTGAGGAGCGCGGTGCCCTCGTCGATGGCCCGCGCGTCCCAGAGCGCCCTGTCCTGCTCCGCGAGCGGGATCAGCTCACCCTCCGGGCCGGTGCGCGCCGCGCTTCTCGCGTGGGTGAGCAGCATCAGCGCCAGCAGACCGGCTACCTCGCTGTCATCGGGGAGCAGTTCATGGGCGGCTCTGGTCAGCCGGATCGCTTCCCGTGACAGCTCGATCCGTTGCAGATCAGGGCCCTCGCTGGTGGCGTATCCCTCGTTGAAGATCAGATAGAGGACATGCAGCACGGCGACGAGCCGGCCGGCGCGCTCCTCGCCCTCCGGCATCCGGAACGGGACCGCGGACGTCTTGATCCGCTGCTTGGCCCGGCTGATCCGCTGTCCCATCGTCGTGTCCGGCACCATGAAGGCGCGTGCGATCTGGCTCGTGGTCAGACCGCCGACGCAGCGCAGGGTCAGTGCGATCGCGGCCGTGGGCGACAGCGCGGGATGGCAGCACAGGAACAGCAGGACCAGCGAGTCGTCCCGGTCCGCCGGGTCCTCGCGGTCCGCCGCCGGCGCCGTCGACCGGTCGGCGGGCAGTTGTCTCGCCGCCAGGTCCTCGCGGCGGCGGCGCGCCTGCTCGCCACGTACCTGCTCGGTCATCCGGCGGCTCGCGACCTGGATCAGCCAGCCGCGCGGGTTGCGGGGCACGCCCTCGTCGGGCCACTGCGTCGCCGCCGCGAGCAGCGCTTCCTGCACGGCGTCCTCGGCCGAGTCGAAGTCCCCGAACCGCCGGGTGAGCACGCCGACGACCTGCGGCGCCAGCGTGCGCAGCAGGTCCTCGGCCGTCGTCTCCCCGTCGATGGGCGGATCCGTCCTCGGATCGGACTCGGGCTCCACCGGGCGGGGGGCCGTATCAGTCAGCGCTCACATCTCCTCGGGCGGTCCCGCCATCACCTGGCGCACCTCGATCGGCATGTTCAGCGGCTCACCGCCGGGGCCGGGCGCTGTCGAGATGTCCGCGGCCAGCTCCACCGCCCGCTCGGCGCTGTCGCAGTCCACGATCCAGTAACCGGCCAGGAATTCCTTGGTCTCGGGGAAGGGCCCTTCGGTGATGACGGCGGAGCCGTCGCCGCCCGCCCGTACGATCCTGGCCTGGTCAGGACCCGCCAGCCCTTCCGCCGACACCAGCTCGCCCGCTTCGGACAGCTTCTTGTTCGTGTCACGCATGAAGGCGATATGGGCCCTGAGTTCGTCCTGGGTCCACTCCGTGATCGGCGGGAAGTTCACGGTCTTCTCACTGAACTGCATCAGCAGCATGTACTTCATGACGTTCTCCTCACTGTCGCGCCCTTCTCGGCGCTCTCACTGACAGGTAGAAGCACGCGCCGTGATTTCGACATCCTCGACGGGGACGAGCGAAGATTTCTCGGAAAAATCTTCGCGAGAAGCCCCTGGGACCTCCGAGACCCCGGAACATCCCGAATGTCCGGAACCTCTGGGACAAGCTACCCCCGGGAAAAGCCGACGGGAAGTGGGGCGACCCGCACGGTGTGACGGCCGCGCCGTGGATCATAGCCGCATGGCCCATGACCACACGCATGTGCAGGAATTCTTCGGCTCCCGGGCGGCGGACTGGGACGCGCGTTTCCCCGACGACGGTCCGGCCTATGCCGCCGCCGTCGCCGACCTCGGGCTGCGCCCCGGTGACGCCGTGCTGGACGCGGGCTGCGGGACGGGCCGCGCGCTGCCTCCCCTGCGGGACGCGGTGGGCGCGCGGGGCACGGTCCTGGGCGTGGATCTGACCCCGGAGATGCTCACCGCGGCCGTACGGGCCGGCCGCCACACCGCCGGACAGCTGCTGCTCGCGGATGTGAGCCGGCTGCCGGTGCGTTCCGCGGTGCTCCACGCGGTGTTCGGCGCGGGGCTGATCGCGCATCTCCCGCATCCCGGCGAGAATCTGCGGGAGCTGGCCCGGGTCGTACGGCCGGGGGGCCGGCTCGCGCTGTTCCATCCCATCGGCCGGGCGGCGCTGGCGGCCCGGCAGGGCCGGCGGATCACGGACGAGGATCTGCGCGCCGAGCCCAACCTCCGCCCGCTGCTGGCCGGTTCTGGCTGGCGGCTGGAGTCGTACACCGACGAGGACTCCCGCTTCCTGGCGCTGGCAGTACGCCACAGCTGAGCTCTGGCAGTACGCCACGACCGAGCCCTGACGGTACGCCACAGCTGAGCTCTGGCAGTACGCCACGACCGAGCCCTGACGGTACGCCACGGCTGAGCCCCGCTTTCCGGCGGATCTCAGGGCGCGCACCGGGGAAGGGCCTCTTCTGCCGCGGCCCGGTCGACCGTACGTTGGAAGGGCGGCCCCGAAGGCCGCGCGGCCCCGAGCAATGCCAGGCAGCAGGGAAGGTGGACCCCGTGTTCAGCAGACTGCGCAGGATCCTCGTGTCGGACCGTGCCACCGTCCCGGCCGCGGACCGGCCCCCGGCCCGGCCGCACAACATATTCGAGGCCGCCGCCACCTACGTGTCGGCGTGCGCGGACGACGATCAGCAGCGGATCGACGAGGCGGCGGGCTGGGTCTCACCGGAGGCCCTCTCCTTCGGTGTCAGCGAACTCGCCTGCCGGGCGGTCATCGCGCTGGCCCGCGAGCGCGACGAGTCGCCGCAGACCGTGGCCCGCGGTCTGCTCGGCCTGCCCGCGGCTGGGCCCTGAGCGGGAAAGCCTGCTCGTACCGCGCTCTCGACGTCCGGGTTACCCACTGGTTAGGGTGCGCCGACAACCGATGGGTTCGGGAGGCGCGGTGACCGGAACGGAAGACTCCGTGGACGACGACGCACTGTATGTGCTCACCGCCGCACTGCTCACACCGGCGGGATTCCCGGCCGTGCTCGGCGACGACTACCCGGAGGCCTGTGCCGCCCTCGGTCTCGATCCGTACGACCGGGGTTACGGCCTGGTCATGGGCCAGGACGGCGACGGGGCCCGCTGGACGGTGGTGGTGGACGACGTGTCGCTGGTCGCGGTCGCGATCGCGGCCTGGGACTGCGGCATGGAGCACGACCTGTCTCCGGGGGAACGGACCGTGGTGTGCGCCCTGCCCGGCTGGCCCGTCGCCCTGGCGGTCGCGGCGCCCGGCGTACCCGCCCCGCACGACCCGGAACCGGAACCCGGCTCCGAGGAGAGCCGCCTCCGGCCGCCCCTCGTGCCGCCCGACACGGAGACATGGGGCCCGGCTCAGCGGCGCCTCGGCGCGGACGGAATCGCCCTCCAGTGGACGGCGTGGCGGGAACAGCTGCACGACAAGGAACCGGAGGCCGCCGACGGCGACGGCTCACCGGCGCCCGGCCACGAGGGGGTGCGACGCGTGCTGAAGGAACTGCGCGGCTATCTGGACACGCCACCGCCGCCCGGCCGGGTCCGCTCCGGCTTCGCCCCTGGCGAGGCCCGGACGCTGCGCGCCGACGGCCCCGGCTGGTCCTTCGTGGCCAGGACCGACGACATGGCGTTCGTCCTGCTGGACGAGGAGCCGGGGGAAGTGCTGCCGGTGGGCCGGGGCACGGAACTGCCCGAGCTGCTGAAGGCGCTCGACGACATGGCCGTACGCCCGGCCTGACACCCCCACGGACGGCGCCCCACGGAGCGGCGCCCCACGCGGACGGCCGGCTTCCGGTCGCGGGTCCCGGAGCGTGCGGGTCCCGGAGCGTGCGGGTCCCGGAGCGTGCGGGTCCCGGAGCGTGCGGGTCCCGGAGCGTGCGGGTCCCGGAGCGTGCGGGTGCGGGGCCCGGACCGACCGGCCCAGGACCCCGCACGCGGATGATTCAGCCCAGCCGGGTCAGCGGCCGAGTTCCTTCCGGCTGATCCTCCGCAGCCTGCGGCGCTGCGACGGGTCCAGCATCAGATACGCGGCCGCCGGCACGCCGAGCACCACCAGTAGCGAGAACCAGAATCCGATCAGCGGTATCAGAAGAAGGCCAACGGCCACTCCCCCGATGGCGATCTTCGTACGTGTCGACATCCCGACGCCTCCTTCGCGGCCAAGCCGCTTCCTGCCCAGTGAACGCGCACGGGCGTCCGCCAGTTCCACTATGCGCCCGCGCGCAGCGGTTCGCCGACCTCATGCATATGGCCGAGTGCCTGGCGGTACGACTCGATCAGTCCGGTCTCCGTGTACGGGAGTCCCAGCGAGAGGCAGTGGGCGCGCACCATCGGCTGGGCGAGCCGCAGATGAGGGCGCGGCATGCTGGGGAAGAGATGGTGCTCGATCTGGTAGTTCAGCCCGCCGAGGAACCAGTCGGTCAGGAATCCGCCGCGGACGTTCCGCGAGGTCAGGACCTGACGGCGGAGATGGCCCCAGCCCTCGCTGTTCTCCGGGTCGGGCATCTCCATGCCCTTGTGGTTGGGCGCGAAGGCCATGCCCAGATGGAGACCGAGGAGCATCTGGTTGATCACGGCGAAGACGATGGCCTGGCCGACGGTCATCGTGGTGAGCAGCAGGGTCACGTACGCCACGACATGGGCGGTGAGCAGCGCTCCCTCGGTCACCCGCCGGCGGGCGGGCATCCGGTCGTCACCGCGGGAGAAGACGGCCTGGAAGCCGTACACCTTGAGGGCGATGCCCTCCAGCGTGGTCAGCGGGAAGAACAGCCATGCCTGGTGACGGGTGAGCCAGCGGCGCAGTCCGGTGCGGCCCGCGGTCTGGTGCTGGGTGAAGACGAGGATGTCGGCGGCGACATCCGGGTCCTTGTCGATGTGATTCGGGTTGGCGTGGTGCCGGTTGTGCTTGTCGTTCCACCACTCCTGGCTCATACCGAGCATCAGGTTGGCGTGGACGAGCTGGATGACGCGGCCCCGGCCCCGGTCGGAGGTGATCTGGGCATGCCCCGCGTCATGGCCGACGAACGCCATACGCGCGGATACGACGGCCAGCGGCGGCGCGAGAAGCAGCGTCCACCAGGAGGATCCGAGGAGCACCATTCCGGCGACGATCGCGGCCAGGAAGAGGAAGTTGACGGTGATGCCGCGGGTGTACCAGGCGACCCGGCGCTCCAGGAGACCCTGTTCCCTGACCGTACGAAGGAGAGGTGCGAAGTCGCTGCCGCCGGCGCGGCCGACTGCGGGGTCGGGTATGGGCTCCGCGAGCGGGGTGGCGGCGGCTTGGGGCATGTCGGTCTCCGGTCTGTAGGCCGAGGTGGGCGCTGAGAGAGAGCCGCGCGGACTGCGTCGGCCCCCTTGAAACGTAGGGGTGCGTACTACCGGGCAGCCATGGCGCCACCACCCGGAAAAGGTGGGTGCTGTCCGGGGGGTGGGGGTGGTGCTGGCTACACCTGGGGTGTCGAGGGAGTGAGTCAGGTCACGGCGGCGCCGTCGCCGCGTGGCTTCGCGGTGAGGTACCCTCGGCGGCTCCGACCCGCATTAGTCAAACTTGAGGAATGCGTCTTCGCTGTGCACAGGCTCCCCGCGGCAACGCTCTCCCGAACCGCCGAACTCGCAAACTGTTCCACCGTCTTTCTCCCCGCGGATCCGGCTCGCACCGGACGGATCGCCTTCTGGCGACCCGACGGCGCGGAGCCGCCGTCCGGACCGGGCTCCCCGGAGGAACTGGCCGTCGTCGACACCGAAGGCCACCTTCTCACGGTCCGGGCGCTGTTGACTCCCCTATCCGCCGCTCTCCCCGTGCTCACCAGGGCCCGCGCCGCGGCGAACACATCGCCGTCCGCCGCCTTCTGGGGTGCCGCGTCGCTGTTGGCCCTGCAACTCGCCGCCCGTGGGCGGCTGTTGCCCGGCCTGACCGGTACGGATCACGACGCGTGGCGGGCTGGACCGCTGACCGCCGAGGATCTGGAGCGGATCCGCGCGCTGGCCGCGTCCATGCCGCCCAGCGCGCACGCCGTACCGCTCGGCACCACCACCGCAGGCCCGCCCGCCGGCCCGCCCGCCGACCCGGCGGACGAGCTCCTTCTCCCCCGGCCCGAGGGCCTCTTGAGGGCCTTCCTCGACGCGGTCGTCGACGGGCTGCCGCGTACACCGGCCGCCACGCTCGTCGCGGCGGGAACCGCCTTCACCGCCACCCCGCCGCGGCGCTTTCCCGCACTGCGTGACTGGGCCGGGGATGTGGCGGCCGGGCACGACGCGGGCGTACGGCTCTCGCTGCGCGTCGAACTGCCGGGCCTGGCCGATGCGTCGGGCACGCCGGGGCCGGTCTTCCACGCCGTCCTCCAGATGCACAGCGTCAGCGACCCCTCGGTGGTCTCCGACGCCGCGGACGTGTGGTCGGGTTCTGCGGCGGCCTTCGGTCCGCGTGCCCGGATGGACGCCCTGCTCGCGCTGCGCCGCGCCGCCCGTGCCTGGCCGCCGCTCACCCCGCTGCTCTCGGCCGCCGTGCCGGACTCCATCGAGCTCGCGGACGAGGAGGTCACCGAACTGCTGGGGGAGGCGGCCGGGGCGCTCGCCGCGACCGGCGTCCAGGTGCACTGGCCCAGGGAGCTGGCGCGCACGCTGACGGCCCGCGCGGTCATCGGCCCCGCGGAGGAGGAGACCGACTCCGGCGCGGCCGACGCGACGGACAGTGCCGAGACCGCCGGAACCGGCGGATCCCCGCGGCGGGGGACGGATCTGCCCGCCTTCCTGTCGGCCGACGCGCTGCTCTCCTTCAACTGGCACTTCGCGCTGGGCGATCAGCGGCTCTCCCGCGCCGAGCTGGACCGGCTCGCCGAGGCGAGCCGTCCCGTCGTCCGGCTGCGTGACCAGTGGGTCCTGATCGATCCGGCGGAGGCCCGGCGCGCCCGCGAGAGCCAGGACCGCAAGCTCAGTCCGGTCGACGCGCTCGAAGCCGTACTGACCGGCTCCACCGAGGTCGGGGGCCGCCGGGTCGAGGTGCGGGCGACGGGCTGGCTCGCCACCCTGCGCGACCGGCTCGCCGATCCGGAGCGCGCGGAGCAGGAGATCGGACAGCCGGCCGCGCTCGCCGCGACGCTCCGCGACTACCAGCTCCGCGGGCTCAACTGGCTGCACCGCATGACCTCGCTCGGACTCGGCGGCTGTCTCGCCGACGACATGGGGCTCGGCAAGACCATCACCCTCATCGCGCTGCATCTGCACCGGCAGACCGACCCGGCGGCGGCCGGCCCGACCCTGGTCGTCTGCCCGGCCTCCCTGATGGGGAACTGGCAGCGCGAGATCGAACGGTTCGGTCCCGGCACACCGGTGCGCCGCTTCCACGGTGCCTCGCGCAGTCTGGAGGAGCTGGGCGACGGCGAGTTCGTCCTCACCACCTACGGCACCATGCGGCTGGACGCGGCGAGACTCGGCGGGACGGACTGGGGCATGGTCGTGGCCGACGAGGCGCAGCACGTCAAGAACCCGTACTCCGCCACCGCCCGGCAGCTGCGCACGATCGGCGCCAGGGCCAGGGTCGCCCTGTCCGGCACCCCCGTGGAGAACAACCTCTCCGAGCTGTGGGCGATCCTCGACTGGACGACCCCCGGGCTCCTCGGCCGCCTCGGCACGTTCCGCACCCGCTACGCGGAGTCCGTCGAGAGCGGTAACGACCCGGCGGCGGCCGAACGGCTCGCCGCGCTCGTCCGTCCGTTCCTGCTGCGCCGCAGGAAGTCCGATCCGGGGATCGCGCCCGAACTGCCGCCCAAGACCGAGACCGACCGCGCCGTCTCCCTCACCAGGGAACAGGCCGGCCTCTACGAAGCGGTGGTACGGGAGACCCTCGCCTCGATCGCGGAGGCGGACGGCATGGAACGCCGCGGGCTCGTCGTCAAACTGCTGACCGCGCTCAAGCAGATCTGCAATCACCCGGCGCAGTATCTGAAGGAGGAGCGGCCGCGCCTCACCGACCGCTCCGGGAAGCTGGAGCTGCTGGACGAGTTGCTCGACACGATCCTCGCGGAGGACGCGAGCGTGCTGGTCTTCACCCAGTACGTACAGATGGCGCGGCTGCTGGAGCGGCATCTCGCGGCGCGCGGCGTGCCGACCCAGTTCCTGCACGGCGGTACGCCGATCGCCGAGCGCGAGGCGATGGTGGACCGCTTCCAGAACGGTGACGTGCCGGTCTTCCTGCTGTCGTTGAAGGCGGCGGGCACCGGGCTCAATCTGACCCGCGCCGAGCATGTCGTGCACTTCGACCGCTGGTGGAACCCGGCCGTCGAGGCACAGGCGACGGACCGCGCGTACCGCATCGGACAGCTCCGGCCCGTACAGGTGCACCGGATGATCACCGAAGGCACGATCGAGGACCGGATCGCCGAGATGCTGGCACGTAAGCAGGGTCTGGCCGACGCCGTACTGGGCTCCGGTGAGGCGGGCCTGACCGAACTGACCGACGCCGAGCTGGCGGATCTGGTGGAGCTGCGAGGGAGCGCCCGATGAGTGGTACGTACGACGGCGGTTCCGAGGACGGTTCGCTGGAGGGCTCCGAGGACGGTTCGGTGGGCGGTTCCGCGGGCGGCGACGAGCGCACCTTCGCCGCCCTGGCGCCCTCCCAGGGCCGGGCCTTCGCGCAGACCTGGTGGGGCCGGGCCTGGCTGAAGGCGCTGGAGGACACCGCGCTCGACGGCCAGCAGTTGAAGAGAGGGCGCAGACAGGCCCGCGAGGGCGCCGTCGGCGCCGTGTCCGTGCGGCCGGGCCGGATCACCGCGGTCGTCCAGGACCGGGACGGCACCGCCCAGCGCAGCGATGTGCTGTTGCAGCAGCTGAGCGAGGAGGAGTGGGACCGCTTCCTGGACATGGCGGTCGACCGGGCGGGGCATATCGCGGCCCTGCTCGACCGGGAGATGCCGCCGCATCTGGTGGAGGACGCCGCGGGCGCCGGGGTCGAGCTCCTCCCCGGCATAGGCGACCTGGAGCCGGAGTGCGGCTGCGAGGCCTGGGACCACTGTCCGCACTCCGCCGCGCTCTGCTATCAGATGGCCAGGCTGCTGGACCAGGACCCGTTCGTCCTGCTGCTGATGCGGGGCAGGAGCGAGCGCCGGCTCCTCGACGAACTTCAGGTACGCAGCGTCGCGCGCGCCGCCCGTACGAAGGAGGAGCCGGGAGACGGTACGCGTGACGGCGGCGCCCGGAGCGGCGAGGAGGCGGGCGTACCGGCCGTGGCCGCCTTCGCGGCGCGCGGCCACCTGCCCCCGCTGCCCGCTCCCCCGCCGCTGCCGCCGGAGCCGGGACAGCCTCCGGCCCTGGACACGGAGGGCGCGCCGCCGGCCGGGATCGACGCGGACGCCCTGGAGTTCCTCGCCGCGGACGCGGCGGCGCGGGCGCTGCGTCTGCTGTCGGAGGCGCTGCTGCCCGGCCATGAACAGCAGCCGGAGGAACCGGAGCTGACGCCCGCGCAGGATGCGGTACGGCTGGCCGCGACGACGTCCGACCAGCGGCTGGTGGCGCGGCTCGCCTCGGGCTCCGGCCGGCGGCCGGCCGAGCTGGAGCTCGCGGTACGCGCCTGGAAGTACGGCGGCGCGGTGGCCCTCGCCGTACTGGAGGACACCTGGGCCCTGGAGCCCGAGGCCCTCGCACGGGCCACGGCCGCTCTCGACGCGGCCTGGGAGGACGGGGACCGGCCTCGGCTGCGGGCGGGCGGCGGCGGTCGCTGGACCGTGGCCGGGACAACGGCGCAGTTGCGGTACGGCCGCGACGGGCGCTGGTGGCCGTACCGCAAGGAGCGCGGGCGCTGGGCCCCGGCCGGTCCGGGCGGCCCCGATCCCGCGGCGGCCCTCGCGGACGCGCTCGCCGAGGACGTGCCCACCGGGGAATGAGGTGATCTGTACGGCACGGTGGCCCGGTGGGACGCTTGCCCGGCCGGGCCGCCGGAGCGACGATGGTCGCGGCCGGTGACGTCCGACCGGGGAGGCCGTGTTGACCGACACCTGGGTGGCTCTGGAAGCGGGCGCCGACCCGGTGAAGCGCCGGGGGGCGCTGTGCCGCGCGTACGAGTCGTACGCGACGGCGGGACGGGTCGAGCATCCGGTGCGGTCGGTGGTGGCGGCCTCCTGGCGGCGCTCCGCCCGCGCCCATGTCAGCCCGGAGGGCACCGCGCGCGTGGAGCTGTCCGACGACGAGCTGGCCGGGTACCGCGACGCGCATCCGCTGTCCCGGGTGATGCCGCTCTTCCGCGAGCTGATGGGCGCGTACGCGATGGACGGCGAGCATCTGATGGCGGTGTGCGACGTGCACGGCAGACTGCTCTGGGTCGAGGGGCACCGGGCGACCCGGCTGCTGGCGGGCCGGATGAACTTCGTGCCGGGCGCCCGCTGGTCGGAGGCCGTCACCGGAACGAACGCGCCGGGCACGGCGATCGCCGTGGACCGGCCCGTACAGATCTTCGCGGCCGAGCACTTCCAGCGGCCCGTGCACCCGTGGACCTGTGCGGCGGCGCCCGTCCACGATCCGTTCAGCGGACGGCTGCTGGGCGCCGTGGACATCACCGGTGGTGACCGGCTGGCCCATCCGCACAGTCTGGCCTTCGTGGGCGCGGTCGCGCGGGCCGCGGAGTCGCAGCTCGCGCTGCTCGCGCCGGCGCCGGACGCCGATGCCGTACGGCTGACCGCGCTGGGACGTGACGAGGCGCTGCTGGTGGCGGCCGGCCGCAAGCTGCGGCTGAGCCCCCGGCACAGCGAGATCCTGACGCTCCTCGCGCGCCGTCCCGAGGGCATCACGGGGGACGAACTGCTCATCGAGCTGTACGAGGACGAGTCGGTCACGCCGGTCACACTGCGCGCGGAACTCTCCCGGCTGCGCGGGCTGCTCGGCCCCGGGCTGCTGCGTTCGAGGCCCTACCGGCTGGCCGCGCCCGTCGAGTCGGACCACGAGACCGTGACGCGACGGCTGGCCTCCGGCGCCGTGACCGCCGCGATGAGCGCGTACGCCGGGCCGCTGCTGCCCGCCTCGCGGGCACCCACGGTGGTACGGCTGCGCCGGCGGCTCGCGGACCAGCTGCGGGCCGCGCTGATCGCCCGGGGTGACCCGGGGCTGCTGGCGGACTGGGCGTACAGCCCCTGGGGCGAGGACGACCTTCCGGTGTGGCGGGCGCTCGCCTCCGTACTCCCCGGACAGCAGCGGCCCGCCGCACTCGCGCGGGTACGGGAACTCGACGCCTGGCAGCGGAGGTGACGGCACACCCCCGGCCGCACAGGCGAACGTACATACGATGAATCGCTCCTCCGGCTGACCACGCTCGGCGCCTCCCGCGCTGCGAAGCCGCTCCTCGCTCCTTACTGTCGGTTCACAGAGCACCACGGCGCCTGGCCCGTGCGACGGGCCGCACTCCGCCGGGTGTCCCGACCGGACCGGAGGAGCCTTCATGCCGGAGCTGTTCATCGGCGGTAGGTGGACGGCCGCCGTCAGCGGGCAGACGCGCGAGATCCGCTGCCCCGCCGACGGCACGCTGGTCGCGACCGTCGACGAGGCCGGGCCGAAGGACGCCGCCGCGGCGATCGCCGCGGCCCGTGACGCCTTCGACAGCGGTCCCTGGCCCTCCACCCCGGCCGCCGAGCGCGGCGCACTGCTGCTGCGTGTCGCGGATCTGCTGGAGCGCGACAAGGCGGCACTCGCCAGAGCCGAGTCCCTGGACACCGGCAAGCGGCTCGTCGAGAGCGCGTACGACATCGACGACATCGCCAACTGCTTCCGCTACTTCGGCAATCTGACGGCGGCGGGCGGCACCGACAGGATCGTCGACACCGGCGACCCCGGCGTGGACAGCCGGGTGGTGCATGAGCCGGTCGGTGTGTGCGCGCTGATCACCCCGTGGAACTATCCGCTGCTCCAGACCGCCTGGAAGGTCGCCCCGGCGCTCGGCGCGGGCAACACCTTCGTCCTCAAACCCAGCGAACTGACCCCGCACACCGCCATCATGCTGATGAGTCTGCTGACCGAGGCCGGGCTGCCCGCCGGGGTCGCGAATCTCGTCCTGGGCGCGGGACCGGCCGCGGGCGCGCCGCTCAGCGAGGACCCGCGGGTCGACATGGTGTCGTTCACCGGCGGTCTGGTCACCGGCCGGCGCATCATGGCCGCCGCGGCACCGACCGTGAAGAAGATCGCTCTGGAGCTGGGCGGCAAGAACCCCAATATCGTCTTCGCCGACGCCGCGTACGAGGCGGCCGTCGACTACGCGCTGACCGCGGTGTTCCTGCATTCGGGACAGGTCTGTTCGGCCGGGGCACGGCTGCTCGTCCAGGACGAGCTGCACGACGCGTTCGTAGACGACGTGGTGGCGCGGGCGCGCGCGATCCCGCTGGGCGGACCGTTCGACGAGAACGCCCGTACCGGACCGCTGATCTCCGCCGCGCACCGCGCCAAGGTCGAGGCGTATGTGGCGGCGGGGCTGGCCGAGGGCGCGGTGCTGCGGTGCGGGGGCGCGCGGCCGGACGACCCCGCGCTGCGGGAGGGCTTCTACTATCTGCCGACCGTGCTGGACGAGTGCACGCCGGGGATGTCCGTGGTGCGCGACGAGTCGTTCGGACCGGTCCTCACCGTCGAGCGGTTCCGCGACGAGACGGAGGCGCTGGCGCTCGCCAATGACACGATCTACGGGCTCACGGCGGCTGTCTGGTCGCAGGACGTGGGCCGCGCGCACCGGGTGGCCTCCCGGCTGCGCGCCGGCACCGTGTGGATCAATGACTTCCAGCCGTATGTGCCGCAGGCGGAGTGGGGCGGGATGAAACAGTCCGGCTTCGGCCGTGAGCTGGGGCCCGCCGGACTCGCCGAGTACCAGGAGGCGAAGCATGTGTGGCGCAATCTCGCACCGCGGCCCCTGGGATGGTTCGAGTGACGCCGGGCCCCGGCCGCGTACCGTCGGGTCCCGAGCCCGCGCCCGATACCCGTAGCGCCCATGACATCCAGAGCCAGGACGACGACGATTCGCTGAAGGCGTTCGGTTACAAGCCCGAACTGAAGCGCACCCTCGGCACCTTCCATACCTTCGCCGCCGGGATCAGCTACATCTCGATCCTGACCGGCACCTTCCAGCTCTTCTACTTCGGCGTCAAGTTCGCCGGGCCCGGGTACTGGTGGTCGTGGCCGATGGTGTTCCTCGGCCAGCTGATGGTGGCCCTGTGCTTCTGCGAGCTGGCCGCCAGCTATCCGGTCGCCGGTTCCATCTACAACTGGTCCAAGAAGCTGGGCGGACCGCATCTCGGCTGGCTGGGCGGCTGGATGATGGTGACCGCCACCATGGTCTCCCTCGCGGCGGTCGCCCTCGCCTACCAGATCACGCTGCCGCAGATCTCCGGCGTCTTCCAGTTCGTCGGGAACGGCCTCGGCCCCACCGACGCGGCGAAGAACGCCGTACTGCTCGGCTCGGTACTGATCGTTTTCACCACCCTGGTCAACGCCTTCGGCGTCAAACTGATGGCCACCATCAACTCCGCCGGGGTGATGGTCGAACTGATCGCCGCGATCGTACTGATCGGGCTGCTGGCCGCGCACATCACCCGCGGCCCCGGCGCGATCGTCACGACCGGCGGCTTCGGCGCCGGTCAGCCGCTCGGCTACTTCGGGGCCTTTCTGACCGCGTCGCTCGCCTCCGCGTATGTGATGTACGGGTTCGACACGGCGTCCTCGCTGGGCGAGGAGTCGCTCAACCCCCGTCGCAACGCGCCGCGCGCGATCCTGCGGGCCCTCATCGCGTCCTTCCTCATCGGCGGGCTCATCCTGCTGTTCGCGCTGCTCGCCGTGCCCGATCTGCACAACAAGGCGCTGGCCGCGGACGGACTCCAGTACGTGGTGCTCTCCACGCTCGGCTCGACCGTCGGGCAGATCGTGCTGTGGTGCGTGGTCGTCGCCATCACCGTATGCGCGCTCGCGGTGCACGCGGCCGGTATCCGGCTGGCGTTCGCGATGGCGCGGGACAACTGCCTGCCCGCGTCCTCGCTGGTGGCCCGGGTCAGCCCGCGGTTCGGGACGCCGGTGGTGCCCGCCATCTTCATCGGGCTCGTCGCCATCTGCATCCTGGTGATCAATATCGACCAGCCGCAGATCTTCTCGGTGATCACCAGTATCGCGATCATCATGATCTATGTGGCCTATCTGATGGTCACCCTCCCCATGCTGGTCCGCCGGCTGCGCGGCACCTGGAAGCCCGCCGAGGGGCACTTCTCGCTCGGCAGGTTCGGGCTGCCGGTCAATGTCCTCGCCGTGCTGTGGGGCGCGGCCATGTCACTCAACCTGGCCTGGCCGCGCCACGAGGTGTACAACGCGTCGCCGCCGTACCACTGGTATCTGCGCTGGGGCGCGTTCCTCTTCGTCGGCATCGTCGCCATCGGCGGCTTCACCTACTACTGGTTCGTCCAGCGCACCCGCACCGGCACGCTCGAGGCGCACCGGTCGGCGGCCGAGGAGCCCGAGCCGCCCGCCACCACCCCTGAACACCTCTGACCTGGACCTGGAGCAGCGATGTCCGCGGAACACTCTGTGCGTGCGTTCGACTATGTGGTGGTCGGCGGTGGAACCGCCGGCGCCGTCGTCGCCGCGCGGCTGACCGAGGACCCGGAGGTCACCGTCTGCGTGGTGGAGGCCGGTCCCTCGGACGTCGGCGACGAGAGCATCCTCAGACTCGACCGGTGGATGGCGCTGCTGGAGTCCGGCTACGACTGGGACTACCCCGTCGAGCCGCAGGAGAACGGCAACAGCTTCATGCGGCAGGCCCGCGCCAAGGTGCTGGGCGGCTGCTCGTCCCACAACTCCTGTATCGCCTTCTGGGCACCGGCCGAGGACCTGGACGAGTGGGCCGCGCAGGGCTGTACGGGGTGGAGCGCGGCGGAGTGCTTCCCCCTCTACCGGCGGCTGGAGACCAACGACGCGCCCGGCGACCACCACGGCCGCTCGGGGCCGGTGACGATCCGTACCGTACCGCCGAACGATCCGTGCGGCCGGGCGCTGCTGGAGGCGTGCGCCGCCGCCGGTATCCCCGTCACACCGTTCAACACCGGCTCCACGGTGGTACGCGGGGCGCACTGGTTCCAGATCAACGCGCGCGAGGACGGCGTCCGTTCCTCCGCCTCGGTGGCGTATCTGCACCCCGTCATGGGCAAACGGCCGAATCTGGAGGTCCGCACCGGTCTCCAGGCCAAGCGGCTGCTGTTCGACGAGGCGCGGCGCTGTACGGGGGTGGAGTATCTGGAACCCGACACGATCCACGGCGGCGCGGTCGCGGCCCGGCGCGAGGTGATCGTCAGCTGCGGTGCCATCGACTCGCCGAAGCTGCTGATGCTGTCGGGCATCGGTCCCGCCGGGTGGCTGCGGGACGTCGGGGTGGATGTACGGGTGGACTCCCCCGGGGTCGGCTCGCGTCTCCAGGACCATCCCGAGGGCGTGATCATGTGGGAGGCGAAGCGGCCGATGGTCACCTCGTCCACCCAGTGGTGGGAGATCGGCATCTTCGCCGACACCGAACCCGGCCTGGACCGGCCCGATCTGATGTTCCACTACGGCTCGGTGCCGTTCGACCTGAACACCTACCGGCGCGGCTATCCGACCACGGACAACGCCTTCTGTCTCACCCCGAATGTCACCAGGGCCCGGTCCATGGGGACGGTCCGGCTGCGGACCCGTGACTTCCGGGACAAGCCCGCGGTGGATCCCCGCTACTTCACGCATCAGCACGACATCAGGGTGATGACCTACGGGCTGCGGCTGGCCCGGGAGATCGCCGGCCAGGCGCCGATGGCGGAGTGGGCCGGGACGGAGCTGGCGCCGGGACCGGCGGCGCGTTCCGACGAGGAGCTGTTCTCGTACATCCGCGAGACCCACAACACCGTCTACCACCCGGCCGGGACGGTACGGATGGGAGCGCCGGGCGACGTCGACTCGCCACTCGATCCACGGCTGCGGGTCAAGGGGGTCACCGGGCTGCGGGTGGCCGACGCGTCCGTGATGCCGTTCCTGCCCTCGGTCAATCCCTGTATCACCACGATGATGATCGGCGAGAAGTGCGCCGACATGATCAAGGCGGACGCGGGGTGAACAGCGGAACGGGGTGGTCCGCCGGCCCGAACGGACGAGTACGACTGAGCACGGCGACAGCGCAACGTCGCCGCAACGTCCCGCTCCATAAGGTCGGGCGTGGGCGCCGTCCAACGGCGGGCGGCGCGGAATCCGGGAGGCCACAGAGATGACCCGTTACGCAGCGCCCGGCAGCGAGGGCGCGATCGTCTCGTACAAGTCCCGCTACGACCACTGGATCGGCGGAGAGTACGTACCGCCGGCGCGCGGCCAGTACTTCGAGAACCCCAGCCCGGTCAATGGCCGCCCCTTCACCGAGATCGCGCGTGGTACCGCCGACGATGTCGAGCGCGCCCTGGACGCGGCGCACGGCGCGGCCCCCGGCTGGGCGAAGACGTCCGCTGCGGAGCGCGCCAATATCCTCAACCGGATCGCCCACCGGATGGAGGAGCATCTGGAGGAGCTGGCGGTCGCGGAGAGCTGGGAGAACGGCAAACCGGTCCGGGAGACCCTCGCGGCCGACATCCCGCTCGCCATCGACCACTTCCGGTACTTCGCGGGGGCACTGCGCGCCCAGGAGGGCACGCTCAGCGAGCTGGACGACGACACCGTCGCGTACCACTTCCACGAGCCGCTCGGTGTGGTGGCCCAGATCATCCCGTGGAACTTCCCGATCCTGATGGCGACCTGGAAACTGGCGCCCGCGCTGGCCGCCGGGAACGCCGTCGTACTGAAGCCCGCGGAGCAGACGCCGGCCTCCATCCATCTGTGGATGAGCCTGATCGCCGATCTGCTGCCGCCCGGCGTGGTCAATATCGTCAACGGCTTCGGCGTCGAGGCGGGCAAACCGCTGGCGTCCAGCCCGCGCGTGGCGAAGGTCGCGTTCACCGGCGAGACCACGACGGGGCGGCTGATCATGCAGTACGCCTCCGAGAACATCAAGCCCGTCACGCTGGAACTCGGCGGCAAGAGCCCGAACCTCTTCTTCGACGACGTATGGGCCGCGGACGACGACTTCCGTGACAAGGCGCTCGAAGGCTTCACGATGTTCGCCCTCAACCAGGGCGAGGTGTGCACCTGTCCGTCCCGGGCGCTGATCCAGGACGGCCACTACAGCGAGTTCCTGGAGGCGGGCGTGGCCCGCACGGAGGCGATCGTGCCGGGCAACCCGCTGGACACCGACACGATGGTCGGCGCGCAGGCGTCCAACGACCAGTTGGAGAAGATCCTCTCGTATCTGGACATCGGCCGTCAGGAGGGCGCCAAAGTCCTGACGGGTGGTCAGCGCATCGACTACGACGGCGAACTGGCCGGCGGCTACTACGTCCAGCCCACGATCTTCGAGGGCCACAACCGCATGCGGATCTTCCAGGAGGAGATCTTCGGCCCGGTCCTCGCGGTGACGCCCTTCAGCGACTTCGACGACGCGATCAAAACCGCGAACGACACCCTGTACGGACTCGGCGCGGGCGTCTGGACGCGGGACATGAACACCGCCTACCGGGCGGGCCGTTCGATCCAGGCGGGCAGGGTCTGGACGAACTGCTACCACGCCTACCCGGCGCACGCCGCGTTCGGCGGCTACAAGCAGTCGGGGATCGGCCGCGAGAACCACCGGATGATGCTGGACCACTATCAGCAGACGAAGAACCTCCTGGTGTCGTACTCACCTAAGAAGCTCGGCTTCTTCTAAAGGCCTGGGAAAGGTGCCTGACCTGGTATTTCACTCGTCAGGCACCTGCCGCTCGATCCGGTCTTCGCCGTCGGCGTGGCAAGGTCCGGGCCTGCCGTGCAGGTGGGCAAGACCATGCCACGTCCGTCAGGAGCCGCACATGCTCGGCCATGGGGATCACCAAAAGGATCAAGCGGTGTCCGTGGTGATGAAAGCTGATCTCGGCGACGTGCCGGCTGTCGGCTGCGAGGTGCAGCCGACAGCCGGCAGCGCCATGGCCACGGCGCGTGCCGACCACAGGGTCAGAACGTACCGGCGGAGTTGCACTTGGCTTTCTGGGTGATGCAGTCCTTCACGCGGTGTCCGAGGGCGGCGTTGTCCCAGGCGTTGAAGAAATCACCGTGGATGGACGATGGCATGCCCGAGGCCAGCCGGAAACCCTGGGTGCTGCCGCTGGTCGGGTAGCTGGTGACGAAAGAGAGGTTGGGGATGGCGACGGGGTAGGCGCCGCTGCACTTGCCGTCGTAGGTGAACGCCACGTGCGACTTGTGGTCGGGACTGTCGAGGTTCTTGCCGTCCCAGCAGTCGGGGAAGACGAGTTGATGGGTGAGGTGGGCCCCCGGGGCGCAGCGCGGCCAGTTGCCGTCGGCGCTTCGGCCGATCTCACCACCCGCACCGGCGCACCAGAACTGGCCCGGCGATCCGGCCGGGGTAGGCGTCTGCGCCCTGGCGTCACCCGCGATCATGCGGAATCCCTGCGGGAAGGGCACTGTCACTGAGGGGTCGGGCAGCCGGGAACCGTAGTAGACGATCATGCCCTCGGGTTCGACGGCCTTGTCGTTCTCGTAGAGGGTGGGGATCCAGTACGCCGAGAGGTCGTTGGCAGGGGTGCAGCTGGTCGGCGCGTTGGTGAGCAGCGACTCGGTCGTGGAGAACGCGTCGGTGCTCTTGTTGCCGAAGAAGCTGTGCATGTGGGACGCGCCGGGAAGGCCAGGAAAGACGATGGGGTCGTCCGGCTTGGAGTGACTGTAGGTGCAGGTGGCGTTGAACTCCGGAACCCGGACCACACCGGCGGGCACCGCGGCCGGCGTCATCGCACGGAACTGCGCCAGCTGAGCGTTCCACTTGGCCTGGTCGACGGGAACCCATCCAGCCGCTGCGCCGTCCCCCTCGCCGACGAAGGAGAACCAGTTGATGTTGACGAAGTCGCCGGGTGTCGTGGCACGCAGCACGGCGAACACCGTCTGGGAACCGGTGGGGTGGGTGGTGACCTGGGTGGCCCGGGTCGCCCAGTTCTGCCAGCCGCCGGTCGGGGAGATCGGTATGACGGCGAGCAGCGGTCCGGTCAGACCGGCGGTGCGCAACTCCAAGGTGCCCGAGCCGACGGCGGAAGCGATCCGGGCAGACACCGTCAGCCGGCCGGCCGCGCCGAGGTCGACGTTGTCGAAGCGCATCCAGTCGCCGTCGGCGAGGAACGAGGCGTTCTGCCCGCCACCGGTGTCCGAGGTCGCCTCCAGCGCGACACCTGACTGGGCGGCGTAGGACTCGGCCTGGACGGTGACTGTCGCGGCCTGCGCCTGCTGAGTCGAGACGGTCAAGCCCACGGCGGCGGCCAGCACGACCACCAGGGCGTTCACTAACAGTGTGTACAGATGTGCGGGATATCTACGCATCTCACGTCCTCACGGGCGTCGGGATGAAGGGCCTTCTTCTTGCCGGAGCAGAGCGATGGGGAGAGCGGGAGCCGGACCGGCGGCGTGCGCCCACGGCGTGATCCAGGTGTCCCGGGCCGCCCCGAGGGTGCGGGCGGAGCGGCCCGGGATCTTCGCGAACGCTGGGCGGCTGGGGGCTACTGATAGACCCGCACGTAGTCGACGAGCATCTTGGACGGGAAGGGGGTGCTGGCGTCTGTCGGGCCCGGCCAGTCACCTCCGACCGCGAGGTTGAGGATCATGTAGTGGGGGTGGTCGAAGATCCACGGTCCGCGTGTCTGCTCCACCTGGTCCTTGTCGAGGGAGAAGACGGTCCGGCCGTCCAGGCTGTAGGTGATGCCTTTGCTGTTCCAGTCGGCGGCCCAGGTGTGGAAGTCGTCGGAGAAGTCGGCGTTCCCGGGCAGTGTGTACGGGGCGCCGATTCCGCCTCCGCCGTTGTAGGCGGGCGCGTGGACGGTCGAGTAAGCGGTCTTCACGTCCTTGCCGAGGACTTCGACGATGTCGATCTCGCCGTTGTACGGCCACGGCCGGCCCGTCAGGAAGTCGGCGCCCATCATCCAGAACGCGGGCCACAGACCGTTGCCCTTGGGCACCTTGATGCGTGCTTCGACGCGCCCGTAGGTGAACTGGAACGTCGCGCCGGTGTTCATCCGCGCCGAGGTGTACTGACAGGTGGTGCTGCCGGTCAACGGGTCACGCGGGCACGACGATCCGGCGGTGGCCTCCTTGCGTGCTTCCATCACCAGGTGTCCCGCCCCGTCGAGTGCGGCGTTGCGGTGATCGGTGTAGTACTCCAGCTCGTTGTTCGGCCCGGTGCCCGGATCGGCCCTCCACTTCGAGGCGTCGGGCTTGCCGCCTGCGGCGCCGTCGAATTCGTCGCTCCACACCAGCCGCGGCGGGTTCGCGGGGTCGCTCGGCAGGGGCGGAGCCTGGATCGGATCGCCGCCCGTGCCGTACACCTGGAACTCCCACAGCGAGTAGCCGTAAGCGGTGGCACGCTGCGTCCCGTACATGCGCACATAGCGGCCGGTGCCGGAAACGGCCAGCGTCTGCTTGAAGCCCGTGCCGGACGTCGTCGAATAGACCGGCGTCCAGTCGGCTCCGTTCGACGAGACCTGGATCTGGAAGGACTTGGCATAGGCGGGATCCCACTGCAGGACGACCTTGTCGATCTGCGCCGTCGCGCCGAGATCGATGGAGATCCAGCCCGGATCGGTCCATCCCGTGGTGGAGCTTGTGGCCCAGCGAGAGGCCGGATCCCGGTCGAAAGCCCTGGCCGGCGTGCACTCCCAGCAGTTCTGGTCACTCTGGGAGGAAGAAGCAGCGCCCGGCCTGCCGTAGGAGAGCAGTCTGCTGGCGTCACCGCCCGGACCGCCGGCACCGGCGGTGCCGTACACCTGGAACTCCCACAGCGAGAAGCCGTAAGCGGTGGCACGCTGCGTCCCGTACATGCGCACATAGCGGCCGGTGCCGGAAACGGCCAGGTTCTGATTGCCGCCTGTGCTCGTGGCCGTCTGGTGGATGACTGTCCAGCTCTGCGCGTCGTTCGATACCTCGATCCTGAACGCCGTGCCGTATGCGGCTTCCCAGTTGAGGACGACCCGGCTGATCTCGGCGCTTGCCCCGAGGTCGATCTGAATCCACTGCGGGTCGGCGAAGGCGCTGGACCAGCGCGTCCCGGGGTCGCCGTCGACGGCGCTCGGAGCGCTGAAGGCTCCCTCGGTACTCGACGCGGTGGCGGACTTTCCCTGAGAGAGCAGGACCTCCGCCGCCTGAGCGGAGGGGGCGGGGAGAGCGACGAAAGCGAGCAGTGAGGCCGCGAGGGCCAAGAATAAGTTGAAGCGGCGCAGCAGCGATTTCATGGGCGACTCCTCAAGTGGGGGAGGTGAGGGAGCGCTCCCTGAAAGGGAGGATGGAGGGGTCGGCAAAGGCTGTCAAGGGCTTATTCACCTTGAAAAAACAGCGGCGTAACACCGACGACTGGCGGAGGGAGCGGTCTCTCACGATCTGGGTGGCGTACCGCCGGCCACGGGGGTGGCGCTGAGGGGGACGCGCTCCCGAGCGTGCTCGTGCCGCCCCGGCCTGCGGATACGCTGCTCACATCGTCATGACGCAGAGCCGGAGGTCGCCCCGATGAGAAAACCCGCTCCGCGCACGAATCCGGGCTGCGGCACAGGGGACGGACAGGTATGAAACGCCCCACTCTCGAAGTGGTCGCCGCCCGAGCGGGCGTGTCCAAATCGAGCGTCTCCCGTGTCATCAACGGCGAGACGACGGTCGCCCCGCAGATCCGGGACGTCGTCATGCGCGCCGTACAGGAATTGGGCTACGTGCCCAACGGGGCGGCACGCAATCTCGTCACCCGCCGCACGGACACGCTCGCCGTGGTGGTCTCCGACCCGCCTCAGGGAGTCGTCTCCGACGACCCCCTTTTCTCCGCCGTGGTCCGCGCCGTCAGCAGAGAGCTCGAGACGGCGGGCAAACGGCTCGTGCTCATGCTCGCGGAATCGGATCAGAGCCGGACCAGAGTGGTGCGGTACATCGCCGGCGGGCATGTGGACGGCGTGCTGCTGGTCGCCCTGCACGGTACGGATCCGCTTCCGGCCTCGCTGGCCCGGCAGGGCCTGCCTGTTGTGTCCTTCAACCGCACCTCCGCACAGGACGTCCCGTACGTGGCGCTGGACAACGCCGGCGGAGCGGCACTGGCCGTGCGTCATCTTCTGGAACGCGGTCGGCGCCGGATCGCCACCATCACCGGGCCACTCGAACTGTACGAGGCGCGCGAGCGTCTCGACGGCTACCGTCAGACACTGCGTGACACCGGCCGTCGCTCCATCGTGGCACTGGGCGAATTCACCAGAGCTTCCGGCGCCGAAGCCATGCGGCAGCTCCTGGAGGACGATCCCGATCTCGATGCGGTGTTCGCGGCCAACGACCTGATGGCGATCGGAGCCCTGCGCACCCTCCATCAAGCGGGCCGACGTGTCCCCGAAGACGTGGCGGTCATCGGCTTCGACGACATAGAAGCCGCGTCCTACACCAGTCCCGCGCTCACCTCGGTGCGCAGCCCGATGGCCGACCAGGCGACCGCCACCGTCCACCTGCTCCTCGGTCTGATCGACGGCGGCCCCACAGGGCCGGTGATCATGCCGAATGAACTCGTGGTGCGCGAATCGACCTGATTTCGGTGCGGTCGTAGGCGCTGCTCGCCCAGCGGTTGATCGTCGCGGCGTAGGGGTGCTCGGGCAGCGGTCGAGAGCAGGCCACGCTGCCGCCGGATGTGGGTCCTGGCAGGTCAGGTGCTTCCGTACACTCTGGCGAGGACGCCTACCGTGTCAGCCATGGCCTGACGGAGTTCCGGAGGCGCGACGACCTCGACGTCGACACCGAGCCGCAGCAGCTCACCGCACACGTGCTCGGGGCTCTCGGTGGGTATGACCGCCTCCACCCATCCGTCGTCGCCGACGGCGCTGGCCGTGGACTCGACCGCCCGCACCACCTCCGGCGGAAGGTTGTCCGGCAGGCGCCGGAGCCCCCGCGGGGAGAGGCGGATGGTGGCCCGGCCGCTGTAGCGGCGGGTCCGGAAATCGTCGAGATAGGAGTTCCAGTACGTGCCCAGGTCGAAGTCCGGCGGTCGGTCGAATAGTTCATCGCTGAGCATCGCGTCGAGGACTTGAGTGACCCGGTAGGTCGCGATCCGGCTCTTCGAAGCGGCGACGAGATACCAGACACCTGACTTGAGGACCAGCCCGTAGGGGCGAAGGCGGCGGTCCACCTCCTGCGGGGCGCGCCAACGCCGGTAGCGCACGTCCACCACTCGCCGCGTGAGCACCGCGTCGACGAACAGGGTGAGATGCGGCGTCTGTTCGGGCTCCCGGTACCAGGCCGGGGCGTCCAGGTGGAAGACCTCAGCAGTCCGCGCTGCCTCCTCGCGCAGTCCCGCCGGCAACGCGGCCAGCAGCTTCAGCCGTGCTCCCGCGACCTCCGACGCCAGTCCCAGGTCGGCGGCGGGGCCGGGCAGCCCGGCGAAGAACAGCGCCCGCGCCTCACCCTCGCTCATTCCGGTCAGCCGGGTGCGATAGCCCTCAAGCAGCCGGTAGCCGCCGTTGCGGCCCGTCTCCGCGTAGACCGGAATGCCCGCGGCCTGAAGACGCGCCAGATCACGGTACGCGGTCCGCATGGACACACCCAACTCGTCGGCGATCCCTCGCGCCGACATGCGGCCACGTGATTGCAGCAACAGCAGCACCGAAAGCAGTCGACCAGCAGACATGGGCACATTCTCCCCGGAAACCCTGACACCCCCTGGCACACGGCCGCCATAGCGTCGGTCCGTACCCGGCTCCCGGCGAACGAGCCGGGAATCCACCGGAAGCACCATGCTGAACAGGAGCCTGCCGTGCCCCCTACCGATCCTGCCGACACCATCGCCGTGATCGAGCTTCGCCAGTACACGCTGCGTCCCGGCCGACGCGACGAACTCATCGAGCTGTTCGACCGGGAGTTCATCGAAACCCAGGAAGAGGCCGGGATGTTCGTCCTCGGCCAGTTCCGGGACCTCGACGACCCGGACCGCTTCGTCTGGCTACGCGGGTTCCGGGACATGGCGGCACGACACCACGCGCTGACAGCCTTCTACAACGGCCCCGCCTGGGCCGAGCACGGCCCCCGGGCCAACGCCACCATGGTCGACTCCGACGACGTCCTGCTCCTGCGCCCCCTCTCGGACAAGAACGGCTTCACTCGCTCCTCGTCCGAGCGTCCCCGGATCGGCGCTCCCGCACCGGACCGATTCGTGTCCGCCACCGTGTGGTCCTTCCCTCCAGGACGTCCCGACGGCGTCGCACTGATACGGGACGGGCTCCTTCCCGCCCTGCACACGACAGGCCCCGCGCCACTCGTCGCCCTCACCACCGAGACCGCACACAACACATTCCCCAGGCTGCCCGTCCGTAGTGGGGAGAACGTCGCCGCGATCTTCACCTCTTACCCCGCCGAGAGCACGTGCCGGCAACACCTCGCCGATGTACTGGCCCTTCCCCTCGTTCGGGACGAGATCCTGCCGGGCATCGAGCGAGAACAGACAACAGCGCCCCGGATACTGCGGCTGGCGCCCACCGGCCGCTCGGTCCTCTCCTGACGCGTCTCGTCTGGCTTTGTCCCGTCCCGCGCGGAACCGCGCGCACCGGGTCACTTACGCGAGCGCGGGGCGCCTTGGCCTTCGCGGTAGAGGCCGGCAGCGAGGGCGATCGCGGTGTGGGTGGCGGGATGGGTGGTGTGGGCGCGCCAGATGAGGTGGACGGGGACCGGTTCGGCGCCTCGGAGAGGGCGGTAGGCAATGCCGTCGCGGCGGTACTGGGCGGCGGTGGCCTGAGGGGTCAGTCCGATACAGCGGCCGGTGGCGATGGCGGCGAGCCAGTCGTCGATGTCGTGGGTGAACTCGACCGCGGGGCCTTCTCGCTCGGGCCACAGGTCCAGGGCGGTGGTGCCGGTCCGGCGGTCGATGGCCAGGGTACGGGTCGGGACCTCGTCCAGGCGGATACTGCGCCGCCGGACCCATGGGTCGTCGGACGCCATGGCGACACAGCGCGCCTCGTCGCCGATCCGCGCGTGGGACCACGGTTTCAGGTCGATCGGAGCACGGATGACGGCGAGGTCGCACAGCCCTTCGGCGAGACCGCCGGTGGGGCTGTTGTGGCGGATGAGGCGCAGGTCGGTCTCGGGGTGCTGTTCGTGCCAACGGCGCTGGAACTCGGTGGTGTGCCGGCCGAAGGCGGACCAGGCGTGGCCGATGTGCAGGCGGGTGTGGCCGGTGGTGGCTTCGCGGACGAGGTCCTCGGCGCCGGCGAGCAGGACGCGGGCGCGGGCCAGCGCCTGCACCCCTGCGGCGGTGGGAGCCACGCTGCGGCTGGTGCGGTGCAGCAGTTGCGCCCCGAGGAGTCTTTCGAGGCCGGCGAGGGTACGGGAGACGGCGGCCTGCGAGACGCCGAGTTCATGGGCGGCGTCGGTGAAACTGCCGGTGTCCACGATGGCGACCAGGCACCGCAAGTGCTTCAGCTCCAGCCCGGCCACCCTGCTCCCCAACTCATCCATACACCCAGCGTATAGGCGCGTGCATGGATGCATTTTGCGTATACCGGTGGCTCTCCCATCGTGGGGAGGCATGACGCTCGAATCCTCCTCCTCCGCGACGCCCCGTTCCACTGCGGCCGACGGGGCCGCCCCGTCACGGGGTAGGGGGCGCGGGGCCGGGGTCGCTCTGATGCTGGGCAGCGGACTGTCCAACCAGACGGGCGCCTCCATCGCGGCGCTGGCCTTCCCGGTACTCGGGCCCGCCGGGGTGGTGGCGGTACGCCAGTGGGTGGCCGCCGTGGTCCTCGGCGCCGTCGGCCGACCCCGGCTGCGGCACTTCACCGCCGCGCAGTGGCGTCCCGTCCTGGGCCTCGCCCTGGTGTTCGCCGGGATGAACCTTTCCCTGTACACGACGATCGACCGGATCGGACTCGGGCTGGCCGTCACACTGGAGTTCCTCGGACCACTGACCGTCGCCCTGGCCGGCTCACGCCGCCGTGTCGACCTGGCCGCCGCCGTGGCGGCCGCGGGCGCGATAGCCGTCCTCACCCGCCCCACACCCTCCACCGACTACCTGGGCATCGGCCTGGCCCTGCTGGCCGCGGCATGCTGGGCCGGCTACATACTGCTCAACCGGACCGTCGGCGCCCGCCTGCCCGGCCTGGAAGGCTCGGCCGCCGCAGCGGCAATCTCCGGTGCCCTCTACCTTCCCGTCGGCGCGTGGGTGCTGTGGCACCACCCGCCCACGCCCGCCGCGCTGGGCTGCGCCCTGGCGGCGGGGGTGCTCTCCTCGGCGGTGCCGTTCCTGGCCGACCTGCTGGCGCTGCGCCGCGTCCCGGCGCACTTCTTCGGGGTGTTCATGAGCGTCAATCCGGTCTTTGCCGCCCTGGTCGGCCTCGCCGTCCTCGGACAGCAGCTCGATACTCCCGCCTGGCTCGCCATTGCGGTGATCGTCACCGCGAACACCGCCGTGGTCTCCACCGCCCGCCGGAAGCCCACGTGAAGACCACGTCCACGGCAACGCCCACCCCAAGCCCGTTTCCTCCAGGCCGCGTTGAGGGCAGTGGCGTAGCGCGGGACGTTACCGAGCGGCTCCCCACCCGTACGCTGCGCCTCTCGTCACCGCTGCCGCACTGTGGTGAGGAAGTCCAGGACGAGCGGGCTCGCGACGGCGCGGTACTCCTCGAAATAGGCGTGCCTCGCTCCGGTGATCATGCGCAGCCGGGCGCCGGGGATACGGTCCGCGAGCAGAGGGCTGTTGGTGGCGGGGTTGAGCAGGTCGTCGCTGCCGTGCACGACCAGAGTGGGTGCGCCGATGCCCGGCAGGAGCTGCCACGCGTCATGCTGGTTGCTGGCCGCCAGGTGGCGACGCCGGGCATGGGCGGGCATCCCCGGGTCGCCGAGCGTCCGGTACGGGCCGGGGTTCTCCGCCAGCCAGGCCGGGGTGTACATCAGCTCCAGCAGGGCCTGTCGCGCCGCATCCGGTCGCGTCCGCACCAGTGACCGGCGCACCTCGTTGGTACGTTCAACGGCGTGCGGCCCGCCGGGCGACGTGCACCCGAGCACCAGGGCGCGCACCCGGTCCGGATGGCGGGCTGCGAGCTGCTGGGCCACACGCCCGCCCATGGACGTCCCGTAGACATCGGCCCGGTCGACACCGAGGTCGTCGAGCACCGAGATCACATCCAGGGCGAACAGCTCGGTGCTGTAGAGCGTGTCGGGCTTGTCGCTCTGCCCCGTACCGCGGTAGTCGAACGTGATGGTGCTGCGGTCGCCGTGGAAATCGTCACGCACCCCGTCCCACCAGTGGTGGTTGTTCGACTGGCCCGCCAGCAGAACCAGCGGCGCCCCCTCGCCCCGCACCTGATAGGCGATACCGACGCCGTCGGGCGTCGTCGTGTGCGGCATGCAGATCGTCACTCCTCATGGTCAGGATCCAGCGCGTCGTGACACCGCGGCCTCCGGCAGACCCTGGCCGGCCGGAAGCCCCGGTCATCACCCACTGCTGGAAGGACTGTATGACCTGCGTGTGCGCCCTTGTGCCTGACTCCTGACTCCTGTCTGCCGTCTGCCGTCTGCCGTCTGCCGTCTGCCGTCTGCCGTCTGCCGTCTGCCGTCTGCCGTCTGCCGTCTGCGGAGCAGCTGACGAGTGAACCGTCCATACAGTCACCACAGCACCTCAGCACCCGTCCCGTCCGGCACGATGACCGCCGCGGACCGGCGAAAGCCAAGCGATCGAGTCGCATAATTACCTGATAAATAATCAGTAGGGGGCAGTTTCCTGTAAGTCCTCTATATGCGTCGTAAGTGATGTGCTGTCATACCCCTGCCAGATTGTCCCGTTCATCTCGTTGCACCCAATCAAGGGAAGGCAGGAATAATGGGCAGATTCAGGTACGGAACCACGGCGTCGGCCATCGCGCTGGCCGCCTTGGGATCGCTCGTGGCCGCGGGAGGCACGGCTCACGCGGAAGCGGGCCAGGACAGCATCGCCATGCTGAAGCAGGAGAAGACCCAGTGGTGCTGGGTCGCCTCCGGGCTCACCATCGCCAGGTTCCAGGGCCTCGGCTCCACACAGACGGACTTCTGCAACCGGGCTCAGCCCTCCTACGGCTGCAACAACCAGCCCGCCACACTCGACGACATGGCCAGGGGCTGGAGCAGCCTCGGCATGACCCACCCCGGCTCGGGCCTGAACAACGCGGCCACGTTCAACCAGGTGTACACCGAAGTCAAGGCGGCCCGGCCGATCGGCGCCCGCATCGGGTGGACGTCCGGTGGCGGCCACATGAACGTGGTCTACGGCTTCGACACGTCGAACAACACGATCGCCGTGGCCGACCCGTGGCCGGACACCACCACGTACACGTGGTGGAACTACAACGACTACGTGAGCAACAGCTCGTCCAAGTGGACCCACTCCCGCATCGGTATCTCCCGCTAAGGCAGGCGACATGCGCGACACCAGCGGCACCAAAATGTCCGGCAAGCGGGCGGCCTCCCGCTTCTCCCGTCTGTCCATCGTCATCGCAGCGAGTGCGTCCGCGCTGCTGTCCGTCGTCGGTCCGACGCACGCGGCCCCGGCCAAGGACCCTCTTCCGGCCGACATCCCCGACTACCGGGCCGCACTCAACGCGGTGAAGTCCACCGACGTCCGCAACGCCGTCTGCCGTTTCCTGCGCACTCCGGTGCCCACCGGCGACGCCGGCAAGCCGGTGCAGACGATCCCCGAAACAGCCGAGCCCTGCCAGGGCCTCCCGGTCTTCACGATCAAGGACCCGGTGGCGGGGAACGAAATCACCCCCGGGTTCGCCGCAGGCACCGCCCGGCCACTGCCGACCGAGGCGATCAAGCTGACGCAGCTGGTCTCCTCGCTGAGCACCACCGTCAACGGCCGCAACGCCACCGTCATCCTCGCCCCCACCCAGGGCGGCGGCTGGCACCTGGCGGCCATGCGCGACGGCGACAGCGACGCCACATACGCCGGCAAGGCCACCGCGGGCACGCTGGTCTTCACCGAGCCGCAGATCCGCGGCTGGTACCAGCTCAAGCTCCTCACCGTCGAGGCACTCAACGACCAGGCCCGGCAAGGACTGGGCGGCAAGGCGTCGGTGTCACTCAGCGACTACCAGAAACTGGTCAAGGCCCGCTACGCCGACAAGCTGCCCGGCTCGGAGTACGACAGCAAGGGCTATTCCAGCGGCTACAGCCTCCAGCGCACGGACGACGACGCCTCACCCTCCGCCTTGCTCCTGGCCGGCGGTTCCGGCACGGCACTTGTCCTCGTGGGCGGAGCCGCCGTGCTCCGTCGGCGCCGGCGGACAAGCACCCGCTGACCCCCGCCCCGCCGAGGGCCCGGATCTCCAGGCAGATCCGGGCCCCAAGCCGGTGGCCGGCCGGGCTCCCAGATCGGTGCAGAGAAGATCCCGCAGGGGCCCGGATGGCCCCGATGTCACGGCTGCGGTCCCGCTCTCGCCCGCTCTGCCGTCCTCAGCCCAGTGACAGGTCGCCCTGATCGTCCTTGATCTTCACCTTGACCCAGGCACGGCCGCTGCTGTTGCCGTCGCCGACGCCGACGACCTTGCATTCGAACTCCCGGCCCGCCTCGACGGGGATGGAAGCGGGGCAGCTGACATCGTCGATGGTCGGGGGCTTGACGAACGAGTCGTCGGATTCGACGTTGTTGAGCACGGCCCGCGCCAGCGCGTCCTGATCCAGAACGCGCTGCGGCTGCACAGCGGGACTCCCGGCCAACAGCATGATGGTGAAAGTGAGCGCACAACAGGCGATCACGGCCAGGGAAAGCGTGATGACGGTACGAGCGAAGCTGCGTTGATCAGTCACGCGCACAGTCCTATCCGGTTGTCCGTGCTCATACAACCCGTGTGGTGACATGAAGTCGCCTCTCGCTTCCCGCGGAGTGCTCCCATACCACTGCCTGCGCGGCCGGAGAGGAGACGCAGGTCACCTTCGTTCGTGTCACAACGTGCGGGAGCTGTCCCGTCCAAGAGGCATGACCGCCAACAGCAACGGGGCGAAGGAGTACACCATGGAAGCCCGGTTCCATGAAGTCTGCGGCCACTGGAGTCCATGGGCCTCACCGTACGAACCAGCGCCGCGCCCCTCTCGCGAGAGGAGGAGGCGATGATCGAGACGGTGTTCCGGACCGAGGGAGTGCCCGCAGCGGAACGATTCGGTTACTGGCGTGAGTGCATGACCCGCCTCCTGTGTCCCATGGACATGAACAGTGACTCCCACTCCACATTCCGCGCGGAGACGAGCCTCCTCCAACTCGGTGCTCTCTCGATCTGGCCGGGAGACATGCAGCAGCCGATGCGCTGCCGGCGGACTCCCAAGCTGATCCGGCAGTCCGATCCGGAGAACTACCACCTCTCCTTACCGATGAATGGTTCGATGGCCATCTCACAAGCCGGGCGCGAAGCCGTGCACGGCGCCAACGAGATGTACATCGTCGACACCTCGCAACCCTATGAATGCCGTGTATTCGGCGAGCCTCTTCGCGGCGTGGGGCTCGAAGTGCCCAAGACGCTCGTGCCCTTGCCCGCGCAGGCCGTCGGCCGACTGCTGACCCGCCGGATGTCGGCACACGAAGGGATGGGCGCACAGCTCGCCGGCTTTCTGGTCCGCCTGGCCGACGACAGTGGCTCTTACAAGCCCGCTGACGAACAGCGGCTGGAGACGATCCTGATCGATCTGTTCACCGCCACGCTGGCCCATCACCTCGATGCCGACAACGACCTGCCGCCCGAGACTCACCGCCGGACCCTGCCCCTGCGCATCCGGACCTTCATCCAGCACCATCTGCACGACCCGGGTCTCACACCGGGTGCGATCGCCGCCGCGCACAACATCTCAACCAGCTACCTGCACAGCCTCTTCCGGAACCAGGACCTCACCGTCTCGGCCTGGATACGCGGCCAGCGCCTGGAGCACGCCCGCCGCGACCTGGCCGACCGAGCCCAGCACACGGTCCCTGTCCACCGCATCGCCGCCCGCTGGGGCTTCACCCACCACGCAGCCTTCACCCGCGCCTTCACCACCGCATTTGGCCTCTCGCCCCGCGACTACCGTCACCAGGTCCACGGCGGTTCGCCCTCGGATACGAGGCCAACAACGCTGCCGGCATTCGGAACTGCGATGTAGACGCATCGTCAAGAAGTGTGGTCTCTACTCCGATGCCGTTCTGGCGACACCACGGCAACATCGATCCCGCCACCACCACGTGTCCCCGGGAGACGCCCGGGGCCCAACGGGGAGAAAACATGAAGATGAGACGAGCTCTGGTCGCTTTGGCGATGACCGTGGGAGCAGTGGGAGTACCGCTGGCGACCGCCACCTCGGCACAAGCCACGCAGAGCCAGTGCACGAACTACCTGGCCGGCAAGGGCTACCTCGTCGGGGACGGCGTTCGGTCGGCATGCAGCCACGGCACGTACCTCGGCGGCGCCCATCCCTTCTGTACCGCGAAACTGATATCGCTCGGGATAACCAACGGCACCCACATCAACGAGGCCTGTAAGCGCGCCTAGACGACGTGGTCCCGGACGAGGTTTACCGGACCCGAAGCGGGCCTTTCTGGCTGAGCTGGGCGTGGGGTGCGGGCTGGTCGGTCATCATCGCCGTGATCGCCTCGTCGAGACCGTACGGTCCGCGGCCGTAGCGGCGGACCGTAACGGCCCGGCGCCGCAGCTTCCGCGCCGGGCCGCTCCCGTTCTTCGTCGCCGCCTCACGGGCCGCGACCAGGGTTGGCGGGCCAGGTCGACGCGCTCGGCTGCGCCGGCGTGGTCATGCGATCACCGGCCCTGAGAGGTCGTCACCGACCGGGCCTTGCCGGACGGCTCCCGGCCGTCCCTGATGCGCCCCAGGCAAGGACGTCCGCCTCCGGGCCGCCCGCGAAGGTCGCGCCCCGCCGAAGGAGACGGGCCCATCCGAGATCGAGCCGGCCTTCGACGAGATCACGAATCGCCTCGGCCCAGGCCCGCTCCGATCATGCCCTCCTGAAGCCGTGCGGCAGGATCGGAGCGGCCGCAGCAAAGTCGATCCGGGGCGACGCACGCGCAATCCGACCGCCAACAGCGCAGACACCAGGGCGCCGGCAGGCCCATGCCTCGCGCTCAACCGCCTTGACCTCCTTACAGCTGGTCCCCCATCCCGGCTGGTTCCGGAGGATGCGGACCGCCACCGTCCTTGATGTCCTGCTCGCAGGTTCGTCCGTCGTAGGACTGGTCATTGGGGATCAACAGCACTCCGGCAACCTGCTCGGGGTGCTCGACGGAGAGCCAGTCGTCCCCCGTGAGATCACCGTCCGGCCGGGGCCACGCCTCGGACGAATACACCGTCTGACACCCCAACGCCACGCGTTCCCTATCGACCGCGCAGGCGTCCACTGCGGGGCCGGACATTTCGTCGGCGCCGTCGAAGCGATAGTGGAAGTGGACCCGGTCACCTTCGGAGGGCACCTGCGGGTGGGGCTCCAGGCGCCAGTCAACGACCTCGGCGGTGACGCCGAGAGGCCGCCCGGACGTGTCCTCGACCTGCACCCTGGCACCGGCCTCACCGCGCTCCGCCGTCGTGTCGGTGCAGCCCCAGTGGGAGGAGCAGCCGGACAGGGCGAGAATCGCCAGAGCCAACGGGGCACCGGCAAGTGCCCTTGCGGGGAACACTGAGGTGACCTCCAGTCGGGGTGGGGCGGAGCAGTTCATCCCGGGGCCTGGCGGCTGCGGGTGATGGCGACGAGCGCCTGCGGCGGCGGAGCTGAAGCGTAGCGGAGCCCTGCGAACTGGGCGGGCCCGGCCTTCGGGTGCTCGCTGATGAAGCACTCGTCCGCATCGCCGGTGACGAGGCCGGGCCGGCGTCGAACTGGGTTGACCCGGAGGACTGGAAGCAGTGGCGGGCCGTACTCGCCCGCCTGCGCGCAGTGCTTGTCCCATCGCCACCTTCCATCGCCCTCTTCGATGAGCTGCCCTAACGGAGCGTTACTCGGCACGGAAGTTGAGTCAGAACCCGAGAAATGACGGCGCTGCCGCTCCACGGCGGTCAAGTCGCCGTGCGGAGATCCGGACCAGGTCTCACACTGCGTGCATGGATGAAGTCAGCGTTCCCGCGGCCGTCGTGTCTTCGGAGCAGTCGAGTGAGTTGCTGGGGTATCCGCCTGATGCTCGGCTGCTGATCGTCAACTGCGATGACTTCGGGATGTATCCGGCGATCAACGCCGCGGTGATCGAGTCGGTGGAAGAGGGCATCGCCAGTTCGTGCAGCCTGATGGTCCCCTGTCCTGGGGCGCCCCAGGCCGTGAAGATGCTCGGCCGACGGCCGGGGATCCCGTTCGGAATCCACCTCACTCTGGTGTGCGAGATGCCCGACATCCCGTGGGGGCCGCTGATCGCCAAAGAACGAGTGCCCTCACTGCTGGACTCCGCGGGCGAGTTGTTCTCGCCGACACCCGCCGGGCGGGCGGCCTTGCTCGGCCGGGCTCGGCTCGATGAGATCGAACTTGAGTTCCGCGCCCAGGTCGACGCTGTCGCCGACGCCGGGCTCACGCCGACCCATCTGGACTTCCATTGCCTGGCCGATGGCGGCCGCCACGACATCCTCGACCTGACCGTAGCGCTGGCGGCGGAGTACGGCCTCGCGGTCCGGGTCTGGCTCGAACCCGGGCGCCATGCGATGCGGAGACGCGGGCTGCCGGTCATCGACAACGACTTCCTGGACAGCTTCTCCCTCGGCGTCGAAGACAAGACGGCCCGATACGTTCAGATGCTGCGCGACCTGCCTGCCGGGCTGAATGAATGGGCGGTGCATCCCAGTCTGGGCGACAAGGAGTCGCAAGCCGTCGATCGTGGCTGGCCCGTGCGGCGGACGGACTACGAGTTCCTGACGTCGCCGCAGGCCCGTGAGGTTCTCCAGCAGGAGGACATCGTCGTGATCGACTACCGAACGATTCAGCGAGTCTGGTCCCGGAACACGAGTCCTGGATGACCGATCGGACCCGTCGTCCCCCGGACGACGGGCCGCTGAGCTGGCTGTGGAGGTCAGTCGATCACCGCCGACATGGGGTCAACTGAGCCTGCCGCGAACAGCCGGGCGGATGTAGCGGTGCGCGTGCTCCCCGCAGTGGGTCACGGCTGCGCGGGCGCCGCCGGGGCGTCGAGGTGACGCGCGCGGTGGTGGCCCAGGCTCCGGTTCAACCGCCCCGTGGCACGCGTTACCGCGGTGCGGGGCAGCAGCCGGCCGACCCAGGTGGTCGCACGCGTGCTCGCGCGGCCCGGGTAGGCGTTTATGGCCCCCTTGGCGAAGGCGTCGAGGGTCCTGGCCGCGACGCGTTCGGGCCGGTCGGTGAACGCGGGATGCATCGTGGCGGTGGTGCCGTCGAAGAATCCCGTGGCGGTGGCTCCGGGATGGGCTGCCATGACCCGCACCCCGCTTCCCCGGAGCTCCTCGGCGAGCGCCTCGGTGAACGACAGCACGAACGCCTTCGTCGCCGCGTAGGTCGCCTGGTACGGCATGGCCTGGAACGCCGCCGTGGACGCCACGTTGATGATGCCTCCGCTCCCCCGTGCGGCCATCCGGCCGCCGAGCGCGTGGGTCAGACGCGTCAGGGCCACGATGTTCAGCTCGACCGAGCTGACGTGCCGCGCCGGCGCGGAGTCCAGGAAGGGGCCGACAGTACCGGCGCCCGCGTTGTTGACCAAGAGATCGACGGTCCGGCCCCGCCGGTCCAGCTCCGCGATCAGCCGGGGCACCCCGTCGGCGACGGCCAGGTCGAGAGCCTCGGTCTCGACCTCGACTCCGTATTCTTCCCGGATCCGCTCGGCGTTCCGGCGCAGCGCGTCGCCGGAGCGGGCCACGAGCACCAAGCGGGCGCCGCGGGAAGCCAGTTCGCGGGCGTACGCCTCGCCCAGGCCTTTCGAAGCCCCGGTGACCAGAGCGGTGATGCCGGAGTAGACGCCCATGTGCGTGTTTCCTTCCCGTGCGGCCGGCCGCCGTCGAGGCGCGCCGGAGCAACCCAAGTACTTCGAGTCTCGAAGCATAAGTAACGTAACAGCTTCGAGTCTCGAAGCACAGTGCTAGGCTTCGGCCATGACGAACGAGGCTCTGGAATCGGTGGTGCGCGCCAACCACGAGCTGTTCATGCGCACCGCCGACCGCCTCGCCAAGCCGTTGGACGAGCTGGGACTCACGGCCGCGACAGCGCAGGCGCTGTGGTTGATCGATCCGGATGAGCCCGCACCGTCCATGAAGGTGCTGGCGGGCCGCATGCACTGCAATGCGCCCAACCTCAGCTTCGTCGTCAATCAGCTGATCGACCACGGGCTCGTCGAGCGCGGCGCGGATCCCGCCGACCGGCGCGTCCGGGTGGCCGTGCTGACCGAGCGGGGTCGGGAGATCCGCGAGCGCGTCGTGCGGCTGACGCTCGATCGGACCCCGTTCGCCGACTGCGAGCCGGAGGATATCGCCCGCCTCGCCGAGATTCTGCGGCAGGTGCTCGATCGGACGGACTGAGGTCCGCGCGCGGCAGACCGGTGGCCGAACTCACCGGACACCGTGTCCGGTCTCCTCGTATCTGGCGAATGTCCGCTGTAGTTGGCGAGCATCCGTGTATCCCGGCATTCCGGTATGCCGCCATATCCCGGTATCCCGGAATTCCGCTGATCTCGGACGCTGTCCTGTCGCATCCAAGCCGGCGGATTCCCGCTCAGTCTCATCCGCGTTGGCGGTTTCTCGCTGACCGCCCTCTGATCGTCTGCGTTTGCTTCGACCGTGAGGATCGGATCAAGAAGGCGAGTCACCCTCGGTATTCTTCCGGAGGTGGATTCGCGCGACGCGGATCTCCAAGTCCACGCCGAGTGGCGGGCCCTCGGCGGGCCGGACGTTCTTGCGGAGCCCTCTCCTGCTCCATCGCCCGCTTCACCGCTTGTGCGGCCGGAGAGAACTCCTCCACCAGCACCGCACTACGCCCCTTCGTCTTGCGGTAGTAGATCCATTCACGGCGCTCTGCCCACAACAGAGCGCGATCCAAAAGGATTATGCAGATGACGGCGGCAATGCCGATTGCCACCACGAACACGGCGCTTCCCATGCGGCTGGAACGAGGCAGCCCTCCACCGTGTGTCCCCGCTTCGACAGACGGTACGCGTCGAGCCGGGCGACGGCCTTCACGGCGGCCTGGACCTTGTTGCGGGTGGCGGCTCCGTCGTACCGGTTGAGTACAGCGCCGTACAGGTTCCGGCCGGACTCCCACAGGGCCAGGTGGTCGTTGCCGGAGCCGAACGGGGCGCCTCCGTCTGCGACCCGCTGATCACGCCGCCGAGGAGAGAGTGGGTCAATAGCTCGGGGCAGGACCGGGCGCCCCAAACGCCCTTGTCGCCCTGGTTTTTGCGCGACGGATTCTAACGAGTTGGTGCGCCGGCACAGATGATCTCCTGCAGATCAGTCACGGCGCTGTCGATCTCCGGCAGCGTCAGCATCGCCATCCTGGCCTGACGCGCTCTGGCCAGGACACGTGGGTCGGCCAGGGTCTCGCGCAGGGCTGTACTGATGCCGTCCGGGGTACTTTCGGTGATCTCCCGGCCGAGGCCGAGCCGCTCGACGCGGCGCGCGTTGGCGAACTGGTCGCCGAACTGCGGGAGCACCGCCATGGGGGTGGCCGTGCGCAGGGACTCCCGGATGCTGTTGAAGCCGCCGTGAGTGAGGAACAGGTCGACGGAGTCCAGCAGCAGGGGCTGTGGCACCCGGTCGGTGACATGCACGTGCGGCGGCAAGCCGTCGGTGTCCGCCGGGATGCCGGAGGTGGCGACGAGGACGGTGCACTCGTCCAGTCGCGATACCGCCTCGATCATCGACCGCAGTGCCCCCGTCGGGTCCGGCACCGGGAGCGACGGCCGCTCGTGCCCGTCGTCGGCTGCCAACTTCCTGACCATCGGCAGCGCGGTGCCCAGGGCGGCGAACACCAGGGGCCGGTCGGTGGGCAGTTGGGCGATCCACTGCGGCAGGACGGAGCCGCGGTCCACGGACAGGGTCTGCCGGTAGGCCCACGACGGGGGCAGGTGCCGGGCGAACGAGAAGGCGGGCGGCACGTAGTCGATGTGCCCGTGGGGGACGAGCGAGAGCGGGTCCTGCTGGCAGGCGAGCCCGAGTTCCTTCCGCAGGTCGTTGAGGCCGGGCAGCACCTGGGCGGGGTCGATCAAGTTGCTGGTGCCCGACGGCGTGGACAGCTGCGGGATGCCGAGGCGCTCCGCGATCAGGCAGGAGCCCAGGTCCATGCCGTCACGCAGGACAAGGTCCGGCCGGAACTCCCTCGCCACCGGCAAGATCTCTTCCCAGAGCTTCCTGGCCATCGGGCCGGAGACGATGCGGGGCAGCAGGCTCGCCATGACGTCCTGCTGTTCACCGCTCCCCCGGCCCGGCCGCGTCGCCTGGTCGACCAGTTCGGGTGTGATGAAGGACTGCGGAGTGAGCACGGTCACGGGCACAGCGACCCGGACGTCGTCCCGCGCGAAGACGGAGGCGAGGGCCGGGGTGGTGGCCACGAGCACATCGTGTCCTGCCGCCGCGAGCGCCCGAGCCAGAGGGAGCTGCGCGCGGCCGTGCGAGGGACTGGCGAGAGTGGTGAACAAGACCCGCACGACACACCCTTTTTTCCGGTGCGGAGGATGGATCTGCGGCCGCGTGCAGGGCGACGTGACCGCAGCGGAGCGGACGGATCAGGACGCCGAGGTGAAGGCGGCCCGGATATGGCCGCAGCCTTCGGTGTCCCGGGTGAGCGCGGTCACGTCCAGCCCGTCAGCGGAGAGGCCACGGCGCGGCCTCCGCCCCCCAGTCCGACGGGGAGCGGGACCGCGTGATGGTGGAGGGCGGCATCGGCGAGCAGCGGCGGAGCGGTGAGGAGCGCGAGCCCCAAGGCGCTGAACTTCGTCATGTTCCCGTGTTATCAGCCTCGTTGGGCGTGTGGGACCCGAGCGATGTCACGTCACCCGAACGGGCTCATCAGTCGTATCGCACGACGACATCTCCGCCCTGACGCCAGACAAGGCAGCGGTCGGCTGATCACGCGACCGTCGGATTGCCTGCCCGTTCGAGGCTCCCGATCGTGTACGGCGTCGCCTCTCTGGCGCTCATGCCGTGGCGGCGACGCGGTGCAGTGTGAACCAGAACGTCGGGACCGGGTTCGTACCGGGTGTCACGTCGGCCAGCTGCCACTCGGCGAACCTGGCGGTCAGTTCGTCGGCGGTGACACCGGAGATCGGGTCGTCGAACGCCTCGGGCCCGTAGCCGAACATCAGCAGTCGTGCGCCGGGAGCGGCACGCTTCGTCAGGCCGGCCGCGTAGGCGTCGCGGCGGTGCGGTGGAATCCCGCAGTAACAGCTCAGGTCGAAGAACAGGTCGTACGGGCCGGGCACGCCCACCTCGTCCAGTCGGGTGGCATCCCCGCACAGCACTGTGACATCCGCTCCGGCCGCGATGGCCTTCTCCCTCGCCTGCCGGACCGCGCGGTCGACCAGGTCGACGGCCGCCACCCGCCAGCCGTGCCGGGCCAGGTACACCGCGTTGGTCCCGGTGCCGCAGCCCAGTTCGAGGGCCCGGCCCGGCACCAGTGCGTCAGCCCCCTCCACCAGGGCCACGAGCTCGGGCGGCACGATGCCGCTGTCCCACGGCGGCCTGCCGTCCCGGTAGAAGTCCTCCAACTCGCGGCGTACAGCAGCCTCTTGATCGAGCTCCGCAGCCGTCCGAGTCTCACTCATCGCTATCCTCCAAGAATCTAGAGTCCAACTCTAGTGGTCAACTCTAGAGATAGACTCCTGTCATGGATGCAGTCAAGGGATCCGACGGAAACATCAAGCGCCCCGACAAGCGGGCCGAGCGCTCGCGGCGTACCCGCGAGAAGATCGTCGCGGCGGCGCGGGACCTGTTCGTCGCGCAGGGGTACGGCGCGACAAGCCTTCAGGAGGTCGCGGATCGCGCGGGAGTGGCCGTCCAGACCGTGTACTTCGTCTTCCGCAACAAGCGCGCGCTGTTCAAGGACGTCGTCGACACCTCCATCGCGGGCGACGCCGAACCGGTCGCCACGATGGACCGCGACTGGTTCCGCGCCGCGTGCGCCGAGCCGACCGCGGCCGGCCAACTGCGCGCCCACGTGCGGGGCGTACGCGACATCCTCGGCCGCGTCGCCCCGATCATGCCGCTGATCGCGGCCGCGGCGGCCACGGACCCGGAGATCGCCGCGCAGTGGCCTGCCGGCCCCGACCCGCGCTACACCGTCCAGCACGCCGCGGCGCAGGCGCTGACCTCCAAACCCGACGCCCGCCCCGACACCGATACCGCCCGCGCCGCCGACCTGCTGTACGGGCTGCTCAGCCCGGAGCTCTACCTGATCTTTGTCCGCGACCGGGGCTGGTCCCCCGAGGCCTGGGAGGAGTGGGCCTGTGCGGCCCTCACCGCCCACCTCTGCACTGATCACGGCGCTGATCACGAGTAAGCCACCGGCCCTTCGGCAACAGCCGTCGAAGCAAGTCCGCGGCCGGCCGCGGCTGCGGCATCCGACCGGGACGCTCCTCGTCGGTGTCGGCGCTCTTCTGCTGTTGTCCGTCCTCGACAGCATGAGCATGAACGGACTCCGGCCGGGATCGGTGGCCGGGTCGCTGCACGACCTGTTCGGCGGGGTCAGCCCGAATCTGCCGGCGGCGGGTGCGGTCCTGCTGATGTTCCTGCCTGCCGCGAACCGTTACTTCTCCTCGACGCCTCGCACCCGGTGACGACGGCCGCCCGTCAACTGTCGTCTCGATCTCCGCCGCCCGGTGGTGGGCAAGCCCTGCCCGCCCACCACCGGCTCGGGCATGTCCGCCTTTGCCGCCGCCACCGCCTCCCTCGGCTGTCCCGCTGGGCAGCCACACCTGCCGGTGCCTATCCCCGGCAGAGGGAGGCAGCGTCGTTCCGGTCGGCCCATACTCGGATCCATGAACGGAAGATCGCAGCTCGGGGAGTTCCTCCGGACCCGACGCTCCCAGTTGCGCCCCGACGATGTCGGGACGCCCACCTACGGGGAGCGCCGCCGTGTACCGGGCCTTCGACGTGAGGAGTTGGCGCTGCTGGCGGGGGTGAGCCCTTCCTACTACGCCCGGCTGGAACAGGGGCACTCGCTGAACGCCTCACCTGAGGTACTGGACGCGATCGCCCAGGCTCTGCGCCTGAACGAGTCCGAGCGTCTGCATCTGCACGACCTGTCCCGGTCGGCCAAGTCCCGCGGCCGGGGCCGACGCCCGGCGCCGGAGCGGATCACGGAGGCGACCTCTCAGCTCCTGGACGCGCTCGTGGACGTCCCGGCGATCGTGATCGGCCGGCGCAGCGACGTGCTGGCCTGGAACCGGCTCGGCCACGCGCTGTTCGCCGGACACCTGGACCCCGGTGCTCCGGACCTGACGGCCCGGCGCCCCAACATGGCCAGGCTGGTGTTCCTCGACGCTCACACCCGTGGCCTGTACGTGCACTGGCCGGCCAAGGCCAGGGCGGTCGTGGGAAATCTGCGCCTGGTGGCGGGCCAGTACCCGGAGGACTCCGCACTGCACGCTCTGGTGGGTGAACTGAGCGCGAAGAGCGAGGACTTCGCGGCGATGTGGGCCGACCACCGTGTCAAGGCCTGCGATGTCGCCGACTACGAGATGCGCCACCCGCTGGTCGGAACACTGACCGTCACCCAGCAGACCCTGTGTCACGGGACGGGGCCCAGCATCGTGGTCGCCACCACCGAGGCCGGCTCACCCTCACGTACCGCCCTGGCCCTGCTCGCCCAGGCCACGGCTCCGGCCACCCCGTCTCGGCCGAAGGCCCGCGTCAGCACCAGCTGACCCCGCCCGCACCATCTGACCCCGCCCGCACCGGGGCAGACCCGAACCAACGCACCACCGGCCGCTGCCGAGCCCCGCCCTCTCCGGGGCCGGAGCCGCCCAACACCCTCGCGCGTCGGCGTACCGCTGCCGCATGCCCGAAATCCCCCGCACTCCTCACACCCCGACCAGAAAACAGTGAAGGCATCATGCTGAACAAGCTCTCCAAGACCGCCCTGTCAGCCACCGCCCTGACCGCGGCCGCCGCCGCTGTCGCCGTCGCCGCGACCGGTCCGGCTCCCGCGTCGGCCGCCACCACAACGGCTACAGCCCCGGTGGCCAACGCACGGATCGCCGCCCACTTCGACCTGGACAAGGGGCGGATGCCGGAGAACATCGCCCTGTCCCCGGACGGTACCGCCTACGTCACCTTCGCCGCCGCTCGCCAGATCGCCCAGGTCACCCCCGCGGGCGACACCCGGATCCTGGCCACACTGCCCGAGCCGGCCGACGGCGGCATCCACACCCCGGTACTCGGCTTCGCCCTGACCACCGGCATCGCCCGAACCCACGACGGCACCCTGTACTTCCTGTACGCCACAGGCACCGACAGCCTCACGGGCCTGTGGCGCCTGCGCCCCGGCGGCGAACCGCGGCGCATCGCCGCCCTGCCCGCCGACGGTCTGCCCAACGGCCTGGCCCTGGACCCGCGTACGCGCACCCTCTACATCACGGACTCGGTCCGCGGCACCATCTGGAGCGTTCCCGCCACCGGCGGCACCCCCACCGTCTGGTCCGCCGCCCCCGAGCTGGCCTCCGCCGGATTCCTCGGCGCCAACGGCCTGAAGATCCGCGACGGGGCGGTGTGGGCCACCAACCTCGACAAGGCCACCCTCCTGCGCATCCCCGTCCTCCGTGGCGGGCAGGCCGGACGTGTGCAGATCCGGGCCACCGGCCTGACCGGCGTCGACGACTTCGCCTTCACCGGCCACGGCAACCAGATCCTGGCCACCCTCAACGGCCCCGGCGAGGTCGCGCTCGTACAGCCCAACGGCCGCCACACCACCGTCCTGAGCACCACCGACGGTCTCCAGAACCCCACATCCATCGCGCTGCGTGGAAACACCGTCTATGTCCTGAGCGCCGCCTACACCACCGCCAACGACCCCAACCTCATGCTCGCGGACCTCAACAACTGAGACCCCACCGCCACCTTCGGTACGCGGATCGCTCCGCTGCTGCCGGTGATCGAGCCGGTCATGCCGACGGGCCGGTGCATCGCACCGGCCCGTCGGGGGTTTCGGGTGTCAGCGGTGCCTTGCGCGCCGCTTACGGCTGACGAGGACGGCTGTCGCACCCGCACCGAGCAGCAGGGCCACGAGGGCGAGAACCTCCCCCAGGCCGGACGTACCGGTGTTCGCGAGGGAGCCCGGGGGCCGGCCGGCCGGTGCCGGGGTGTTGGGCGCCGGGGCCGTCGGCGGCGCCTGTGTCGGAGTCGGGGACGGGGACGGGGATGCGGTCGGCGTGGGTGTCGGCGATGCCTCCTGCGGGATGTACACGCCGGCGTCAATCGTGTGATCAACCCCTCCTGGCGTGGTCGGTGCGGTGACCGGGGCATACCCATCGCACAGCCGGCCGGTGGTCGGCGGGGTCACATTGGAGTCATGTACCCGGTCGTCACCGACCCTCGGCAAGGTGAACCTCAGGTCGGTGGCGGCCGGCCGGCCCGGCACCTCGCTGGTGTCCGCGGTGCACACATCGAACTGCACGGTGTACTTGGCGCCCGGTGTCAGCTCGTAGTCCGCGCCGACACCGCCGAAGTAGTACTCGCCGGCGGCATCGGTCGTGGTCGTGGCGACCTTCTTGCCCTCTGCGTCCAGCAGGTTGATCGTCGCATCCGGCAGCAGCACCTGCCCGGGGTCCTGGACGCCGTTGTGGTCGCCGTCGTACCACACCACGTTGCCGATCTGGATCGGCGCGTTCGCCGCGGCGTACGCGATGTCGCCGAGACCACCGGCCTTGCCGAACCCGTTCTGGTTCGGACCGATGAACTGGTAGGCGTTGGCGGCCGGGTCGTTGCCGGGCCCGAGGCCGGTGGCGACGTCGTAGTAGCCGGTTCCGTTGGTGATGACATTGCCGGTCGGGTCCATCTGCGTGCTGACGACCCACTGCTGCTGCGGGATGTAGGCGACCGATCCCAGCGCGGACTCCTGGTGCGGCCCGGGTTGGGTCGCGGAGCCGCCGTTCGGGAAGAAGTCACCCGGGAAGTACTCGACGACGCCGCCGGGCTGGACCCCGTCAATGGTCGGGTCCGTGGCGTGGTCGGGGCAGCTTCCGGTGCCCTCCCACTCGTACCCGCCGGTGGGCGTGGCGCAGGCCATACTGATGTCGCCGCCGGACATGCCGTTCTGCGGGGTGTTGTTGCCCGGCCTCGGGTCCAGCCCGCCCCAGCTCACGACGTCCATGAACCGGTCGCGGAAGCCGAGGATCAGCGAGCCGTCGCGGGCGAAGGCCGTAGTGGCCAGCTCCGGCTGCGGATTGATCATCGGGCCGTTCACACTGAAGGTGTCCCAGTCCTCCAGGTCGGTGTTCCACGGGTTCCAGTGGTTGACCTGGTCTCGGCCGGAGTTGCTGGTGAGCACGCTCCCGCGCTCGGCGGTCAGCGGCTGGGACAGCACGGTGGTGAACCGCTCGCCGTCGTAGGTGGCGACGACGGCCTTCAGGTCCGAGCGTTCCTGTGTGCTCTCCGCGCTGCACACGCCCCCGACATACAGGGTGTTGTTGTGGGTGGCCAGGCTGAACGGACGCCAGTCGTCGGCCGACGCGCAGCCCGGGTCGGGGATCGGCACGGTCGCCTTGGGCGCCGAGGCCGTGGGCCCGGTCGCGTCGAAGCTGACCAGGCTGCGGGTGAGCAGGTTCACCGCGTACAGGGTCGAGCCGTCCTCCGACAGGGTCAGGCCGCCGATGCTCTCCTTGCCCGGTGCGTCGGTGAACCCGGCGTCCTTGATCAGGTTGGCGGTGTCGTGCGGTGTCTCCGTGGCGCCCGGCACCTTCGCGAACAGTTTCGGGGCGCCCCCGCCGTCGGCCGGCACGGTGTAGATCGCGTCACCGCCGTCCGGCCCGTACTCGGTGTACCGCCGGGCGAAAGCCGACTGGAACAGCTGGTCGCGGTACTTGTCGTAGGCCAGCCCGAAGGTCGTGCCCACCTGGTCCTGCGTGTTGAGCACCTCCGGGCATGCCTGCTGGTCGGGACAGTTGCCGCGGGCGTCCGTCCCGAACGCGACCAGTGCCCGGGTGTCCGTCCCGCCCGCGCCGCTCTGGATCGGCACGAAATAGCGGGAATCGGGCAGTGTGTAGTCGGCCGGGTCCCAGACCCCGGTGATCACCGAGTCGTCCTTGCCGTCCGAGACGTCCACGAACGTGGTGAAGCTGTCGAAGTGGTTCGGCGCGGTCGAGGCGGGCGCCGCCCGCAGATAGTCTCTGTAGGGTGCCGGGACGGTGACATCGACCCGGTAGCGGCCGCCGGTCAGCTCGTTCGACGGCGGCACGATGACCTTTCCGGTGGCATCCGTGACACCGGTGACGTGATGGCCGGCGGAGTCGGCGACATCGACCTTCATTCCCCGCTGCGGCACGTCCATCGTCGAGTTGATCACGCCGGTGCCGAAGAAGTCCCGCAGTACCTGGACGGTCAGGGTGCCGTCAGAGGCCGAAGCGTCGGCCTGCCCGGCGCCGGTCAAGACCGCGCCTGCGCCGCCCCCCACAAGTAGGAGGCCGGACAGCCCTAACCGCACCACTCCACGTAATGGCATGGCATTCCTTTACCTCGTCCCACACTTTTGCCCACGCGGCAAATGCAGGGGCGAGCCTACAAGTTGACTCAACGTCATGTCCGGTAAACGCAGAGTTTGAGGGTGCCTCGGCGGAGACCTGTTACAGTCGCGCCGCGTGCGGAGCATCAGAACGCGGAGCATCAATAGCAAGCAGGGTCTCCTGAGGCGCGCGGCAGGGCGGTGCCGCCGGTGGCCGAGGTCGCGCTGGGTGGCAGCCGCCGTCATCGGCATCATGGCTGCCTCGATCACGGCCTTCGTTCTCCTCGGCAACAGCGGTGGCCCCACCGCCCCGAGGGCGTTGACCCCGGACGAGGTGAACCGGCTGGCGATCACGCGGTTCCTCAACTACCAGGCGGGAGGCCGGGCGGTGACGATCACCGTGCCGAACGCCACCGGCGGGCTGGTGATCACCGGATCCATCGATTACCGCACCCACACCGGTTACGGGGTGGTGCGCGGGACCGGGCGCGACACGTCCAGCGACGGGCTGATCCAGTGGACAGCCACCACCGTCCTGGTCCACCCCATGACAGATCCCCCGGCAGCCGCACCGGCGTCGCCACCCGCGTCCGGTTGGCACAGCCGTCAGCTGCGGACATCCGGCATGTCCCTCGACACCGCGCTGGGCGTCGCGCTCCGCCTCGGCAACGACCGGCCGGACAACGCCGCACTGCTGCCGCAGAACGGCGCCGCATGGGTCGGGCGGGACAAGGTGCACGGCCATCGGACGGACATCATGAACGGGCCGGACGCCGATACGAAGGCCAGTACGTCAGGGACCGTGCGGTACTGGATCGGTTCGGACGGCACCATGCACCGGGTTCAGGTCAGTGTCGCCTCCGAACCGCAGCCGGTGGTCTTCGACTTCGACACCCGGACGTACGTCCCCGTCCAGCCGGTCCCGGGAATCACACCGGCGCCGTAGCCGCCGCTCACAAGGTCCGCACGCCGCCGTTCACGAGGTCCGCACCCGCGCACCGGCGGCGAGCAGCGACGCCGACGGCAGCGCGATGTCGGCGATGTCCGGCAGCGCGGGAACGTCCGGCACGACGGTGGCGCCTGTGGTGGTGGCACGCGGGAACTCCGGCTGCGGGCCCGGCGCGGCCACGTCGGTGAACGGGATGCCCGCGGGCGGCGTCGGACTCGCCCAGCTGCCGGACGGCGTGGGTGACGTGGCGGGAACCGGACATGACGCGGTGTCCGCGAGCCCTGCGGGTACGGTCCTCCGAAGCGCGTTCCCTCGCAGGCAGTTGCCCTGTCCGCGGGTGGCGGTGGGAAACGTCCAGCCGACGTCGACGCCGTTGGCGGTGAAGGTGTTGTCCGTGATCCGGTTGCGGTCCGCCGTCAGGTCGGCGGTCGCGGTGATCATGAGCCCGGCGTTGGTGTTGCCGGTGATCCGGTTGCGGATGAACCGGTTGTCGCTGCCGCCGTCGACGCCGACCCCGATGCCCCAGCCGCCGTCGGCCTGTACGGGGGTCCGCGGCTGCTGGTTGTCCGCGATCAGGTTGCCGGCGACGACGGCGTCGCGCTGCGGGAGCAGTTTCTCCTGGTGGTCGGAGTTGGTGGTCAGTCCGACGCGGTTGCCGACCAGACGGTTTCCGGCCACATACATGTCGCCGCTGGCATTGGTGCCTTCGTACCCCACCGCGTTGAGTTCGGAGACATTGTCCCGCACCACGATCCGACACGGCTTGCACTGGCCGACATAGATCCCCGAGTCCGCCCCGCCCGATGCGTAGGAGTGTTCGATGACACCGTTCTGCGCGGAGAACGCGTAGATGCCGTACAGACCGTTACGGGTCGCGGTCACATACGAGACCAGGAACGACTTCAGGAGGGTGACGGGTTCATCGCCGGTGTCGTAGCCGCCGCTCCCCGGCAGCCCGGCGACCGCCGCCGCCGAACCGGTGACCAGCACCCCGTTCTGCGTGTTCTTCTGCACGGTCAGGTTCTCCACGGCCACCCCGGGCGCGGTGACGACCACCCCGTTCGGCCGCCGCAACTCCCCGTCGATGACCACCTTGTCCCGGGACTCGCCGCGCAGTGTGATGCGAGCCGTGTCGATCCTCACCGACTCGCGGTACACACCCGGAGCCACCAGCACCAGATCACCGGTCCGGGCCAGGGACACCGCGTCCGAGATCGTCGGGGCGTCACCGGGCACACGGATCGTCACCCGCGCGCCCTCCGGCCGTCGGCCCTTGCCCGATCCGTCGTCGCCGCCACCGCCACCACCGCAACCGGCCACCAGTGTCAGTACGCCCAGTACCGCCGCCATCACGCGAAGAGCTGATCGAGACATGATCCCAGTCTGGCACGGCGGCGAATTCCCCGCCGCAATAGGAAAGTTGAACGGCGGACGCGCGGCGAGTGTGGCACTCTGCACTTCATGAACCGCGCCGATCGCCACCCGTCACGTCGCGCGTTCCTCGATGCGACCGGCGCCATGGCGGCCACCGGTCTCATCGCCGGGTGCTCATCGGACTCCGGCCGGCCGGGCCCGCCCGCCTCTTCCAGGGCGGCCACGCCCACGACGGTTCCGGCGACAGGCCGGCATCAGGCGGGCGTCACGCTTCCCCGGTCGGCCCAGCGCAACCTGCTGGCCGTGGTGGCCGACCTCGGCACCGCGGTGGCGCCCGGCCCGTTACTGGCCGAACTCGGCGAGACCATCGGCACCCTCGCCGCCGGGTCCGACCCTCGGCTGCTGGGTCTGTCCCCGGGTGACCTGACCGTGACCGTCGGCGTGGGTCCGCGGCTGGTGCGGTCGGCCGGTGCTTCACTGCCCGGCGCGGCCGACCTCCCGCGGTTCTCCCGCGAGCGGATCGCCTCGCGGGCACGCGGCGGTGATCTGCTGATACAGATCTGCGCCGACGACGCGCTGCTCGTACCGGTCGCCGCCGCCGCGCTCCTGGACCGGGCCGGCGACCGCATCCGGGAACGCTGGCGGCAGACCGGACGCCGCGGTGAGAACGTGTCCGTCGCCGAGGGCGTCACCGCACCGCGCAACCTGCTCGGTTTCATCGACGGCATCGTGGGCCCGCACACGAACGCCGAGCAAGAACGTGACCTGTGGCTGGCGGGGCCCCCCGCGGTCGCCGGCGGCACCCTGGCTGTCCTGCGGCGCATGGAACTCGACCTGACACGGTTCGCCGCCCTGTCCGTCGCCGAACAGGAAGCGGTCTTCGGGCGGCGCCGGGCCAGTGGCGTACCCCTCTCCGGCGGCACCGTCGCCTCGGGCCCGGAACTCGGCGCCAAGACACCCGACGGCCGCTATCTCGTCCCCGTGGACGCCCACGTCCGCAGGGCGAACCCGACCGTGGTCGGCGTCGGCCACATGCTCCGCCGTTCCTACAGCACCGACGAGCCCGCCCCCGGCCTGCTCTTCATCAGCTTCCAGAACGACCTGCGGACCTTCACGGCCACGCTCAGCCGCATGGACACCTCCGACGCACTGCTCCCCTTCACCACCACGACCGCCAGTGCGACCTTCCTGATCCTCCCCGGCTTCGACCGGCAGCACCCGCTCGGTTCCCACCTGTTCGGCTGACTCCGCCGTGCCGTCTGCGTACGTGTCGCCGGTCCCGGCACGACAATGAGACGTGGCGCGCCCGGCCCGTGCCACCGAGAACCTGGCGCGGTCCCAGCCGAAGCGCCGGGGCCGCGTGGTGGGGAGCACTCCGGTGAAGCGGGCCGCTGCCGGCGGTCACGGCGAGTCGTGACGACCGTTCGGCAGGCCGCACCGTGCGGACGGGCCGTGCGTGGCCCGGTCACGTATGCCCGTCCCGCCTGCCGTGCCGACGAGCACCGATGGTGCCGGTCCCCATCCCCCGAATAGGCAGATCGTTCTCCGCCGGGCCTTCCGGGCGTGCCGGGGGCGTGCCGGTGGCGGCTGACGCTCTTCCGTAGCGTTGGGCGAGAGGAGCGGAGCTGATGCCGTGTGCGACGACACTGAGCAGCACGGTGCACACGACCACCGGGACGATCGACTGCCAGGCCGGCGGGGCGAGTTCTTCGACCGCCAGCAGACCGAAGATGACGGACGCCAGACCACGCGGGCCGAACCAGCCCACGAACAGGAGGGTCTTCCTGTCCAGACCGCTTCCGGTGAGGGAGAGGGCCACCGGCAGCATGCGTACCACCGTCAGGCTCAGTACCGCGTAGAGCGCTGCCTGCCAGGTGAGGTGCTCGAAGGCGGCCGGAACCAGTACGGCGCCGAAGAGGAGCCACACCAGCACCGAGAACAGCGAGGCGGATTGTTCGACGAACAGCAGCACACGCTGTCGGGCGCCGTGTGTCGATCCGAAGGCCAGTCCGGCGACGAAGGCGGCGACGAAACCGTTGCCGCCGATCGCGATGGCCGAGGTGTAGCTGAGAAGGGCCAGGGCCAGAACACCCGTCCCGGCGACGTCCTCGGTGGCCCAGCCCTTGCGCAGCGCGATGCGCAGCCCGCGTCCGGCGATCAGTCCGAGCACCGTGCCGTAGCCCAGGCCGATGGCGAGTTCCACGAGGGCGCTGCCAGGGGTATGCGTGTCCGACGTACTCCCGGCCGCGGCCACTCCGGCCAGGGCGAGTACGACGAACGGGGTGGCGATGCCGTCGTTCAGGCCGCTCTCGACGTTGATGAGCCGGCGGATCCTCGCGGGCACGACCGGATCGACCATCATCGTGGCGCCGAGCGCGGCGTCTGTCGGAGCGAGTGCGGCGGCGACGTACAGTGCGGCCCATCCCGACACCCCGGGGAGCAGACCCACGGCCAGCAGGGTGCCGAGGCCGATGCACAACGGCAGTCCGAGCAACAGAAGCCGTACATACAGGCCGAGTTCCGGGCGCAGGGCCCGGAAGGACAGCCGTGCGGCATCGGTGAAGAGCACCCAGGCCAGTGTCACCTCGGCGAGTGTGCGTACGGTTTCGGGCGACGGAGCCAGGTCCAGTACGCCGAGTCCCTCGCTCAGTAACAGGCCCAGCAGTACGAAAGCCACGGGGGCGGTGAGTTCGACGCGTGCCAGCCGCTGCGAGAACAGGCCCCAGAGGAAGAGAAGAAGGAGGATCAGCGAGAAGATTCCATCCACTGTGGACTCCGTAACCATGGCCGCGTCGTCGGCTGGGTCCTGCCGACCGGACAGGGCTTGGAGGCTGATTCTCGGTGATCGTGGCGCCCAGGGGGTTCAGCCGGAGGCGGAGACCATGGCTTTCACCCGAGTGGTGGCAGGCGCGGTGCGGCTCCCGGCGCCTCGTCGGTGGTGTTGCCGCTGACGGCGGTGCTGATCCGATCGGGTACCACGCGACCTGGTGCCGCCCATGCGGCGAGATCCGTGCGGCGAGATCACCGGCCCAGGCCGGCGGCCTTGCGGGACCGTTCGTCCCAGACGGGCTCCACGGCGGCGAAGGTCGGGCCATGGCCTCGGCGGTAGACCATCAGGGTCCGTTCGAACGTGATGACGATGACGCCGGTCTGGTTGTAGCCGATCGTCCGAACGGTGATGATCCCGGTTTCAGGGTGACTCCTGGACTCCCGGGCCCCGAGGACCTCGGACTGGGAGTAGACGGTGTCGCCCTCGAACACGGGGTTGGGCAGGCGTACGCGGTCCCAGCCGAGGTTGGCCATCACATGCTGGGATACGTCGGTCACGCTCTGTCCCGTGACCAGTGCCAACGTGAAGGTGGAGTCCACGAGCGGTCGGCCCCAACGTGTTCCGGCGGAGTAGTGCCGGTCGAAGTGCAGGGGGGCGGTGTTCTGCGTGAGAAGGGTCAGCCATGAGTTGTCGGTCTCCAGCACGGTGCGCCCCAGCGGGTGCCGGTAGACGTCCCCGACGGTGAAGTCCTCGAAGTACCGGCCGGTCCAGCCCGTCACGGGCTGCGGTGCGGACGTGTCCTCTGTGCGGCTCAGGATGGTCATGCACTCCATACTCGGAGCCGTGAACGCGTCTGTGAAATAGCAAGATTTCACCGGCACTATGCGTGTGGCGCATGGGATGTGGAACAGACGTAGTCGAGAAAGCGCTGGACCACGGGCGAGCGGACGCCCGACGCGGGAGTGATGACGCCTACTGTGCGCACGGCATCCGCGTCGTCCAGGGCGACCGCGACGACAGAGCCCCGCCAGTCCGCCGGGCTGCCCGTGGTGGGTGTGACGGCAACACCCAGGCCCGCTTCGACCAGTGAGCGCAGGGTGGTCAGTTCAGTGCTTTCGAGCGTGACACGCGGGGTGAAGCCGGCGGCCGCACAGAGCCTGTCGGTGATCTGGCGCAAACCGAAGACCGGCTGCAGGGCGACGAAGGTCTCTTCGGCCAGCTCGGCCGTCCTGACCCGCCGCCGCCCGGCCAGGCGGTGGCCGGCGGGAACGAGGAGACACAAGGGCTCCTCCCTCAGCGGTATCCACACAAGGTCGTCCCCGGCGGGCCGCGGACTGGTCAACCCCATGTCCAGGCGCCCGCGCCGGACACCGTCCACCACCGAGTCGGCGGCGTCGCCCCGCAACTCGAACGTGGTCCGCGGGGCGACGGAGTGGTATCCGGAGAGCAGTTCGGGCACCAGCCACGTCCCGTAGGAGTGCAGAAAGCCGACGGCCACGGTGCCGGCGTCCGGGTCGACCAGTGTGGCGATGCGCTGTTCCGCTGTCTCGATCTCGGCGATGGCGCGCAACGCGTGCGCACGGAAGACCTCGCCGTACTTGTTCAGCCGCAACCTGTTCTGATGCCTGTCGAACAGTGGCACGCCGACGCGGGCCTCCAGCCGTTTGATCGCCCGGGACAGTGTCGGCTGGGAGATGTTCATCCGCTCCGAGACCAAGGTGACGTGCTCGTACTCGGCCAGTGCCGTGAACCACTGCAGCTCTCTGATCTCCACGCTCGGACTATACGCCAGACGCATGGACTGTGGAGAAAATCGTCATTTCACAGCGGGCGGTCGCGGCCGGAAAGTGTCCTCACATCCATCAGGACTCCATGGGAGGGACCCCATGTCCGAGCCGCATTCCCCCGAGGACGACCGCGCGCCCGACAGCACGACCGGCCCGCTGGCCGGGCTGGTCGTCGTATCGCTTGAGCAGGCCGTCGCCGCCCCGTTCGCGACGCGGCAGCTCGCCGATCTGGGCGCGCGCGTCATCAAGATCGAACGACCTGGCAGTGGTGATCTGGCGCGAGGCTACGACCGGACCGTGCACGGCATGTCCAGCCATTTCGTCTGGCTCAACCGGGGCAAGGAGAGTGTGCAGATCGATGTCCGCTCGCCTGAGGGCAACCGGCAGTTGCGTGATCTGGTCGACCGAGCCGATGTCCTGGTCCAGAACCTGGCTCCCGGAGCCGCCGCCCGGCTGGGTATCGGGCACACCGCCCTGGCTCTGAGCCATCCCCGCCTGATCACCTGCGACATCTCCGGCTACGGCAGCAGCGGCGGTTACCGCGACCGCAAGGCCTACGATCTCCTGATCCAGAGCGAGGCGGGACTGCTGTCCATCACGGGCACCCCCGACACGCCGTCGAAGGTCGGCCTGTCCATCGCCGACATCTGCGCCGGGATGTACGCCCACTCCGGCATCCTCACCGCCCTGTTGAAACGGGCACGTACCGGCCGCGGTTCCCAGATCGAGGTCTCCATGCTGGAGGCGCTGGGCGACTGGATGGGATATGCCGAGTACTACACCCGCTACGGAGGGACAGCGCCGGCGCGAACAGGTGCAAGCCACGCCACGATCGCCCCCTACGGTCCCTTCGTCACACGGGACGGGCAGACCATCGTGCTGGGACTGCAGAACGAGCGGGAGTGGGCTTCGTTCTGCGTGACCGTCCTGCGCCGTAAGGATCTGCTCGATGACAGCCGGTTCGCCGGAAACGCCGACCGGGTGTCCCACCGGGCCGATCTCGACGAGCTGGTACGCGAGGTGGCGGGAAGCCTCTCCGGCAAGGAGTTGGTGAACCGCCTGGAGGAGGCGCGGATCGCCCACGCACGCCAACGCGGCATGCGGGAGTTCAGTGACCACCCCCAGCTGCGCGAGCGCGGTCGCTGGGCCTCCTTCGACAGCCCTGTCGGACCGCTGACGGGGCTGATTCCACCGGTCACCTTCCACGACGAAGGGGACAGCCCTTCGCGTCTGAGGCCCGTTCCGGCCCTGGGCGAACACACCGAGGCTGTTCTCACCTGGCTCAGCTCGTCCCGGGCCGGTACGCGTGAGGAAGGTGCGCGATGCCCACGGAACTGACCGGCGTGCTGGTGCTCGCGGTTGTCTTCACTCTGTCCAGTCTGCGGGGGCTGAACATGGGCGTACTGGCCCTGGTCGCGGCCTTCTTGCTGGGCTGTGTCGGGCTGGGCCGCACTCCCCAGCAGGTGCTGGACGGGTTTCCCGCGGAGATGTTCGTCGTCCTTGTCGCGGTGACGTTCCTGTTCGGGACAGCGCGGGTCAACGGGACCGTGAACTGGATGGTGCACGCCGCCCTGCGGGGAGTCGGCACACGCCTGGCCATCATGCCCTGGGTCCTGTTCGGCTTGGCCGCATTGCTGTGTGCGACGGGGGCAGCGTCTCCCGCGGCGGTTGCCATCGTCGCGCCCATCGGCATCACCTTCGCCGTGCAGCAGGGCATCAGCCCTCTGTTCGTCGGTCTGATGACGGTCAACGGGGCTGCCGCAGGCAGCTTCGCGCCGACCGGCATCCTGGGCGGGATCGTCAATTCCACCCTCGACAACAATGGACTGCACGCCAGCGGTTGGCAGTTGTTCGTCGGCACCTTCGCCTTCAACGTCGCCGTCGGCGTGGTCACTCAGGTGGTCTTCGGACGCCGGTGTGCCCAACAGCGGGCGGGCTCCGGGTCCGAAGGGCCGGCGGCTTCCGCGGTCACGCTGGGAGCGGAGCAGGCGGCAACACTGGGGGCGATGCTCGCCCTGGTACTGGGGACCACCGTCTTCTCCCTGGACACGGGGTTCCTTGCGCTGTCGCTGGCCGCCGCGCTGGCTCTGTTGTTCCGGCGCACAGCCCGCGAGGCGTCCCAGGAAATTGCCTGGCCCGTGGTTCTGCTGGTCTGTGGCATCGTCACCTACATCGCGCTCCTGCAGAGCCTCGGCGTCGTCGACTCCCTGGGGCGGATGATCGCAGGGATCGGTGCGCCGCTGCTCGCCGCGCTGATCATCTGTTACGTCGGTGGCGTTGTCTCGGCTTTCGCCTCCACCACCGGCATTCTGGGCGCTCTGATGCCGCTGGCAGTTCCCTTCCTTGCCTCCGGGGCCATTGGTACCACCGGCATGGTGATCGCCCTGGCCTCAGCGGCCACGGTGGTCGATGCCAGTCCCTTCTCCACCAACGGTGCCCTGGTCGTCGCCAACACCCCCGAGCACCAACGGGATGGCGCCTACCGCGGACTGCTGCGCTGGGGAGCGGGTGTGTGCGTGCTGGCTCCCATAGCCGCCTGGCTCATCTTCGTGGTCATCTGACCCCGGCCCGGCCTGACACACGTGGACGGAGAGATGATCGATCCGCCACTCCTGCGGCGGTCCGCCCTCGCCGCGCCGCCGGACCGGATCGTACGGCCGGGTTCGGGCCGTACGTCAGGAGGGCGGAGGCGCGGTGCTGGCGCGCACGATGAGGGCGGGTTCCACCGCCATCCGGCGGGGCCCGTCCGTCCTGCCGTCGATCTGGTCGAGCAGCAGGGTGACGCAGTGTCGTCCCACCTCGTCGAAGTCCTGGCGCACGGTGGTCAGGGGCGGCTGGAAGAACGCGGCCTCGGCGATGTCGTCGAACCCGGCCACGCTGACGTCGCCCGGCACGTCGCGGCCGGCCTCGTGCAGCGCGCGCATCAGCCCGAGCGCCATCTGGTCGTTGGCCGCGAAGACCGCGGTCACCTCGGGGAGTCCGGCCAGCTCCCGTCCGGCCCTGTATCCGGATTCCGCGGTCCAGTCCCCGTACAGCACGTCGGGAACCGGGGCACCGGTCCCGGCCAGGGTGCTCCGCCAGGACTCGGCGCGTCGGCGGGCGGCGAACGAGTCGCGGGGACCGGCCACATGCCAGACCGTGCGGTGGCCGAGGCCGAGCAGGTGGGCGACCACGCCATGGGCGCCGTGGGCCTGGTCGAAGTCGACGTTGGGGTAGCGGTGTCCCGTGTCGCCGTCGGCGACGACGACGGGCATGGTGGGTGGCAGATGGAGGGACGGGGTGTCGAGCATCTGCGACTCGACCAGCACGATGCCGTCGACGGACTGCAGCATCAGATGCTGGAACGCCTGCCGTACGGCGGCTTCGGTCTGCGCCCGTACGCCCATGAAGTTCACGGAGAAGTCGGCCTCGCGGGCGGCGTCGGCGATCGCGGCGAGCGTCCGGGCGTTGCCGTGGGCGCCGACGTCGAAGCTGACGACACCCAGGGCGCCGAACCTGCCGGTCACCAGCGCGCGGGCCGCCGTGTTGGGGCGATAGCCGAGGGTCTGCATCGCGGACAGCACCTTCTCGCGCGTGGCCGCGTCGACGTTCTCGCGGTTGTTCGCCACCCGGGAGACGGTCTGCGAGGAGACGTCGGCCATCGCCGCGACGTCCGCCATGGAGGGCCACTGGCGGGCCGGCCGCGACCGCGGCGACCTCGTCCTCTTCTTCTCCGTCGCCATACGCGGGTTCTCCGTCGCCATACGCGGGCCTTTCGCTGAGGACCCCGGATCGATCCCTTGACGCGGGAAACTGCAGCGGCCCGTCCTACCACCATGTTGACGCAAACATAGCGGTCGGTCAATCCAACGAGTGTTCCCGTCCAAGTCCTTGACAGGCCAGGATGCCGCTCCCAAACTCTCCCCCGAGCCGCTCGTGTTAACGCGAACATGGAAGGGCGATCCATCCGATGTAACACGGCGGCTGTACACCCCCGCCAGTCCGGGGGGCTCTGCCCCCGGGCTTCTTTCCGCTGCGCGCACTCCAGCACGGCCGTGTGCGCCGACCCCGTCATCGGCCGGTTCTTCCTGCGCCGACGCGCGGTCCTGCCCTGTCCACCGAACAGCAAGAGGTACGCGATCATGCGACGCAAGCTCCCCGGGGCGGCGATGGCTATCGCCGTTCTGTCCGCCCTCCTTCTGTCTCTCCTCAGCGCCATGGGTACCTCCCAGGCGGCCCCGGCGGCCGTCAGCAACGCCACGCAGTTCACCGATCCGAACGGCGACCCCGTGCATGCCCACGGCGGCGGGGTCGTCAAGGTCGGCCAGTACTACTACTGGTTCGGCGAGAACCGGAACGCCGACAACTCCTTCCGGTACGTCTCCGCCTATCGCTCCACCGACCTCAAGACGTGGGAGTTCCGTCGTCACGTCCTGACCCAGGCCACCGATCCGGAGCTCCGATCCGCCAACATCGAGCGGCCCAAGGTCATGTACAACAGCGCGACCGGAACGTTCGTGATGTGGATGCACAAGGAGAGCGCCACCGACTACAGCGAGGCGCGCGCCGCGGTCGCGGTCTCCTCGACCGTGGACGGGGACTACACCTGGCGGGGCAGCTTCCGTCCGCAGGGCCACATGTCCCGTGACATCACCACCTTCGTCGACACCGACGGCACCGGGTACATGATCTCGGCCGCCAACGAGAACGCCGACCTGCACGTCTACCGGCTGACGCCCGACTACACCGCGGTGGAGTCGCAGGTCCAGAAGCTCTGGGCGGGCCAGTGGCGCGAGGCGCCGGCCATGTTCAAGCGCGACGGCGTCTACTTCCTGCTGACCTCCGGTGCGACCGGCTGGTCGCCGAACCAGCAGAAGTACGGCACGGCGACCAGCATCACCGGCACCTGGAGCGATCTGCGGGACATCGGCGACTCCACGACCTACGGTTCCCAGACCGCGTACGTCCTGCCCGTCCAGGGCAGCTCGGGCACTTCGTACCTGTACATGGGCGATCGCTGGGGCAATTCCATGGGTGGCATGGTCAACGACTCCCAGTACGTCTGGCTGCCGCTGACGTTCCCCACCAGGACCACGATGAGCATGGACTACTTCCCGCAGATCAGCGTCGACACCGCGGCGGGCAGGGTGGAAGGCCTCGGTACCTGGGAGACGCTGACGGCCGCGCACAGTGGCAAGTGCGCCGACACAGCCGACCGGTCCACGGCGGACGGGGCCGCTCTGATCCAGTGGGCCTGCGGCACGAACGCGGTCAACCAGCAGTTCTGGCTCAAGAGCCGCGATGCCAACACGGTGCAGATCGTGCTGCGCCACAGCGGCAAGTGCCTCGGCGTCCGCGACGCCTCCACGGACGATGGCGCCGCTGTTGTCCAGGACACCTGTGACGGCGGCGCCGACCAGCAGTGGACCGTGCGGAAGACCGATACGACCGTACAAATCGCCGCACGGCACAGCGGTAAGTGTCTCGACGTCACCAACCAGTCCGCCGCCGACGGCACACTGCTCGTTCAGTGGACCTGTAACACCGGCGACAACCAGAAGTGGCGACGCTCGGCCGTATGACCGGCGCGGGGCTCCCCTGCCCCGAGCCCCGCGTCACCCCGCGCACCCCGCGCCTCCCCGCGCGGGGTGCGCCCCGGCGGCACCTCGGAGCACGTCCGGCCGCCGCCCGACACAACCCCACCGACCAGGGAGTAGTACGTGTTCCGCGCCCCCAAGCGATCAACGTCCCGTCCCCATCTCCATCCTCGCCCTCGCCCTCGCTCAGGTTTCCGGCGTACCGGTGCGGCGCTCGCCGCCACCGGCACCGCGGTCACCCTGGCCGCCACCGGCCTCACCGGACCGCCGGCGACGGCCGCGAGTGCGGCCGGGACGGTGACCGTCCGCCTCGATCCCAGCTACCAGCAGCCGCCGTTCCAGGGATGGGGCACTTCCCTCGCCTGGTTCGCCAATGTCACCGGCGGCTGGCCCGACGCCCAGCGCAACCGGCTGGCCGATGACCTCTACGGGGCGAACGGGCTCGGGTTCACCATCGCCCGCTACAACATCGGCGGCGGCGACAGCCCCGAGACCACCCCCTATCTGCGTCCCGGAGCGGCGGTCCCCGGCTACTGGAACCGGCCGGGTCCCGAGGCACCCGACTGGTGGGACCCGGCCGACCCGGACCACTGGAACCCGAACGCCGACGCCAACCAGCGCTGGTGGCTCGCCGCGGCCAAGGCGCGCGGCGCCAGGACCTTCGAGGCGTTCTCCAACTCCGCCCCGTACTTCATGACCAACAGCGGCCGCGTCTCCGGTGCGGTGAACGGCTGGCAGGACAATCTCCGCTCCGACCAGTACGAAAGGTTCGCCGCCTATCTCTCCGGCGCCCTCCGGCGCGCGCAGGACTCCACCGGTGTCACGTTCGGCTCCCTCTCCCCGGTCAACGAGCCCAACACCGACTACTGGCGCGCCGGCGGCCGCCAGGAGGGTTCCCACTGGGACCCCGCCTCACAGGCGCGCATGATCTCCACGCTGCGCGCCGCCCTGGACGCGAAGGGCGTGACCACCCCGATCGCGGCCATGGACGAGACCAACCCCGCGGTGTTCCGCGGCAACTGGGAGTCGTACGCCCCGGCCGTCCGCGACGCCGTCGGCCGGCTCAACACGCACACCTACGGGACGAACGGCCGAACCGGCGTGCGTGACATCGCCAAGGGCACGGGCACCCCGCTGTGGATGTCCGAGGTGGACGTCGGTGGCAGCGTCCCCCAGAGCTTCACCGACATGAGCCCCGCACTCGACCTGGCCGACCGCGTCAACGACGACATCAGGGAGCTGGAACCCCGGGCCTGGGTGCTGTGGCAGGCCATCGAGGACTACGAGAACATGACCCCGGCCCATGAGAACTCCAACTGGGGCCTGATCCAAGCCGACTTCACCCCGGAGGACGCCGCCACCGAGCCGCTGCGCAAGAACAAGAAGTACTGGGCGATGGCCAACTACAGCCGCTTCGTGCGTCCGGGCGCCCGCGTCATCAACACCGACGGCGCCGACACCTTGGCCGCGCTGCGCCCGGCCGGACAAGGGGCCGTCGTCGTCCACACCAACCCCACCGGGGCGGATCAGGAGCTCACCCTGGACCTCGACGGGTTCCAGAGCGTCGGCAGCGCCCCCGTCGAGCGCTACACCACCGACGCCACCAAGAACCTCCAGCGCGAGAGCGACGTCACGACCGTCGGCAAGACCCTGAAGGTCACCGTCGGCGCCGGTTCCGTCACGACCTTCGTACTGCCGGGAGTCGGCGGCGTGAACACCGCCACCGCCACGGCTCCCACGGGCGCACCCCGCCAACTGGTCAACGACAACAGCGGGATGGCGCTCGCCGTCGCCACGGTGAACGGGAAGAGCACACCGGTGCAACGCACCTCCGACCCCGCCGACCCCGCCCAGCAGTGGACCTTCACCAAGCTGTCCGCGGCCGACTGGGGCAGCACCGCCGCCTACCGCATCACCAACGTCAAGACGGGCGAGGCCCTCTCGGGCTCGGAAGACGTGCTCGCGTTCGCCAAACCCGGATCGTCCTCGGCCCGGCAGAAGTGGATGCGCTCGACCACTGGTGACGGTCACGCCACCCTGATCAACAACGCCACCGGCAAACTCCTCGATGTCACCGGGGCCGCCACGGGCGACGGAACCCCCGTCGGCATCTACCAGCCCACGACGGGCAGCAACCAGTCCTGGACCCTCCACGGCATCGCCGGGTGACACAGGGAAGGCGCTGCCCCTGGCCACCGTGGTCCTACTCTTCGGTCGGGCCGAGGTCGGGCGTCTTCCGGAAGTCGACGGTACGTGCGTGGCGGGCGGAGTGCAGCTCGAACACGACGATCTCGTTGGTGCCCGCGCGCAGTACGGGGGCGGGCACGTACAGGGACCGCTGGGGCCCACGGGACCAGTAGCGGCCCAGCGCGAAACCGTTGATCCACGCGTTGCCCTTCGTCCAGCCGTCGAGATGGAGAAAGGTGTCCGCCACCGCGGCCAGCTCGAAGCTGCCGCGGTGGAAGGCCGGACCGGTCGGCACGATGGCGGTAGCGGTGAACGGAATCGCGTCCAGGGAGGTCAGCGGCAGCGGTCTGCTGGTCCATCCGGCGAGTTCCGCGCCGTCCAGCAGGACCTTGCCGGGCAGCCCCTTCCTGTCGTGGATGCCGGGACCGTAGTTGACGCGGCCCTGGTTCTCCACGAGCAGGTTCAGGACGCTGCCGGGGCGCGGCACGGTGAAGGCGAGGGCGTGCTCGTGGTTCTCCCGCTCCAGAACCCCGACGGGCTGCCCGTCGAGGAAGACCTGAGCGCGGTCGCGGACCTGCTCCAGTTCGAGGAGCACGGGCCCCTGGGCCGGCAGGACGGTCTCGTACAGGACGAATCCGAAGTCCTGCCCGAGCTGCTCCATCGTCAGCGGGTGGGAGGACTCGACGGCGTCTCCGAGGGCCGGAGCGCAGTCCAGCAGGCCGGCGCTGGTGGTCAACGGGACGGAGGAGAGGGCGAGTTTGGCCGAGCGCGCGGGCACGGGAGTGGCAGGGACCGGCGCGTACTTGGCGATGACCTCGCGGAAGGCGGTGAACTTCTCGGTGGGGTCGCCGGCTTCGTCGAGAGGCGCGTCGTAGTCGTAGGAGGTGACGGTCGGCCGGTAGGTGTGCTTTTCATTGGCGCCATTGGTGAAGCCGAAGTTCGTGCCGCCGTGGAACATATAGAAGTTGACCGAGGCCCCGGTCGACAGCAGTTCGTCCAGCTCCCGCGCCGCCTGGTCGGGATCGCGGACCACGTGGTGGCCGCCCCAGCGGTCGAACCAGCCGATCCAGAACTCGGTCGACAACAGGGGGCCGTTCGGCTGATGCGCGCGCAGGGTGGCGAGGTTCTGGGTGGAGCGGCTGCCGAAGTTGGCGGTCGCGAGGACCCCCGGCAGCGCGCCGCGCTCCAGGTCGTCGGGCTGATCGCAGGTGAACAGAGGCACATCGACACCGCTCCGGCGGAGTGAGCCGGCGAGGTGTTCCAGGTAGGCGGTGTCGTCACCGCAGGCGCCGTACTCGTTCTCCACCTGCATGGCGAGTACCGGCCCGCCGCGCGTGGCCAGGTAGGGCAGGAGCGGAGGGAGAAGCCGGGCGAAGTAGTCGTCGACCGCCGCGAGAAAAAGGGGGTCGCGGGTGCGCAGGCGGATACCGCGTTGGGCCAGCAGCCAGGAGGGAAGGCCGCCGCCTTCCCATTCCGCGCAGATGTAGGGGCCCGGGCGGAGCAGAACATGGAGGCCCTCGGCGGCCGCGAGGTCGAGGAAGGCGGGCAGATCAAGCGCGTCGTCGATGCGGAACTGGTCCGGCCGCGGCTGATGGAGGTTCCAGGGGACGTACGTCTCGACGGTGTTGAGGCCCATGAGGCGGGCCTTGTGTAGCCGGTCGGCCCACTGCGCGGGATGGACCCGGAAGTAGTGCAGTCCGCCGGACAGGAGCCGGAAGGGTTCGCTGTCCAGGCGGAATCCGCCGCCGTCGATCTGGAGAACGGGCATGTGCTGCTGCTCCTGTGCTGGAGGGGGATGCACGGTGGAGGCGTCGCGAACCGGCGGAAAGCCGCACCTCACGAGTATGTTTACGTAAACACACTGGTGATGGCAAGCCCTGTGATCCATACCCTCCGCACGGCGGACTCGGCACCTCCGGCCGCGTTCACCCCGAACTCCGAAACGTCACAAGGACGTTTCGGCGACGCCACCCCCTTGACGACAGGCCGTAACGGCGATGTCATATGTCGCATCGCGTTTGAACCTGTTGGCTTCTGAGGTTTTCCTGCTCGATCGGCGCCCAACTTGCCGACTCCGCGTGACCCACTGGCCGCAATATCACGTTTTCCAACATCCCCGCCCTCGTGGCAGTCGGATGACCGCTCCATTGCTCAGCGCGCCTCCGCACCTCCACGAATACGCCGGCCTGTTCCCGCACGCGCCCCGCACGCCCGGCACCGCCGACCGGTGTCCGTACCAAGGAGAGTCCGTTCATGACCCGTTCCCACCGCACTCGCGCCACCGCGGCCGTCGGCCTGCTGTGCAGCCTGGCCCTGACGACCGCCTGCTCCTCGGGCAAGGAGTCCACGGGCAAGGGCGAGGCCGGCCCGGTGACAGGCAAGATCTCCGTCACCTATCTGCAGAAGCAGGGCGACCAGGAGTACTTCGTCGGCGAGGCCGCCGGAGCCAGGGCGAAGGCCGACGAACTCGGCATCGACCTCAAGGTCGTCAACCTCGGCAACGACGCCAACAAGACCGTGAGCGAAGTGCAGGCCGCCATCGCCCAGAAGGTCAACGGCGTGATCATCGTCGTGCCCGACCCGGCGGTGGGCCCCCAGGTCGTCCAGACCGCGAAGGACGGCAAGGTCGCTCTGCTCACCTCGGACGACCAGATCTGCACCACCGGCTCCGACCCGGCGGCTTGTGGCAAGGCCGACCTCGTCCCCCGTATCGGCTTCAGCGGTACGCAGATGGGAAGCGAGGTCGGCAAGCGAGCCGCCGCCGAGTACAAGAAGGCGAACTGGAAGGCCGCCGACACCCGCGTCATCTCCGCCTGGAAGCAGGACGTCACCGTCTGCGGCGACCGGGTCAAGGCCGCGAAGCAGGCATTCGGTACGGCCGTCCCCGGGGTGAAGACGATCGACGTACCCACGGACAACACCCCCACGGGAGCCCAGGACAAGATCGCCGCGACCATCACGGCCAACTCCGGTGTCAGGAACTGGGTGGTGTGGGGCTGCAACGACGAGAACGTCGCGGGTGGCGTCACCGCCCTGCAGAACGCCGGCATCAGCCCCGACCGTGTCATCGGTGTCGGTCTCGGTGCCTACCTGGCCTGCAAGGAATGGGGCTCCGGCAAGCCCAGCGGCATGAAGGCCGCGCTGTTCATCAACGGCGAGGACGTCGGCGCGCTCGCCGTGCAGACCATGTACGACAAGCTCAAGAAGGGCAAGGAGTTCCCCGCCGAGGGCTTCGCACCCACCACCATGGTCGACCCGTCCAGCTGGAAGTCCTCCGGTCTCACCTGCGGCTGACCCTCACCAGCTCGCGACCGAGACCGGTTCCGGCCCTGGCCCGCCCCCCTTCGCCGGCGGGCCAGAGCAACCCGCCGGCTCCGGCGCTCTCCGGCCCGTCCGCCCCCGTACAAACGCCTTCGAGGTAGCCCATGAGTTCCACGCGCAGTCCGGCCCCCGATCCTCGCTCCTCGCCCGAGGGGCGCGGAGACCCGCCCTCTTCCGTCGGCGTCCACTCCGTCGGGGTTCAGGGGATCGTCAAGCGCTTCGGCGCGGTCCAGGCGCTCGGCGGTGTCACCTTGGACTTTCCGCGCGGCCAGGTCACCGCGTTGATGGGGGAGAACGGCGCCGGCAAGTCCACCCTGCTGAAGATCCTCACCGGCGATCACCGCCCGACCGAGGGCCACGTCCTCATCGACGGTCTGCGGGTCGACCTCGACTCGCCCGCCCGGGCCCGCGCCGCCGGAATCCGCATCATCCCGCAGGAACCGGAGATCATCCCGCATGTCTCCGTGGCCGAGAACGTCTACGCCGGAGCGCTGCCCCGCGGACGGGGCAGACTCTTCGACCGCCGCGAACTGCTCCGGCGTGTCGAGGCCGACCTCGAACGGCTCGGTTTCGCCGACGTGCTCGACCCGCGCCTCCTCGGCTCCCAGCTGACTCCGGCTCAGCGGCAACTCGTCGAGATCATAAGGGCGTTGACCGGCGAGACCGCGGCGAAGGTCATCGCCTTCGACGAGCCCACCTCCTCGCTCTCCGAGCACGAGGTCGACGCCCTCTTCGCCCTCATACGGCGATTGCGCGCCGAGGGCATCGCCGTCGTCTACGTCTCCCACCGCATGCAGGAGATATTCCAGCTCGCCGACCGCATCGCCGTACTGCGGGACGGCACGCTGGTGGGAGTCGAGGAGGCCGGCCGCACCGATGAGGCCGGCCTCGTCCGGCTCATGGTCGGCCGTGACCTGTCCACCATGTTCGTACGACAACGCGTCGCCACCGAGCGGCTCGTCCTCGACGTCAGGAACGTCACCACCGACGACGTACACGACATCACCCTGAAGGTGCACTCCGGCGAAGTGGTCGGCCTGGCAGGGCTCATCGGAGCGGGCCGCTCGGAGCTGGCTCTCGCCCTGGCCGGCGATCTCCCCGTCCACAGCGGATCCATCACGCTCGACGGCACACGACTACGCCTCGGCAGCCCCCGCGAGGCAATCGGGGCGGGCCTGGGTCTGGCACCCGAGGAGCGCAAGGCCCAGGCGCTGTTCCCGCACCGCTCGATCCGCGACAACACCTCGCTCGTGGTCCTCGACCGGCTCCGCCGCTTCCGCTTCGTACGGCGCAAGGCCGAACGCGAACTGACACAGCACTACGCCGACCGGCTCAGGGTCCGCGCCCCCTCCATCGAACACGAGGTCCGCAAACTCTCCGGCGGCAATCAGCAGAAGGTCGTGCTCGCCCGCTGGCTGGCGCGCAAACCCAAGGTCCTGATCCTCGACGAGCCGACCCGCGGTATCGACGTCGGGGCCAAGGCCGAGATCTACCAGATCATCGCCGCCCTGGCCGCGGACGGTGTGGCCGTGCTCGTGATCTCCTCCGAACTGCCTGAACTCCTCGGGCTCTCGGACCGCGTCATCGTGATGCAGGCAGGCCGGATCACCGGCGAACTCGACCGCGACGAAGCCACCGAAGAAGCCCTCCTCGCCCTGGCCATGGCCGACGACATCACCCCCGCCCCTGGAGCCTCCTCATGACCGTCACCATCACCCCGGACCCAGCCCTGAAAGGCCCGGCACACGACAGCCGAAGCCGCGGCCGGGCCGGGCTTTGGGCCTCCATCGGCGGGCAGAACCTCAGTCTGATCGGTGCCCTCGTCGTCGTCCTCGCCCTCTTCGGCGCTCTCAACGACAACTACCTCAGCCTGACGAACATGCAGGTCATCGCCGAGGCCGCCACCATCACCGGCCTGCTCGCCATCGTGCAGACGGTCGTCATCATCTGCGGCGGGCTCGACATCTCCGTCGGCTCACAGGTCGGTGTGGCCTCGGTCGTCAGCGCCATGGTCTTCACCAGCACAGGCTCCAATGCCTTCCTCGGCATGGCCGCGGCCGTCGGTACCGGACTCCTCGTCGGCGTCCTCAACGGACTGATCATCGTCTACGGACGCGTCAACCCCACCATCGCCACCCTCGCCGGCCTCGCCGCGTACAAGGGCCTGGCCCAGCTGATCTCCAACGGCCGCGCACAGGGTTACGTCCTCAACAACGACGTCTTCGTCTTCCTGGGCCGCGGCAAGATCGCCGGGCTGCCCGTGATGGTCTGGATCCTGGCCGTCGTCGCCGGCGCCGTGCATCTCCTGCTCAAGTACACCGACATCGGCCGCAACCTCTACGCCATCGGCGGCAACGACACCGCGGCGCGCCTCGCCGGCATCAGCATCAACAAGTACCTCGTCTTCGTATACGCCCTGATCGGCATCGTCGCCGCCATCGCCGGCATCCTGCTCACCGCCCGCACCGGCTCCGGCCAGCCCACCTCCGGCAGCGAAGGACTCGAACTCAAAGCCATCACCGCCGCGGCCCTCGGCGGCTGCGCCCTCAAGGGCGGCAAGGGCGGCATCGGCGGCACACTCCTCGCCGTCGCCCTGCTCGGCTGCCTGGAGAACGGCCTCACCGTCGAAGGCATCAACTCCTTCTGGCAGAACGTCGCCCAGGGCACACTCCTCGTCGTCGCCGTCGTCATCCAGCAGCGCCGCAACGGCGAACGAGCCGTCGGACTGCCCACTTAGGACCTCTCCCCCGCCTTCTTCGACGCCCTGGCCGGCCCCCGCCCCTGCCCCGCGGTGGCGGGCGTGCACGCGGCCGTGCTCCGGCGGACGACCAGAGTGGTCGGCACGAGCGTCGTACCGCCCTCCACCGTCTCACCGCGCAGTTCCCGCAGAACGGCGTCGACACACAGTTCCCCGACCTTGGCGAAGTCCTGACGGACCGTTGTCAGCGGCGGGATGAACGAGGCGGCCTCCGCTATGTCGTCGAAACCCACCACGCTGACCTCCTCCGGCACACGCCTGCCACGCTCGTGCAGCGCCCGCAGCACACCGAGAGCCATCTGGTCGTTCGCCACGAACACCGCCGTGCAGTCGGGCTCCTCCGCCAGCCGGAGGCCCGCCTCGTAGCCGGATTCGGGGGTCCAGTCGCCGCGCAGCGGGGGCGGCACCTCGCGCCCGTCCTCACGCAACGCCGCCTCCCAGGCGGCCTCGCGACGGCCCGCCGCGAACGACTCCTCGGGCCCTGCCAGGTGCCAGACCGTGCCGTGGCCGAGGTCCAGCAGGTGCCGCACTGCCGTACGCGCGCCCTGCTGCTGATCGGTGTCCACCACAGGGAACCGGTCACCGGCGTCGGAGTCCACGACGACGACCTTCACATGAGGCGGCAGTGCCAGTGACGTCGTGTCGAGCAGGTGTACCTCCATGATCAGCACGACCGCGTCCACCGCGAGTTCGTCGAGCCGTGTGAAGGCACCCCTGACGTTGTCCTGGGTCGGCGCGTCGAGCGGGATCAGCGTGACCGCGTACCCCGCGCGGGACGCGCAGTTCGCGATGGCCTCCAGGGTCCGTACATTGCCGGTGCTCGAGAGGCTCATCGTGATGACACCGATGGTCCGGAAGTCCCCGCGCTTGAGGGCGCGGGCGGCGCTGTTGGGCCGGTAGCCGAGCTCCTTCATGGCGTCCAGCACTCTCCGCCGGGTGCTCTCGATGACGGCCGGGTCTCCGTTGGAGACCCTGGAGACCGTCTGCGACGAGACGCCGGCGACCCGGGCGACGTCCGCCATCGAGACACGGCGCTGCCGCCCTTTCGCGGCACGCCGTCCCCCGCCGTCGGCCGTCTTCGCCCGAGCGTCAGTGTCCTTGTCCGTCATCGAAATCCCTTCCGTTCACTACCGCTTCATGCTTGACGCCCCCCAGCGGGAGTGTCACCATCACGCTACCGATGATTACGTAAACATTTCCCATCGGGCCAGCCTCCGCCCGGCCGTCTCCGGCCCGAAGGCCCTCTTCCCCCCTCTCTCCGGACCGGTCGGCCACCGAACAAGGAACCAGCCATGACGCTCCTGTCGACGCCCGCGAAGGCAGCACCACCACCCCGCCCACGAGCGCGGTCACACGTCCGCAAGCAGGCCCTCATCGGCTGGGGATTCGCCGGTCCGTTCGTCGCCGTCTTCGCGCTCGTCTTCCTCGCGCCGATCGGATACGCCCTGTATCTGAGCCTGTTCCGCGACCGGCTGATCGGCGGCACGTCGTTCGTGGGCCTGGACAACTACGCCCAGGCGCTGACCGATGCGCGGTTCTGGGAAGGACTGACCAGGGTCGGACTCTTCCTTGCCGTACAGGTGCCGATCATGCTGGGTATCGCGCTGCTGGTGGCGCTCGCGATCGACAGCGGCCGGTTGTACGGCAAGAGCTTCTTCCGTATCTCGGTCTTCCTGCCGTATGCAGTACCGGCCGTGGTCGCCAGCCTCATGTGGGGCTTCATCTACGGCACCAGATTCGGACTGGTGGGCAACATCAATGACACCTTCGCCGTCTCACTGCCCGACCCTCTCTCCCCTTCGCTCGTGCTCGCCTCCATAGGCAACATCGTGACCTGGGAGTTCGTGGGGTACAACATGCTGATCTTCTACTCCGCGCTCAAGATCGTCCCACGATCGCTGTACGAGGCGGCGGCGATCGACGGAGCCGGCGAGTGGCGGGTCGTGACCGCGATCAAGCTGCCGGCCATCCGCGGCTCCCTGGTCATCGCGACGATCTTCTCGATCATCGGAAGTTTCCAGCTCTTCAACGAGCCGAGCATTCTGCAGAAGCTCGCCCCCAACGCGATCACAAGCGATTTCACTCCCAACCTCTACACCTACTCGCTGTCCTTCTCCGGCCGGCAGCACAACTACGCAGCGACCGTGGCGATCGTGATGGGTGTCATCACCGCGATCATCGCCTACGCCGTCCAGCTGCGCGGCATGCGGAAGGGCTGAGCCATGAGCGCGCACGTCTCCAGCGTCCCCCCGACCTCCACCGGCCCCACGGAACCGACCGGTTCGCCCGGGACGGCCCGTACCGGCCACGCCCCGGTCCGGTCCCGCCGCCGTCACCCCCGCACTCCGCTCAATCCCCGCCCCAGCGTCCCTCTCACCCTCCTGGTCGGGCTGGTCCTCGTCTACACACTGCTGCCGCTCGCCTGGCTGGTCATCAACGCGACCAAGGACCAGGAGGGCCTGCTCGACTCCTTCGGACTGTGGTTCGGCAAGGACTTCAACCTCTGGGACAACATCTCCCGCACGCTGTCCTACGACGACGGCGTCTTCGTCCGCTGGCTGCTGAACACCCTGCTGTACGTCGCCGTGGGAGCGGGCGGCGCCACGGTCCTCGCCGTCCTGGGCGGCTACGCACTCGCCACGTACGAATTCCCCGGCCGCCGCGCCGTGTTCGCGGTCGTCCTCGGGGCCGTGGCCGTGCCGGGCACGGCCCTGGCGGTGCCGACGTTCCTGATGTTCAGCGGTATGGGACTGACCAACACCCCCTGGGCCGTCATCATCCCCTCGCTCATCTCACCGTTCGGGCTCTACCTGATGTGGGTGTTCGCCGCCGAGGCCGTACCCGTCGAGCTCCTCGAAGCGGCCCGCATCGACGGCTCCGGTGAGCTGCGTACGTTCTTCCGCATCGCACTGCCGCTGCTGATGCCGGGCACGGTCACCGTGCTGCTGTTCTCCATGGTCGCGACCTGGAACAACTACTTTCTGCCACTGATCATGATCAAGGACCCGGACTGGTATCCGCTCACGCTCGGGCTCAACGCCTGGAACGCCCAGGCACAGACCGCGGGCGGCGAGGCCGTCTTCGATCTCATCATCACCGGCTCCCTGCTCACGATCGCCCCGATCGTCGCGATCTTCCTCCTGCTCCAGCGCTACTGGCAGTCCGGCCTGGCCGCGGGCAGCGTCAAGGAATGACCCCGGCCCCACCCGTTCTCCCCGTCCCCCTCCCCGCGTCCGCCCCCGCTTCTGCCCCCTCTCCCACCCGCACACCGAACCAGGAGCACCACCCATGAGAACGAACAGCACCCGACGGCTTCTCGGTGCCGTCGCCACGGCCTGTGTGATGGCCCTCGGCGCCACCGCCTGCGGCTCGTCCGACCCGGCCACCGACGGCGGCGGCAAGAAGGACGTCAAGTCCGCGCTGGAGAAGGGCGGCAAGGTGACGGTATGGGCATGGGAGCCCACACTGAAGAAGGCGGTGGCCGGCTTCGAGAAGAAGTACCCCAAGGTCGACGTCGAACTCGTCAACGCCGGCACCGGCGACAAGCAGTACACCGCGCTGCAGAACGTCATCACCGCCGGCTCCGGCGCCCCCGACGTGGCGCAGGTCGAGTACTACGCCGTCGGCCAGTTCGCCATCGGCAAGTCCCTGGAGGACCTCGGGAGCTACGGTGCGACCGCGTACGACAAGACCTTCACCACCGGTCCGTGGAACGCCGTGAAGTACGACAAGTCCATCTACGCCCTGCCGATGGACTCGGGTCCCATGGCGCTGTTCTACAACAAGAAGGTCTTCGACAAGCACGGCGTCAAGGTCCCGGTCACCTGGGACGAGTACGTCGAGGCGGCGCGCACCCTGCACAAGGCCGATCCCGAGATCTTCATCACCAACGACACGGGCGACGCGGGCGCCACCACCAGCCTCATCTGGCAGGCCGGGGGCCGCCCTTACAAGACCGAGGGCACCGACGTCTCGATCGACTTCGGGGACGCAGGCACCAAGACCTACACGAACACCTGGCAGAAGCTGCTCACCGAGGACCTGATCGCTCCGGTCAGCTCATGGAGCGACGAGTGGTACAAGGGCCTGGCCGACGGCAGCATCGCCACACTGGCCATAGGCGCCTGGATGCCCGCCAGCTTCACCTCGGGCGTCGCGTCCGCCTCCGGTGACTGGCGCGTGGCACCCCTCCCGCAGTGGACCGAGGGCGACAAGACCGGCGCCGAGAACGGTGGCAGCTCCCTCGCCGTACCGAAGGCCGCCAAGAACAAGGAACTGGCCTACGCCTTCGTCGAGTACGCGACCACGGGCGCCGGTGCCTCGGCCCGCGTCGCCGAGGGCTCGTTCCCCGCCACCAAGGGGGACCTGGGGTCGAAGACGTTCCTGGACGCCGCGTTCCCCTACTTCGGCGGCCAGCGGGCGAACAGGATCTTCGCGGACGCGGCCGGCAACGTCGGCACCGACTGGTCGTACCTGCCGTACCAGGTCTACGCGAACTCCATCTTCAACGACACCGTGGGCAAGGCCTACATCTCCTCGACCCCCCTCAGCAAGGGGCTGGAGGACTGGCAGCAGGCGAGCATCACATACGGCACCGACCAGGGGTTCAGCGTCAACAAGTAGTCCGGTCACGCGTCGGCGGCCGTACCGGACCCCTCCGGCACGGCCGCGCGACCGACCACCTCGCCGTGTCGCTGTGACGACGCGGACGACGCGGACGACGCGGACGGCGACGCCTGCGGAGAAGACGGCGACGGCGGACAGTTGCCGACCGCCGGCACGTCCCGCGTACCCGCCCCTCCGCATGACACGACCCCGGGGACGGCCCCGGGGTCGGCGACTTCGTACGACACGACACCACACCGAGGAGAAGAGATGGACTACTCGTCGTACATCCGACCCGAGGCCGTCAGCCGTCGGGGGGCGATGAAACTGCTGGGCGCCGGTGCGGCGGCGGTCGCCGCCGGCCCCGTCCTCGGTGGGCTGCCGCGGCCCTCCGAAGCGCTGGCGGCCGATCGCGCGGCGGCAGAGCCCGTGATGCTGGTCAATGTGCGCAGCGGCCTCCGGCTCGATGTCGAGGGCGGGTCCGCTGCCGACGGTGCCGCGGTCATCCAGTGGAAGGCCACCGGTGCCACCAACCAGCTGTGGTCGCCAACCCAGGTGGGCGGCGGGTGGGTGACGATCGGCTCGGTGGCGTCGGCCAGGGTCCTCGACGTGTACGGGGGCCGGACCGTCGACGGCTCGCAGGTGATCCAGTGGCAGGGCAACGGCGGAACCAACCAGCAGTGGCGCCTGGACGATGCGGGCCAGGGCCGGGTGAAGATCGTCAGCAGGCCCAGCGGCAAGCTCCTCTCGGTGGCGGGGTCCGCCACCACCGGCGGCGCGACGATCGAGATCCGTTCCGACACCGCGGACCCGAGTCAGCTGTGGAAGGTCGTGCCCTCGCTCGGCTATCACCTGGACGTGGCGGCAGCCGAGCCGAGGACCGACACGGCGCTGGCCAACGCCGGAGGAGCCGGCGCGGGGGTCGCCTACGGCGTCACACGCAACGCCTGGTCCAGAAACGGGCAAGCCTGGTATCCGGTCAGCGGCGAGTTCCACTACGTCCGCCACCCCGCTCACCGCTGGGAGCGCGAGCTGGGCAAGATGCGCGCGGCCGGACTCGACACCGTGGCCACGTACCTGTTCTGGAACCACCACGAGGAGCCGCAGGGCACCTGGGACTGGACGGGCCACAAGGACCTTCGCGCGTTCGTGACCGCCGCCCAGCGACAGGGACTACTGGTCTGGCTGCGTGTCGGCCCGTACATCAACGCGGAAGCCACCAACGGGGGCATCCCTTCTTTCGCCCTGTCCGGAAAGCGCACCGACGATCCGGGTTACCTGGCCAAGGTCGGGTCCTACTTCTCCCGGATCGCGGACCAGGTCCAGGGGTTGTTCGTCAAGGACGGCGGGCCCATCGTCGGAATCCAGCTGGAGAACGAATTCGCCTCCGGCGACCCGGCCCACATCACCACCCTGCGTCGGATGTGCGTGGAGCGCGGGTTGGTGGTGCCGTACTACACGGTCACGGCCAACTCCAACTTCGACAAGGACACCGCGATTCCGCTGCAGGGCGCCTACTGCTACCGCGGGTGGGAGGCCAATGGCGGGACCTCCCCCGTGTCCGGGTTCATCTACGGCACCGACGAGTGGACCGCCAACACCGACATCGGCGAGGCGAGGTACAACACCCTCGACTACCCGCGCGGGTTCTGCGAACTGGGCACCGGCAGTCCGATGCGCGGCACCAGCCGCTTCCGCGTCGAGCGTGAGCACGTGGTGGCGCACGCCTACGACTGTGTCGGCCGGGGCGCGAACTACCTGGGCTACTACATGTTCCATGGCGGGACCCAGACAGCCGGTCTGAACGGAGACTGGGCGCTCACCTACGACTTCCAGGCCCCGCTGGGCGAGTTCGGCCAGACCAGGGACTCCTACCGGTACTACCGGCGGCTGCACACCTTCACCGCCGGCTACACCGAGGAACTCGTCAGGACCCGGGTCAGCCGCGACCCCGGACAGATCATGGACCCGGCGCAGACCAGCCGGCTGCGGTACATCGGCCGCTTCGACACCGCCGGCCGCGGTTTCGTGTTCGTCAACAACACCCAGCGCAATGTCACTCTGTCCAGCCGCGACGACATGCAGATCCAGGTACACACGGCCGACGGGACGGTCACACTGCCCGACAAGCCCCTGACCATGCCGAAGGACCGCTGCAACGCGTTCCCCGTCATGACCGATCTGAACGGCGTCGACCTGCGCTGGGCCACCGTCGAACCCCTGGCGAAGGTGTCCGGCGACGACGTCCCCACCTTCGTCTACTGGGCACCGGACTGGACCGACCGGGCGCTCGCCTTCGACGCGTCCGTCGTCCTCACCCGCGAGTCGGGATCCTTCACCCAGACGGTGACCGGCACCGAGCGGATCGCGCGTGTCCCGGCCGGGCGGCGCACTTCCCTCCTGGTGCGCGGGGCCGGCACACAGGCCCCCCGCGCGCGGATCGTCGTCCTGAGCGAGGCCGAGTCACTCGACGCGGTGGTCGCCCCGCTCAACGGACGCGACCGGCTGATCATCACGAGGAAGGCCCAGCTTTCCGGGCTGGCACCGACCGCGCGGTTCACCGCCCGTGCGGGGAGCGTCATCACCGCCGACATCCTGCCGGCGGGCGGTCTCGCTCCGAGGGCCGGATGGGACAGGGCTCAGGGCAGTGCCCCCTTCGCGCGCTACACCTTCCGGCTCGGCGCCTCCCCCGCCGCCCCGAAGGTCACGGCCGCGGGCACCGGACGGTGGCGCATCACCAGCGACCCCGCGGACCTGGCCGACCTGACCGAAGCTCAGCTGATCCTGGATTACCGGGGCGGCGAAGCGACCTTGACCGGAGCGGGAACGAAGATCACGAACGACCTCTATCACGGCGAGACCTGGACCATCGACCTGAAGAACCTTACCGACACCGATCGCGCTGACCTCCTGGTCGACGTATCCGCATGGGACGACGCGATCGACGGCGTCACACGCCCGTCCGGCACCATGCCGAGTCTGCCCGGGTGGACCTGGAACCCGATGCGTGAGGCGGTCTGGGCCTGACAACTCCTCGGCCCCGCCGTGAAACCGGCGACCACGACGGGGCCTCCCCGGGATTCCCGGTGCCGTGAGCACCGGTTGGCGATCTTCACGCGAACCCCACACTTTGTCATGTACGCAACAATCTGAATATCGACAAGTCAACCCGTTCGATCGAACACGCTCCGGCTGCTCACCCCCGAAGAAGCCGGAGAGGGTTCCGGGTTGCCCTTCACGGAGAACCGGCTCGGGCCGGGCCGTGGTCCCGCCCATAGCGGTGGTTGCGTGAACGCCCGGGGTGGTGGAGCTGTCGCGCAACAGACAAGCGCAGGACGCTTGGTGGCCATCGGTCGCGGCTCACGGACGGGCGGTCCGGCACGCCTGCGCTTCGCGGACGCCCTGGCTCGCCGGCCCTGATCCCGGCGAACGCGCCCGTGACGGGACATCAGGCCCGGAAGGGACGGGCCTGCGGGGCCGGGATGCCTCACGTTTCCTGTGCGTTTCGTCCTGTCGGGCGGTTGTGCGGAGAACTTGAAAAGATCGCTGATAATTTTGTATGACCGCAAGGGCCGCAAAGCGGCTGGGGGGATGGCAGCCGCGTCAGCGGCAGCTGTGTCGACCCGAAGGGGCCGCACGTAGTGGGGAGTGAGACCCAGCCATGACAGAGGCAGGGCAGGGGCCGGGGGGTCCGGAAGAGAGCCGCGGGTCATCGGGCCGACGGATCGCTTCGCGGGGGGCCGGGTTCGGTGATGAGCACAGTGGCGGCGGCCGGGCACGTCTTCCCGCCGACCCCGAACGCACCATGCAGCTCAAGGTGCCCCCGCCGTCCGAGCGCGCGGAGTCGGCTCCGCCCGCCGACGAGGCCACGCCGTCGCGGGTGCGGCGGCCGGAGCCGTCCAGCGGGCGAGCCGACCGGCGCAAGGCCGCGCGGCCGCCGTCCGCCCGCAGGCGGTTGGGCACGCTCCTGGCCCCCCTCGCCGGGCCGACGATGTCGTACGCCCGCCGGCTCAGACCGCACTATCCGCGTCCCGGCCGGTCCGGTTGGCGCCGCTGGGCGCCCTCCTTGCGGCAGTGGCTGGGCGGAACGCTGACAGCCGTCGGGCTGACCGGTCTGTTCCTGGGCATCGCCTACGCCGCGACGGACATACCGGAGAACCTGAACACGTACGCCACCCAGCAGGACAACGTGTACTTCTGGTCCGACGGCACCCCCATGGCCCGTACCGGCTGGGTACAGCGGCAGGCGATGCCGCTGAAGGACATACCCCAGGACGTCCGCTCGGCCGTGCTGGCGGCCGAGAACGAGAGCTTCTACAGCGACCCCGGCATCTCGTCCAAGGGCCTCACCCGCGCTCTGTGGCGCACGATCGGGCGGGGTGACACCCAGGGCGGCTCGACCATCACCCAGCAGTACGTCAAGAACGTCTACCTGAACCAGGACCAGAGCATCAGCCGCAAGTTCACCGAGGCGATGATGGCTCTGAAGCTCGACAACCAGATGAGCAAGGACGAGATCCTGGAGGGATACCTCAACACCAGCTGGTTCGGCCGGGGCACCTATGGCATCCAGCGCGCCGCGCAGGCGTATTACGGCAAGGACGTCAGCCAACTCGACGCGAGCCAGGCCGCTTTCCTCGCCTCGCTGCTCAAGGGCGCCGGCCTGTACGACCCCACGCTGAGCGCCGCCAACCATGACCGGGCCGTGGAGCGCTGGAACTGGATCCTGGACCGGATGGTCAAGATCGGCAAGCTGTCGGCGTCCGAGCGGGCCGGCTATCGCACCTTCCCCGAGCCGCTCAAGCAGAACCCGCTGTACGACACCGGCCAGCAGAGCGACTACCTGGTGGAACTCGCCTCCCAGCACGCCACGAAGGCCGCCGGCATGTCGGCCAAACAGTTCGACCTGGGCGGCTACCAGATCTACACGACCTTCGACCGCAAGCGGGAGGCGGCACTCGACGACGAGGTGACCAAGGCGCGGAAGAAGGCCCTGGAGACCCACCCGGACGCGGCCGCCACCGCCCACTACGGTGCCGCTTCGGTGGCCACCGACGGCCGGATCCTCGCCGTCTACGGCGGTCCGGACCACCGCAAACAGGGCTACAACGAGTCCAACGCCACGACGGTTCCCGCCGGTTCGGCCTTTCTGCCCTTCGTCTACGCGGCAGGTTTAGAACACGGCGCCGTCAAGGAGCGCGACGCACCCCGGGAGCCCGTCACCCCGGAGTCCCTCTACGACGGCGACGACGGTGTGCCCGTCAGCACGCCGGAGGGACCCTACTGGGACCGCGCCGGCAAGAAGGTCGCCGCCCACAACGACGGCCGCAAGTCATGGGGTTCGATCACGCTGCGCGAGGCCCTCGCCGAGTCGGTGAACACCCCCTTCATGCAGCTGGGCATGGACACCGGCCTGGACAAGGTGAAGCAGACGGCACTGGCGGCCGGACTGCTGTCGTCGAGCATGGGGCCGCAGGTACCCGCCCTGTCCTTGGGCAGCTCCACGCCGAGTGCGATCCGTATGGCCAGCGGCTACGCCACCTTCGCCGCCGCGGGGCAGCACACCGACCCGTACTCCGTGCGCCGCGTCACCCGGAACGGCACAGCCGTACGGCTGGACCTGCCGCACGCGCGCCGCGCGATGGACCCCCGGGTGGCCGAGGAGGTGACCCGGGCACTCACGGACTCCATCCGCTCCGCCCACCCGGACGCCGCTCCCGCCGGCGCCGCGGTGTCCGGCAAGGCCGGCACCACCGCGAACGACACCGCCGCCTGGTACATCGGCACGGCCCGCGCTGTGACGACCGCCGTGGTCGTCTACCGCATCGATCTGGCCAAGAGCCTCGAACCGCTGCCCCTGAAGGGGATCGCGGGAACCGCCGACGACAGCGTCCCGTACGACATCTGGGCCGGCGCCATGAGCCCATTGAGCTGACCGGCGGACCGTCGGAACCCGTACCCGCACCCGTACCCCCCCTCGCAGATTTGAGCCCCGTATGAAGTCGACTCCCGGCCGCCGCCGCAAGGCGCGCGCCCCCCGGCGCACCGCCCGTACCCGGTTCGTGACCCTCGCGGCGGCCTTGGTCGTCGTCTGCGCGGTCGTCGTGGGCTTCCTGGCGCTGAACCCCTCCGACGACGGTGCGCCGGCCGCCTCCGGCGACGACGGATGGGCCGGCTGGGGCTCGGCGAAGGCCGGCGAGGAGCCGGAATGGGACGGCAAGACCAAGGTGCTCGGCGACGGGTCGACCTCCTACACCGGTCCGCAGAAGGGCCAGTTGCAGGCGGTACCGCTCAAACCGGGTGAGAAACCGCCCCAGTTCGTCGTCTTCTCCTGGGACGGCGCACTGGAGGGCGACGACCGGCTCTTCTCCCACTACCGGGAGCTGGCCAAGAAGTACGACGCCCACATGACCTTCTTCCTCACCGGCATCTATCTGCTGCCCAAGGACAAGAAGGACCTCTATCGCCCGCCCCAGCACCCGGTGGGCTCCGCCGCGATCAGCTACCCCACCGACGAGCACATCCGGACCACCCTGACGCAGCTCGCCGGGGCCTACCGGGACGGCCACGAGATCGGCTCCCACTTCAACGGCCACTTCTGCGGCGACAAGGGGGGCGGTGACTGGAGCGTGGAGGAGTGGAAGAGCGAGATCGACCAGTTCTACGACTTCGTGGAGAAGTGGAAGACCAACGCCGGTTACCAGGACATGCCCCCGTTGCCCTTCGACCCGCGCAAGGAGGTGACCGGCGGTCGCGCGCCCTGTCTGGAGGGCCAGGCGAACCTGCTGAAGGCCATGAAGAGCTACGGCTGGCGCTACGACGCCAGCTCCCCGGGTGAGTTCCAGATATGGCCGACCAAGAAGGACGGCATCTGGGGCCTTCCGCTCCAGATGCTTCCGTACCCGGGCGGGAAGTACCAGGGCCTGTCGATGGACTTCAACTTCCTCTACAACCAGTCCGAGGGCGAGACCGAGGGAGACCCGGCCAAGTACCCCGACTGGGAGCAGCAGACCGTCGACTCCTACATGGCGGGGTTCAATCGTGTCTACTACGGCAGCCGGGCTCCGCTGTTCATCGGCAATCACTTCGAGGACTGGAACGGCGGCATCTACATGAGGGCCGTCGACCAGGTGATCAAGAACGTCTGCACCAAGAAGGGCACCAAGTGCGTGTCCTTCAAGGAACTCGCCGACTGGCTCGACGTGCAGAAGCCCGAGACGCTGGAGCGCATGCGCGGACTGGACCCGGCACAGTCGCCCGACTGGTCCACGGTGGTCAAGTGACCCTGGAAACAGTCTGGTTCCACTTGTGCCCTTCGCTTCACACCTCGCACACATCCCGTGTGAAGATGCGATCGCGCAGTAGGTGCGCCGAAGAGGAGGAACGTCATTGAAAACGAGAAGAGTGAGCCGTAGGCGGAGCCGCGCCGCCATAGTCGCGGTGGTGGCCTCGATGGCCGCCGGCGTCGCGCTCGGGCCCGGCTGGAGCGCGAGCGCGGCGGTCGTCGACGACCCGTCGGTGGACTCGGCGACCAGGGCCACGTTCCAGCGGCTGGCCGACGCGGTCTTCGCCGACCGCACACGGGCCCTGGTGGACGACGCCCCGAGCGGGCTCCGGCAGCGCACCTCCGGCTTCACCGGAACGGTGCGGCTGTCCGAGACGCAGTCACGCGAGGAGGACGCGACGCTCGAAGAACTGCGTGCCCGCAAGTCCCGCCTGGCCCGGCTCGGCGAGACGTACAGCGGAGCCGACACCAGTGTCACGCTGGACGCCACACGGGTGGAGGGCCGGCGCGCCACAGTCGCCGTCACCGAGAGGACGACCCTGACATACGGGAAGGCCAGGGGCGCCGAGCCGAAGACCACCGGGTTCCGGGCCCACCACGAACTGACCTTCCAGGCCGACCGCGAGGGCGGCTGGCAGCTGACCGCCGTCCGCGACACGGACGACGGCCACCTCGCGGTCAACCAGGTGGCCGAGCCGTCCGCCGCCGCACCGGTCGCCGCCGCCGACGACCCGCCCTCGGCGCCCCGCGCGGCCACCACGCGCCCGGCGCCGTCCAACCCGAAGAACTTCACGGCCGGCGGGTACGACTACAACGCCATGGCGGCCTACGCGACGAAGCACTGGAACAACTACAACCCGGACTACCCCAGCTTCGACGGCGCCGGCGCCGGCGGGGACTGCACCAACTTCGTCAGCCAGTCCCTGAAAGCGGGCGGCTGGAAGCATGTTCCCGGCTACACGACGGACTTCCACAAGTGGTTCGGCAACGCCGAGATCCAGTCGTACTCCTTCGTCGGCGTCAACGAGTTCTCCTGGTTCGCACTGTCGTCCGCACGGGCGACCAGCCTTGCCAACGTGTACCAGATGGACATCGGTGATGTGCTCCAGCTGGACTTCGACAAGGACGGGTCCAAGGACCATACGATGATCGTCACCTCCCGCAGCCAGCAGGGCGTGCCGTACCTCACGTACCACTCCATCGACACCTACAACAGGTCGATGGCCAGCCTCATCGCGTCGTACCCGACCGCGGCGTACTACGCCTACCGCACCTGAGCGGTAGCCGACGGCGGTCCCTACGGTTCGTCACCACACGTGCGCGTGCCGACCGGGCCGCGAGCGGGTTACGCGGACGCTCGGCTGGGGTCTCCCAGCCGAGCGTCACTCACGGGAGCTCCGTGCGGCTCGCCCCCTTCGGCCGCGGGCGGTGCTACTCGCCGAACGTCAGCGAGGCGGCTGGCGAGGCGTTGCCGTACGCGTCGACGGCGACGACCCGCGCGGTGTACCGCGTGCCGGCCGCGTTCGCCGGGACGGGGATGTCGAGGGTGTTGGGGCGGGGCATGAAGTAGTACTCGGAGAGCACCTTGGAGGAGACGACCTTCGCACCGGCCGTCGTGTCCGTGACGGTCACGTCGTAGTGGTGGACCAGCTGGTCGTCCGTCGCCTGGGTGACACGGAGAGCGGTGGCGCCCGCGTCGGTGGTGACGGCCTTCAGCGGCTGCCGGGAGGTGAACCGCGGGGCGGTCCTGTTGCGCGCGGCGGCGGTGTAGCGGAAGTTGTCCTTGATCTCCTGGTCGGTCCTGCCCTTGAGCCGCAGGGTCCAGGTCGGTCCGCTGAGGGTTCCGGAACTGGCGTACGGCGGCTGCGGATTGGCCGACCACGTGCCGCCCTGGTAGATGTCGTGCTTGTCGGCGTTCATGTTGACGCGCGCGATCTCCGTGCGGTCCTTGTAGACCTCGATGAAGAGGGCCTGCGCGGTGGTCGCCTCGAAGCGGTCGGCGAGACCGGTGTCGGTGATGGCCTGGTAGCCGTGGTCGACCTCCACGTACGACATCGAGCCGTCGTTGACGGCCGTGAAGTCCTTCTGGGCGATGGACCGTTCGTCGTTGATGTTGAGGTGCGAGTGGCCGCTGAGGTACACCGCCTGCGGGAAGTCGGCGAGGTCCTGGGTGAGCAGCGGGTTGGACGTCTGCTGGTCGTCCATGACGGTGCCGGGGGCGGGCCGGTGGCCCTGGACGAGGATGGGCTTGTTGATGCTCGCCGGGTCGGCGGTGATCCGCGCGAGACGGTCCTTGAGCCAGGCCCGCTGGGCCGTGTCGCCGTTGTACGTCTCGGTGTTGATCGTGAACAGGTGCACCCCGTTGACGTTCGACTCGTAGTAGCCGCCGCCCGCGTCCGGGAACCACTCGCGGGGGTACCCGGCCCGTACGGCCGCGAGACTCGCGTCGTGGTTGCCGTTCGAGATGAGCAACTGGGTGTCGGTCATGCCCTTGCGGGCGAGATTCGCCTGGAAGATCTCCGAGACGGTCTTGTGGTCGGCTCCGCGACCGTCACCGTTGTCGTTGATCATGTCGCCGTTGGACAGGATCGCGTCGGGCCGCGGGAAGATCGACCCGATGGTGTCGAAGAACGCCTCGTACCTCTTGTCGCCGGTCGCGTGGCTGTCCGTGTGCACATCGGACATGACCACGAGCTTGGCGATCGGCTTCTCCCGGGTCTTGATGAGATAGCCGTACGACACCGGCGCGCTTCCCTTCCTTCCGTCGAAGGCGGCAGCCGTGAGGTTGGTGTCCTCGCTGATCCGCAGCGGCTTCCCGGGTGCGTACACCCGGCTCCGGTACGTCGGGGTGGTCCCGTCGAGTGTGTACCGGACGACGGTGCCGCGCTCCGACGTCAGCTTGACCGAGACGGCCTTCTCGTACCGCCCGCCGGGGACGCTGACACCGGGCGCGGCCGGTGCGCCGTCCTGGGGCCGGGCGTCGGCGTGCGCGACGACGGGTGACACGAGGGCGGCGGACACGACGGCGATGGCGAGAGGAGCACATCTCACAGGGGACTTCACAAGGGGCTTCACAGGGTCCTTCTCTCCCGAGAGGGTCATCGTAACGAATCGATAACCGGTCTGAACCAAAGACGTTAGGTGTCACACGCGGGCACCCGAGGGGGAGTTCATCGACCACTTCATGAAAACCGGGTGAACGTCACCCGCCGGGAGGTCACGCCCGCCCTCCGTGGCCGACGGCCGCGATCCGCTCGGTTCCGGAACCGGATCCGGTATCGTGCTCCCACCCCACCTGGCCTTTCTCGGGCCGGCAGCCGTCGTCAGTTGCCCGGAGCACCTACGGAACCACCGCATGTGGATCGCGGTCTCATTCATGACCGCCCAACCAGTCAATGTGATACGAGAAGAGTCAGGCACCATGGCACGTCTCCGGTTTTCGCTGCTCGGCCCGCTACGGATCCTCCGGGACGGCGTCCCTCTGGCCGTGGGGTATCCGCAGCAGCAGGCGATGCTCGCCGCGCTGCTGCTCAGGCCGGGGCGTGTCGCCGGGGCGGCCGATCTGTCCGATGCGCTGTGGGGCACGGCCCCGCCCGCGAAGGCCGTGTCGACACTGCGGACCTACGCCTGGCGCTGGCGACGGATACTCACGGCCGGTCAGCCGGACCTGGACGTACTCGTGACGTCGGGCGACGGCTACCGGCTTCACGTCCCCGAGCAGTCCATCGACGCCTTCCGGGTCACCGAGCTCACGGCCCGGGCGGACCGGGCCGGTGCGCAGGGGCGGCCCGAGCAGGCCAGGGAACTGCTGTGGCAGGCGCTGGAGTTGTGGGAGGGCGAGCCGCTCGCCGGTATGCCCGGCCCGTTCGCGGAGCGGCAGCGCCAGCGGTTCTGCGAGCTGCGCCTGACACTGCTCGAAGAGCGTCTGGCGTACGAGCTCGCGCTGGGCCACGCGGCGCGCTGCGTGCCGGAACTCACCGAGCTGACCACCGAACACCCCCTGCGCGAACGCCCCTACGGCCTGCTGATGACGGCTCTGTATCAGGCGGGGCGGTCCGCCGACGCGCTCGGCGTCTTCCGCGGCGCCCGGCAGCTCCTCGTCGACGAACTCGGGGTGGAGCCGGGACCCGCGCTCGAAGAACTGCACCAGCGCATCCTGGAGCGCGATCCCGCCTTGGCTCCCCCGGCGTCCGAGGTGCTCAGCCTCGTCGGCGGCGCGGAGGCCGATGGGGAGAGCGAGCGGGCGAAGGATCGGCCGGAACCGCCGCCGAGCCCCCGGCCGCTGCCCATTCCGGCTCATCTCCCGCCCCAGGAGCCCGACTTCATCGGCCGCGAGGATCTCGTCGACGCACTCGACCGGTGCCTGCGGGAGCCGGAGCGCAGCACACCCGCGGTGGCCGTCCTCGTCGGCATGGGAGGGGTCGGCAAGACGTCGCTGGCACTCCATGTGGCGCACCGGGTGCGGGGCGCCTTTCCGGACGGGCAGTTGTACGCGGATCTGCACGGCGGCGACGCGGAACCGAGCAGACCCGAGGTCGTACTGGCGAACTTCCTCTCCGCGATGGGCATCGCCGCCGACGCGCTGCCGGACGACATCGAGGCCAGAACCGCCCTCTTCCGGTCCATGGTCGACGGCCGCCGGATGCTGATCGTGCTCGACAACGTGCGGGACGCCTGGCAGTTGCGGTCGCTGCTGCCCGCCGCCAAGGGCTGCGCCGTGGTCGTGACGAGCCGGAACAGGATGGTCGGCCTGCCGGTGACCCTGCAACTCAATGTGGACGTGTTCCACAGCTCGGAGGCCGCCCGGCTGCTGCGCCGGGCGATCGGGGAAGCGCGGGTGGCGGCCGAGCCCGAGGCGGCGCTCGGGCTCGTCGAGGCGTGCGGGTTCCTGCCGCTGGCCGTGCGGATCGTGGCCGCACGGCTCGCCTCCCGCCCCATGTGGTCCATCGCCGGCCTGCGGGAACGGCTGGCCGTGGAGTGGCGCCGCTTGGACGAGCTGCGCGCCGGTGAGCTGGCCGTCGAGGCGGTGTTCGAGCTCAGCTACCGCCAGCTGACGGCCGAACAGGCGGCGGGGTTCCGGCGGCTCGCGGCGGTGGACTGCGGGGAGATCGGCGTTGCCGCGGCCGCGGCGATGCTCGCGACGGACGCGGCCCACGCCGAGGACACCCTCGAGTCATTGGTCGACGCCTGCCTGCTGGAGTCGAGGGTGCTCGGTCGCTACCGCTACCACGACCTGCTGCGCGCCTTCGCACGCGGCAAGTCGCGCGACGAACGGACCGACGAGGCGGCGGCGATCCAGGACCGGCTGCTCGATTTTCTGCTGTCGACGGCCTGCGAGGCGTTCCGGCACGCCGTCCCCGCCGATCCGGTGGCCAGCGCCTTCGCCCCGCCCGGAGTGCCCGGTCTGACCTTCGCCGATCTGGGCGCCGCACGGCGGTGGGCGCTGATCGAGGCGGAGGACGCCCGTGCGCTGGTGGCCCAGATCGCCTCGGCGACGGCTCGTACGTCCGACGAGGGCGGCGCGGTGACGGACGCCGCGCGCTACGAGGACGAGGTGCGCCGGCTGCGTCGCGCTGTCGATCTGCTCATCGCGCTCAGCCCGTTCGATGTCGGCAACCGCTATGCCGAACTGGTGTCCACGGCGGATGCCCTGGTGCACGCCGCCGTGCGGCTCGGCGACCGCAGGGCCGAGGGGCGGGCCCGCTTCCTGCGGTGCACGATCGCCCTGGCCGCCGCTCGGTTCGCCGACGCCGAGACCGAGGCGAGGTCGGCGCTCACGGCGTGCCGGGAGGTGGGTGACACCGTTGTGCTCCAGCAGGTCCTCAACGACCTCGGCCTCATCGCCCAGTACATGTCGCGGTATCCCGAGGCGGTCGCGTGCTTCACCGAATCCATCGCTCTGGCCCGTGAGTTGGGCCACCGCACGGCTGAGACGGCGACCATGGTGAACGCCGCGCTCGCGCAGGTGCGCGCCGGGAACCCCACCGAGGCGGTGGTGGTCTGCCGTGAGGTCCTGGACAGCGGGGCCTACGCGCAGGACAGCTCGGGACAGGCGTACGCCATGTACGTACGGGGCCTCGCGCTACAGGCCCTGGGCGAGCACGGCGAGGCCGTGTCGTGGTTCGAGGCGTGCCTGGAGCTGTGCGCGAGCGCCGGCCTGCACTCCCGCAGTGTGCACGCGCGCTATCGCCTCGCCGAGAGCCTGCGTGCGCTCGGTGACCTCGAACAGGCCCTGCCGCACGCCGAGCAGGCGCTGGCGCAGTGTGAGGACATCGCGTTCGAGCGGGACCGGGGGCACGCCCTGGCGATCCTCGGCCATGTGCTCGCCGACCTCGGGCGTACGGTCGAGGCGCATGCGCTGTGGGAGCGTGCGCACACGCTGTTCACGCGTCTCGACCTGCCCGAGGCGGCCGCGCCGCTGCGCGGCCCGGACCACGAGTTGACCAGGGCCCCCGGGTGACCGGGGGTTCCGGATGACCACCCCGTGGGCCGGGTCGCGGGGAAGCACCGGGTGACCGGGGTCCGTATCGCCGGGGGCCGGGTTCGGCTCGCGGCGATACGGCATGGTCCGTCCGCGCCGTTCTACCGCGTGTCCGCCGGCGGATCCCAGTCGGAGCCTGTGCTGTTCCACTCCACGGAGCCGTGGCCGTGCTGCGATGTCGCGTCCGTCGAATCCTCCGCCGTCGAAAGCGCTGTCGCGGACATGCCCGTCAGCGCGCAGAGGAGGACGATTCCGGCCGCCAGTTCCTTTACCCGATTGTGCTTCAGCCTGCTTCGGCGGGACATCGAATTCCCCCTTCAATTCGTGCGAACGTATTGCGGTTACGGTCGTCGGAGCGTACAGGTGCGGTGTCGGACCACACGTGGGTGCCGAGGGCGGCGCCCAGTTGGAATCGGTTGTCGACACCGAGCCGGTTCATCAGGGCGCGCAGCATATTGGTCACGGTACGGGGGCTGACCCCGAGCCGATGCGCGGCACTGACATCCGTGTGGCCTGCCAACAGGAGCGAAACGAGTTTGAGTTGGCGCTCATCGAGGGCAATGCGGAGTGGCGGGGCCGGTCGGGGCACCGTATGCGGTAACCGGCCCGATCGATCGTTCATTGCTGTCACATCATCTCTCCCCGGTGCAACTGCTGGCCCGACAACAGTCTCAGAACCCGATCTACGGATGATCACTGCGCGAGCGCGCCTCGATCTATGCCTCATGGACGCGCCGCGCGCCAAAGACAGTCAGCGCGGGAAGAGAAGAGCCTTCCCAGGGCCCGTATTTCCGTAATCAGCATCCTTCGCGATGCCGCTCAATTCGATGTGCGGGAAACAGAAATCGGTCTTGCTCCCGCTGTCGGGCGGTGCCTAACGTGATGATCGTTCGTTCCGTTCGATCAAGGAGGAAATCATGGCGAAGCACGCTGCGCTCCTGCGCCCCCGTCTCGACAAGGTCAAGCCGCAGGGCCGCTGAAAAGCGGAGCATTGATGTATGCCGCCACCTTCGGGTGGCGGCATACCCGCTTGACGAAAGCGAATTACCGAATGGAGGGCTGCTGTGCATCAGTTCACCACGGTGGACGGCCCCGTACCCGTCGTCGGCATGATCGACGAGCGGCTGAGTACGACCACCATCTGCCTCGCGTCCAAGTACGGTTCGCGACTCGACCCCGAGGGGCAGTGCGGGCTCGCCCATGTGCTGGAGCACGTACTGATGTCGGCGCCCGTCGGGGCCGTCCCGTCGCTGAGCGAGTACGTCGAGCGGCTCGGCGGGCACGCCAACGCGGAGACCGGCCTCGACCGCATGCTCTTCTACGCGCAGATAGCCCCGGACGACGCCGATGAGATCGCCGGGCTGCTCTACCAGGCGGTCCTGCGACCGCGGTGGAGCGACGACGTCCTCGAACAGGAGAAGAGGGCCGTCTTCCAGGAACTGGCCGCCGCCGCGGCCGACCACAGCGACGTCGCGCAGGACGCGTTCTTCGCGCACTCCTTCCCGGGGCATCCGATGGGACGCCCGGTCGCGGGCACGAAGGCCGACATCGAACGGTGTGGCACGACGTCGGTCGCCGCCGCCCACGCGGAGCGGCTGCTGACCGCTCCGCTGTCGTTGATCGTGGTGGGCCCCAGGCTGCCGAAGACCGTCGATCCCGTGGTGGCCGGCATCGAGCCGCGAATCCTCGCGGCCATCGGTACGGCTCCGGCGACCATGCCGCCCTCGCCGCCGCCGCTGCCGCCGCAACCGGTGCGCTGGTCGACGGAGTTCACGTGGCTGTGCGCGGGCGCGCGCTCGGTGCCGGAACACGATCCGCGCAGACCCCACTTCAACGTCCTCGCCCAGCTGCTCGGTTCGAGCCCGTCGTCGCTTCTGTACCGCCGGCTGCGCGGCGAGGCGGGACTCGCCTACACCTTCTACGCGTGGAACCGCGGTTACGCCGACACCGGCGTGTGGCGCGTCCTGGCCGGTGTGGAGCCGGGCAACGGAGACGCGGCACTGGACGTGATCCGCACCGCGCTCGACGAGGTCGCGACGAAGGGCCCCGCACCGGAGGATCTGGCCTCCGCCCGGCGCCAGGCACGGATGCGCGTCCTCACCTCCATGGACACCCCGCTGGACTGCGCCCGCTTCCTCGCCCTGCGCGGCGGCGGACTCGGTTCCTGGTCGCCCGCCGACGAGGTCGCGTACATCGACGCGGTGACCGCGGACGATCTGCGCCGTGCCGCCGCCCACGTCCGGGACGGCCTGCGGGCCGTGGCCAGTCCGGCGGCGCCGTGAACACGACGGACGACTACCTGGAGCGGGCCCGGCTGGCCGGTCTGGTGGACGAGGTCCGCGGGCACCGGTACGTGGCCGGCGCGTACGACGACCCGTTCACCGCGCGCCCGCAGGTCCTGGTCGAGTACTGCGACCCGGGGCTGCCCGAGGACGCCGAGGCGCTCGGTGAGCTCTGCGACCGCGTACGGAAGCGCCACACGGACGCCGAGGCGGTTCTGCTGCGCGCGTCGGGCGGTGTGCCGCTGCCGGAGCCATGGCGGCCCCGCCTCACCTATATCCGGCACGACCGCTCCGCGAACGCCACCCCGCCGCGCCCCGGTCCGGCCGGTACGGCGGTGGGCGTGCGTCCCGCCACGCCCGGCGACGACGCGCGCGTCCACGCCTGGCTGGTGCAGGCGTACCGCAACGCCTACCCGGGGCAGCAGGTCGACGCACAACACGCCGGCATCAAGGTCGTGCTGGCGAATCCGGGACGGCGCTCGTTCATCGCCCATGTCGCGGGCGTACCCATCGGGCACGGAACGGTCCTGACCGACGAGCGGGACGAGGTCACCGGGGAGGCGTTCGCCGAGCTGGTGGACATCCTCGTCGATGACGCGGAGTACCGGCGGGAGGCGACCTCGGCACTGGTCGCCGCCGCCGCGCGGGCCACCGTCGGACGCCGTCTGTGCGGCCACGTGGTCCACCCCCACGAGCCGGAGCCGGCCCGGCACGCGGACATGGTGCTCCAGACGCTGCTGCGCTCCGACTGGTCGATCGACCACGCCTTCTGGGAGCGCACGTGGTGACCCACGAAGGGATACACATGCCCGACTCGCCCGCCGGGTCGCCTCTCGCCGCGCCGCCCGCGCCCACGCTGGATCTCTTCTTCGCCGCCTTGGGCGTGGACCCGCAGGAACCTCTGCGGGACCTCGTCCGCGGCGCCCGCTCGCTGCGCGGCCACCTGGCGCCCCTGATCCTGTCCGTCGCGGCCCATCAGGGGGCGGCCCTCGGCAGCGGCTCCCGCGACGAAGTGCGCCGCATGCGGGTCCGGGTCGACGACTACCGCGAACTCGCGGCGCTCCTGTCGGCCGATGTGCCCGGGGTCCGCGTCCTCAAGGGCCCGTCGCTGGCGGATCACTACCCGAGCGAGGTGCTGCGCCCCAGCGGTGACCTGGACGCGTACGTACCGGACGAGGCGGCGCTGTGGCAGGCCGTGGCGACGGTGCTCCGCGCCCGGCCGGTGAGCGATGTCGATGTGACGGTGCTGGGCAGCGGGGCGCGCGTGCACTGGGTGGTGGTGCTGCGCTGGCCCGCGCAGGACCCGGTCCTCGATCCCGATCACCGCGTCGAGTTGGTGACCTTCGCCTACCCCGGCGAGCCCGGCGTGCTGCCGGTGCGTGCCGAGCCGCCGCCGGACCAGGTGACCTGCGACCTGCTGGCCATCGCGGAGGAGGCGTTCCAGCGGCCCTTCAGCGTCAAGGACGTCCTCGACCTGGCACTCGCTCTGAACAGCCCCGGCTGTCCGCCCCCGGCGGCCCTCGCCGAGGCCGCCGACCGCTACCGGCTCGCGCCGGAACTGCTGCGGCTGAGCCGGACGCTGCACGACACCCACGCGCTGCCGAGCCCGGTCAACGACCGCCTCCTGACACTGCTGCGCGGCCCCGCCGCGCGCGGTCTGGCCGAGCGGCGCGCCCGCGAGGCCGCTCCCCCGGAGCCCGAGCGCGCCTGGACCCGGGAGCCCTGTCTGAACAGTGGCCGTTCCCTGCACGGCCTGCGGCTGCCCGCCGGGCCGACGCCCGGCCCGGACACCGAAGTGTGTTTCCACCCGTTCGCCGACGGCGTTCTGCTGCGCTGCCCGGTAGGCGACTTCCTGATGGTCGGGACGGAGCTCGTGGACCCCGCCGCCTACCACGCGGCGCTCGTCGAACTCCGGCGGCTGCGCGCCCTCAACGGGGCGCGGCCATGAGCACCGTCGATGTCCAGGACCTCACCCGCCGGTTCCGCGGCCGCAAGGGCACCGAGGTCACCGCGCTCGACGCGGTGAGCCTGCGCGCCGAGGAAGGCGAGGTCGTGGGGCTCCTCGGGCCCAACGGCGCGGGCAAGACCACGCTGTCGCGGATCCTCACGACGCTGCTGCTGCCCACGTCCGGCTCGGCCCGCGTGGAGGGCCTCGACGTGGTGCGCGACGCGCCCAGGGTGCGCGAGCGCATCGGCCTCGTACTCGGCGGTGAACGCGGGCTCTACGGACGCCTGACGGCCCGCCAGAACCTGCGCTACTGGGGCGCCATGCAGGGGCTCACCGGCAGCCGTTGCCGCCGCCGGGCCGACGAGCTTCTGGAGCGCCTCGGCCTCGCCGAGCGTGCCGACGACCGCGTGGAGACGTACTCGCGTGGCATGGTGCAGCGGGTCCACCTGGCCCGCGCGCTGCTCCGTGACCCGCGCCTGCTCATCATGGACGAGCCCACCAGCGGCATGGACCCCCATGCGGCGCAGGGCTTCCGCGGGCTCGTCGAGGAGCTGCGCGACGGCGGTTCGACCGTGCTCCTCGCCACTCACGACATGCAGGAAGCGCAGGCGCTGTGCTCGCGGGTCGCGCTGATCGACCACGGCCGCATCCTGCGGGAGGGCGCGCCGAAGGACCTGCTCACCGGTCTCGACACGCCCCGGACCGTGACCGCGGGCGGGGTGTCGGCGGACGCCGCGGAGACCGTCGCACGTATCCCGGGCGTCACCCTGGACGGGCCGACGCCGGAGGGGTTCGCGACGCTCCGGATCACGGAGGACGACGCGGTGTCCGAGGTGCTCCGGGTACTGACCGCCGCGGGAGTGCGCGAACTGTCGGTGGCCGCGCCCACCCTGGCCGAGGTGTACCGGTCCATCATCGAGGACCGGGAGTTCGCCCTCTGATGGCCGCCTTCGTGCGATTGCAGTGGCTGCTCCTGACGCGGTCCCCGCGCCTGCTGGCCACGCTGTTCGTCGTCCCGCTGTACGCGATCGTCCTCTTCACCACCGTGCGCTCGTACGGGGCGCCGGAGCTGGCCGCCACCGTGGCGCTGACCGCCTTCTCGATGAGCATGTGGTCGCAGGCGATGTTCGTCGCGGCGGAAGTCGTCGACAACGACCGCTGGGACGGCACCTTGGAGCCCTCGCTCCTCACCCCGGACGCCTATGTGCGCTCACTGGTGACGCGGGTCTGCACCATCACCGCGCTGAGCGTGCCGGTCCTGGTGGAGGTCATCGCGATCGGCCGGATCGGCTTCGGATTCCCGCTGCCCGTGCAGGAGCCCCTCACCGCGCTCGCGGCCGTGCTGCTGCTCGTGGTCGGCACCGCGGGGTCGGCGCTCCTGGTCTGCGCGCTCATGATCCTCGTACCACTGGGGCGCCTGCTGCAGAACGCCCTGACCTACCCCTTCTACATCCTCGGCGGCCTGATTCTCCCCGTCACCTCCCTGCCGGCCCCCGTCGAGTGGATCGCGCGGCTGTTCTTCCTCTCCCACGGGGCGCAGCTGCTCCGTGACGCGATGACCGGGTCCGGACACGGCCGGCCGGCCCACTTCACGGCCCTGATCGTCCTGTCGGCCCTCCAGCTGGCGGTGGGCGTGTTCCTGCTGCGCCGCGCCCTGTCACGGGCCCGCCGGGGGGAGGCCAGGCTCTGTGCGTAACGCCAAGGCGCTGCTCCACCAGATCGGCTACGGACTGCTGAGCAGCTACCAGGACTACCGCGCGCTCTACACATGGCGCTCGTGGCTGTTCGGCTGGATGGTGCGGCTGTTGTGCCAGGTCCTGTTCTTCTCGATGGTGGGCCAGGCGATCGGCTCGGACGGCGCGCAGCGCTACATGGCGCTGGGCAACGCGGTGATCCTGGGACCGCTCGGCGCGCTCGGCGTCGTGTCCTCCAGCGTCGGTGAACGCCGGGGCGGAACCCTGCAGTTCCTGCTGCTCAGCCGCAACGGCCCGTTCCCTGTACTGATGTCACGGGGGCTGTACTGGGCCGTCGACGGCATCGTCGCCTCGTGCTTCGCCCTCGTCGTGCTGCGCTGGCTGGTAGGGGTCGAGATCGGTCCGCTGGTCCTGCCCGTCTGCTTCCTGCTCCAGGTGCTGATCACGCTCAGCGGCTACAGCCTGGCCCTCGCCCTCGCGGGGGTCAGCCTGCGGTGGCCGGAGTGCCGCATGTATCTGACAGCCGGGACGACGATCCTGCTGATGACGCTCGCCGGGGTCAACACGGAGCCGCCGCGCGAGGGTTTCGGCGGCGTCCTCGTCTCGGTGCTCCCGGCCACGCACGGGCTGCGTGCGATGCGTTCGGCCGTGGCCGGTGACGGCGTTCCGCTCACCGCCGTCCTCGCGGAGTGCGGGGTGCTGCTCCTCTGGGGCGCGGTCAGCTGGCTGACGCTCACCGGGTCCCTCCGCCACCAGGTGCGCGCCGGCACCCTCACCCTCCGCTGAGGTCCGCTCCCCCGTCCCGACGTCCCCACCGTTTCCAGCAGAGAGATGCCGCCCATGAGCACTGCGCACACCTACAGCCTGGTCGGCCCGCCCGGGTCGGGGAAGACCACGCAGGCCGCGCGCCTCGTCGCGGTCCTGGGCGAGACCTGGGGATCCCCGGTCCTGTGCGCGTCGGTGCCCGCGCTGCTGCGCGGCGACCGCGCCGTCGACGCCCGCCTCACCCCGCGGGAGCGGACCCGCGTGGCCCGGGTGCGCGGGGCAGCGCACGCGCGGGCCGACCGGGGCGAGCTGATGCCCGCCGAACTCGACCGCGTCCTGCTGGAGTTGGCGAGCAGGGTGGCCGAGAGCGAACCGGTCGTGCTCGACAGCGTGCCGCGCGGACGCGAGCAGGCCCGCCTCCTGCTGGCGAGCGGCCTCCCCATCGAACAGCTGACGGTGTTTCATCTCCGGCCCCCGGGCGACCCGTTGGACTTCTCGCTGCGCCGACAGCTCTCCCGGGCGGCGCCCACCGGCGAGAGCCCGACCGTGCGGGACCTCGCACGGATGAAGCGGAAGGCCGGTGTCTACGTCGAGCAGAGCCTCCCCGCTCTCACCGACATCGCGCGCGCCGGGGCGCCCGTGGCCGACATCGACGCGGACGCTCCCGTCGAGTGGGTCGCCCAGGAGATACACGACCACCTGGCACGCGGCGGAGCCCTGCGACCGCCCCGCGCCGTGGCCGCCACCGGCGTCGGTCCGACGCGGCAAGGAGGCGAGCCGTGCGTCTGATCCTGGTCCGGCACGGACGTACGCAGGCCAACGCGCGGGCACGCTTCCCGCTCTCCTCCGCCGTACCGCTGGACGCAACCGGCCGCGAGCAGGTCACGCGCACCGGGCAGCAGATCGCCGCCACGGACTTCCGGCCCGAGATCATCCACAGCAGCGACGCCGAGCGCGCCGCGCAGACCGCCGCCCTGCTCAGGGACGTGATCGCACCGGGACTGCCCATCGTGCCGCGCACCGACCTGCGCGAACTGGACTGGGGCGAGCTGCGCGGACGGTCCACCTCCACGGGCCCCGCGGGCGAGGCCGCGTACGCCCGCTGGCAGCGCGACCCGATGGGCCGGCTGCCCGGCGGGGAGGGGCTCGCCGACGTGGCGGCCCGGGTGGCCCGGGTGCTGCGGCTGATCACCGACGACGGGCGTCCGGCGATCGTCGTGTCCCACGCGGTCACACTCACCGTCCTGACGGCACAGGCCAACGGCTGGGACCTCGCCGAGACCTGGCGTTCACACCGGGCGCACCTGTCCACCGGACAGTTCCGCCTCCTCGACCTGCCCGCACCACACGGTGCGGTCCGCCCTCTCCCCCACTGACCCCGTACCACGTGAAAGGTGCACCGCCATGGCCTACCCGTCGCTGTCCCCACTGATCGAGGAAGGCGTGCTCGATGAGGTCCTGGAAGGACTCGGCTTCCTCCACGCGAACGACCGCTGCCGCCGCAACTGCACCCACTGCCCCGCCTTCGGGGACACGAATCCGGTGGAGATGACGCCCTTCGCGACCCTGACGCGGCTCGCACGCGACGTCGGCGAGGCGTTCCAGGACCGCGGGATCACCCCGCGGCGCAGCATCGCCTCCTGGCGGATCAGTGATCCGCTCGACTACCACGTCAGGGACGGCAAAACCACCCGGACCACGTTCGACGTCGCCCGCCTATGGCGTGAACACCTCGGTCAGGGGCTGTACCTGGTGACCAACGGCAGCGAGGGCAAGCGGTTCGCGCAGACCGCGCTGCGCCAGGTCGCCGCGGCGCCCGAGGTCGTCTCGCAGGTCAAGCTGACCGTCACGCCCTGCGACGCGGGCTGGGGCAGCGAGCGCTATCTGCACAGCATCGCCGAGGACGTCGCGACGCTCGCGACGCTGTGGGACCTGGGCTCGACCCGCATGGAGGACCCCACGGGCCTGCGGTTCCGCATCAATCTCAAATCGACGGCGGACCGGCGCGAAGAGGCGCTCCAGTTCATGGCCCGGGCACTGGAGTTGGCCGGGCTGCGCCCCGACGAGTCGGAGAAGGCACTGGCCGATCCGCGGCGCGTCTCGGCGAAGGACATCTACGACCTGGGCTCGTACGTCGGGGACAGCCCGGTCGTGAACGCTCTCAGTATCAAGGGGCGGGACGGGAAGCGGTTCAAGTCGACCGCGGAGACCCGCACACACCACCAGTACGGCATCTACCCCGACGGCAGCGTCCGGGTCATCGACATGTACGAGTTCAAGGTCTACGAGGCGACCGGCGAGTCCGGCGCGCCGCTCCGCGTCGACCTGCGGAGCGCCGCCTGACGTCCGGCACCGGGCCGGGGCGGAGGAAACAGAGGACAGGAGTCAAGGTGAAGCAGGACAGAGTCGTACCGCTGTATCGAGCCGACGGGTTCCCGACGCTGCTCACGGGCGCGAAGGCACAGGCCCTGGCCCGCCTGAACGGGGCCGGCCTTTCGGTCCCGGACGGCGTCTGCGTGACCTCCCTCTGGTTCGGCGAGGTGGCGTCCCGCACGGACATCGGCCGGTCGATCGAGCACAACCTGCGCGACCTCAGCGCGATCCCCACCGGCACGGGCCGCTCCCTGGAACTCATCCGCCGTGCCCTGACACGCACGCCGTGGCCCGACGACCTGGTCGCGGAGGTGAGCGAGGCGGCACGGCGGCTGCTCGCGGCGGGGCCGGTGATGGTGCGCTCCTCGGTTCCGGTGGAGGACGGTGCCGGACTGTCCTTCGCCGGTGTCTTCGAGTCCGAGGGCCCACTGGAGTCCGTGCCGGAGGTCCTCGCGGCGCTCGGCCGCTGCTGGGCGGCGCTGTACTCGGCCCGCGTCGTGTCGTACGCCCGCGGCCGACTGCCCGACGAGTACGCCGCTTTCCTCCAGTCCTGGGTGCGGCCCGACGCGCACGGTGTGCTGTTCACCCGGGATCCGGTCACGCGCGCCGACGGGCCGATCACCGATGTCGCCTGGGGCAACACGACCGACACCACGTCAGGGCGCGCGAGCGCCGGCCGCGTCGCTCTCACAGCCGGTGACGGCGACGGCGACTCCGGCGTCACACTGCCGCGCGCACTGCGGGACTCGCTCAACTCCCTTGCCCGGCAGGGCGAACAGCTCTTCGGCCATCCGCTCGACATCGAGTGGGTGTGGAGCGACGGCCGCCTCCACACGCTACAGGCGCGGCCGATCACGCACGCCACCGCGACCCGCGCCCCGGCGGCCGCGTGGTGGCCCGACTCCGATGTCGGGGCACTGCACGACGTCGACCTCGGCCTGTGCCGACGGCGCTTCGAAGGCGCCCTGATGAAGCACATCTGGCTGCGGCGGCAGTGCGCGGCTCTCGACGTGCCGACGTACCGCGAGGCGTACGTCGTCTACCGCCCGGAGGACACGCGGCGACTCGCGGACGAGCTCGCCGGTCATCTGCGCACCGAGTACGTCCAGGTCAACTGGGCCGCGCGCGGCACAGGCACCGTCGCACCGCTGGCGGAGCTCGCCCTCCACCTCAAGCGCGGGCACGACCGCAACCCGTTGGGCGACCCGGCGTTCTGCGCGGCGCACATCGGGGAGATCGTGCCCGCCGAGGCGTCCGGCTTCTCCGCCGTGCTCGGTGACGGGACCGTCGTCATCGAGGCGTTCCCCGCCGGGCTTCCGGGCATCAAGGAGGGCGGGCTCGTCCCGTCGGTCTTCACTGTCACGCCCGCCGGGCAGGTCGTCCGCGAGCACATCGCCACGTTCGACCGCCGGTGCCGCGTCGAGCCCGGCGAGGGCTGGTGGTGGCACCCGGAGGACACACCCCCGTACACCTTCGACCGGCCCGACGCCGAGGTCCTGGACATCGCCGGCCTCACCCGCGCCCTGTGCGAGTCCCTCGGGGAGGCACGTGTGGAGTGGTACGCCGGTGACGAAGGCGCCATGGTCCGTGACGTCAGCCTCGAAGGCGGTCGCCTCGACGCCCCCTCGTCCCCCGGCGGGCAGCTGATCTCGGGCGGTGTCGCCTCGGGTACGGTCCTCAACCTGCCGGACCTCGGGGATCTCGACGAGGCGGCCCGCACGCTGGAGGTCAGCGTCGTCGGCTCCGGCATGGACAACGCCGCGGTCATGGCGGACGCCCGGATCACCGCCGCCGTCGACGCGGTCGGCGGCGCCAAGGACGTCATCGTGGTGGCCGAGTACCCGTCGGCGGGGCTCATCCCGCTGGTGGACCTCGCCGCGGGCTTCGTCTTCCAGCGCGGCAACCTCCTGTGCCACACCGCCATCGTGCTGCGTGAACGAGGAGTCCCGGCGATCGTGTCACCCGGTGCCGCGCGGCTGCGGGACGGGATGGCGGTGGAGATCTCGCCCGCCGGGGTAACGGTCCTGAGCGACCGGGGGCAGGCGTGCTAGCACCCCAACCACTCTGGCGTACAAGGGCGTTGCGGGCTCTCGACCTGGACGACGCTCGGCTGGTCGAACGGCTGCTGTGCGACGACTCCCGAGGCAGTGAGGCGTGGCGGCGGCTGCTGGCACGGGCGGACTTCGTCCCCGACGGCTTCACGGCGGCCGAGCGGATGAACGGCGGGGTACTGCTCGGCCCTTCGGAGAGCGACTTCGGCTCATGGCTCTCCGGCATGATCGCGGGGAAGCTGCGACGGGTGACGCCCCCGGCCGGCGGCGGGGCCGACGGGGCCGACGGGGACCATGGCAGCGGCTGGGGCGGTCACGGCGACGGGCGCGACCGGGGCGACGACGACCGCGGGGACGCGGACCCCGCCGTCGTCGCCTTCTGCCACGAACAGACGATGCGGCTGCTCGAACACTCCGTGGCGGGGGCACCGGTGGCACGGACGCTGGCCAACCAGGAGGTGCCGTCGGTGGTGGACCGCGTCATCGCGCACTGCGTGTTCGGCGACGTCCGGGCACCGGTGGTCACGCACCGGACCTACGCACACCGCTCCGTCCGTGTGGCTCTGGAACTCGCCTCGTCGGTTGCCGAGAGGTGCGGCCAGGACCTGGCCGCCCTGCTGCGCTACAGCCTCGCCGCCGGACTCATCGGCGCCGGGCAGAAGCTGCGCGCCCCCGGCCCCGGGACGGCGCTGCCCGTCGGCGACTCGGATGATCCCGCGGCAGTGGCACGGGGACTGTGGCCGAAGTACCGGGAACTGGCCGAGCGCCCGCTGCTCGTCGACCACTGGGAGGCCTTCCGCGCCGACGTACTGGACGGGCCGTGCCGGTTGGTGTGGTTCTTCGACGACTGCGCCGAGACCGTGATCGACCTCCTGCTGCTCGACCGCCTCGTGGCGGCCAATCCCCGGCTCCAGCTGACCCTGGTCCCCAAGTCCCTGCCGTGTTATACGGACGCCGACACCGCTCTCGTACTGCGCCTGCTCGACTCGCCGCGCCTGCGCGCGCTCGGCGTCGAGCGGTTGCGGGCCACGGACGTCTGCACCACCGGACCGAGCATGGCCACGGCCAACCTGCGCAAAGTGTCCCCGGAACTCGCCCGGGCGCTGGACGAAGCACAGTGCGTGTTCGTGAAGGGCACCAACATCCACGAGATGTTCCAGGGTGGCATCAGCAAAGTGATGTACACCGGATTCGTGCTGGTCAGCGAGTTCAACGAAAGCGCGATAGGAGTGGACGCGAGCACCGCGCCGCTGCTCCTGGTCCGCTCCGGGCCGGGCGAGTACACGAACTGGGGGTTCGAGGGACGCCGCAACCGCACGGTGCGGTACGCCGACGGCCGTGAAGTCCCGTTGTGCTGGAGCACCCTGATGGACCGGGAACGCCGCACACAGTGCACCGAACCGGCCCTGCTCCGCGACGAGTTGCATCTGCTCACCTCACTCGCCGGACAGGTCGCGCCCAGGACGCGTGCCGCACTGGAGAGCGAGAGGGAGCGGGTGAGCCGAAGGCTGCACCAGCTCACAGGGGCGACAGCCGGGCCGATCCCCTCCCCTACCCTCTCCTCATAGCTGCCGCCCCCTCCCCCGACCTTGGAGCCCACGTGCCGGAGCCCGAAGCCGACTGGCTGGACGAAGTCGAACGCATCGCCGCCGGGGCGATCGAGCGCTTCCCCCGCCACAACGACATCTTCCACCTCGTCTCCCGCCTGGCCGAGGAGACGGGGGAAGTCGCCCAGCAGATCAACCGCTTGGAGGGCATGGGCGTCAAACGCGAGCGCCACGGCGAACCGGACGTCGACAACCTCACCAAGGAGGTGCTCGACGTGGTGCGCTGCGCCGTGACCATCGCCATGCACTACGGCTGTGTCGACGACCTCCGGGCGCTCACCTCGGAGAAGCTGGCTTCGTATCGCCTGGAGGGATGGGTGAGCTGACGCCGCCCGGCATCCGCCCATCCGCCCGTCAGCGAAAGGCTCCGGGGCTCGTCTCCGGGCCGGCTGTCGCCCATGGCCCGAGGGCGAACCCGCCGCTCGCCCGTACGACTTCCACAGCACCCGCACCACCGAAGTGGGCGGGGACGAGCAACTCCCGTTCGTCGGCCGCCCGCCCGAGAATACGGCGGCGGCTGGCCACCGCTTGTTCCGGGGCCAGGCAGGCGTTGCTGTTGCAGCAGGGCTGGAGGATCTGCACCGGGCTGTGCAGCAGGTCTCCGACGAAGACCGCCCGATCGCTTCCGGACGCGAGTCGGAGCACGGACGAGCCGGGGGTGTGGCCGGGCGCGGACTCCAGGGTGAGGTGTTCGTCGATGCGGTGGAGGCCGTCCCACAGCACGGCCTGCCCGGCCTGGTGGATGGGGGCGACGCTGTCTTCGTAGATCAGGCGGTCGACCTCCTGCCGGCCGTTCCCGTACGCGTTGTCCGGACCGTAGTGGAAATCGTCCGCGGCGGGAATGAGGTATTGGGCGTTGGGGAACGTCGGTACCCACTGCCCGTCCGCGTCGACGGTGTTCCAGCCGACGTGATCGACGTGGAGGTGGGTGTTGACGACGACGTCGACATCCCCCGGGCGAACACCGGCCCTCGCCAGGAGGTCGAGGAAATCCCCCTGACGCCGGTGGAAGTACGGAGCCATGCCCGGTCGTTCGCGCCCGTTGCCCGCTCCTGTGTCGACCAGGACAGTCCGTCCGGCGCTGCGCACTACCCACGACTGCAACGCGATCACCGTCCTGTCGCTGTCCCGCCTCCAGTGGTCGGGGGCGAGCCACTGCTCGTTGTCCTTCCATACATCGGCACTGACTTCCGGAAGGAACTCGGAGGTGGGCAGGAACGGTTCATGCCACTCCACGACCCGGATGACCTCGACATCCCCCAGCACCATGCTCTGTACACGCTCGTCCTCATTCACCATGTGCTCGACTCTAAGAACGGTGAACGATCCCCTCAATGCGCATCCAGCTCAATAAAATACGCTTCCGTCTCATGCCTCAGATGGGAGATATCCTGGGTGGATGGATGTGGTGAGCGACGCGATCGCTGCCGTGCACCTCGGGCACCCTTCGTCCCAGCGGGTGCGGATGGGCGGCAGCTGGTGCGCGCGGCTGGACCCGTACGACGGCGCGGGCTTCCATGTCGTCCTGAAGGGCAGCTGCTGGCTACTGACCGACAGCGGTGCCCACGTGTCCCTCGGCGTGGGTGACGCGGTGCTGCTGCCCCATGGCACGGGCCGCGTGATCGCCGATTCCCCGGTCGACGCGGCGACCGCGAGGGAGAAGGCGGTGCCGGTCGAACGATTGCCTGTGGTGATGGGGGCGAGCCCGGGGTCGGGGCCGCTAGCCCGGCCCGATCGCGAGGAGACGGAGATGCTCTGCGGCACGTACTGGCTCGACTGCAGCCGGATGCACCCGCTCATGGCAGAGCTGCCCGAAGTCGTGCACCTTCCCAGCCGGGTGGGCACCCACCTCGAACTCCGCGCCGCGATCGACCTGCTGGCCGGTGAGCTGGACGAGGTACGGCCCGGCTCCTGCGTCGCGCTCCCGAACCTGCTCGACCTCCTCCTCGTCTACATGATCCGCTCCTGGATGGCCGAATCCACCAGCGGATCCTGGCCCGGCGCGCTGGGCGACCCGGTGACGTCCGCCGCCCTGCGGGCGCTCCACTCGAACCCCGCCGCGCCGTGGAGCAACGACCGCCTGGCCGCGGAGGCGGGCGTCTCCCGCCCCACGCTGGCCCGCCGGTTCACCACCCTGGTCGGCCGTCCTCCGATGGCGTACCTCACCTGGTGGCGTGTGATCCTCGCCGCCACCCTGCTCCGCGACACCACGGAAACCCTGGCCACCATCGCCGCCCGGGTCGGCTACGGCAGCCCGTACGCACTCTCACACGCCTTCGCGAGGGAGTTCGGTACCACACCGGGGCGGTATCGAGCGCGGGCCGTGAGCCGGGCGGCCTCCGCCGCAGACCCTCAACTCACGCCGAAACAAACTGACATCGGGAAACTCGGTCCCGGCCGCCGGGCGGCCAAGCCGTAGTCACCCTCGGATACGCCCTCAGTGATTGTGTCCGGGCAGGTGGAAGCGGTGTGCCGGGCGACGCGAGGCCGACGGGGAAGGCGTGGATGAGCCGTGGGCACCCTCTCCTCTGTGGTCGGCCTCGGGCGGTGCCGTGCGGGAATCGTCGAGCCGGCCTCTGAGTTCATCGCGCTCGGACACCGCCGCGCGCGCCGCGCGGCGCTTCCTGCTCCGGTGAGCGAGGAGAGCCGCACCTCCCAGCATGAGCCACAGCCCGAGGCCGAAGATCAGCGCCAGGGCGATCCCGCTCAGGAAGGCACCCAGTGCGTTGAGGGTGAACGGCGTACTGCCGAACAACGTCACGGCGTAATCCGGCCCCCCGGAGAGGTTGAAGGCGATGAGGATCGCCGTAAAAGCGGCTGTGGCCGCCATCAGCAGGATTCCGATGATCAGCATGGGCTGCACCTCGCAGCGATCGGGCGGAGTTGGCCAGTGCCTCCTCAGGAAGGGCGGCGCCAGGCCACACTCCGCCAGAAACACAAGCTCCTGGTGCTCCTACTCTCCTCGGGTGTCGGACCGCCTGCATCTGGGAACGCGCCCGTCCCGGCGGACAAGGCCCCCTGGCTGGTAGCCCCGGCCGGGGTTACCAGCCAGGAGTTACCGGGCTCAGCCGCGGGTGGCGGCGGCGAGCGCCGTGCGGAGCGTCGCGGCGTCCGCGCTCCTGCCCGGGTCGTCGGCGGTGATGCCGAGGCCCTTCGGGTTCTGCGCGTACGGAACGACATACGCCGGTGTGTCGCGCTGGAAGCGCCAGCTGTCGGCGAGGGTCCCCCCGTCGACGGTGTCGAAGCCGAGGAGGTCGAGCAGCCGGGTCGCGGACGCCTTCGCCCCGGGGTCGTCGCCGGCGATCGGGAGGGCCGTGCGGTCGGCCGCGCCCGTGGGCCGGGCGAGTGCCGTCAGATGCTTGAAGTAGATGTTGTTGAACGCCTTCACCACCTTGGCGTCGGGCAGATGCCGCTGGAGGAGTTCGCTGGTGGTGGTCTTCTCCGTGTCCAGCTCGGCGATCTGTCCGTCGCGCTCGGGGTAGTAGTTGTTCGTGTCGAGAACGACCTTCCCCGCCAGCGGTGCCACCGGCACCTGGCGGTAGTTCTTCAGCGGGACGGTCACCACGACCCAGTCCCCGGCCGCCGCCGCCTCGGCGGGGGTCGCGGCCCGCGCCCGCGGTCCCAGCTCCGCCACCAGCTCGGCGAGGGTCTCCGGCCCGCGTGAGTTGCTCAGGACCACATCCAGCCCGGCGGCGACGCCGAGCCGCGCGAGGGTGCTGCCGATGTGTCCACTGCCGATCAGTCCAAGAGTGCTCATGCTGGTCCCAGCCGCATACCCGGGCTCGGTATTCCCGCCGCACCCGCGTGGTCGTGCGCGGACACGAACGACCACGAGCGGCCGTGGGCACCCATCGGGGCTCGGTGGGTGCCCACGGCCGGGCGAAGTGCGGCGGGGGAGCTGAAGGAGGATGCTCAGGCGGACGGGGTGTTCAGCACGTAGGCGCGTGAGGTGTGCACCTCGGCGCGCAGGGCGGGCAGATCGACGTCGAGGACGTGTCCGTCCCACTTGCGGGGTTCGCCGTTGATGAGTACGGCGCTGATGTTGCGGGCGTCGGAGCCCAGGACGATCGTGCCGATGGGGTCGTTGAGGGGCATGTTGTTGAGGTCCTCGGCCTGGATGACGAGGAGGTCGGCCTTCTTGCCCGGGGTGAGCGAACCGGTGACAGCGTCCAGGCCGTTGGTGCGGGCGCCCTGGAGAGTGGCGAAGTCGAGGACGTCATGGGCGGTGATACGGGAGGGCTGCCGGTCGGTGCCGTAGGCGGCGTTGACCGCGCGCATCCGCTGGATGGCGTGCAGAGCTCGCATCTGGGTGAACATGTCGCTGGCCAGGGCGACTTCGACGTCGATGCTCAGTCCGGGACGGATCCCGACCGCGAGTGCCTCGTCAACGGCGGGGATCGCGGTCTCCAGGCCGATCTGCGCGTCGGACGTGGGGGCGAGCGCCACGGTGGTGCCGGTCGCGCCCATGGCCCGCCATGCCTCGGCGGTCAGTCCGGTGGAGTGGATGAGGGTGACATCGGGGCCGAGGATGCCGTCCCCGGCCCAGCGCAGGACCGCCTCGGAGGAGGACGTGCCGAAGACGGCGTCCACGCTCACCCCGATGCCCAAGTCCTTCGCCACACGAGCGAGTTCGGGACCGTAGGCGAGTGCGGGTCCGGCGATCTCGTCGGTGGCCAGGGTCGCCAGGCGCAGCGTGAGCAGTTGGTCGTCACTGCTGAAGTACCGGTCCTTGATACGGGTCAGGTCGCCGGGCCACTGCCGGTCCCAGTCGCCGAAGTGCGGGCCCATGGAGGCGTGTACGCCGCGGATGCCCGTGTCACGGAGGGCCTCGACGGCGGCGTCGGAGTGTTCCCGGGTACGGGAGTTGTGCGAGAAGTCGAGCATGGTGGTGATGCCGCTGTCGATCGCGGTCAGGGCGGCCAGCCGGGTGCCGATGTACATGTCCTCGGGCCGGTAGACGGTGGCGTAACCGGCCAGGGTGGCCATGACATAGCCACCGAGGTCGTCGACGTCCGGCATGATCCGGCGCAGCTGGGCCTCCCAGGCATGCCGGTGGGTGTCGACGAAGCCGGGGCTGAGGATCGTACCGCCGGCGTCCACGACCACGGCGTCACCCGCGTCGAGGCCGTGGCCGACGCCGGTGATGGTGTCGCCTTCGATGAGGAGGTCTCCACCGTCGATGACGCCGAGACCGGGGTCCATGGTGACGATGGTCGCGCCGGTGAAGAGAATGCGCCGCTGGTCGGCGGGCCTGCGCCGCACCGCTTCGAGCACGGCCGCACTGGTGGTGTCGTTGACGTTCATGGGGATCTTCTTTCCGTACGGCGGAGTCGGCCGGGGAGGCCGGAGCGTGAGCCTGAGCGGCTGGGAGGGGTGAGCGCGCCGGCGGGAGGCCGGGTCAGCCGAGCTTCATGACGTAGCCCGCGTGGTGGAGTTCATCGCCCCGGAACTCCCCGTAGGCCCAGAAGCCGAGGTCGTCCAGGTAGTCGATACGGTCGCCGTCGATCCAGTAGCGGCCCTGGTAGGCGTGCGGGCGCCCGCCCCGGGTCTCGTCGTAGCGGCCGTCGGCGGTGAGCTCCTGGTGCAGGAAGTCGTTCTTGTCGATCCAGACACCGATGCGCGGGCTGCCGGTCGGATCCGTGGTGGCCGGGATGCCCGCCTCGGGGGCGGTGGCCCGGCCGGGGACGTCGATGCCGGCCCACAGCACCGGCCGACCGGCCGCGACAAGCGCGCGGACCTGTCCCGGCCGTGTCATGACCGTGGCGACCGCGTCCCGCACGTCGGTGGCGAGTTCGTCGGGCACCACCAGGAAGTCGGAGGTGTTGCCCGGGGTCAGCGTCGCGGCGTACTCCGAGCGGTGTCCGCGGCCACCGGCCAGCGCCACGGTGTCCACGACGGCGGGGGCGATGGTCATACCCGTGCAGTCCACGACGATGGCGTTGTCGTCCTGGGCGGCGGTGACGATGGCGGGCCCGACCCCCACGATCAGGGAGCCGACGTACAGGAGGTCGGCGCCGGTCATGGTCCCGATCAACGGGTCCGTCGTCAGAATGCGGGCGTTGGTGAACAGGACGGGGCGGCCCTCGTCGTTCGAGAGGATCCCGTCGAGGGTCTCCGGGTTCCAGTCCACGGTGTCGGTGATGCTCATGGCGTGCTCCTCGGGGAAGGTCGCCTCGTGGGTGGTGCCCCCCGCGAGAGTGAGGGGCGGCACGCGTCCGAGGCGAGTGTCCGGCACCCGCAACGGCTGCCTGACCACCCAGGTTTGTCGCGCGGCGCAACGGCAACCAGGCCGCGGTGTCCCCAGGTGTCGCACACCCACGATCCGTTCCGCCGCGAGCGAGGGGGCCTTCCCGGACGGCCCGCGCCGCTGTCGTACCGCACGAGGGGCCAAAGGGGCCCAGTCACCCGCGAGGGTGGGTGCGTGGCACCCAGGAGGCCCCCACCTGGGGAGACGGCGGCCTGGCCACTCCCGGCCACCGGGTGGACCGTGGACCCATGACCAGCAACGACACGCCCCGCACCGCACACCCGTACGTCGGCATGTGGGTGACCGCGGACGGATTCATCCGGCAGGAACTACTGGCGAACGGCCGTTACGACGAGGCCCGCGGCGACCGCCGCAGCGCCTACACCGGCAGCTACACCGTCACCGGCGACCACATCGACTACGTCGACGACACCGGCTTCACCGCGACCGGCGACATCCGCGACGGCGTTCTCCACCACGAGCACCTGGTGCTCCACCGCGAGAGCGACGAGCCCTCTCACCATCAAGGCCGCCCCTGACCGAGCCCGCCCCTAGGGCCTCTCGTTTGGATCATGCCGGGCTCGCGTGCCCGCGGTGACATCAGCCGCTGCCGCGGCGGGCCGCGCCTCGCCGCGTTGTCGTCGGTCA
>NZ_PHRF01000005.1:204025-426826 GCF_004151105.1 Streptomyces sp. L-9-10
ATCCCAGCCGCACACCCGGCCGCGGTATTCCCGCCCGCCCGCGACCGGTCACAACGGGCCCCGAATGGCCCAGCCTCAGCCGCTCGTGTCCTCCCCGGCTGTCCAGGCGGGACTCAGGCGCAGGTACCTGATGACGCGCCGGTGGTGGGTGAAGGCGACGTGCAGCGTCCCGTCGGAGGACCGGGCGATGGACGGGTAGGACAGTTCGCGGTTGAGGCCGTCCCGGGAGTTGTTGGTGAGGCAGTAGCCGTCGCCCGTCTCCAGATCGTGGCGCACCGGCCAGGAACGGCCGCCGTCCGACGAGAAGGAGAGCGTGAGCGGGGCACGCGGAGCGCCCCAGAAGGCGGCGCTGTCCGGAGGCGGCGGCGCGGTGTCGGTTCTTCCCGTGTCCCCCGGGGGCGCGGCCCCGCTCACACCGTCGTCGTCGATCTCGTCGTACAGCGACACCCGCCGCTCGGTGGCGTCGGCGGCGCTGCTGTGGTTGTGCGCCAGGGCGAGCCGGCCGTCGTCCAGCGGGACGTACTGGAGCGAGGAGTTGTTGTTGGGGACGGACAGCGGCTCCGGCGCCGTCCAGGACTCCCCGCCGTCCTCCGACCGGCAGCGGTACACATGGTCCGCCCGGCGGCTGCGGAACAGCGCGAGCGCCGAACCGTCCGCCAGGACATGGATGTTCATGTGCACCAGCCCGGTGGAGCCGGGCACCGGCCGCTCGTCCCAGGTCGCCCCCGCGTCGTCGCTGATCATGACCGAGCTGGTGTCCCGGCCGCCCGACCACCGCTCGCCCGGCGTGGTGACGCAGCGGAACACGGGCAGCAGCCAGCGCCCCGACGGCAGCACGGCGACCGGCTGGCGTACGAAGACCCCGCCCCCGGCCGTGGCCGGGAACAGGACGCGCGAGGGGCCCCAGGTCACGCCGTTGTCCCGGCTGATCCGTCGCCGCACCTCGGCCGTGTCCTGGTGGCCCGCGCGCTGCGCGGTGTGCAGCAGCCACAGCTCGCCGGAGGGCGCCGGGAACAGTACGGGGTTCTGCTCGGAACGGGTGGCGTCGTCGGAGAGCCGGACCGGTGCGGACCAGCCGGCGGCCTCCGGGGCGAGCCGGGAGAACCAGACGGAGATGTCCGCGACGCCTTCCTGCGTCCCGGCGAACCAGACGCAGCCCAGGTCCCCGCCGGGCAGCACGGTCAGGTTCGCGGCGTGGTTCTGCGCGGCGGGCGCGGCCAGCGAGGCTTCGGTACGGCCCGGTTCGCCGGGATGCGGGCGCAGGACACCGTCGGCGGCCGGGTTCGCCGGGGTCACCGGGCCTCTCCGGTGCCACGAGCGGCGGCGAGATGGCTGCCCGCGATCTGTGCCAGATGCGTCAGGTCACTGGAGACGGTGGCGAAGGTGAAGCCCTCCGCCAGCCGCCGGGCGGCACTGGCGCCGTCCGCGTTGTGGATCCCCGCGGCGATTCCGGCGGCGGCCGCCGTCTCGCGCACGGTGACGAGCGCGGCCTCGAACCGGTCGGCGACGGCGGGGTCGGTGGAGGTGGCGCCGCCGAGGGCGATCCGCAGATCGGACGGGCCGACATAGACGCCGTCGAGCCCCTCGGTCGCACAGATCTCCGCGACGTTGGCGAGGCCGTCCGCCGTCTCGATCATCGCGAGGACGACGGTCTGCTCATGCGCCTCGGCCGGGTCGGGCCCGATCCGCAGCCCGGAGCGCATCGGGCCGTAGGAGCGGCGGCCGAGCGGCGGGTAGCGTACGGCGGCCACCGCGTCGGCGGCGTCCTGGGCGGTGTCGATGAGCGGCACGATGACCCCGGCCGCCCCCGCGTCCAGCGCGCGGCCGATCGGCGCCGGGTCATTGGCCTCGGTGCGCACCAGCCCGACGGCGGTGCTCCCCTTGGTGTCGATGGCGGTGAGGGAGGCGAGCAGCCCCGCGTACTCGATCAGGCCGTGCTGGGCGTCCAGTGCCACATAGTCGTAGCCGAGGCGCGCGATGCGCTCCGTGGAGACGGGGGAGTCGAGGACGGACCAGTAGCCGATGAGCTGTTCGCGGGCGCGCAGGGCGGTGGCGAAGGCGGCGGGCGTACCGGACGGGGGGCGGGTCATGGAAGTCCCTTCGAGTGGGGCGGGATGGGCCGGCCCGGCGACGGGCCGGGTGGTCCGAGGGCCGGGGCGCCGGGGTGCGGCTCCCCGGGTCAGCGGTTGTACGCGGGCATCGGGCCGCGCAGCCCGGCGCCGACCTCGTCACAGGCCGCGGTCACCCCGGCGGGCAGCGGACCGGCCTGCGCGGCGGCGATGTTGGCCCGCAGATGCTCGGTGCGTGAGCCGCCGAGCAGCAGCGCGTCGGTGGAGGGCCGGTCGAGCAGCCAGCGCAGCGCCAGTTCGGTGAGCGGGATACCGGCCTCGTCCGCGATCCCGGTGAGGCGGCCGACCGCGGCGAACAGCCGCTCGTCCCAGTAGCGCTGCCGGTACATCGCGGCGAGCTTGGAGTCCCCGAACCGGCCCGATTCCGGGGTCCGTCCAAAGACGTGACGGCCCGTCAGGAGTCCGCCGCCGAGAGGGTTGTAGACCATGGTGCGCAGCCCCGTGACCGCCGCGTACTCGACGTACTCCTCCTCCAGCCGGCGCGCGAGCAGGTTGTGCAACTGCTGGGCGACCACGGGGCGCGGAGCCCCCGTCTCGCCCGCCGTACGGACGAGTTCGGCGATCTGCCAGGCCGCGTGGTTCGAGACCCCGAGCGCGAGGATCTTCCCCTCGGCGACGAACTCGGCGACGGCCGTGAGGGTTTCCGCGAGCGGTGTGGCGCGGTCGGGCTGGTGCAGATAGAAGAGATCGACATGGTCGGTGCCCAGCCGTCCGAGGCTGCCCTCCAGCGCGGCGCGCATTCCGGCGGCGGAGAGCGGCGCGTGCTCGCCCTGGTCCGGGTGGGGGATACCGGCCTTGGTGGCCAGGACGATCCGGTCGCGACGGCCCGGCAGCAGCCCGGCGAGGATACGTTCGCTCTCGCCGCCCGCGTACCCGTTGGCGGTGTCGACACCGGTGATGCCCGCGTCGAGCGCGGTGTCGAGCATGGCGGCGGCGCCCGCGCGGTCGACGGTGTCGCCGAAGGTCATGGTGCCCAGGACGAGCCGGGACAGCGGGACGGGGAACTGCGGCAGGTGGATGCCGTGGGTCACGAGCGGGTGCCTTCCGGTACGTGGGGGGCGGTGCGCGTCTCGGCCGCGATGCCGAGCAGGTGGCGGGGTTTCACGCCCCGGATCGCCGTGGGATCGAGGGCGGCGCGGCGCAGCGCCCGGGTGTAGGGCTCGGCCGGTGAGGCGAGCACGGCGCCGGTCGGGCCGCGCTCGACGATCCGGCCCGCGTTCATCACCAGTACCTCGTCGCTGATCTCCCGGACCACTCCGAGGTTGTGCGCGATGAAGAGATAGGCGATACCGGTCTCGGCCTGGAGTTCGCGCAGCAGACCGAGCACCTGGGCCTGGACGGAGACGTCGAGCGCGGAGGTCGCCTCGTCGCACACCAGCAGTTCCGGCCGGGAGGCGAGCGCGCGGGCGATCCCGATGCGCTGGCGCTGGCCCCCGGAGAACTCCGACGGCCTGCGGTGCAGGGCGGTGGCGGGCAGCCCCACCCGGTCGATCAGCCCGGCCGCGCGCCGCGCGCGCTCCGCCCTGTCCCCGACGCCCGAGAGGCGCAGTGGCTCGGCCACGATCTGCTGGGCGGTCAGATGCGGGTCGAGCGAACCGTACGGATCCTGGAAGACCATCTGCACGCGCCGCCGCAGCGGGCGCAGCCGCCGCTCGGCCAGCCCGGCGATATCCGTACCGTCGAGCACGATCCGGCCCGAGGTGGGCCTCAGCAGCCGTACGAGGGCGCGGGCGAGGGTGGACTTGCCGCACCCCGACTCGCCGACGACCGCGAGCGAGCCGCCGCGCTCCAGCTGGAAGCTCACCCGGTCGACCGCGCGGAACGGGCCCCGCGCGGTGGGGTATTCGACGACGAGGTCCTCGACGCTCAGGAACGGACCGGCGCCGGTGGTGTGCGTGCCGGTCATGGGCGTGCTTCCCCCGTCGTGGTCCGCGTGAGGGTGTCCTCGTCCCAGGCACCGAGCCGTGGTACGGCGGCCAGCAGGTCGCGGGTGTACGGTGCGGCCGGCCGGTCCACGATCTGTCCGGCGGATCCCGACTCCACGAATCTGCCCTCCCTCATGACATGGATACGGTCGGAGACGACCCGGGCCACCCCCAGATCGTGCGTGATCATCAGCATCCCGAGAGACTCCTGTTCCTGTAGTTCCATCAGCAGATCGAGCACGCTCGCCTGCACCGTGGCGTCCAGCGCCGAGGTGGGCTCGTCGGCGATCAGCAGCTCCGGTTCCCCGGCGAGCGCGACGGCGATCAGCATGCGTTGCAGCATGCCGCCGGAGAACTGGTGCGGATACGCCTTCCAGCGCGTCTCCGGTCTGGGGATACGGACCTGGGCCAGCAGGTCGGTCCCGCGTTCCCTGAGCGCGGCGCGGGACAGCCCCGGGTGCCGCAGCCGCAGTGCGTCGCCGAGCTGCCGGCCGATCGTATGGACCGGGCTGAGGGCCGTCATCGGGTCCTGCGGGATCAGCGACACGGTGCGTCCGCGTACCGCGCGGGCCGCGCCGGGGTCGGCGAGGACGTCCCGCCCGGCGATCCGTACGCTCCCCGACAGCACCGCGAGGCCCTCGGGCAGCAGCCGCAGCACGCCCATGGCGGTGGTGGACTTGCCGGATCCGGACTCGCCGATGAGTGTCACGGTCTCGCCCCTGCCGACGGTGAAACCCACTCCGTCCACGGCGCGGACCACCCCGTGCGCGGTGATGAGTTCGATCCGCAGGTCCTCGACGTCCAGCAAGGGAACATCCTTCGGTGGAGCGCCCTTCGTGCCCGGCGCCGGAGCGTCCTTCGTCGGAACATCCGTCATGGCTCAGGCTCCCTTCCCGACGCGTGCGGCGCGCGTGCCACGCGGCACCCGAGCCCCGCGCGGCGCCTTGGTCGTACCCGTACGGTCGCGCAGCCCGTCACCGAGCAGGTTGACGCCGACCACCAGCAGGGCGATGACCAGACCCGGCAGGGTGACCAGCCACCAGGAGGTGGTGATGTAGTCCTGGCCGTCGGAGATGATCCGGCCCCAGGTCGCGAACGGCCGCTGCGGTCCCGCGCCGAGGAAGCTCAGCGCGCTCTCCAGCAGTACGGCCTGGGCGAGCAGCAGCAGGACCACCAGGCTCGCCGGGCGGATCACATTGGGGATGACATGCCGGCCGAGGACCGACCAGCCGCGCAGCCCCAGGACCCGGGCGGCGGCGACATACGGTTTCTCCCGTTCCACGAGCACGAGCGAGCGGGTGAGCCGCGCCACCTCGGGCCACTGCGCGACCGCGATCACACAGGTGATGACGACGACCGAAGGACCGAACAGGGCGACCACGAGCAGCAGCATCATCAGCAGGGGCAGCGCGAGCTGGGCCTCCAGCAGCCGGGAGACGACCGCGTCGACCCAGCCGCCGAAGAATCCGGCCGCGGAGCCCGCCGCGACACCGATCAGTCCCGAGACGAGTACGGCGAGGATGCCGACCGTCAGTGAGACCTGGCCGCCGTGCAGCACACGGGAGAGCAGATCGCGGCCGAGCTGGTCGGTTCCGAACAGATGCCCCTCACTGAGCGGGGGCAGCCGGCGCCGCGACAGATCCTGCGCGTCGGCGCCCGGCAGCGGCAGCAGACCCGCGAGGGCGACCGGCAGCACGACGAGCGCGGTGCAGACGGCTCCCGCCCACAGTTTGAACCGGGCGCCACGCCGCTGCCGGGTGGCGGTGGCACGGGCGAGATCGCGGGCGGTGACGGCGCTCGGCCGGGCGCCGGAGGAGGCGGTCGCGCCGGCGGGCGGGATGCCCGGGGACGCGGCGGTACGCGGGGCGGTGGTCATGTCTCAGGCCGCCTTTCCGAGGCGCACCCGCGGATCGAGCAGCGGGTAGGCGAGGTCGACGAGGAGTTGGACGAGGATCGCGAGGGTCGCGGTGACCAGCACGGTGGCCTGGATCAGCGGGTAGTCCCGGGTCTCCAGCGCACGGACGACGAGCGAGCCGACGCCGGGCCAGCCGAAGACGACCTCGACCACGACCACGCCGTTGAGCAGCGCCGCGAACCGGGTACCGATGGCCGTGAGCAGCGGCACCCCCGAGTTGGGGAGGGCGTAGCGCCAGGTGAGGGTGCGTTCGGAGAAGCCGCGTGAGCGGGCGACGGTGAGGTACGGGGAGCCGAGCGCCGTGGTCATCTCGCGCCGTACCAGCCGTGAGATCAGGGCCAGTTGCAGGATGGCCACGGTGACCGTCGGCAGGACGAGACCGCTCCAGGAGGTGAATCCGGAGGCGGGCAGCACGGGAAGCAGCACGGCGAAGACGGTCAGCAGCATCACGCCGGTCCAGAAGTCCGGCATGGACTGCCCGGTGATGGTCAGCACATTCGCGCCCAGCTCGCGCTTCGAGTCGGCGCGGCGCGCCATCCACACACCGAGCGGTACGGCCACCACGGCGGTGACGGTGATCGCGGAGACGGCGAGCGTGATGGTGTACGGCATCCGGTCGAGCACCACGTCGAGGGCCGGGGCGTGGAAGGAGTAGCTGGTGCCCAGGTCTCCGGTGAGCAGATCGCGCAGGAAGATGCCGTACTGCGTGAACAGCGGCTGGTCCAGGCCGAACTGGGCACGGATACGGGCGAGATCGGCGGTGGTCGCGGTGGGGCCCGCGTAGGCTGCGGCAGGATCGCCGGGGGCGAGACGTACCAGCAGGAAGACGGTGGTCAGGGTGAGGAAGACGGTGAGCAGGCTCTGGCCGAGCCGTTTGGCGAGATACGTCGGCACGGCTCAGCCCTCCAGCCGTACGGCGGACAGGTCATAGGAGTTGATCGGGAGCAGCGACATGCCCCGGACGCGGGTTCTGCGGGCGAGCAGCGTCTTGGGCGCGAAGGCCCAGAGGCTGGGCCACGTCTCCCAGATGGCTTTCTGCACGGCGGCCAGCCGCTTGTTCCGCTCGGCGTCGTCCACCTCGGTGGAGGCGGCGGTGAGCTGCCGCTCCACGCGCGGGATCACGTACCCCATGAAGGCGTCGCGGGTACGCTCCTTCGCCGCTGTGCCCCCGTACATGCCCTGGAGTGTGGTGAGCGCCTGGCCGGTGGGGCTGCCGTAGCCGTTGCCGATGACATCCCAGTCGCCCGCCCGGCCCTGGCGCCAGGTGAGGATGTCGCCGCCGGGTTCGAACTGCTGGAGCGAGGCGCGTACGCCGACGGCCTTGAGCATGTCCAGGACGGCTTCCATGACGGAGGTGTCGGCGGCGAACTCCCCCGACTCCCAGATGATCCTGATCCGCAGATCCGTCGCGCCCAGCGACCTCAGCAGCGCGCGTGCCCTGCCGGGGTCGTATGTGTACGAGCCGGTGCGCACCGCGCCTTCGAGCGCGAGCGGCACCACCCCGCCGGCCTCTTCCGCCGAGCCGTTGAGCACGTCGTCGACCAGGGCGTCGCCGTCGATGGCGTACGTCAGCGCGCGCCGCACCCGCGGGTCGGCGAGCGGTGTGCCCCCGGGCTTGCGGAAGTTGTAGAACAGCTGGCACATCCGGACGCCGGAGGTCTCCTCGACCTCGACGCCTGGCAGGCCGGTGAGCTGCTCGGCCGAGTCCGGGGTGAGGGTGTCGACGACGTCGAGTTCGCCACTGCGCAGCGCGACGACCCTGCTGGACTCCTCCGGTACGAACCGGACCCGTACGGTCTCGATCCGCGGCCTGGCGCCCCAGTACCCCGGATTGCGGCCGAGGGTGTACTCGCCGGCGCCCGCGTTGGCCCTGAGGACGCGGTACGGCCCGGAGCCGAGTCCGGTCCGCAGTTCCTCGGGCCGGTTGGCTGCGGCGGGGGTGATGTGGATGTTGGCCATCAGCCGGTCCAGCACCGGCACGGGCTCGCGGGTGTGCAGCAGGAAGGTGCGGGGTCCGGTCTTCTCGACGGCGGGCAGCTCGGGGAAGAGACCGAGCAGGAAGGAACCGTTGACCTTCCCGTACATCCCGAGGGCCGTCGCGACGTCCTCGACGGTGACGGGGCTGCCGTCGGAGTAGCACACGCCGTCGCGCAGCCGTACGGTCCAGGCGGTGGGCCCGGCCATCTCGAACCGGTCGGCGAGGACCAGCTGCGGCTTCATCCCGGGACCGATACGGGTGAGCGCCTGCCGTACCGCGCGCTGCACGGTGACGGCGGCGTCGAACTGGTTGAGCTTGTTGTCCAGGCTCACCAGGGAGCGGTTCAGGCCGAGGGTGAGGGTGCCGGGGCCGGGGGCCCCGGTGGGGCCCGCGCAGGCGGCCAGCGGGCCGAGCGCCACGCCCGCGCCACCGGCGGCGCCCCAGCGCAGCAGGGTGCGGCGGCCGAAGCCCTCATGTGCGGGCTTCGGCGAGGGCTCACGCGAGGGAGCGTCGGGAGGAGCGCTCTGAGGAGTAGGGGTCATCGTCGACCTTCTCGGGTGCTGGGAAGCGACCGGCTCAAGCTGTCGCCGTCGGGCCCGGCGGACGCCGGGGCGTGATTCCCGGGGTCCGGTCTGTCCGGCGGCAACAGGTGTCGCGCCGCAAAAGGTGGCACGATTGCGTGTTCCGCGCAAGAGGTCTCGCGCACTTCGCGCAGCATGTGTCATCATCAGGCACCGAGGCAGCCCGCCGGGGCCGCCCGGAGGAGGTATCCGTGGTCATCAAGCCCCGCGGCGGGCGTGAACCGTGCCGCGTACTCGCGCTCGCGGACGATCTGTCCGGTGCGGCCGAGACGGCGGTGGCGCTGCGCCTCCCCGGCCGGATCGTGCTCGGCCCGGCGCCCGCGGCTCCCCCCGCCGAGGGGGAGGCGCTGGTCCTCGATCTCGACACCCGCCAGCTTCCCGCCGAGGAGGCCGCCCGTATCGTGCGCGAGGCCGTGCGCGGCGCCGCCGCCGGTACCGTACTCATCAAGAAGACGGACTCGCTGCTGCGCGGCAACCTCGCCGCCGAGGCCGCCGCGTACGCGGGGGGAGCGGCCGGACTGGTGATCGCCCCCGCCCTGCCGGTGGCCGGGCGCACCGTCCGCGACGGCGTCGTCCACCTGCGCGGCACCCCGCTGCACGCCACCGACGCCTGGCGGGCCGAGTCGCTGCCCGTACCGCCCTCGGTGGCCGCCGCCCTCGGCGACCTGCGGACGGCCGTCGTACCGCTCGCCGCCGTACGCTCCTCGCGAGCGGACCTCACGGGCCGGCTCCGCGACCTCATGGCGGCGGGACTGCGCCCCGTCTGCGACGCCGAGACGGACGCGGACCTGGACGCGGTGATCGCGGCCGCGCTCCCGCTGGGACCCGGCGTACGGCTCATGGGCACCGGCGGACTCGCCGCCGCGCTCGGCCGGGTGCTCGGCCCGGCCGGCGCTGACGTACCGTCACCGCGCGGGCCCCTTCCACCGGATCAGCCGTGTCCCCCCGGCCGGCCGCTGCTCGTCGTGGTCGGTACCGCGGAACCCGCCGCCGTTGCGCAGATCGCGCAACTCACCCGGGCCGGAGCCCGGCACACCGCTCTCCCGGCCGCTCTGCTCGCCGAGGCGGGTCCACCGCTCTCCTTCCCCGTCGACCCGCACGGCATCACCGTCGTCAGTGTCGACAACTCCCGTGGCATCCTCACCGGTTCGGCCCGTCGTGTGGTGGCGGGGCTCGCCCGTGCCGTCGCCGCCGTGCCCCACCCCGCCGATCTCGTCCTCACCGGGGGCGAGACCGCGCGGCGCGTCCTGGACACGCTCGGTGTCACCCGGCTCCATCCGGCGGGAGAGATCCACCACGGAGCCGTGCACTGCCGCACCGACGACGGCCGCTCCGTCGTCACCCGCCCCGGAAGCTACGGCGACACCGGGTCCCTGCTGCGGATCGCCCGCGCCCTGCGGCCGGTTCACCCCGCCGTACCGGGCGATGGCCCCGCCGTACGGGGTGATCGGCCCGCCGTACCGGGCGTGGGGTCCGTCGCGCCCGTCCCCCCACCGTCCGTGTCATCCGCACCGCAAGGAGAAGTCCTGTGAACGCAGCCCCGACGACCGCCCCCGTGGAGGCCCCCGTGCAGACAGAGACGGCCGCAGCGCCGCTCCCGATCATCGCGGTCACCATGGGCGACGGCGCCGGTATCGGCCCCGAGGTGATCGTCCCCGCGCTGCTCCACGCCGACACCGCGCGCCGCTGCCGCCCCGTCGTCATCGGGGACGCGGAACGCCTGCGCCAGGCGGCCCGGATCCTCGGCGTCTCCTGCGAGATCGTCTCCGTCGGGACCCCGGCCGACGCCGTGTTCCGCGCCGGCCGCGTCAATGTCGTCGACCTCGGACTGCTCCCCGCGGACCTGCCGTGGGGACAGCTGTCCGCGGTCGCGGGCGACGCCGCGTACCAGTACGTACGGGTCGCCGCCGAACTCGCCGTGCGCGGCGACGTACAGGGCATCTGCACCGCCCCGCTCAACAAGGAGGCCCTGCACGCGGGCGGCCATCTCTACCCCGGACACACCGAACTCCTCGCTCATCTCACCGGGGTCGAGGAGGTGTCGATGATGCTGTCCACCCCCAAGGTGAAGGTCATTCATGTCACCACCCACATCGGATTGATCGACGCCGTACGCCGGATCGAACCCGGACTCGTCGAGCGGACCGTGCGCCGCGGCCACGAGGCGATGGTGCGGGCCGGGGTCGCGAAGCCCGTCATCGGGGTGTGCGGCATCAACCCGCACGCGGGCGAGAACGGCCTGTTCGGCTACGGCGAGGAGGAGGAGAAGATCGTCCCGGCCATCGAGGTGCTGCGCGCCGACGGCATCGACGCGGTCGGGCCGCTCCCCGCCGACACCGCCTTCTTCCTCGCCGCGCGCGGCGACTACGACCTGATCGTCGCCATGTACCACGACCAGGGCCACGGCCCCGTCAAGGTCATGGGCATCGAAGCCGGCGTCAACCTCACCGTGGGACTGCCGGTGATCCGTACCTCCGTCGACCACGGCACCGCCTTCGACATCGCGGGTACGGGCCGTGCCGAGGCCGGTAGCATGGTCGAGGCCCTGCGCCAGGCCGCCGAGATGTCCACCACTCCGGCCCGTTGACCACCCGATCGTCCGTACCGGAGGACAGAGGACTGATGTCTGCGATCGGATCGAAGGCCCGGCGCGATCGAATCGTCCATCTCGCCACGACCACCGGACTGGCCAGTGTGGAGGAGCTGTCCCAGCTGTTCGGGGTCACGGCCTCCACCATCCGGCGCGATCTCGCGAAGCTGACCTCGGACGGACAGCTCGCCCGTACCTACGGCGGTGCCATGGCGCTGGCCGCCCATCCCGAGGCGTCGCTGCGGCAGCGCACGGGCGAGGCGTTCGAGGCCAAGCAGGCGATCGCGCGCTGGGCGGCGGCGGAGGTACGGCCGGGGGAGTCGCTGCTGCTGGACGCGGGATCGACCGTGGGGGCGCTCGCCCACGAACTGCGCACGGCGAAGGATGTCACCGTCGCGACCACGGGCCTGACGGCCCTTCAGGAGCTGGCGGACGTCGAGTCCGTCCATGTCGAATGCCTCGGCGGAACGCTGCGCCCGCTCAGCCAGGGCTTCGTGGGACCGCTCACCGAAGCGGCCCTGGAGCGCCTCACGTTCGACCGGCTCTTCCTGGGCACGGACGGCGTCTCGGCGGAGTACGGCATCTGCGAGGCCGACCTGCGCCAGACGCGCCTCAAGGAGCTCATGGCCCGGCGCGCCGAGCGCGTGTACGTCCTGGCCCACGCGGCGAAGCTGGGCCGCCGGCCGTTCCACACCTGGACGCCGCTCCGGCCCGACTGGACGCTGGTGACCGACGACGGGGCGGACCCCCGCGTCGTCGAGGGGCTCCGCGCGCGCGGAGTCACGGTCGTCCTGACGGAAGCGGAGCACGCGGACACGGCGGGCTGACCCGCGCGGGGATGGTGCCGGGGAGGTCCCGCGGAGCGCGCTCCGCGGGACCTCCCCCTTTGCGTGTGTGCCCCTTTGTGTGTGTTCGCGGCGGCGGGCCGTATTCACACTCAATAAGTGCTTCTTTCCGGTTGGTTCGCCGTCCGGGAATACCGGCGCGCCGGAGGGTCGACTTTCCATGGGCGAGTTACTAGGATGCCCAACAAGTTCTGGGCTTCGGCATTGTTTTGGAAGCCACCGCACGTGCACCGCCGAGCCTATTCATCTGTTGGTAAAGCAACGTTAATTTCCTTTGGAACAGCGGTACGTATCACTCCGCTGAGCTGGCCCTCGTCGATGGTGGCGGAGCAACTCAGCAGCGTGGCTACGGGGGAGTAGGAAATCAGTGGGGCCTGGCAGAGGTCTGTACCAACGAAAAACGCACACCCTTTCCGTCCATGGATGCCCTGATGTCGTGCGGTGCCCGGGATTCGGCACTTTCATGCGTCACGGACGCTACTGATTCGGGGGCAGAGGTCGCGTGCGTTTTCAGCTTTTGGGTCCTTTGAGTATTGCCGAGGGCCATGACGTTGTTGTTCTTAAACCGTCCAAACCGTCCAGCCTGCTGGCGGCTCTCCTCATTCACCCGGGATCCGTGGTGTCCACCGGCTATCTGCTGCGCGCCCTGTGGGACGAGGACCAGCCGGCCACGGCCAGGGCCGCGCTCCAGAGCTGTGTCCTCAGGCTGCGCCGGATCTTCGTCAAGTACGGAGTCACCCGCAATGTCATCGAGGCGGTACCCGGCGGCTACCGGATGAACACCGACGCCGAGACACTCGACCTGGTGCGGTTCCGTGCGCTGGTACGGGCGGCGGACGCCGCCGACGACGCCGAGGGGGAGCTGTACCGGCTCAAGGAGGCGCTCACGCTCTGGCAGGGGCCCCTGCTGGCGAACGTGCCCTCCCCGATGCTGCACCGCGACGAGGTGCCGGGACTGACCGAGGAGCGGCTGCGTACGCTCGAACGGGCCTGTGACATCGAGCTCGCGCTGGGCCGATGTCGTCAGGTACTGGTCGACCTCTGGGAGGCCGCTCGCCGGCACCCCGGGCGGGAACGGTTCTCCGAACAGCTCATCGAGGCCCTCTACCGCACCGGCCGGCAGTCGGAGGCGCTCTCCGAGTACCGCAGTGTGAAAGGCCGGCTGAAAGAAGAACTGGGCGTCGATCCCGGCCCGTCGCTCCAGCGGCTCGAACTGTCGATCCTCCGCGGAGACGACCTCGGTCCGCCCGCACTCGATCCGGCGCTCGACCGGACGCCGCTCCCCGGCGGCCGTACGGCGGTGGCTCTCGCCCCGCGCACCGAGCCCCTGGCGATCGCCGCCCCCGCTCAGATCCCCGCTCCGGCTCCCGCTCCCGCACCGTCCGCACCGCTCACACCCGCCGTACGGCCGGTGCCGCCGGTGCCGTCCTTCACCGGCCGTACCGCCGAGCGGGCGGCGATCACCGCCCGCCTCACCGCGGGATCCCCGGACACCACCGTCGTGGTCCTCTCCGGAGCCCCGGGCATCGGAAAGACGGCGCTGGCCCAGCAGGCCGCCCATGACACCCAGGACAGCTTCCCCGGCGGTGTGTTCATCCTCGCCATGACGCGTGAGGACGGCTCCCCCGTCACCCCGGCCGAGGCGCTGGCGCACCTGCCGCAGCCCGGAACCGCCGACGGCGCGACGCTGCTCGTCCTCGACGATGTGACCAGCCCCGACCAGGTCCGCCCGCTTCTCCCGGCCGGGCCGGGCAGCGCCGCACTCGTCACCAGCAGACGCGGTCTCGCCGGACTGATGGCCACCCACGGCGGCAGTGTGCACCGGCTGTCCACCCTCGACCCGGCGGAATCCCGGCAACTGCTGGCCGCCGTTCTCGGCCCGGAACGCGTGGCGGCGGAACCGGCCGCCGCGGGCGAACTCGCCCGTATCTGCGGCCACTTCCCGCTCAGCCTGCGGATCGCCGCCGCCCGGCTGCTCACCCGCCCCGGACTGCGCGTCGAGGACTGCGCGGCCTGGCTGGCGGAGGACCTGCCTGCCAGGCTCTCCCTCGCCGACGACCCGCGGCTGTCCGTACCGCAGGTCTTCGGCGGCGCGCTGCGCCGCCTGGAGCCGCGCTGGCGGGAAGCCTTCCACCGGCTCGGCGACCACGAGGGGCTGCTGCTCTCCTCCCACGCGCTCGGTGACTCGCCCGAGGCGGAAGAGGCACTGGAGCGGCTCGCCGACGCGGGTCTGCTCGAAGAAGGGCCTCCCGGCCCCTACCGCATCCATCGACTGCTGAAAATCTACGCGCGTCGGCAGGCGCGCGAGAGGCACAACAGCCAGGCGGCGACAGCACGCCACTGACGGGCGACGCCCGAACTCCACCACGATCAGGCCACCTTGACCAAGCATCCAGGGGTGTCATTCTCATGGGCTCAGCGATCTACGCGACCGTTGCCTCGACCCGCCCGCGCATCCGCCGCGACGTGCTCTTCACCGAAACACCGGAGGGGGTGCTCTTCCACAACGCCGACGGCGGCTTCCAGCTGACGGCCAAGTCCGCCTACCGGTTCGCCACACTGATCGTGCCGCATCTCACCGGCGAACACTCGGTCTCCGAGATCTGCCAGGGCCTCGGCGACCAGCAGCGCTCCATGGTCGGCGAGCTGGTGAACAGCCTGTACGAACGGGACTTCGCCCGGCCGGTCCCGGCGACCGCGAACGAGCCGCACGGCACACCGCCCGACGTGGCCCGGCGCTTCGCCCCGCAGATCGCCTACGTCGACCACTACTCCGATGATGCGGAGCGCCGCTTCGACCGCTTCCGTACGGCGCGGGTGGCCGTGCTCGGCGACGACCTCGTGGCCCGCTGGTGCGTCCTCAGCCTGATCCGCAACGGCTGCGCGACCATCGGCGTGCAGCAGGGACTCGGCGCCGACAGCATCGCGGCCATCGAGTCCGAGGCGCGGGAGGCGGCGTCCGACGGCTGCCCCGTGGACCTGCGGCGGATCGCGGCGGACGACCCCCGGCAGCCCCTGGGCTGGGCGGACCTCGCGTCGTACGACCTCGTGGTGGTCACCGGGGGCCCCGCGGCCCCGCGGCGGCTGTTCCCGCTGCTCCGGGCCGGCGTGCCCGAGGGCCGTACACTCCTGCCGGCCTGGTCCTACGGCCAGTTCGCCGTGGTGGGACCGCTGATGACGCCCGACACGGCCGGCTGCTGGTCCTGCGCGGTGCTGCGGATCGGTTCCCACGACGGGGCAGCGGCGGCGGCGGACATCTGGAGCGGTCTGGCGCTGCCCGGTTCCGTACCGTCCGGTGACCTCCCGAGCCGCCCCCTGGCGGCGATGATCGGCAATCTGCTCGGCTACGAGATCTTCCGTATCACCACCGGCGCACTGCCGGCGGAGACCGCGGGCCAACTCGTCATCCAGGACATGAAGTCCCTCGATGTCACGGCCGAACCCCTGCTGCCCCACCCGCGCTGCCCGTTCTGCGCCGGGACGGCGGAGGCCGGCGCCCCGGCAGGCTCCCTGGATCTGACCGTGGACGTCCCCCTGGATGGTGTGCCGGATCTCCCGGTGGACCTCACGGCGGCCGGCAGCGGCACCCCTCCGATGCCGACGGTCGACACGGCCCGGGAGGCCGACGCACTGGTGGAGGAGCTGAACCGCCGCTCGGTGCTGGTCCGGCCGCTGGCCGGAGTCTTCGGCCGGTTCGCGGACGAGCCGCTCACGCAGATACCGCTCAAGGCGACCCTCATCGAGTTCGGCACCGGCCACGGCGCCTCGCGTCGTATCGCGGCCTTCGACGTGCACCATGTCGCGGGGGCACGACTGCGGGCGCTGAACGCGGCGGCCGGGGTCTACGCGGAGCATGTCGTGCCCACCGCAGGTGTTCTGACGGAAAGTCAGGTCGAGAGTCGGGCCGGGACACTCGGCGCGGGCGTGCGTGCGCTGGAGCCCGCCGCGCTGACGCTCTTCGGCGGTGCGGGCACGGGTACGGGCGCGGCCGCCGGCGGTGAGCGGGTGACCGCCTGGACCCGGGCCGTCTCGCTGCTCACCAAGGAGCGGATCCTCGTACCGGCCGCGGCCGTACGCACCTTCGGCCCCCACAACGCGGACCGGCTGTTCGAGCCGACGCGCGCCGGGACCGGAGCCGGCGCCACGGCGGCGGACGCCGCCGCCGACGGTCTGCTCTCCGCCCTCGCCCATGACGCGCTGTGCCGCACCCTGCGGGGCGGTACGGCCGGCAGGGTGCCGCTGGAGCCGCTCGCGGAAGGCGAGGGGGCGGATGCCGAACTCACCTTCCTCATCCGGTCCGCGGCCGTCCTCGACATCGAGCTCGACCTGCTCGACCTGGGCGAGAGCGACCGCTCGGGGGCGCATGTGCTGCTCGCGCGGGGAGCCGGACACTGGGCCGCCGGCAGCGACCTCCACGCGCGGCGCGCCGCGGTCGCCGCGCTGCGCGATCTGATCGGACAGGTGCAGCTGGGCCGGGAGGAGACGGCCGCGCCGTTCGACCTCGGCGACCCGCTGCTCCGTGACCTCGACGCGACGACCCTGCACGCCACGGACACCGAGGCGACCGGGGCCGTCGCCTCCCGCGCGGTGACCGACTGGTCCGAGGTGCTCGACCGGCTCCGGGCGGCGGGACGCGACGCCCTGATGGTGGACACCGGCTCCGCGGATCTGGCCGGCGCGGGCATCAGAACCGCCCGCGTGCTCCTCACCGCGGAGGCATCCCGTGGCGCCTAGCACACTCGATGTCCGCCCGGCGGAGGACCTGCTGCGTCAGGCCCTCGGGCGGCTCGGCGGGCCCGAGGTGAACGTCGGTGCGCTCGGTACGCGCGACGCGTTCGCCCCCGACCAGGACACCACGGGCCGGGAGGCGGCCGACCGGACGACCGGGCGGGCCGCCGCCGGGCAGCACACCGACACGCCGGTCCCCGTCCGGCTGTACGGCGCGCACGCCGTCATCGGGCCCGTGCCCGGTGCCGACGGCGCGCCGGCCCCGGCCTGCTCCCACTGCCTGGCCCGCCGCTGGCAGGCCGTACGGTCCGTGGCGCTGCGCGACGCCCTCGAACTGGGCGGCGAGACCCGGGCGGCGGGGGAGTGGCCCTACGCCACACCGTTCGCGACGGACGCCGTGGCCGCGCTCGTCACCGCACTGCGCGAACTGCCGCCCGCCCCCGGGGGCCCGTTCCCCGAGATCCGGCTGGTGGACCTGCGGACCCTGACCGTCCGGCACTACCCGCTCGTGCCCGACCCCGAATGCCCGCGCTGCGCCACGCCCCGTACCGATACCGCCGAGGACGCCCGGATCACCCTCCGTCCCGCCCCCAAACACCGTCCCGGCTCCTTCCGGCTGCGGCCCATCGAGGCGTACGACATCGACGTCGCCGCGTTCGCCAACCCGGTGTGCGGCGCGCTCGGGCCGTCCGTGGTCCATGACGTCTCCTCCACCTCCACCTCCGCGACCATCGGCTGCTTCTCGATGCGCTCCGGCGAGTATCTGCGCGAGACGTTCTGGGGCGGCCACGCCGACTCCTTCGGCCACAGCAACCGGATCGGTGTGCTCGAAGGCATGGAGCGCTACGCCGGGATGCGCGCGCGCTCGCGGATCACCAGCGTCACCGGAACGCTCGACCGGTTCGGCGCCGAGGCCGTCGACCCCCGTGAAGTCGGCCTGTACGCACCGGACTTCTACCGGGCCAACCCACGGGTACGCCCGTTCGCGCCCGACCGGGAGATCCCCTGGGTATGGGGCTACTCCCTGCGGGACGAGCAGCCGCGGCTGGTCCCCGAGGTGCTGACGTACTATCACGCCCCCGGCCTGGAGAACCGGTTCGTACAGGAGAGCTCCAACGGCTGTGCCTCCGGCGGCTGTCTGGAAGAGGCGATCTACTTCGGGCTGATGGAGGTCATCGAGCGCGACGCCTTCCTTCTCGCCTGGTACGGGCGGCAGCCGCTGCCCGAGATCGACCCGGCCACCAGCACCCGCGCCTCCACCCGGCACATGGTCGACCGGCTGGCCATGTACGGCTACCGGGCACGGTTCTTCGACACCCGGATCACCTTCCCGGTCCCGGTGGTCACCGCCGTGGCCGAGCGTTTCGACGGCGGGACCGGCCGGATGTGCTTCGGCGCGGGCGCCGGGCTCGACCCCGAGTCCGCGCTCGACTCGGCGCTCTGCGAGATCGCGACCGACGCCGTGAACCTGCGGGACCGTACCGAGCGCGACGGGCCCCGGTTGCGCGCCATGGCCGGAGACTTCGACCGGGTGACGGCGCTGCACGACCATCCCCTGGTGTACGGCGTGCCGGAGATGGGCGAGCACGCCGGCTTCCTGCTGGACCCGGACAGTCCGCACCGGCGCGGAGTCGCCCCCGAACCCCCCTGTGCCGTCCATGAGTTGCGCTGGCCGGACCTCTCCGGCGCCATGGCCGCCGAGGATCTCCGCGAGGATCTGCGGCGCTGTGTCGACGCGGTGACCGGAGCCGGCTTCGACGTGGTGGTGGTCGACCAGACCATGCCCGAACAGCGCACGCTCGGGCTGCACACCGTCAGCGTGCTCGTTCCGGGGCTGCTGCCGATCGACTTCGGCTGGTCGCGGCAGCGCGCCCGCACCATGCCCCGGCTGCGCACCGCCCTGCGTACGGCGGGACTGCGCGACCACGATCTGGGACCGGACGACATCAACCCGGCCCCGCACCCCTTCCCGTGATCCACCGTCCGGCGCCTGAGCCCGTCGAGCACCGAACCGTCGAGCACCGAACCGTCGAGCACCGAACCGTCCAGTACCGAACCGTCCAGCACAGCACCGTCCAGCAGAGAGGAGGGTCCCGTGGGCTACGCCCATGACTATGCGGCCGCGATCATGCAGCGCGGCCGGATCCCGATGGAGCCCGCCGATTTCGTCCCCGACTGGGCGGATCGGCCGAGGAAGGCGAAGTTCTACCCCGGCGTCGAGTCCTTCCCGCTGCCGGACACGGACTTTCCCGAGGGGGCGACCGTGGCGGCCGGCTGTCTGCCTGCCGAAGCGGGCGACGCACAGCGGCCGTTCACCCTGGGCTCGCTCTCCGGGATGCTGCGCGACTCCTACGGTCTGACCGGACGCCGGCTCGGTGTCCAGACCAACACCGACCTCGCCGCGCTGCCGCACTACACCCAGGCCAACTGGTCCCGTGGCACGGCCTCCGGCGGCGGTCTCTACCCGGTCAGCGTCTACTGGGTCTCCGGCCCCAGCGGACCGCGCACCCCGGGCGTTCACTACTACTCGGCCCCGCACCACGCCATGCAGCGGCTGCTCGCGGGCGATGTGACCGGTGAGGTGCGGGCGGCGCTCGGCGAGGGGGCGCCGGGAGCGGACCGCGACCAGTTCCTGGTCCTGGGCATCAAGTACTGGCAGAACGCGTTCAAGTACAACAGTTTCTCCTTCCACGCGGTGAGCATGGATCTCGGGGCGATCGTCGGGACCTGGCGTATCTGGGCCCGCGCGCAGGGGCTGAGTGTCGAACCCGCGCTGTGGTTCGACGAGGAGAGGCTGAGCCACGTGCTGGGTGTGCCCCATGAGGAGGAAGGCATCTTCGCCGTCGTCCCGCTGGCCTGGGAGGGCGCCGAGCCCACCGCCGGGCTCTCCACCGCCGCTCTCCCCGACGTCCCCGCCGTCCGGCACACCGACGTCGAACGCTCCCGTACGGTCCTGCGCTTCGAGACGCTCCAGCGGATCCACGCGGCGACGGCGGAAGCCGCGACCGACCGCCCGGAGCCGGGTGCGCTCGGCCCGGCGGCCGCCATCCCGCCCAGCGGAACGGGCACACCCGTCGTGCTGCCGGAGCCCGAGCTGCCGACGGTGAGTGTGCGCGACGCCCTGCGGGAGCGGCGCAGCAGCTTCGGGCGCTTCGACGCGTCGCGTCCGGTCACGGCCGCGCAGCTGGCGGCCACCCTCGACGCGTGCGTCACGGCTTCGCTCGGCGGCGACACAGAACAGCCCGGCGAGCCGGGCGCCGCCGCGCCGGGCCTGGTCACGCTGTACGCGTTCGTCAACCACGTCGAGGGAGTGGCGCCCGGCGCGTACGCCTACGATCCCGTCGAACACGCCCTGCGCCCGGTGGTGACGGGCCCGCCGGGACCGTTCCTCCAGCGCAACTACTTCCTCTCCAACTACAACCTGGAGCAGGCCGGTGTGGTGATCGTCCCCACCATCCGCACCGCCGCCGTCCTGGACGCGGTGGGGGACCGTGGCTACCGGCTGGTGAACGGCACGATCGGGGCCGTCGCGCAGACCTTCTACACCGTGGCCTCCGCCCTCGGGCTCGGTGCGGGCGTCGCCCTCGGCTTCGACAACATCTCGTACATCGAGGAGCTGGGTCTCGAACGCACCGGCGAGAAGCCCCTGTTGATCATGCTGCTCGGCAATGAGCGGCCACGGCCCGCCGACTTCCGCTACGAGATCGGCTGACCGGGATGGGGGAACGACCGATGAGACCGGACACGCACACCGCACCCGGCACGCACGCCGCACCGGACAGGCACACCACACCGGGCACGCATGCCGCACCGGATCCGGACACGACGGATGCGGGCTGGGAACCGGGCCGCCGCTTCATGCTGCGCGTCGCGGGGCTGCCCGTCGAGTCCGTTCAGGCGCTGCGCTGCGACGACAGCCGCCGATGGGCGGACGACGTCCTCGCGGCCGAGGACCGGCTCCGGGCCCATGCGGCCGGGCTGAGCGATCTGCTGCACGATGTGGTGAGCACCACCGATATCGCGCCGGACGGGACGGGCGCGGCCCAGCGCCGTGAACTGCTTGGCCTGCGCCGCCAGATCTTCAACAACCGGCTGCCCGCGGATCCCGAAGCCGCCGTCCGGCTGGTCGCCGGACTCGCCCCCCGCGCGGCGGAGGCGACCGCCGAGTGGCTGCGGGACCGGCGGCATCTGGAGAAGCTGCTCGCCGAGGGCGCGCCGCTGCTCGCCGCCGACCTCGACAGGACCCGGGCCGCGCTGCGCGGGCTCCTCGCCGAGGACCGGCTGCGCTGCGGCCTCCTGCTGGCCTCCCCGACCCTGGAGGGACAGCTCGACGCCTATATCGGCAAGGCCGAGACGGGCGCCGCGGCGGGCGTGTCCCCCGACAAGCGGATGCGGAAGATCGAGCGGTCGGTGCTGTCGTATCTGTACCGGACTGCCTGCAAGACCAGCCCGTTCAGCACCTTCACCGGTGTCGCCACCGGCGTCTTCCACGACGCCGCGGACGCCACCATCCGTGTCGACGACGTGTGGTCGAGCCATGTGCGGCTCAATGTCGTCGTGCTGGGCCGGTTCGCCGAACTGATCCTCGCCGACCCCGCCCGGCGGGCCGATCTGCCCGTACGGCCGGCCTCCGGCTGGGAGCGGGACGACGACCGGATCCGGTACGTACGTCAGTGGATCAGCACCGGCGACGACTCGGCCGCGGTGACCTTCGACGCGGTGAAGGACCGGCTGTTCTACCTCCGCCGCAGTGGCACGCTGGACCGGCTGCTCGGTGTGTTCGAGGGACGGGACGAACTGCGCTACGGCGAGCTGGTGGAGTGGCTCCGTACCGAGCACGACGCCGAGCCCGCGCAGTGCGAGACGTATGTGGCCGCGCTCCTCCAGCTCGGGCTGGTGCGGGTGCCGTGCCTGGACACCGACGTCCACAGCCCCGATCCACTGCGCTCCTTCCAGAGCGCGCTGCGCACCCTCGGCCGCCCCTGGGCCGACCGGCTGGCCGACGCCTTCGACGGGCCCGTCCGCGCCGTCGGCCGTTTCCCCTCCGCCGGCCGCGCCGAGCGGACGGAACTGCTGCGCGAACTGCGCGCCGGACTGCGCGCGGGCCAGGCCCAGCTGGGCGCGACGGAGGCCGCACTGCCGCAGACCCTCCTCTACGAGGACGTCAGCGCCGGCCGTGAGGTGACCTGCGGGCTGGGCGCCTGGACCGGGACGGCCGGCGGGGCGCTGCGCTCCGTCGAACGGATACTCCCCGCCTTCGACCTGACGCTCCCTCAGCGGGTCACCTTCAAGGGCTTCTTCGTCGCGCGCTACGGCCGTGGCGGCCGGTGCGACGACCTACTGGGCCTCGTCCATGACTTCCACGAGGACTTCTTCGACCAGTACCTGTCGTTCGCGGGCAAACGCCGGCCGTTCGACGACCGGGGTGAGTACGTGCCGGAGGAGAACTGGCTCGGACTTCCGGGCATCCGCGCGATCGACGCGGCGCGGCGCACGTTCATCGACCGGATGCGGCAGCTCTGGCAGGACCACGCGGACGCGGCCGAGATCCGCCTCGGCGAACGGGACCTCGGCCTCGTCGCGGACGAACTCGCCCCGGTCGCGGCCGACTTCGCGCCGCAGTCCCACCATCTCCAGCTCACCGAGAGGGACGGCGCCCCGCTCGTCGTGCTCAACCGCTCCTATGGCGGACTCTCGTTCCCCTTCAGCCGTTTCACCCATGTCTACGACACGGACGACACGGAGGACGCGGACGTCACGGAGGACGCGACCGGCACCGACGTCACGGCCGGCCCGGTGGAGCGGCCGGAGGAGCGGTCCGGGGCCTTCTCGCGCGGGCTGCGCGACACCGCCGCCGCCGTCACCCCCGACGGAGCGGTGCTGGCCGAGATCACCGGAGGCGCGGTCACCAGCAATCTCAATCTGCACAGCCCGCTCACCGACTACGAGATCGTCTGCCCCGGAGAGTCCAGTACCGTCCCCGAGGACCGGCGCATCCACCTCGACGATCTCCATGTCGAGCACGACGCGGAGACGGACCGGCTGGTGCTGCGCTCCACCCGGCTCGGCCGCGAGGTCGTCCCCGTCTATCTCGGCTATCTGGTGCCGCTCGCGCTGCCCGAGATCCCCCGTACGCTCCTGCTGATGTCGCCGACTTCGATGGCGCCCCTGGACGTCTGGGGCGGCGTTCCGGCCGGTGAGGCGCACGGTGGGGTGACCAGGCGGCCCCGGGTGCTGCACGGCGAGGTCGTCCTGAGCCGCCGCAGCTGGACCACGACGGCCGGCACGCTGCCCGTCCGCCGGCCCGGCACGGGCGACGAGGAGTGGTTCCTCGGCTGGCAGCGCTGGCGGCGCGAACACGCCCTGCCCGACCAGGTGTTCGCCACCGTGTCCAGCGGCCCCAGAGGCGGCGCGGGTGCCAAGCCGCAGTACGTGGACTTCGACAGCGTCCTCTCCCTCACCGCCCTCGAAGCACTGCCGGCGCACCCGGACGACCGGGTCGTCCTGCGGGAGATGCTCCCCGGGCGCGATGGACTGCATGTCCGCTCCGCACGCGGCAGCCATGTGGCCGAGCTGGCCGTGGAGACCTTCACCTCGACCCGACGCAGAGAGGGCGCACCGACATGCCAGAGCTGACCCCCGCGCCGAGCCCCACACCGGCCCCCACCCCCGCACCCGCCGGCGTCCTCGCCACCGACCCCGCCCCCGGCGCGGCCGACTGGCAGGCCATCCACATCTTCTACGCGGCCAACCCGCAGCCCCTGCTGGTGAATTGTGTCCGCCCGCTGGTGGCCGGCCTGACCGCCGACGGCCTGCTGGCCGGCCACTTCTTCATCAACTACTGGCTGGAGGGGCCGCACGTCCGCCTCCGGCTCAAGCCCGTCGACGCGACCGCCACCGCCGAGGTACGGCGCCGCGCCGAGGAGGCCATCAGCGGCTTCCTCCGCGCCCGCCCCGCCCTCTACGAAGTGGACTCCGGGTTCCTCAACGAGTTCTACAACACCCTCTTCGAGATCGAGTTCCCGGAGGGCGACCGCGGCGCGTTCATGAGCGAGGACGGCCGGATGAACCTGCGGCCCAACAACTCCTTCTCCTACGAACCGTACGAGCCCGAGTACGGCAAGTACGGCGGCCCGGCCGGGATCGAGCTGGCCGAGTGGCACTTCGCGCACTCCAGTGATCTCGTCACGGACGCCTTCCGCACCATGAACCTGCATCTGCGCACCGTGCTGCTCGGCACGTCCGCCCAGCTGATGATGGTCATGGCCGGCTGCTTCCTGCCCGACCGGGAGGAGCTGGGGGCCTACCTGGACCGCTACTACGAGTTCTGGCACAACGCCTTCCCCGGCACCGGTTTCATCGGGTCGAAGGAGTACGACAAGAACTACGCCGCGATGGCTCCCGGCCTCGGCCGCCGCTTCGAGGGGATCCGGCGGGCCGTCCGCACCGGTGAACTCGGCACGCTGCCCGCCTTCCTGCGCGGCTGGGCCGAGCACTGCCTCGAACTGCGCACCCGCGCCGAGGAATTGACCGTGGGCGGCGAGCTGGTGTTCCGCTCCTGGGACGGTACGCGCGACGAGCGCGTCACCGATCCCGCCGTGGCGCTGCCGCTGCTGCTTTCCCCGTACATGCACATGACCAACAACCGGCTGCATGTGACGATCCGCGACGAGGCGTACCTCTCCCATGTACTCGGCCGGGTCCTGCGCGAGGACACCGTCACCCCGTCCGCCCCGGCGGCGATCCCGTGACCGCCACCCCGGGGGAACTCCTCTCGCACCGCCCGGCACTGCGCCCCGGCACCCTGCTGAGCCCCGCCCTGCTGCACGGACCCGCCACCGTGCATCTGATCAAGGAACCGGAGGGCGGTGCGTCCTTCGAGGTCGGGGCGAAGGAGTACTTCCTGATCTCCCGGCTCGACGGCACCCGCAGCCTGGCGGAGATCGGCGAGGAGTACGCCGACACCTTCGGCAGACGCCTCGCCGCCGCGCACTGGCAGCGACTGCTGCAACTGCTGGGCACCAGAAGCCTGCTGGCCGGCGCACCGCCCCGGCCGGCACCCGCCGCCCCGCCCGGCAGCCCGTTCAGCGGCACCCCGCTGCGGGGCACCCTGCGGCTGGTCGCCGACGCCGACGCCACCACCGCACGCCTGCACCGGCTGCTGCGCCCCGCCCTGCGGACCGCGGTCCTGCTGCCGCTGACCGGGATCCTGGTGGCGATGGAGGTCCTGCTCGCGACGGACCTGCCCGAACTGGCCCGTGACACCTGGTGGCTGTGCCGCCAACCCGTCGCGCTGATCGCGGTCTTCACCCTGCTGTGGCTGAGCACGGCGCTGCACGAACTGGCCCATGGGGTGAGCGCCCGGCACTACGGGGGCACGGTCAGCGAGATCGGGTTGCGCTGGCGGCTGCCCATGGCCGTGATGTACTGCACCGTCGACAACTACCGCTATCTGCACACCCGTTGGCATCAGCTCGCGGTCGCGGGTGCGGGCGCCTACGCCAATCTGCTCTTCCTGCTGCCGTTCCTGGCCTGGTGGGCCGCGCTCCCCGAGGGGGACCCGACCCGCAGGGTGCTGTCCGGACTGCTGCTGCTCGGCAGTCTCCAGGCACTCGTCAACCTGCTTCCCCTGCCTCCGCTCGACGGCTACACGATGCTCGGCCACACGCTGCGCGTCTCCGGTCTCGCGCCCGAGAGCGGGCGCTATCTGCGGCTGTGCCTCAGCGACCGGCCGGCCGCCGCCGCGTACCCGCGCCGGGCCCGCGTCGTCTACCTCTCCTACGGGGTGGGGTCGGCCCTGCTCGTCCTTTTCCTGGTGGCGGCTCTGGCAACAGGCCTCTACTTCCTACTAGTTCACTGACCCACAACCCCCGAGGGGCGCAGAAGCACATGAGCGAGGCCAGGACCAAGGAGTCCGTGCCGCACGAGACGGCCACCGGAGCGGCGATCGTCGTCGAGGAGGTACGCAAACGATACGGGGACCGGCAGGCCGTCGACGGGGTGTCACTCCAGGTCGGCCGCGGGGAGTTCTTCGGACTCCTCGGCCCCAACGGCGCCGGGAAGACCACCCTCGTCGAGATCATGGAGGGCCTGCGGCAGGCGGACTCCGGGACCGTCTCGGTTCTCGGCCAGTCCCCCTGGCCGCGGAATGTGGCGCTGCTGCCACGGCTGGGCGTCCAGACCCAGTCCTCCGCCTTCTTCGTACGCCAGACCGCGCGCGAGCATCTGTGTACCGTCGCCGCCCTGTACGGGGCGAGCCGGGCCGACGCGGACAGCACGCTCGGCACCGTCGGGCTGTCCGATCAGCGCGATGTCATGGTCGAGAACCTCTCCGGCGGCCAGCGCCAGCGCCTGGCCATCGCCTCGGCCCTGGTCCACGGCCCCGAGCTGATCTTCCTGGACGAGCCGACCGCCGCCCTGGACCCGCAGGCCCGCCGCGATCTGTGGAAGGTGCTGCGCGCGCTGAAGAGCGAGGGCCGCACCATCGTCTACACCACCCACCATCTGGACGAGGCCGAGGCACTCTGCGACCGGGTCGCCATCCTCGTGGCCGGTTCGGTCGTGGCGCTGGACTCCCCGCACCATCTGGTCACCGCCGCCGGCGCGCCGACCCGTCTGCTGATCCCGTCGGAACGGATGAGCCAGGAGGACGCGGCGGCCATTCCGGGGGTCGACCGGGTCACCGAGCAGGGCGGCTCCCTCGTACTGGAGACGGCCGAGTCCGGGAAGGTCCTCCAGGCGGTCGACGCGCTCGGTGGTCTGGACGGCGTCCAGACCCGCACCGCCACGCTCGAGGACGTCTACCTCGAACTGACCGGCACCCCCGACCCCACCGGCATCACGGACACCGCGGACACCAACGACACGGAGCAGCAGGGATGAGCGCGTACACAGCACTGACGGGGGCCGGCTACCGGGCGCAGGTCCGGGACAAGGCCACCCTCTTCTTCACCTTCGCCTTCCCGCTGCTCTTCCTGGTCGTCTTCGGACTGATCTTCCGGGGCCAGGAGGTGGAGGAGACCGGCCGTCCCTACATCTCCTACATCGCGCCGGGCGTCATGTCCTGGGGCGTCGCCAACGCCGCCGTCTTCGGTGTCGCCTTCACCCTGATGCAGTGGCGCCGCGACGATCTGCTGCGGCTGATCCGGATGACCCCCACCCGGCTGTCGTCGGTCCTCGGCTCGCGCTACGTGCTCGCTCTCGGAGTGGGGATCTTCCAGGCGGTGGTGTTCATCGCGGTGGCGATGCTGCCCCTGTTCGGACTGGAGCTGAACGCCCGGTGGCCGCTGGCGCTGCCCGTGCTGGTGCTCGGCATCACGGCGTTCCTCACCATCGGCGTGGTCATCGGCTCGTACGCCGACACGCCCGAGGCGGTCGCGGCCATCGCCAACTGCCTGATGGTGCCGATGGCCTTCCTCTCCGGCTCGTTCCTGCCGCTGGACATGATGCCGTCCTGGCTCCAGTCGATCTCGCGGGTGCTGCCGCTGCGCTATCTCAACGACGCCGTGTCCGCGTCCCTTTCTGGCCGCGGCGACCTCGGGGACATCGCCCTCGGATGCGGCGGCCTGGTCGTCTTCACCGTCGTCTTCGGGGCGCTGGCCCTGAAGACGTTCCGCTGGAGCAACTCCACATGACCACGACGACGACCACGACGGACGCGCACGGCGGTACCGGCGCGGTGGTGGCCGGCGCTCAGCCGGAGGGCGTGCCGCTGGAGGCCGCGCGCGAACTGCTGCGGCGGGAACTGGCCCTGCGGCTGGCCCCGGCCGCCGGGCCGGCCGTGGTCCCCCTCGGCGCCGATGACGTACTCGGTCACCGGGGCCAGGACCCCCACGCCGCCCTGCGCCCCGGGGCCACCGTCCATCTCACCTCGGGGGCCGTGCTGGTGGGCCCCTGGGGCGGTGACGACACGACCGCCGCCTGCGGCCAGTGTCTGGCCATGCGCTGGCAGCGGCTGCGCACCCGTACGGAGCGCGACGCCCTGGAGACCGGTTCGCGCACCCGCGCGGCCGGCCACTGGCCGCGGCTCACCGCGTACGCCCTGGACGCGGTGGAGGCGCTGCACCGCGCGGTGTTCCTTCCGGGCGCCGTGCTCCCGCCGGGTCCCGGCGCGGCCGACCGGTCCCTCCCGCAGGTCTCGCGCCTCGACCTCGCCACGCTCGAGGTGCGGACCTTTCCGCTGCTCGCCGATCCGCTCTGCCCGCACTGCGGACCACGCGGCACGGACGGTCCGGCCGACGAGGGCCTCGGTCCGGTGAGCCGGCCCAAGCCCGCCCCGGACACCTACCGGCTGCGCCCGGCGTCCGCGTACCCGATGCCGGCCGCGGCGCTCGCCAATCCCGTCTCCGGCGTCCTCGGCGCGGGCACCTGGATCAATGTCACCTCACCCACCACCGCGCCGGTCGCGGGCAGCGTCTTCATGCGCGGGTACGCGGGGCTGACCGATGTCACCTGGAGCGGCCAGGCCAACGGCTTCGACGCCAGCCGCGATCTGGCCTTCCTGGAGGGCCTGGAGAGGTACGCCGGTACGCACCGGCGCACCGGCACCACCCTGCTCACCGCTGCCTACAGCGATCTCGGGGAGGACGCCCTCGACCCCGCCGCGTGCGGCTTCTACGCGCCCGAGACGTACCGTGACGACCCGATGGTCAGCCCCTTCGACCCCGGCCGTCCCATCCCCTGGGTCTGGGGCCACTCCCTGCGCGACGAGCGCCCGGTCCTGGTCCCGGCCCGGCTCGTCCACTACAGCGCGGGTCTCGCCTCCGACAACTTCGTCTTCGAGTGCTCCAACGGCTGTGCGATCGGCGGCTGTCTGGAGGAGGCGATCCTGGGCGGGCTCCTCGAACTCATCGAGCGGGACGCGTTCCTGGTCGCCTGGTACGGCGCCACCCCGCTCACCGAGATCGATCTCGGCTCGCTCGACGACCGTACCGTCCGCACCATGATCGACCGGGCCGCGCTCCAGGGCTATGACGTCCACGCCTTCGACAACCGGATCGACCTCGGCGTACCGGTCGTCACGGGCCTGGCGGTCCGGCGCGACGGCGGCCCCGGTACCTTCTCGTTCGGCGCCGGCGCGAGCCTGGATCCGGCGGCGGCCCTGGAGGGTGCCCTCTCCGAGGTGCTCACGTACATCCCGCATCTGCCCCGGCAGGTGGCCGAGCGCCGGGCCGAACTGGAGGCCATGGCCGAGGACTTCGGCAAGGTGCTGCATCTCAAGGACCACGCGCAGCTCTACGGTCTGCCGAGGATGGCGGAGCATGTCCGCACCTATCTGGAGCCCTCCGCCGTGCGGCCGATGGCGGAGGTGTACCGCGACTGGGAGGAGCGGGAGCGGCCACGGACGGGCGACCTGCGGGACGATGTGGCCCACTGCCGCGACGCGTTGGTACGGGCGGGACACGATGTCATCGTCGTCGACCAGACCACCCCGGAGCAGCATCGCATCGGGCTGCGGACGGTGGCCACGATCGTCCCCGGCCTGCTGCCGATCGACTTCGGCTGGTCACGTCAGCGCGCGCCGCGTATGCCGCGACTGCGGAGCGCCGCGTTCCGGGCGGGGCTGCGCGACCGGGAGCTGACGGAAGCGGAGATCAGGCTCGTGCCGCATCCGTTCCCCTGACCGTTCCCCTGACCACGGCCGCCGGGCCGGACATGACAGAACGGGCGGTACCCGCGCGGAAGGTCGCGGGTACCGCCCGCCGTCGTGCGGAGCGCGGAGGATCAGGCGCTGCAGGAGGTGGTGCTGGTGGTCGAGGAGCAGGTCGACGTCGAGCTGCAGCTGGTGGAGCCCGCGAGCACGACCTCGCTGGCGTCCGAGTAGTCCGAGATCTCGAAGGTCTCCGACTCCAGCTCCATGATCTCGTCGGCGAGGGAGGCGAGGGGGCTCTTGTCAGCCATGGTGACTCCTAGGGGGAGGCCGGGCCACCGGGCTTGCCCCGGCGGTCCCTTGTCGTGCCATGGGTATTCCAGCCCACCCCACTTCCACATCGGCGGGTCTTCCACTGACCGATCGCGTCAGCGATCTGTAGGCCACCCGCCGTGCCCGTGCCGCACGATGGGCCGGGTGAACCACGTACCCGTCGCGTACCCCGGCGAGAACACCCCCGTCCTGGACGGGGTGCGGGGGATTCTCCGTCCGGCGGTCGCCTTCTATCTGGACCTGCACCGCCACCCCGAACTCTCCGGTGAGGAACGGCGCACGGCCGCCCGGCTGGGGGAGTGGCTGACGGAAGCGGGCTACGAGGTGACGGGAGAGGTCGGCGGCCACGGCGTCGTCGGCGTCCTGCGCAACGGGGACGGACCGCGCGTGCTGATCCGCGCGGAACTGGACGCGCTGCCGGTCGAGGAGCGGACCGGGCTGCCGTACGCGAGCGAGGGCCCGGCCATGCACGCCTGCGGCCACGATCTGCATCTGGCCGCGGCGGCGGGCGCGGCGTCGCTGCTGGCCCGCGCCAGGGACCGGTGGCGCGGGACAGTGGTGATCGTCGGCCAGCCCGCGGAGGAGACCCTCGCGGGGGCGCGGGCCATGCTGGCGGACGGGCTGTACGAGCGCTTCGGCCGGCCCGATGTGGCCCTCGCCCAGCACTCCGCCCCGCTGCCGGGCGGCATGGTTGCCCATGGGTACGGTCCGATGCTCGCCGGAAGCGTCGGTTTCGAGGCCGTCGTCCACGGCCGGGCCGGCCATGCCGGCACCCCGCAGCTGGCGGTGGATCCGGTGGTCACCGCGGCGGCGGCGGTCCTGCGGCTCCAGAGCGTGGTGTCGCGCGAGTCCGCGCCCACCGAACCCGCCGTGCTGAACGTCGGTTCCTTCCACTCCGGATCCGGCGGCAACCTCATCCCCGACCGGGCGACGCTCGGCATCACCGTCCGCGCCATGTCGGAGCGCGCGCTCGACCGGATGGCGGCCTCGGTGGAACGGATCGTACGGGCGGAGTGCGCCGCGTCCGGCTGCCCCCGCGACCCGGAGATCACCATCGTCTCCCGCTCCCCGGTGACCCATCCCGACCCCGGGGCCACGGAGCTCGTACGCGACGCCCATCTGCGGCTCTACGGCCGCGAGCGGGTGGCCCTCTGGCCGCCGGCCATGGCGAGCGAGGACTTCCCGCTGTACGGGGACGCGGGGGTGTCCGTGCACGGAATGCCGGGGATCCCGCTCGCCTACTGGATGTTCGGCACGGTGGGCCCGCGGACCTGGGCGCGGACACCCGGTTCTGCCGAGGAGAAGCTCGCGGCCCTCCCGCCCAATCACTCGCCGGAGTTCGCGCCGGACGTCCGTACCGCGCTGCCCGCCGGGATCACCGCGATGACGTCGGCGGCGCTGTGCTGGCTGACGGGCGGAGCGGGCCCGGGGGAGTGAGCCGCCGGGACGCTCCGGGAACCCGGCGGGACCGGGTGGCCGGTCACCGGCGGAGGACAGTCGGCGGCGGTCAGCCGGCCGGCTGCTCGTCCGCGCCGATGGACTCCCTCAGGCGCGCGTTGGCCATGCGCATGTGCTCCGCCATCGCCTCGTTCGCCGCGTCCGGGTCATGGGCGCGGATCGCGTCCAGCACGGCGTCGTGCTCGCAGAGCGTGCCGCTGACGGTCCCCTCCAGATCGCTGACCCGCTCCATCCACACCTGGAGCAGCGCCCGGATGCTGTGCAGGATGTCGCTGAGCACCGAGTTGCGCGCGATGTTCGCCGTCTCCAGATGGAAGGCGATGTCGGCGTCGATGAACGCCGCGACATCCGTCCCCGCGTCCCGCATCCGCTGAAGGTGCTCTTCGAGCCGCGCCACATCCTCCTCGGTGGCGCGCTCCGCCGCCAGCCGCGCCGACACGCCCTCCATGTGTGTGCGTACCTCGACCAGGTCCCGCGTACGCCGCTGCCCCAGCATCAGGCCCCAGTTGATGGCGCGCGGCAGGAACTCCGAGGTCCCCTCGCGTACATACGAGCCCGAGCCGGGGCGGATCTCGATGATGCCGAGCACATCGAGCGCGGAGAGCGCGCCGCGCACGCTGGAGCGCGCGACTCCCAGCGCCTCGGCGAGCTGGCGTTCCGCGGGCAGCCGGGTGCCGGGCTTGATGTCACCCGCGGACAGATGATCGAGAAGCCGCTTGGCCACCTCGCTGACTGAGGACTCGCGCACCACCGGGCGCAGCAGCTGGGCGAGATCCGGCGAACCGGACGGATGCTGATCGGGCTGACTGGTCACGGTCACCAGTACACCAGACGGGTATTCCCGCTGCTCACGGGTGTCCACCAGAACCCCCACGCTGCGTCGCGAACGGCTCTGTCAAGAGAGATGCAGATCACTCGAAGAGTGACTCTCGCCACATTGGTCAATTGGTGACCAATTTTCTTTCGAGGGTTACGTTGAAGACACATCAGTCGGTCGAGCGGGTGTCGCGCCCTGTTTCAGCCACGATCGCTGCCGACTGAGTCCCGAGTCCGGACAGAGCTGTCCGGCGCAGCCGAGGAGTCCGCCATGGGTACCACCGCGTTGCCGTCCGCGCCGTCCGCCGTCGAGAGATCAGCGATCAGGAAGATCTCGATCCGGCTTGTCCCGTTCGTGGCCCTGATGTTCTTCGTGAACTATCTGGACCGCACCGCCGTCTCGTTCGCCGAGCCGAACGGGATGGGAAAAGACCTGGCGCTCACCGCCGCGCAGTTCGGATTCGCCTCCGGCGTCTTCTTCATCGGGTACATCGTCCTCGAAGTCCCCAGCAACTTGGCGCTCCACCGCTTCGGTGCCCGCCGCTGGCTGGCCAGGATCATGGTGACGTGGGGCATCGTCTCCCTCCTCTTCACCTGGGTGCAGACCACTGACCAGCTGTACGTCCTGCGTTTTCTGCTCGGTGTCGCGGAGGCCGGGTTCTTCCCCGGGGCGATCCTCTTCCTGAGCCAGTGGGTGCCCACCCGGCACCGTACGAAGGTGCTCGCGCTCTTCTATCTCGCGCAGCCGCTCACCACCGTTATCGGAGCCCCGCTGGCCGGCTGGCTGATCGGCCACCACGGGCTGTTCGGTCTCGAGGGCTGGCGCGTGATGTTCCTGTTCGTGTCGATCCCCGCGATCCTGCTCGGCGTCATCGCCTGGTTCTGTCTGGCCGACCGCCCCGCCGACGCCCGGTGGCTGTCCACCGCGGAGAAGGAGTGGCTGACCGCCGAACTGGCCGCGGAGAACGCCGGCAAGACCGGGAACCCGGAGCGCGGCCATGGCCGCGAGGCACTGAAGGAAGCCTTCCGCAGCGGCCGGGTCTGGGTCCTCGCGATGGTCTACTTCGGCTTCATCTACGGCCTGTACGCGCTCGCCTTCTTCCTGCCGACGATCATCGAGGGGTTCCAGGAGAGCTTCGGCACGTCGTTCAGCGTGATGGACAAGGCGCTGATCACCGCCATCCCGTATCTCCCGGCCGCCGTCGTCCTCTTCTGCTGGTCCCGGCACGCCACGCGGCACGGAACCCGCACCTGGCATGTCGCGGGCCCGGCCGTCGTCGGCGGTGTCTCCATCCCGCTCGCGCTCTTCATGGAATCCCCGGCCGCGACCGTCGCCGTCATCACCGTGACGGCCTGCGCGATCTTCGCCGCGCTGCCCGTCTTCTGGTCGATCCCCTCCCGCTTCCTCACCGGCGCGGCAGCGGCGGCGGGCATCGCCCTCATCAACACGGCCGGCAATGTCGCGGGCTTCGCCGCCGGCTACATCACCGGCTGGCTCAAGGACTTCAGCGGCGGCTACACCCTCTCCATGTTCGTCGTGGGCGGCTTCATGCTGCTGTCCGCCGCCCTGATGGCCGCCCTTTCCCGACGCCCGCCCGCCGGCCCCTCCCGCCCCGCGGACCAGCCGCTTCTCGAGGTGCACTGACATGACCCGCCTGTTCAACGCTCCCGCCGCCTTCGCCGACGAGGCGCTCGAAGGCTTCGTCGCGGCCCACCGCCGCTGGGTGCGGCCCGTGTCCGGCGGGGTCGTGCGGAGCGCACCGGCCCCCCGGGGCCAGGTCGCCGTCGTGATCGGCGGCGGCTCGGGCCACTACCCGGCCTTCTCCGGTCTGGTGGGCCCCGGGCTGGCGCACGGCGCCGCGGTCGGCAATGTCTTCGCCTCGCCCTCCGCCCGGCAGATACGAACCGTCGCGGAACACGCCCACACCGGGGGCGGCGTGCTGCTGATGTTCGGCAACTACGCGGGCGACGTGCTGCACTTCGGGCAGGCCGCCGGACAGCTGAACGCGGCGGGCGTCGAGACCCGCTGTGTCTCCGTCACCGACGACATCTCCAGCGCGGACCGGGCCGACCAGGACAAGCGGCGTGGCATCGCCGGTGACCTCCCGGTGTTCAAGGCAGCCGCCGCGGCGGCCGAACAGGGCCGCGATCTGGACGGGGTGGCCGCCGCCGCCCGGCACGCCAACGCCCGTACCCGCTCCTTCGGGATCGCCTTCAGCGGCTGTACGCTCCCCGGCGCCGAGCACCCCCTGTTCACGGTCGACGAGGGCAGGATGGCGGTCGGCCTCGGAATCCACGGTGAGCCGGGCATCGGCGAGCGCGCGGTGCCCAGCGCCGACGGCGCCGCCGAACTGCTGGTCTCCGAGCTGCTCGCCGAACTGCCCGACGGCGTCGCGGAACCACGCGGCGAGCGCGCGGCCGTCATCCTCAACGGGCTCGGCAGCGTCAAATACGAGGAACTCTTCGTCGTCTACCGGCGGGTGGCCCAGCTCCTGGCCGAGGCCGGTGTCGAGGTGGTCGACCCCGAGGTCGGCGAGCTGGTGACCAGCTTCGACATGGCGGGCGTCTCCCTCACCCTGTGCTGGCTCGACGGGGAACTCGAACCGCTGTGGACGGCGGCCGCCGACACCCCGGCCTACCGCAAGGGCGAGGCCACCGCCCCCGCCGTCGGATCCGGTGAGGAGATACGGGAGACACGGACCGACGAGCCGGGCGGCACCGCGCCCGCCGCCACCGAGGCGTCCCGCACCGCCGCGGCCACAGCCGTCGCCGCGCTGCGGGCCATCAGGGACACGGTGGACACGCACGCCGGGGAACTGGGCCGGATCGACGCCGTCGCGGGCGACGGTGACCACGGCATCGGCATGCGCCGGGGCTCCGACGCCGCCCACGCCGCGGCCGTCCGCGCGGCCGAGGCGGGCGCGGGCGCGGGTACGGCGGTCGGCGCCGCCGCCGACGCCTGGGCGGACAGGGCCGGTGGCACCTCCGGCGCCCTGTGGGGCGTACTGCTCCACGCGGTCGGCGCCGCGCTGGGCGACACCGGAGCGCCCACAGCCGGGACCGTCGCCGGCGGTGTGTCCGAGGCATCCGCCGCGGTACGCCGGCTCGGCGGCGCCGAAGTCGGCGACAAGACGATGGTCGACGTCCTCGTACCGTTCGCCGACACCCTCGCCGCGGCCGTCGCCGACGGCGCCGCGCTCACCGCCGCCTGGGACCGGGCCGCGACCGCCGCCGAAGAGGCGGCGAAGGCCACGGCCGGCCTCGTCCCCCGTGTCGGACGGGCCAGGCCGCACGCCGAACGGTCCCTCGGGACGCCCGACGCCGGCGCCCACTCCCTCGCCCTGATCGTCCGCGCCGTGCACGGCGTGCTCGCCGCGCACTGACCACCACCCCAACGAGGAGCAACACCCCATGAGCGACAAGCTGCGGATCGTCGTCGGCTCGGACGACGCCGGCTTCGACTACAAGGAAACACTGAAGGAGGACCTCCGGCGGAGCGCTCTGGTCGCCACTGTCACCGATGTCGGTGTGGACGCCGACGGGCACACCGCGTACCCGACGATCGCCATCGCCGCCGCCGAGATGGTCGCGCGCGGCGAGGCCGACCGCGCGCTGCTCGTCTGCGGCACCGGCCTCGGGGTGGCGATCGCCGCCAACAAGGTCAGGGGCATCCGGGCCGTCACCGCCCACGACTCCTTCTCCGTCGAGCGCGCGGTCCTCTCCAACAACGCGCAGGTCCTCACCTTCGGCCAGCGCGTCGTCGGTCTGGAGCTGGCGCGCAGGCTGGCCGGTGAGTGGCTGGCGTACCGCTTCGACGAGTCCTCCGCCTCCGCCGCCAAGGTCCAGCTGATGAACGACTACGAGACCGATGACGGGACCGACGGCACGACCGACGAGGAAGCCGCCGCCTGATGTCCGCCCCCACCCTTCTCGGGGTGAGTCTGAAGATGTACTTCGGACATCACGAAACCCTCAACTGGGCCCGCCGTATCGGCGACCTCGCCGCCCGGCACCCGGCCGTCACCGGGGGCCGCACCGAGGTGTTCGTCCTGCCGGCCTTCCCGGCGATCGTCCCGCTCCGTTCCCTGCTCGCCGGTACGGGCGTCCGCGTCGGCGCGCAGGATCTCGCCACCCACGACCGGGGCCCCTTCACCGGCGAGGTCTCCGGCCCGTACCTCAAGGAGATCGGCTGCTCCTACGCGGAGGTCGGCCACGCCGAGCGCCGCCGGTTCTTCGGCGAGGACGACACCGTCGTCGCGGCCAAGACCGCCGCCGCCCTGCGCAACCGCCTCACCCCCGTACTCTGCGTCGGTGAACCGGACCCGGCCGGACCCGCCGAGGCGGCCGACCGTACCGTCGCCGAGCTGGCACGGATCCTGGCCACCGCCCAGCACGGCGGCGCTCACGGCGGCGGCATCGTCGTCGCCTACGAACCGCAGTGGGCGATCGGCGCACCGGAGCCCGCCTCGCCGGAACACATCACCACCGTCTGCGCCGCCCTGACCTCCTGGCTGGCGGCGCGCCCCGGCCGCTCCGGCAGCCGGGTGATCTACGGCGGAAGCGCAGGACCCGGACTCCTCGGCCGCCTCGGAGAAGGCGTCGACGGACTGTTCCTCGGGCGTTTCGCCCACGATCCGGACGCCGTCGAGCGGATCCTCGACGAGATGAACGACCGCACCGCGAAGGCGGGAATCTGATGGCGTACGGACTCAGCACCTACGCGTACTTCTGGCGCATCTCGTCCCGCGCGCCGAAGCCCCTCACCGTCGAGCGCATGCTCGTCAACACCCGTGAACTGGGCGGCGAGGTCTTCCAGATCTGCGACTACCCGCTGATCGAGACCTTCGACGACGCCCGCCTCGCGGACATCCGCGGCACCGCCGAGGACCTGGGCATCACCCTGGAACTCGGCACCCGCGGCATCGGACGGGACCATCTCGCGCGCTATCTGCGACTGGCGGACACGCTGGACGTCACGCTCGTCCGCTCGATGATGAACACCGCCGGTCACCGGCCCGGCACCGACGAGGCGACCGCGCTGCTGCGCGCGAGCGTCCCCGCCTACGCGGACCAGGGCGTCACACTCGGCCTGGAGACCTACGAGCAGGTCTCCACCGACGATCTCCTCACCGTCGTCCGCGCGGTCGACGACCCCCACCTCGGGGTGGTGCTCGATCCGGGCAACTGCGTGGCACGGCTGGAACGCCCCCGGGACGTCGTCGAGGCGACGGCTCCCCATGTCGTCAACATCCATGTCAAGGACTTCGCCTTCACCCGGCGGGACGGCTGGGTCGGCTTCACCTACGCGGGCTGCCCGCTGGGCGAGGGGCAGCTCGACTACGCCCATATGACCGCGACCGTACAGCCGGATCAGCGGGGGATCAACCAGATCGTGGAGCACTGGCTTCCGTGGCAGGACGACGGATTCGAGACCACTGCCGGGATCGAGGACCAGTGGACCCGGCACTGCATCAGCACACTTCGGAGGAGCGAGTAATGGCCATCGAGAACAAGACCGTCGCCGTCATCGGTGCCGCCGGAAAGATGGGCCGGCGCGTCTCCGACAACCTCGTCAAGAGCGACTTCCAGGTGCTCTTCGCCGAGAACTCGCCCCAGGGCCAGGAGCTGATCCGCGGCCTCGGCCGCGAACTGACCGGCTCCGCCGAGGCGGCGGCGCGGGCGGACGTGGTCATCCTGGCCGTGCCGGACGTCGTACTGGGCGTCGTCTCCGGGCAGCTGGTGCCGGAGATGAAGCCCGGCTCCGTGCTGCTCACGCTCGACCCGGCCGCGGCCTACGCGGGTCTGCTGACCCGCCGCGACGACGTGCACAACGCCGTCGCCCACCCCTGCCACCCCTCCGTCTTCCTGGAACGCACCACCAAGGAGGAGTACGCGGACACCTTCGGCGGCATCGCCGCGCCGCAGGAGGTCGTCGCTTCCTTCGAGGGCCCCGACCCGTCCGTCCAGGAGCTGGCCGAGTCCGTGATCCGCACCATGTACGCGCCGGTCGTGGACGTGCACTGGGTGACGGTCAAGCAGCTCGCCGTCCTGGAACCGACCCTGGTCGAGACCATCGCCTGCATGGTCGGCGCGCTGCTCACCGAGGCGCTGCACGAGACCGTCCACACCGTCGGTGTGCCCGAGAAGGCCGCCCGCGCGATGCTCCTCGGCCACACCCAGGTGGCGCTGGCCAACACCCTCAAGGGCGACAACCCGTTCTCCGACGCCTGTCTGATCGCCATGGACTACGGCCGTGAGTCGATCGTCAAGGACGACTGGAAGAAGGTCTTCGAGGACGACGAGCTGGACAAGGTCATCACGCGCATGCTGCGGATCAAGGAGATCAGGCGCTGACCGCGCCCGTCACCGGTCGCCCGGTCCCGCGGCCTCCCCGGTGCGCGCCGGGGAGGCCGTCGGTGCGTACCGTCCTCCGGGTTCAGCGCCCGGAGGACGAGGACGGACCGGGGAGTGCCACCGCCTCCCGCAGCAGCTGGACGGGGTGCCACGCGTCGCGGCGCGTGCCGTGGAAGATCTGCTGACGGCAGGAGACCCCGGTCGCCACCACCACGGTCTCCGGCGGCTCCGCCTCGACAGCGGGGAAGAGCCGGTCCTGACCGACGGTCATGGACACCTCGTAGTGCTCGGACTCGAAGCCGAAGGACCCCGCCATCCCACAGCAGCCGGCGTCCAGTTCGGACACCCGCACCCCCGGGATACGGTTCAGCAGATCCATCGTCGCGGCGGTGCCGACCTCCGCCTTCTGGTGGCAGTGCCCGTGGTAGAGCAGCCGGCGTCCGGCGAGCCAGGAGTCCTCGCGCAGCCGCAGCCGGCCGTCGTCGACCGCCTCGACCAGCAGCTCCTCCACCTGGCGCACCCGCCCCGAGACGTCCTTGACGGCCGAGTCGTTCGGCAGCAGCGCCTTGTGCTCGTCGCGCAGCGTCATCAGACAGGACGGCTCGCAGCCCACGATCGGTGAGCCGGGCTCCGTCGTCTCGGTGAGCAGATGGGCGAGTGCGAACGCCTTGTCCTTGGCGTCGTCGACCAGCCCCTTGGAGAGACTGGACCGGCCGCAGCAGCCCCGGCTCTCCAGCCGGACCTGCCAGCCCGCCAGTTCCAGCAGCTCGATCGCGGAGCGGCCGATGTCCGGCTCGGTGAAGGTGGTGAAGGAGTCGGCGAGGAACGTGAGTGTTCCCTGCGTGGCCGCGGGACGGCCCGACGCCGCGGCGCCGCGCGCGTGCTTACGGAACCAGCTCACCAGATTGCGCCGTACGAACACCGGCAACGGTCGCTCCGAGGCGATGCCCAGCCAGCGGTCGAGCAGCCGCCGCAGCGGACGCAGCCGTCCCGGCAGGTTGGACAGCGGCGCCGCCACGGAACCGAGCCGGTTCAGCAGCCGGATCGAGCCGAAGATCCGTGACCGCAGCGGCACCCCGTGCAGATCGTGATGGTGCGACAGCGACTCGGCCTTGAGGGTCGCCATGTCGACACCGAGCGGGCACTCGCTCTTGCACGCCTTGCACATGAGGCACAGATCAAGGATCTCGTGCAGCCGCTCGTCCCCGAGCGCCGTGCGGGGATCGGGTTCGGAGAGCGCTTTGACCAGGGCGTTGGCCCGGCCGCGGGTGGAGTCCTCCTCGTTGCGGGTGGCCATGTACGAGGGGCACATGGCGCCCGAACCGCTCTTGCGGCACAGCCCGATGTTCATGCACCGGTCCGCCGCGCCCCGCATCCCGCCCACCACCTCGAACGAGAGGCGGGTCCGCAGCGGCTCCGCGGGAGGCAGCGCCCGGTCACGGAGGTTGTCCGTCATCGAGGGCGCGTCCACGATCTTGCCCGGATTCATCCGGTTGTCCGGGTCGAAGACCTGCTTGACCTGGCGCATCGCCTCGTACAGGTGCTCGCCGAAGATCTCCCGGTTGAACTCGCTCCTGGCCAGACCGTCGCCGTGCTCACTGGAGTTGACGCCGCCGTACTCCGTGACCAGGTCCTTGATCTCCACCGCCACCGCGCGCATGGTGTCGACCTGTCCCGGGTCGGTCAGGTCCACGAACGGCCGGATGTGCAGACAGCCGACCGAGCAGTGGCCGTAGAAGCCGGCCTCCAGCCCGTGCCGGTCCAGCACCTCCTTGAAACGCTTCGTGTACTGGGGGAGATGGACCGGATCGACGGCCGTGTCCTCCACGAAGGCCAGCGGCCGGCGAGTGCCCTCGCCCGCCGCCATCAGCAGACCGAGACTGGACTTGCGGACCTTCAGCAGGGAGGACTGCTGGTCCGGGGTGATGGCCTGGAGGGTGTGATAGCCGTGGCCGTGCCGGGCCCAGAGCGTGGTCAGCCGCTCCATGCCGGCGAGCAGTTCCCGCTTGTCGTCCCCGGTGAAGCTGACGAAGAGCAGCGCGTCGGGGTCGCCTTCGAGGATGGTGCTCAACGAGGCGTACTCGATCTTCTGCCGGGACAGGTCCAGGATCGTACGGTCCATCAGTTCCACCGCGGCCGGGTCGCAGGCCAGGGCGTCCTCGGTGGCCTCGATGGCCGCGGCCGTGCTGGTGAAGTGGCCGACGGCGATCATGGTGTGGCGCGGTTTGGGCACGAGATCGACCAGCGCCTCCGTGGCGATGACGAGCGTGCCTTCCGAGCCGACGACGAACTTGGCCAGGTCGAACGGGGTGTCCGGGCGCGCCATCCGGTCCAGCCGGTAGCCGCACGCCCGGCGCCAGAACTCCGGGAATCCCTCGGCGATGGCCTCGGAGTTGGCGCGTACGATCTGCGGCAGCCTCTTGTAGAGGCTGCCCTCCAGGGTGGGCTGCGCGGCCCGGCGGGCGCGCTCCACCTCGTCGACCGGCGCCAGCAGCGCCCGGCTCGCGTCGGAGAGGACGACGTCGAGTTCCCGGACATGATCGATGGTCATGCCGTAGCGCAGCGAGCCGCTGCCCGCCGAGTTGTTGCCGATCATCCCCCCGACCGTGGCCCGGTTGCTGGTGGAGGTGTCGGGACCGAACATCAGACCCAGCGGCGCCGCCGCTCTGTTCAGCTGGTCCTGGACGACCCCGGTCTGGACGAGCGCCGTGCGGCGGCCGTCGTCGATCTCCAGGATGCGGTTCATGTACCGCGACAGATCCAGGACAAGACCCGGTCCCACGGTCTGGCCGGCCAGACTGGTGCCGGCTCCGCGTGGCACCAGCGGGATGCCGTACTCCGCGGCCGCCGCCACCGCCGCCCGTACATCGTCGGCGTGGCGCGGGAAGACCACACCCACCGGGGTGATCGCGTACATGCTCGCGTCCCGCGAGAACAGATGCCGGGTGTAGTCGTCGAACCCCACATCACCGTCGAGCTCCCGCCGGAGACGGTGTGCCAGATCCTCTGCCGCCGCACCGCCGATCGCGGGGGCGTCCGAGCTGATCGTTGTCATGTTCACTCGCTCCATAGGGTTCGGACCGTCACCGGGAACGCAGCACGTCGAGGGCGTCCCCCAGACCGCGCCGGTCGATGGGCACGCCGGCGAGTTCGAGGCCCATCTGCACCCCGGCGAGCGTCCCGGCCAGGGTGAGGTCGTTGAAGTGGCCCAGGTGCCCGATCCGGAAGACCCGGCCGCTGAGCTTGCCGAGGCCCGCGCCGAGGGACATGTCGAACCGGTCGAGGATGATCTCGCGCACCTTGTCGGCGTCCTGGCCGGCGGGCATCAGCACCGCCGTCAGCGAGCCCGAGTGCTCGCGTTCGTCGGCGCAGAGCACCTCGAGTCCCCAGCCCCGGACGGCGGCGCGGGTCGCCGCGGCGTGCCGGGCATGCCGGGCGTAGACCGCGTCCAGCCCCTCGTCGTCGAGCATGCGAAGGGCTTCCTCCAGGGCGTAGAGGAGGTTCGTCGCCGGGGTGTACGGGAAGAAGCCGCGCCGGTTGGCCTCGATGACGGGCTGCCAGTCCCAGAAGGATCTGGTCAGCCGGGCGGTGCGCGAGGCGGCGAGTGCCTTGTCGCTGACGGCGTTGAAGCTGAGGCCCGGGGGCAGCATGAGCCCCTTCTGCGATCCCGCCACCGTGACATCGACGCCCCATTCGTCGTGGCGGTAGTCGATCGAGCCGAGGGAGGAGATCGTGTCGACGAGCAGCAGCGCCGGATGCCCCGAGGCGTCGATCGCCCGCCGGATCTCGGCGATACGGCTGGTCACACCGGTGGAGGTCTCGTTGTGGACGACGCAGACGGCCTTGATCGAGTGCGCGTGGTCGGCCGCCAGCCGCTGGGCCACGACCTCGGGGTCGGTGCCGTGGCGCCAGTCCCCGGGCACGAAATCCACCTCAAGACCGAGGCTCAGGGCCATGTCCTGCCACAGCGTGGCGAAGTGGCCGGTCTCGGAACAGAGCACCCGGTCGCCCGGACTCAGGGTGTTGACCAGCGCGGCTTCCCAGGCGCCGGTGCCGGAGGCGGGATAGATCACCACCGGGCCCGCGGTGCCGAACACCGGCTTGATCGCGTCGAGCAGACGCAGGGTCAGGGCGGAGAACTCGGGACCGCGGTGATCGATCGTGGGCGCCGACATGGCGCGGAGCACCTGGTCGGGGACGTTCGTCGGGCCCGGGATCTGGAGGAAGTGGCGGCCGGTACGGGAGGTCATGCGAACGGCTCCCTTCAAGGGTTGTGCCGTATGGCGGCACGGCGTATCGTGTGATGGCACGGCGGAGCATAGGGTTCGGTTGTGGAGGGAGTCAATGGATGCAGAACGTCCTCAACGCGCTCAGGGCGCTGGAGGAGGTGGCCGCGCGTCAGCCGGTCGGGGTCGCGGACCTGGCGCGGGCCATGGAACTTCCGAAGAGTTCCGTCCAGCGCGCGCTGGTCACCCTGCACACCGCGGGGTGGATCCGCCCGGCGGGCGGCGCCCCCACCCGCTGGGTGGTCACCACCAAGGCGCTGCACGTCGGCCGGCATGCCACCGGCGAACTGGGGCTGCGTGATGTCGCCGTGCCGGTGATGGAGGACCTGCGCCGCCGTACCGACGAGACGGTCCATCTGGCGGTGCCCGAGGGCGGCAAGGTCGTGCTCATCGAGCGGCTGGAGACGGCCCAGCCGGTGCGCATCATCCTGCCGTTGGGCCAGAATCTGCCGCTGCACGCCTCGGCCAACGGCAAGGCCGTGCTGGCGGCGAGCCCCGCCGAGGTCATCGACCGGCAGCTCGCCGAAGGACTGTCCGGCTTCACCGCCACCACGATCACCGATCCCGGGCGGCTGCTCGCCGAGCTGGCCGGGATCCGGGAGCGCGGATACGCGACGAACGGCGGCGAATGGCGCACGGATGTCTCGGCGGTCGCGGCGGCCGTCCTCGGCGGCTCGGGGCAGCCGGTCGCGAGCATCAGTGTGAATGTCCCGACCAGCCGTCTGACCAGCGAAGACCAGGCCGCCTACGGCCTCTTGGTGCGGGAGGCCGCGGCGGCGGTCGGTGCCGCGCTGGGGGGCGTACGTACCCCGACGGGAGGTGACGGTGCGTCAGGACACAACTCTTGACGCCTTCTGACGCCACTCCCATACTTCCGACTGCGGAAATTAGATTCCGTATTGCGGAAATATTGGAGTCGGACTGAAGGCGAGGAAGCCTTGTGTCAGATCACGTCATCTCCATCATCGGTCTCGTACTGATATTCACGGTCGCCACCGTTTTCTCGGTGCACATGGGCGCACTGGCCATCGTGGTCGCGTTTGTGGTGGGAACGGTGTTCGTGCACGAATCCGCGGATGACATCTTCGCGGGGTTCCCCGGGGACCTGTTCGTGGTGCTGGTCGGTGTGACCTTCCTCTTCGCGATCGCGAAGAACAATGGAACGGTGAGCTGGCTCGTCCACGGGTCCATGAGAGTGGTGCGTGGCCGGATCGCGCTCATCCCGTGGATCATGTTCCTGGTCACCGCCGTACTGACGGCCGTCGGCGCGGTGGTGCCGGCGGCCGTCGCGCTCGTCGCTCCGATCGGCCTGGGCTTCGCGAAGCGCTACCGGATCAACCCGCTTCTGATGGGCCTGCTCATCATCAACGGCGCCAGCGCCGGAGGCTTCTCACCCATCAGTGTGTTCGGCAGCATCACCAACGGAGTCATGTCACGGAACAACCTGCCCGGAAATCCCGCGCTGTTGTTCCTCTGCTCCTTCCTCTTCAACGTCGTCCTCAGCCTCTTCGTGTTCTTCCTGTTCGGCGGTCGCGCACTGCTCGGGCGGCGGGAGACGGCGGCGGGCCCGGAGGCTCCGGCCGGGGAGCCACGGGCCGGCGACAGCCCGGGTGGCGGGGCCGGCGGGGGCGGTGGCCGGACGGTCACCGCGGCTCTGTCCTCCGCGTCCCCCGGGTCCTCCGGGTCCCCCGGGTCCTCCGCGTCCCCCGGGTCCTCCGGGTCCCCCGGGTCCTCCGGGTCCTCCGGGTCCTCCGGGTCCTCCGGGTCCCCCGGGTCCTTCGTGTCGACCACGACCACGACCACGGCGACGACGACGGCGACGACGACGGCGACGGTGCCGGCGGGCAGCGGCGGGGCGGCCGTCGCGGTCACCGGCGAACCCGCGGAGGAATCACCGCTCACCCTCGACCGCGCCCGTGTGCTCACCCTCCTCGGCCTGCTCAGCCTGGTTGTCGGATCCCTCTTCTTCGACCTCAATGTCGGGCTGATGGCCCTTACCGTGACGGTCGTTCTCTCCCTCGTGTCACCGGAGTCGGCGAAGGGGGCGGTGGACAAGTGCGCGTGGTCGACGGTCCTGCTCGTCTGCGGCATCGTCACGTTCGTCAGCCTGATGGAGCGGATCGGCACCATCGACTACCTCGGCGAGGGTGTCGCCTCGGTCCGTACCCCGCTGCTGGGAGCCCTGCTCATCTGTCTCATCGGCGCGGTCGTCTCCGCCTTCGCCTCCACCACGGGCATCCTGGGCGCGCTGATCCCGCTGGCGGTCCCCTTCCTGCTGGGCGGTGAGGTCGGCGCGGTCGGGCTGATCGTCGCGCTGGCCATCTCGGCGTCGGTGGTGGACTCCTCGCCGTTCTCGACCAGTGGCGCCCTGGTGGTCGCCAACTCGCCCGAGGCGCGGCGGGACACGGTCTTCCGCGGTCTCATGGTGTGGGGCCTCGCGATGGCCGTGGCGGTGCCCGCCGTGACCTGGGGAGTGTTCGTCGTCCCTGGCTGGTTCTGAACGCGGCGGGTGCCGACGGACACGGACGACACCCCGCCGCCTCCGGCTCCGTTACGCGCCGGTGCCGGTCAGCCGCCTGACCCGCAGCAGGTTGTCGGACACCGTTCCGGGCCGGCCGTCGGGGGCGGTCAGGGGCCGTTCCAGCGTCTCCTGGCGGTCGACCCGCCACTGCCCGGCCGGGAGAGCGAGCGCGTCGAGGACCTCCTCGTTCGTGGGGAAGCGGGCGTCGTGCGTGTCGTCGTCCGCCCAGGAGGGCAGCCCGGCGTGTCCGACCACGAGCAGGGTCCCGCCGGGAGCCACGGCGGAGGCGGCCGACCGCAGGATCCGGTCACGGGGGATCTCCAGCGGGGAGTGCAGGAACTGGGCGGAGACGAGGTCGAAGGTGCCGGTGGGGAGGGAGACCCCCAGATCGTGCCGCTGCCAGTCGACGCGGTCGGCGACCCCGGCCGCCGCCGCGTGGCCGGCCGCCCGGTCGAGGGCCGTCGGGGACACGTCGACGGCGGTGACCCGCCAGCCGCCCAGGGCGAGCCAGATCGCGTCGGCTCCTTCCCCGCAGCCGAGGTCCAGGGCTGTACCGGGCGCGAGCCCGGTGATCTCGCGGACCAGGACCGGGTTCGCGTTGCCGCTCCACACGGCGTCCTTCGCCCGGTAGAAGTCCTCCCAGAACTGGTCCACCGGTACGTCCTGGAGCTGTTCGTCGGTCATGGAAGCGCCTTCCGCTGTGCCCTCCGGCCCGTGGCCGGTGGCTGGTGATCGTCGAGGGGTATGGTCCGCCCACAGCGCGCGATGAGCAAGCAATGTTGCCGATCCGGCAAAACGCCGGGGCGGGCCCGGCCGTCACGCCGGAGCCCCATGAATACGCCGCTTCCCTGTTCGGTACCAGTTAGGTACCGTACGGGTATGCCGTCACTCAACATCAGCTTCACCGACGACGAGCTGGAGGCGGTCCGCGCGGCGGCAGCCGCCGAGGGCAAGTCGCTCAAGCAGTACGTCCACGACCTGCCCCTCCGCGAGCAGCAGCGTCTCCAGTTCGTCCGTTACGCCGTCGGCTGGGGCGAACAGCACCGGGGCGAGTTCGACGAGGCCTTCGCCAACGAGGTCCCACCGGCGCGGCACGACAGGCGGGCGGAAGCCGCCTGATGCCGGTGCTGTACATCGACGTGGCCTGGCTCCTGGACGTACAGGAACAGGCCGTCCCGGAAGATGTCTCGGTGGCCGACTACTCGGCGCTGGTCGCCGCCGTCGCCCGCCACAAGACCCGCATCCCGCGCCCGGCGACCAGCGAACCCGATGTGGCCTGGCGCGCGGCGGCGCTCATGCACACCCTGGTGTGCCTGGAGCCGCTGCCGTACCGGAACAGCCTGTACGCCTGCCAGGTCACCGCCGCGTACATGCACGCGTCCGGTGAGGGGATCGATCCGCCGTACGGCGCCCTCGTCGAACTCGTCCGGGCCATCCAGTCCGGCAAGGCCAGCGTGTACCAGGCGGCGGACCAGATCCGCGGCTGGCGCATCTGACGCACGCGACGCCGCGCGCGGAGGTCCCCGCTCAGGTTTCCTGCGGCAGCCGCCCGGACGCCGGAGCGGCGGCCTGCGTGGGGATCGGAGGCGCTGCGGGCGCCGTCCGGGGTGGTGCCGGGGCGCGGTCGACGCGTTCCAGCAGTGTGCTCACCGCGCCCAGTACCAGCGTGCTCACCTCCGTGGAGTCCGCCGTCGACAGCGGCTCCTTGGGCGCCACCACCCGCATCAGACCGATGCCCAGCAGCCAGGCCAGCACGAGATCCGCGCGCAGCGCCGCGTCCGGTCCCGAGGTCAGCGTACGCAGCACCCGCGCGTACTCCTCGCCCAGTTGCTCGCGCACCGCGGAGACCGCCCCGCCGCCGCCTCCCGACCGCAGGAACGCCTCCAGGGACCGGTCCCGGTCGGCGGCGGGCGCCAGGAGATCGCGCAGCACCGCGGAGAGCAGGTGTTCCGCGGGCGTGGTGGCCAGGCGCTCCCGCCCCACCCCCGCCATGACCTCCTCGAAGAGCGCCTCCTTCGAGCCGAAGTAGCGGAAGACCAGCGCCTGGTTCGCCTCGGCCAGGCCGGCGATGTCCCGCACCGTGGTGCTGTCGAAACCGCGCTCGGCGAAAAGCGTGGTGGCGGCGTCGAGCAGTGCCTGTCTCGTCTCCGCGGCGTTCCGCCGTCGCTCGGGCCCCTGGTGGGCCATGTCGCACCTCCCGTACTCCGTGCACCGGACACGGTAATGCCGCGACGGGCCGAATCCAGTGGCGCGAGGCGCCGTTGACGGAACCGGACGACCCTCTTACCGTTTGTAATCGAGCGCTTACATCCTGCGGCTCGCGTACGCGCCGACCCGTGCGCGGAACGAGCCGCGTCACTGACTCGCGATCGGGGCACCTCGATGACCGACGTACAGAACGCATCCGCCGGACCCGTCAGCTACCCCTTCAACCGGACCGACGGGATCGGGCTGTCCGAGGCGTACGCACACGCCCGTGACCTGCCCGGGCTGCTGAAGGTCCAGCTGCCGTACGGGGAACCGGCCTGGCTGGCCACCCGCTACGCCGACGCCCGGCTCGTCCTCGGCGACCGCCGCTTCAGCCGCGCGGAGGAGGAGCGGCACGACGGTCCCCGCCAGTGGGCGGAGCAGCGCGCCGGCGGCATCCTCCGTATGGACCCGCCGGACCACACCCGGCTGCGCACCCTGGTGGCCAAGGCGTTCACCGTCCACCGTGTCGAGAAGATGCGGCCCGACATCAGCAGGCTCGCCGACGAGCTCGTGGACGGTCTGATCGCCATGGGCCCGCCCGTGGATCTCGTCGAGGAGTTCGCGCTGCCGATCCCGGTCGCCGTGATCTGCCAGCTGCTCGGCGTACCGGTGGAGGACCGCCCGCGGTTCCGCGAATGGAGCGACGCCGCGCTGTCCACCAGCGGGCTGACCGCCGAGGAGTTCGCCGCCAAGGACAAGGAGCTGCGCGCGTACATGGCCGGACTGATCGCCCGGCACCGGGAGGAACCCGCCGACGATCTCATGTCCGCGCTGATCCAGGCGCGCGATGTCGGCGACCGGCTCTCCGAGCCGGAGCTCATCGACATGTGCGTCGGCATTCTGATCGCCGGACACGAGACGACGGCGACACAGATCCCGAACTTCGTCTACGCGCTCCTCGAACACCCGGAGCAGCTCAGGCGGTTGAGCGAGGAGCCCGCGCTGATCCCGGGCGCCGTCGAGGAGTTACTGCGCTTCGTGCCACTCGGCGCGGGCGCCGCGTTCCCCCGCTACGCCACCGAGGACATCGAGGTCGGCGGCACGCTCGTACACGCCGGGGAGCCGGTACTGGTCGCGGTGGGCGCGGCCAACCGGGATGCGCTCAGGTTCAGTTCACCGGGCGTGCTGGACATCGAGCGCGAGGGCGTTCAGCACCTGGGCTTCGGTCACGGTGTCCACCACTGCCTCGGCGCGCCGCTGGCCAGGGTGGAGCTTCAGGAGGCACTGCGCGCGCTGCTGACCCGGCTGCCCGGTCTGCGGCTGGCGGGCGACATCGTGTGGAAGCAGCAGATGATCGTCCGCGGCCCGCGCACCATGCCGGTCGGGTGGTGACCGATGGCCTGGCAGCTCCACGTCGACGGAGAACGCTGTATGGGATCGGGCATGTGCGCGGGGATGGCGCCCGATCACTTCACCCTGGACGGCGACCGGGCCCGGCCCCTCGCCGCCGGCGTCGACCCCCATGAGGCCGTGCTGGACGCGGCCGATTCGTGCCCGGCGATGGCGATCACCGTCGTGGACGGAGGACGCGAGATCGCCCCGCGCCCCTGACAGGGCCGAGCGGCTCCTCGCGCCCCGGCCGTCACTCCGTACCCGCCGCGTCGCGGCCGCCCTGTCCCCCGATGCGGGGCGGCCGCGAACTCGACACCGGAATTAGATCGCCTCACCCGGACGGATGACAGGCCCGGCCACTGGTCACGGCGCCCGAACTCCATGGTGGACATGTGCACGATGCACGGGGCGGCGCGCGAGTGGTGCGTCGTGTGAGGTCAGCAGGACGCTGTTCTGTTCACGGCGCATGGTCGGGGGCGAGCGGGATCTCGCCCAGCAGACCGAGGGCGTACACGAGATCGTGGACGCCGGAACCGGTCGTCAGCAGATCCCGGTTGAGCAGACGCTCCGCGGTACGCAGATGGGCCGCGACCGTGGTGCGGCTGTTGCCGAGGCGCCGCGCGGTCCGCTGCGCGTCGGTGTTCGTCTCGATCCAGGTGCGCAGGGTGGTCCGCACCCGGTGATGGCCGGCGCCGTCCAGGGGTTCGAGGAAGCCCTCGGCCCACGCGGCGACGGCCTGGGTGCGGAACAGCGCCTCCACCTCGGGGACGGCCGGACCACCGGCGACGGGTTCGGCGTCCTGATGCAGGGTGGTGATGGCGAGGGCCAGCGCGACGGTGGCGCGGGAACGCACCTCCCGGAGGTCGACACCGAGTGCGTCCTCGGCGCGTTTGAGATGGGCGGTGACGGTGTTGCGGCTGATGCCCAGAAGACCGGCCACACCGGATCGCGGGAAGTGCATCGCCAGCCGGGTCGTCTCGAGGGTGACCCCGGGCAGCGAGCGGAGCGGCCGGAGAAAGGAACGGGCCCAGCCGACGGCCGCGTCGCGCGGCAGCAGCCGCTCCAGCGGCTCCAGGCCCCGGTAACCGGCCACTCTGCCGGGGGCGTTGCCCGCCACGGCCAGGGCGTGCCTGGCCTGTTCGTACGCCTCGGCGGTCGCACGGAGCGGATGCGCGCCGCTGATGCCCAGCGCGTAACGCGGACTCTCCCCGACCAGCTCGCGCAGCGCGGCGCCCAGACCGCCCGGCGCGCCGGGATCGTGTCCCTCGCCGTCCCGCGGTCCGCCGTCGTCGGCGATCAGGCAGATCAGATGCTCGTCATAGACCGGGCAGCGCACCATCAGTCCCCGGCCGTGGTAACCCGAGGAGTCCTGGTGGGCCCGTGCGAGCCGGTCCCGGTCCTCCGGCGGACAGCGCAGCAGATGGACCCGGATACGGTCGCAGTCCAGCAGCGCGGGTACGGCCCCGGTCGTCATCCGGCGCGCCAGCACCGGATCCCCGGCCATGAGCGCCATGAAGAGGGCCACGCGCAGCTGGTGTGCCTTTTCCTGGTACCCGTGGAGCGCCGTGTCGGCGGCGCGGGCGCGGTGCAGGATGCTGATGACGCTTCCGGTGTGCGAGGCGAGGGACGCCGCCCTGCGGCTCAGCCCGGCCGGCCCGGCGAGCACCAGCACCTGCCGGGGCGACTCGGTCCCGACCGCCTCCAGCCGCAGGTGTACGGCACCGATCTCCGTGACGGCCGAGGCCATCCGGCCGGTGGCCAGCCGGGTGAGCATCGGCCCCAGCGGGCCGAGGACCTCCTCGGGGAAGCGCGGGGTGGACAGCTCCACCGCGCCCGCGCTGTCGATGAGTGCGATGTCCGTGTCCAGCTGGCGGTGGAGCCAGTCGACCACGCCCTGCATGCCCGCGTCCGGCCGCCATGCCAACTGCCCGACCACATGAAGGAATTCATCGAGCCGGCCATCGGGTGCCCGTCTCTCCGAGTCCCTCTCCATCAGGTCCTTCCTCCGAACCGCGCCGGAAGATGGTTCACGGCGCTACGCGGCACGGACGCGGCTCTGCAGGTCGGTGCGCGCGCCGGCGAGGATCTCGTCGGCCAGGGCGGGGTCGGCATCGGCGACGGCGCGTGACAGAAGCAGGGCCCCGGCCATCTCGCTGAACAGCGCGATGGCTCGCGCTCGTCGCTCGCCCTCGTCGAGGCCGGGCGCCTGGACGATCTCCGTGAAGCGGTCGAGATTGGCCGCCAGGCCCTTCGTATAGCGTGCGCGGGAGGCCGGATCCAGCCGGCGGGCGTCGCCGACGAACCCCGTGTTCGGGCAGCCGTGTTCGATGTCGGCGCGGTGTCCGGGCGAGAGATACCAGTCGATCCGTTCCGTGAGCGGGTCGCTGCCGCGATCCTCGGAGGCCGTGACGGCTTCGTCGAGGTCGCTGAAACCGTCCGCCATGGCCTTGGCGACGACCGCGTCGACGAGCGCGTCCTTCGAGGCGAAGTGGTTGTAGAAGCCGCCGCGCGTCAACCCGGCCGCGCCCATCAGCTCGACGAGGCCGACGGCATCGACGCCGCGCTCACGGAACAAGCCATCCGCTGCGGCGATGATCGCTTCTCGGTTCTCCGCTGCCTTCTGCTTCGAAACGCCCACTGTCTTCCCCCAAGCCCAGCTCCTGGAAGGACTGTAGCGGGCTGGACCGGAGATCTCAATGTCGATCGTCATTGAGATGGTCGGCCGGTATCTCTTCGCCACGGGGCGTGGGTGAACCGGCTCGGCCCGATCTTTCCGAATAATGATGGCGTTGTCCGGGATGAACCCGGACCGTCCGGCCGAAGCCGCGTCCACCGTGAAACGGGAGCAGTGACTATGGGCAAGCTGCAGGGAAAAGTGGCGGTCATCACCGGTGGCACCACGGGAATCGGGCTGGCCGCGGCGAAGCTCTTCGTCGAAGAGGGCGCCTATGTCTTCATCACCGGCCGTCGCCGGAAAGAACTCGATGAGGCCGTGCGGGCGATCGGTGGCAATGTGTCCGGCGTTCAGGGCGATGTCGCCGAACTGGCCGACCTGGACCGCCTTTACCAGACCGTCAAGGCGAAAGGGCGGATCGATATCGTTCTCGCCAACGCCGGGATCAGTGAGTTCGCTTCGCTGGAGGACATCACGGAAGAGCATTTCGACAAGATTTTCGACATCAACGTGAAAGGGGCGCTCTTCACGGTCCAGAAGGCCCTGCCACTCTTGAACGACGGTGCCTCCGTCATCCTCACGGGCTCCGTCGCGAGCGTCAAAGGGACCCCGGAGTTCTCGGTCTACGGCGCGAGCAAGGCCGCCATCCGGAATTTCGTTCGCGGATGGACCGTGGAACTGAAGGATCGCCGTATCCGGTCCAACGTCCTCAGTCCTGGCCCCGTCGAAACGCCGCTGGTGGCGAGGCAGCCTCACGAAGCGATCGAGAGGATCGCGTCCACCATTCCGATGGGCCGCATGGGCGAGCCCGAGGAAGTCGCCAGAGCGGCGCTGTTCCTGGCCTCGGACGACTCCAGCTTCATCACGGGAATCGAGCTGTTCGTCGACGGCGGCAGAGCGCAGATCTGACGGCTCGGCCGCCCGGCCCGGAGAGCCCACGTCCGGAGGGACCGACGCCGTCGACCTCGTGCGCGGTCCCTCCTCGTGCGCGGGCGCGCACGGCGCCCTCCGCCGGATCGCTCAGCCGGTGAAGTGGTGCCTTCCCGAACCGGCGGCGAACACGGCGCAGCCGTCCTCCCGTCGAAGGAACGTGGCGGTCGGATGCCGTACGTCCCCCCGGCCCTCACCACCCGCACCGGCCGCCGTGCCGCTCTCCGGGATCCACACCTCGGCGGTGGTGTTGGCCGGGAGCGAGACGGTGAGCCGGAAGCCGTCGGAGTCCGTCTTCCACTGTGTGGTGACCGGGCCGTAGAGCGAGTCGTAGCGTCCCTCGGCCTCCGTCACCCCGCCACCGGGCCGCGGCCGGACGACGATCTCCCGGAACCCCGGGCCACCGGGGGCGATGCCGATGATGTTCGCGTACATCCATTCGCCCACCGAGCCGTACGCGTAGTGGTTGAAGGAGTTCATCCCGGCGTCCTGGAAGCTGCCGTCCGGCCTGATCGAGTCCCACCGCTCCCACATCGTCGTGGCGCCCTGGTCGATCTGGTAGCCCCAACTGGGGAACGTCCGCCGCAGCAGCAACCGGTAGGCCACATCGTTGTGACCGGTGGCGGTGAGGACCGGCAGCAGTCGCGGAGTGCCGAGGAAGCCCGTCGACAGATGCCAGTCCTTGGCCCTGATGAGGTCGACGAGCCGGTCGGCGGCGGGTGCGCGGTCGGCGTCGGCCAGCAGGTCCATGGACAGGGCCAGGACATACGCGGTCTGTGTATCGCCCTTCACCCGTCCGCCCGCGGAGACATACGCCGTGCGGAAGGCGTCGCGTACGGCGCGGAACAGCGCGGCGTACGGCGCCGGGTCCTTGCCCAGGACCTCGGCGATCCGGGCGACGAGGTCGGCGCTGTGCGCGAAGTAGGCCGTGCCGATGACGTCCTTGGGCGTCTCGTCCTGGATGTTGAGCCAGTCGCCGAACCCGTCGGCGGGGCGCAGATAGCCGCTGCTGTGCGCCTCCAGATAGTCGAGCCACTTCAGCACGGAGGCCCACGACTGCTCCAGGACGCGGACATCGCCGTACGCCTGGTACAGCGCCCAGGGCACGGTGACCCCCGCGTCGCCCCAGCCGGCCGCGCCACTGCCCACCCCGGCGAGATCCGGGGCGACATGCGTGAGCGCGCCGTCGTCCTCCTGCGCGTCACGCAGATCCCACAGCCACTTGGTCAGGAAGCGCGCCGATTCCATGGTGTACGTGGCGGTGGGCGCGAAGACATTGATGTCGCCCGTCCAGCCGAGCCGTTCGTCGCGGGCGGGCGTGTCGGTGGGTATGGAGAGGAAGTTGCCGCGCTGGCCCCAGGTGATGTTGCTGTGCAGCTGATTGAGCATCGGGACATTCGTCTTGAAGTCCATCGTGAACGGCGCCGAGGTGTGGATGACCCGCCCCACGACCGCGCCGGGCGACGGCTTCCCCGGATAGCCCGTCACCTCGACATAGCGGAAGCCGTGGAAGGTGAAGCGCGGCTCGTAGGTCTCCTGGCCGCCGCCCTTGAGGGTGTAGGTGTCGGTGGCGCGGGCGGTGCGCAGATTGTCGGTGTAGAGCGTGCCGTCGGGGTTGAGCACCTCGGCGTGGCGCAGCCGTACGGTGGTGCCGGCGGCGCCGGAGACGGTCAGCCGCACCGCGCCCACCATGTTCTGGCCGAGATCGAAGACGAAGACACCGGGCCGGGGCTCCGTCACCTTCTTCGCGGGCAGCTCACCCGCCACCCGTGAGGGGCCGTCCACCTCCGCCACGAGCGCGGCGGTGACCTTGTCCACGGCTTCGACGGCCGTCCAGCCGGTCGCGTCGAATCCGGCGCGGGTCCAGCCGTCGGTCTCCAGCCGGGCGTCGTACTCCTCGCCCGCCATCAGATCGGCGCCGGTGACGGGTCCGGTCGCGGCGCGCCAGTCGGTGCCCGACAGCACCCGCTCGGTCGTGCCGTCGGTGTACGTGACCTCCAACTGGGCCAGCAGGGCCGGGCGTTCGCCGTACTGGTGCGGACCGAACCAGGCGATGTTCCCCGCGTACCAGCCGGCCGCGACCGTCGCCCCGAGTGCGTTGACACCGGGTCCGAGCAGCCGGGTCACGTCGTACGTCTGGTACTGGACGCGCTGGTGGTAGTCGGTCCAGCCGGGCGCGAGCCGGTCCTCGCCGATCCGCTCGCCGTTGAGATACGCCTCGTACAGCCCGAGGGCCGTGGAGTAGAGCCGGGCGCGCGCGACCTTCGCCCCGCGCCGCAGCCGGAATTCGTGGCGCAGCTGCGCTGCGGGGAAGTAGGAGACCCGCGCCGCGCCCCAGGGGCCCGAGCCCCAGGCGGCGAGCGTCCTGGCGGCGGGCCACGCGGCGTCGTCGTACGCGGCGCTGAGCCAGTCGCCGGTGGGCTCCCGGTCGGTGGTCCGCCAGCTGCCGTCGGTGCCGAAGACGGTGGTGCCGTCCGCTGTCGTCAGCTCCAGCAGGCCGAGCAGACCCGCGGGACCGACGGTCGCGTTGGTGGCGGAGACGGCGATCACCTGGGCGCCCGGCCGCAGCCGGCCGGTCACATCGACGACGACGGGGCGTTTCCAGTTCTCGGCGGGGCCGTGCGCCTCGGCGTGCGCGACGCGGACGCCGTTCACATAGGCGGTGTAGCCGTCGTCGGCGGTCACGACCAGCCGGGCGCGGGTGACACCGGCCGGGATGTCGGCCCGGCCCCGGAACCAGCGGGTCGCCGCCGGGGCGCTGCTCGCCGGATCCCCCTCGGGGAACCAGATCCAGGAGGCGCCGTCCATCGCGGGAGCGCCGACGAGCGCGGCGGGAGCGGCGATCCAGCGCGCCGACCAGTCCGAGGCGTCGGTGAGTCCGGTCTCCCACCAGGACGGCGCGCTCCATCCCGACACGCTGCCGTCGGTGTTCCACACCCGCACCGACCAGTGGTAGCGGGTACGTGATGTCAGCGCCGGACCCGCGTACGGGACCAGGACCGACTGCGCCGAGGTGATCCGCCCGCTGTCCCAGACGTCGGGCCTGGCGAGGCGTTCCGGAGTGGTGGCGACCCGTATCTGATACGCGCTCTGCCGTTGTTCCGGCCGGTCGGACACGACGGGCCAACTCAGCCTGGGACGTGGCGTGTCGAGGCCGAGCGGATGGCGCACGTACTCGACCGTCGGTTCGGTGACGCGCGCGCCCGCGCCGGCCCCCGGCCCCGCGGCCGGAGCCAGGGACGGATCGGCACCGGCGGCCGGAACGGTCCCGGCGACAAGGGCTGTCCCCAGGGCGGTGGCGGACGTACCGAGCAGTCGTCTTCTGCTGATCACAATGCGACTCCGTTACGACTCGACGATGAATCGTTTCACTTTTGTGAAAGTAGGGAGACGTGTGAGACCTGTCAAGGGTTGTGTGACGACCGGTCGATGGCCCGGAGAAGGGCGAGTTCCGCCTATTGACGGGGTGGTTGGCGTTGCTCTAGCTTCCCTGGAGGGCTGGTTGAAACCTTTCATGTACGTCATCCACGCGATCTTGTGGTGTCTCATTGCCTAGACTCCTGGCCAAGGCTTCGATCGGGACCTGGAGTGAAGATGACGCAGCAGGAGAAACCGGTACGGCGGATCAACACGGGTGAGGCGCATTCTGCCCGCGTCTACGACTACATCCTGGGCGGAAAGGACAACTACCCGGTCGACAAGGAAGCCGGGGACGCGATGTGCCGCGAGTGGCGGGCGCTGCCGGTGCACATGCGCGCCAACCGGGAGTTCATGCACCGCGCGGCCCGGTACCTCGCGCGGGAGGAGGGCATCAGGCAGTTCCTCGACATCGGCACCGGCCTGCCCACCTCGCCCAATGTGCACGAGGTCGTCCAGGAGGTCCGTCCCGACGCCAGCATCGTCTACGTCGACAACGACCCGATCGTGCTCGCCCACGCGCGGGCGCTCCTGACCAGTTCCCCCGAGGGCCACACCGCCTATGTCGACGCCGACATGCGCGACCCCGACGCGATCCTCGGCTCGCCCCAGTTCCAGGAACTCCTCGATCTGCGCGAACCGGTCGGGCTGCTGGTCATCGGCATCCTGCACTTCATACTCGACACCGACGACGACCACGGCCTCGTCCAGCGCCTGCTGGATCCGCTGCCCGCGGGCAGCTTCCTGGCCATGACCATCGGCACCGCCGACTTCGCCCCGCAGGAGGTGGGCCGCGTCGCCGCCGAATACGCACGCCGCGGTATGCCCATGCAGCTGCGCACGCACGCCGAGGCGGAGGCGTTCTTCGACGGTCTGGAACTGGTCGCGCCGGGGGTCACCCAGGTCCACCACTGGCGGCCGGACGCCGGGCAGGAGGACATCGACGACCGCGACATCGCCATGTACGGAGGCGTCGCCCGGAAGAACGCCTGAGCCGCGGACACCCGGGCACCGGCCGATGCCCGTGCGACAGCACTCGCACGGGCATCGGCGCGGCTATCCGTCGGCGTGCCGGCACACCACTCCGGTATGTCAGTTGACGAAGACGGACGGGCTGCCGGACTGGCTCGTGTCCTTGACCGGGCCGTACTTGGCGGAGAAGTAGCTGGAGCCCGGGCAGGTGACCGGTCCGGACGACTTGCTGAACAACTGGTTGGTGAAGGTGATGGAGTTGTCGGTGTTGGATGTGGCGCCGCTCAGCCCCGTGGAGGTGTAGACGCAGGTCGTCAGGCCGAGCAGGGTGTTGAGCTTGACGGTCGTCTGGACCGCGCCGGCCGCCCCGGCGCCCACGGTGAGCGGCCCCCCGGACGTGACCGTCGTGCTGTAGGGGAGCCGGTCGACCGTGATGCTCTGAACCCCGGTCGTCCCCAGGATGTTCGAGGTGCACCCGCCGAAGGTGTGCGCTGTCAGCGACTCCGTGGCGGTGCCCGGCGCGGCCGGATTGCCGGTGACGGTCGCGGTGAACTGCGAAGCCGTGCAGGTGATTCCGGTGGATCCGCCTGCGGTGGTACGGATCGTGACGCTCGCGCCGCTGCTCAGCGACGAGGTGAAGACGTCCCCCACCCCGACGGCGGAGCCGCCCGCGCTGCCGTGGGTGAGGACATTGCCGGCGGCGGTCCCGGCGGCGGACGGCGAACCGGTGGCGGACGCCGTGCCGGTGGTGAGGAGAGCGACGGCGGCGGTGACGCCGGCGGCGGCGAGAACAGTGCGTCGTGAGCCCGTGCGAGTACCCATGCGAAGTCCCTTTCGCGAGTGCGGTGCGGGGTGCGGTGAGGTGGTACGTACGCGCTGTGGCGGCTCGGCCGAGCGCGTCGTCGCGGCCGGCGAGGGATGCGGCCGGCTGTGCGAGAGGGCGGTGCCCGTGGGGCAGCGCCAGGAGCGGGTGAGGGTGAACGGTTGCGGTACGGGACCGGCGCCACGGACCCGCACCGCGCCGCGAACGAGCGCGGCACAGAAGGAAACCCAAGAGGGTTGTAAGCCTGTCCGATGCGCGGAGTCAAGGGTCCGCGGGGGAAGTCGCCGATGATTGTTACCCGCGGTACGCAGACGTCAGCGGCGTGCCGGGGGTGCGCACCCGCCGTGAGTCCGAGCGGCCGGTCCGGCGTATCGCCGCGGACCCGCGGCGCCCGGCACCGCTCGACCCGTCCGGGGGCCGGAGTGGCGGTGGATGGCCCGCGCCGGGCCGGGCTCAGACCTCACACGCGATCAACACCCAATTCTCACAAGGTGGTTGACCGCGTGGATACCTGGGAGTAACTTTCCGGTCGACTCCCATGGCCGCGCCGTCGCCTTGTCCCGGGGGAAACCCCGCCGGCGCCGGGAGCCGTCCGCGCCAGGACATCGCCGCGCAAGCTCGTTCCGGTCATCACACCTTCAGGAGCAGCTCATGGCCACGTCCGACATCACCGGCGGTGAAACGCCAGAGAGAGCCGAACGGCGGGGGAGAGTGCGGTTCCGCCGCGCCGCGCTCATGGGCGTACCGGCGGTCGCCGCGGCCGCCACCCTCGTGATCCTCACGGCGCAGGGCGCCATCGCCGCTCAGTTCGCCATCTCCGGGATGCCCTTCACGGTCACCGCCGACCGCCTGGAGGGCCAGGGTTTCGAGCAGTTCGGCGGCATGGACAACATGGCGGAGGGCAGCCCCAACGCCGGCGACACCGGCGGCCAGGTCCTGGTGGTGGTCTCGGCCATCAAGAAGGCCAAACTCACCAAGCTCTGCCAGAGCGTCGAAATCGGCGGCACCTATCTGCACATCACCGCGGGCGACAAGGGCACACCCGTGTCCGCGACCGATCTGACCACCGACTCCACGGTGCTGACGGGCAATCAGGCGGATTTCGAGAACATCGAGATCGGCGGCGACGCGAGCACCTTCACCAAGGCGGGCGTCAAGGGTCCCCTCGGCGTCTTCGGGCAGCAGGCCGACACCGTCACCATCACCAACCTGCGCCAGACCAACTGGGCGACCACCGCCGCCAAGTTCCGGCTGCCCAACCTCCATCTCAACTTCAGTTCGAAGGGCTGCTGAGCGTGGCTCCCCTCGAAACGAATCCCCCGGCCGGGACCGCCGTCCCGGCCGGGGGCCGCCGTCCACTGCGCGCCTTCACCGCCTGGCGAAGACGCCGGCCCTTCTGGGGCGGCGCGCTCCTGCTGCTCGGCGGAGCGGAGATCCTGCTCACCGAGCAGGCCTCGATCTCGGTCGTCCTGCAAGCGGGAGCGGGAGGCATCGCCGCCTATCTGCTTCCGCTGGTCATGGCCGTATGCGGACTGCTGGTGCTGCTGAACCCGGGGCAGCGGCTGTTCTACTCGGTCATCGGCGTGCTGGTCACGCTCGGCACCTGGGTCACGTCCAACCTGGGCGGGTTCTTCGTCGGCCTGCTGCTCGGCGTCATCGGCAGCTCGCTGGCCTTCGGCTGGCTGCCCGACCAGGAGCCGCGCCGCTGGCGGCGGCGGGCCCCACGCGGGACGGCGTGACGGTGTCGCCCGAGGCGTCGCGGGGTCAGCAGACCGGAACGCCCGGCAACTGCGCCGCGGGATGGTCGATATAGATGCTGGAGATGAAGCCGCCCTGGTCACGGAGCTTGCTCCACCAGTTGTTGGTGTAGCCATCGGCGGTCACGGTGCTGCCCTGCTTCTGGCACACCACCGTGACATCGGTCGGTCCGGCGAGGACGTTGACCACCGCCGAGTCCAGATAGGCGTCCGCGCGCACCCGGATGTCCGAACCCCACGTACGGAAGGCGCTTCCGCCGCCACCGCAGCCGTTGTCACTGGTCAGATACGACTGGTTGTACTGCGAGGGGTAGGGCAGACCGGCACCGTTGACGACGATGTTCTGGCCCACACCGTTGAGCAACTGCTCGTAGTGGATATGTGCGCCGGAGGAGTTGCCGGAGGACCCGGTCACCCCGATCTGCTGTCCCTGGCCGACCGAGGCGCCGCTGGGCACGGAGTACGAGGCCAGATGGAAGTAGTACGTCTTCCAGCCCGCGCCGTGGTCGATCACGATGTAGTTGCCCGCGCCGCTGGGCTGTGACATCCGGGTGGCTGTACCGGCGGCGGAGGCCAGGACCGGTGTGCCGGCCGTCGAACCGCCGTCGGCCCGCACGAAGTCCAGCGCCCGGCGCACCTCGGCGGAGTGGTGGCCGAGCGTCCACCGCTGACCGCAGGGATAGGGGGCCTTGAAGTTCGGGGCGGCGAGCGGGGTGTCCTGGTGGGACCGCGGGGAACGGTCCGGCGCCTGCGGGGAGGCGGCGGCCGGGCCGGTCGTCGCGAGGAGGGCGGCGACGAGAAGGGAAAGCGAGGACAGTGCGGACCGCGCGGACAACGGATGTCTGCGACGCATACGGGCTCCTCTGCCGAAGTGGGGCCGATGGTGCTGAACGGGGTTGCGCGGTAAGGGAGTTCAGCACGTGGGGACGCCGGGCAGCCATGCCTCGGCGACATCGATGAAGATGTTGGAGACATAGCCGCCGTAGTCCGGCAGGTAGGACCACCCGTCGTTGGTGATGCCGTCGACGGTGATCCGCTGGCCGTGGACCTGGCACCTGACATTGACCCGGGTGGGCCCGGCCAGCCGCGCCACCTCGACCGATGTCGTCGTCGCCTGCTGCCGGATCCGTACATCGGTGCCCCAGGTCGGGAACGACGTGCCCGGCTGTCCGCCGGTCCACAGATAGGTGACGGTCACCCAGCCGTTGTCCGTCAGTCCGATATTGGCGAAGGTGCCGTCTGCCAGATCGATTCCCGCCGGATTGAGGACCCGTCGGCCCGAGCCGTCGAGTCCGCCGTTGTAGCCGTTCTCGTATGCCGCCTGCGCCTCCGGTTTCCCCTGCGGCAGATCCTGGAAGCTCTCCCGTACCGAGGAGGGGTTCCAGTGGTCGTCGCGGGTGTTCCAGGGACCGACGTCCCAGACCGGGGCGGTCTCACACCGGGCAGGACCGCAGACCTGGACGGAGTACTGACCACTGCCGTTCGGCGACAGGCCCCGCCTGGAGGGCAGTGCGACGAAGTGGTCGTTCGGCTGGATGACATGGCCGTTGGCGGTCGTTCCGCCGACGAGCCCCTCGCGGGTCGCGAAGACGCGCGCGCTGAAGGCGGCGGCGCCGACGCCGGTCCGCGGCTCGGGGCCCCGGTCGGCCGTCAGCCGCAGTCCCCCGACCCGTGCCAGGCCGGACGCGTCGGTGAGGGTGAGGCGCGCCTGTACGGTGCTGACGGTACGGGGCAGTGCCATCGCAGTCGCCGCCACCTCGCGCCACTCGGTCCAGGAGCCGTCGGCGGAGCGCCCCCTGACCTCGACGGTCACCCGCGCGCCGGCGGGCAGGCGGGCCGTGAGCTCGGCCCGTACGCGGTTGACGGGACGGTCGAGCGTCCGCGGCGCCAGCACCTGCGCGCCGTATCCCCGGTCGCTGTCCGCCGACGCGGTGCGGAACTCCCGGTCCAGGACGCGCAGTCCACCGGGGGAGTGGCGCACGTTCACATCGTCGGAGCCGACCCGGGAGAGATCCTCCGTCCAGGAGATCCCGTCCGGCGCTACGCGCGTGGACACACGCGCGTCGGCCGCCGTCGCGGGCGATGTGGCCACCGCGGGTCCCAGACACGCGAGTGCCGAGACGAGTCCGACCGGCCAGCGGTGCCGCTGCCACCTGTCACGCATCCTGAGTCGCCTTCGTTCCGGGCCGGGTGACGTCCCGTCACCAGTGCGAGGGGACGGCCGGCGCGTCGGGGTGTGCTGAGCGGATCGGGTCCGGGCGACGCGATCCGGGCCACCGTAGCGATTCCGCCATGTCCACGACAAGAGTCGGTTTCTCCCCGGCGCCCGCGGGACATGGCGCGGATCAGCCGGTCTCCTGGGCGCCGGACGGACGCGGGCCGGGGACGCCGCCGGGCGCGCCCGGGGCAGGGGCCTCGCACTCCGGAAGCGCTTGCGCCCGTACCCGGCGTACATAGCCGTCGACGAGCCGCTGGAGTACGTCGACGGTGGTGGCGATGTCGCGTTCCTCCACGTCGTGCAGGGCCTGTTGGAGGCTGGCGCGGTTGGCCTGGTGGAGGCGGGCCAGCAAAGCGGTGCCCTCCGCCGTGATCGCCACCCGGCGCGCACGGCCGTCGAGCGGATCGGGTGTGCGCTCGACGAGCCGCTGGGCCTGCAACCGGGCGATCTGGCGGGTGACATGGGAGGGCTCGACCATGAGCCGGGTGGCGAGATCGCCGACCCGGCTGCCGTCGTTCTTGTCGAGGGCCAGCAGCAGATACACGTCCGAGCGGCGGGCGGTGACGCCTGCCTGCGAGATCTGCTGGTCGTGCGCCTGGGAGCGGGTGAGCAGATACGACAGCAGAGCCAGCATCTTCTCCAGGGCCGCTGTGGGTTCCGGGGCGGTGTCGGCGTCCGGCATGGAGGAACTGTAACGGCAACACCGCGCAAGGGGGCGCAGGTGGCGGCGGTCGGCATTCGGCCAAAGTGGAACGACGGCCTTTCTCCCCTTCCTTCCGCACGCGCAGGCGCGTTAGCGTGACCGAGAGTTAATTGCTTTTGTTAGGTAATTCGCTCGCCTGCTCGGCTCTCTCCCGGAAGCTCACCCGCGTCCCGCGTGAAGGAGAACCCCCCATGACCGTCACCGACCACACGCCGCTCCTCACCGCCCCAGCCGCCCGGGGCGGTTGCCCCTTCGCCCCGCCTCCCGAGTACGAACAGGCACGCGAGGAGGCCCCCGTGACCCGGGTGACGCTCTGGGACGGCTCCCAGTGCTGGCTGATCACCCGTTATGAAGACGTCCGCGCGGTCCTCGGCGACCCGAGGTTCAGCGCCGACGCCACCCGCCCCGGCTACCCCTTCCTCACCCTCGCGCGCAAGAAGGTGACCGCGGGCGAGTCGAGCTTCATCCGGATGGACGACCCGGACCACGCCCGGCTGCGCCGGATGCTCACCGCCGACTTCATGGTCAAGAAGATCGAGGCGATGCGCCCCGAGATCCAGCGCCTCACCGATGAGCTGCTGGACCGGATGACCGCCTCCCGGTCGTCGGCCGACCTGGTCACGGAGTTCGCGCTGCCGCTGCCGTCCCTGGTGATCTGCCGGCTGCTCGGGGTCCCCTACGAGGACCACGACTACTTCCAGGAACGCAGCCGCGTCCTGCTGCACAACGATTCGACGGAGGCCGAGGTCCTGACCGCCAGGGACGAACTGGTCGGCTATCTGACCACACTGGCGAAGACCAAGGAGCACGCGCCGGACGACGGCATCATCAGCCGGCTGATGGCCAGGGGCGAACTCACCGTGCCCCAGACGGCGGCCATGGGGCTGCTGCTGCTGATCGCAGGCCATGAGACGACCGCGAACATGACCGCGCTGTCGGTGCTCGCCCTGCTGCGCGAACCGGACCAGTGGACCCGGCTCCAGGAGGACCCCTCCCTGGTGAAGGGGGCGGTCGAGGAACTGCTGCGCTATCTGACCATCGTGCACAACGGGGTCACCAGGGCGGCCACCGAGGACGTCACCGTCGGCGGCGTGACGATCCGCGCGGGCGAGGGCGTCATCTGCACGCTCAACACCGCCAACCGTGACGGGGACGTCTTCCCGTCCGGCGGGGACCTCGATGTCACCCGGGACGCCCGCCGCCATGTCGCCTTCGGCTTCGGCGTGCACCAGTGCCTGGGCCAGCCGCTGGCCCGGGTGGAACTCCAGATAGCGCTGGAGACCATCATCCGACGGTTGCCCGGCCTGCGGCTCGACGTCCCGTTCGAGGACATCCGTTTCCGGGCCGACATGGGCGTGTACGGCGTGTACGGGCTGCCGGTGGCCTGGTGAGCGCCGGAGTGGAGAGGAAGATCATGGAAGTCAGGCTCGACCAGGACAAGTGCTGCGGAGCGGGACAGTGCGTCGTCGCCGCCCCCGAGGTGTTCGACCAGCGTGACGAGGACGGCATAGCATTCGTACTCGACGCGCGGCCGCCGGCCGCGCTGCACGAGCAGGTACGCGAGGCCGCGCTCATCTGTCCGGCCGCCGCGATCCGACTGGAGCCATAGTGAGCGGAGCGGGAGTGGGCGAAGTCCGGCATGTGACCGTCGTCGGTGCCTCGGCGGCGGGCATGGCCACCGCCGAGGGGCTGCGCCGGGCCGGCTTCGAGGGGCGGATCACCCTCATCGGCGAGGAGGTCCATCTCCCCTACGACAGGCCGCCGTTGTCGAAGCAGCTGCTGTCGGGCGCCTGGGAGCCCGAGCGGCTGCGGCTGCGCGGCGAGGACGTGCTGACGGACCTGCGGCTCGATCTGCGGCTCGGTGTCCGGGCGGAGTCCCTGGACACGGCGGCACGCCAGGTCGTCCTGGCCGACGGCGAACGGATCGGCTACGACGCCCTGGTGGTGGCGACGGGCGCCGCCGCCCGCCGGCTGCCCGGTACCGAAGGCGTCGCCGGGGTGCATGTGCTGCGCACCCTGGAGGACGCCCTCGGCCTGCGGGACGCCCTGTGCGGCCGGCCGAGGCTGGTCATCGTCGGCGCGGGCTTCGTCGGCTGCGAGGCCGCCGCGGTCGCCCGTGAACTGGGCGCCGAGGTCACCCTCGTCAGTGATGTCCCGATGCCGCTGTCCGACGTACTCGGTCCTGAACTGGGCACGATGCTCGCCGAGGTGCACCGCGACCACGGAGTACGGCTGGAGACGGGCGTGCTCGTCGACGGAGTCGACTCCGAGGACGGCCGTGTCACCGGGGTGCGGCTGGCCGACGGCCGTACGCTCCCCGCGGACGTGGTACTGGTCGGTATCGGTGCCCGTCCGTGCACCGGCTGGCTGGAAGGGAGCGGTCTTCCGGTCGGCGACGGCGTGGAGTGCGACCCCACGCTGTACGCCGGGTCGGGGGTCTGGGCGGCCGGCGATGTCGCCTGCTGGCTGCACCCGCGCACCGGCGCCCCGACCAGGATCGAGCATCGCACGAACGCCGCAGAACAGGGACTGGCCGTCGCCAGGAACATCCTGGCCGGGCCCGGTGCCGCCGTTCCCTTCGCTCCCGTTCCGTTCGTCTGGTCCGACCAGTACGAGCTGAAGGTGCAGATCTTCGGCCGTACGCGGGAGGCCGACCGTATCCACGTCGTCGAGGGCGCCGTCGCGGACCGCAAGCTCATCGCGCTCTACGGGCGGGACGGCCGCGTCTGCGGTGCGGTCTCCGTCAATATGGCGCGGGCGGCCCGTCCTTACCGCGCGCTGGTGGCCGAGGGTACCGACTGGGAGACCGCGGTCGGCGCCCGTACGGAGCTGGTGACCTAGAAGGAGCCGGTCTCCTGTGAGCGGGTCCGGCCAAGTCGGCCGGACCCGCTCTTCGTCGTAGGGGGTGTCGAAGCGCTTCGATCCGACTATGGACAGGTCATGGACGTGCCATCTAGTCTCGAAGACGCGTCCGTCGAAGCGCTTCACTCCTCAACCGGCCTGCCTGGAGAGCTGAATGGTCACCCTCGCCGATGTCGCTCAGCATGCCGGAGTGTCCGCCAGCACGGTGAGTTATGTCCTCAGCGGCAAGCGCTCCATCTCGGCCTCCACCCGGGAACGGGTCGAGCACAGCATCGAACAGCTCGGCTACCACCCCAACGCCGGTGCCCGCGCGCTGGCCAGCAGCCGGTCGAACATCATCGCGCTCATGGTGCCGCTGCGGACGGACATGTATGTGCCGGTGATGATGGAGATCGCCATCGCGGTCGCCACCACGGCCCGTACCTTCGGCTACGACGTACTGCTGCTGACCGGCGAGGAGGGGCCGGCGGGGGTGCGGCGGATCGAGGGCAGCGCCCTCGCCGACGCGATGATCCTGATGGATGTGGAGCTGCACGACGACCGGCTGCCGCTGCTGCGGGAGGCGCGGCGCCCCTCGGTGCTCATCGGGCTGCCCGCCGACACCACCGGACTCAGCTGTGTGGACCTCGACTTCGCCGCCGCCGGCGCCGTGTGCGCGGACCATCTGGCCGGTCTCGGCCACCGTGAGATCGCGGTCATCGGTGAGGCCCCCGGGGTGTACGAACGCCTCACCGGCTTCGCCGAACGTACATTGAGCGGTCTGCGCGAGCGGAGCGCGGAGCTGGGGCTCCGGCTGCTGCACCGCCCCTGCGAGGGCAGTTACGCGGCCGTCTCCGCCACCGTCGGACGGATCTTCGACGAACGCCCCGGCACCACCGCGTTCATCGTCCAGAACGAGGCCGCCACCGATCCGCTGCTGGCCCTGCTCCGCCAGCAGCGGCGCGCCGTACCGGAGGACATCTCGGTGGTCGCCATCTGCCCCGATCAGGTCGCCGTCCATGCCTCCGTACCCCTCACCTCGGTCGCCGTCCCGGCGCAGGAGATGGGACGGCACGCGGTCGAGCAGGTGGTCGCGAAGCTCTCGGGCCGGGGATCGGACGAAGTCGTGCTGCTGCGGCCCGAGTTGACCGTACGGGAGAGCACGGGTCCCCGGGCGGCGTCCGGGGACCCGTCGCGATGAGCGGGCCGGCGTACCGTCAGCCGCCCGACACCGAGAAGCTGTTCGTGACGAAGTCGAGCCCGCCGGACGACGAGGTGATCTCGTAGCCGAACTGGACGTCCCCGATGGTCTCGTTGCCCCACCAGCCCTTGGTGTTCTTGATCCACTTGAGGATGGGCAGGATGTCGACCGTGCCGGAGGCGGAGTCCGAGGTGCGCAGGAACGAGAACACCTCGTTGCCGCCGTTGTTCCCCTTGTACACGTTCCAGGTGTGGCCGCCGAGTGTGGCGGAGCCCTGCGAGGTGCCGAGCGGGCCGACCGCGCCGTTGTGGTTCACCCAGAGCATGACCTCGTAGCCGTAGTCGGTGTCCCAGATGTCGTACGACGTGTTGTACGCGCCCGAGGACGGCACGGACACGTTGTAGCCGCTCCGGAGCGAGGACAGCGAGTCCAGGGGTTTGTTGATCACCTTCTTCGCGTTGGGGTACGACTTGATGCCGCCGGTGTTGGGGTGGGAGGCCCAAACCCCCCAGTTCGAGGAGGAGTTTGCCCAGACGGTCTGGGAGCCCGCGCCCGAACCCCAGATGTTGTTGTAGAGCGTGTAGCCGTCGGAAGTGGTGTACGAGCCCCACTGGTCCGACGAGGACCAGATGGCCGCGTGGGCGGGTGCGGCGGCGGAACCGATGAGGGCGGCGAACGCGGCCGCCGGGGCGAGCAGCAGCCTGCCCGGTGTACGGAGGTTCATGGCGTTCCTTCCCTGAGGGGGCGGTGGGTCAGCGGCTCAGTGGACCGGTGGGCCGGTGGTTCGGTGGATGAGTGGTTCACCGACTCGGTGGGCTCATGGCGTCCGCGCGGAGGACCGCCACACCGTGACGGCCCAGCCCGACCGAGCCGTCCACCGCGCGGCCGGTGAGCAGTTCCCGGTGCGGGCCGCCGACCGCGACGGTGACGTCCTTCGCGCCGTGGTTCAGCAGAAACAGCAGCGCGCCGCGGCGTACCGCCTCCACGCCGTCCGGCAGCCCCTCCAGCACGGGCCGGACACCCGCGCTCTCGGCCGCCCCGGCGAGGAGCGCGCGCAGCGCCTCCGGCTCGGGGAGCGTCGAGACGTACCAGGCACGGCCGTTGCGCAGGACGGCCGGAAGTCCGGCCAGTTCCCCGCTCGTGTACGAGGCGACGGTCTCGCCCGTCGACACCTCCAGCTCCTCGGACCACAGCGTGGCCCGGAAGCCGTCGCACTCCACGGTCTCGTCCGCGTCCAGCGGCCACCACTCGTGGACCGTGCCGATGCCGAACAGCTCCCGCAGCCGGACGTCCATCCCGCCCGCCCGTACCCGGTCGTCCTCGTCGGCGACGCCCGTCAGGAAGCCGCACACGAGGGTGCCGCCGTCGCGTACGTACCGGACCAGGTTGTCGATCGCGGCATCGGTCAGCAGATACAAGTGCGGTACGACCACGAGCCGGTACGCGCTCAGGTCGTGGTCGGGACGGGCGAAGCCGGTGCGGAGGTTGGACTCCCACAGGGCGCGGTGCCAGGCGCGCAGCACCTCCGGGTAGTCGAGACGCGCCGAGAGCCGGCCGTCCTGCTGGTCCGCCCACCAGGAGTCCCAGTCGTGCAGCAGGGCGATCTCGTCGGACGTATGTGTGCCCGTCACCTCCGGTCCCAGCCGCTCCAGTTCCGCGCCGATCCGCTTGATCTCCTGGAAGATACGGCCCTGTTCGCCCGCGTGGCCGAGCATCCCGGAGTGGAACTTCTCCGCGCCCTGCCGGGACTGGCGCCACTGGAAGTAGCAGACGGCGTCGGCGCCGCGTGCCACGGACTGCCACGACAGCAGCCGGTTGAGACCGGCCGGCTTGGGATGGTTGACGCCCCTCCAGTTGACCGCTCCCGCCGCCTGTTCCATCAGTACCCAGGGTCCTCGCGCCTCGGAGCGCGTCAGATCGCCCAGCATCGCGTTGTACTGACCGCCGTACGGATCCCTCGGATCGGGATAGATGTCGACGGACACCACATCCTCGCGCTCCGCCCATCCCCAGCCGTCCTGGCCGCTCCACAACGGCATGAAGTTGCTGGTCACCGGTGTGCCCGGGGTGTGCCGTACGACGATGTCGCGTTCCGCCGTGCAACACTCCAGCAGCGCGTCCGAGGTGAAGCGCCGGAAGTCGAGGGTGTGCCCGGGGTTGCGCAGGTACTGGGCGCGCCGGGGCGGGATGATCTCGTCCCAGCTGTCGTAGCGCTGGCTCCAGAAGGCCGTTCCCCAGGCCTCGTTGAGCGCGTCGAGACCGCCGTGCCGGGTGCGCAGCCAGCCGCGGAAGTGGCGTGCCGTCTCGTCGCACCAGCAGTGGGTGCAGTATTCGTTGTTGATGTGCCACATGCGCAGCGCCGGATGGCCGCCGTACCGCGCCGCGAGATCCTCGGTGAGCGCGGCGGCGTACGCGCGGTAGACGGGCGAGCTGGGGCAGAACTGCTGCCGCGAACCCCACCACACGGTCCGGCCGTCCTCATCGCGTGGCAGGGTCTCCGGATGACGCGACCCCATCCACGGCGGCGGAGAGGCGGTCGGGGTGGCCAGGACGACCCCGATGCCGTTCTCCGCCATGAGATCCATCAGCCGGTCGAGCCAGCCGAAGTCCCGTGCACCCGGGCGCGGTTCCAGCCGCGCCCAGGAGAAGACGCCCAGGGTGACGGAGTTGACCCGGGCCTCCTTCATCAGCCGTACGTCCCGCGGCCAGGTCTCCTCGGGCCACTGCTCGGGGTTGTAGTCGCCGCCGAAGAGCACACGGCCCCGTGTGGCGTCGTCCAGGGCGGGCATCAGACCGGGTCCCCGTACTGGACGCCGCGGCCGTTGGTGCCCAGATAGACGCGGCCGTGAACGCGTGGATCACCGGTGATCACCTCACCGGTCCAGCCCCACTGACGGGCGTCGTCGTTGATCCGTATCCAGCCGGCCCCCGCGTCGTCCGAGCGGTACACCCCGACGAAGTCCTCCGTCGCGCCGGTCTGGAAGACGGCGGGATAGACCGCGCCCGGGGCCGCCCTGCCGAAACCGAGGGCGTACGAGGCCCAGCAGCTGGTGATTCTGGTGAAGGAGCCCCCGCCGTCCGTGGAGCGGTACAGCCCGTTCCATTTGGCCGACAGCCAGAGATCACCGGTCCGCCCCGGCGCCGCCGCGATCCGGAACTGGACGTCCCCGGACGGCAGCCCGCCCGCGCCGCGCACGAAGGTCGCGCCCGCGTCCGTGGAGCGGTACACGGCGCCGGCGTCCGTGTCGTACACGGAGAAGCGCCGCGGGTCGACCGGGTCGGCGACCGGCACCGCGCCCCTGGGGAAGGTGGCCACCTCGCTCCAGGTGGTGCCTCCGTCGGTGGAGCGGAAGCCGGGATGCCGCGTACCGTCCCAGTGGACGAAGGACCACAGCAGCGTGGCGCCGTCGGCGCTCACCGCGATGGGCCCGGGAGCCGTCGACGCGATCGCGGGCTGTCCGGCGAAGGGACGCCAGCTCTGGCCGCCGTCCGTCGAGTACGCGCCGTTCCCGTGGTCGCCCCACCCCGTGCGCACCACATACGAGGGTTTCAGCGCGGCCAGCGCCAGACCGGTCGCCGAGCCGAAGACCGGGTTCGTGGCCATGCCCCGGGACGGGGAGACGGTCAGCGACTCGTGGTACATCACCCCGATGTCGCCGAGGCCGCTGAGCAGAGAGGCGGCCCCGGCGGCCGGTGAGAGCAACTGCCGTACCGCGGACTCCTCCAGACCCCGGATCCAGGGCGCCCAGCGCACCAGATCGCGGGTCGCGAACAGGGTGGCGCCCGTGCCGTACACCAGGTGCTTCGAGTCGTACGGATCGATCGCGACGGTCTGGATCCACCAGCCGAACTTGGGCGTGGCGCCCCAGGCGAGATACGGCGTCTCCCGGATGTCGAGCGTGGCGGTGTCCTTGAGCGAGACCCAGCTCCCGCCGCCGTCGGTGGACCGGTAGAGGGTGTCCACCGGGCCCCAGCGGTTGTTGGTGGAGACGACGACCGTACCGGCGACCCGCGCGTCGACGGCCACGCCCCCGTAGCCGAAGGCGTCACTCCCCGAGGGCTTGACGGGCGTCACGTCGCTCCAGACGCCGGTGGCGGTGTCGAGCCGGTGGACGGACCCGTCGGTCTGGTTGTTGGGGCCTGGCGCGTTGGAGTAAGTGACGTACAGGGAGCGGGAGTTCGCGTCGAAGGCGGCGCGGATCGGTACCGCAGCCGAGGCGCCCGTCGGCCGGCCGGGGACGGCCTCCCACGCCACGCCGTCGCCCGTACGGTAGAGCGCGCCGCCGCCGTCGCCCCACCCGGCGTACACCACACGCCCGGCGGCCACCAGAAAGGTGATGCCCTGGCCGGAGGCGCTCGCCGTGGCGGGGAACGGGGCGGCGGCCCAGGTCGCGCCCCGGTCGGCCGACGTGAGCAGCCCGTCGTGACGGGTGCCGAGATAGAGGGTGTCGCCGTCGCGCGGGTCGACGAGCAGCCGTTCGCCCGCGCCCCGGCCGTCCTCGTTGCCGCCGAGCTTCACGGGCAGAGCGGCACGGCTCCAGGTGGCGCCCCGGTCGGTGGAGCGCAGCACGGCGCCGTTGCCGGCCCAGGACTGGGTATAGGCACCGAGAGCGAGATACAGCCGGTCGGGCCGGTTCGGATCGACGGCCATGGCCTCGACGCCGAGCAGATGGTAGTCGTCCCAGCCGAGATGGTCGGTGAGCGGTGTCCAGCGCTGGGCCGCGTCGTCCCAGCGGTAGGCGCCGCCGATGTCGGTACGGGCGTAGGCCAGCCCCTTCACCGCGGGATGGAAGAGCACACCGGTGAGGAAACCGGTGCCACCGATGGCGGCCGTACGCCAGCGGTACGGCTGCTCCGCCGCCGCCCGGCCGGTGGCGGCGACGGGGGCGTGCCGGGGCGTGGCCAGCGCCGGGGCACCGGTCAGCGCGAACGCCGCCGCGGTCCCCGAGGCCGTGGTGAGCACCGTGCGTCTGCGGGGTCCATGCGTCGGATCGGACATGACGTCACCTTCCGTCGTGGGGGAGTGCGCGCCGGGGCGGCACCTGGTGAGGTCGTGCGCGAGCAGGCCCGGGGGCGCTTCAGCCCTTGACAGCGCCGGTGAGCATGCCCTTCCTGAAATGCTTCTGGACAAAGGGCGAGGCGACGGCGACGGGCAGCAGCGCCAGCACCATGACCGCCATCTGCACCGAGAGCGGGGAGAGCCGACCGGTCTTGATCAGCTGGCCGAGTCCCGTCGGCGGCTCCTGCTTCTGCACCAGCTGGATCATGACGTTCTGCAGCGGCATCATGTTCTGGTCCGTCAGATAGATCGACGCGTTGAACCAGGCGCTCCAGTAGCCGACCGCGTAGAAGAGCGCGATCACCGCGATCACGGCGCGGGAGAGCGGTATGACGATCCGCCAGAGGATCCGGAGATCGCCCGCGCCGTCGATCCGCGCGCTGTCGAGCAGCTCCGGGGAGATGTTCATGAAGAACGAGCGCAGGACCAGGACATTGAAGACGCTCACCGCACCCGGCAGGATCAGCGCCAGATAGGTGTCGGTCAGCCCCAGCGCCTGGACCAGCAGATAGGTCGGGATCAGACCGGCCCCGAAGAACATGGTGGCAAGCAGCGTCATCAGGATCCAGCGGTGGCCGGGCGAGTTCGTCCGGGAGAGTCCGTACGCGCACAGGACGGACACCACCATGCTGAACGTGGTGCCCACGACCGTCACCCCCAGGCTGACCAGCGCGGCGCGCTGCACCTGACCGCCGCTCAGCAGTTCCTCGTACGCGATGAGCGTGAGGTCCCCGGGGACGACCACCAGACCGCCGGCCGCGTCGATGGTGCTCCGCGACGACAGGCTGGTGACGATCACGATCCAGAGCGGGAAGAGGATCGCGAGACAGGCGGCCGTGAGCGCGATGCCCTTGCCCGCGAGGCCGGCCCTGGTGGGCTTCTCCTCCCAGACCGGACGCGACGGGGTGGCCCGGCGGCCGCGTCGGTGCCCACGCGCGGGGCCGGTGGTGGTGTCGGAGCCGACGGGGGCGGCGGTGCCGGAGGCGCTCATTTCCTGTACACCCCCTGCTCGCCCATGAGATGGGCGACCTTGTTGGCCGTGAGGACCAGCCCCAGACCGATGACGCCCTTGACCAGACCGGCGGCGGCCGCGTAGCTGAAGTCCTGGTTCCGGATGCCCGTCCACCACACGAACGTGTCCAGCACCTCCGCCGCGTCGCGTCCCACCGCGTCGCGCTGGAGCAGGATCTGTTCGAAGCCGACGGTCAGCGCGTCGCCCACGCGCAGCACCAGCAGCAGGGCGATCACCGGACGCAGCGCGGGCAGGGTGACATGCCACATCCGGCGCCACCGGTTCGCCCCGTCCATCGCGGCGGCCTCGTACAGCTCGTGGTTGACGGAGGCGAGCGCGGCGAGGAAGACGATGATGCCCCACCCGGCGTCCTTCCAGACGCCCTCGGCCGTCAGCAGGAACTTGAAGAGTCCGGGGTCGGTCATCAGGTCGAAACCCTCGACGCCGTGCCGCCGCAGCGTCTGGGCGATGATGCCCGCGCCGCCGAAGATCTGCTGGAAGACGGTGACGACCAGTACCCAGGAGAAGAAGTGCGGCAGATACATCACGGCCTGGGCGACCGCTCGCACCCTGGGCCGTACGACGCTGCTGATCAGCAGCGCGAACAGGATCGGGACGGGGAAGAAGAGCACCAGCTGGAGGAGGAACAGCACGAGGGTGTTCTGTACGGCTGCCCAGAACGCGGAGTCGCCGAAGATCCGCGCGAACTGTTCGAAGCCGACCCAGGGACTCTCCAGCATCGCGACGAAGCCGTTGTCGCTGAGATACGGGTCGTAGTCCTGGAAGGCCACCACATTGCCGAGGATCGGCAGATAGCTGAAGACCAGCACCAGCACCACCGCGGGCAGTGTCATCAGGATCAGCGCCCGGTCCCGGCGCAGCCGGACCCGGAGAGACGGCCCGGGAGCACGCTCACGCGGCGGCGGCTTCCCGTCCTTCCCCGGCCGCGGGCGGGCCGCGCTCCGCGCCCGCCGGCGTACGTCCGCGTCCGGAACCGTGCTCTGCGACACCTGGACTCCCTGCCGTCGTCTGCCGTGGGTCAGTTCGCGGCCGGTCCGGACTCGTCGAGCAGCTTCCTGTACCAGTCACGCAGCTGGTCGCCGCCCCCGCTCCGCCAGTCGGAGACGGCCCGCTGCATGTCGCCGATCTTCTTCCGGCCGCGGACGATGTCGTCCTCCAACTGCTCGAAGCCGTCGGCGAGATTGGTCCAGCGGGTCGGCTCGGTGATGGTCAGCCCGTAGAAGGAGGTCTTCTTGGTGAAGGCCCCCATCCGCTGCTGCCACTCCACCTGCGCCCTGGCGATATCGGGACGGTCGGGGTGGGCGACGTACGCGGCCGGGTCACCGGTGTAGTCGAAGGTGCCCGCGACCTCGATCGTGCCCTTGTCGTTCTTGACGGGCAGCCCCTTCTCCACCGTGTAGTGCGTGCCCTCGACGCCGTAGTCGGTGAGCATGCGCTCCTTCGTGCCGTACGGCGCGGCGGTGAAGTTCGCCAGGGCCAGTACATCCCTGACCAGCTTCTCGGTGGAGCCCTTCCTGACGAACGCCCAGATGCCCGCGGGCTGTACGGCGTAGAGCGTCGGGTCGCCGCCCGCGTGGCCGAAGAGATCCAGGGCGCCCATCGCGAACCCGGGGGTGGCCGCCTGCTCGACGGTCTTCGCGTACCAGTGGGAGAGATCCTGGTTGTAGATCAGGACCTGACCGGCCGTGAACCGGTTGCCGGCGTCGCCCTGCGCGGCCTTCGCGTCCGGGTGGACGACCCCGGCGGCATAGAGCGTGCGCGTCCACTCCAGGGCCTCCAGATACGCCGGGGTCTCGACACGGTGGACCAGCTTGCCGTCGACCAGGTCCCACCCCAGTGCCTTGTCGTTGCCGGAGAGCGCCCCGAACACATTGAAGGCGGTCCACTTCATGTCGTCGCAGGCCCAGACCTTGGACCTGGCGCTGGTGATCTCTTTGGCGAGCGCCAGGAACTCATCGGCCGTGCGGGGAAGTTCGTATCCCCGCTCCTCGAAGAGATCCTTGCGGTAGAAGGGCGCGATGTTCACGACGTACGAGGCGGGCATCGGGATGCCGCGGAGCGCGCCGCCGAAGATCGAGCGCTGCCACGCGTCGGTCGGGACGGCCGCGAGGTTCGGGAAGTCCTTGACCTTGTCGCCGGAGAGATACGGTCCGAGATCCTCGAACTTGGCGTTGACCGCGCCGGGGATCTTGCCGGTCAGATTCCAGCCGGGCACGACCACCACATCGGGGATCCCGCTGGAGGCGAGCACGGCGCCGAGCTTCTCGTCGTACGTGTTGCCGTCCTGGTTCTGCCAGACGGTCCGCACCCCGATCGCGTCGTTCATGGCCGCGTAGTACGGGTTGTCGCCGGCGGGCGGCGTGCCCCAGTACGGCGACATGATCGTGATGCGGCTGCCCGCGCCGAGCTTCTCCCGTACCGAGTCCTTCAGGTCCGCTGCGGCGATCGCCCGGGTGAATCCGGCGGAGGACCCGTTCTCGGGCGGGATGTCCGGCGCTACGACGCTCTGTGCCACGAAGGCCGGAAGGATCTTCCGCGCTTCCTTCCCGGAGGTGGTGCCCTCCTTCTTGGCGCTCCGCGTACCGCCACAGGCGGCGAGCAGCGGTGCGCCGCCGGCCACGGCGGTGGCGGCGACCGCGGTCGAGGCGAGGAAGCTTCTCCTGCTCGGTGCGGAGGAGGAATTCGGCGTCATTGCGTCAAACCCTTCGTGGTGCGCAGGCACATACGGCGAAAGCCCGCCGGACAGCTGCGGAGTCGAAGATTTGTCGAAGCGCTTCGATATTGCTGCGAGGTTAAATGAACCCTTCGGGAGGCACAAGAGTCACCTCCAAGATTCCTTGCTGTCTGGTTATTGCCACCCAACATGCTTGTGAAGAAGTGGAGTTGGCTGGATATTTCGCAGGGGTCCGGCGCATGGGGGTGTCTTGACAGTCGACCGGCTGACTCGGAGCATCGAAGCGCTTCGAAAGTTGATCGGCAGCCTCTTCCGGCGCTTTCGGCCCCACCGACCTTCTCCAGGGAGAACCGCCCGTGACCGAGGAACAGCCGCCCTTCCGTGACCCCCGGGCGACCCGTGCCGCGCGTGTCGAGGATCTGCTCGCGCGGCTGACACTCGAAGAGAAGACCGCCCTGCTGCATCAGTTCGCCCCGGCCGTCGAGCGCCTGGGCGTCGCGGCGTTCCGCACCGGACAGGAAGCGCTGCACGGCGTCGCCTGGATGGGGCCCGCGACCGTGTTCCCGCAGGCCGTCGGGCTCGGCGCGACCTGGAACGAGGAACTGGTGCGCCGGGTCGGCGAGGCCGTCTCCCGCGAGATACGGGCCATGCGCGCGCGGGACGGCCGGGTCGGGCTCAACGTCTGGGCCCCGACGGTGAATCTGCTCCGCAACCCGCTCTGGGGACGCAACGAGGAGGGGTACGCGGAGGACCCCCGGCTGACCTCCGTCCTCGCCACCGCCTACACCCGCGGCCTGCGCGGCGACCACCCCGACTACTGGCGCACGGCGCCCGTGCTCAAGCACTGGCTCGCGCACAACAACGAGACGGACCGGGCGACCACGTCCTCCTCCATCCGCCCCCGCGTGCTGCACGAATACGATCTGCGCGCCTTCAGAGGGGCCGTCGAGGCGGGCGCGGTGGCCGGGGTCATGCCCGCGTACAACCTGGTCAACGGGCGTCCCAACCATCTCTCGCCCGCGCTGCGCGAGCACCTGCGCGGCTGGACCGACCAGGAACTGCTGGTCTGCTCCGACGCGGGCGCGCCCAGCAACCTGGTCGACGCCGAGGCGTACTTCGACACCCACGAGGAGGCCACCGCCGCCGCGCTGCGCGCCGGGGTGGACAGCTTCACCGACCACGGCACCGACGCGTCCGTGCTCACCGGCCGGATCCGCCGTGCGCTGGAACGGGGCCTGATCGACGCTTCCGATGTCGACACGGCGGTACGACGGCAGCTGACGGTGCGGTTCGGGCTCGGGGAGTTCGATCCGGAACGCGATCCGTACCGGGAGACCTCGGCCTTCGACACCCCTGGACACCGCGCGCTCGCCCAGGAGGCGGCCGAGCAGGCCGTCGTTCTGCTGAAGAACGACGGCCTGCTGCCGATCGCGCCGGGCCGCCGTATCGCGCTGGTCGGTCCGCTCGCCGACGAGTGCAAGCTCGACTGGTACAGCGGCACCCTGATCCGCCGGTCCACCCCGCTCGACGGGCTCGCTGAACGCTTCGGCACCGACCGCGTCACCTTCGCCGACGGCGCGGACCGGATCAGGCTCAGGGCCGTGACGGGCGGCTGGGTCCGGGTGCCCGGGGCCGGGACGGCGAAGGCGGCGGCAGAGGAGGCGGCGGGGGAGGCGCGCGGCGCCGGGGGCGCGCTCGACCCGGCGCTGCTGGCGGGGCGCACCGACCTGCCGCCGCTGACCTGCGACGCCGCCCGGTCCGGCGAGGCCACCGAACTGGCCCTGACCGACTGGGGGAACGGGCTGATCACCCTGCGCGCGCCGGACGGCCGCTATCTGTCCGTCGCGGAGGACGGGTATGTACGGGCCTCCGCCGATCAGCCCGGCGGCTGGGTGGTCCAGGAGACCTTCCGGCTCGAAGAGCACGAGGGCGGGCACCTCCTTGTACACGCGGGGACCGGCGGGCACGTATCGGTCGCCGCCGACGGCCTGAAGGTTGCCGGCCCCGGCACACCTTTCGAGATCACCGTCGTCGAGCGCGGCGAGGACACGGTGGCCCGCGCCGCGGCCGACGCCGACGTGGTCGTCGTCGTGGCGGGCAACGACCCGCACATCAACGGCCGCGAGACCGAGGACCGCCGCACCCTCGCCCTGCCACCGCACCAGGACCGGCTGTGGCGGGCCGCCCACGCCGCCAACCCGCGCACCGCGCTCGTACTGGCCTCGGGCTATCCGTACGCGGTGGCCGACGCGCAGGCCCGGCTCCCCGCGCTGCTGTGGACCGCCCACGGCGGCCAGGCGGCGGGCATCGCGCTCGCGCGGGTACTGGCCGGTGATGTCTCACCGGCGGGACGGCTGCCCCAGACCTGGTACGCGGACGACGCGGATCCGGGCGGACTGCTCGACTACGACATCATCGGCTCGCGCCAGACCTATCTCTACTTCGACGGCACCCCGCTCTACGCCTTCGGCCACGGGCTGTCGTACACCTCCTTCCGCTACGACCGGCTGGAGGTCGGCCCGAGCCTGCGGGCACGCGTCACGGTCACCAACACGGGCACCCGCGCCGCCGACGAGGTGGTGCAGCTGTACGCGAGGGAGGCCGCCCCGCGCGTCCCCCGTCCGCACCGCCAACTGGTCGCGCACGCCCGCGTATCGCTGGCGCCGGGAGGCACGCGCACCATCGAACTGGCCGTCAGCGGAGACGAACTGGGCCACTACGACGTGGCGCGCGGCGCGTGGACCGTACCGGGCGGAACGTATGTCTTCGAAGCCGCCGCGTCCAGCGCGGACATCCGCCGCTCCGTCCGGCTCACCGTCCCGGGCGACGCCCCGCGCGCCAGGGACCTGCGGCGCGACGGACTGGCCGCGGCCGACTACGACGAGCAGACCGGCACCGAGATCGTCGACCGGACCAGGGTGTCGGGCGACGCGGTGACCCCGCTCGGCACGGACGGCGAGCGGAAGGCGGGCGAACTGCTCTTCCGGGACTGTGACTTCGGCGACGGCGCCGGCGGCGTGACCCTCGACGCGGCGGGCGAGGGTGAGGTCACACTGACCACGGCCGACGGCGGGGCACTCGCGGTGATCGAGGTCAGGGCGGGCGGCGGACCGTACGACTACCGCACCACCCCGCGCGCCGGACTCCCGCTCTCGGGCGTGCACGACCTCAGGGTCACCCTGCGCGGCCCGCTGCGCCTCGCGCGGATCGATGTCACCGGATGAGCACGCGGACGGGGGTCCGGGCGGCACCGCCCGGACCCCCTGACCCTCAAAGGGCCATGAATCAGGGAGCGTTGATCAGGTCATGCGCGGGCACGGACACCTTGCGGGCACCGGTCGTGCCGCTCAGTACGACCTTGCGCAGCGCGGTGTTGTTGGTCAGGCTGGTCTCGTGGAGCCGGCGCTCGGGGTTGGCGAGCACCTCGATGTAGTACGTACCGTTCGGCAGGTCGGTGATGTCGAACGACTGGCCGGGGCGGTACTGCGTGTAGGTGTCGCCGGAGCCGACGTCCAGCACCTCACGCACGGAGACGGAGCTCTGGACACCGCAGGCGGTGGACAGATCGGTGTTGTTCGGGTGCCAGTTGGCGTTCTTCACCGTGTAGTCGATGGCGTCGGTGTTGGCCAGGCAGAAGGCTTCCTTGCCGCTGCGCACGGCCTCCTTCTTGTCGGCACGCAGCAGGCGGTAGCTGGCGAAGTCGGTGAAGTGCCAGTGCTCGTGGCCCTGCCGCGCGTCCCACTCCATGGTGCCGGCGGGCTGGTAGCCGACCTGCTTGCCCTTGGCGTCGTAGAAGTACTGGTACGCGTCCATCAGGTCCTTGCCGGGACTGCGGAAGCCGTCCACGACCAGCGGCGCGGGACCGGCGTTCCACACATTCGCGCTGAACGCCAGATAGTCCTTGCCGGGGATGTCCCCGTCCTCGCCGTCGGTGACGGAGATGTCCCACGCCGGCAGCGCGCGCAGATCGGGCTTGGGCACGTCGGGCACGCTCGCACGGCCGGCCGGACGCTTCGCGTTGGGCTTGAGCGCGGGCGCGATCCGCGAACCGTCGGTGTGTCCGGGGCCGTCGCCCAGATGGCCCGTCCCCTTGCCGGACGTGAGAGCGTTCGGCAGCGCGGGCGGCGCCGGGGCGTCGGCCCCGCGGCCGTTGCTGCTCGTGTGCGCCGAGGCGCCGGGGTGCCCGGCCGGCGCGCCATGACCGCCGTGGCCACCGCCGTGACCGGCGGCCCTGGCTCCCGAGGGTGCCGCTCCGACCCCGCCTCCGTCTTCCCACTTGCGGTCGCGCACCGTCACCTTGACCGACTTCGATGTGTTGGGCATGCCGAACAGGTCGCGGTACTTCTTGGTGACGGAGACCTTGGCGGTGTACTCCCCGGCCGGCAGATCGACCGGCTCGGAGTAGTAGCCCAGGTTGGTGTTGGTCGCCCAGCCGTTCTGGACGCCCCACACCGAACCGAGCGTGAAGGGGTTCGTGGAGCAGCTCTCGGGATACTTCGAGGTGGACGGCGCGTCCGGACGGATCCGCCCCGAGGCGTTGTTCGGGCAGAACGTCTCGGTCGTCTTCACGACCGCCGCGCCCGCCGCGTTGCTGACGGTCACCTGGAGGAAGCCCGGCAGACCGGAGAAGTCCTTCACGAGACCCTTCGGCAGGGTCTTGGACCGGGTCTTCTTCCCCTCGTGGATGATCTGCTTGGCGACCACGGGGTCCTTGTAGGACTTGCGTGTCACCTGGAACTCCAGGGGCCCGCCATCGGCGGTGACATACGTGCCGAGGTCCAGATAGACGCCCGGTTCGCCCTCGTAGCGGTCGATTATCACGGAGTCGGAGGCGGCGATCAGGGAGAGCTTGGGGCCCGCCGGGGCCGCCGCTCCGGCGACGGGCGCGGCTCCGGCCACGCCCGCGATCACCGCGAGCGCCGCTCCGCCGGCGATCGCCGATCGCTTCGTACGGCTGGGGTGGTGAGGTCTGGTCATCGGTTCCTCGTCTGCGAGTGCCACAACAACAGTGGTACGCACGGATGGCGCGGGAGCCATCGACCGGGAATATCCCGATGTTTCGTGACAGGCCCTATGCGTCATCTATGTGTCACCTGTGAGATCAGGAGAGCGCCACTCCGGGTTGCCCGCGGACCCATAAGTCGCCGATGGTTGGCCGGAATCGTGCGACGAATCGCGGATCAGGCCATCAGGCGTGATTTCTTCCCCATGAACCCCTGGGTTGTGCTAGAGCGGTCACAGGGACAGCCGGGGGAGGAGTCACGCGAATGCTGGGCTCGCGCAGTCCCGCCGCGGCGGGAACGGCCGGTGCGGGAGCGGACAGCGGACAAGGAGCGGTTCCGTGGGCACAGTGGTCGATGACGCCACCGCTGCCGAGTTCCACGCGTTCTTCGAGCGGCACTACGCCGAACTGTCCCGGCTGGCCTATCTGCTGACGGGCGACGCGGACACGGCCGACGATCTGGCCTCGGACGCCCTGCTCGCGATGTGGCGCCGCTGGGACCGGGTACGGGCAGCCGATCACCCTGTCGCGTACGCTCGCGGGGTGGTCGCGAATCTGGCCCGCTCCCGGATCAGGAGCGCCGTACGGGAGCGTCGCCGCGTCTCGCTCTTCTGGTCGCAGCGGGGCGAGCGCTTCGACGATCCGGACGTACCGGCCGTGCTCGACGTCCAGGCGGCGTTACGGCGCCTCCCGTTCCGCAAACGTGCCTGTGTGGTGCTGCGATACGCCCTGGACCTCTCCGAACGCGACACGGCGCTCGCCCTGGGCATCTCGGTGGGCACGGTCAAGAGCCAGTCGTCACGGGGGATGGCCGAGCTGGGGCGGCTGCTCGGGCCGGGCGCCACGGCGGAAGAGGTGCAGGCCACGGTGGCTTCCCAGCGAGCCGCGGCGCCCACCCCGGCCCGCCGTTCCGCGCGCGCCTCGACACGTGCTGAAGGCAGGGGCTGATGGACGAGCTGCACAGGCGGCTGAAGGAGGCGGCGCGGGCCCACCGCCCGGACCGGGAGCGGATGCTCGCGCGCGTCGAGCGGGGCATGGCCGCACCGGCGACACGCCCCGCCGGGGCGCCGGCCCACCGCCCGGCGTCCTGGCTCCGGGTCGCCACGGCGGCGGCAGCGGCCGGTGTCCTCGCCGCCGGCACGTTCGTCCTCGTGGCCGCCATGGACGACGGCACCGATCCGGCGGGGACGGTCGCGACCACTCCCGGCCCGGCGAGCGGCGCCCCCGACAACCCTCCGACGGACGCCCGGGACGGCTATCTCCGGTCGGACGGCGTCGTCGACCCGAACAGCAACGCCTACTGGGCGCAGAGCAACATCACGCTGAAAACGGACCGGCCGCTGATCTCGCTCACCCTCGAACTGCGAGTCGCGCAGACCGGAGGGGTACGGGACACCGGCTCCTGGCGGTCGCTGCCCGAGGAGGACTTCACGGTGTCCGTACGCCCGGAGACCGGCGCGCTGGTCTACCGGTGGACGCTCAGGGACGGGGTGACGGTCCCGGCCGGCGAGCATGTCTTCGCGGCGCAGTACGACCACGCCGAGGGCGCGCGGGACGCCGGGGACGACCGGTACACGGCGGTCGCGACCGGCTCGGGCGGGACCGCCGAAGTCCGGGGGGACTTCACCGGGGCGCGGTAGCGGACCGCCCGCTCCCGCGACAGTGACAAGATTGGCGGGTACGGTCCGCGGCGTGCCGGCCGGGCGACGGCATCGGCCGGTCCCGCCCGAACGCGCCCCGGCGACCCGCGCCGCGCTGGGGGCGGCCGGTGTGAAGGTGGTTCAGGTATGAAGTCGGTTCAGGCACCGGAGGCGGTTCAGGCGTGAGGCTCACCATTCTCGGCGGCGGCGGATTCCGGGTGCCGCTGGTGTACGGGGCACTGCTCGGCGACCACGCGGGGGGCCGCGTCACCGACGTCACCCTCCACGATCTGGACGCCGCGCGGCTCACGGCCGTCGCCCGCGTGCTGGCCGAGCAGGCGGCGTCCGTCCCCGACGCACCGGCCGTCACGGTCACCACCGACCTCGACGAGGCGCTGCGCGGCGCCGACTTCGTCTTCTCGGCCATCCGCGTCGGAGGACTCGAAGGCCGCGCGGCCGACGAGCGCGTCGCCCTGGACCAGGGCGTGCTGGGCCAGGAGACGGTCGGCGCCGGCGGCATCGCGTACGGACTGCGCACCGTCCCCGTCGCCGTGGACATCGCACGACGCGTCGCCCGGCTCGCCCCCGACGCCTGGGTCATCAACTTCACCAACCCCGCCGGCCTGGTCACCGAAGCCATGTCGAGGCATCTCGGCGACCGTGTGATCGGCATCTGCGACTCGCCCGTGGGCCTCGGCCGGCGCGTCGCGCGCGCCCTCGGCGCCGACCCGGACAAGGCGTCGATCGACTACGTCGGCCTCAACCACCTGGGCTGGCTGCGCGGATTGCGCGTCGCCGGACGCGACGAACTGCCGCGCCTGCTCGCCGACACCGAAGCCCTCGGCTCCTTCGAGGAGGGCAGGCTCTTCGGCACCGAATGGCTCCGGTCCCTCGGCGCGATCCCCAACGAATACCTCCACTACTACTACTTCAACCGGGAAGCGGTACGCGCCTACCAGGAGGCCGAGCAGACCCGCGGCGCCTTCCTCCGCGACCAGCAGGCGCGCTTCTACGACGAGATGGAGCGGCCCGGCGCCCCCGCGCTCGCGACCTGGGACCGTACCCGCGCCGAACGCGAGGCCACCTATATGGCGGCGAACCGCGAGGCGGCGGGCGTCGGCGAACGGGACGCCTGCGACCTGGAGTCCGGCGGCTACGAGAAGGTCGCCCTCGCCCTGATGCGCGCCATCGCCCGCGACGAACGCGCCACGCTCATCCTCAACGTCCGCAACCGCACCACCCTGCGCGTGCTGGACGAGGACGCCGTCATCGAAGTGCCCTGCCTCGTGGACGCGAACGGCGCCCACCCACTGGCCGTCTCCCCCCTGCCGCACCACGCGACCGGCCTGGTGTGCGGGGTCAAGGCCGTCGAGCGCGAGGTCCTGGCCGCCGCCGAGAGCGGCTCGCGCGCCACCGCGGCCAAGGCATTCGCCCTCCACCCGCTGGTGGACTCCGTCAGCGTCGCCCGCCGTCTCGTGGACGGCTATACGCGTGCGCACCCCGGACTCGCCTATCTGAACCGGCGGTAGACCCCGGCGGCCGGCCGGGCGACCGGGCCGAGGCACGGCCCGCGTGGCCCGGCCGGGGCGACGCGGACCCGTCCCGCCTGGGGCGACGCGACAAGCGGGCCCCGGCCACGTATCCGGATTCCTATCCGTGCCGGACCGTCAGCGGGTCGAAGGCGATCCGCGTCCATGACCCGTCGTCCGCCCACCTCACCTCGGCCGTTCCCGTGTCCGCGGCCACGGTCACCTCGCTCACCGCCTCGGACAACGGCGCCGCGCCGGGCTCGGCGGTGAGCGAGGCCAGAGCCACGAAGAGCGCCGTGCCCTCCGCTTCCCCGGTCAGCCGGGGGACGATCGCCCAGCGGGTGTACGCCGTGCCCTGCGGGGCGCGGACCTCGTCGCGCGTCTCCCAGCCGTGCAGACCGTGCAGGGTGGAGCGTACGGTCTCCTCGGGGCCGGTCGCCCAGCCCGTCTGCCGCACACGCGCCCCGGGCGGCGCGCCGAGCACACGGTGCGCGCGCAGTTCGTACCGGCCACGGACCACGGTCACGCTCTCCACCCGCAGTCCCGGCACCATGGGCGCGCCCGAGCCGAAGACGGGCAGATGAGCGGAGGCGGCCCAGCCCCAGCCGTCGCCGTCCCCCGCGCCGAGCGGCTGGATCCGGCGGCGCCCGCTGACGGCCCCCGCGATCTCCACCATCACCTGGTTGTCCGCGACATTCGCCGCCGCCGTCGGGCCGGTGCGGGTGGAGTAGGACTGCCGGCTGTAGAGCGGATCGTCCGCCACGCCCGACTCGCCCTCGTGCGGCCGGATGTGGTCGCTGCCGTGATTGTGCAGCCGTACGATCCCGTCCGCCCGGGTGGAATGCGCCAGCAGCCCCGGCGCGGGGAGGGCGAGCACCCGGTCGGGTCCCTCACTGGGCGCGGGTTCCTCCGTGGCCGTCCACAGCGGATGGTCCCGGGGGGCGAGCAGGGCGACGAAGGCCTTGGACGCCCAGTACGGCGAGGCGGGACCCGAGTAGGACTGGAGCGTCGCGTCGTGCGGACCGTGCCAGCCGAGGCTGAGCAGACCGTCCGTACCGGTCGCGCCGCGATCGAGGAAATAGCGCAGCGAACCGTTCACCAGCCGACGCGACACGCCGGGCGCGAGCGGGGTGTGTCCGGTGACGGCGCCCAGGGCGACCGCCGCGCCCGCCGCGAACCGGTAGGTCAGCGAGCGGCCGAAGTGGACCGGCGCCCCGTCGCCGCCGAACAGCAGCGAGAAGCCCTCCAGATGCTCGCGCAGCCGGTCGCCGTACGGCGGGGCCGAAGACGCCCGCACGTCACCGGCCAGCAGCGCGTCCAGCACCGGATACAGGTGCAGGGCCCAGCCGTTGTAGTGGTCGAAGGCCCGGCCGTCCCCGTCGGCGTACCAGCCCTGCCCGCGGTACCACCCCTCCATCAGGTCGCGCGCCCGCTCCCGCGCGCGTGCCGTCTCCGCGTCGCCGCGGCCCACCGACTCCAGGAACCCGGCGACCGTGTAGGGGAACAGATACCAGTTGTTGGGCGCCGGGGTGTGCCGGAGCGCGCCGCGCAGCCACTCCTCGGCACGGTCCCGCACCCCGGAGTCCAGCCGGTCCCAGAGCCAGGCCCTGGTCAGCCGGAGCCCGAGGGCCACGGACGCGGACTCGACCATGGGCTGGCCCTGGACGTGGTGGTCGAGGATCAGCGGCCAGGACTCGGAGTCGTCCCGTCCCGGGGTACGGGTACCGGCCGCGAGCCCGTCCGCGTACCGGTCGAGCCAGCCGTGCGGATCCTCGCCCCGCGCGCCCGCCACCCGGAAGGCGGCGGCGAGGAACGTACGGGCGTAGCCCTCCAGCCCGTCCGAGCGCACGCCCGAACGGGAGGGCCTTCCCGGCAGATCGAGCAGTGCGCGGCCCGGGGTGGCCCATCGCCAGGCGGCCCGCAGCAGACCGTCCGCCGCCGCCTCCCAGTGCGCGCGGGTGTACCCGGTGTACGGGCTGAGCGTCCGGTCCTCGGCGGGGAGTTCGAACACGGGGCCCGGGAACGCGGACGGTACGAGGGGTGAGGTCATGCGAGGAACGCCAGCCTTTCGCGTCGTACGGGATGGGCGAAACCGTCACCCGCGGCCCAGCGTTCGACCTCGCCGACCGCCAGATCGGCGAGACGCCGGGTCTCATTGCCCTGGGAACCCGCGAGATGAGGAGTGATCAGCGCGTTCTCGCAGGTCCACAGCGGATGGTCCGGCGGCAGCGTCTCCGGCTCCGTGACGTCGAGGACGGCCCGGATCCGCTGCTCCCTGAGGACATCGGTGAGGGCGTCCTGGTCGACGACGGCGCCGCGCGAGGTGTTGATGAGCACACCGTCCGGGCGCATGGAGGTGAGCAGTTCGCGGCTGACGAGCCCGCGCGTGGCGGGCAGCAGGGGGGTGTGGACGCTCACCGTGTCACTGTGCGCGAACAGTTCGCCGAGTCCGACCGGCCGGACAGCGAGCGCCACCGCCTCCTCGTCGGAGACATAGGGATCGTGCAGCAGCACCCGGAAGTCGTACGGCCGCAGCAGCTCGATGACGCGCCGGCCGATCAGCGAGGCGGACAGGATGCCCACGGTACGGCCGTAGTTGCCCACGGCGCCGTCCATGCTCAGCCAGTCGTCGCGGTCGCGCGCGCCGCGGTAGTCACGGGCCCGTTCCAGCGCGCGCTTGCCGGAGAGCAGGATCATCGCGACGGTGTACTCCGCCACCGGCAGGGCGTTGGCGGCGGCGGCCGAGGACACCTCGATGCCGCGTTCCCAGCAGGCCTCCGTGATATGGCCGCGGATGGTGCCCGCGGTATGTGCGACGGCGCGCAGCCGGGGCGCCAGGTCCAGTACGGCCTGGTCGAGGGGCGGGCAGCCCCAGCCGGTGACGAGGATCTCCACGTCCGCGAGCGTGGCGCGGGCACGGTCGGTGGTGAAGTCGTCGAGGACGGGCGGTGGTGTCAGCTCGCAGACCGCGCCGAGTGCGGCCAGGGTCTCGGGTCCGAGGACCGCGGCGGCGGCATCCGGTTTCATGGCGAGGGCGGCGCGCGGACGGGCACGTACGGTCGGTGCGGTGGGCATCTCTCTCCTGGTACGGGGGGACGGCGGCCGGTGGGCCCGGCCGGCTACTTGACTGCGCCGGCGGTGAGGCCCGACCGCCAGAAGCGCTGGAGCAGGGCGAAGGCGAGGATCAGCGGCAGGACCGCGAGCAGCGATCCCATGATCACCACGGGGTAGTACTCCGGGGAGACGGAGGCGGAGCTGTTCCATGTGTAGAGACCGAGGCTCACCGGATAGAGGTCCTGGTCGGAGAGCATCACCATCGGCAGGAAGAAATTGTTCCAGATCGCGGTGAGCTGGAAGAGGAAGACCGTGACGAGGCCGGGGCCGAGCATCCGCAGGGCGACCCGTACATAGGTGGTCAGTTCACCGGCGCCGTCCACCCGTGCCGCTTCGAGGACCTCGTTGGGCACATATCCCTGACTGAAGATCCGGCCCAGATACACGCCGAAGGGGTTGAAGAGCACCGGGATGAAGACCGACCAGAAGGTGTTCACCAGGCCCGTGCCCGACGCCATCAGATAGAGCGGCAGCGCGAGCACGGTCTGCGGCACCATCACGGCCGCGAGGACCAGACCGAACAGCTTCTCCTTGTGGCGGAACCGGTACTTGTCGAACGCGTAACCGCAGGCGATGGAGACCAGCGCGCCGAGCGCGGCGCCGACGACCGCGTACAGCAGGCTGTTGCCGTACCACCGGCTGTAGAGCCCGCCGTCCATCGCGAACAGGTCCTTGAGGTTGCGCAGGAAGGCGAAGTCGCTCAGCGACAGCAGATCGCTGCTGAACAGCGCGTCGCGGCTCTTGGAGGCGGCCAGAACCAGCCAGAGCACCGGCAGCAGCGTGTAGAGCACCGAGACGCCCACGACCAGGTTGACGACCGAGCGGCCGAGCAGCCGCGGGCGCAGCGAGGCGGCGGTGCGGGTGGTGCCGGTCGCGCTCATCGGGCGGCCTCCTCTTGGGCGTTGACACGGTTGGTCCAGCGGGTCACGCCGTAGGAGAGGGCGATCGTGCAGAGCAGCAGGACGACGGAGGCGGCGGCGGCCAGACCGTAGTTGTTACGGGTGAAGGCCGCGTCGTAGATGTACATGCTGGGCGAGAAGCGCGAGCTGATCATCGGGGTGGACTGGCTGAGCAGCATCGGCTCGGTGAAGAGCTGGAGAGCGAAGATCAGGGTGAACATCGCGACCATCACGATCGACGAGCGCACCAGCGGCGTCTTGACCTGGAGGGCGGTACGCACCGGCCCCGCTCCGTCGACGACCGACGCCTCGATGACCTCGCGCGGTACGGCCTGGAGCGCGGCGTAGAAGACGACCATGTTGTAGCCGAGGTTGCTCCACAGGGCGATGTTCACGATGGACGGCAGCACGGTGTGCACACCGAGGAAGTCGACGGTGATATCGGCCCTGCCGAGCAGTTCGATCACCGGACTGATACCGGGCGTGTACAGGTAGAGCCAGATGAGGGCGGCGATGATGCCGGGCACGGCGTGCGGCAGGAACAGTCCGAGCTGGGCCCAGGACCGCAGGCGCACCACCCCGGAGTCGAGCAGCAGCGCCAGCACCAGCGCGCCGATCACCAGCAGGGGGATGTAGACCACGCAGTACAGGACGACGGTGCCGAGTCCGCCGAGGAAGGTCGGATCGGTGAGGACCGCGGTGTAGCTGCGCAGTCCGGCGAAGACCGTGCGCTCCGGGCCGAATCCCAGTCCAGGCTGGTCGTCGCTGAAGAAGCTCAGCCAGACGGCTGTCGCGACGGGGATCAGGAAGACTGTCACCAGAAGGACGAAGAAGGGGGTCATCAGGACGCCGGCGGCGCCGAGTTCGCGGCGCCGGGCGGACTTCCGGCCGCCGCGTGCGGGCGCCGCGGTGGTACGGCCCGGTCCGCCGGTCGCGGCGAGGGCCGGTGCTGTCGCGGTGGTCGGTCCGCCGGCCGTCGCACGGGTGGTGAGGGAGCCGGCCAGGCGCTTGCTGACGGGGTTGCTCATGGGGCGTCACCTGCCTTTCTGCTGCTGGAACGGGGGACGCGCGTCAGCTGCTGCGCTCGGTGGTGGCCAGACCCAGTGCCTTCAGATCGGGCATGGTGCCCTCCTGGGCCGCGCGCACCGCGTCGATCAGCGAGCCCTGGCCGCCACTCGCCCGTGCGAAACCGTCCTGCATGACCTTCATGGTGGCCGTCATCCGGGGGCCCCAGATCCAGCCGTCGCGGATCTTGCGCGCCTCTTCCTCGAAGAGGCGGTAGATGTCCTGGCCGCTGTAGTAGGAGCGGTCGAACGCCTCGCGGCCGACGGCGACGAGGCCCGGCGCCGCCGGATACTGGCTGCTGGCGCCGCTGGCGAGCCGGGCGCGCAGCGCGTCGGGGTGCGAGATCTGCCACTCGATGAACTCCATGGCCGCCTCGGGGTGCCGGCTGTCCCTGGTGACCGCGAAGGTGGAGCCGCCATGGGTGCCGACGCCGGGCCTGGCCGGGTCCCACTGAGGGAGCGGCGCGATGGCCCAGTCGCCCTTCTGCCCTGGCCGGGCCTTCATCTGCGCCCCGGCGTCCCAGGCGCCGCTGAGCCGGGCCAGGACCGTGCCGTTGCCGATCTGGGCGTCGCTCTGCCGGCTCTCCACCGGGTTCACGAAGACCAGGTCCTGGTCGATCAGCCGCTGCCAGTACGCCGCGACGCGGCGGGTCGGCGCGTCGGTGAGGGAGACGTTCCACGCGCCGCCCGCTGTGGTGAACCACTGGGCGCCCGCCTGCCAGGCGAACGAGGCGAGCTGCGGGGCGCCGTCGGTGGCGAAGAGCGCGAGACGCCGGTCGCGCGCCTTGCTCCGTACCGTCCGTGCCACGTCCTCGAACTCGTCCCAGGTGCGGGGTACTTCGAGTCCGTACTCACGGAAGAGGTCGGTGCGGTAGTGCATCACCATCGGCTCGATGTCGAGCGGCAGACTGAAGACGCGCTTGTCGAAGGTCGTCAGGCCGAGCGCCTGCGGCAGCAGTCTGGCGCGCAGGCCCGCACTGATCAGGTCTGTGACGTCACGGGCGACCCCGTCGATGGCGAAGCCGGGCACCTGGGGATATTCGATGGTGGCGATGTCCGGCGCGTTGCCCGCGCGGGCGGCGTTGCTGAGCTTCGCGTAACCGCCCTGGCCCCCGGAGGGCACCTGCTGGAAGTCGACCTGGATCCGGTCCTGACCGCGGTTGAACGCGTCCACCACTTCCTGGCTGCCGCGCAGGGCGGACCAGAAGGTGACGCGTGTGGCCCGCTTACTGCTCGTGGAGATGGTGTTCGTACTGCTCGTGCTGCGCGATCCCGAGTCCGCGCCGCCCCCGGTGCAGGCGCTGAGCGCACCTGACAGGGGCAGCGCGGCGATCGTGGCAAGCACGGATCGACGGCTCTGTCGACCAGGCATGGGCGCCTCCCGCGGCTTCGGTATGAGACACGGGGAATCCTGATCGGCTGATCGGAAAGGGTCAATAGATCGCTCAGAAGAAAATGAAAGCGGTCAAACGCTCAGTTTTCTGCGGGGGTTGGAACGGAGGCGGGAAGGGACGCCGCCGGCTGTGTCGATCCGCGCACCTTCAGCGTGGGCAACAGCTCGATCCTGCGTACCGGACCGGCGGCGCCGAGCGGCTGGGCCAGCCGGTACAGCAGCAGTTCGGCGGCGGCCCGCCCCACCTCCGCCTTGGGCGGGGACACCGCCGTCAGGGGGGTGCCGCCCAGCGCGGCCACCACATCGTCGTACGCCACGACCGAGCAGTCGCGCGGCACCCGGATCCCCTGGTCCGCGAGCCGCTGCACCAGCATCAGCGCGTCCACGTCGCCGTGCAGCACGGCGGCCGTGGCCCGGCGCCCGGCCAGCAGCGCGGCGAGGTCCAGGGGGGTGCGGTCACGCGGAGCGTCACCGAGCCGGGTTCCGTCGTCATCCGCCGGACCCGGCACCGCGTCCGGCGAGCTGAGGACCACCGACCAGTCCTCCACCTCGGGCCGGGCGGCGGCGATCTCGGCGAAGGCGCGGCGTACGCTGCGCGCCGTCGGACTGTCGTCGCGGGCGGCCAGCACGATCCGGCGGTGGCCCAGCGCGACCAGATGATCGACCGCGAGATACGTCCCGTACCAGTGATCGGAACACACCGAGTCCAGGGCGTGCAGCGCACTGCCCGGCCGGGGCCGCCGCTCCATCAGCACGACCGGCACCGCCACCTCGGACAGCCAGCCGTAATCCGCCGCCTCCGAGGCGGCGCCGCGCCACCTCGGGGCGATCAGCAGCCCCCGCGCGCCGGCCGCCAGCGCCGCTTCGACCAGGGGACGTTCCGCGCCGGGCGCCTGTGGCGCGATGTGCAGGGCGATACGCAGCCCGGCCTCCTCCAGCACCGGCCGGGCGCCGTACGCCGCCTCGTACAGATACGAATGCCGCTCCGGCACCACCAGCGCGACCGGACCGCCGTCCCGCCCCGGCTCCTCGGCCCGCGCCGCCGGGACCGTGACCTCCTCGACCGTCCCCACCGGGCGGGCCACGCCGTGCCCGCGCCGCAGCCGCCCGGCGCGGGCCAGCTCCTCGACGTCCCGCCGGACCGTGACCACCGAGACATCCAGTTCAGCGGCGAGCACACTCACCTTGACGGCGCCCCGCGACCGCACCACCGCCAGGATCCGCTGACGCCTGAGCTCGACCGGCTCCCGCATACTGTTGGCCCCCTTGCCGCTGCCACCGCGCTCTGTTCGTTTGAATGTTTCGTATGAGCGCTTGGAGCGGCAGCATAGCGACCGCCGCGCCGTGCGTGCGGCGGTCCGCTGGGCAGGGGGGCGCCCCGAAGGGGCAGGTCAGTCCTGGCCCTCCAGCTGGTCGGCGAAGGCGCGCAAGGCGTCGGCCAGCCCCTTCTTCGTGGGCAGTTGGTCGACTTTGCTGTCGAGTTCGTCGATGCGCCTGGTCAGTTCCTCCAGGCTCGCGGGGGCGCTGGCGGAGGGGCTGGGGGCGCCCGTCGGGTCATCTGTCGGATCGGTGCCTCCCGTGCCTCCCGTGCCGCCGCTGACGCCGCCGTCATCCGTGGGAGCCGAGGAAGGCTCGGGGGTGGCCTCGTCCGGGGGTACGGCCGTCGGTTCGGTGCCCCCGGAGCCGCTGACGCCGCCGCTGTCCACGCCGCCGCTGTCCACGCCGCCGCTGTCCGTCCCGCCACCGTCCGTCCCGCCGGTCACGTCCTGCGAGGGCCTCGTGTCCCGGCTGACGGCGCCACTGTCCGGGGCCGCGGCGGCGATCGCTCCGCCAACGCCGAGGATCACCGCGGCCGCGGCCCCCGCGACCGCGAGCGCCATTCTTTTTGTACGCGTATTCGATTTATCTGCCATGTGCCGGACATTAGCCACGGTTTCCACCGGACGGGGGCCTTCCGGGGGACTCCCCACAAGCGAAGTCGGCGACTCCGTGAACAGGTGGAAAGAACCCCGGGGGCGGGTCGTCAGAGTCCCGGGCCGCTGCCCGCTCCCTCGTCGGCGTTCCCGAGCGGCGACGCGGCGGGACTCGGGGCCGGAGGAGGCGTTCCTGGCTGCCAGCCCGGCCGTTTCACCAAGTGCCCGAGCCGGTCCCGCCAGTTGTCCGCCCGTGCGAGATCGCGTCCGAGGGCCGCGTACTCGTGAGTGGCGACCTTGAGGGGGTTGTAGGTGTCGATGTTCTTGGTGAGCCCGTAGACGGGACGCTCCGCCTCCTCGGCGTAGGTGCCGAACATCCGGTCCCAGATCATCAGAATCCCGCCGAAGTTGCGGTCCAGGTAGTCGCCTTGGGAGGCGTGGTGCACCCGGTGGTTGGCGGGCGTGTTGAACACCTTCTCGACCGGCCTCGGAAGTCTGCCGATCCGGTCGGTGTGCAGCCAGAACTGCGAGATCATGTTGATTCCGCTGCAGAGGAGGACCGCCCACGGAGGTACTCCGGCCAGAACGAGCGGGATGAAGAAGAGCTGTGAGGTCAGCCCGGTCCACGGCTGGCGCACGGCCGTGGAGAAGTTGTACTTGAGGCTCGAATGGTGGACCACGTGAGCGGCCCACAGGAGCCGGACGAGATGGTGCTCGCGGTGCATCCAGTAGTAACAGAAGTCCTGTGCGAGCAGGATGAGCGGGAAGGTCACCCAGGTGACCTCGACGCGCAGCGGTGTGAGTTCGTGGAGCAGGACGAATCCCGCCAGCGCGATCGCCTTGTACAGCACGTCGACCATCGCGGCGCCTGATCCGACGGTGAGGCTGGCCGCCGTGTCCCGGACGCTGTAGCCGCTGGCGCTCTCGTCCGGATGCAGGCGGTAGTAGATCATTTCGATGATGATCAGCAGGACGAAGGCCGGAGCCGACCAGATCAGCACATGCTCGTAGTTCAACGCATCCTCCTATCGGAGCGATTCCCTCCGACTTGGAGTATCGGAGCGGATCGCTCCGACAGGCAATAGGCTGGACGCCGTGAATACGCCACCGCCCCTCGGGCGCCGTGCCGGAGGCCGTCATGGCAGGCAGTCCGAGGCCCAGCGCAACGATCTCCTGGTGCTGTCGGCCGCCCGCGCGGTCTTCGCGGAACAGGGGCCCGACGCTCCCGTCTCGGCCGTGGCCGAGCGCGCCGGGGTCGGGGTTGGCACCCTCTACCGCCGTTACGGCAGCAAGGTTCAGCTCGTCCAGCGCCTGTGCGCCGTCGCGATCGCGCTGACCATCGACGCGCTCCGGGAAGCGACGGCGGACGAGAGCGGTGGCTGGGACAGCCTGGCCCGCTACGTCGGCCGCGCGGTCGACGAACGCGCGGGTGCCTTCGCCTCGTTGGCCGGCACCTTTCCCGTGACCCCGGAGGTGGCGAGCCACAACGAGGAGGCCAGGGAACTGCTGGAACGGCTCATGAGGAAGGGATACGACGACGGATCGGTGCGCGAGGACGTCACGGCGCTCGACATCACGCACACCATCGAGCTGTTCAGCCGCTACCCCCGGCGCACCGACGAGGACCGCCTCGCCCAGCGACGGATGCTGGCCATCGCCCTGGACGGGCTGCGGCCCGGGAGCCCCGAACTCCCCGGGCCGCGGCCGGAATGGGACGACTATCACCGAACGTGGGACCACGGCTGACGGACGACCGGTCCCGGCAGAAGCGGCCGGGGAGAGGCCGGACCGGGACGGGCCGGAACGGGTCGGGACAGGCCGGCCCGGGTCAGGACAGCAGGTTCAGGGCTCCGGGCAGCACGCGCGCCGTGACCGGCAGTCCGGCCTCGACCTCGCCGTCCGCGCCGTAGGGGAGGTCCCGGTCGCACTCGATCCGCACCTCGCGCCCGCGCAGGGTCTCGACCTGCCGCCGGTGCACGTGTGCGCCGCTTCCGAGTTCGTTCATCACGGCGAAGAACAGCAGGCGGGACGCCTGGTGGATGATGACGACATCGAGCACGCCGTCGTTCACGGCCGCCGCGGGGGCGATGCGTCGGCCGAAGCCGTAGTAACCGGAGTTGGCCACGACGACGGTGAATCCCCTGCGGTGATGGACGGTGCCGTCGACGGTGACGCGGTAACCGGCCGGGCGCCAGCCCATCACGGCGCGCAGCCCTCCCGCGTAGTAGGAGGCGGCGCCGCGCAGCAGCCGGCTCCGGTTGGCATGGCGGTTGGCCAGCGCGTCGACGCCCGCGTAGACGCTGCCGAGTACGGGCAGGCGGTCGTGAACGGCCGACTCGACCTCGATGACGTCCGTCGCCTTCGGTTCGCCGCGCAGGAGCAGTTCCGCGAGCCGGGCCGGTTCGGTGGGCAGTCCGACCGCGCGGGCGAAGTCGTTGCCCCGGCCGGCGGGCACGATGCCGCCGACCGCGCCGGTCCCCGCGAGAGCGCCGACGACGCGGCCCGTCAGCCCGTCACCGCCGACGCCCAGCACGATCCGGCCCTGTCCGGCGGCCCCCAGGGCCAGTTCGCGCGCGTGACCGAGACTGCGGCTGTACTCGACTTCCAGCTCGGCGCCGGCCGCACGCAGCAGTCCGGCGAGGGGGATGAGAGCCGCCGCCGATCTCGCACCTCCCGCGCTCGGGTTGACGACGGCCGTGAACTGTCGCATGGCTACGCTCCGGTGGGTGGGGACGGCACGGGCGGCAGAAGGATGCCGGGATTGAGGATGCCGGACGGATCGAGCCGGTCCTTGACCGCGTGAAGGACCTCGACGCCCAGAGGACCGATCTCCTGGGCGTACCAGTCGCGGTGGTCCGTCCCGACGCCGTGGTGATGGCTGATGGTGCCGCCCGACGCGAGGATCGCTTCGCCCGCCGCCCGTTTGGCGAGCGCCCAGAGGCCCACCGGATCGTCGCCCTGTGCGCAGAGCACGGTGAAGTACAGCGACGCGCCCGTCGGGTAGACGTGCGAGACATGGCACATGATCACGGGGGGAGCGCCCGCGCCCGCCAGGGTGGTGGAGAGCGCGGTCCGCACGTTCTCGTGGAGCGCGGGAATGCCGGACCAGAACGCGGCGGTCTCCAGTGTCTCGGCGAACGCCCCGATGTCCAGCAGGGCATCGCGCAGATACGGTGCGGAGAAGCGGCCCTCGGTCCACTTCGTACCGGGTGCCTCGCCGAGGAACACCCCACCGCGCTCACGCAGTTCGGCGTGGGTGCGCGTCCTGCGTTCCGGCACCTCCGCCCCGGTGCCCTCGTAGCCGACGACCGCCAGGCAGCCCGTGCCGGGGTCGGGAGCGGTGCCGATGGCGCCGGGGTCGGCCAGGCCGATGGCGGTTTCCGTCTCGTCGGACAGCCGCAGCACGGTGGGCGGCCGCCCCTTCTGGGCGAGCGCCCGCAGCGCGTCCCGGCCCGCCGCGAACGAGCCGAAACTCCAGCCCTCGTAGGCGCGGGTCTCGGGAGCGGGGTGCACGCGTACCGTCACCGACGTGATCACGCCGAACGCGCCCTCGGAGCCCAGCACCAGCTGCCGCAGGTCCGGCCCGGCGGCCGAACGCGGAGCGCGCCCGATGTCCAGGGTCCCTCGGGGGGTGGCCACCCGCAGGGCCGTCACCATGTCGTCGAAGCGGCCGTAGCCCGCCGACGCCTGGCCGCTCGAACGCGCGGCGGCGAATCCGCCGATCGTCGCCCACTCGAAGGACTGGGGGAAGTGGCCGAGGGTGAAGCCCCGTTCGGCGAGGAGCGCCTCGGCCTCGGGCCCCCGCAGCCCGGGTTGCAGGACCGCGGTACCGGAGACGGCGTCCAGGGCGATCAGCCGGTTCATTCTGCGCAGGTCGAGAGCGATGAAACAGCCAGGGGTGGCGGGTGCGAGACCACCGACCACGCTGGTGCCGCCCCCGAAGGGGACGACCGCGACCCGATGCCGGGAGCAGGCCCGCAGAACGGCCACCACCTCGTCGTGGTCGGCCGGCAGGACCACCGCGTCGGGCGCGTCGGCGACCGCGCCGGCACGGATGCGCAGCAGGTCGGTGGTGGACTTGCCGCGCGTGTGGCGGATCCGGCTCTCGGCGTCGGTGAGGACATGTTCCGCTCCCACGATCCGCCTGACCGCTTCCTCGGCGTCGGGAGCCGTCCGGCGGGCGCGCGGCTCCACGGCCGTCAGCTCCACCGGCCGGCCGTCCGCGGGCCGCACGCCGAGCAGTTCGCCCAGTACGTCGGTGATCTGGCGGGGCAGGGGCGCCGCCCTGCCCGGGTCTCCCCATCCGCTCCACAGCATCTGCGCCGGCTCCATCTGTCTCCTCGCTCGTCCTCTGTCCTCGCGGCCGTCGGGCCCGGCTACGGGCGCGCTTCGCTTGCCGTCCCCGTCCCCGTCGTTACACTGTGACATGTGACGCCTAAACGAAACACCCCGCGGGATGACAATCTTGTCCTCGACGCTGCGCGGGACTGCGTCCTCGCGGTCGGTGTGCGACGAACGACCCTGACCGATGTCGCCCGCAGGGCAGGGGTGTCGCGCATGACGCTCTACCGGCGCTGGCCCGACGTCCGCGCACTCGTCGGCGACGTCATGACACGTGAATGGGTGGCGGTCACCCTGGGGGCCGTCCCGCCGGACGACGGCACGCGGCGGACACGGCCCCACCTGGTCGACACTCTCGTGGCCGGACTCCAGGCGCTGCGCGACCACCCCTTGCTGCGCAAGATCCTCGACGTCGACCCCGAACTGCTGCTCCCCTACCTTTTCGACCGGCGCGGCGCGAGCCAGGACAGGGTGCTGGAGTTCATCGAGGACGCCCTGGGGCGTGGGCACGCGGACGGCTCCATCCGCGCGGACCATCCGGTGCGGCAGGCGCGTTGCCTGCTGCTGGTACTCCAGTCGTTCGTGTTCTCGGCGCGGACCATGATCGACGACGCCGACCCCGAGCTCACCGAGGCCGCCTTCCACGGCGAACTCCGGCACCTTCTCGAAAGGACCCTGGCCCCATGAGCCCCGCCGCCCGCCCGGACTTCTCGCTCAACGCGGTACGCCGCTACCGTGAGCTGGCCGAACTGGCGGAGGGGGGAGCGGTCGACGTCCTCGTGGTGGGCCTCGGTGTCACCGGCGCGGGTACGGCGCTGGACGCCGCCTCCCGCGGTCTGTCGGTCGCCGCGATCGACGCGCACGACCTGGCGTTCGGCACCTCTCGCTGGAGTTCCAAGCTCGTCCACGGCGGACTGCGCTATCTGGCGTCGGGCCAGGTGGGCATCGCCCACGAGAGCGCGGTGGAACGCGGGGTGCTGATGGAGCGCACCGCTCCCCATCTCGTGCGCGCCCAGCCCTTCGTCATGCCGCTGACCGCGCTCACCTCACGCCGGAACGCCGCCCTCGCCGAGGCCGGACTGTGGGCGGGCGACCTCCTGCGCGCGGTGGCCGGCACCGCTCGCGGCACGCTGCCGGGCCCGCGTCGCCTGTCCGCCGTCGAGACACTGCGGGCGGCGCCCGGCCTGCGCGGGCACGGTCTGCGCGGCGGACTGTGCTCCTGGGACGGCCGGCTGATCGACGACGCACGGCTCGTCACCGCGATAGCGCGTACCGCCGCCGGTCATGGCGCCCGCGTGCTGACCCGTACGCGCGCGCTGTCCGTCACCGGCACCGGAGCCCTCGTGCGCGACGAACTGACCGGGCAGGAAACCCGGATCCGGGCCCGGATGGTCATCAACGCCACCGGCGTCTGGGCCGGCCGGCTCATCGAGGACATCCGGCTCCGCCCGTCCCGCGGCACCCATCTGGTGCTCCGGGCCGAGAGCCTGGCCGGACTGCACACCGGCCTGCACATCCCCATCCCGGGAGAGACGAGCCGTTTCGTGCTGGTCGTCCCGCAGGACGACGGCAGGGTGTACGTGGGCTTGACCGACGAACCGGTCGACGGCCCCATGCCGGACGTGCCCGAGGTGCCGGAGTCCGACATCGGCTTCCTGCTCGACATCCTGGGGACCGTGCTGGACACGCCGCTTCGCCGCCATGACGTGGTGGGCGCGTTCGCGGGGCTGCGGCCTCTTCTGGACACGTCCCACGGGGTGGAGCCGGCCGGCTCACGGACCTCCGATCTCTCACGCCGGCATGCCGTGGTGACCTCCCGGGAAGGGGTGGTGACCGTCGTCGGCGGCAAGCTCACCACCTACCGCAGGATGGCCCAGGACGCCGTCGACGCCGCACTGGCCGCCTGTCGCCTGAACGCCCCGCCGGGCCGCGGAACCGCCCGCCTTCCCCTGGCCGGCGCCGCTTCACGGGCCACCCTGGCGGCTCTTTCCGCCCCCCGCCGGCTGGTCGAACGCTACGGAACGGAGGCGACCGCGATCCACGCGCTGGGGGAGCGGGAACCACACCTGCGGGCCCCGGTGGCGGACGGCCTGGACGTCACACGGGCCGAACTCGTGTGGGCGGTGCGGCACGAGGGCGCTCTCGACGCCTCCGATCTCCTGGACCGCCGCACGCGCATCGGCCTCGTACCGGCCGACCGCGCCGCCGCGCTGGACGCCGCACACGAGGCTCTGGCAGCGGCTGCGCCTTCCGCCACGGGCAACTGAGCGGGCACCTGCTCCCCCTTGTGGAGCGCGAACCGCTCGCACGCCCGCGGCGACGTCAGCGGTCCTCGGCGTCGCCGAAGAGCAGATCGAGGATGGTGCGGTGATTGGCCCGTACGTGGGCCAGGGCGCGAGCGCGGGCCCGGTCGGGGTCCCCGGAGGCGATGGCCTCGTACAACGCGCGGTGTTCGTCGAGCAGTTCGGGCCACTTCTCGTTCTGCCGGGTGAGCAGGCGCAGCCGTCCGGCGACCGGCTCCATCACGGAGATGAGCAGACTGTTGCCGGCCATGGCCAGTACCCGGTCGTGGAAACGGGTGTTGATGTCGGTGATCCGCTCGGCGTCCCGCACGCGGGTGGCGACGGCGGCCCGGTCGAGCAGTTCCTCCAGCTCCGCGAGGCTGTCGCGGCTCGCGCGTTCCGCCGCGAGGCCGGCGGCATAGACCTCCAGGGCCTCGCGGAGCTCGAAGAGTTCATCGACGTCGGCCGGGGTGAGCCGGCGCACCACCGTACGGCGCGGGGTCTCGAACAGGACGAAACCCTCCGCCACCAGCGCGCGGATGGCCTCCCGCACCGGGACGCGGGAGACCTCGAAGCGCTCGGCGAGTTCGCGTTCGACAAGCCGGTCGCCGGGGCGGAGCCGCCCGGCGATGATGTCCTGCCGCAGCGCGGTCAGTACGCGTTCGCGTACGGCCCCCAGTGGTTCGACGGTGGTCATGGCCCCCATGATCCCCGACTCCACGGGTGTTTTACCGGGCCGTAACGGCCGGGACACGGCCGACGGTGTTCATGGCCGGACCATAACGAGGTGTTTGGTATACCAAAACTCGCCGTTTGTCCCGCTGTCGCCTCAGGGAGGCCCCGTGTCCCTCACCGACCGTGCCGAAACCGCCGGCACCCCCGCGTTCGTCCCTGACCCCCGGCTCACCAACGAGGATCTGGCCCCGGCCGGCGAACGGAAATGGAAGGTCTTCGACCTCTTCGCCCTGTGGATGTCGGATGTCCACAACCTCGGCAACTACACCTTCGCCGCCGGGCTCCTGGTGCTCGGTCTGAACGTCTGGCAGATCTTCACCTCGCTGCTCGTCGGCTTCGTCCTCATCTACCTCGGGATGAATCTGATGGGTCGCATAGGCCAGCGGCACGGCGTGCCGTTCCCGGTGGTCAGCCGCATCAGCTTCGGCATATGGGGAGCCAATGTCCCCGCCCTGATCCGCGCCGTGATCGCCATCATGTGGTACGGCATCCAGACCTATCTGGCCTCCGTCGCGGTCAATGTGATGCTGCTCGCGGCGGTACCGGATCTCGTCTCGTGGACCGAGCACTCCTTCCTCGGGCTCAACGCGCTGGGCTGGGTCTCGTTTCTCGCCCTCTGGGTCGTCCAGGCGCTGATCATCAGCCGCGGCATGGAGTCGGTGCGCAAGTTCCAGGACTTCTGCGGCCCGGCGATCTGGCTGGTGATGATCGTGCTCGCCGTCTGGATCCTCGCCGAGGCCGGCTGGACGATCCCGCTCACCTCCACGCCGAACCCCGTCTCCACCGGGGAGCAGTTCGGCCAGTGGTTCGGCGCGATCGGGCTGATCCTCGCGACCTACGGGACGCTCATGCTCAACTTCTGCGACTTCTCGCGCTTCGCCCCCGACTACCGCACCGTCAAGCGCGGCAACTTCTGGGGGCTGCCCATCAACTCGACGGCGTTCGTCATCGTCTCCGTCATCGTCACGGCCGGATCCATCGAGGTCTTCGGCGAGGCGATCACCGACCCCGCGCTGCTGGTCGCGAAGGTCGGCAACACCTGGGTCCTGGTGCTGGGCGCGCTCACCTTCGCCATCGCCACCATGGGCGTCAATATCGTCGCGAACTTCGTCTCACCCGCGTACGACCTGGCCAATGTCTGGCCACAGAAGATCACCTTCCGTATCGGCGGAATGATCAGCACCGTCGCCGCGCTGCTGGTCACGCCGTGGAACCTCTACTCCAACCCCCATGTCGTGAACTACTTCCTCGGCGGACTCGGCGCCTTTCTCGGGCCGCTGTTCGGTGTGATCATGATCGACTACTACTGGGTCAAGCGCGGCCGCATCGATGTCGGCCAGCTCTTCGACGCGCGGCCGGAGTCCCGCTACTACTACCGCGGGGGCTTCAACCCGAAGGCGCTCTGGGCCTTCCTGCCCTCGGCCGCCGTCGCCGCCGTCCTCGCGCTCGTGCCGTACTTCGGCGACATCGCGCCGTACTCCTGGTTCATCGGCACGGCCGCGGGCGCCGCCCTCTACGCCCTGCTCTGCCGGGCCGAACGCGCCCGGTCCCTCGCCGCAGGGCCGACGGAGGGCTGACCGGCGTGCGGATCCTCGTCACCAACTGCAACACGACCCGGGCGATGACCGAGGAGATCGTGCGCGGAGCCCGCTCCGCCGCCGGACCCGGCACCGCGATCACCGGCCTCACCCCCGCCTGGGGACCGGAGTCCGCCGAGGGCTGGCTCGACAGCTATCTGTCGGCGGCGGCCGTCCTCGACGCGCTGCGCGGGTACGCGGAGGAGCCGTACGACGCCGTCGTCATGGCCGGGTTCGGCGAGCACGGCCGCGAGGGTGCCCGCGAACTCCTCGACGTGCCCGTCGTCGACATCACGGAAGCCGCCGCCCATCTGGCCTGTCTGCTCGGGCGCCGGTACGGCGTCATCACCACACTCGACCGGTCCCGCGGCCAGATCGAGGACAGCCTCCACACGGCCGGAGTCGCCGCGCACTGCGCCGCCGTCGTCGGCACCGGCCTCGGTGTCCTCGATCTCGGCGACGACCGGCGCACCACCGAGGCGTTCCTCGCCGCCGCCGAGCGCGCCGGGGACGCGGGCGCCGAGGTGCTGGTGCTCGGTTGCGCGGGGATGACCGGGCTCCAGCGCACGCTGGGGGACCGGCTGGGGATGCCCGTCGTCGACGGCGTCGGCGCGGCCGTCAGACTCGCCGAGTCGCTGGTGGCACTGGGCCTGCGGACAAGCCGTACGGGAGGGTACGCCCGGCCCCGGCCGAAGCGCCGCACCTGGTCCGCGCCGGGTCCCGGGGGCGGGGGCACGTCGGACCGTTGAGCTGTTGAGCTGTTGAGCTGTTGAGCTGTTGAGCTGTTCGGCGGTGTGGGCGGGGCGGGTGCCGTCCCGGCCGGTGATGATGACGGGGGCGCCACCCCGAAGAGCCGTCCCGTGTGCTCCAGGAGCCACGGGAAGCCTCAGGAATAGGCCGCGCGGGACCCGGGTTGGCACGGTCATCACTGGATCCGAGTCCATGCGGGAGACAACACGATGGTGAATCTGCGGGAATCCGTGGGCCGTTACGGGATCTGGAGCACGGAACTCCGCTCCGAGGACGCCGCCGTGCGCGCGGAAATTCCCGAGGCCGCCGCCGAACTGGAGGAACTCGGCTTCGGCGCCGTCTGGCTGGGCGGCAGCAGCGGTGTCGAGCACGCGGTGCCCCTCATCGAGGCCACCTCCCGGCTCACCGTCGCCACCGGCATCCTCAGCATCTGGCAGTACGAGGCCGACGACGCGGCCGCCCGCTTCCACACGCTGGAATCCGGGCACCCGGGGCGGTTCCTGCTCGGGCTCGGCGCCAGCCACGCCAAGCTCTCCGCGCAGTACCGGCGCCCCTACTCGGCGATGGTCGGCTACCTCGACGCGCTGGACGCGGCAGGAGTGCCGGCCGGGCGGATCGTACTGGCCGCCCTCGGGCCGAAGATGCTCGAACTCTCCCGTGACCGCACGGGCGGCGCGCACCCGTACCTCGTCACCCCCGAACACACCGCCCAGGCCCGTGAACTCCTCGGCCCCGACCCGCTGCTCGCCCCCGAGCTGAAGGTCGTCCTGGACACCGATCCGGACACCGCCCGCGCCGCGGCCCGCGGCTATCTCGCGATGTATCTCGGCCTGCCCAACTACACCAACAGCTTCCTGCGGCTGGGGTTCACCGAGGACGATTTCACCGGCGGCGGCAGCGACCGGCTGATCGACGCCGTCTACGCCTGGGGCGACGCGGCCCGGATCCGGGACCGTATCGACGCCTTCCACACTGCCGGCGCCGACCATGTCGCCCTCCAGATCGTCACGGGTGACAGCGCTCCCGGCGCGCCGGGAGCCCTGCCGCGCGCCGAGTGGCGCCGGCTCGCCGAGGTCCTGTCCTGACACGCGGCATCCGACGCGGCCGGACCGCCGGGGCTCAACCCTCAGGTGGAGGGTGAGACCGGTACCGTCCGGCCGCCGGCGGTTCAGGGCGGGCACGACCGCACCGTAGGCCGACGCGCGCACGCGGCCCGTCGTGGGGAGAGGGGCACCGCCCCTCCGGCGGCGGGGGCCGGTCTCGTTGGCCGGTTGTCGCCATCCTCGGCGCCCGGGGTGTGAAGTCTGTCCCTTTGGATCAAGGTGAGGGAGACGGGCCGAACCCGGCCCGCGTGGACGGTGACCGCGCCTGCCGATCGGAGGGAACTCCCGTGCCTCGTACGGACGCTGTGCGAAGACTCCTGATTCCGGTGGCCGCGGTTCTCGCGCTGGTGCCGCTGCCCACGAGCGCGGGAGCGAGCCCGGCGCCCGCCCCGGCCGCCGTCCAGGACACGCGGCCGCTGGACCGCACCGTCTGGCTGTGCCGACCGGGTCTCGTGAACAACCCCTGCGGGCAGGACGCCGAGGGCATGCCCCGGTCAGCCGGCCCCGAGCTGGTCACCCGCTACCCGAGCGGTGGGACCCGGCTCCTGGACGCCACCCGGTTCACGGCCGGCGCGAGCGGGAGGCGCGAGCCGTTCACCGTCACCGAGAAGCCGCCTGTGGACTGCTTCTCCGTGTATCCGACGGTGGACCTGCTGCCCAATCCACCGCTCCAGACCGGCAGCCTGCCGCCGGCGCCGCGGGATGTCCATCACGCCGTGACGCTCATGCAGAGCGCACGCTTCGCCGGACTGTGCCGGATGTTCGTCCCGGTCTACCGCCAGGTACCGCTGCCCGCTCTGCTCGCCGGGATCGTCGTGGGTTCGGGTGCCGACCTGACCACGGCCACCATGGACATCCGGGACGCCTGGGACGACTACTGGACCCATGACAACCGTGACCCGGAGACCGGCGAGCGGCGCGGGGTCGTCATCCTCGGCCACTCCCAGGGCACCGCCGTCGCCGCCGCGCTGATACGGGAGCGGGTCGACGAACAGCCGGGGGTACGGCGACAACTCGTCGCCGCCGCCCTGCTCGGCGGGAACATCGAGGTGCCCGAGGGCCGGGACGCGGGCGGTGGTGCCGACCCCGCGTCGACGTTCCAGCACATCCCCGCCTGCCGGAGACCCGGCGGCGCCCCGATGCCCACCGGCTGCGTGGTCTCGTACGCCGCCTACTCCCTGCCCCGGGGCTCCCTGCCGGCCGTGATCGGCAGAACGACGAGCCCCGGTCACCGCGTGGTCTGCGTCAACCCGGCGGCGCTGCTGCGCGGCGAGGCCGCCGGCGCCCGCGTACCGCTCGATCTGTATCTGCCCACCCGGCGGCTGATCGGCGGCAACGCACTGCTGCCGAACGGACCTCTGGCGGTGCCCCTGAACGGCTACCAACTCCCGGACCTGGCCACGGGCTTCGCCCGCCACCCCGACGCGCTCACGGGGGAGTGCGCCCATGCCACCGACGGAACGGTCAGCGCCGACTGGCTCCAGGTCCGCGGGGACCTCTCGCACTTCCCCGCCTCCGCGCCCGCCGGACTGACCGGTCTGCACGCCATGGACTTCAACGTGGCCCAGGGGGACCTCGTCGCCCTGGCGACGGCGCAGACCCGCGCGTGGCTGGAGCGTCGGCGCCCATGACCGTCCGGACCTCATAACGGTCCGGAACCCATCACCGTACGGACTCCATGACCGGGCGGACCTCACGACCGTACGGACCCGAGGCCGGACGGCCGCGCCGCGGCGTCATGGAGCGGCGGCGCGACCGAGCCGGTGAAGGAGCGGACAGGGAGGGGATCCGGCCGGACCGCTATTCGATGACCAGCTCGACCGGGATGTTGCCCCGAGTGGCGTTGGAGTACGGGCAGACCTGGTGGGCCTGGTCGACGAGTTCCTGGCCCAGCGGGCCTTCGAGGTGCTCGGGCAGCTCGACCCGCAGGACGACGGAGAGCCCGAAGCCCGAGGCCACATCGCCGCCGATGCCGACCTCGGCCGTCACGGACGCGTCCTTGGTGTCATGACCGCCCGCACGGCCGACCGCGCCCAGAGCGCTGGCGAAACAGGCGGCGTAGCCGGCGGCGAAGAGCTGCTCGGGGTTGGTGCCCTTGCCGCTGCCGCCCATTTCGCGCGGCGGCGCCAGCTGGACGTCCAGCAGACCGTCGGAGCTGACGGCCCGGCCGTCGCGGCCGTTCGCGGTGGCGATGGCGGTGTAGTGCGTCGTGGTCATCGGATCTCCTCAGGAGTGATGCGGCATGGCTGGGGACCGGTCGGCGACGGGGGCGCCGGCCGATCCCCGCAGAAACAGTGTAGCGCAATTCAATTGCACACAACTAAAGAGTACGATGGCCTTATGGATCGCTCAGCGGACACAGCCCTGGAAGGCGGGGCGGCACAACCCCTCCCGTCGGTACACGGGGCGGCGGGCTCGGAGGAGCTGCTGCGCCTGGACCGTCAGGTGTGCTTCGCGCTGCACGCGGCCTCCCGCGCGTTCGACGCGCTCTACCGGCCGCTTCTGGGGGAGTTGGGCCTCACCTATCCGCAGTACCTGGCGATGCTCGCCCTCTGGGAGCACGACGTGCTGACCGTCAAGGAACTGGGCCTCGCCCTCCGCCTCGACTCCGGAACCCTCTCGCCCCTGCTCAAGCGGCTGGAAGCGGCCGGGCTCGTGGTGCGCGAGCGCAGCCGCAGCGACGAACGCTCGGTCAGCGTCCGTCTGACGACCTCGGGGGCCGCGCTCAAGCGGCGCGCCCGCGTACTGCCCGAGACGATTCTCAGCTCGACCGGCTTCGACGAGGGTGAACTCACCGCGCTGCACCGGACGCTCGGCAGACTCACCGCCGCTCTGGACGGTGCCGCCGCGCGTCGTTCCTGACTCTCGTCCCCACGGGATGTCCGCACGGGATGTGCGTACGGCGCCGGCGCCGAACGGCCGCTCCGCGAGATGTGCCGCACAGAGGTGTGCCACAGAGTGGGGGGTGGGGGAGGGCGGGACCGAACCGAGAGGACGCGCGGACATGCTGGCAGTGGAGTACGCGGAGTACGGCGACCCGTCGGTTCTCGGGGTGGCCACCATGCCGGAACCGCACGCCGGTCCGGGACAGGTCCGCATCGCGGTGTACGCCGCCGGGGTGAACCCTGTCGACTGGCGGACGCGGGCAGGACAGCTCAAGGAACTGATGCCGCAGAAACTGCCCGCGATTCCCGGCAAGGAGGCGGCCGGTGTCGTCGACGAGGTCGGCGAGGGCGTCGACGCGGTCGCCGTGGGGGACGAGGTGTTCGGGCTCGGCGCCGCGACCTCCGCGCAGTTCGCCGTCCTGGACCACTTCGCCCCGAAGCCCGCCTCGCTGGACTGGTCGCAGGCGGGCGGGCTCGCGTTCGGCGCGGAGACCGCGGCGCGCGCCCTGGAGCTTCTCGGCCCGTCCCCCGGACAGACGCTGCTGATCGACGGCGCCGCGGGCGGGGTGGGCAGTGCCGCCGCGCAGTTCGCGCTCGCGGACGGAGTCGCCGTCATCGGCACGGCCGGTGAGTCCAACCACGCGTATCTGCGCTCCCTCGGCGCCGAGCCCACCACCTACGGGCCGGGCCTGCCCGAGCGCGTGGCCGCCCTGGCCCCGAACGGGGTCGACGCCGCGCTCGACACCGTCGGCAAGGGAGGCCTGCCGGATCTGGTCGCGATCACCGGTTCCCCCGACAAGGTGGTGACCATCGCCGATCTCTCCGCCGCCGAGCAGGGCGTACGGGTCACCACCACGGCGTCGGCGTTCGGCGCCCTGGCCAGGGCCGCACGCCTCGCCGACGAGGGGAAGTTCGGCATCCGTATCGCCGCGGAGTTCACGCTCGCCGACGTGGCGAAGGCCCACGAGATCAGCCAGGGCGGGCACGCCATGGGCAAGGTCGTCCTGCGACTGACCGGAGTCTGAGACAAGGGAGACGAGGGAGACGCGGGTGCGGTGCTCGGCCGGCTGCCGGGCACTGGCATGATCGGTGGCATGGCTGAACGCGTTATCGCCGCGTGTGACGGGGCGTCGAAAGGAAATCCCGGGCCCGCCGGCTGGGCCTGGGTCATCGCCGAGGGCGACGGGAACTCCGTACGGTGGGAGGCGGGCCCGTTGGGCACGGCGACCAACAACGTCGCGGAACTCACCGCACTGGAGCGCTTGCTGACGGCCGCCGACCCCGGCGTCCCGCTGGAGATCCGGATGGACTCCCAGTACGCCATGAAGGCGGTCACGACCTGGCTGCCCGGCTGGAAGCGCAAGGGCTGGAAGACGTCCGCGGGCAAGCCCGTGGCCAACCAGGAACTGGTCGTCCGCATCGACGCGCTGCTCACGGGGCGCTCGGTGGAGTTCCGGTATGTGCCCGCGCACCAGGTGAACGGCGACCGGTTCAACGACTTCGCCGACCGGGCCGCCAGCCAGGCGGCGATCGCCCAGGCAGCCGCGGGCAGCGCGTACGACTCCCCGGAGCCGCCGGCCGCGCCCGACACCGTACGCTCCGGCGGCGCCCGGGGCCGCGCCTCAGGCGCCGGCGCGGGCGGTGCGGCGAAGGCGGCCCCGTCGCGGCAGCGCACCGCAGGGAGCTCGAAGAGGACACTCAACGCCAAGTTCCCCGGCCGCTGCCGTTGTGGGCGCTCCTACGCCGCCGGTGAACCCATCGCCAAGAACCCGGACGGCTGGGGCCACCCGGCCTGCGCCACGGCGACGACGCCCGCCCAGGCGTAGGCCCTGTCCGCACGCCGTCCCGGAGAACCGGCCGGACGTCAGCGGTCCGCCGCGCCGAACAGCCGCCGCGCCAGGGGGTCCCCGTCCAGGAACGCGGCCAGTTGCTCGCGGTCCGGCGCGGTGGCGGGGCCGCGGTGTCCCACCGCGTACGCCGCCGCCGCGTTGGCGCCGCGCGCGGCCGTCAGCGGGTCGTGGCCCTGGCCGAGCAGGGCCAGGAACGAGCCGACGTGCGCGTCCCCCGCCCCGTTGCTGTCGACGGCGTCGACCGGGAACCCCGGCACATGCCGCGGCGCCTCACCGGGCGCCGCCAGCCAGCAGCCGTCCCTGTCGGCCCGTACGAGCACCCCCGCGCCCGGCGCCAGCCGTTCCCGCAGCGCCGCGGCCGCCGTGCGCGGATCCTCGTGGCCGGTCATCAGCCGGGCCTCGCGGGCATTGCCGCTGAGCCAGTCCGTACGGGCCAGGACCGGGGCGAGGACCGCCTCGGGGATGTCGGCCACCAGCGGCGCCGGGTCGAAACAGACCATGATGTCCGCCGGCAGCCCCACCGCGAAGCGGGACAGCAGCGGGCCGTTGACCGGCATCACCAGCCCATAGCCGGAGAGCTGCACCACATCGCCGGGGAGCAGCCGCGCGGCGACCGCCTCGACATCCGCCCGTGTCAGTTCCGCGTCGACCCCGAAGCTGGTGACGAAGGTACGTTCGCCGCCGCCGTCGACCAGGGCCACGGTGAAGCCGGTGTCGCCGTCGGTACGGGTGGGCAGCAGCGTTCCGATGTGTTCGGCGGCGAGCGCCTCGCGCACGAGATCGCCGTACGGCCCCGTGCCGTGCAGTCCGGCGAAGACCGCTTCCGTACCGAGACGGCGGGCCGCGACCAGGGTGTTGAAACCGCCGCCCGCGGTCAGTTCCGTACGTGTGCCGATGACGTCGCCGCCGCGTTCGGGCAGCGCGGGGATCTCGATCACCAGATCGGCGATGACATTCCCGGCGAGGACGAGACGGCCGCTCATCGTCCGGCCTCCTGGAGTCCGGGGGAGACGGGCTCGTTCCCGGTGCCGGCCGCGGCGCCGGTACGGCGGCCGGACAGCGCGTACACCGCCGCGCCGACGGCCATCGAGATCGCCCAGCCCAGCCCGTTCACACCGAACCAGGTGTCGGAGAGCGGGCCCGCGAACCAGACGTCGGTCTCGCTCGTCGACGCCTCGGTGAAGAGCAGACCGGCCACGATGGCGACGGCCCAGCCGAGGACGGCGGGAAGGTGGAAGCCGCCCGCGTACCAGTACCGGCTGGTGCGGGTGGTGTCCATCAGCGCCTCGGAGTCGTACGTGCGCCCGCGCAGCGAGTCCACCGCGATCACCCCGATCCAGGCCGAGATGGGTACGGCCAGCAGGGTCAGGAAGGTGGAGAAGGGGCCGTAGAAGTCGTCGGCGATCAGCATGAAGTAGATACCGCCGGCGAACATCAGCACCACATCGAGGGCGACGGCCACCGGGCGCGGCACTCGCAGCCCCAGGGTGATCATCGTCAGTCCGGCGGAGTAGGTGGAGAGGTGGTTCGACATCAGCAGTCCGCCGAAGGCCGCGATCAGATAGGGGATCGCCATCCAGGAGGGCAGCATCGCGTTGATGGCGGCGACCGGGTCGAAGGCCGTGGCGAGCGTCGGATCGCCCGCGGCGAGCAGTGAGCCGAGCGAGATCAGCAGCACGAGCGGGATGCCCGCGCCGAACGCAGAGGCCACGATCAGCCGCCTGCCCGGAATCTCACGGGGCAGATAACGGGCGTAGTCCGCGCCCGCGTTGGCCCAGCCGATCCCGGTGCCCGCCGCGATGAAGCCGATGCCCGCGATCACACCGCTGGTCGGACCGGTCGGGGCGTCGAGGACCTCGGTCCAGTCGACGGTGGCGACCAGGAAGCCCATCACGATCAGATTGAGGACGCCGAAGACGACCGTGGCCCACTTGTTGATCCACATGATGGTGGCGTGGCCGAGACCGCTGATCAGCAGCGTGCAGGCGATGAAGACCAGCAGACAGACGAGTGTGAGCACGGTGTTCCGGCCGACTCCGAACGCGATGCCGAGCAGCGCGAGCAGCGCGTACGCCGCGGTGGTCGTCGTGATCGTCTCCCAGCCGACCCGGCTCAGCCAGGTGATCAGGGTCGGACCCGCGTTGCCCCGCTGTCCGAAGACCGCGCGGGAGAGGGTGAGCGCCGGGGCGCCGCCCTTCTTGCCCGCCAGGCTCAGGGCCCCCACCAGCGCGAAGGAGCCGAAGGCGCCGACGACGGCGACGAGCACCGCCTGCCAGATGTTCAGGCCGCGGAAGGCGACGAGGGTCGCGCCGAGCGGGAGCCCGAGGATGCTGATGTTGGCGGCGAACCAGGTCCAGAACATCTGGCCGGCCTGGCCGTGGCGCTCGTTGTCGGGGACCGGTTCGATCCCTCGGGTCTCGATGGCACCGACGCGATCGTTCGTCTTCGAAGCGGCCATGACGGAACCTCCTAGCAAGGTGCGAAGGGGTGGATGGGGAAAGGGGTGGACGGGGAAAGCGGAGGAGCGGGTTCCTGGGGAGCCGGGGCCCGGAGGCCGGCGCGGCGCCCCGAGTTCTCGGGGCGGCTCAGCGGAGGGTGAGCAGCCGGGTGGTCAGGGGTTCCAGAGCGAGGGAGTTGACGGTACGGAGCGTCCGGACGGCCTCGGCCGGCAGCGCCGAGAGCCCGGCGACCGACCCGGCGACCGCGCCCGCGATGGCGCCGATGGTGTCGCTGTCGCCCCCGAGGTTGGCGGCGAGCAGGGCGGCGTGCCACGGATCGCCGTCGGCCACGGCGAGTACCGCGAAGGCGGCGGGCACCGACTCCTGGCTCGCCACGCTGGTACCGATGAGCGCGCAGATCCGGTCCAGGGCCTCGGCCTCCGGGAGGCCCCGTACCAGCTCCCACGCCCACTCGATCCGGGAGGCGATATCGGCCCCGGCGATCCAGTGCCCGCGCCGCGCGCCCGCACGGGCGGCGGCCACCGCGGCGGCGACGGCCTCCCCCAGTGTGCCCCCGCCGACACCCGTGCTGACAGCGGCGGCGACGGCTGACGCGCCCGCGATCCCGACAGTCGTGTCATGCGTGACCTGGCAGGACTCCACGACATGGTCGAGGAACGATTCCAGCGGTTCGACGGCGAAGGCGATCCCGACCGGGGTGACGCGCATGGCGGCGCCATTGGTCGTGCCGTACCTCCCCGCCTCCCGCGCCGGTACGCCACGGGCCACCGCGTCCAGCGCGGTCTTGGTGGACGGGCCGAGGAGATCGAAGGAGCCCTTGGCCTTCATCTCCTTCTCCCAGTCGAGCAGTTCCTGGGCGAGGCGCAGCGGGTCGATCCGGCCGCGGCCCTCGTCGATCAGCCGGCCGACGATGACGGCCTGGTCGGTGTCGTCGGTGACGGAGCCGGCCGGCATGCCCGCGCTGACCGGGTTGTCGGGGCGGGCGGCCTCGAAGCCGGTGAGGGTGCCGTAGACCCGTACGACGTCCTCCCGGGACATCACCTGCGTGGGCATGCCGAGAGCGTCGCCGAGGGCGAGTCCGTAGTACGCGCCGAGGGCGCGGTCGAGTCGGTCGGTCACAGTCGGTCTCCTCGGCCGGAGCGGACGTGCAGTTCGAATCTGGCGGGGTCCAGCAGGCTGGTGACCTGCTCGACGACCGAGCCGTCGGCGGCCCGGTAGACCTGGGCGAGCCGCAGGAAGGACTCGCCCGGCGAGCGGTGCAGTACGGCGGCCTCCGCCGCGTCGAGCCCCCGGACCGACACCAGGCCCTCGCCGGAGTCGGTGATACGGCCCGCGGCGATCAGCGCCCGGTTGAGCGAGCCGCCGTCGAGTCCGCGCTCCGGCAGGCCGGAGAGGTCGCCGGTGGCGGGGACCCTGCTGTGTTCGAGCGACACGCCCTGTCCGCCGGCGAGCCGTCTGACCCGGTCCAGGGCGATGAACGCGCTCGACGCGAGCCCCAGTTCCGCGGCCAGCTCCCGGTCGGTCACCTCCTCGAAGCGGAGGGTCTCGGTCGTCAGCTCGGTGCCCTGCTCGGCGAGCGCCCGGGTCCAGCCGAGGCGGTTGTCCAGTGGCGTCCCGTCGAAGGTGACGAACGAGCCGATCCCCGCGTGGGTGGAGATCAGCCCCTCTTCACCGAGGACCTGGAGCGCTTGGCGCAGGGTGGTGCGGCTGACGCCGAACCGCTGGGTGAGCGCGTGCTCCCCGGGCAGTCTGCTGCCGTCGGTGTGGACGCCGGCGCGGATCTCCGCGGCGAGAACGCGGGCGATGCGATGGTGCTTGTGGACCTGTCCAGGCATGTCTAGAAGGTAAGCGGACAGATCCCCTCCGGTCTATGGCTCACGGAGATTTTCTTTCGCCCCGCGCGGCGTCGGCCCGGACGCGGCGCACGAAGGAAGGGTGAGCATTCGGCCACAGCCAAATCGCCCAGAAGTGATTTGGGTCACAGTCCTGCCCCGGGACAGTGTGTCGGCCGGAAAGCGCCGTCCCTCGCGGGCGTGTGCGCGAAAGGGGGCTGTCCTGGCTCCCGGTGACGGATGTCACGGCCGGGCGTGATGTATGTCAGGAAATGGACGCTCTCGTTCCTCATTTCGATGTGACCTGCGTCATATGACCCGGGGTTGGGTCGGTGCTTACATCCGACCGCACGGTGTGGTGATCGGTCCAGCGAACACAGCCCGTGGGCTGTTCCCGCCGCTCTCCCCAACTCCTTTGCCCGGCAGCGCCGATGCTCAGTACAGCGCCGATGCCCAGAAGCCCAGGATTCCCGCCACTCAGGACCGAGAGGGAGCGCGCGTGACCGATCCAGCCGAGCGCGGTGACACGGCACCGCTCGCCGTACGCGAGGCCGCCTGGTATCTGCCGGAGCCGGTCGTGCCGGTCGACGGACTGGCGGCATGGGACGAGACCGAACTCCGCACCCGCGGCAGCCTGGGGATCGACACCGTACGGGCGGACGACCGGGTGAGCGCGGTGGACCTCTGCGAGCACGCCGCGCGCCGTGTGCTCGACCGCTCCGGAGTGGACGCCCGGGAGCTGGGGGCCCTGATCATGGTCGAGTCACGGGCACCGGAAACCCTGCTCAGCTCCGAGGTGACCCGGCTGCAGCAGCTGCTCGGCGCCGGTGCGGCGACGACCCTCACGGTGGGCGGGCTCGGCTGTGTCTCGATCAGCGCCGCCCTGATCACCGCCCGCGGACTGCTCGCCGGGGACGCCGCCTTGGACAACGTCCTGGTCGTACACGGCAGCAAACCGGCCGCGGCGGTGCGTTACCGCCATCCCGTGACGGTCAACGGCGACGGCGGGCAGGCACTGCTGCTCTCCCGCCGCGGGCCCGTCCGGATCCTCGACATCGCGCAGCGGACCAACGGCCAGTACTGGGACCTCTTCCAGGTGAAGTACCGGGACCGGCCCACCGCGCAGTGGCGCGAGGAGTGCGGCGACCCGGCCACCTACTCCTTCCGGCTCGCCATGGAGACACGCGGCGCGCTCGCGGCGATGCTGCGCGAGGTCCTGGAACGCAACGGTCTGCGCCCGGCGGACATCCGCGGATATCTCAGCCACAACCTGTCCACGGGCAGCTTCACCTTCACCGAGGAATCCCTCGGCATCGGCATCCTGCCCGTCTGCCGGGAGAACCTCCGGCGCTACGGACACCTCGGCTCGAACGATGTCTTCCTGAACCTCTACACGGCCCTGGAGCGCAAGGAACTCGCCACGGGGGACCGCGTCGTACTGATCAATGCCAGTCCGGTAGCCGCCTGGAGTCTGCTGCTGGTCGAGATAGGACCACAGGAGGGTGTGGCGTGAACGGCATCACCGAAGAGGTCACGGAGTTCCTGACCGCGGCGCTCCGCCGGCCGATCGGCCCGGACGACGACTACTTCGCCCTGGGCCTCGCGGACTCGCTCTTCGCGCTGGAACTGGTGACCTTCGTCGAGGAGCGCTTCTCGTTCACGGTGGAGGTGGAGGACCTCGACCTGGACAGCTTCCGCACAGCCACCCGCATCACGGAATTCGTGCTCCGCAAGACCGGGTCCGGCCGGCTGACGGAAACCCATGACCAGGGTGCCTGACGCCGCGCCGCCCGGAGCCGGGCCGCCGGCCGACACCCTGATGCACGACGCGCCGGCGGCCGGCGGCCGGCCGGGAGACGGACAACCCGCCGCCGACGAGTCCTTGGTACGAGCGGCGGCCGAACTCGCCGCCGGGGCACGGGGTCCGGCCGCCGACTGGGACCGGACCGGCGGACTGCCCGGCTCCGTACGCGGGGACATGGCCGCGGCGGGACTGCTCGGCGCCGACCTGCCCCGGAGGTACGGGGGAGCGGGCCTCGGCCCTGCGGCGCTCGGCGAAGTGGCCGCACACCTGGGCGGGGTGTGCAGCGCCCTGCGCGGGCTGCTGACCGTCCAGGGCATGGTCGCGGCGGCGCTGGCGCGCTGGGGCACCCGGGAACAGCGCGCCCACTGGCTCCCGAGGCTGGCGAGCGGTGAGCTGACCGCGGGCTTCGCGGCCACGGAACAGGCGGCCGGCAGCGCGCTCGGGGCCGTGGAGACCCGTATCGAGGACTCCGGCGACGGCGCGGACATCAAGGTGAGCGGCCGCAAGAAATGGATCACCTTCGGTGAGGTGGCCGATGTCTTCCTGGTGCTGGGGAAGAGCCGCGGCAAGTCCGCCACCGTGCTCGTCGAGGCCGACCGTACGGGCGTGAGCCGGGAGCCGGTGACCGGCCAGCTCGGTATGCGCGCCGCGCGGATCGCGCATGTGACCTTCGACGCGGTACGGGTCCCCCGGAGCCATCTCGTCGCCCCGCCGGGGCTCGGGCTGTCCCATGTCGCGGCCACCGCGCTCGACCACGGCCGCTTCACGGTCGCCTGGGGATGCGTGGGCATGGCCGAGGCGTGTGTCGCCGACGCCGCCACACATGCCGCCACCCGCTCCCAGGGCGGCGTGCCGCTCGCCGACCACCAACTCGTCCGGTCGCTGCTGGCCCGCTGCGCGGTGGAGACCGCGGGCGCGCGTGAACTGGCCCGCCGGGCGGCGGAGTTCCGCGCGCCGGGTGCGGGCAGGGGCGTCACGGAGACCATCGTCGCCAAGTACGCGGCCGCCGCCGCTGCCGCCTCGGTCAGCCGCGACACCGTACAGATCCTCGGCTCGGCCGGCTGCGAGCCCGACAGCAGACCGGGACGCCACTTCCGGGACGCCAAGGTCATGGAGATCATCGAAGGAGCGCAGCACGTGTCCGAACTCCACATAGCCGATCGCCTTCTGCGTCAGTTCGGCGCTCCGCCCGCCTCCGCCACGCGGCTCCCCGGGGAGCCGGTGTGACGGCGGACCAGGGCGCCCCGGCGCGCGCCCCGCTGACCGCTCCCGCTCCCGTCGTCAAGTGCCTGGTGTGGGACCTGGACGACACGCTGTGGGACGGTGTCGTTCTGGAGAACGACGATCCGGAGCCGTTCCCCGAGGCGCTGGAGACCCTGAGCGCACTGGACAAGCGGGGCATCCTGCACGCCGCCGCCAGCCGCAGCGAACACACCGCCGTCACCCGCCATCTGACGGAACGCGGCCTGGACGACTGGTTCTGCGCGGTGCAGGTCGGCTGGGGTGCCAAGTCCGGCGCGCTGCGCCGTATCGCCGAGACCCTCAACATCGGCCTGGACACCCTCGCGTTCGTCGACAACGACCCGGCGGAACGTGCCGAGGTCGAGGCGGCGCTGCCCATGGTCCGCTGCTACCGGGCCGACGAGGTCGGCCGGCTCCCGGACCGCGCCGAATTCCAGCCGGCACAGGTCACCGAGGAGGGGTCCCGGCGACGCGCGCTCTACCGCACCGAGTGGCGGCGCCGGGAGGCCGAAGAGGAGTTCGGTGAGGACCGGCAGGCCTTCCTCGCCTCGCTCGACCTGGTCATGCGGCTGCGACCGGCCACCGAGGACGACCTGTCCCGGGCCAGTGAACTGACCGTCAGGACCCATCAGCTCAACAGCACCGGCCTGACCTACGACGCGGACGAACTGCGCGAGCTCAGCGCGTCGCCCGGCCATCAGGTGCGGGTGGCACGGCTCAGCGACCGGTTCGGCGACTACGGGATCATCGGCCTGGCCGTCACCGAACTCACGCCCGGGGACTCGATCCTGCGGCTGATGCTGATGTCCTGCCGGGTCGCCTCACGGGGAGTGGGCGGTGTCCTCCTCAACCATCTGGTCAAGGAGGCGCTGGCGGAGGGCCGCCGGCCCGTCGCGCACTTCGTGCCCACCGACGTCAACCGGAACATGCTGGTCACGCTCCGGTTCGCGGGCTATCGGCCGGTCGCCACCGAGGAGGGCCACATGGTGCTCGCGGTCGACCAGGACCGTCCGGCTCCGGAGCACCACAGCCATACCCGTGTGATCACCGGCGCGGAGTGAGAAGGGGGAGACGGTGGTGTACAGCTACGCGCGCGACCGCGACGGAGCCGCTGGGCCCCGCGCCAAGGGCACGACCGCGACAGAGCAGGGGCCGACCGCGACCGGACAGGATCAGGTCGTCACTGAACAGGGTGCGACCGAGACCCGACGGAGGCCGATCGTGACCGAACACGGGCCGATCCTGGCCGCCTTCCGGCAGCAAGCCGCCCGCTCCCCGGAGACGACCGCCCTCATCATCGGGGAAGCGGTCCTCACCTACCGCGAACTCGACCACGCCTCGGCCGGGCTCGCCCAGCTCCTGCGGCAGCGCGGTGCGCGGCCGGGCCGGGTCGTCTGCATCCGCGTCGAACAGAGCGCCCTCGCCGTCATCGGGGTACTCGCCGCGCTCCGGACCGGCGCCGCCTGGGCCGCGCTCGAACCGGACCTGCCGGCCTCGCGCGTACGGGCGCTGTTCCGCGACACCGACTGCGCGGTGGTGCTGAACACCGGGGACGACCCGGCCATGACGGGCCTGGCGGACCCGCCGCAGCGGCTCGAAGCCGCCGGACTCCGGATACCCGACCTCATCGAGACGGGCGCGCGCGTCGCCGACGTGGACGAGGGGTACCCGCCGGTCTCCGAGGACGCCCCCGCCTACCTCGTCTACACCTCGGGATCGACCGGGCTCCCCAAGGGGGTCATGGTCAGCCGTGCCCAGCTCGCCGCGTCCATCGGCTCCCGCGCCGGGGTCTACGGCACCGAACCCTCCACCTTCCTGATGGCGATGCGGCTGTCGTTCGACGGCATGCTCGGCGGCATGTTCTGGTCGTTCCGCAACGGCCACACACTGCTGCTGCCCGATCTGCGGCAGCTGAGGCAGGTCCGGGAACTCGCCCGGCTGGCCGGCGCACACCGGGCGACCCATCTCATCGTCGTCCCCTCCTACTACCGGGCACTGCTGGACGAGAGCCGGCTGCTCCCCGATTCCCTGCGGCTGGTGGTGGTCGCGGGCGAGGTCTGTACGCCGGAGCTGGTGCGTACCCACCACGAGCGGCTGCCCGGCGTGCTGCTGGCGAACGAGTACGGCCCCACCGAAACGATCATCTCCTGCACCGTCGAGCCCGACCCGGACGCCTCCCGGCCACGGATCCCCATCGGCCGGCCCTGGCCGGGCGCCGAGGCTTGGGTACTGGACGACCGGCTGCGCGAGGTACCGGCCGGGGTGGAGGGCGAGCTGTACATCGGTGGCGCGTTCGTGGCCCTCGGCTACGCCGGACAACCGGGCAGAACGGCCGAGAGGTTCGTCGCGGACCCGTTCGGGCGGCCGGGAGCGCGCCTGTACCGCACCGGTGATCTCGCCCTCGTCGACGAACGGGGAGCGCTGCACTACCACGGCAGAACCGATCTCCAGGTGAAGATCCGCGGCACGCGTATCGAACTCGGCGAGATCGAGAGCGTCCTGGAGCGCCATCCCGCCATCGGCCAGGCGGTGGTGGTCTGCGAACCGGCCGAGGACGACGAGCCGCGCCTGACGGCCTTCTTCACGCCCGCCGGGCCCCAGGTCACGCCGCCCGGCGGGATGGCACTGCGCCGGCACTGCCTCGGACATCTGGTGGAACAGGCCGTGCCCACCGTGTTCGTGCCGGTCGCGCGGATGCCGCTGAACAGCAGCGGCAAGGCCGACCGTACGGCGCTGTCGCGCGACTTCGCCCCGGCGGGCGGGCCCGAGGGCGGCGCGGCGGGGGATCCGGCCGACGGCCGGCTCGCCGGCTCGACGCGCGAGAACTCCCCCTGGGAGGGGTGGACCGGCCACCGGCGGAGCGTCGGAGCCATCTGGGCGGCCGTGCTCAGACACCCCGACACCGGTCCCGACGACAACTTCTTCGCGGTCGGCGGCAGTTCCCTCAAGATCATCGATCTGCACGCCCGGCTGAATCAGCGGTGGCCCGGGGTGCTGCGCATGGGAGAGCTGTTCGACCTCATCACCATCTCCGCCCAGGCGGAGGCGATCACGAACCGCGTGGGCACGGGCACGGACGCGCAGGCGGACGCCCGGCGACAAGACCTCACGACCCCGACCGCTTATGAGCTGTGAAGGCAGGGTGCTGCATGAACGGGATGGCGACATGAGCGGTACGGGCACGGCATACGGGCGCGACGCGACGCGCGAGGACCGCGCGACGCGGGGAGACGGTGTGACGGCGGACGACGGCGCGACGCGGGCGCGACCGGCCGTCGCGGTCATCGGCATCGCCACGCGCTTTCCGCAGGCGGACAGCCTCGACGCGTTCCGGGCGAATCTGCGGAACGGCGTCGACTCGGTGCGCCCCATACCGCGGGAACGTGTCGAGTCCACCTGCCTGGACCCCTCCGCGGACTACCCGGAGCTGGGGTATCTCGACCGGATCGATCTCTTCGACCATGAGTACTTCGGTCTGTCGCGGCGCGAGGCGGAGGTCACCGACCCGCAGCACCGGATCGCCCTCGAACTCACCCACGAGGCCCTGCAGAACGCCGGATACGCCCCCTCGGGCCTGCGCGACAGCCAGACCGCCGTGATCTTCAGCTCCCCGAGCAACGGCTACGCGCCGCTGGTCCGCGAGCACGGCACGCTGAGCATGATCGGCAACGTCCCCTGCATACTGCCCGCCCGGATCTCCCACATCTTCGGGCTGACAGGGCCCTGCTACGGCGTCGACACCGGCTGCAACGGCTCGCTCGTCGCCGTACACCAGGCATGCCGCGAACTGCGCGACGGCGACGCGGAGTACGCGGTGGCCGGCGGGGTGAGCCTGCGTCATGTCGTCGCGCCCGCCGCGACCGTGGCGGCCTTCCCCGGCATCAGCTCGCCGACCGCCAGATCCCGGGCGTTCGACCACGCGGCGGACGGAGCGGGCGGCGGTGAGGGGGGCGCGGTCCTGCTGCTCACCACCCTGGAGCGGGCGTTGGCGGACGGCGCGTTCATCCACGCCGTGATCCGCGGCAGCGCCGTCGTGCACAACGGCCGGCACTCGGCCACCATCAGCACGCCGAGCGCCAGGTCCCAGGCGGAGGTCATCCGCAAGGCGTGGCGCAGCGCGGACCTGGACATCGGGACGGCCGGGTACGTCGAGACACACGGCTCGGGCACCCGGCTCGGCGACGCCATCGAGGCGGAGGGGCTGGCGCTCGCCCGCCCCGGCGACCGCCGCGGCCTCGCGGTCGGTTCCGTGAAGACCAACCTCGGACACCTGGACCACGCCGCCGGAATCGCCGGGCTGGTCAAGACGATCCTCAGTGTGCGCCACGGTGAGCTGTACCCTTCGCTGCACTTCGAACGGGCGGCGGACGAGGTCGATCTCGAGGGTGCCCGCCTCGACGTCGTGACATCGCTCCGGCCCTGGCGCGACGAGGTGCGCCGCGCCGGTGTCAGCTCGTTCAGCCTCGGCGGAGTCAACGCGCACTGCGTGGTGGAGCAGGCGCCCGGGACGGCCGTACGGCGGCGCTCGGCGGACACCGGCGCCGGCGCGGCCGGCGGAGCGGCCGGCGGACCGGGCGCCGACGCGGCGCGCTTGGTCGGTGTATCCGCCCGTACGCCCGCCGAGCTGATCGCCCTGTGCGAACGGCTCTCGCTCGAACTGCGCCACAGCACACAGCCGTTGGCCGATGTCGCCAGGACGCTGAACGAGGGACGGGAGCACCACCCCCACCGCGTCGGCGCGGTGGCCGGCCGGACCACCGAACTGGCCGTCAGACTGGCAGCGGAGGCCACCTGGCAGCGACTGGAGACCCCGGCCACGGCAGTGTCACCGCGGACGGGCAGGACCGAGGCCCGGTCCGCCGCCGCGCCCCGCGTGGTGTTCCTGTTCTCCGGGGACGCCGACCCCGGCCGGGCGCCGGAGGCGGACCCGCTCCCGGGCCCGCTGCCCGAGCGGCTGCCCGTACCGGCCGACCGCGCCACGATGGTGCGCGGCCAGCTCGCCGCGTACACCCGGCTCACCCGGGCCGGAGTGACCCCCGACGGACTGATGAGTTCCGGGATCTCCCGGTATACCGTCCGGCATCTTCAGAACACCCTGACGCCCGCCGACACCGCGACGCTGGAGCGGGCGACGAGCGGCCAGGACCCGGCGGTGGCCGGGAAGGCGCTCCGGCTGGAACAGCTGAGGGCGGCGGCGGACGAACAACTCGCGGGCGGACCCGTCGTGTTCGTGGAGCTGGCGGCCCGTGGTGAGCTGGGCGAGCGGCTGGCGGAGTATCTGCACGGCCGCGCGGACGCCGCCGTCCTCACCCTGGACTCCGGCACGGACGGGGTGCTCGACGTCCTCGGGCACCTCTATGAGCGGGGGTGGGACCCCGACTGGTCCGCGCTGTCGGTGGCCGCCGGTGAGCGCGGGGGCGGCGTCGGACGCCGGGTCCCGTTGCCCGGCCACCGGCTCAGGGGCGTCCGCTGCTGGGCGCGGCCCGTCGGCGACATCATCTCCTTCGGGGGCTTCGGAGCCGCCGCGCCGGCGACGAGGGCCGCCGAGGCGGTGCCGCCCCCGGCGCTCGCCACCGAGCCCGTCCACGTCCCGGCGCCCGCCGAAGCCCCCGAGCCTGTTCATGTCTCCGCGCCCGCCCACGTGCCCGCGCCCAGGGCCGTTCCGGCGTCCGTTCCGGCTCCTGTACCCGCCGCCCCTGAGGCCCCCGTACCCGCGCCCGCAGCCGTTCCCGCCGCGCCCGCACCCGCCTCGCCCGCGCTTTCGTCCGGGCCCGGTCCGAGTGCGCCGTCCGGCCCGCAGACAGTGCTGAGCTGGCTCCGGGAATCCCTCACCGATCTGCTCCGCGCGGACGAGGTCCCGGCGGACGCCGACTACTTCGCCATCGGCGGGAACTCCGTCATCGGGCTCCAGCTCGTCCAGGGGATGGAGCGGCGCTACGGCGTCCACCTCAAGCTGGTCGACATCTACGACCATCCCGTCGTCGGCGACCTCGCGGACGCCCTCGCGGCCCGGCTGCCGCAGGCCCCGCCGGAAGAGGGGACACGGCCGGAACCGTCGGCCGCGGCGCCCGCCGTCCAGGACGACGGCCATGCGCTGCCCCCGATCCTTCCCGGCGAGGAACTGGTGCTGTCGTACGGGCAGGAACGCATGTGGTTCCACCACCAGCTGGACCCGACCACCACGCTCTACAACCTGCCCGGCGTCTCCCGGCACCGGGGCCCGCTGGTTCCCGGCGCCGTCCGGCTCGCCTGGGAGGATCTCGCCCAGCGGCACGAGACCCTGCGATCCAACTTCATCGAGGCCGACGGACGGCCGCGGCTGGTGATCCGCCCTGAGCTGGGCGACTTCTTCCGGTACGAGGACGTCACCGCCGACCCGGACCCCGAGGCCGCGGCGCGCGCGATCATCAGGACCGAGACCGGCTGGGTGTTCGACATCGCCCGTGATTCGCTGGTCCGGGTGACGCTGGTACGCGTCGCGCCCGAGGAGTATCTCTTCTGCTGGGCGATGCACCACGCGGTCAACGACGGCTGGGCGCCCCAGATCCAGATGAAGGAGTTCCTCGCGTTCTACACGGCCCGTCTGGAGGGCCACGTACACCGGTTCGACCCGCTGCCCGTGCAGTACCGGGACTACGCGCGCTGGCAGCGGGAACTGCTGGAGGGCTCCCGGCTCGACGGCGAACTCGACTACTGGCGCGGGCGGTTGAACGATCCCCCCGCGCTCGAACTGCCCACCGACCGGCCGCGTGCCACACGCATGGACTTCGCGGGAGCGTCCCACGGGTTCACCCTCCCCGGTGACCTGGTCAACGGACTGAGGGCCGTGGGCGGCAGGGAGACCGCCACGCTCTTCATGGTGCTGCTCACCGGCCTCAAAGTGCTGCTCGCGCGCTGGTCCGGTCAGCGGGACATCGTGATCGGCACGCCGACCATCGGCCGCAGCCGCCCCGAACTGTGGGGTCTGCTCGGCTTCTTCAACAACACCATCGCGCTGCGCTCCGACCTCTCCGGTGATCCGACCTTCCGGGAACTGCTGCGTCAGGTACGCGGTGTGGTGCTAGGCGCGCTGGACCATCAGGAGATCCCGTTCGACAAGATCGTGCGCGAGGTCGCACCGGAGCGTGATCCCAGCCGGAACCCGATCTTCGACGTGATGTACGTCCACCAGACGCTGCCGGCGGGCCTGGCGTTCGGCGAGGACCTGTTCGGCCCGGCCGGGCACGAGGACACCGGTCCCTACTTCCCCGGACTGCCCAAGGGCACGGCCAAGTTCGACCTCACGGTGGTCGTCGCCGAGCGGGCGGGCGAGGAATCACTCGACGTGGTGATCGAGTACGCCACGCAGCTCTTCGACGCCGGTACGGTCGAGGCCCTGTCGGCGTCGCTGATCGAGCTGTTGCGCGCCGTCGCGGCGGACGAGGACACCCCGTACGGGGAGATTCCCGTCCAGCCGGCCCCTGCCCAGCGGACTGTCACCGTCCCGACCGTCCCCGAGCCGACCGTCGCCCCACCGACCGTCACCGTGCCGGCTGTCACCGTGCCGGCTGTCACCGATCCGGCTGTCACCGTGCCGGCCGTCATCGAGGCCGCCGCCCCGGACCTCCCGGTCCCGTCCGGCGTTTCCGGAGACCCGGTCGGCGTCTGCGTGGAACTGCGTGGCGAGGTGGACGGAGCACGGCTGCGGACCGCGTTCCAGGAACTGGCCGAGCGGCACGCGGTGCTGCGCCCCCTGCGCGGTGACTTCTTCACCGCCGTCGACACCTCCGGCCTCGACGAACCGACGGCCGCCGCCCGCGAACTCGCCCTGGCCGAAGGGCGGCGGCCCCTGGACCCGGTGGCGGGCCGCCCGCTGCGCGCGCTGCTGATCACCACGGGCCGCACCGAGCACATCCTCGTGGTGACCACTCACCCCACGGCCTACGACGGAGGACAGCCCGGTGTGTTCTTCCGGGACCTGTTCGCCCTCTACGGCGCACGGCTGCGCGGACACCCGGCGGGTCTGCCCGCGCTGCCCGAAGTCCCGGTCCGGAACGCGGAGTACGCGCGCCAGGACGATTCACCCGATCCGCTCGCGGTCGCGGACGGTCCGCTCAACGGACGGCTCGACCACTGGAAGCGCACCCTCTCCGGGCTGCGCGCCTCCGGCCTGCCCGCCGACCGGCCGCGCCCCCTCGCCGGTACCGGCGCCTGCGCCGCCCACACCTTCCGGGTTCCGGAGGAACTCGCCGTCGAACTGACCCGGGCCGGAGCCCGCGAGGGGCTGCTCGCGGGCATCACCACGCTCCTCGCCCTGCGCTCCGAGACCGAAGAGGCGGTCATCGGACTCACCACGGCGCCGGGCCGGGCCCCCGGGGGAACGGGAGACGGCCGGGAGCGGCCCGGCACGGACGAACGGATCGGCGCGTTCGCGCGCACCGTGCCGCTGCGTATCGCGCTCGCCGACGATCCCTCCTACGACCTGCTCACCGAGCGGATCCGCGAGGTGGTCGCGGACGCCGAGAGCCACCGGGACGTGCCGCTCGCCGATATCGTCCGCGCGGCCGGCGTGCCCCAGGAGCCGGGGCGGGCGCCGCTCTTCGATGTCGTCTACGCCCACCACCGCCTGCCCGCGGCGCTCGGCTCCGCGGCCGGTGTCGAGGCCGGTGCCGTGCGGTGGCCGGGGGAGGAGGCGGGACGGCTCACCCTGCCCACCGGTACGGCGGTCCACGATCTGGCCTGGTCCGTCGTCGAAGGCCCCGAGCCGGGCGCGTTGCAGGTGTCGGTGGAGTACCGCACCGAGATGTTCGACGCCTCGACGGTCACCGCCCTCGCCGACGACCTGGTCGCCCTCGTGCGCGCCGCCGTCCGTGAGCCCGCCTCGCCCCTGTCGCACCTGTGGTTCAGCGCCACCGCGTCACTCGCCGACTGACATCCCGGACAGAGCCGAAGGAGATCCGCAACCGTGCGCGAACGCAAGGACAGTGAGCCGGCCATCGCCACCGGCGCGCCCGTGGGCGTCGTCGGTGCCGGAACGATGGGGATCGGCGTGGCGCAGTGCTTCGCGGAGGCCGGGTACCCCGTGGTGGTCGTCGATTCCGACCCGGCGGCACTCGGCGGCGGCCCGGCCCGCCTCCGCGCGGGGGTGCGGATGGCGCAGCTGCTGCGGCGTCGCTCCTCCGCATCAGCCGGAGCCGGAGCCGGAGCCGGAACAGACTCAGACTCAGGTACAGACTCAGGCAGAGGTGCCGGGGCCGGAGGCGGGACGCCCGCGTCCTCCTCTCCGTCCCCCGAGGCGCGTGTCGTCTGGTCGGAGAAGCTCTCCGACCTGGCCCCCGCCTTCTTCGTGGTCGAGTGCGCGCGCGAGAAGGTGCCGGTCAAGGAGGAGATCCTGCGGCAGCTGGACCAGGTGTGCGGCCCCGACACGGTCTTCGCGTCCTGTACCTCGTGCATCCCGATCACCCGGCTCGGATCCGTCACCGGCCGTCCCGACCGGGTGATCGGCACCCACTTCATGAACCCGGCCCCCCTCAAGGACGCCGTGGAGGTCATCCGCGCGCCCCGGACCAGCGAGCAGACCGTCCGGCGGACCGTGGACCTCCTCGCGGAGATCGGCAAGCAGGCCCTCGTGATCCGCGACGCGCCCGGTTTCGTGACGAACCGCGTGCTGATGCTGACGCTCAACGAGGCCGCCACCGTGCTGGGCGAGGGAACGGCCGACGCCGAGACCGTGGACCGCATCTTCCAGGACTGCTTCGGCCACCCGATGGGGCCGCTGCGTACGGCGGACCTGATCGGGCTGGACACCGTACTCGACTCACTCGACGTGCTGCGCGAGTTCACCGGCGACGAACGCTTCCGGCCATGCGCCCTGCTGGCCCGTCATGTCGCGGAAGGCAGCGTCGGCCGCAAGTCCGGCCGCGGTTTCTACCAGTACCCGGAGCAGAGGCAGCGTCCGGAACACCATCTCGTCTCGCGGGGAGGAGCCAGCCATGGCTGACCACCAGAGTGCGCGCACCGCAATGTCCGCCGCGGGCCGGGAGGTCTGGCGCGGCTCGCCGGACGGTCCCCGGGGACCGGGCCTGTACGCCGCGGAGGTCGTGGAGATCCACGGCGCCCTGGACGTCACGGCGTTCGAGAAGGCGCTGGCCCAGGTCGTCCAGGAGAGCGACGCGCTCCGCCTGCGGCTGCCGGGGAGCGAGCCCGGTACGCGGGAGGCCCCGGCCCTGGAGTCCGCCGACAGCCTGCCGTTGCCGCTGGTGGACGTCAGTGCCGAGCCCGATCCGGTGGCCGCGGCGGAGGAGTGGGTACGGGCCCAGCTCGCCCGGTCGGCCCGTCCGGCCGGGAACGCGGCGTCGGCACAGGCACTGATCCGCCTCTCCGCGCACCGCTTCCACTGGTTCCACCGGCATCACCGCTCGGTGCTCGACGGCTTCGGCTGCTCACTGATCACCCGCCGGGTCGCGGAGGTCTACACGGCGCGTGCCGAGGGCCGGCCGCTACGGGATTCCGCGCTGGTGTCACCGGCGGTGCTGCTCGCGGAGGAGGCCGAATACCGCGCGTCGGACGACCACGGGCGGGATCTGGCGTTCTGGCGCGAGTATGTCGCGGGCAGGACCGAGCCGGTGACCCTGGCCGAGGAAACGGCGCCGGGCGCCGCGGGCGCCGTAGGCGCTTTTGCCGAGGCTGCCGTCGAACCCGGGCTCCCGTTCGTTCTCACCACCGCCGTCACCGACCGCGTGCGCGCGGCGGCCCGCTACAGCGGCACCCCGTCCCGGGCCGTGCTGTTGGCCGCCGTCGCGGCGTACACACACCGGATGAGCGGCGGTACGGACCTCGTGCTCGGTCTGCCGGTCGACGGACGGCCGACCCGGATCTCCCAGCGCGTGCCGGGCGCCGCCGAGGACATCGCGGCACTGCGGCTGACGGTGCGCCCCGGTACGGGCTTCGGTCAACTCGCCCAGCGGGCGGCCCAGGAGAGCCGCCGTGTCCGCGCGCGTCAGCGGCTGCGGCACGAGGAGCTGTGCCGGGAGCTGGGACTGCCGGGCAGCCGCCCGCAACTCTACGGGCCCGTCGCCGACATCCGGACCCCCGGCCCGGAGATCCGGTTCGGCGCGCTGCCCGCCGTCACCCGCAGGGTGGGTCACGAACCCGTCCAGGATCTGCGCGTGGTGATCGACGAGCTTCCCGGCGACAGCCGTCTGCGGATCGCTTTCGAGGGCGCCCCCGGCCGGTACACCGCTGCCCAACTGGCGGCCCACGGACAGCGTTTCGGGCGTCTGCTGTCCGCCGCCGTGGCCGCTCCCGGCCTGCCGGTCGGCACGTTCGATCTCCTGGACGCCGGCCTGCGGGCGACCGTGCGCGGCTGGACGGGGGCCGTGGAGCGGCGCCCTCAGCAGGGCACGCTCACGGAACTGCTGGAGACCGCGGCGGCCCGGCACCCCGACGCGATCGCCGTCCGGGACCGTACGACGCGGCTCACCTACGGCGAACTCCACGAGCGGGCCAACCGCCTGGCCCATCTGCTGATCCGCCGGGGGGCCGGACCCGAGCGGGTGGTGGGGCTGCTGCTGCCCCGGTCGACCGAGGCGATCGTCGCGATGCTGGCGGTGCTCAAGACCGGCGCCGCGTATCTGCCGCTCGACCCCGCCTACCCGGCTCAGCGGATCCGTTTCATGATCGAGGACGCGCGGCCCCGGTGTGTGGTGACCGACACCGAGGGCGCCGGCCGGGACATCGAGGGCCTTCCGGGCGAGGTGCTCGTACTGGACGACGCGAGGACCGCGGACGAACTGGAGCGCTGCTCCCCGAAGCCGCCCACCGACGCGGACCGTGCCGCACCGCTGCTGCCCGCGCATCCCGCGTATGTGATCTACACGTCGGGATCCAGCGGTACGCCGAAGGGTGTCGTCGTCGCTCATCGCGGGGTCGTGCCGCTGATCGCCTGGGTGGCCGCCGAGTTCGGCGCTCAGGCGCTCGCGCACACGCTGGCCGCCACCTCGTTCAGCTTCGATGTGTCGGTGGCCGAGATCTTCCCCGCGCTGGCCACCGGTGGCAGTGTCGAGGTGGTCGGCAATCTGCTCTCGCTGCTCGACGGTGACCCGCCGCGCTGGTCGGGCGGGCTGCTGTGCGCGATTCCGTCCGTGTTCGCGAAGCTCATGGAGTTCGGCGGCGTGGAGCTGTCCGCGAAGACGCTCGCGATGGCCGGGGAGGCGCTCCCGGCCTCTCTCGCCTCCCGCGTGGCGCGGACCATGCCGGGCAGCAGGCTCCTCAACGTGTACGGGCCGACCGAGGCCACCGTGTACGCCACGGCCTGGTCCTCCGACGAATCCCCGTCCGGTGAATTCTCGCCAGGCGACCCGCTGTCCGGCGACCCGCTGTCCGGCGACCCGCTGTCCGGCGACTCGCCGTCCGGCGGTGTGCCGCCCATCGGCCGTCCGCTGACGCATGTGCGGGCGTACGTACTCGACGGGGCGCTCCAGCCGGTGGAGCCGGGTCGGCGCGGTGAGCTGTATCTGGCGGGTGCCGGGCTGGCCCGCGGCTATCTGGGCAGGCCGGGACTGAGCGCGGAACGCTTCGTGGCCGATCCGTTCGGTCCGCCCGGCGGCCGTATGTACCGGACCGGTGATCTCGCCCTCTGGGGCGAGGACGGACAACTGCGTTTCCTGGGGCGGGCCGACGCGCAGGTCAAGGTCAGCGGATTCCGGATCGAGCTGGGCGAGCTGGAGACCGTACTCGCCGCGCACCCCGGGGTGGGCGAGGTCATGGCCGCGGTACGGAAGGACGCGGCCGGTGACGCACGGCTCGTCGCCTACGCGGTGCCGGTGACCGGGGCCGGGCGTCCGGATCCGGAGACGCTGCGGGGGTGGGCCGCCGAGCGGCTGCCCGCGTATCTGGTCCCGGGTGAGATACGGCTCGCTGAGTCGCTGCCGCGCACCCCGAGCGGCAAGCTCGACCGCGAGACGGAGCCCGCCGTGGCGCTGGAACCCGCCGCCGTGCCGGATCCCGCCGTCGTGCCGGAGCCTGCCGCACCGGCACCGGCACCGGCACCGGCACCGGTCGCGGCACCGGAATCGGTCGCCGCGCCCGCCGAGGCCGTCGCCCCGGCCGAGCGCGCGGAGCCTGCCGAGGCTGTCGTGCCCACCGAGCCCGTCGCGCCCGCCGCCCGGACCGAGCCCGTCAGGCCGGAGCCGGCGGCTCCCGAGGCGCCCGTGGTGACGCCCGCCGCCGAAAGCCGGGTGGAGCAGGTCGCGCGGGTGTTCTCCGAGGTCCTGCGGCGGCCCGAAGTCCCCCTCGACGCCAGCTTCTTCGACCTCGGCGGCGACAGCATCATGTCGATCCAGCTGGTCAGCCGGCTGCGTCAGGCGGGTCTTGTGCTCACCCCGCAGGACATCTTCGAGTACAAGACCGTCACGGCGCTGGCCGGGGCCGCCCGTGAGACCACGCGGGCCAGGGCCGCGGGCGCCGCCTCGGGCGTCGGCGACGTACCGCTCACCCCGATCATGCGGTGGCTCCGCGAACTGGACGGCCCCGTCGACGGGTTCCATCAGGCCGTGCTGCTCCAGGTCCCCGGCGGGGTGCGTGAGGACAGGCTGGTCGCCGCCGTACAGAAACTCCTGGACCACCACGACGCCCTGCGGCTGCGGCTCGACCGGTCGTCGGCGGAGTGGCGGCTCTCGGTACGGCCGCCGGGCTCCGTGTCCGGCGCGTCGTGTGTGCGGCGGGTCGATGTCCGGGGCGTGGGTGATCTGGAGCGGGTCCTCGCGGACGAGGCAGGCCGGGCGAAGGGACAACTGGACGTCCAGGCGGGCGTGATGGTGCGTTTCGTCTGGTTCGACGCGGGGGACGACGCACCCGGCCGGCTGCTGTTCATGGCGCACCACCTGGCCTGTGACGGGGTGTCGTGGCGGATCATGGTGCCCGATCTGGTCGGGGCGTACCAGGATCTCGAAGCGGGCCGGGTTCCCGAGCTGCGCCCGGTGGAGACATCGCTGCGGCACTGGAGCCGCGCGCTGTCCGCGCAGGCACGCGAGGAGCGCCGTACGTCCGAACTGCCGCTGTGGACAGACATATTGTCCGCGCAGGGGCCCCGGCTGGCGAAGCGGCCGCTGGACCCGGCCGTGGACACCACGGGCCGCGCCCGTTCCCGCGCCGTGACATACGGCGCCGACCGTGCCCGGCATCTGTTCAGCACCATCCCGGCGGCGTTCCACTGCGAGATCAACGATGTGCTGCTGACCGCCCTGGCGCTGGCGGTACAGCGCTGTGTCGGCAGTGAGCGGGATGTGGTGATCGATGTGGAGGGCCACGGCCGTGAGCCGGTCGTCCCCGACGCCGATCTGTCGCGTACGGCCGGCTGGTTCACCAGCATGTACCCGATACGGCTCGCGCCCGGCGGCGCCGACGCCCCGGGCCGGCGCGACTCCCGCCAGGAACTGGGCCGGGCGCTGCGGCGGGTGAAGGAGCAGTTGCGGGCGATTCCGGACAAGGGCATCGGCTTCGGTCTGCTGCGCTTCCTGAACCCGGAGACCTCGGGCGCGCTGGCCGCGGCCCCGCCACGCGAGATCGGGTTCAACTACTTCGGACGGTTCCTGCTGCCCGCCGCGTCGGGGGAACAGGACTGGGGGCCGGCGCCGGAGACGGGCATGACCGCGGGGGCCGACGCGGACATGCCGCTGGCCCACCCGCTGGAGATCACCGCGCTGACCCAGGACACGGCGCGGGGACCGGAACTCGGCGTCAGTTTCACCTGGCCCGAGGGCATTCTCGACGAGCGGCTGGTCGATGAGCTGGCCGACGCCTGGTTCGAGATCCTGGACGCGCTGGCGGCGCACGCCGCGGAGCCCGGAGCGGGCGGCCGTACGCCGTCCGACTTCCCGCTGGTGAACCTCAGCCAGGACGAGGTCGAGCGGCTGGAGCGCGACTATCCCGGCCTGGAGGAGATCCTTCCGCTGTCACCCCTCCAGCAGGGGCTCCTGTACCACGTCCTGGTCAGCGGACTGGGCGCGGACGCTGACACGGATACGGACGCTGACGCCGATACGTACGAGGGCGCGCGGGAGCGTGCGGATGAGGCGGACGCGCCGGCCGGTGAGCACAACGTCTACACCGTGCAGGTGTGGCTGGAACTCGTCGGTGATCTGGACCCCGACCGGCTGCGCGCCGCGGGCCGGGCGCTGCTGCGGCGTCACACCAACCTGAGCGCCGCCTTCGTCCACGAGGGCCTGGCCGAGCCGGTCCAGGTGTTCGGGGCCGCGGCCGAACTGCCCTGGCGGGAGGAGGATCTGAGCGCGCTCGCGGAGGACGGGCGCGAGACGGAGATCGACCGGCTGCTGGGGCTTGAGCGCAACCGCCGCTTCACCCCGACCGCCCCGCCGATGATGCGGCTGATGCTGATCCGGTTGGCGGACAACCGTCACCGGGTCGTCCTGACGACCCATCACATTCTGATGGACGGCTGGTCGTTGCCCATCGTGCTGCGAGAGCTGTTCGCCCTCTACCGCGAGGCGGGCGCCGAGGGCTCCGGCACGGCCACGGTTCTCCCGGCCGGTCATTCCGCTGCCGAGGATCTGCCGGCCACCACCCCCTTCCGCGAGTACCTGTCGTGGCTCGGCCGCGTCGACGGCACGGAGGCGGAGGGCGCGTGGCGGGAGGCGCTGTCGGGGCTGACCGCGTCGACCCGGGTCGCGCTGGAGGAGGGTACGGCGGAGCCGATGGCGCCGCGCAACGTCACCGTCGAGCTGAGCGCGGAGACGACCGTGGCTCTCGTCGACATGGCCCGCCGCCACGGCGTGACGACCAACACCGTCCTCCAGGCGGGCTGGGGCATCCTGATGGGCCAGGAGACCGGCAACACCGATGTGGTGTTCGGCTCCGTGGTCTCGGGGCGGCCCGCCGAACTCGCCGGTGTGGAAACGATGGTGGGGCTCTTCATCAACACCGTACCGACACGGGTCCGGCTGGAGCCGGCGGAGTCGCTGGGCGCGCTGCTGGTCAGGCTCCAGCGGGAGCAGGCCCGGCTGCTGCCGTACCACCACATCAGTCTCGGTGAGATCCGGCGGATCACGGACGTGGGGAACCCCTTCGACACGGTGATGGCGTTCGAGAACTACCCCCTCGACACGGAGGAGCTGGCGGAACCCGCCCCCGGTCTGAAGCTGGCGCGGGCCTACGGCGACGACGCTCCGCACTTCCCGCTGAACCTGGTGGTGTCCGCCCGGGGCGAGCGGCTGCTGCTGCGGTTCGACTACCGTCCGCATCTGATGGAGCGCGAGCGCGTGGCATCGCTCGCGGACCGGTTCGTCCGGCTGCTGACGACGGCGGCGACCGAGCCCACCCGGAGCGTCGGCGGCTTCATGGCACGCGGCGCGACGGCGGCCGGGGCGGCCGGCGAGACCGCTGCCGGGCATGCCGGGACGGCGGCCGAGGTGCTGCTCGCGGGCACACAGCGGGCCCCGGAGAGCGGAATCGGCGTGCTGCTGCCGCTGCGTGAGTCGGGTGACAGGCCGCCGCTGTTCTGTGTCCACCCGGCGGCCGGAATAGCATGGTCGTACGCCGGTCTCTCCGGGCCGCTGGGCACGGACCAGCCGGTGTACGGCCTTCAGGCGCGGGGGCTCGACGGCGAAGAGGTACTGCCCGCGTCCGTTCAGGAGATGGCGGCGGACTACGTCGATCACATCCGGTCCGTGCAGCCCACCGGCCCGTACCAGCTGCTGGGCTGGTCGTTCGGCGGGCTGGTGGCGCACGAGATGGCGGTACAGCTCCAGCTGAGCGGGGAGGAGGTCGGTCTCCTGGCGGTTCTGGATGCCTATCCCGCGGACCGGGAGAAGGACAGCGCGAGTCTGCCGACGGCGCGGGTGACCGGCGGGGATGTGCTGGCGATGGTGCTGGAGTTCTTCGGCTACGACCCCGCCGGCTGGGCGGGCGAGTCGCTGACCTATCCCCGGTTCGTGGAGATCGCCCGAGAACAGACGGGGCTGCTGGCCTCGTTCGACGAGCAGCGGGTCGCGGCGGTCGCCCGGATCTTCGCCAACAACTCGGCGCTCTCGTATGCCCACAAGCCGGGCCGGTTCACCGGCGACCCACTGGTCTTCACCGCCCGGGAGACCTCCCCGGAGGTCGCCCGTGACCTGTGGCGGCCGCTGGTGGACGCCGGCGGAGTGGAGATACTGCCCATCGACTGCACCCATGGTGAGCTGGGGCGGCCCGGCCCGCTGGGCGATGTCGCCCAGGTGCTCTCCCAGCGGCTGAAGGCCCGTCCGGCCACACCGGGGAACGTCGTATGAGGCAGGGTACGGAGCCGGGGAACACGGCGGACCGCCCCGGCTCCGTCCCTCTTTCCACCGCGCAGTACGGGGTCTGGCTGGGGCAGCAGTTCGCCCCGCCGGCCCGGTACCACGTGGCGGCCGGCTTCGAGGTGTCCGGAGATCTGGACCCCGGGCTGTTCGAGACGGCCTTTCGGCTCACGGTGGCGGAGGCGGAACCGCTGCACGCCCGGTTTCCCGCCGTGGACGGGGCGGAACCCCGGCAGTGGGTCGGGCCGTTGCCGTCGTGGGACGTCCCGCGGGCCGATCTGCGGCGCGAGCCGTTCCCGATGGCCGCCGCGGTGGAGTGGATGCGGGCCGACGCGGCGCGCCCGTTCGACCTCGCGGCCGGTCCGCTGTTCCGTACCGCGTTCATCCGGCTCTCGGACGAGCGGGTGTGCTGGTATCTGCTCTGTCATCACCTGGTCATGGACGGTCTGGGGGGCGCGCTCTTCGCCCGGCGCCTCGGCGAGATCTACGCGGCACTGGAACGCGGCGAGGACCCGGAACCCGGCCCCCGGATCCCGCTGGAGGCGTTGCTGCGGGCGGAGTCCGACTACCGGGCCTCACCGGAGTTCGGCGCCGACCGTGCCCACTGGACCGGCAGGCTGGCGGACTCGCGGCCCGTGCCGGGCCACCCCGTGCCGGGCCACCCCCTGCCGGGCCACCCCCTGTCGGTCGCCCCCGGGACTGTTCGCTCCGGGGCGGCCGGGCTCGGGACGGCGGACGCGGCGGACGCTGTGAGCGGCGTGGCATCGCGTGGCGTCGCGCGGCTTCCGGGGGCGGGCCTCGCCGAGCTGCGACTGCTGGCCCGCAGGCTCGGGGTGCGGTGGCCGGTGGTGGCCACCGCCGCGGCGGCCCTGCTGGCACACGCGCGCGACGGAGTGGGCGGCGGCGAGGAGGTGGTGCTCGGGCTGCCGGTCGCCGGCCGTACGGGCGCCGTGGCCCGCGCCCTGGGCGGAATGACCTCGAATGTGCTGCCGCTGCGGGTGCCGGTCTCCCTGGACCGGCCGGCGGCCGAGCTGGTGCGAGCCGTGGACGCGGAGATGACGTCCGCGCTCGCGCATCAGCACTACCGCGCCGAGGACCTGCATCGCGATCTGGGCCTGACCGGCACCGGGCGAGCGCTGTACGGGCTCGCCGTGAACGTGATGCCCTTCAGCTTCGGACGGCGGTTCGCGGGCCGGCCGATGACGATGCACCACCTCGCCGTGGGCCCGGTGGAAGACCTGTCCGTCACCGTCCACCCGGAGACACAGCGCTCCGGTCTGCGCGTCGACCTCTACGCCGATCCGGCCAGGTACGGGGCGCGCGAGGCCGCCGCCGAGGCGCGGCGTTTCGTACGGCTGCTGAGCGGGCTGATCGCCGAACCCGACCGTCCGGCGGGGGAGTTCGGTCTGCTGTCGGCCGGGGAGCGGCGGCGGACGGTGCCCCGCGCCACCACCCCGGTGCCCCGGCCCGCCGTCACATTGCCGTGGCTCGTCGAACGCTGGGCGGCGCGGACCCCGGCGGCCCCCGCGGTCACCTGCGGGCGGGACGTGCTGTCGTACGGAGATCTCAACGCCCGTGCCAACCGGCTGGCAGGGGCACTGATCCGGCGCGGCGCAGGTCCCGGGAACACCGTCGCCGTTCTGCTGCCGCGCTCCGTCGACCTGGTCACGGCGATTCTCGCGGTGAGCAAGACGGGCGCGGCGTATCTGCCCATCGATCCGGCCTGGCCCGCCGACCGCGTCGGCATGATCATGGCGGACGCGCGGCCGGTGTGTGTGCTCACGCCCGACGATCCGGCCGGACCGCTGGAGGAGTTCTCGCCCACCGACCCCGTGGACGCGGACCGTACGGCCCCGCTGACGCCCGGCCATGCCGCGTATGTCATCTACACCTCGGGCTCCACCGGCCGGCCGAAGGGCGTGGTGGTCGAGCACCACAGTGTGGTGTCGCTGCTGGAGAACGCCGCGGCCGGATTCGGGTTCCACGCCGGTGACGTGTGGACGATGTTCCACTCCTGTGCCTTCGACTTCTCCGTCTGGGAGATGTGGGGCGCGCTCGCACACGGCGGGCGGCTCGTCGTCGTCCCCCACGAGGTGAGCCGGTCGCCCCGGGAGTTCCTGGGTCTGCTGGCCCGGGAGCGGGTGACGGTGCTGAACCAGACGCCGTCCGCCTTCTACGCACTGGCGGCGGCCGACGACGAGGAACCGGGGCGGGGCCGGGACCTGGCGCTCCGCCGGGTGATCCTCGGTGGTGAGGTGCTGCGGCCCGCGCGGCTGCGGTCCTGGTTCCGGCGGCGCGGCGACGCTTCGCCGGTCGTGGTCAATATGTACGGCATCACCGAAATCACGGTCCACGCCACCCGGCTCGATCTGAACGCCCGTCATGGTGCCGAACCGGGCAGTCCGGTCGGAACCGCGCTTCCCGGAACGCGCCTGTACGTGCTGGACGCACGGCTGCGTCCGGTGCCGCCCGGGACGGCGGGGGAACTGTATGTGGCGGGCCCCGGTGTCGCCCGGGGCTATCTCGACCGGCCCGGCCTCACCGCCTCGCGGTTCGTCGCCGATCCCTTCGGCCCGCCGGGATCGCGGCTGTACCGCTCGGGTGACCTCGTACGGTGGCGGCCGGACGGCGGTCTGGAATACCTCGGCAGGGCCGACGACCAGGTCAAGGTCCGCGGCTTCCGTATCGAGCCCGCCGAGATCGAGTCCGCGCTGCTGGCCGTGCCCGGGGTGGCCCAGGCGGTGGTGGCCGCCGTACCGGACGACGGCGAACACGGCGGTGCCGGCGGTGACGCGCGGCTGGTGGCGTACGTGGTGCCCGCGCGCGGTGCGACGGCGGGCCACGCTGGCCCGTTCACCGCGCGTCTGCGGGAGCACCTGCGCGAGCGGCTGCCCGGCCACCTGGTCCCGGCGTTGTTCGTGCCGCTGGAGTCGTTGCCGCTCACCGCCAACGGCAAGCTGGACCGGGCGGCGCTGCCCGCCCCCGCGCCGGTGGCGCCCGTACGCGCCGCGGGCTCGCCGGGTACCCCTCGGGAGCGACGGCTCGCCTCCCTGTACGCGGAGCTCCTCGGTACGGCACCGGTCGGGCCGGAGGACGGTTTCTTCGATCTCGGTGGTGACAGTCTCCGCGCGACACGGCTGGTCAGCGCGGTGCGCGAGAGGTTCGGGGTCGAGCTGGACGTACGGGATGTGTTCGCGCATCCGACGGTGGCGGATCTCGCCGCGCACCTGTGGCGGCACGCCCCGGACACCGGCCCGGACCTGGACGCGGGCCCGGACCTGGACGCGGGCCCGGACCTGGACGCGGGCCCGGACCTGGACGCGGGCCCGGACGTGGACGCGGGCCTGGACCTGGACGCGGGCCCGGACGTGGACGCGGGCCTGGACCTGGACGCGGGCCCGGACGTGGACACCTGCCCGGCCCCGGACATGGGCGGGACCGAGGGCCCGGATCCCTCTTCCGACGCGGTGACGGACGGCCGCCCCGAGCACCTCCCGCTCTCTTTCGCGCAACGGCGGTTGTGGTTCCTGCACTCGCTCACGGGTCCGGACAGCGCCTACAACGTGCCCTTGGTGCTGCGCCTGACCGGCGAGGCCGACGAGGAGGCGCTTCGAGCCGCGCTCATCGATCTGACGGTGCGTCATGAGACGCTGCGCACCGTTGTCCAGGAGGCGGCCGGCAGACCGGTCCAGCGGGTGCTGTCACCGGCGGACGCCCGCCCGAGGCTGACCGTGACGCGGACCGGGGCGGCGGACACGGAGGCGGCGGAGGCGCTCGCCACGAGCGCCCGGTACGCCTTCCGGCTGGATGCCGAATGTCCTTTGCGGGCCGAGCTGTTCATCACCGTCTCGGGTGAACAGGTGCTGCTGCTCCTGCTGCACCACATCGCCTGCGATCACGCCTCGCTCGCTCCGCTGCTGGCCGATTTCCGAACGGCTTACACGGCCCGGCTGCGGGGGCTGGAGCCCGACTGGCCGCCCCTGCCGGCGCGGTACGCGGATTTCACCCTGTGGCAGCGCGGAACGCTCGGTACGGACAGCCGCCCCACGCCGCGCGCGGAGCGCGGGCTCGCGCACTGGACCCGGGTCCTGGACGGATTGCCGGAACGGATCCAGCTGCCCGCCGACCGGACGGCGGGGGCGGCGGACGAAGAGGCGGCGGACGGCGGAGACACCGTCACGTTCCGCGTTCCCGCCGCGGTGCACACCCGGCTCGCCGAGCTGGCGGCGGCGGAGCGCGCCAGTGTGTTCATGGTGGTGCACGCCGGACTGGCCGAGCTGCTGACCCGGCTCGGCGCGGGTACCGACATCCCGGTCGGAACGGCGGTGTCCGACCGTGCCGACGCGCGCTGGGACGAGAGCGTCGGATTCTTCGTGAACACCCTGGTGCTGCGCACCGACACCTCCGACCCCTCCGGAACGATGACGTTCCGTCAGCTGCTCGGCAGGGTCCGGGAATCCGATCTGGCGGCCTTCGCCCATCAGGACATCCCCTTCGACTTGGTGGTCGAGGCGCTCGCACCGCACCGTTCCGCGAGTGGACAGGCGCTGTTCCAGGTGATGCTGGTCGTCACGGCGGCGCCTCCGCGACGGCTCGAACTCCCCGGTCTCTCCGCCGAGATCGGCACGGTCGGCACCGGCGCAGCCAAGTTCGATCTGTCCGTGAGCCTGCACGAACACCGCGGCCCGGATGGCGCCTGCCTGGGAATGGACGGAGTACTGGACTTCCGGACGGGACTGTTCGACCGGGCCACCGCACAGGCGATCGGCGACCGTTTCGCGCGTCTGCTGGCGTCCGTGGCCGCCGCCCCCGACCGCCCCGTCCACCTCGCCGACATCCTGGAGAACGGGGAGCGCGACCGGCTGCTCACCACGTGGGGCGCCTCCCCGGTCTCCGTGCCGCTCACACATGACACCGTGCCACGGAGATTCGCCGAGTGGGCACGCCGTACGCCCGACGCCCCGGCGGTCCGCGTATCCGGTCAGGTGCTGACCTACGCGGAGCTGGACGCCCGGTCCGACCGGCTGGCCGGCCGGCTCGCCGCCCACGGTGTCGGTACCGAGACCAGGGTCGCGGTCCTGATGGAGCGCGGCGCGGACTTCGCGGTGGCGGTGCTGGCGGTCCTCAAGTGCGGAGGCGCGTATGTGCCGTTGGACTCGCGGTCGCCGCGTGCCCGGCGGGAGCGGGTGGTCGCCGAGTCGGACGCGCGGGTGATGGTCATCGGCGACGGCACGCCCCCCGACGTGCGCTCCGGCGACGCGTCCCCCGAGGGCGTGCCTGCCGGTGACGCGCCCGTTCGTGGTCCGCGCCTCATCGACGTGCGCGATCCGGGCCCGGCGACGGATTCCGGTACGGCCCGGACGCTTCCGGTGGGCAGCCCGGCGGGCCTGGCCCAGGTCATCTACACCTCCGGTTCGACCGGTGTGCCCAAGGGGGTGGCCGTCACCCATGGCGATGTGCTCGCTCTCGCGCTGGACAGGTGCTGGGAGGAGAGCCGGCCGCAGCGGATTCTGATGCACTCCCCGCTGTCCTTCGACGCGTCCACGCTGGAGCTGTGGGTTCCGCTGCTGAACGGCGGGGAAGTGGTGGTGGCCCCGCCCGGTGAACTGGACCTGGCGACACTGGAGCGCCTGATCACCGGTACGGGCGTCACGACCCTGTGGCTCACGGCCGGTCTCTTCCAGCTCGTCGCCGAGGAGAACCCGGGCTGTCTGCGTGAGCTGGACGCGGTATGGACCGGGGGAGACGTGGTGGCGCCGCGCGCCGTGAGCGCGGTGCGCCGGCACTGCCCGTCCACGCGCGTGGTGAACGGTTACGGGCCCGCGGAGGCGACGACGTTCACGACCCGGTACCCGGTCGACGCTGCCCCGGCCGGCCCGGGGGACCGGACCCTCCGGCCGGGTGTGCCGATCGGACGTCCGCTGGACGGCCTCCGTGTCCACGTGCTCGACCGCTTCCTGCGACCCGTGCCCGCGGGGGTGACGGGCGAGTTGTACGTGGCGGGCGCGGGTGTCGTGCGCGGATATCTGAACCGGCCCGGACTGACCGCCGAGCGGTTCGCGGCCGACCCGTTCGGACCGCCGGGGGCGCGGATGTACCGTACCGGCGATCTGGTCCGGTGGCTGCCCGACGGCGTACTGGCGTTCGTGGGCCGTGCGGACGGCCAGGTGAAGCTCCGGGGGTTCCGGATCGAGACCGACGAGGTCGCCTCCGTAGTGGCCGGGCGGGGCGGGGTGGGCCAGGCCGTGGTCGTGGTACGGGAGGACCGGCCAGGAGAGCGGCGCCTGGTGGCGTACGTGGTCCCGGAGGAGGGCCGGAGGGTCGACGAGGCCGCGGTGCGGGAGCACGCGGCCGGTGTGCTGCCCGAGTACATGCTGCCGCAGGCCGTCGTCGTCCTGGACCGGCTGCCGCTGACCCGTCATCACAAACTCGACCGGGCCGCGCTGCCCGCGCCGCCCCGGACCGTGGTGGTCTCGGCGGCGCCGCGGACTCCACGTGAACGCGTGCTGTGCGGCATTGTCGCGGAGCTGCTCGGCGAGGAGTCGGTGGGGGCCGGTGACGAGTTCTTCCGGCTCGGGGGCGACAGCATCACGGCCATTCAGCTGGTCAGCCGGGCCCGCGACGCGGGTCTTCGGTTCAGTGTGCGCGATGTCTTCCGCTATCCCCGTATAACCCAACTGGCTGAGAAGGCTGAGGAGTTCGTGGCGGACGCCGCTCCCGCGCCGTCCGGGGAGCGCGAGGCCGCCGGTGCGCTGCCGCTGACACCGATCATGCGCTGGTGGCGGGAGCGGCCGGGTGGCGATCCCGCGTCCTTCAGCCAGTGCGTCACGCTGCGGACCCCGCCGGGACTGACCCGCGAACAACTGGCCGATTCCCTACAGGCTCTGCTGGACCACCACGCGGCGCTGCGCCTGCGCCTGAGCCCGGGAGACTCGGACGCTCCGGCCGGCCCGGACAGCCCGGACAGCCCCGGCATCCCCGACGGCCCGGACACCCCGGGCTCGGCGGACCGGCTCCATGCTCCGGCTGCTCCGGCTGCTCCGGCTGGATCGGGCGGATCAGGCGGACCGGTCGGGTCGGGTGATCAGGGGCGATGGACGCTGGAGGTCCTGCCGCCCGGAGCGGTGCGGGCGGCGGACCGGGTGCACCGGGTCGATGCCGCCGGTGACTGGGCCGGGCTGCCCGCACTGCTCTCCGACGCGGTCCGCGCTGCCCGGAGCCGTCTGGACCCCGCCATGGGAGGGATGGTGGCGGCGGTGTTCCTCGACGGCGGGCCCGTCCGGCCGGGCCGGCTGGTCCTCGTCGTCCATCACCTGGCCGTCGACGGGGTGTCCTGGCGCATTCTGCTGCCGGACCTGGTCGCCGCTCACCGGGACGTGGTCGCCGGCCGGCCTCCCGTACCGCCCGCCGCCGGGACTCCGTTCCGCGACTGGGCCGGCTACCTCGCCGGGCAGGGCGAAAGCGGCGCGCGGCAGGGCGAGTTGGCGCTGTGGAAGGAGGCGCTGTCCGGCGGCGACGCGCTGACGGACGCCCCGGTCCCGGAGGCGGGGGGTACGGTGCGGCGGTTCGGGGCGACGCTGTCGCCCGAGCGCACCCGCCCCCTGCTGACGGAGGTGGGGGCGGCCTTCCACTGCGGTGTGGAGCCCGTACTGCTCACCGGGCTGTCCCTCGCGATGGAGGAGTGGCGGCGCCGCCGGGGCCGGGCGACCGGCGGGGACTCCCGTGGTGTGGTCATCGAGCTGGAATCGCATGGCCGTGCCGAGGTGGCGGGGGTGGACCTGTCGCGGACGGTCGGATGGTTCACCAGCATGTTCCCGGTCCGGCTGGAGCACACCGGCTGTGTCTGGGCGGACGTGTGGACGGCGGACCCGGCGCTCGGCCGGGCCCTCAAGCGGGTCAAGGAGCGCTTGCGGGCCGTGCCCGATCTGGGCATCGGCTACGGCGTGCTGCGGTATCTCGACCCGGTGGCGGCGCCGGAGCTGTCCGCTCTCGGCGCGCCCCGCGCCGGGTTCAACTACCTGGGCCGGATCGCCGCGGAGGGCCGCCAGGACTGGGACATCACCGCCGAGTTCACCACACTGGCCGAGACGGACGCGACGCTTCCGGCGCCCGGCGCGCATCTCCTCGACCTCAACGCGGTGACCGTCGACGGTCCGGCCGGTCCCCGGCTGAGCGCCGAGTGGTCGTGGACGGAGGCGGCGTTCACGGAGGCGGAGATCCGCGAGCTGGCGGAGCTGTGGTTCACCGCGCTCGACGCCCTCGTCGTGCACGCCAGAACCCCCGGGGCGGGCGGACACAGCCCATCCGATCTGCCCCTGGTTCCGCTTGAGCAGACGGAGATCGAACAACTGGAATCGGCCTACCCTGGGCTCGCGGACGTGTTGCCGCTGACGCCCCTTCAGCAGGGGCTGCTCTTCCACTCGCTGTACGCGCCGGACAGCCCGGACGTCTATCAGGCGCAGCTCGTGCTGCGGGTACGGGGCGACGTGGACGGAGAAGCGCTGCGTGCCGCGGGGGCCGCCCTGCTGGAGCGGCACCCCAATCTGCGGGCGGCGTTCGTCCATCACGATCTGCCCCGTCCGGTCCAGGTGGTGCCGGGCGCGCTCGTGCCCGAGTGGCGTGAACTCGACCTCGGCCCGGTGTCGGACGAGCGCCGGGAGCGTGTCTTCGACCGGATCACCCACGCCGATCTGCGGAGGCGCTTCGAGCTGGACCGTCCGCCGCTGCTGCGCTTCACGCTGTTCGCCTGGGGGCCCGGCGAACACCGGCTGGTGCTGACGCACCATCATCTGGTGCTGGACGGCTGGTCGATGTCGTTGCTGGTCGGTGAGTTGTTCGCGCTGTACGCACACGGGGGCGCGGCGGACGCGCTGCCCGCGGTGACGCCCTACCGCGAGCACCTGTCCGTGTTGGCGGCCCAGGACCGTGACGCGGCCCGGGACGCCTGGCGGACCGCTCTCGCCGGCGCCGAGCCGCCGTCCCTCCTCACCGGAACCGGCGCCGGGACCGGGACCGTCGTCGGTGGTGGCGTGGTGCCCGTACGGTCCGTGGAGTTCACACTGCCGGACGCGCTGACCGCGTCCCTGCGCGGCCTGGGCGCGTACGGTCTGACGCTCAATACGGTGGTCCAGGGGGCGTGGGCGCTGCTGCTGGCCCGGCAGGGCGGGGTGCGGGACGTGGTGTTCGGCACCACCGTCTCGGGACGCCGCCCGGAGATCCCCGGTGTGGAGTCGATGATCGGGCTGTTCATCAACACGGTTCCGGTGCGGCTGAGGATCGATCCGGCCGAAGCCGTCAGGGACCTGCTGGTGCGCTTCCAGGACGAGCAGGCCGGGCTGCTGGCGCACCAGCATCTGGGGCTGGGGGACATCCAGCGGCTGGCGGGGCGGCGTGAACTGTTCGACACGCACGTGGTCTTCGAGAACTATCCGCTGGACCGCGTGAGCCTGGCCCGTGCCGCGCCGGGGCTCCGGCTGGTACACAGCGAGGGGCGGGACGCCACGCACTACCCGTTGACACTGGCGGCCTTCGCAGGCGACGGCCCGCTGACGCTGCGGCTGGGCCACCGCCCGGACGCGGTGGACGGCCCCCGGGCCGAGCGGATCGCGGCGGAGCTCCCGCACCTGCTGGAGGCGATGGCCGGCGCGCCCCACGAGCCGGTGGGCGGCCTGCTCGGGCCCGAGCCCTGGGCACCGGCCCCTGGCTCGCGCGTCCCCTGGCTCCCGGCAACCGAACTCCCCGCCCCCAGACCACCCATCCCCTGACCACCCGTCCCCAGACCGCTCGATCTCTGACCGCCCGATCCCTGAACTCCCGCCCCGTTCCCCGGCCTTCGCCCCGCTCCCGTGAGAGGAATGATCTGTTGTGAGCACGAACCCCTTCGACGACACGGACGGTGTCTTCCATGTCCTGGTCAACGACGAGGGCCAGCATTCCCTGTGGCCCTCCTTCAGTCCGGTCCCGGCGGGCTGGACGGCGGCGCTGAGCGAGGTGGACCGTCAAACCGCCATCGACTTCGTCAACGAGAACTGGACCGACATGCGTCCGCGCACCTTGCGAGAGACATCGGACACCCCGGCCTGAACCCGATGGCGATAACGGGACATCGGATGGTACTGCTGAGGGTGGGGCCGACATCGGCCCGTGACTGACGGATCGTCCGTCTGCCGGAAGCGCCCCCGCTTCTGGGAATGTGCGAGGGGTGTACCTGCCGGTGACACTGTGGAAGCGCCATGGCCTGCTGTTCGGTGCCGGAATCCTGTGCATCGCGGTGAACGTCCAAGGCATCGGACCGTTGTGGTACATGGGCGTCGCGCTGCTCGCGGTCGGGCTGTTCCTGCGTTGGGCCCTGGTACGGGCCCAACGCCCGCCCGGGGCCCGGCGGCCCGTGCTGGTCCGGTTGCCCGCCACCGGCCGGTGGACGGCGCTCAACGGGCCTGCCACGAAAGTCCCGAGCCATACGCACAGCCATGCCCAGACCTTTGCCATCGACCTGATCCACAACCCGCCGCGGGCCGACGCGGACACATCGCCCGCACCGCCCCCCAACTGGTGGTGGCCCCTCGGCCGGCGTCCGCGTTCCTACCCGTCCTTCGGCAGGCCCCTCCTCGCCCCGGCCGACGGAGTGGTCGTCGCGGAGGCGAGCCGCCAGCGTGACCACCTCACCCGGACGTCACTGCCCGGCATGGCCTTCCTCTACCTGGAGGCCTTTGTGCGGATCATGGGATGGCCGTGCCATCTGCTGGGGAACTACCTCGTGCTGGATATCGGTGACGGTGTGTACGCGGTCTACGCGCATCTGCGGCGCGGCTCCCTCCGAGTGGGCGTGGGCGACCGCGTCACGGCGGGGCAGGAGCTCGCGGAGTGCGGGAACTCCGGCAACTCGTCCGAGCCGCATCTGCACTTCCAGCTGATGGACGGCCCGGACGTGATGACCGCGCGAGGCGTGCCGTTCGAGTGGCGCTACCACGATGACGAGGGGAACGAACACCGCGGCGTGCCGGAGGACTTGACCCACTTCTCCTCGGACCGGCCGGTCGCGCTGAGCGACTGAGACTCCGGAGATCACCGGAGAATCACCGGAGATCCCCGGGCGGAGGACGAGCACGCGTGCGTGCGTGAACGGGTCATCGGACACGGATTCGACGCGGTTGCCTCAAGATCGCATAACGCGGGCAACGCCACGGTGAACATCCTGATCCATATCAGCATGAAGATTTCTTTCCTCATACACAACGCCTATGGGATAGGAGGGACCATCACCACGACGTACAACATGGCCGGCGCGCTGGCCGAGCGGCACGAAGTGGAAATCGTCTCCGTGTTCCGGCACCGGGAGAGCCCGAACCTGACCCCGGATCCGCGCATACGGCTGCGCCCGCTCGTGGACCTGCGGCAGGAGAGCGAACATCCGCTGTATCCGAACCCGGCGAAGGTGTTCCCCGCGTACGAGTACCGCTACGGGCAGTACAGCGAGCTCACCGACCAGCGGATCGGGGAGTTCCTGCGGACGACGGACGCCGATGTCGTGGTGGGCACGCGGCCGGGCCTGAATGTGCACATCGCCCTCCAGGCTCCGGCCCGGACCGTCCGGGTGGGGCAGGAACATCTCACCCTGGACAACCATCCGCCGAGACTGCGCCGCGTACTGCGCCGCGTCTATCCGCGTCTGGACGCCCTGACCACGGTCACCCACGCCGACGCCGCCGCGTACCGCAAGAAGATGTGGCTGCCGGGCGTCCGCGTGGAAGCGCTGCCCAACAGCGTCCCCGACCCGTCGCTCCCGCCCTCGGACGGCACCGCCCCCGTGGTGGTGGCCGCGGGGCGGCTGGTCCGGGTGAAACGGTACGACCTGCTCATCGAGGCGTTCGCGGCAGTGGTGGCCGAGCGCCCCGACTGGCAGTTACGCGTCTACGGCAAGGGCGAGGAGCACGGCCGCCTCAGACGGCTCATCGAGGAACTGGGCCTGTACGACAACGTTTTCCTGATGGGCGCCGCGACTCCGATGGAGGCCGAGTGGACCAAGGGCTCGATCGCCGCCGCGACGTCGAACTTCGAGCCCTTCGGCATGACGATCGTCGAGGCGATGCGCTGCGGTCTTCCCGTCGTCAGCACCGACTGTCCGCACGGTCCGGCCGAGATCATCGCGGACGGCGCGGACGGCAGGCTGGTGCCCGTCGGCGACCGTGAAGCGCTCTCGGCCGCCCTGCTCGACCTCGTACGTGACGACGAGGCACGCCGTCGGATGGGGCGCACGGCGCTGAAGAACTCGGAGCGGTATGCCCCCGGGCCGATTGTGAGACAGGCCGAGGAACTGTTCGACGCGCTGGCGTCGGCGAGGGCGGCCGGCCGCGCTCCCGCCGCGCGCACCGCCGGCATCGACCGCGCTCTGGTGACCGGCGGCTACGCGGCCCGCGACGCCGCCTACTCGGCGGCCAGCACCATCCTCAAGTCCGTACGGAAGGCAAAGCGATGAGCCCGGACCGCGACGGTGGCCACCGCGACGGCGGAAGCCACGGCGACGGAAGCCCGCGCGAGGAAGGGCCCGGCGCCGGGAGGCCGCGCCCTCGTGCCGACTGCACGGTGGACGGGGAGAACCGGATCGTCGTACGGCTCACCTCCCCGCCCGGCCCGAAAGCCCCGGACTCCCGGCCCCGGCTGCTGCTGCGTCTGCGTCCGCCGAAGGGACAACCCGAACAGGTCAGGCGCGTGTTCGAGCTGGAACCGGCCCCCGGCCAGGACCGCTGGCAGGCGACCATCGACCCGGCGCCCGCCTTCGAGGAAGGCCGGTGGGACGCCTACGTACTCCTCTCGCCCGACGAACCGCGCCTGCGGCTCCTCCCCGGCGTCCGCGACCTGCGGGCCCTGGTGACGGGCCGTGCTCACGACAGCACGCACTCACCCGTGGCGGTCCGGATCCCGTACGCCACCCTGGACGGCTACTTCGCCGTACGCTCCTGGCTGCGCCCCACACACGCGGAGGCGGACCGTATCCGTGTCGCCGACGGCGCGGCCACGGTACGGGGCCGACTCTTCGGCGCCGGACTGGACACCGGGGCGGCGGCACTGCTGCGCCGCCGGGGGAGGGGCGGCCCCACTCGCGAGGTGGAGTTGACCGCCGAGAGCGATCACGCCTTCTCCTTCACCGTCGGCTACCGCGACCTGCTGAGCACACCGGGCGGCGCGGGCCCGGCGGTGTGGGACGTGTTCGCACGCCCGACCGCCGGCGCACCCCTGATCCGGATGGCGCGGCTCCTGGACGACCTCGCGGACCGCAAGAAGGTCTTCGTGTATCCGGATACGGCAGTCGACGGCCTGACGGCGCGGCCCTACTACACGGTCGACAACGACCTGTCGGTGGAGATCACGCCAGGCTGACGGGGCGGCCCCCGGGGGCAGCGGCTCGGAAAGGCCGCTCAGCGGGAGCCGTTCCACGTCCGTGGCCGCGCTCAGCCGTCCAGCGCGCTGCCGGCGAAGTCCACTGCCAGATCGTGTGTGTCCTGGAAGGGAAGCGGGGCGTCCTCGAACCAGTCCTCGGTGGCCTCCGGGTGGGGTCCCACGACGGCGACCCTGCCCGCGCCGTACGAGGTGACGAGGGCGGCGGCCAGGTTGTTCGGGTACCTGGCGAGCACGGTCGTACCCGGGCCGGGACGGAGCGAGAAGTACGGTCCGTCCTGGAAGAAGACCAGACGCCGACTGCCCCGCCACTCGATCTCGACCAGGCTGTCGTCCTCGGTCCTGACCGTGGCGCCCGGCGAGACGATGTACTGGTCGACCTCGCCGGGCAGGAGACCGAACCCCTCGTCCTGTCCGGCGAGGTAGCCACCGAGACAGAAGCCCAGGTAGCTGCCACCGTTTCCGACGAAGTCGCGGATCGCCCCGGCGTGCCGCCTCATTTCCCGGTAGGCGGGGGTCAGGGAGCCGCCGCCCGGCTGCGCGTACAACCGGGCCCGCGCCAGCGTGCCGGAGGACAGAGGCAGTTCCCCCCGCGGCCCGGTAGTACGGACGTCCAGGCCCCAGGGGCCTCGTGAGAGCAGACCGGCCACCGTATCGGCACAGTCCATGTCCTCCTGTGTACGCCCCCGGTAGACGAGGGCCAGCGGGGACGCATGGCGCGCGGCGGGAGCATCACGCAGGAGCCGGACACCGGCGCGCACGTCGTTCATGATCCCCTCGACTCCCGTCGGCCGGCCGAACCTCCCTTATGACACCCTCACCACAGACACCACCGCACGCCACCGGAACGTTCATCCCTCACCCGGGCCACCGCCGTGCTCAGGCCCACAGCGGGCCGAGACGGCGGGCCGAGCGCCGGACATCGGCGTAGGAGCGGGTGGAACTCTTGGCCTCTCTGATCACGTTCACCCCGAGCGCCTGCGAGATCGCCACACGGGCAGTCGCCCACGGGCTCTGATAGCGCACCTGACCGCTGATCCAGGTGAGTGCGTCCGCTTCGGGCTTCCAGGCTGCCTCGAAGCGCGCGCCCGCGGTCTCCGGCGGTCCGGAGGCCAGGATCTCGTCGAGCACGACCGCCGATTCCAGGGCCGCGTTGCCTCCCTGGCCGATCGGCGGGAAGGCGGCAGCCGCGTCCCCGATCAGCACGGCCCGGCCGCCGTACAACCGGGAGCAGGTCAGCCGCTGGCCCAGGTGCACGGCCTCGCGCCCGGAGAAGTCGGCGACCGCTCGCTCACTCGTCAGGTCCAGAGCGAGCGGAACGTACCGGCGCAGCCAGGTGGCGGCCTGCTCGGGCGAGGCGAACCCGATCGGCTTGTTCACCCCGACGAAGCAGATCCAGCGCACGCCGTCCGGCCTGGACTCGTCGAGGATCACCCCCGTGAGAGTGAGCGGGCTCATCGCCAGCCCGTTCAGATAGCGTCTGTCCAACTGGTCGCCGACCCGGTCGAGTTCCAGGACGAGCCCGTAGTTCGGGATGGCGCCGGTCTCGACGGTGAACCCCTCGATCTGCTCCCGCATCGCCGTCCGGACGACCGAGCCCGCGCCGTCGGCGCCGACGACGAGGTCGAAGGTCCGCCCGGCCACCGTGCCGGCCCGGACGTCGACGGTGCTGATCCCGCTGTCGAAGGCGAAGTCGATCAGGCCGCGGTGCCGTTCCTCGGCGACGGACATCAGCGCCCGCGTGATGTCGCCTCGCGAACCGATCCAGCCGGGCTCGGACCAGGCGTCGACGATCCTGCCGCGATTCCTGATGCCGCGGAACGGGGTCATATGGGCGTCGAAGTGGGCGACGGCGTCGATATGCCGCACCGCCCGCAGTCCGTGACCGGTGAGGTCGATCGGATAGGAGCGGTCCGGGTTGAAGCGCGGCATGGTCTCCGGGGGGCCGTCGCGCTCGAACACCGTGCTGCGGATGCCGCGCCGGGCCAGTGCGATGGCCGCGGTCAGCCCGCCGGGGCCGCCTCCGATGATCGCGATGTCTTTCACAGTTCCCTTTCGTCGGCGCCTCGCGAGCGGGTGGCTGTCGGGCGGATCACCGGCGAGGTCCTCGCACGAAGCGGGGGAAGAGTGTGAGCGCGTTGTCACACTCCACGCCGCGCAACTCGTCCGGGCTGAAGCCGTCGAAGCCCGTCAGGTTGTCGATGTTGCGTACGACCGTGGGTTCCGGGGCGGCGGGCCAGTCGGTGCCGAAGAGGATGTGGTCCGCGGTGGTCACCTCAAGGGTCGGCAGCAGCGAGTTGCGGCTTCCGGCGAGGGCCGTGTCGTAGTAGAGCCCGCGCAGTACCTCGGCGACGTGGTCCGGGTCGATGTCCGCGTCGTCCGGTCCGCGTCCCATGACGGTGTGTTCGCCGATCCGCCAGCCGAGTGCGGGGAGCGCCCCGCCGCAGTGCGCGAGGATCAGGCGCAGTCCCGGATGGCGCTGGAAGACGCCGGTGTAGAGGGCGTTGGTGATCGTACGCGCGGTGTCGAAGGGGAACTCGACGACCGAACTCGGACGGCCGAAGCCCAGGACATCGATGTGCGGACAGTCGGCCGGGTGCACGAAGACCGGCACGCCCCGCCGTGCCAGCTCCGCCAGCACCGGTTCGAGGGACGGGTCGCCGAAGTAGCGGCCCAGTACGTTCGAGGTCAGCACCACTCCGTCGAGCCGTAGCTCGTCCAGGGCGTACGCGAGTTCCGACAGTGCCACGTCGGGCCCGTCCGCCGGCAGGGTGGCGAAGGCTCCGAAGCGGTCGGGGTGCCGGGCGATCAGCTCGGCGTGCCCCTCGTTGATGATCCGCGACAGGCGGGTTCCGAACTCGGGGTCGTCGTCCGACCCCGCGAACGCCAGCGGCATGGACAGGAGTTGGGCGGCGATCCGCTGCCGGTCCATATAGGCGAGTGCGGCCTCCGGTGACCAGCGCACCGACATGCGATAGCCACCGGTCAGCCGGTGCCCCCGGGCCATGAGGAGCGCGACGGCTTCGTCCGGGATGCCGTGAGTGTGGACATCGATGCGTTGAGCGGACACGGCGAGCACCTCTGCTTCCTGGTACATGGACATGCTGACCACGCCGCGTCCGGCATCGCACGCCGGCGAGGTTCCGACGCGCTCCGGCGTGACACGCCAGGGACGTCGGATGCGGTCGTTACGGTATCCACCGTAGGCATTAAAGTGTTTGCAGTCAATTAATATGCGAGGTGGTTGCCTCGTGCGCATGCGCCCCTATGTTTGCCGTTGATCGTCACATCTTCACGATCGGGATCGCTTGGTGATTCCACGGCGTCAATTAAATTGACAGTTGACTCTTTAAAGTCTACGGTCGACACCACAACGGGCCCGCCTCCCTGGAGGCCGCCCCTCCTCGGCAGGCACTCGCCACCCCGCACACCTCATGTCGCCCCCCGTCGATGCGGGACGGGCGGACCACCCTTTGGAGGGCTTTCCATGCGCATCGGCGATGTGACGGTTCATCCCCTCGGGCGTGCCCACGTTTCCCCGGGCCGGACACCACATCCACACCGCGCAGGACGGTACGGTCGCGCCGTCTGGTGGCGTGTGACGGCGCGGGCTCCCCGATCCGCAGGGCGCTGGTCAACCCCCGCCGGATCGTGCTCGGTTCACTCGACGGCGGTGATCTGTGGCGCGTCACCTACCCGCTCGCGGACGGCGAGTCGCCCGCACCCGGCGAGGTCCGAGCGGCTGTCGCCGAGGCGCTGGACCGCGCGGCCGGGGATGTCGGGGTACTCGACACCCGGGAGTGGAGCGGTGACGCGGTGGTGGCCGAGTCCTTCGGCTCCGGCCGGGTCCTGCCGGCGGGCGACGCAGCGCACCGGATGTGCCCCTCCGGCGGGCACGGAATGAACACCGGCCTCGGCGATGTGGCCAACCTCGGCTGGAAACTGGAGGCCGTCCTGCGGGGCTGGGCCCCCGGCACTCTGCTCGACACCTACACCGCGGAACGCCGCCCGCAGACCGAGCGCCTGGTCCGCCGCCGCGCCTGGCACAACTACCGTGCGGACAAGGCGATCCTGCCCGATCCGGCGCCGGACGACCCGGCGAACGAAGAAGCCCGCGTCGCGGCCGGCGACCGGATCACCGCCACCCGCCGTACGGAGTGGTGCTCCCTCGGCGTCCAGCTCGGCGTGCACCACGCCCACTCACGCCCGATCGTCCCGGACGGGACGCATGCTCCGCACACCCCGCGCACGTCACATCGCCGGTGAACCGGCGGACGAACCGACCGGCCACGTAAGGCCCAACCATCAGAAAGTGGTGAAAACCAATGGCGCAGTCGACAGAACTGCCCATCCCGGAGTCCTTCGCGTACTTCCGTACGATCGACACCCCCGCGGGGCGGTCGCTCAAGTGGAAGCTGGAGAAGTACGCCAGGAGCCACCTCGACGTCTCCGAGGAACTGGCGACGGCGTTCGGCCGCGCCATGAACACCGGGGACCGGCTCGGTGACACCTACATCGACGCCGCCTTCGCCTCGCCCAAGGGCAAGTCCCGCGCCAGGAAGGATGTCGAGCAGGCCCTCCTCGGCGGCATCGAGAGCGTCAAGGACGCCTCCCCGGAACTGGTGGCGCTGTTCGAGCAGATCAACACCGACCCGGAGTGGGTGGACTGGGCGAAGGTCGAACACGGCGCGGAGGTCTTCCGGCGGTACGGCAAGGAGCTGTATCCGTACTTCGGTATGTCCACGTTCAACGCCTACGCGCTGGAAACCGTCGCCAAGCCGCTCGCGCTGACCGGCGCCTACACGGGCGGGTCGGCGTTCGGCCGGTTCCTGGAGACCTCCCGTCTCTGGACGGACACGACCGAGCCCGGGGCCCTGCGCCCCGGCGGTGTCGGACGCCGCTCCGCGGTCTTCGTGCGCACTCTGCACTCGATGATCCGCCACACCCTGCTGCCGCATCCCGAGTGGGACCGGGCCAGGCTGGGCATGCCCATCAGCCAGTTCGCGCAGACGGGGACGCTGCTGCTCAGTTCGTTCGCCCCCGGGATGCAGCTCAAACTTCTCGGATACCGGCCCACCGACGGTGACATCGAGGCGATGATGCACCACTGGCGCTATGTCGGACACCTCATGGGCGTCGAGTCGCCCTGGTACCCGGAGACCGTGACGGACGCGTTCAAGGCCCAGTTGCTGATCGGGCTCGCGGAGGAACCGAAGATCGACAGGGATTCCCAGGAACTGTGCCGGTCGTTCATGGACACCTACCTTCCCCCGGAGGACGCCCGGGGGCTGCGTCAGGTCTACGGCAGACTCCGCTACAAGGCGCAGCTCGGTCACGCGCGTTTCTATCTGGGCGAGGAAAGCTACAGCGGTACGGGCCTGCCCGATCCCGGACTGTGGCGCCTGGCTCCGCTGGCCAGGGTGATCCCGAACGTGACACGCGAGACTCTGCGCCGCAACGTCCCCGGCGTGGCCGGGTGGATCGACCAGACCCACCGGCGCGCGCGTCACGAGTTCCTCGACAAGAACCTCGAGGGCGGCGAAGCGAAGTTCAAGCCCGTCGACACCCTCACCCGGTAACGGAACGGCCGCCTGAACCGGTCCACTCCGATCGAGGCGTCCGGCGCCTCGATCGGAGCGGACCAGGGTGACGTACGTACCGGGTACCCACGACATGGGCGGTGGTGACTGTTCGCACCGGTCGCGGGTTGCCGTTTGCCGGAGCGATGGTTTGGCCGTCTTCCCGTCCGGTTAAGGCTGGGAGCGCAAGGGCACCCGTCGTTGAGCCGCTCGGGGGAATGAGGGATGGACCGCCTCACCGCTCGATGGTCGTACGCGCGATGGGCCCCGCACACCATCATGGTCATCGCGGTCGTCGTCGATGTCACCACCCCGGCCGACTACACGGGCGTACCGCTGATCTCAGCCGCGTGCGTACTGGCAGGCGCGATGATGAGCTTCCGTGGCGCCGTGTGGGCCGGGGTGTTCGCGCTCGGCGTCACCGTGCTGCTGGATTGGCGCACCGGTGTGCTGCTGAACCCCATGGGCTGGTCGGCGATCACCAACGTCGTGCTCGCCACACTCATCGGCCTGGACATGAACCGCATGTTCTATCGCCACAACAAGCGTCTGGCCAGCGTTCGCTCCATGGCCGAGACCATGCAGCGCGCGGTACTGCCGAACCCGCCCACACACATCGGCCCGCTACAGGTGGCCGCCCACTACGAGGCCGCCGGTGCCGAGGCGAGGATCGGGGGCGACGCCTACGCGATCCAGGACACCCCCTACGGCGTACGCATCCTGATCGGGGACGTACGCGGCAAGGGAACCGGAGCCGTGTCCACCACCTCCACCCTCATCGGCGCCTTCCGCGAAGCGGCCCACTACGTGTCCGACATCGGCGAACTCGCCACCCGGCTGGAACAGTCCCTCGAACGGGAGAACGCGGAGCACCGGGACGAGGAACGCCACGAGGAATTCGCCACGGCGCTGATCGCCCAGATCGACCACCGGGGACAAACGCTGCTGGTGATCAACCGAGGACACCCCGAGCCCTACCTCATCCGCACCGGCAGCGTCACAGCCCTGACCGCCACCACACCCGACGTCCCCCTCGGAATGGGGACCCTCACCGGACAGCGCTCCGGCCCCGACCTCTTCTCTCTCGCACCTCGTGACATCCTGCTGTTCGTCACCGACGGCGTCACAGAAGCCCGAGCCCCGGACGGCGCCTTCTACGCCCCGGAAACAGAGCTCCGCCTCCCTCGTACCCGGCCCATCACCCCGGCCGCCCTGCTCGATGAACTCGCCGACGCCATCCACCAATGGACCGGCGGCCCCCGCGACGACGACATGGCCACACTCGCCGTCAGGATCCCCTGACGTGGCCGGCCGGCGATGTCTCACCGCCTTCACGATCAGGACCGGAGCTGTCCTGGTGCCGTCGTAGTGTCCGACCTGTGAGGGAGCCGCCGAGTCCGGGCCGGACTCTCTCCGCGTCGATCACTCGCGGTATGGAATCGAGGAATGACATGGCAGTGAAGAATCTCGGCGATTTCACGGCACTGGAGCCCTTCTTCCACATCATCGGGCAGGGGCTCGACGGTCTGGTCGACGGAGATCATTTCTTCGAGTGGTTCACCGACGACGTCGTGACCGAGTACGTGGTCACCGTGCCCGACTACCCCCGGAAGGTCGAGGGCCTTGAGGCCCTGGCCGAGCTGTACCGCGGCTACGGGGACACGATGACCGCGGAGAGCGCCGACGGCCTGGCGGTCCACCATGACCGCGAGACCTCGGTCGTCGTCCTTGAGTACGTCGTACACGGCCGGGCGGTCGCCACGGGACGGCCGTACGACAACCACTTCGTCTCCGTGATCACCATCAGGGACCGCAAGATCACGCACTGGCGTGACTATCTCGACCCGCTGGCCGTCTTCGACGCGATCGGCGCGGCGGTGCCGGTGCGCCGCGCCGAAACCGGCACCGGCTCCTAGCCCCCCGCCGCGCCCCCGCGCACCGGCCGGACAGGTTCAGACCGATTGACCAGCCGCGGCTGCGGAGGCCGGCGTCGACTGCCGGTTGAGCTTCTCCAGGACGCGGTCACGGAGAAGCTCGTACTCCTCGCGGAGTCTGCGCAACTCGGTCACCGGCGGGCGGGGAATGACGATGCCTCCGGTGACGATCTCCTCCGGCGCGAACTGCTCGCGGGTGAGGTCGATCTCGATGCCCATGCCCAGGCGGTTCCACCAGTGGTAGTCCACACGCTCCCCGTTGACGTGGACCTCGCCCCGGATCAGCTCGCCCCCCAGCAGATCATTGAGCACCAGGGCGGTCACCCCGCACTGGTCCCGGGCCGGGTTGTCGTATTTCCAGCGCGACCGGAACTCGGGCGTGCATGTCTCGGCACTCCAACTGCTGCGGACGGCTTGTTCGATGTCGGTGAGAAGCAACGGTGTCATGCCGGTGATCCTGCCAGGAGGCACTGACAATGGCCGGTGCCGCCCGGCAGTCAGGGCGAACGACCTTGGATCCCCGAGGACCGGTTGTCGCCCTCACGTCTACCAAGCGACGGCCTCCGCGCGTACCGGAACAACGCGCCCTGGGCCCCGGTGAAGGACGCCCAGGGCGTGTGCCGCCGGTGCGGAACGGAACCGGCGGTCCCGGTCCGCCGCTCCTCGTTATCCGAACTGGCCGGGCTGGTAGTCGCCGGCGGGCTGCTGGACGATGACGTTCATGCGGTTGAAGGTGTTGATGAGGGCGATCGCCAGCACCAGGGCGGCGAGCTGGTCCTCGTCGTAGTGCTTGGCGGCGTTCGCCCAGACCTCGTCCGTGACTCCACCGGCCGCGTCGGCGATGCGGGTGCCCTGCTCGGTCAGCTCCAGGGCGGCGCGTTCGGCATCGGTGAACACCGTGGCCTCGCGCCAGGCCGCGACCAGGTTGAGGCGCACCGAGGTCTCACCGGCGTGCGCGGCGTCCTTGGTGTGCATGTCGGTGCAGAAGCCGCAGCCGTTGATCTGACTGGCGCGGAGCTTCACCAGCTCCTGCGTCGTGGCCGGCAGCGCCGCATCCGAGAGCACCTTGCCCGCCGCGACGATGTGCTTGAGGGCCTTGGCCGCGATCGGGTTGCCGAAGAGGTTCAAGCGAGCGTCCATCAGGGACTCCTTGCCGTGTTTGGTGATGACAGCTCACTGACGGAACGCCTCGGGGAGATGTGACACGACCGGGTGTGACGTGCGTCTCCCTTGCCGCAGCGGCTGTCGCCCGAGGGCGCGCTTGTCGCGCGGGAAGCCGGCGAGGGGCGGGTTTGGTTCATCCGCATTAACGTGGTTTTGTCTGCATCCCCGCCATAGAGGAGCCGCCGTGAACGACAGCGCGATGGACAAAGCCAAAGGCAAAGCCAAGGAGATGACCGGGAAGGCCACCGGTAACCGCCGCAAGGAAGCCGAGGGCAGGACCGACCAGGCCAAGGGCAAGGCGAAGGACGCCATGGAGGACGCCCGCGACCGCGCCAAGGGCGTGAAGGACTCGATGAGCGACGACGACTGAGCCGCCCCTTTTTTTCGCGGGCCCCGCCGAGCCCGGCGGGGCCCGCGCATGTCGCCCCGGACCTCCCCGAGCTGTGAACGCCCCGGAACGCGCTCCGCGCTCCGGGGCGTACGGTCACTCCCGCCCGGGGTTCCGTGCGGGGTGTCAGTCCACGATCATGACGTTGAGCGGCACCGCTCCGCCCGTCCGCGAGAACGCACCGCCGAAGTTGCCCTCGACCTCCGCCTTCTCAGCCGTGTTCGGGTACGGGTTCGTGCAGGTGGTTCCCGCGGTGGAACCGGACATCAGGCTCGAACAGGGGCCGGGCTTGCGGTCCGGCAGCCCCAGGATGTGGCCCAGTTCGTGAGACGAGATGCGGATCGTGTCGTGGCCCTCGTTCACCGCCTGCCGTCCGATGTAGACGGTTCCGTTGCCGAGCGAGGTGGTGATGGCGCGAGGCCAGCCGTTGTCCGCCAGGACCCGTATGTTGGCGCGTTGCCCGGCCGCGGCCGGCCGCAGTTCGACGGCGTCGACACTCTCGTTCCAGATTGCCGCACCCCGGTCGACCGCCGACCTGAATTCCGCGGAACCGCTGGCGTCGTAGGTGACGACACGCGCGGCCAGGGCTCTGTCGGCGTCCGCGGAAGGAGCGGCCACGGCCTGGCCACCCACCAGGGAAAAGGTCAGGGCCAGGGCGGCAGCGAACCCGCTGGTCAACTTACGGACGTGCATGGTCGGCCTCCTTAGAGGAGAGAGTTGGTCGTGCACATGACATGACTTCCTGCTCACTGCCCAGAGAGGACCGACACCAATCCGTCAATCCGGCGGCCGTGTCGAACGCCATCGCCATCGGGCCCAACCAGTAGGCCCGGGGCGGGAGTTGGTGGCTTCGAGCGGACGGGTGCCACGGGCCGGACAGGGCCTAGCCAGGTGGCCTCCGATTCGGCATTCTTCAGCCTGACCGGTCCACCACGGAGGGGCGCCGACCGATACGAGGTCCGGGCCCCGACGAGTCCACACCGGCTGCGATGCTCTTCTTCTCGCAGCACGGCGCCCAGTACAGCGTCCGGCTCGGCGCCTCGGACGACTCCCAGGACAGTGGCGGGTCCGGCTGTATGTGGGCAGACATCAGCGGCAGTTACTGGTTCGACCGAGAGGCGTTGCTCCGATGGCGATCTACACCTACGGCGGCACCCCGTCCGATGTCCTCACCACCGCGACCGGAGGCGTGTTGCCCGACTGCCCCGTCAACGTCCGTGTCGCCGGCACCGGAGAGTTGATCACGGCCCTGTACGAGGCCGATGGCATCACCCCGATCGGCGCACTGCGCTCCAACCCGGCGAGCCACCCCGCACCGGGGGCGGTCCGCACCTTCAAGATCGACGGCATCGCGGCGATCGAGTACGAGTACCTCGACGCGGCGGGCCGGCCGGTGCGCCGGCACCAGGCCGCGCGTGAGGCCGCGACAAGGGCCCTCGAACACATCCAAGGCACGTTCGACACGACGACCACCCCCGGCCCGCTCGCCGCGGCCCGGTTCGATTCCGCCGGGCAGAGCCTGTTCGATGTGACGGCGTTCGGGGCGAAGGGCGACGGCATCGCCGACGACACCGCACCCATCCAGGCCGCGCTGGACGCCGCGTACAACGCCGGCGGCGGCAGCGTGTTGTTCCCGGGCGGCCGGACGTACAACGTCAACACGTTCATGGTGGTCCGGGCGAACACCACGATCTGGGCCTATGGGGCGTCCATCCGCTCCACACACGCGACCACCGGCGTCCTGCGCAACTTCTACGGCACCGACGTCTTCAACGGGTATGGCGGCCACTCCCACATCAAGATCCTGGGCGGCACCTGGGACTGCAACGCCTACTCCGCGAGCCTGGGCACAGGCATCGTCACCGCCACGACGAACACCATGTGCTTCATCCACTGCGCGGACATCACCGTGCGGGACTGCCGCCTCCTCGACTCGTCGAGCGCTCACGCGCTGGAGTTCAACGCGGTCAACGGCGCTGTGGTGGAGGCCTGCCGCTTCGAGGGCTTCATCGACAACAGCGGCGACGGCTCACGTCGGTCGTCCGAGGCCATCCAGATCGACATCGCCAAGTCGGGCAGCAGCAGCATCGGAGCGTTCGACGGAACACCGGCGGTCGGCATCCGTGTCTCCGGCTGCTGGTTCGGCCCGAGCGCACGTCTGGGCACCTTCGGCCGCGCGATCGGCTCGCACGCCCAGGTCGCCGCCAGGTACTTCGACGACATCGTCATCGAGAACTGCGTGATCGAGGGAGCGCTGGAGAGCGGGATCCGCGGCTGGAACTGGCGCCGCGCGAAGATCCGCGGCAACACCGTCCGCAACACCGCGGCGTCCGGTGTCCACGTGTCGGTCCCGGACCCGGCCGCCGGCACCGTCTACACCACGTACGGCATCACCATCACCGACAACATCATCGAGGGCACGCAGACCGGGTCCGGGATCCGGGTCCTCGGGTACGACACGGCCCCGATCACCGACGTGGTGATCAACAACAACACGATCAGGGGCGCGGCCGCTACCACCGCGAACGGCATCCAGCCGCAGTGCACGCCGGGCGCGGTCGTGTCCGGCAACACCGTGGACGGTGTGCGGTCGACAGGCATCTTCCCGCAGTACTCGGACGGCGTGAACCTGACCGGCAACACACTCACGAACACCTTCTCGAACGCCGTCAACGTCGCCGGGTGCACGGCCGCTTCCGTCACGGACAACGTGGTCGACACCACCGGCTCCAACCACGGCATCGTCATCGGCGGCGGCACCGACGGCCGCGCCGGAGCCGGGGCCCTCGTCGCCGGAAACAGGATCCGCGCGGCCGCCGTCGCCGGAATCCGGTTATCGCAGTCCGGCTGCCACGTCACCGGCAACAAGGTGATGAAGGGCTCCGGCACGACCGTCAACGGGATCTCGCTCACCTCGGCCGCGACCGGCTGCGTGATCACCGACAACGACCTTTCCGGCAACGGCTGGACCGTCGCCGCGGCGCTCCTCACCTCGACGGCGGACCCGGTCGTGACCGCCAAGGGCGGAACCGTCCTGCCGGGATCGAACCTCGTCCACGCCATCGTGTCCAACGGGACGCTCGCCACCGTCGCCGACACGGCCACCGAGACCGCCATCGCCACGGTCACCATCCCCGGCAACGACCCTCAGCCCGGCTCCGCCTACCGGGTCCGGGTGTACGGCACGGCGAGCACCACGGCGACGCCGACGCTCGGCTTCGGCCTGAAGATCGGCGGCACGGTGATCGCCGCACCGGCGACCGTGACGGCCCGATCCGGGGTGTCCGGGAAGGGATGGATGGCCGAGGCCGTCCTGCACTGCATCGGCAACGGCGTCTCCGGCACCTGGGCCGGCGGACTGACGCTCATGCAGCAATACGGCACCGCCTCCGTCGTGACGTCCATGTCCGACGGCGCCGTCACGAACGACACCACAACGGACATGGACGTCGCCGTCACCGCGAAATGGTCCGTGGCCGGCGCGGGCAACACCGCGACGGCGACAGCAGCGGTCATCGAACGGATCGGCTGACCCGACCGTCCTCGGACGGCCCAACGGGTGGCCGGCACCGGTCAGGAATCGAGAAGCGCGAGTCATGAGCCGCGCCTAGCATGATCGTCATGGACATCACCATTCACACGAGCTTCCTCCCGCATGTCGACCCGGACGCCTCCCTGGCCTTCTACCGCGACGTCCTCGGCTTCGAGGTCCGCAGCGACGTCGGACAGGGCACGATGCGCTGGATCACGGTCGGCCCCGTCGGCCAGCCCAGCACGTCCATCCTCCTGGCACCGCCGACCGCCGACCCCGGGGTCACCGACGACGAGCGACGCGTCATCGCCGAGATGATGGCCAAGGGCACCTACGGCTGGATCCTGCTGGCGACCCGGGACCTCGACGGTGTTTTCGAGCAGGTACAGGCCGGGGACGCCGAGGTCGTCCAGGAGCCGACCGAGCAGCCGTACGGCATCCGCGACTGCGCCTTCCGTGATCCGGCGGGCAACATGGTGCGCATCCAGGAGCTTCGCTGAGCCATGCGGCGGTGCCGCGTCCTGGCGCCCCCGGCGTCACCGAGGTCCGCCTCGCGGCAGGACGCGCCTCAGACCGACCCGATGATGAGCTCGTCGGTGACCCACCGTGCGACATCGGCGGGGTAGGGCGCCGGCAGTCCGAGGACGATGTGCCGGAAGCCGGCGTCGATCGCCTCACCGATCGCGTCGCGCGTGACGGTGGGCCGGTCGTAGGAGACGGGCAGGTGGATCGAGCGGGTGACCGAGGCGGGATCGCGGCCGATCTCGGCGCAGTAGCGGTCCAGCAGTGCGCCTCGGCTGACGGCGTCGTCGATGTCGCCGCCCGGGATGTTCCACAGGTCGGCGTGCTCGGCGACCACGCGCAGCGTCGGGGACGAGCGTCCGCCGATGAGGATCGGCGGGTGGGGACGCTGGACGGGTTTGGGATTGCCGAACGCTCCCGTGAGGTGGTGGTACGTGCCGTGGAAGTCGAACGGTTTCTCCTCGGTCCACAACCGCCGGATCACCACGCAGGCTTCGGCGAGACTCCCCACCGCGTGCGCGGAATCGTGGAACGGCAGGCCGTGTGCTTCGTACTCACGGCGGGCCAGGGGATGGCCTGGGCGTGATCCGACGCCGATGCCGAAGTCGAGCCGTCCGCCGGAGACGATGTCGACGGTCGTGGCGATCTTGGCCAGCATCGCGGGTGGCCGGAACCGGTTGCTGGTCACCAGTACGCCGAGCCGCAGTCGTCGGGTGTGGGCGGCGAGGGCCGAGAGCAGCGTCCAGCCCTCGTAGGCCGGTCCGTCCGGGTCACCGCCGATCGGCATGAGGTGATCGAACAGCCACGCGTGCTCGATCTCCGGGATCGTGTCCGCCTCGCGCCAGACCCGCAGGACGTCGTGGTAGTCGACCTGCGAGGGGGCGGTCATGATCCCGAAACGAGGCCGGGGTAGGTGCGACATGGAGCTGTTGGTCCTTTCGGCACCGGCAGCGCCGGATGGGGCGCGCTGCCGAGGTTCCAGCGGGAGACTCGTCCGGTACGGTGCGGGACGTGCTCCGCACCGTCAGCGTCGCCGCAGCGACGGGTCGAGCAGCGCCGGCGGAGTGTCGTGCTTCTCGTGCGCGGCCAGGTCGACACCGGGGGCCACGATCGCGTCGATCGCGTCGAGTACGTCGGCGGGGAGCACCGTGTCCGCGGCGGCGAGTTGCGAGTGCAGATGCTCCAGCGTGCGGGGGCCGATGATCGCGCTGGTCACGGCCGGGTGCGCGGTCACGAATCCCAGCGCGAGCTGGATCAGGGTCAGGCCCGCCTCGTCGGCGACTCCGGCCAGCTGCTCGACGGCGTCGAGCCTGGCCCGGTTGGAGGGGATGGTCGTGTCGAAGCGCTGCGGCATCAACGTGGAGCGACTGGTGGTGATGTCCCGGCCCGCGCGGATCGCGCCCGACAGCCAGCCCGAGGCCAGCGGGCTCCACGCCAGCACACCGAGCCCGTACTCCTCGGTCACGGGCAGTACGTGGGTCTCGATCCCGCGCTGGAGGATCGAGTAGCTGGGCTGTTCGGTGACGTAACGGCCGAGCTGGTTGTCCCGGGCGGCCCACTGGGCTTGCACGAGCCGGTACGCGGGGAACGTCGAGGAGCCGAAGTACCGGATCTTTCCGGCACGTTGGAGGTCGGTCAGAGCCGACAGCGTCTCCTCGTCGCTGGTGCGCGGGTCCCACCGGTGGATCTGGTAGAGATCGACGTGGTCGACACCGAGACGGCGCAGGTTGTTGTCCAGCTCGGTGACCAGCCAGCGGCGCGAACTGCCCTGATGGTTGCGCTCGCCGCCCATCGGCATGCCCGCCTTCGTGGCCAGCACGATGTCGTCGCGGCGGCCGGCGATGGCCTTGCCGACCATCTCCTCCGACTCACCGTCGCTGTACATGTCGGCGGTGTCGATGAGGTTGATCCCGCCCTCGAGAGCGGCATCGACGACAGCGGTGGCCTCGTCCTGGGTGGTGCGCCCGATCGTGCCGAAGTTCATCGCGCCGAGTGCGAGCGAGCTGACCTGCACACCGGTGCGGCCCAAAGTGCGGTACTGCATGACCGTGTTCCTCCATTGCGGGTGAGGCGTGGTGGCCTCAGGTGGTGACACACGCGTGGTGACAACGCGTGGTGTGGTCGTCCGGCCCGTACTCCGGCATCATGAGTAAACGGAACCTTGTTCCGGTACGGACGATACGGAACGCTGTTCCGTTTGGCAAGCGTGACAGCGGAGGGGCGCGCGGTGAACGGGGCGCTCGCCCGCCGGCATCACCGCCTCGCTCGGCGAAGCGTGCGGGCAGGGCGGAGCACGGTCATCGTCATCGGGAGTGTGTCGGCGTCATGCGGCCCGTCAACCGTGACGGGCGGCACGTCGGCGCCGGTCTCGGTGAACCCGGCCGCTTCGAGGGCCTTGGTTCACCGTGCGCGGACGTGGATGAGAGCGTCCTGCGGTGAGGGTGTCAGTTGCCGGTCGGCAGCAGCATCTTGATCGCGGCGACGGCGGCTCGCGGTTCGTCGGCGTGACAGCGGATGGTGTGCACCTCCGTGCGCCGTCCCAACAGGCTTACGGCGGTGACCGGGTGGGCCAGTTCGATGGTGACCGAGGTCTGCGATGCGACGGCCACGGTCAGCACCCCGTCCTCTGTCTTGTTCGCGTCGGGGAACCGGAGATCATGGCGTGCGGACACGATCAGATCGAGAGGTAGGTGAAGGTCGAGCCGTGCTCCGCGTCGTATCCGGAGCCCGCCCGGCCCCACGGTGTGCGGGCGTGTGACGGCGGCGGCGTGCAGCCCCAGTGCGAGCAGCACCGTGTAGAGGTCGACCAGCAGCATGACCAGGTGGACGGCCGGATAGGGGGCGAGCATGATCGACACCCCGATCGTCTCGATCACCAGCACGATCACCAGCCCGTACATCGTGGGTGCTTGAGCGCGCGCATACCCAAGAGCGGTATCCGCGACCCCCACCCCGTTCGTCCGCCGAACCGCCCAGAGTCCGAGGCTCACCATCCAACGCACCTCGTGTGCCGCCAGCCGTCGCGTGCGTGCGATGAGTTCCCCGGTCCCCATACGTCCCAGTGAATCAGAGGAACATCCCCGAATTCTCCCGATAAGCCGAAGAGGAGTCAGGGGCAGGGCGGGCCGGGCCACGGGCCTGAGCGTCGCCGCGTACGGCGCCCACGCCCCGGCGTATGGTGCGCATTGACATTCTGATCGATCACGCAGAGACTCCATCGCATGTATGAGGTCCTGCTGCTCACCCGCGAGCTGTGTGTCGACCTCCTTCGTGTGTCCAGCGCACGCTGTTGACCCTCCAGCCCCTCCCCGTATGGCGTCCGCGACGACGGACGGGACGTCGCTCGTCCTGAGGGGCGAGCGTTCGCGCGGCTGCGTGGCGACGTCCTGACCGGTTCCGGACTCGGCGATTCGCGTCGCCACCCCGACCGCGTGCAGGCGCGGTCCGCCCAGCTCGCCGCCATCGCCGCGGTGTCTGCCGAGCAGAGATCGGAATCATGATGAGTCTGGAATTTCTCTGGTACATCCCCAACACCATCGAACCGGGCCACCGCGGCGACGACACGACGACCGGCTGGGGCTCCATCGAGTACTCCACCGAGCTCGCCCGCACGGCGGAGGCGCACGGCTGGGGCGGAGCGCTCCTGGGTACCGGCTGGGGGCGCCCGGACACCTTCACCGTGGCCACCGCGCTGGCCGCCCGGACCAGCACCTTCAAGCCCTTGATCGCGATCCGCCCCGGCTACTGGCAGCCTGCCCACTTCGCCGCCGCGGCGGCGACACTCGACCAGCTCAGCCGAGGCCGGGTCCTGGTCAACATCGTCAGCGGACTCGACAACCTGGCCGCCTACGGCGACACACGCAGCGACCCCGCGCAGCGGTACGCCCGTACCCAGGAGTTTCTGCACCTCGTACGGCGCCTGTGGACCGAGGAGGACGTGACGTTCGACGGCGAGCACTTCCAGGTCGGCGGATCCACGGTCGCGCCACGCCCGTACGCCACCGATACGAGGACGCATCCGACGCTCTACTTCGGCGGCGCCTCCGAGGCCGCGGAACGGGTGTCGGCGGCGGAGGCGGACGTCCAGCTCTTCTGGGGCGAACCGCTCGACGGCCTCGCCGAACGCATCGGCCGGCTCAAGGAGTTGAGCGAGCGGGTGGGACGCCGGCACAAGCCCCTCGAGTTCGGACTGCGGATCACCACGCTGGTGCGCGACACCACGGAGGAGGCATGGCGGGCGGCCGAGGAGAAGGTCGCGAAGATGGCGGAGGACTCGGGGGAGTCCACCTGGACGGGGAACCGCAGGACCGCCGCCGGACAGCAGCGGCTCTTCGACCTCGCGGCGCGGGGCGAGGTCCTCGACACCTGCCTGTACACCACCCCCGGCAAGGTCGGCGGCGGGGGAGCGGCGACCACCTGGCTGGTCGGCTCAGCCGCCGACGTGGCCACGGCGCTGGACAACTACCGCGCGCTGGGCATCACGCACTTCGTCCTCTCCGACACCCCGTACAAGGAGGAGACCATCCGCATCGGAGACCACCTGCTGCCCAGGCTGCGCTGACCATCGCGAGCGGACGGGCCCGGCCGCCGACTCCAACTCCCCAGCCCACGCCGGGTTCCGGAACCCGCCGTCCGCCTCGATATCTCCAGCCTCATTTCTGGACTTACTGGTCCATTTTTGTCGGCCTCACGTTCAGAACGTCAAACCCGCGCGCGACCTGATCGCGGCGGAGTGCGAGGCGATAGGAGAGTTCCCATGCATGCGATATTCGTACGCGAGTACGGCGGCCCGGAGGTCATGGCCTGGACCGAGTTCCCGGACCCGGAGCCCGGTGCCGGCGAGGCGCTCGTCCGGCTGGGCGCCGCCGGGGTGAACTTCATGGACGTCGGCGTACGAACCGGGCCGCTTCCCGCCTGGTCGCTTCCCACCGTCCTGGGGGTCGAGGGCATGGGCCGGGTAACGGCGGTGGGCGACGGAGTGCGCGACCTGGCCGTGGGCGACCGCGTGGCGTGGTACTACCACAAGGGCAGCTACGCCGAGCTGCTCGCGATCCCGGCGGCCTCCCTGGTGAAGGTCCCGGACGACGTGGACGACGAGACGGCCGCGGCGGTGATGATGCAGGGGCTGACCGCGAGTCACCTCATCACGGACACCTACGCCGTCAAGCCCGGCGATACGGCCGTCGTGCACGCGGCTGCGGGCGGTGTCGGCCTGATGCTCACCCAGATGATCAAGGCACGCGGGGGCACGGTGATCGGCCTGGTCTCCCAGGAAGAGAAAGCCGCCGTCGCGAAAGAGGCCGGGGCCGACCACGTCCTGGTCTCCAGCGGGGGCGGCTTCGAGGAGCGAGTCAGGGAACTGACCGGCGGCGAGGGCGCGCACGTCGTGTACGACGGCGGGGGCCCGGCGACGCTGCGCTCGTCCCATCTGGCGCTGCGCACGCACGGTGTCCACGCGTACTACGGCGTCCTGATGGGCGACATGCTGCTCAATCCGAGGGACATGCCCAACAGCATCCTGATGTCCTATCCGGTGGTCGGCGACCACGTGCGCACCCGTGGCGCGCTCGTCAGGCACTCCGGTGAGATCTTCGATCTGATCCGGACCGGCCGGGTCGCCGCGCGCATCGGAGCGCGCTACGCGCTGGCGGACGCGGCCAGTGCGCACGCCGATATCGAATCGCGCGGCACGACCGGAAAGCTTCTGCTCGTGCCGTGACGGATGTCGGCCTGGCTGCTGCGGGGAATCCGGCGGAGTTCATCGCCGGCCTCCGCGGGACCTTCCGCACGCTTCGCTGAACACCCGCCGCGCGGCAGCCTTTCGCGTCGCCTTCTCCTGGCGTGGGACACGTGGGCCGGCCGGTTGCCGTCAGCGGCCGATCGGGCCGGACCGCAGACGCGTGATCCCGACGTCGAGCGCGGCCCGTAGGTGTGTGGACTGGCCCGTGGACAGCATGATTGACACGCCGCCCTGAATACCCGCCAGCAGCGCGGCCGCGGCCTGCTCCACATCGAGGTCGGCTCCGACCAGACCCCGGTCCCGCAGCGCGCGGATCCCCGCGGCGAGGTACTGCTGCCACTGGCGCATCAATTCGACCACTATCGCCCTGGCTCCGGGATTCGAGCGGCCGATCTGAAGGAACAGCGACCCCAGCGGGCACTGGTCGCCTTGCGCCTCGTAACGCTCGACGACCGCGTCCCGCCATCGGTACCAGGTCTCCCAGGAGTCCAGGCAGCCCAGATAGGGCTGCTGGTCGTCCAGGACCCGGTCCGCCTCGTACCGCGCCACCGCCAGCAGCAATTGGTCCTTGCCGTCGGGAAAATAGTGGAACAGCTGGCTCTTGCTCGTGCCCGTCCGCGCCCGTATGTCATCCAACGTCGCGAGCGCCACACCGCGCTCGCGCAGCACCTGGGCGGCGCCCTCGATGATGCGCGCCCGGGTGGCCTGCCCCTTCGGCGTCAGCACGGCGTCCATCGACCCACCTCAACACACTGGACCAGTCGGTCCACTGTAACGGAGGGCCGATCCGCCCGGACCGTGACCGGCGGGGCGGGCACGCTGATGACGGGGCGCGGAGAACGGCCGTTCCGGAGCGGGAGCGCCGTCGGCTCGGTCGATGGCGCGCAACTCGTCGAGGCTGTCGGCGAGGGTGCGGCCCGCCAGTGCGCCGAGGACGGCCACCTCGGTCTCGTCGGTGAGCCTCGCGAAGTACTCGGCGGAGTGGTTGGTGACCAGGCACTCCCGGGGCCCCTCGGGCCGGGGGGCCCACAGCGGCTTGTCGCCGACGGATGAGCGGTAGACCTCTCCCAGTGTGATCCGGTCCGCGGGCCGTCCGAGGCGGACACCTCCGCTGCGGCCCCTGATGGACGCGACGAGAGCGTCCTGTACCAGCGGGACCATCAGTTTGCGTACCAGGCTCGGGTTCGTGTTCAGACTCCTGGCGAGCTGGGTCGAGCTGAGGACGGGGCTGCCCTCTTCCTCGGCATGGCCCAGCAGGAGCATGGCCTTCAGCGCACTGGAGAACCTTACGTCCAGCATGCTCGTACCCCTCTCGTCCGCCGCTTGGCCGGGTGGCTCCCGACGCCTCCATATTAGCAACTCTTACAGTTGCATTTCCGTCCAAGGATATGTACTTTTCACGCGTACGGATTGAGCTCATCGAGGTGCCCGCCCGCGGAGCAAGCGACCGGTCGTGGTCGTGTGCCTGCCGCACGAGCCCGGACACCGACAGGCACCACCGAGAGAACCGGAGAACGTCATGAGCACAGAAGACGAGATCAGAGAGATCGTCTCCCGGTACACCCGGGCTGCGGACTGGCGCGACGGCGACACACTGTCAAAGCTCTTCGAGACCGACGCCGCCGTCGAGATCCACTACCGCGGGCCCGACGGGATGGAGTTGCTGGGAACCCTCTCCGGAGGGGCGCAGATCGCAACGGCCATGTCCACGGCCATGGCGCCGCACCCGCCCCTGGGCTGGAGCCACCACACCACCTACGACCATCTGGTCTCCGTCGACGGCGACGAGGCCGGCATCGATACCCAGTTCATCACCTTCGACGTCTCCGCAACCAGCAAGCCCGAGGGCGGGTGGCCCGCCGGCACCTTCGGCGCCCGAGGCACCATCAAGCCCATCGAGTCCGGCTACTACCGCTTCGCCTTCCGCCGAACCGACGGCGTCTGGCGCGTCCGTCACCTGGACGTCATACACGACATCCCCTATGTCTTCTGATCACCCGGCGGCGCCGCATCGTCGAACTGACACAAACGCTGGGCACGTTACGATCAATTCGTACGTAGCCGGCATCAAGTGCGTTGCTCCCCTGGCAGGAGAGATGAATGGCCACCACGGCGAAGCCCGCGCGCCGGATCGAGCCCGGCACGTACGAGGCGTACATGCGCGACTGTCCTGCGGTGGCTTTGCTCTCGACGATCAGCAACCGGTGGGTCAGCCTGACGATGTGCACCCTCGGGTCATACGGCGACGCGATGCGGTACAGCCACATCAGCCGCGAAATCCCGGGCGTCAGCCAGAAGATGCTCACCCGGACCCTGCGCATGCTGGAGCGCGACGGCATAGTGAAGCGGACGGTCACACCGACTGTGCCGGTACGCGTCGACTACGAGTTGACCCCGCTCGGGCAAGGGCTCTACGGCCTGCTGTCCCAGGTGCGCGACTGGGCCGTGGACAAGACCGACGAGGTCGACGAGGCCCGCGCACGCTACGACAGCCGCCAGAGCGACGAGTAACGACAACTGAAGTCCCCGTGCGGGGCCGTATGCCTGCGTCCGGAGAATGGCGTAACGCACTTCAAAGTGCCTCCTTACGAACCGACCGGAACCTTCCTAGTGTTCGTAGCGCTCCTGGCGTTCGAAATTGCAAAGGGAAGAGCGAAGATCATGCGCGCAGCAGTCGTCAAGAAGACCGGTGGACCCGAGGCCGTCGAGGTCGTGGAGGTCCCCCTCCCGGAACCAGGTCCCTTCGAGGTCCGTATCAAGGTCGCGGCCGCCGCGCTCAATCCCGCTGACGCCGCTGTGTGGGCCGGGGTCTTCAGGCCGTTGGAGGACGTCGGATACACCGGTCTCGGTCTGGACGCGGCCGGGACGGTCGACGCGGTCGGCCAGGGTGTCTCCCTGAAGGGCGGAACCCCGGTGATCGCATTCGACGCCCCTGTACTGCGCCCCACGAAGGCTCAGGCCGAATACCTCGTGACCGACGTCAACTCCATCGCCCCCGCCCCGGAGGGTATGGACCTGACACTGGCGGCGACGATCCCGCTCAACGCGATGACCGCCTCACTGGCCCTGGACAACTTCCCGCTACGCCCCCGCGACACGCTGCTTGTCACAGGCGCCGCCGGAGCGGTGGGCGGCTACGCCGTCGAGCTGGCCCGAACCCGGGGCGTGCGCATCATCGCTCAAGGGCGGCCCGAGGACGAGGAGTTCCTCCACGGTCGTGGCGCCACCTGGTTCGCATCACGCGACGAGAACCTGAGCGAGGCGGTGCGCCGGTTCGTACCGGAGGGCGTGGACGGCGTACTCGACGCGGCGGCACTGGGCGCCCCTGCGCTGGCGGCTGTCCGCGACGGCGGCATCTTCGTGAGCGTGAGGGGCGACGTGCTGCCGGCCTCGGAGCGGAGCGTGGTGGTGCGGCTCACCACCGCAGGTCCCGACTCGACCCGTCTCTCCTACCTCTCCGCGCTCGCCGAGGTCGGCGTGCTGACGCCGCGCGTGGCGCAGACCTACCCGCTGTCGCAGGCCGCCGACGCCCACGCCCGGCTCACCCGGGGCGGCCGGCGCGGCCGGATCGTGCTCGTGCCATGAACGCAGGCACCGACGGCACCGGCCGGAAGCCACCGGAGTACCGGGCCGCCGGTTCCGGTCAGGACAGGGCGGACGGCTTCCGGGGAGGGGGCAGCCGGTTCAGGATTTCCCACAGGGGCCGGGATCCCGCGGCCCATTCGCCCAGCAGATGCCGGTCGACGAGGTGGAGACGCTGGGACTTCGCGTACGGCGGACACTTCGAGCTGAAGCGGCCGTTCGTGACGAGGACGATGACGTCGCCGCCGTGGAGCTGGCGGCCCGTGCCGTTGAGGACATGGAGGTCGGGGGTGCCGATCGCGGACCCGGACCAGCCGGCCCGGCGGTGTTTGCACTGGATGACCCAGCGGCGCCCGAGCGGATCGGTGGCCTTCACGTCCGCTCCGTTGTCGCCGCGGCCGCCCACCTGGACCGCGTCGCGGCAGCCGTCCCGCTTCATCAGATCCCGCACCGCGTACTCGAACTCCCGGTGGCCCAGGGCGTCCAGCTGCGCGAGCTGATAGCGAAGCCCCTGCTCCTTCACCCGCGCCCACCGCGCGTGCTGCCCTCGCCAGTGCACCCAGGCCACCGCGGCTCCGGCCGCCGGCACGCCCAGGACCACCAGCACCCACCAATGCGCCGCCAGCCACTGCAACACCGCCACCGCGACCGACACCCCTGCCACCACGATGAGCAGCAGTCCGACGCCTTCGATCCGCGCGGCCTGCTTCCCGCGCAACCGACGCCCCGCCGCCCTGCCGCGTCGCGCCGCCGGACGGCGCCGGGCGGGTGGCCTGTGCCGGGTCACCGGCCCGCCCCGGGACCGCCCGTGACGCCCGTACCTCCGGCCGACCCATCACGTAAGCAGGCCGGCCTCGGCAACATGGCTGCCCGCAGTACCCAGTCCGCGAACTGTCGGCCTCCTGAGACCTGGAGGCCACTGCGCTTCACTCGGACGTCAGTCCACATAACTCTCCCCTTGAACGGACCGGCGCTCCCCGCGCCGGCGAACATCCAAGCACTCGATGCGGACAATCCGCGACCGACTGATCGCATAGTGCTACGCGAGTGGTGGGTGGGACTGTGGAGGCGCTCCGTCGTGCGCACGGCATCGCGGAGCTGGCCCGGGACTGGGGAGTCCAGGTGGAGCTTCATCGCTTCGGCGCACCCGAGCGGTAGGTTCCCCGCGTCCGGAGCGCCGTGCTGCACGGGCCAAGTCCTCCCTCTTCGGCCACCATTCCCCCGTGCACCGCCCCACGTGCACCGCCACGTGCTCCTACGCCGATTCCGGCCGTGGGCGCCATGTGCCGTCGAGCGGAATGCCGGCGGCCGCCGCGATCCGGTCGCGTGATGCGATCAGTCGGGTCCTCAACGCCGCCACGTCCACGCCCACCAGCACGCCGTCGCGTTTGACGACGCGGCCGGCGACGAGGACGGTGTCCACCAGGCCGGGATGGCCGGCGCTGACGAGGGTGGCGACCGGGTCGGTGACCGGGAACACGGTCAGGTCGTCGGCGCGCAGAAGGATGACGTCGGCGTCCTTGCCGGGCGTGATACTGCCGGTCCGGGCGTCGAGCCCGCACGACCGGGCGGCATCGACGGTGGCGAACTCCAGCAGGTCCCGGGAGCGCAGGCCGCCGTCCAGGCCGCGCTGCACGGCGAAGGCGGTACGCATCGTGGAGAACATGTCCCCGCCGGCCGACGGGACGTCGTCGACGGACAGCGTCGGGCGCAGGCCGGCGGCCAACGCCCGGCCGGTCATCGGCGATCCGAACCCCATCTTCAGCTCGACGTCCGGGCTGATCGACAGCGAACTGCCCGCGTCGGCGAGCATCCGCAGCTCTTCGTCGCTGACCCCGTTGGCGTGCACGAACGTGGTGGTGTCCCGCAGCAGACCGTGCTCGCGCAGACCGGCGACCGGGCGCCGCGTCCCGCCTGCGTCGACATGCAGGCTGGTGCGCAGGCCGAGTTCGGCCGCCAGCTCCAGCTCCCGGGCGACGGTGCCCATGCTGGTGTCCTCGGGTCCGCGCAGCCCCAGTGCCATGGTGACGAGGCCGTCCCCGGCCAGGTCGGAGCGGACGCGGCGGATCTCGTCGTCGACGGGGCCGGGGGTGCCCCATCCGGCGCCGAGGCAGAAGACCGACCGTCCCGGCGCGTCCCGCAGGGCGGCAACGGCGGCGTCCTCGTGTTCGTGGCTCCGCGCGACGTGGTACCAGTCCAGCATCGTGGTCACGCCGGAGTGCAGGGCCTCCAGGCGGCCGAGCAGGGTGCCCGTATAGACGTCCTCGGGCTGGTAGTGGGGTTTGACCGTGCCGTGCATGGCCACCGCCCACTCGGGGAACGTCCAGTCGGCGCCGACGCCCCGGAACGCGGTCTGCCAGGTGTGGCGGTGGTTGTCGACGAAGCCGGGCATGACGATCCGGTCGGTCGCGTCGATCACCTCGGCGTCCGGCGCGTCGACGCGTTCGGCCACCTCGACGATCACGCCGTCCTCGATCAGCACGTCACCGCGGTCGAGATCGCCGACGGCCGGGTCCATGCTGACCACGGTTCCGCCAGTGAGCAGGGTCTTCATCGGATGAACTCCTTCACAGAGGCTTTCGGATTGTTCACGATCATGTGGTGGCGGCCCACGGCTCTGCCGGCGGCCGTGCGGATCATCCGCGGGCGCTCACCAGGCGTGCGAGGGTGTCGCCGCCGCAGCGCGAACGGTCGCTCAGGTGGTCGTGGCTCCGGCGAGCAGCGCGTCGGCCGCGGCGAGCGCGTCGGCGACCAAGTCGGCCGTGTCCTCCGTGCCCGCGGCCAGCCGGACCAGGCCCGGCGGAACCGATTCCGCGATCTGTTCCTCGCTGAGCATCCCGCGCCACATGGACGCCGGATGCACGGCCAGCGATTCCATGCCGCCGAGGCTGGCCGACCGGCGGGGGTACCGCAGCCGGCCGAGGAAGGCGTCCGCCTTCTCGAAACCACCGGCGAACTCGATACCGAGCACCCCGCCGAAACCGCTCATCTGGTCGGCGGCCAGCGTGTGCTGCGGGTGGGTCGCCAGACCGGGATAGTGCACCGTCGTGACCGCCGGATGTCCGTCCAGCGCCTCCGCGAGCGCCAGGCCGTTGGCGTTGTGACGCGGCACCCGCAGCGGCAGGGTGCGCATGCCGCGCAGCAGCAGCCACGCGTCGATCGGTCCGAGCGTGGCCCCGGTGAGCAGGCCGACGTCCCAGATCCGGTCCAGGAGCTCCGCCGGACCGGCCAGCACTCCGGCGGAGACGTCCGCATGGCCGTTGAGGTACTTGGTCGCGCTGTGCCAGACCAGATCGATGCCGAAGTCCGCCGGTCGCTGATTCAGTGGAGTGGCGAAGGTGTTGTCCGCCATGGTCAGCACGTTGTGCGCGCGGGCCAGGTCCGCGACGGCGCGCAGGTCGGTGATCTGCAACAGCGGATTGCTCGGGGATTCCATCAGGATCAGGCGGGTCCGCGGGGTCAGTGCCTTCGCGAACGCCTCCGGGTCCGTCTGGTCCACCAGGGTGGTCGATACGCCGAGGCGCGGCAGCAGGTTCAGCAGCACCGACGCCGTGCCCCCGTAGGTGGACTTCTGCCCGATGACGTGATCACCGGCGGACACCAGGGCCAGCGCGGCCGTGGTGAGCGCGGCCATCCCGGACGCGGTGACCATGGCCGCCTCGGTGTTCTCCAGTTCGGCGACGACGGCGGCGACCTGTGCGTGGTTCGGGTTGCCGAACCGGGTGTAGAAGTCCTTGCCCCGCGGGTCGACGGCGGCCTGCGCGAACGTCTCCGCGTCCTCGGCCGAGAACGCCGCCGTCTGGTAGATGGGCGGTGCCACGGCACGGCTCGGATGGACTTCGCGATCTGCGTGAACGGTGATGGTGCTCTTGCCCGGCATGGCTGCCCTCCGTGGACCGTCGGTGTGACTCCATGAAGCGTGGCCGACCGGCGCTCCGATGTGACCGGATCTCGGCAATTTTGGCAGCACATTGCGCACAGAGCAGGCGCACGATTGTGGTAGACGAGCTCTGGGAGCAATAATCTGCCACCATGGATGAGGTGGACCGGTCGATTCTGGCCGTACTCGAACAGCATGGTCGGATCAGCAACAGCGAGCTCGCCGCCCGGGTCGGGCTGTCGCCGTCACCCTGCTTGCGGCGCGTGCGTCAGCTGGAGGAAGCCGGGGTCATCCGCGGTTACCGGGCGCTGATCGATCCCGCCGCGATCGGCCGCGGTCTGCGGGTGTTCGCGGGTGTCCGGCTGATGCGGCACATCCGCGCGGACGTGGTGGCGTTCGAGCGTGGGGTCACCCGGCTGCCCGAGGTGGTCGCCTGCCACCACATCACCGGCAACTTCGACTATCTGCTCCAGGTCGAGGTGGCCGACCTGCCCGCCTACGAGGCCTTCCACGCCAACCAGTTGTCCACGCTGCCCGGCGTGGCCACGGTGACCAGCTACGTCAGCATGAAGACGCTCTCCGCCGACACCGCATGACGGTCCACGTCCCGGGCCGGTGGTCCGGCGCGGGGACCGCCGCGTAGCCGCCCGCGCTCCGGCAACTGCCGGCGGGAGCGCGGGCGGTGGGGCGGTCAGAGAGTGATGGTGCCGCGGATCCAGACGGTGGCGGCGCCGCTGACCCAGACGGTGCCGTCCGAATCGGCGGTGATCTCGATGCTCGCGGCCCGTCCCAGTCTCGTGCCCTGGGAGACCCGGTAGGAGGAGGGTGCGGCGCCGGCGGAGGTGAGCCACTGACCGACGGCGGCGTTCATGCTGCCGCACGCGGGGTCCTCGGGCACGCCGGCACCAGGGGCGAAGGTGCGCATCTCGAAGTGGTGTCGGTACCTGCGGGGATGGGCCCCGATCGCGCCGACCATCGCGGTCGGGATGAGGGAGAAGTCGGGTTCGAGCGCGAGGACCTCGTCGGCCGTGGGCAACTGGATCACGGCCCAGCCGGGACCGTTGTCGACCCACTGGTGGGCCACGACCCGGTCGCGTGTGATGCCGAACGCGGCCACGATCCGGTGCAGATAGTCGTCGTCGAGCGCTCCCTCACGTACGCGAGGCGGGGCGGCGAAGGACAGAGTGTCCTCGCCACGGCGCACGGTGACCAGGCCGGCGGCGCACTCCTGCACGATGCGGTCGGCGTGCCGCGGGATGCCGCCGCTGTCCAGCCAGGCGCGCGCGGAGCCGAGGGTGGGGTGCCCGGCGAACGGCAGCTCACCCTGGGGGGTGAAGATCCGCAACCGGTAGTCCGCCTCCGGGACGGTCGGGGGCAGCACGAACGTGGTCTCGGACAGATTCGTCCAACGCGCCAGGCGTTGCATCTCCTCATCGGTCAGGTCCGTCCCGTCCAGGACGACCGCGACCGGGTTGCCGGAGAAGGGGCTTGTGGAAAACACGTCGACCTGCACGAACGAGCGTGTGCGCGGCATGGTCATCTAGGGCCTCTCGTTTGGATCATGCCGGGCTCGCGTGCCCTGGCACCGCGCCTCGCCGCGTTGTCGTCGGTCACCAGGGCTCCGCCATGGCTCCCTCCTCCGCCTTGCGATCCACGGCACCAGACCCCGCTCCCTGATCCGGCCTGATCCAAACGAAAGACCCTAGGGCCTTTCAAGCGGCTGCGGCGGATTCCGCACGTCCCGCCCGTCGGCGGAAGCAGGTCCCATCCCAGGGGACGCCCGCGCGGGCAGGACAGAGCCAACCACAACAAAGTGGATCGCCCGGCCCGGCCACCACGGTCACCCCGGGTCTCACGCCGCGTCGGGCATCGCCTCGGTCCTGCCCCGGAAGGCCGGGTGGTCGCCGAGGCGGCGTACGTAGTCACGGAGCCGGGGGTACGAGCCGAGGGTGCCGGCCGGGCCGAGATGGACGAGCGCCACCCACAGGTCCACGTCCGCAGCCGTCAGATCTCCGCCCAACACGTAGGGATGCGTGGTGAGTTGACGGTCCAGCAGGCCCAGTGCCGCCGATCGTCCCGAGGACTGGGCAGCCGGGGTGATATCCCGGTCCAGCAGGTCGCGGAGGGCGTCGATGTCCGGAGCGAGGGCCGGCGGGCCGAGGGGGGAGGGGCGGGCTTCGTCGTGGCCGGAGAACAGGCTCGCGAGGTCGCGGAGGATACCGTCGGTGTCGTTGCTGACGATGCGTCCGCTCCAGCGGTCGCGCAGCGCGGGCGCTGTCAGCGGCCCGTCGTAGTGGTGCACCGTGGCCTCGTACGCGCCGCGCAGCGAGGCGAAGGCGTCGGGCGTCTCGGTGGGGTGTGTCAGGAGTGTGGTGCCGACCGTGTCCTTCAGGCCGAGCAGGTCGAGGGTGATCGAGATGCGCAGTGAGCGGGGACAGCACGCCGACAGGTAGAGATCGTAGCGGTGCGGCGCCGGGTAGAAGCCGCCGGCGAGACCGACGCCGATCCGGCTGTGGAAGCGGTGCGGGCGGGGCGACGCGGTGGCTCCCCTGGGGCGAAGCCTCGAAGCGGACGAACTCTGGTGACAGCCACCGGAGGTGGCCGTGCTGGAACTGCGCAAAGCTGTCTCGGGCATGACTCTCCCTTGGGGAACGAGGAAGCCACCGCCGCCTTGTGGGCACCAGCGGCCGGATGCGGAGCGACTGCGCCTTTCGCACGGGTCCGGATCGCACAGGTCCGGGATCGTACGGATCCGGATCGCACGGACCGTCGGCGGATCAGTAAGCGCTGGAGACACGCAGCAGATCGATGTGCAGGCGCCTCGTCAAGCCGTTCCTGGGCATTGCCACCCGTTCCCACCTCCGGGGCTCGCGAGACGCGAGACCGCGCTTGCCCCGCCGCGCCGGCGGGACCCGGTCGTCACCCGGAGCACCCCGTCGCGGTGGAAGGGTTGCCTGTCGGCGGGCCGGGGCCGATGACCACATGAGCGGGCGAACCCGCGCCGTGGCGCTGACAATCGTGACCGTCCACATCAGTCTCGGTGCGCTCCGTGACGCCGTCAAGAAAGCCGGGCGCGCGGTCTCACCTGATGGTCACTCGCATGGACACGCGGCAGGCCGACGGAGCGGTCCTTACCCACCCCGACCACCCATGGGCGCGGCCCGGGACGGAGAAGAAGAACGGAGAAGAAAACCCGACGGCCGGAAGAAAGGGAATAGCCGCGCCGTTGTCGTTGTTCCGTTCCGTGCGGCGTGCCCTGAGGGAGCCGCGAGCGTGAGGCCGACAAGGCCCCGGGGCCCTGGGGCCGCCGGGCCGGAAGGGCGGAGGTGAGGTACATGCGTCCCGTGTCCCGCCGCCGTGCCGTGAAACCCGCCCTGCCCCGCCGTCTGCATCTGTACTCCCGGACACACATCGACCTGCTGCGCGTGGCCGGCGCGCTCTGTTGCTCGTGACCTGTTGTCCTCCAGCCGCACCCTGAGTACGGGTGCCGGCTCCCTCGTACGGCTGATCAGGAAGGCGTCACTCCCTTGTCCTCGTCACCCTCCCCGCTGCACCTCGCCGTTGCCCTCGACGGTGCCGGCTGGCACCCGGCCGCCTGGCGCGAGCCCGTCGCCCGCCCCGGTGAACTGCTCACCGCCGCCTACTGGACCGACCTCGTGACCGAGGCCGAGCGCGGTCTGCTCGACTTCGTGACCATCGAGGACGCGCTCGGCCTCCAGTCCTCGTCCTTCACCGAACCCGACGGCCGCACCGACCAGGTCCGCGGCCGCCTGGACGCCGTCCTCATCGCCGCGCGGGTCGCCCCGCTCACCCACCACATCGGTGTGGTGCCGACCGTCGTGGCCACCCACACGGAGCCGTTCCACATCTCCAAGGCGATCGCCACCCTCGACTATGTGAGCACCGGCCGCGCGGGCCTGCGCGTACAGATCACGGCACGCCAGAACGAGGCCGCGCACTTCGGACGCCGTACGTTCCCGCCGTTCCGCCGGGAGGACTACGACACGCCCGTTGTGCGTGAAGTCGTGGACGATGCCTTCGACGAGGCAGCGGACTACGTCGAGGTCGTGCGCCGGCTCTGGGACAGCTGGGAGGACGACGCGGAGATCCGGGACGTCGCCACCGGCCGCTTCATCGACCGGGCCAAGCTGCACTACATCGACTTCGAGGGCAGGCACTTCAGCGTCAAGGGTCCCTCCATCACGCCCCGCCCGCCCCAGGGCCAGCCGCTCGTCAGCGCCCTGGCCCACGCGACCGGCACCTACCGGCTGGTGGCACGGGCCGCCGACATCGGATACGTCACCCCGTCCGACGCCGGCCAGGCCCGAGCCGTCGTCGAGGAGATCCGCGCCGAGCAGACCGCGGCCGGCCGCGCCCACGAGATCCTGCACGTCTTCGGCGACCTGGTGGTCTTCCTCGACGACGATCCCGCCGAGGCCGCGGCCCGCCGGGAGCGCCTGGACGCCCTCGCGGGATCCCCGTACACCAGCGACGCCCGGATCTTCACCGGCACCGCCGCCCAACTCGCCGATCTGCTACAGGAACTGGAGTCGGCGGGGCTGTCCGGCTTCCGGCTGCGTCCCGCCGTCGCCGGTCACGACCTTCCGGCGATCACCCAGGGCCTGGTCCCCGAACTCCAGCGCCGGGGCGCCTTCCGCCGCGCGTACGAGGCCGACACCCTGCGCGGGCTGCTCGGGCTCTCCCGCCCGGCCAACCGCTACGCCGTCGCCACGACCGCCTGAGCCCGAAGGAGCCTCCTCCCATGAGCAAGCCGCTCAAGCAGATCCATCTCGCGGCCCATTTCCCCGGCGTCAACAACACCACCGTGTGGAGCGACCCCGAGGCCGGCAGCCACATCGAGTTCAGTTCCTTCGCGCACCTCGCGAAAACCGCCGAACGCGCCAAGTTCGACTTCCTGTTCCTCGCCGAGGGGCTGCGGCTGCGCGAACAGGGCGGAAAGATATACGACTTGGACGTCGTCGGCCGCCCCGACACCTTCACCGTCCTCGCCGCGCTGGCCGCCGTCACCGAACACCTCGGCCTGACCGGCACCATCAACTCCACCTTCAACGAGCCCTACGAGGTGGCCCGCCAGTTCGCCAGCCTCGACCACCTCTCGGGCGGACGGGCCGCCTGGAACGTGGTCACCTCCTGGGACGCCTTCACCGGCGAGAACTTCCGGCGCGGCGGCTTCCTCCCGCAGGAGGAGCGCTACTCGCGTGCGAAGGAGTTCCTCTCCACCGCCAACGAACTCTTCGACTCCTGGCACGGGGACGAGATCGTCGCCGACGCGGAGACCGGCACCTTCCTGCGGGACGCGCGGGCCGGAGCCTTCGTCCACCAGGGCCGGCACTTCGACATCCGGGGGCAGTTCAACGTCCCGCGCAGCCCGCAGGGCCGTCCGGTGATCTTCCAGGCCGGGGACTCCGAGGAGGGACGCGAGTTCGCCGCGTCGGGCGCCGACGCCATCTTCAGCCGGTACGCCACCCTCAAGGAGGGGCAGGCGTTCTACGCCGACGTCAAGGGCCGCCTGGCCCGGTACGGCCGCGGCCACGACCAGCTGCTGATCCTGCCCGCCGCGAGCTTCGTGCTCGGCGACACCGACGCCGAGGCGGAGGAACTGGCCCGGGTGGTGCGCCGCCAGCAGGTGAGCGGGGCCACGGCCATCAAGCACCTGGAGTTCGTCTGGAACCGGGACCTGTCCGCGTACGACCCGGACGGCCCGCTGCCCGACATCGACCCCGACCTCGGCGAGCACACCATCGCCCGCGGGCGCGCCCAGGTACGGATGTACCGCGACCCGCTGGCCACGGCCCGCGAGTGGCGCGAGCTCGCCGCCGCCAACAAGTGGTCGATCCGTGACCTGGTCATCGAGACCGGCAACCGGCAGAGCTTCGTCGGCTCCCCGGCCACCGTCGCCGAGTCCGTCAACGACTTGGTCCAGGCCGATGCCGGCGACGGCTTCATCCTCGTCCCGCACATCACCCCCGGCGGCCTCGACTCCTTCGCCGACCAGGTCGTCCCCCTGCTCCAGGAACGCGGTGTGTACCGCACGGAGTACGAGGGCACCACGCTGCGCGAGCACCTCGGCCTGGCCCACCCGGACGAGGTGCGCGACGAGCGTGCGGCGTCATGAAATTCCTCGCCATCACCCTGATCGTGCACGCCCCGCACCCGGTGACGGGCGTACGGAAATCCACCCAGGAGCGCTTCCGCGAGGTGCTCGACAACGCGCTCCTCGCCGAGGAGCTCGGCTTCGACGGATTCGGCGTGGGGGAGCGGCACGAGCGGCCCTTCATCTCCTCGTCGCCGCCCGTCGTCCTCAGCCACATCGCCGCCCTCACCTCCCGGATCCGGCTGTTCACCGCGGTCACCACGCTCAGCCTGCTGGACCCGGTGCGGGCGTACGAGGACTACGCGACCCTGGACCATCTCTCCGGCGGACGCCTTGAGCTGATCATCGGCAAGGGCAACGGGGCCGCCCAGCGGGACCTGTTCCGGGTCACCCCCGAGGACCAGTGGGACCGCAATGCCGAGAGCTACGAGGTGTTCCGCACGATCTGGCGCCAGGACAAGGTGACCGCCGCGACCCGCTTCCGCCCGGGACTCACGGACGCCGAGGTGTGGCCCCGGCCGTTCCAGCAGCCGATCCGGGTCTGGCACGGCAGCGCCACCAGCGAGGAGTCGGTCGATCTGGCCGCCCGCTACGGCGACCCGCTCTTCTCCGCCAACGTCACCAACCCCATAGAGCCCTACGCCGAGTTGATCCGCTACTACCGCGAGCGCTGGGAGCACTACGGCCACGATCCGGCGGCCCTCGCGGTCGGTGCGGGGACGGCCGGCTTCTACGCGGCCCGTACGTCCCAGGAGGCGATCGCCGCCTACCGGCCCGTGTTCGAGGGGAACCTGGCGTTCCAGAAGCGGCTGGGCCTGGAGCCGGTGTTCCCGACCCTGGAGGACTTCGTGGAGCGCAGCTCGGCGCTGATCGGCAGCCCCCAGCAGATCATCGAGAAGGTACGGCGCTACCACGAACGGTTCGGGCACACCGTGCTGCATCTGCACGCGGACGCAGGAGGACTGACGGACCGTCAGCATCGCGACTCCCTCGAACTCTTCCAGTCGGACATCGCTCCGGTACTGCGCCGTGAGATCCCCGATCCGCCGTTCTCCTGGGGACCGGTCCTCGCGGAGCCCGTCGCCGTCTCCGCGCCCGCCGAGCACTGAGGAGCCTCGCACATGTCCGACATACCCCTCGGCGTCCTCGACCTGGTCCCGGTCTCGTCCGGTTCCACCGCCACCGAGGCGCTGCGCAACTCCATCGACCTGGCCCGGCGGACCGAGAGCTTCGGCTACGCCCGCTACTGGTACGCCGAGCACCACCTCAACCCGGGCGTGGCCGGTACCTCGCCCGCGGTCGTCCTCGCCCTGACCGCCTCCGCGACCTCGACCATCCGGCTCGGCTCCGGCGCCGTGCAACTCGGCCACCGCACCGCCCTGTCCACGGTCGAGGAGTTCGGTCTGATCGACGCGCTGCACCCCGGGCGCCTCGACCTGGGCCTCGGGCGCTCCGGCGGCCGGCCGCCCGGCGGGCCCGTCACTCCGCCGCCGACCGCGACCCCCGTGGTCGACGGCCGTACCCCGGGCGGCCTGCGCATTCCCGCCCGCTTCTCCTTCGAGGGCCTGCTCGGCTCACCGCGTATCGCGCTCCAGCGGAAGCTGCTCCTTCTGCCGAACGCCGAGTCGCAGGCATACGGCGAGCAGGTCGACGACATCCTGGCGCTGCTGGCGGGCACGTACCGCTCCGGGGACGGCGTCGAGGCGCATGTCGTGCCGGGAGAGGGCGCCGACATCGAGATCTGGATCCTGGGCAGCAGCGGCGGCGAGAGCGCCGAGGCCGCGGGCCGGGGCGGTCTGCGGTTCGCGGCGAACTACCACGTCAGTCCGGCCACGGTGCTGGAGGCGGTGGAGGGCTACCGCGCCGCGTTCAAGCCTTCCGACGTCCTCGACAAGCCGTACGTCAGTGTGTCCGCGGACGTCGTGGTCGCCCAGGACGACGAGACCGCCCGCGAACTCGCCACCGGCTACGGCCTGTGGGTCCGCAGCATCCGTACGGCCGAGGGCGCGATCCCGTTCCCCACGCCCGACGAGGCACGCGCCCACGCATGGTCCGACGCGGACCGGGCGCTGGTCCAGGACCGTGTGGACACCCAGTTCGCCGGCTCCCCGGGCCGCGTCGCCGACCAGCTGGCCCGGCTCCAGGAGGCCACCGGCGCCGACGAGTTGCTGATCACCACGATCACCCACGGCCACGCGGACCGGGTGCGGTCCTACGAGCTGCTGGCCGAGGAGTGGCGCACGAGGTAAGCGGGCGCCGGACGGACCGTGTCGGGCACCGCGTCACCGCGCGGTGCCCGCGCACCGCTCACGGCCTCACCGGTGGACCATCATGTGGGACGCCCGGTCACCCGCCGCGCACACTTCGCTGCGCTGGGGTGTGGATTCGCGAGAGCGTACGGTCTCTCGCGAATCTGCACACCGGTCACGCGGGCGGCACATCATCTCCCGGTGGGCTTCGCGCTCCGGTCCGGAAGTCCGCGTGTTGGTATGGAATGTCTCGTTCCGTCGCCGAGGGGGAGCCCAGTTCGCGGGACATCACGCCCGCGAAGACGTGGGGATGCTGCCACCACTTCATGAACACGCCTGCACACCAGACCGTTTCGGCGCCGCGATACGTCGCGATCGGGAACGATGCGATTGGCAAGGCGGCGCGACCCCGTGCTTTCATCCTTCGCACCGCGGCAACCGCACAGACGGAAGGCCCCGTTCCGGGGCCCGACGGAGCGCGTGACCGCTGTGGAAATTCCGAGATATCAGCGCGAAGGGAAGCAAACATCATGTCCTTCACCCCGCAGGTCGAGACCCAGGAAATCTCCGACAGCGACCTGGACAACGTGTCCGGTGGCCTCGTCGACGGTCTGGTCGGCACCGTCATCTCCACCGCTGACTCCGTCGCCCCCGTCTCGGAGATCGTCGGAACCGCCACCGGTGTTGTCGGCGGCCTCACGGCCGGCCTCCCGGTCGGCGTCGGCGTCAACCTCTGAGTCGGTGAAGTGCCGCTGAGCGGCACGGCCTCGCGTGGTGACAGCCACGCGCGGTGACCACGGCGCGTCGGCTTTCCCCGGCCGACGGACCGCGCCCTATGCCCCGGTGCCGCTCCAGGTTCCGGGGCATACGGCCGCCCGAGACCCGACCGAGACCCGACCGAGACCCGGCCAGGACCCAACGGCCGGGAAGGAAGAACGGCCCGGAAGGGAGGAGTGTGTCGTGCAGTTCCGCCAGCAGGCGCTCGCCAAGCTGCGGTCGCCGGAGGAAATAGACCTGCCGGTGCGCTTCGCCCGGCCCCAGGGCTGTCTGGTCCTCGCCGTGACGGTCGTGGTCATGGCCGCCGCCACCGTCTGGGCGGTGACCGGCTCCCTGTCGTCCACCGTCGGCGCCGCCGGAATCCTCACCCACGGGCAGGGCAGCTACGTCCTGCAGAGCCCGGTCGCGGGCCAGGTCACCGAGGTGCTCGTCGAGGAGGGCAAGCGCGTTCCCGCCAACACACCGCTTCTGAAGGTCCGTACAGCGGGCGGGACCGCCGTCGTCCGCACGCTCGCCGCGGGCCGGGTGACGACACTCGTCGCGACGATCGGCTCCGTGGTCACCACCGGCACGGACGTCGCGGCCGTGGAGCGGATCGACGGCCCGGACGATCCGCTCATGGCGATGTTGTACCTGCCGGCCGACAACGGTTCCGAGATCGCGGTGGGAGCCTCGGTCGATCTCACCGTCCAGTCCGTGCCGGCCAAGCGGTACGGCGTTCTGCGCGGTGAGGTGACGTCGGTGGGACGGACCGGACTGACGGCCCAGCGGATCGCCGGCGCCCTCGGCAGCAACCAGCTGGGCGAACACTTCTCGAAGGACGGACAGCCCGTCCCCGTCCTCGTACAGCTGGACCGCTCCTCGTCCACCACGTCCGGATTCACCTGGTCGACTTCGGACGGTCCGCCGTACGCGGTCGACTCCATGACGCTCGCCGACGGCACCATCCACCTGGCCGAGCAGCGTCCGATCGATTGGCTGCTGCCGTGACCGTACCGAACACCTCGGCGACGCCGGACGAGCGACCCGGATCACGGGAACGGCCCGCGCCGGCCGGGCACGGCCGGCACCGCCCCGGGCCCGCCCGGCCTCCGCGGCCCGGACGGACCGCCAAGCCCGCCAAGCCCGCCGAGTCCGCCGAGTCCCCCAGGCCCTCGAAGTCCGGCAGGGCCGCCAAGCCCCCGAAGCGCTCCCGGGGCGCCAGGTCCGCCGCGACCAAGCAGCCGAAGGCCGTACGCACGCCCACCATCCTCCAGATGGAGGCCGTGGAGTGCGGCGCCGCCTCGCTCGCCATGGTGCTCGCCCACTACGGGCGCCACGTCCCGCTCGAAGAGCTGCGCATCGCGTGCGGTGTGTCCCGCGACGGCTCCCGCGCGAGCAACCTGCTGAAGGCCGCGCGGAGTTACGGTCTCCAGGCCAAGGGCATGCAGATGGAACCGGCGGCGCTCGCCGGGGTGCGGCCACCGGCCATCCTCTTCTGGGAGTTCAACCACTACGTCGTCTACGACGGCACGGGACACAAACTGGGCCGTCGAGGGGTATACGTCAACGACCCCGGCAAGGGCCGCCGTTTCGTCTCCCCCGAGGACTTCGACACCAGTTTCACCGGGGTCGCGCTCGTCTTCGAGCCGTCGGCCGACTTCCGCGAGGGCGGCCGCAAGCAGGGCGTGCTGGGCGCGGTACCGGCGCGGCTGCGCGGCACGACCGGCACGCTCCTGGCCGCCCTGTTCGCCAGCCTGCTCCTGGTCGGAGTCGGCGCGGTGGTGCCCGCGCTGAGCCGTACGTACATCGACATGTTCCTGATCGGCAAGCAGACCTCGCTGCTCGGGCCTCTGTTCGCGGCGATGGCGGCGATGGTGATGCTCACCGCCACACTGACCGGACTGCAGCAGGCCAATCTGCTGCGCGGACGCATCATCTCGTCGACGCTGAGCAGCGCCCGGTTCCTGCGCCACCTGCTCCGGCTGCCGGTCACCTTCTTCGCCCAGCGCGGCCCCGCCGATCTGGTCCAGCGGCTCCAGTCGAACGACACGGTCGCCGAAACACTGGCACGGGACCTCGCGGCGGCCGGCGTGGACGGGGTGGTGGTGATCCTCTACGCCGTCCTGCTGTGGACGTACGACCCACAGCTCACCGTCGTCGGAGTGCTGATCGCGCTGCTCAACGTGGTCGCGATGCGGATCGTCATCCGGCTGCGCGCCACCCACACCCAGAAACTGCGTGCGGACAGTGCCCGGCTGACCAACACCTCGTACACCGGCCTCCAGCTGATCGAGACCCTGAAGGCCACCGGCGGCGAGAACGGCTACTTCCGCCGCTGGGCCGGCCAGCACGCCACCACACTGGAGGTGCAGCAGCGCCTCGGCGTACCCACCGCCGCCCTCGCCGTCGTCGCACCGGCCCTCGCGACACTCAACAGCGCGCTGATCCTCTGGATCGGCGGACTGCGCGCGGTCGAGGGCCATATCTCCATCGGCCTGCTCGTCGCGTTCCAGGCCCTCGTCACGCGCTTCACCGCGCCGATCACCCGGCTGAACGGAGTCGCCGGCCGGGTCCAGGACTTCGCCGCCGACGTGGCCAGGCTGAAGGACGTCGAGAGCTTCCCGGCCGACGAGCTGTACACGCGCCCGACGCCGGACGACCCGAACACCCGCAGACTGACGGGCCATGTGCGCCTGGAGAACATCACCTTCGGCTACAGCCCGCTGGACGCGCCGCTGCTCAAGGACTTCTCCCTCACGGTCGGCCCCGGACGGCAGGTGGCGCTCGTCGGCGGCTCCGGCAGTGGCAAATCGACGGTGTCCAGGCTGATTTCGGGACTCTACCGGCCCTGGGAGGGGACGGTCCGTATCGATGGGCAGCGGCTGGAGGACATCTCCCGCGGCGCGCTGGCCGCCTCGGTCTCCTTCGTCGACCAGGACGTCTTCCTCTTCGAAGGGACCGTCCGCGACAACGTGGCCCTGTGGGATCCGTCCATACCGGACGACGCCGTTGTCGAGGCGCTCAAGGACGCCGCGCTGTACGACGTGGTCGTCCGGCGCCCCGGAGGCGTCCACAGCCGGGTCGAGCAGGACGGACGCAACTTCTCCGGCGGGCAGCGGCAGCGTCTGGAGATCGCCAGGGCACTCGTCAGGCGACCGAGCATCCTCGTTCTCGACGAGGTCACCAGCGCTCTGGACGCGCGGACCGAGCGGCTGGTCATCGACAATCTGCGACGGCGGGGCTGTGCGTGCGTGGTGATCGCCCACCGGCTGAGCACGGTGCGGGACAGCGACGAGATCGTGGTGCTCGACCACGGGGCGATCGCCGAGCGGGGGCGGCACGAAGACCTCGTCGCGGCCCGCGGTCCGTACGCCGAACTCGTCAAGGAGCACTGAGATGGCGTCCGTTCCCCCGCCCGCGGACGGCACCGGCGCGGTGATCCACGCCCTCGGCGCCCTCGGCGCGCCACTCGACCACACCGGTCTCGGCAGCGTGCCGCTGGAAGGGCCGCATGTGCTGTGGCTCGTCATGGACGGGACGCTGGACCTCTTCGCCGTCGACGCGGCCGAGCAGGGCCACTGGCACTATCTCGGCCGCCTCGAAGCGGGTGCGCTGCTGCTCGGCCCGGTCGACGGCGCACAGCACACCCTGGCGGGCAAGCCCTCGCAGGAGTGCCTGCTGCGCCGGATCCCGCTGCGCGAGCTGTACCGCGCGGAGTACGAGCAGCGGTACGACCCGTACGCCCAGTACGACCCGTACGAGCGGCAGTACGACCGGTACGGGCAGCATGACCCGCAGCAGGATCAGCGACAGTCCGGGCCGTACGCGCAGCCGGGCGCGGACGGGACCTGGCCACCGGCACCGACTCCGCTGGAGCACGCGTTCGCGCTCGGTATCGGCCGCGGTCTGGGTGTCCTGCTGGAAGCGCCGTTGGACGGCCGCCCCGGTGGCGACGACGCTCTGACCGACGATGACGACCTGCTGTGGATGCAGGTCCCGCCGGGCAGCGTGGCGTACGGCGCCGCGTACAGCGCCGAGGCGGCCGGTGACCTGCTGGTCGACGGCGCGCTGTGGCAGCGGATGGTCAACCAGCAGCACCGGCTGCTGTCCGCGGTCGACCGGTGGATCGAGCGGCTGGAGAACGCCCACGCCGATCGGACCGCGGCCGGTATCAAGGCAGGTGAGGCGGTACGCGCACAGGCGGACCAGGCGTTGATCGCCTCCATCGACGGGCCCGCCAGAACCGGTCGGAGCGCGACGGGAAAGCCCGGGACGGGCGGTGACGAAGCCGCCTTCGCCATCTGCCAGGTGGTCGCCGAAGCCGGTGGCATCACCCTCTCGGGACCGCCGAGGAGCGGTCCGGTCAACGATCGCGTCGGTCCCGTCGAACGTATCGCCGTCGCCGCCCGGATCCGTACCCGTGCGGTCCGGCTCGACGGGAACTGGTGGCGTACGGACGCCGGCCCGCTGGTGGGCCACTGGGCCAAGTCCGGCGCGCCGGTCGCGCTGCTGTGGCGGCGCGGCCGGTACGAGGCGGTCAACCCGGCCTCGGGGCTGCGGATGCGGCTCGGCCCGCACAACGCCGGGGAACTGGAGCCGCGTGCCGTCATGTTCTACCGGCCGCTGCCCGACCGGCCCATGACACCGGTGCGGCTCATGCGCTTCGGACTGCGCGGCAGCGGCGCCGACGCCCGGAATCTCGTGCTGAGCGGGCTGGTCACGGTCGGCCTCGGCGCGCTGGTACCGATCGCGACCGGACAGGTGCTGGGGGTCTTCGTACCGAACGCCGAGACGAGCCTCATCGCGCAGGTCTCGCTGGCCGTCATGATCACCAGCGTGGTCGCCGCCGCGTTCGCGCTGCTCCAGAACCTGACCCTGCTTCGTCTGGAGGGCCGGATCGAGAGCGTGCTTCAGCCCGCCGTCTGGGACCGGCTGCTGCGGTTGCCCGCGAGGTTCTTCACCGGCCGTTCCACCGGCGAACTGGCCAGTGCGGCCATGGGGATCAGCGCCATCCGCCGGGTGCTCTCCGGCGTCGGCCCGGTGGCCGTGCAGGCGGGCACGGTCGGCGCGATGAATCTCGTACTGCTGCTGTGGTTCAGCGTGCCGCTGGCGCTGGCGGCGATCGCCATGCTGATCGTCATCGCGGCCGTGTTCCTCGGGATGGGACTGTGGCAGGTGCGCTGGCAGCGACGGCTCGTGGAGCTGAGCAACAAGCTCAACAACCAGGCGTTCCAGACCCTGCGCGGGCTGCCCAAGCTGAGGGTCGCGGCGGCGGAGAGTTTCGCGTACGCGGCGTGGGCCGACGAGTTCGCCCGCTCCCGCGAACTGCAGCAGCGTACGGGCCGGATCAGAAACCTGACCACGGTCCTCGACGCGGTCTATCTGCCGCTCTGTTCCCTCGCCATGTTCATGCTCTTGGCGGGTCCGGCGCGCGACAGCATGTCGGCGGCCGAATTCCTCACCTTCAACACCTCCATGACGATGCTGCTGACCTCCGTCACCCAGCTGACCGGGGCGTTCGTCTCGACGGCAGCCGCACTGCCGATGTTCGAACAGATCACGCCGGTACTGGACGAGCCCCCCGAGGTCCGCTCCGCCAGCACCCAGCCCGGTGTCCTGTCCGGCGCGATCGAGGCCCGGAACCTCTCCTTCCGCTATTCCGCCGGTGGTCCGCTGATTCTGGACGACGTGTCACTGGAGATCCGGCCGGGCGAGTTCGTGGCGATCGTCGGCCCGAGCGGCTGCGGAAAGTCCACCCTGCTCCGGCTCCTCATCGGCTTCGACCAGCCGCTCTCGGGCAGTGTGCTGTACGACGGCCAGGACCTGGCCGCTCTCGACCAGGCGGCCGTGCGCCGACAGTGCGGGGTCGTCCTGCAGAACGCGCAGCCGTTCACCGGGTCGATCCTGGACTGCGTCAGCGGCGCCGAGACGTTCTCCCAGGAGGAGGTGTGGGAAGCCGCGGAGATGGCCGGTCTCGCCGACGACATCAAACGCATGCCCATGGGCCTGCACACCCTGATCTCCGGCGGCGGCGCGATCTCCGGCGGGCAGCGCCAGCGCCTGATGATCGCCCAGGCCCTGATCCGCCGTCCCCGCATCCTGTTCTTCGACGAGGCCACCAGCGCCCTGGACAACGCGACGCAGCGCGTCGTGACCGAGAGCACGCGCAGACTCCGTGCCAGCCGCCTCGTGATCGCCCATCGGCTGTCCACCGTCATGGACGCCGACCGCGTCTTCGTCATGGCGGACGGCCGCGTCGTGGAACAGGGGCCGCCGGCCGACCTGCTCGCCGACACGAACGGCCGGCTTCACGAGCTGGTACGGCGCCAGCTCACCCATTGACCGCCACGTCAGCGGCGGGGGCCGACGGCCGTTCAGCGGCTTCGCCACGCCACGGGGCTTCGCGGGGCGTGGTCAGTCCCGCGCCTCGGCGGTGTCGTTCACCGGCCGGAGATGGCGAAGGAAACCGTCGACCCGGTCGCCGAGGCGGACGCCGTCGCGGGCTGTCCAGTGGCGGCGCAGTACGCGGACACCCACGCACGTATTGACCGTCGTCACCTCGGGGAAGGCCCCGAGATCCGTGGTGATGAAGCGGGCCAGGTCCTCCTCGTCACGGAAGACGCCGTAATGGATCACCGACGAGGAGCCGGCCACCATCGACACATAGCGGGCGGAGGGATGGCTGCCCAGGGTGTCGAGCAGGCCCGGGATGGCCTGGGGGAGGACCGTCAACGACATCAGGGCGTTGAGCGGGAAGCCCAGCAGGGTGGGTTCGATCTCCACCCGGGGCCAGAGGGCACCGCACTCCAGAAGTGACTGCGAGGTGCGGTACGCCGTCGAGCGGCTGACGTCCAGCGCGCGGGCGATGTCGGCGGCCGGGATCCGCCCGTTGGCCACCATCAGCTCCGCCGTGCGCCGTTCCAGCTCCGACAACTGCTCCGGCGAGGTCCGCCGTTCCTGCGTGACCTGTACGGCGTGCTCGTGGAGCCGCTCGCTCTGCTCGCCCGTGAGCCGGTGAAGCCGCCAGGTCTGGCCCATGGTGTGGGCGCGCAGGACCAGCTGGGACTCCGTGGAGACGATGCCCGGTATACCGGGCAGGCGGTTGGTCAGCAGATCGAAGATATCGGTCCCGAGCAGCGGGTAGACGCTGCAATAGATGTCGGCGTTGCCGGTCGTCAGCAGCAGCGTCTGCACCTCGGCCAGCTCCAGGATGCGCCGCGCGACCTCCTGGGAGCGTCCCGGTTCGCATGTGATCCACACCTGACGCGGGTTCTCCGTGGTGATCAGTGGCCAGTCCAGTCGGCCGACCACCCGCAGCAGCCGCTCCGTGCGCAGCCGCGACAGACGGCGGGCGACGGTGCTGGGCGAGCTGTCGAGCACCTCGGCGAGCGCGTTGACCGGGGTGCGGGGCGCTATCTGGAGCGCCGCGACCAGATCGAGGTCGACGTCATCGAGCAACCGTTCCTCCGGGCGCGCGGATGACCGTCGCATGGTGACGGTGGGCGAGGGCATGCCTTGATCCTAATCTCTTCACTGTCAGAAAGTTACACGGTCGAAACAGCTGATAATCAAGGGTTCATTGACACATTCACCCACCATGGGATCCCATGGCGAATCAATCCGCCACGCAGGAAGGGGTCGATGTGGTGACCAAGACGACGGTGGAGCGCCCGGCGGGGTCCGTGGCGTTCACGCTGCGGACGCTCGGCGTCATAGAGCGCGTCGGCAACAGGCTGCCGCATCCGTTCTGGCTGTTCGTGATACTCAGCGCGGCCCTGGTCGTCCTGAGCTGGGGGCTGAACGGCCTCGGAGTCTCCGCCGAATCGCCCACGGACGGGGCGACGGTCGTGGTGCGCAGCCTGGTCTCGGACGCCGGCGTGACCATGATGCTCGACGGCCTGATCGACAACTACGCGACGTTCCCGCCGCTCGGGGTCGTCCTCGTCGTCATGCTCGGCGTATCGGTCGCCGACCGGGCCGGGCTCCTCACCGCAATGCTGCGGGCCGCGCTGGCGAAGGTCCCGCTGAGGGCGGTCACCTTCATGATCGCGTTCACGGGGATGGTCGCCCATATCGCCTCCGACGCGGCGTTCGTCGTCATGATCCCGCTGGGTGCGATCGCCTACCGTTCCGTCGGACGCAATCCCGTACTGGGCGCGGTGGTCGCCTTCGTCGCGGTCTCCGGCGGACACGCCGCCAGCCCGCTGGTCACACCGTCGGACGCCACACTGGCCGCGCTGACGACGGCGGCGGCGCACACCATAGATCCCTCGTACACGGTCACACCGGTGGCCAACTACTTCTTCTCGCTCGCCTCATCCGTCATCCTGGCGTTGGTCATCACCCTGGTCGCCGAAACGCTGCTGACCCGCCGGCTGGCGATGATGGCGGCCGACGACACCGCGGAGCCGGAGGCCGCGACCGGGGGCGAGGACGGGACACCGGCGGAGACCGAGGAACTCCCGGACCTGTCGCTGACGGACGACGAACGCCGGGGGCTGCGCGCCGCCGCGTTCACCGCCCTCGCGCTGGTGGTCGCCATCGCCGCGGCCGCGCTGCCGGCCGGCTCACCCCTGCGCGGAGAGCACGGCGCCGTCATCGACTCGCCGCTCGTCCACAACATCGCCGTCTTCCTCTCCCTGCTCTTCTTCGCCACCGGAGTGGCATACGGCCGGGCGGTGGGGGTGGTCCGCGACGCCAAGGACATCCCCGACATGATGGCTCGGGGGCTGCGCGAACTCACCCCCATCCTGGTGCTGTTCTTCGCGATCTCGCAGTTCCTCGCCTACTTCAAGTGGACCGCCATCGGTGAGGTCATGGCCATCACCGGGGCGGGGCTGCTGGATTCCTCCGGGGTGCCGCTCACGGTCATCTTCGTCGGGGTCATCCTCGTCGTCAGTGTGATGAACCTGCTCCTCACCAGCGGCTCCGCCATGTGGGCGCTGATCGGCCCGGTGTTCGTGCCGATGCTGATGCTGCTGAAGGTCGCCCCGGAGACCACCTGGGCGCTGTTCCGGATCGCCGACTCCTGCACCAACGCCATCACCCCCATGAGCCCGTACTTCGTGCTCTGCCTCGGTTTCGTCCGCCGGTACCGTCCCGGCGCGGGCATCGGCACCCTGATGTCGCTGACGCTTCCGGTGGCGCTGGCGATGCTTGTCGTATGGACGCTGCTCTTCATCGCCTGGTACTCCGTGGGCCTTCCGTTCGGCCTTGGAGCCCCGACGAACTGACGCGTCGTACTGCTCCCACATCTTTCAGAGACCCAGACCCAGACCCAGACCCAGACCCAGACCCAGACCCAGACCCAGAGACCCCAGAGAAACAGGAGAAACACGGAGAACATGTCGGCACCCGCATCCGCACCCGCGCCCCTGCCCGTTCCTGACGGCGACGTGCTGTCCCGTATCGCGTCCTGGTGCCGCGAACAGGACCACCGGAACAGCTACCTCGCCGATCTGCGCCGACTGGTCGAACAGGAGTCGCCGAGCGACGACAAGCCACTCCTCGACGCCATCGCCGATCTGCTTCAGGAACTGCTGTCCGAGCGGCTGGGCGAGCCGAGCCGTACCGTACGCCACCGCGAACCTGAGCTCGGCGACGTCATCGAGGCCGAGTACGACGGCACCGCCGACGGCGCCACGGTGACCGTCGTCGGCCACTACGACACGGTGTGGCCGGCCGGGACCATCGCTGAATGGCCGTTCACCCTCACCGACGGGACGGTCTCGGGCCCGGGAGCCTTCGACATGAAGGCCGGTCTGGCGCAGGGGATGTGGGCTCTGCGCGCCCTGCGTGAACTCGGTCTGCCGCGGCCCACCGTGCGTTTCGTGTTCAACGGCGACGAGGAAACCGGCAGCGTCGTGTCCCGGCCGCTCATCGAACGGGCCACCGACGGCGCAGCGGCCACGCTGGTGCTGGAGCCGGGCGGCGAGTGGGGGATCAAGGCGGGCCGCAAGGGCGTCGGCATCTTCACCCTGACCGCGACGGGCCTCGAAGCCCATGCCGGCCTCGACCCGGCGAAGGGTGCCAGCGCCATCCACGCACTGGCCGACGTCATCCGGGACCTGGTCGCCGCCGCCGCTCCGGCACGGGGGACGACCGTCAACATCGGCCGTATCAGCGGCGGTACGGCCCGCAACGTCATCGCCGGCGAGGCGACGTGCCTCGTGGACGTCCGCGTCAGCACGCAGGAGGAGATCGAGCGGGTGGACCGGGTGCTGGCCGGTCTGGTCGCCGCCGACCCCCGGGTCACCATCACCGTGGCCGGCGACTGGAACCGTCCGCCGATGCAGCCCGGCCCCGGCGGCCGCCGTCTCTTCGCGCTGGCCGACGGTGTCGCGACGCACATCCGGGCGCCCCTGGCCGAACTGTTCGTCGGCGGCGGCAGCGACGCCAACTTCGTCGCCGCCCTCGGCCGCCCGGTCCTGTGCGGCATGGGCGCCACCGGCGACGGGGCGCATGCCCGGCACGAACACGTCCTCGTCGCCGACCTCCCCGACCGCGTCGCCCTCACCGCCGGGACGCTGCTGGGCCTGGCGGGAGAACAGGGGGCGGCTCGCGGGTAGTCGCCGCGGCCGACAGGCGGCTCGCCCCCTGGAACAGGTGGCGTCGCCGCTGTGGGGGCCCGCCCGCCGGGCACGGGCGGGCCGATGGCGCCACCGCTACTCCTGGAGCTTCTCCCGGATCGCGGTCAGCGCGGCGGACACGTGCTCCTCGGTACGCGTCTTGTCGATGCCGAGCCCGCTGAGCACGCCCTTGCCGTCCTCCTGTTCCAGCAGCGCCAGCAACAGATGCTCCGTGCCGATGTAGTTGTGGCCCAGCCGCAGGGCCTCCCGGAAGGTGAGCTCAAGGGCCTTCTTCGCCCGTGCGTCGAAGGGTACGAGGTCGGGCACGGGCTCACCGGAGGGCTCCGGCAGCGCCTCGGTCACGGCCTCCGCGACCGTCGCCAGCTGTACGCCCTGGGCGACGAGCACTTGTGAGGCCAGTCCCGCCGGGTCGTCGAGCAGGCCCAGTACGAGATGCCCCGTGCCGATCTGCGTGTGACCGCCTTCGCGGGCCTTGTTCTGGGACGCGACGACGACGCTCCTGGCCCGCGGGGTGAACCTGCCGAAGTCCTGGTTCGCGTCGGGCGTCTGTTCGTCCTTCGTCACAAACCGCTTCTGGACGGCCTGCCGCGTGACGCCCATGGACTTGCCGATCTCGGTCCATGACGCGCCGGAGCGGCGGGCCTGGTCGACGAAGTGGCCGATGAGGTGGTCGGCCACGTCGCCGAGATGGTCAGCGGCGACGACAGCGCTCTGGAGCTGATCGAGAGCGTCGCCGTGCACCTTCTTGATGGCCTCGATGAGGTCGTCGAGGCGGACTGGATTATTTATCTGCGTCGGTTCCACCATGAGGCAACCTTAGGTTGACAGTTCCTCGGGTGTCAACCCGTGGTTGACACCCGTCATGGTGGACACGAGGCCGGTGAGCGGGCCGACAGGCACGGCCGGGATCTTTGACGGGACACCCCTCAGCTCAGATGCTTGGCGATCTCCCAACTGACCGCCAGTTCGACATCACCGTTGATGCGTACGTCGACCACGACAGGGCCCTCCTCGACGGCCAGCGCCCTGTCGATCTCGCCGAGGTCGTCCGGCGTCCGCACCGTGAAGCCCTTGGCTCCGAAGCCGGCCGCCAGTTTCGCGAAGTCGGGCTGCGGCATGTCGGCGTAGGACGGGTTCAGCTTCTTGTGGATCAGATCATGCTTTTCCTGGCCCAGCGCGTTGTCGTTGAACACCATCACCGTGAGCGGCAGCTTGTGGCGCACCGCTGTCTGGAAATCGGCGACGTTCATCATGAACGAGCCGTCCGCGGTCACATGCGTCACGCGCTCGCCAGGGCGCGCGAAGCAGGCACCGATCGCGATGGCCAGTCCCTGGCCGACGGCGCCGAAATCCCAGCCGATGCTCCAGTTCTCCGCGCGCGGCGCGGTGAGGGCCTTCGTACAGACCATGGCCGCGTGGCCACCGTCCAGCACCAGGATGCGGTCGTCCTTCGGCAGCGCGTCCTCCAGGTAGAGGGCCGCCCGGCGCGGATCCGTCGCGTCTCCGTCGGTGAACCGCACGCTCCGCAGCTTCCTGTCCTGCTCCTGGATCCGCTGCGCGAGCCCGGCGTCGGGCTGGCGGGCGGCCATGGTCTCGCCGAGCCGGTCCGCCAGGGCCGCCACGGCTGTTCCGGCATCCGCCGCCATGCCGATGGCGACGCGGGCGAACCAGCCGAAGGCATCGGGCCGGTCATCGATCTGGATGATCCTCTTCCCGTTCTCCAGGATCTTTCCGAAGTGGGTCGTCCATTCGTTCAGGCTGGCGCCCACGACCACCATCACATCGCTCTCGGTGAGGGTGTTCACCGTCAGATCCGAACCCAGTCCGCCACTGATTCCCAGATACTGCGGATAGTCCGCACAGAATCCGGCGGCGAGAACGGTGACGGCGACGGGCGCACCGAGATGCTCGGCCAGTCTGCGGATCTCGGACTCCGCCTGGGCGTTTCTCGCGCCGAGTCCGCAGAGAATGGTCGGGCGTTTGGCCGCCGCGAGCAGCTTGGCCGCCTCTTCGACATCCTCTGTACGCGGCGGCTGGAGGGAATGGGGACAGTACATGGGGCGGTATGACCAGCTGGGGTCCGGCATTTCCGTCTGCTGGATGTCCTGGGGCAGGTTCAGGATGAACGGCCCTTTCCTTACCTTGATCTGACGGAATGCCTCACCGAGGCAGTAGTCCACGTTATGGACGGAATCCAGTCGAACGTTGGCTTCGGTGGTGAGCCTGGCCAGCGCCGACTGGTCCACCATGCCCTGCGGGTTGTACGGATCACGCAGGGAGGTATGTCCGGCGACCACCATCAGGGGTGTGCGGTGGAGTCTCGCGGCCACCAGCGAGGTCGTGGCGTTGGTGTAGCCGGGGCCTTGGGTGACCGACGCGAGACCGGGCCTGCCACTGAACCGCGCGTAACCGTCGGCCATGCCGACGGCGCCGGCTTCATGATGTGCGTGCACGAAGGTCGTGCCATGCCGTTCGCCCAGATCCACGATCACGTCCTGATTCGCGTCCCCCATCACGGCAAACAAGTGGTCGAGCCCCTCCGTGGCGATCGCTTCGGTGACGGCCTGGAATGCCTTCATGGGGGTTTCCCTTTCCGTTCGATTCATGTGAACCAACGGCCGCACTGCTTTCGGGCTGTTGGTCCGTCAGCGTCCTGATCGACCACGGTGTTCGCTGGCGGACCGCGGTACCGGAGGTATTTACTCGCCGAGTGATTCGCCGCACCGTCGCCGGAGAGCCAGAGGGTAATACGCACCCTGACCTCGAACCCGGACGACAGGGGCAGTGGCTTCCCGCAGTCCTGACCTGGTACCGAATCGGCGTAACCGCGCGAGCCGCTCCGACGGCCGGCTGAGCCTCCTCGGGCCGGCCGTACCATTGGGCGGGCCCCAGGGCACCTGCCCGAGTGCGGTGGGGCGCCGCGGTTCCGGAGTGGTCAGAGTCCTGCGCCGGCGTCGCCGATCGCCTGGTCCAGAATCGTCAGGCCGAGCGAAAGCTCGTCCTCGGTGGCGGTCAGCGGCGGTGCGATCCGCATGACCCCGCCCATGCCGGGGAGCTGGACGATGTTCGTGTGCAGACCGAGTTCGAGGCACCGTCGGGTGACCCGTGCGCCCAGCTCGTCCGAGGTCCGCTTCGTCTCGCGGTCGACGACGAGTTCGAGCCCGGCCAGCATGCCCCGGCCCCGGACATCGCCGACGACCGTGTGGCGGTCGGCGATGTCCGCCAGGCCGTCGCGGAGAAACGCGCCGAGGGACCGCGCGCGCTCGTCGAGCTTGTCGTCGATCAGGACGTCGAGAACGGTATTGCCGACCGCGGCCACCAGCGGATCGGCGACGTGCGTGGTGAAGAACAGGAACCCGCGCTTGTGCGCCTCCTGCTCGATCTCGGCGCTGGTCACCACCGCCGCGAGGGGGAGTCCGGCGCCGAGTGTCTTGGACAGCGTGAGGATGTCGGGGACGACGCCGTCGCGTTCGAACGCGTACCAGGTCCCCGTGCGGCAGAGGCCCGTCTGGGCCTCGTCGAGGATCAACAGCATGTCGCGTTCCCGGCACTTCTCCCGCAGCGCGGCGAAATACCCGGGCGGCGGCTCGATGATTCCGCCCGAGCTCAGAATCGGTTCGACGAGGCACGCGGCCAGGCTGCCGGTCGACTGGGCGTCGATCAGGTCGAAGGCGAAGTCGAGCTGACGGCTCCAGTCCAGTGAGCCGTCATCCGTGGTGAAGTCGGGCCGGTACGCGTTCGGTACGGGGATGGCGAAATTGCCGGGTGCGGCCGGGCCGTACCCCTTGCGCCCCGTGCTGTAGGTGGCGGACGCGGCGGCCTGCGTCATACCGTGCCACGACCGTGCGAACGAGATGATCTCGTGTTTGCCGGTGACGAGCTTGGCCATCCGGATCGCGGCCTCGTTCGATTCGGCGCCGGTGGTCAGCAGCAGCGCCTTCTCCAGCGGCGCGGGCAGTGTCCCGGCGAGCCGTCGGGCGAGGTCGACCACCGGTCGGCTGAGCATGCCGCTGTAGAGGTGATCGAGGGCCGCCACCTGCCGCTGGACGGTCGCGACGATCGACGGGTGCGAGTGCCCGAGGAGCGCGCTCATCTGGCCGGAGGTGAAGTCGAGGATCTTCCGGCCGTCCGCGGTGAACAGGAAACTGCCGGCGGCGCGGTCGATGATCTCGCGGGTGAACTCGCCGCCGTAGCGGACGAGGTGCCTTTCGGCGTCGGCCCAGAAGCTTTCGGCGGACGGCGGGGAGGTCGAAGCAGCCATGCTCCCGACGGTAAGCCGCGCCGAGCGACGCGTCCATCTCGCAATGACGGCTTTCCTGTTCGGTGGAACCGCACAACAATATGAGCGTGATGAACCCGTGGAGGCTCAGGCTGCTGAGCCGGCTGGACACGCTGGGCACCATTCGGGCGGTCGCGAAAGCCGCCAATCTCAGCCCGTCGAACGTCTCGCAACAGCTCGCCCTGCTGGAGGCCGAGACACGCACACGACTCCTGGAACGAACGGGACGCCGGGTGCGACTCACCCCGGCCGGGCTGATCCTCGCGCGGCGGGCGCGGGCGATCCTCGATCACATGGACGCCGTCGAGGCGGAGCTGCGCGGATTCGACGAAGAGCCGGCCGGGCTGGTGAGGATGGGGGCGTTCCAGAGCGCGATTCACTCCATGACCGTGCCGGCGGTGACGCGCCTGGCGCGCGAGCACCCGGGTCTCACCGTCGAGTTGCTGCAAATGGAACCCCACGAAAGCATGCCCGCCCTGCGGGGAGGCGACGCGGACATCATCATCACGACCACGAACTTCGACGAGCTCCCCCTGGGACCGGACCTCGATCTCGTGCCGCTGGCCACGGATCCGATCTTGCTGGTGGTACCGCCGGGGCATCCCGCGACCGGACGCGGCACCGTGGACATCGCGGCCTACGCGGACGAGCCGTGGGCGTTCGACATGCCGCAGTCGTACATGGCGAATCTCGCGCTTCGCCTCTGCCGTCAGTCGAGGTTCGAGCCACGGGTGGTGTGCCGGTTCAGCAACTACCTGATGACTCTGCAGCACGTCGAGGCCGGACTGTCGATCGCGTTGCTGCCCGGCCTGGCGGTCGACCCCCGGTATCGCGTCGTCACCAGGGAACTCTCGACTCCCGTGACGCGCACGATCACGGCGGTGATCCGTCGTGGCGCACCACCTCGCGCGGCGGTGCGCGTCGTCCTGGACGCGTTGCGCCACCATCCCCACCCACCGCCGCCGGGCGGTGAGTGACTGTGCACGTGCCGCCACGAGGCTGCCGAGCGGTTGTCAGTACAGGCTGGGGTGGAGTTCCGGTGGTCCGCCCAGGGTGTGGCGCAGGGAGAGTGGGATGCCGCCGTCGATGTCGGTGATACCGAGGTGCGCCCCCAGTTCAGCGCCTATCAGCGCCCTGCCGGAGAGCCGCATGAGATCGTCGGACGCGTAGAGGGCCGCGATCACCCGGCCGGTGAACTGCGGGGATTCGCGCCTGTCGGTCGGTCTGGCCTCAGCGGGCAGTGCGGCGAAGTGTGCGCGTACGCGCTCGGTGTCCAGCCCGCCCATCCAGACCGACACGGCGGCGACGTTGTGCGGGCGTAGCTCCTTGGCCATGTCGGCGGCCATCTTGTCGGAGCCGGCTTTCTGGGCGCCGTAGGCGGGTCCCACGTGGTAGGCCACAGCACCGTAGTGACCTGTGTTGACGATCAGTCCCCGGCGATTGGCGATCAGCAGGGGCGCGGCGTGGAAGCTCGCGACGTAGTGCGACCGCAGGCCGACCGTTATGAGATCGGCTGCCTCCAGCGGCTGTTCCCAGAACCGCCCGGCGGGCGGGGCGTGGACCACCTGGGCCGCGTTGTTGACCAGGATGTCGAGTCGGCCGTGTTCGCGTCCTATCCGGGCGAACAGTTCCGCCACGGCCTCGTCGTCGGAATGGTCGACGGCCACCGCGACGCCCTTGCCGCCGGCTTCGTCGATGAGCGCAGCGGTCTCCGCGATCGTGCCACCGTAGGGAGAGTCGGACGATTGCCGGCTGCGTCCCGTCACGTAGACGGTCGCCCCCGACTGTCCGAGTGCCAGGGCGATGCCCTTGCCGGCTCCCCGGCTGGCCCCGGTGACCACCGCCACTCGCGGCCCGCTGATGATCGACGCTGACATGGCATGCCTCACTGGGTCGGAGAAGGATTGTGTTAGATGCAGATCGAACACTCATCACTGTACGATGGCGATCTAACATGTCAAGCCGAGGAGGGGGCCGCCATGGCCGAGCCGGTCGCGCGCCGTGCCAGAAACCTGGTCCACGCCGACCCGACGGAGGTGACCCTGCAGGAGGCACTCGATGCCCTCGCCGATCCGGTACGGCGTTCGATCCTGCGCGAGTGCGCCGGTGAGCCGGACTTCAGCCGGGCATGCGGGACGTTCGACCTGCCGGTGTCGAAAGCGACCGCAAGCCACCACTTCGCGGTACTGCGCGCCGCCGGACTGCTGGAGCAGGTGGACAAGGGGGCACGCAGGCTCAACCGGCTTCGGCGGTCCGAGTTCGACGCGCGGTTCCCCGGATTGCTGGGACTCGTTCTCACAGAAGGCGCGCCACCCGACCCACCCCAAGCCTGAGGGGTTGCCGGACGGCACGTGAGGACGAGACCGACCGGGACGGGACATCCCGCACGCCGGAGTCGACCCGCGACGCCGCTGTCGGCCGGCAGTCGGCCGCCGCTCCTCAGGCGAGGTGGTTGGTGGTGTCGGTGTCGTCTTCGGCGGTGGGCAGCTCGCGGTGTCCTTCGGAGTGGTGGTTGACCCAGCCGCACACCCCGCAGCTGTAGCGGCCGTCCAGGCCGGCGATGTGCGTGCCGCACTGCCGGCACTCGGCATGAGTGATCTGCGGACCGTCATTGGGCGACGGGGCTGGCGCGGGCCCGCCTTCCTCCGGGGGCCAGTTGCTCCGTGCGCTCATGCGCCCAGGCTACCGCTGACCGGGAACGGGAAGGGGTCACGCCTGACAACCCCTGTTCCTGCGCGGTCCGTACGAGGCGCGCGGCCCACCCCGAGCGTTCGGTGTCCGCCGACCCGGGGCGGCGGCCAACCGCCCCGATGCCTCTCGGGCTTGGTAGGCGACGCGGCCATGGCGGTTTCTGCCAGGATGCGGTGATGAAGACGACACCGGACGGACGCCCCGTCCCGCCCGCGCATGCCGATGAGCGCGCCATGCTGGAAGCATGGCTTGACTTCCACCGTGCGACTCTCGCCCTCAAATGCTCGGGTCTCAACGATGATCAAGTGCGGCTGGCCTCGGCGGCACCATCGGCGATGACGCTGCTGGGCCTTGTCCAGCACATGGCGGAGGTGGAGCGCAACTGGTTCCAGCGTGTGTTCGCCGGTCAGGATGTGCCCTTGGTCTTCGGGGAGAACAACAGAGACGGTTTCGCCCTTCGTCCGGACCAGGGACTCGATGAGGCAATGGCCCGCTGGCAGGCGGAAGTCGCTCAAGGCCGTGAGCTCACCGCGGCCGCGTCACTGGCCGACTCGGGTCGCCTGTCCGAGCAGGATGCCGGCCAGATAGGCGATCATGGGGTGTCCCTTCGCTGGATCATGGTTCACATGATCGAGGAATACGCACGTCACAACGGCCACGCCGATCTGCTCCGAGAACGCATCGATGGAGTCTCCGGGGCCTGAGATGGTCCGGCGCTGTCTTTGAAATCACCACGCGAGCGTCGTAACAGGTCTGCCTTCTCGATACGGGGGCACACGCATACCAACCGCCGAAGAGGCCGGTCACGCAGGGACAGCCGCAACCGACGCTGACCCGACCGCCCCTTCGGCCGGACGGACACCCGCACCTCCGCACGGTGAGGGCGGGCGCACGCGACGACCGCGATTCCGTCTCGGGACAGCCCTGTTGAAGGAGACATCATGATGACCTCGCTCACGACGACCGCAGCCGCCGACGCTTCCGCCGCCCCCGCGTGGTTACACGTGCTGGTGATGGCCGCGGCTGTGCTGGTCCTCGTCTACAGCCTCACGCGACGCAGTAGCTGACCTGAAGCGAGCCGATTTCCGTCGGTGGTGAGAGCGGCGCCGTGCCAGCGGCCGGCACAACCGGGCTATCCGTGGTGGATCCGGTGGTCACGCAAGCTTCGGAAGAATGTTCTTACGTCGCCGACCAGCAGGTCCGGCTGCTCCATGGCCGCGAAGTGCCCGCCCCGGTCGTAACTCGTCCATTGCACGATGTTGTTCGTCCGCTCCGCGATGTGGCGCAGTGGAATGAAGTTGTCGCGTGGGAAGTCGGCCAGCGCGGTCGGCGTCGTCGAGGGCTCGGGCGGCGTGCCCCAGTAGTCGGCATGCGCGCGTTCGTAGTAGATGCGGGCGGACGAGCCCGCCGTGCCGGTCAGCCAGTACAGCATCACGTTGGTGAGCATCTGGTCGCGGTCGACGGCGTCTTCCGGACGGTCGCGGGAGTCGGTCCACTCCTTGAACTTCTCGACGATCCAGGCCAGTTGGCCCACGGGTGAGTCGGTGAGACCGTAGGCCAGGGTCTGCGGCCGAGTGGACTGGATGTCGGCGTAACCCTGGCGGTCACGGCTCCATTCCCGGGTGCGTTCCCAGGAGGCCAGCGTGCGCTCGCGCTCGGCGGGGTCAAGAGCGTCCAGGTCTTCCGCGCTGGGGGCCTGTGTCGCCGCGGAGTTCGGCAGCAGGTTGAGGTGTACACCGATGACATGCTCGGGCCGTGTCCGGCCGAGCTCCCGGGAAATGGCCGCTCCCCAGTCACCGCCCTGCACCCCGTACCGCTCGTAGCCGAGACGCTCCATCAGCTCGGCGAACGCTCCGGCCACCCGCTTGAACTCCCAGCCTCTGTCCGTCGTGGGCCCGGACAGCCCGAACCCCGGAATGCCCGGCAGCACCAGGTGGAACGCGTCGGCAGGGTCGCCGCCGTGGGCTCGCGGGTCGGTGAGCGGACCGGCGGCCTCGGCGAACTCGACGATCGAACCCGGCCAGCCGTGCGTCATGACCAGCGGGGTCGCATCGGGCTCGGGCGAACGGAGATGGGCGAAGTGGATATTCGCCCCGTCGATCACGGTGGTGAACTGCGGCCACCGGTTCAACCGGGCCTCCGCGGCACGCCAGTCGTACTCGTGCCGCCAGTACCTCACGAGGTCCTTGAGGTAGTCCCGCGGAACACCGTATGCCCAGCCCACTCCGGGCAGTTCGTCCGGCCAACGGGTGCGGTCGAGGCGCTCGTGGAGATCATCCACCTCGTCCTGACGGACGTCGATACGGAACGGGTGGATGCTCTGGTCAGCCAACATCGTCATACCTGCACATGCTACGTACGGATGCCCCCGGCAACTTCGGCGAACCACCTCCGACTCGGACACAGTCCCGACGCTCGCGGTGCGCTCCGCCTTCGAACCGGCGTGGACGGCGCACGACGGGGTGGACACGGCGTGGGCCACGATCCGTTCGGACTCCGCACGCCCTACCGATGGTCACGGGGCGCCGCAATGATGAGCGGACCGCAAGTGATCCAGATGCCTCCGCGCACCCGCCCCCGGCGGGTGGACACGCGGTGGAAGGAGTCCACGTTGTTGCTTCTCATCTCCCCGGACAGCGTCGAGGAGGCCCTCGACTGCGCGAAGGCGGCGGAGTACCTCGACATCGTCGATGTCAAGAAGCCCGACGAGGGCTCGCTCGGCGCGAACTACCCGTGGGTCATCCGGGAGATCCGCGAAGCCGTCCCGGCGGACAAGCCGGTGTCCGCCACCGTGGGAGACGTTCCGTACAAGCCCGGCACGGTGGCCCAGGCGGCGCTCGGTGCGGCCGTCTCCGGAGCCACGTACATCAAGGTCGGCCTCTACGGGTGCACCACGCCCGAACAGGCCATCGATGTCATGCGAGGGGTCGTCCGGGCGGTGAAGGACTACCGGCCGGACGCTCTCGTCGTCGCCTCCGGTTACGCCGACGCCCACCGGATCGGCTGCGTCAACCCGCTCGCACTGCCCGACATCGCCCTCCGCTCCGGCTCCGACGCGGCCATGCTCGACACCGCGATCAAGGACGGGACACGGCTGTTCGACCACGTTCCGCCGGACGTCTGCGCGGAGTTCGTCCGGCTGGCCCACGAGGCCGGTCTGCTCGCGGCCCTCGCGGGCAGTGTCAAGGGGGCAGATCTCGGCGAGCTGACCCGCATCGGCACGGACATCGTGGGCGTGCGCGGGGCGGTCTGCGAAGGGGGCGATCGCAACGCAGGAAGGATTCAGCCGAGCCTGGTGGCCGCCTTCCGGGCGGAGATGGACCAGCATGCCCGGGAGTACGCGGCTGCCGCCGCCGCGAGCTGACCGCAGGCATGCCGACACGTCAGCACCCACAGGCGCCCGGGACCCGCGGCCGGAGCTTCGCCGTCCTGGATCCGGCAACGGGCGAGGCCTTCGACGACGCTCCCGACCAGCGGCCGGACGAGCTGGACGCCGTCGTCGACCGGGCCCACGAGGCCTGGCGCGGCTGGCGGGCCGACCGCGTCACCCGCGCCACCGCGTTGCTCGCGGCAGCCGACGCCGTGGAGGCGGCCGGGGCCGAGCTCGCTCCGCTGCTCACCCGCGAACAGGGCAAGCCCCTGGCCGAGTCGTACGCGGAGATCGCCCGCACGGCGGCCCGGCTGCGCTACTTCGCGGAGCTGGACCCCGGATCCCGGCCGATCACGGACGGACGCCCGGTACGCAGCGAGATCCGCTGGCGATCGCTCGGGCCCGTCGCCGCGATCGTCCCGTGGAACTTTCCCCTCCAGCTCGCCTCGGCGAAGTTCGCGCCCGCACTCGCCGCGGGCAACACGGTGGTGCTCAAGCCCTCCCCGTTCACACCCCTCGCCACACGGTTGCTGGGGTCCGTCCTCTCCACCGCCCTTCCCGAGGGCGTACTGACGATCGTCACCGGCCGCGAACCTCTCGGCGCCCGACTCGCGTCCCATCCGGGGATACGCCATGTGACCTTCACCGGTTCGATTCCCACCGGACGGGCCGTCGCGGAGGTCGCGGCGGCCTCGCTCTCCCGGGTCACCCTGGAGCTGGGCGGTAACGACGCCGCCATCCTGCTGGAGGACGTGGATGTGGAGAGGATCGCGGACCGGCTGTTCTGGGCGGCCTTCCGCAACTGCGGGCAGGTCTGCATGGCGGTCAAGCGCGTCTACGCCCCGGTCCGGCTCTACTCCCAGGTGGCCGAGGCGCTCGCACAGCGTGCGAAGAGCGCCGTTGTCGGAGCCGGGATCGACCCGGACTCGCGGCTGGGGCCGGTCAACAACGCCCCCCAACTGGCCCGGGTCGAGCGATACACGGCGCGGGCCCTGGCCGACGGCGCCCGAGCCGTGACCGGTGGCCACCGGCTGGACCGGCCGGGCTACTTCTTCGCCCCGACGATCCTGGCCGATGTCCCACCCCACAGTCCGGTGGTCACTGAGGAGCAATTCGGTCCGGTCCTGCCGGTGCTGCCGTACGGGAGCCTCGACGAAGCGATCGAGGCGGCCAACGGCACCGGCTTCGGGCTGGGCGGCTCGGTATGGGGGACCGACCTGGACCGTGCCGAGGCGGTGGCCGACCGGCTGGAGTGCGGGACGGCATGGATCAACCACCATGCCGAACTGTCCCTCGCCCAGCCGTTCGCGGGCATCAAGGAGAGCGGCGTCGGCGTCGCGGGCGGACCGTGGGGGCTCTACGGGAACCTCAGACCGTTCGTCGTGCACCGTCCGGAGGAGGCGGGCCCATGAGGTTCGGCGCGGCGGTACTGCGCTCGTACGAGAGCCGATTCACCGTCGAGGAGGTGATCCTGGCCGCGGGGCCGGCCGACGGCGAGATCCTGGTCAGGATCGCGGGCTGCGGGCTGTGCCGGACCGATCTCGCGGTCCGGCGTTCGGCGGGCCGCTCACCACTGCCGGCGGTACTCGGCCACGAGGGGGCCGGGGTCGTGGTGGAGACGGGTGGCCCGGACACCGGCCTGAGCGTCGGCGACCATGTCGTGCTGAGCTTCGACTCCTGCGGACACTGCCGGAACTGCATGGGTGCGGCTCCCGCCTACTGTGACTCCTTCGCCTCGCTCAACCTCTTCGGAGGGCGCGGGGAGAACGCGGCGCGGTTCACCGACGCGGCCGGGGGAGCGCTGGCCCCCCGGTGGTTCGGTCAGTCCTCGTTCGCCGAGTACGCGATGGTCCTGGCCCGCAACGCCGTCCGGGTCGACCCCGAGCTGCCCATCGAACTGCTCGGACCGCTCGGCTGTGGCTTCCTCACCGGAGCCGGAGCGGTGCTGAACTCCTTCGGTGCCGGCCCCGGCGACACCGTCGCCGTGTTCGGCGCGGGGGCGGTGGGCCTGGCCGCGGTGATGGCCGCCACCGCCGCCGGGGCGGTGACCGTGGCCGTCGACCGGCACCCCGAACGCCTGTCCCTCGCCGAGCGGTTCCACGCCATCCCGTTGCACGCCGACTCGGCCGGCCTGCCCGACCGCATCCGGCGACTGACCGACGGCGGCGCGCGGTACGCGCTGGACACCACGGGTTCCGCCCAGCTGATCAACGACGCGCTGCGGGCCCTGCGCCCGACCGGTCACCTCGGCCTGGTGGCACGGCTCCACACCGCGCTGCCGCTCGAACCGGGAGCACTGGACCGGGGCCGGCGGATCTCCCACATCTGCGAGGGGGACGCGGTGCCGGGACTGCTGATCCCACGGCTGACAGCACTGTGGCAGGCCGGGCGGTTCCCCTTCGACCAGCTGATCCGTACGTACCCGCTCGCGGACATAAACGAGGCCGAACGCGACTGCGACGCGGGCCGCGTGGTCAAACCCATCCTGGTTCCGGAGGGGAGGAACCGATGAGCGGGGCTTTCCACGCCGCTGCCTGTCTGGTCGACCGCGCCACCGCCGTCTGACGACCGGCCACGGACACCGCACGGCCGTGGCCGTGGCCGACCCTCCCGCGATGTTCGTCGGTGCGCTCCCGTCCCGGCGGGGGAGACGTACCGGCGGGGGAGACGCCCCGGCCCTCGGCCGATGGCGGCGTTACGGCCGTGGCTTGTTCGCGAACACCCACCGGTTGCCCGCCAGCGCGTCGTTCTCCTCGGGCAGCGGGCCGCGTCCGTGCCGACGGGTGAAGTCGAAGGGGGTGTGGACCGATGTGGACCAGCCCTTGCCCGTCAGAGCACCCGTGGAGTCGGGCCGCGGCTCTCTGGCGAACAGATCGAGCAGGTCGATACCGATCTGGTGTTTCGTCGAGGTGTAGAGCGGACTGTCTCGGTATGCCAGCAGGTCCGCCTCAAGCTTGACCTCGAACGCCAGGGCGCTTCCCCCTGCGCTCAACCGGTCCACCGAGTCGATGAGCGCTGTCTCGGCGGCGTTGGGCAGGTAGAACAGCACCCCTTCGGCCAGCCAGACGCTCGGTGCGGCCGTGTCGAATCCGGCGTCGGCCAGTGCTCCGACCCAGTCGTCGCGCAGATCGATCGGGATCGGTACGCGGGCCGCCCTCGGCGTGGCCGACAGCCCGCCGAGCACCTCGTGCTTGAACGCCAGCACGCCTTCCGTGTCGATCTCGAAGATCACGCAGCCGGGAGGCCAGTCGAGTCGGAACGCCCGCGAGTCCAACCCCGCCCCGAGCAGGACCACTTGGCGGGCGCCCGCGCGGACCGACTCGAGGAGGAAGTCGTCGAGGACCCTCGTCCGCAGTCCGAAATAGCGGGCGAACCTTCCCCACAGCGGGTTCGCGTCCCCGTCCGGAGCCTGTTGCACGCGAACCGGCCAGCCCGCGGAAGCCGGTGCGGCCAGCACGAAGTGTTCCGCGTAGATGTCCCGTGCCAGGCTGTCATGACGGTGAGTCTCGATCGCCCGCGCCGCGGCGACCATGAGGGCGGTCAGACCGACACCCTCTTCCACGCCTTCCACACCGGTGTTCCTATGTGCTGTGCCGACCATGTGTCCTCCCCTGGGGCGAGCTGAGACCACGAGCAGTGCGGAAAGCGAAAAAAGCGACGAATGCGAGGGACGGATCCGCGGTGAACGTACGAGCCGGTTCCGTACGTGTGCGATGTCGTGCCGGCGGCTCAGGATGGCGCGAGGAGAATTCGGGAATGATCGGCCACCGCATTCCCGACCTGAATCCGAACCCGGAGATCGTGCGGCGTCCTCACTATCCAGCCGACGACCGTCCGCCGCGCGAAACTCCGGTCCCGTTCACCTGAACGGGTGAATATCGCCCGCTGCTCGATGATAGCACCGCCGACGTCCAGCGGGCCGTGACGCAGGAGATTCGTCGAGGGCTTGGCGCTGTTGCTGAGTCCTGGTGGTGCTTTCTTCGGGCTCATGCGGGATTCGGGCTGAGGTCAGGCCGACGGCGACGGGGTGGAGGCGCCGGGGACGCCGGTGGGCGTAAGCGCGATGACGGGGATGATCCGCTCGGTCTTGTTCTGGTAGCCGGCGAAGCCGGGGTAGCGGCTCGCCTGTTCCGCGAAGGCCGCGTCGCGCTCATCCCGCTCCAGTACGGAGGCATGCACGGTAAGGATCTCGTCGCCGACCTCGATCTGTACATCGGGATGAGCGAGCAGGTTGTGGTACCAGTCGGGGTTTCGGTCGGAGCCGGCTTTGGAGGCGAACACGAGGTAGCGTTCCCGGTCCGGCAGGTACATCACGGGATTGATCCGCTGGGCGCCGGACCGGGCGCCGACGGTGTGCAGCAGGAGCAGCGGCACTCCGGCGAAACTTCCGCCGACCTGCCCATGGTTGGCACGGAACTCGGCGATGGTGCGTGCGTTGATCGAGTCTGCGTCGGACATCGTTCCTCCGTCTTGGTTCTCGGGGCCGTGGGTTCCGTGGCGGGGAAGCGGGAGTCAGGAAGCAGGAACGAGAAAGGCCTCGCGACGAATCCTGCCGGTTGTGCTGAGTTCGTGCGCGGACGCGGCCTCCGACAGCGAATGACCGGGCACGTCCAGGGCGTGCGGCGTCATCTGCTGGAGTCCGCAAGCCCCGGACAGCCGCGCGGCTCGTAAGCCCCGGGAAACGGGCCGGTCAGCGCGGCGGGCCCACGATGACGTTGCCGTACTTGTCGGCGAGGGCGGGATCGGGCGTCACCTGGAAGCCGGGCGGACGTGGTGTGGACTTGTCACGACCGGTCTCCCGGAACATCCCCTCGATGCCGGCCGGCGTGTTGATCATCAGCAGGTCGGCCTTCTTGGAGGTGACGCGGTAGCCGTGCGGGATCTGCTTCGGCAGGAACACGACGCCGCCCTTGGCGAGTTCGTGCTCGTGGTCGTCGCACCACACCAGGGCGGTGCCTTTGAGCAGCAGGAAGACCTCGTCCTCAAGAGTGTGCTTGTGATAGGGCGGCGCCTCGCCCTCTGCGACGTCGAAGCGTCCGATCATGAGCTGACCGTCGGTGGCCTTGCCGTCGAGCAGCATCGCCAGTGTGCCGCCGTCGAGCCATTCGAGTTGCTGCTGCTGTTCGGGTTGCGCGAGATAGACCATGCTCACGGCAGGCTCCGTTCAGGCGCGGGGACGCTCGTGCGGGCGAAGCGTCCCAGGCCGACGTGCACCGGAAGCTCGGCTCGTTGCTGTGCAGAGGCCGGCAGGACGGCACGATCCGGCACGACGTGCGCACGGCCGACCTCGTGATCTTCGGCGCGCTGATGGCGCAGCGACTCCCGCACGTCTCCGGCTGGAACCAGACCGCGCAGCGCCTCGTGGACATCTACATCGCCGGCATGGCGCCGACGACCCGGCCGCTCAGGGACCGCGGCTGAGCGCCGAGGGCGTCCTTCGCCATTGAGCCGGTCCGGGGGCTCGCCCGGATGGCGGACCGGGCGGCAACGTCCCACGCGGCGCTTCTGCCCCGCCCCGACGTACCCCCGGTCGTGTTCAACCGTCGGCGCGGCCCCGGCTCGTGGCCGGGCCGGCCTGCGCTCCGGCCGGGGCGGGGCCGTCGTGTTCCACCGCCGCCGCGAGCCGTCCGAGCATGCCACGGTGCCGGACCTGCAAGAACGCGTCCAGGACGAGGTTGTGGGCCGCACCGGCGAAGCCGCGCAGGGGATGCTCGTCGACGATCACCAGGGTCTCGTCACCCCAGGGCCGGATGTCGAGGGCGACGCGCGCCGTGCCGAGCGGCCCGCTGTGTGCCTCCAACTCCAGCCACCGCGGGGGCTCATGACGCCGGACGACGGTGTATCCCCGCAGTTCCTTGGAGCCCAGCCGCACCGTATAGGTGAGGGAGGAACCGACCTCGGGCCAGCGGCCCTCTCCGGGGAAGGAACGTGCCGTGCCGACCACCCAGTCGGCGTACCGCGCCGGGTCCGAGAGGACCCGCCAGACAGCGGCCGGCTCGCGGGCGATGAGGTGGTGTCGTACGGCCATGTGCCCTCCCTGACGAATCGCTGTGAGCCGTGGTGAGTGCGGGTCCGAGTCCCGGAGGTCACATGGCCTTCGGGAGGGTGCCGCCGTACGCCGATGAAAGCACCACGCCTGGATTCGCGTGAGCGCACATGCCGCGCATCGGCACGCCCTTGCTGATACCCCAGAGCCGCTCTCCGCTTACCTCTGCCTATCGGTCACCAATAGTGGCGCCTGCCGCCTACGCCATGCCCAACAGCCCCCAGTACCCAGAGGATGGCGCCGATGACGGCGAGGACAATCCCGATGGTCCACAGGACCGAGATGCCGGTGACGAAACCGACCACAAGCAAGATGACGCCGATGAGGATCATCGCGTGCCCCAATCGTCCGCAATTTTCACCAGTCTGCGCCCTCTTGGCTCCCCTCGCGACACGCAAGCGGTGGGTGAACGTGGGCCGCGGCCGTGTATCGACGCATGGGAAACCGGTCAGTCGCACGGCATCACACCCGATGGGCGGGAGGGCGTCGGAGCGATCCGCGCGTTCCGTACGGGGAGGGATGCACCGGGTTTCCCGCTGGTACGCCCATCGCTTCATGCCGGCGATGACGACCGGGCTCTCGCTGAGCACGCCGCCGGCCCGGACGCTCCACCGGGCCCGCCGTGATCGAAGGCCGGCGGTGACGAGGCGTCGAGGTCCTGGCGGCGCGTCACCGGGTGTGCCACGCCCCGCATGGCACACCCGCTGGTCTGACGGCGGGCCGGCAGCGACTGCTGGGGCGGGGCCGCAGGGATCTCTATTCGGGCTGCGTCACCGTCAGGGCCCACCGGATGCTTTCCTGTGAGGCATCGATTCCCACGGTGAAGGATCCCTGCTGTACGACACCCGCATCCATGGTCACCGAGCCCACGCCCGCACTGCCGGCAGGGCAGTCCACCGTGAATTCGGCCACCCGCAGCTGCTGTGACTCCATCGTCACCACCACACTGCCTCCGCCCTCACAGGCAACGGTGAGCACGGTCGGCAATTCTTCCCACGCGCCCCCCGACGCGGCTCCACCGTCTCCCGTCATCTCCTCCACCCACACCAGACCCTCCGGCCCGGGGTGAGGAAGAAGACCTCCGGCCGCCGCGGCGGGCACGACTCCCGCTCCCGTCAGGCCGAACGCGGCCACCATCGCCGCGGTCACCATGCTCCTCGCACGCATCACGCCTGCCCCTCCCCATGATTTGTCATGTAACAGACAGTATGGAGGGAGGGAGGTTCGCATGCATGAGTACAGGCACTCATGACGTTCGCGCGTTGCGGCCCGGGGCGGCGAGGGCGGCGAGGGCGGCGAGGGGCGTGCGGGGCGTACGGGGGCCGGGCTTCGCCCGGCCTGGTGTGTCCTGACCGCGGCGGTCTGTCTACGCCGCTTCCGCACCCCGGCCGTGCGGTCGGACCAGCTCCGGCGTCCATTCGACGTACTCGACCTCGGCACCGTCGGCGTGGCGGGCGTACAGGAACCGCCCCGTCGGGCCGCTCGTCACGGGAGTGGTGATGGTGGCGCCGGCGGCCTCCAGCGTCGCTTTCACGGCGTCGAGGTCCTCGACGACCACGGTGGCGGAGGCGTGCGCGTATGCCGCGCGGTCTTCGGCCGGGCCCGCGATGACGAGGAAGTCGCCGATGGCGGCCAGTTCGACGGTGTGGAACGCCATCCGCAGGTGGGGCTCGGCGCCGGTGAGATCCTTGAGCAGCGGCAGCGCGTGATCGAGGTCGTCGGTCCACAGCCGGGCGTATGTCCTCAGAATGGGCACGTGTGGCTCCTTGCCAGGTCGGCGGCGGCAGGCATGCCAGGGCCGCCTTCGGTTTCTTCCGGATACTTGGAAACCGTAGGTGAGTATCCTCTGACGTGGAAGAACGTACTTTTCGGTGAGAGGGGAACCTCTTGGTGACCGAACAGGTCAGCCGTATGCCCGAGGACGCCGATGTGATGCGCGCCGACTCCCTGGCCCGCGAGATCTACGCCGGTGTGGCCAACAAATGGGCGCTTGTCGTCATCAACGCCCTGGAGGTCCGCACTCTGCGCTTCAACGAGTTGCGGACCGCGGTGGACGGCATCAGCCACAAGATGCTCACCCAGACCCTGCGCGGGCTCGAACGTGACGGTCTGGTGGACAGGACGGTGTACGCCACCGTGCCGCCTCGTGTCGAGTACCGCCTCACCGAAGCGGGCCTGGCGCTGCGGGACACGGTCAACGGCATGTGCTCCGTGACCCGCCGGTACCTCGGCGAGATCGAGGCGGCCCGCCACCTCTATGACACACGCGGTGACACCCCGCGCTGACCCGCGGCCCTGGCCTCCCCGCGTCGGGTGCTTCCGCGCCGAGGTCAGCCGTCGGCGCGCATCGTGGCGTAGAGGGTCGGGTCGTGGGCGCAGATGATGGCCAGGCCGGGGTCCGCGCGCTGACGCAGCTCCGCGAGGCGGGCGTGGTTGTCCCGGACCCTTCTCAGGTCGAACGCGACCAGGTTTTCCATGCCGCGCAGGGCCGCGGGTACGCGGGAGCGGCCGTCGACGGTGCCGGGGTGGTAGAAGGCGTCGCCCGCGTGGAGGATCCAGCGGGTGCCGGTGTCGACCGCGAAGCAGGCGTGTCCGCGGGTGTGGCCGGGAAGGGAGATCAGGACGATACCGGGGGCGATGTCCACGAGTTCTTCGGCCGCGGGGAAGCCTTGCCATGGTTCGCCGCACGGGCTGTGCTCGACGATCTTCGGCTGGTGCGCCCATTGGGCCGAGCGGTAGCGGATCCTCTCGCGCCGCGACGGCGAGATCATCGACCCGAGTTTTTCGGCCGCCGTGACGTGGACGGTGGCGTGCGGGAAGTCCGACAGGCCGCCGATGTGGTCGGCGTCGAAGTGCGTGATGAGGATGTCGCGTACGTCTTCCCGGCGGAAGCCGAGTCCCTCGACCTGGCGGGCGGCGGTTTCCTCCGGGGCGAACGCGGGTCTGACGATGTGGCGGGCCGGGCCGACCCGGCGTGCTGGTTCGGCGATGTCGTCGAGTCCGTAGCCGGTGTCCACGAGAACGAGGCCGGTGCCGGTCTCGATGAGCAGCACGTGGCAGACCAGGTGGGTGGAGAGGTACCGCATGGTTCCGCAGTTGAGGTGGTGGACCTTCACGGGCGGGGTTCCTTGGGGGTGGGGGGCCGCGGGCCGGCTCGGTCGGCGAGGGCGGGAGGCGTGGTGTCGACGAGAGAGGGGTGGGGCTCGCCGCCGGACATCTTCAGAAGGCCCTTGAGGCAGCGCGCGGCCAGAATCCAGTTCCTGGGGTTCTTCATGTTCAGGCCGCCGATGAGCTGCCGGAGCATGGTGAGGGTGTCGAAGTAGACGCGCTCGCAGACCAGTTGTTCGTGTTCGTCGAAGATGAAGTACGCCGTCATACGCACCCGGAAGCGGCTGCCCGTGGGCGGAATGGCGCCGAGGGGGCCACGGTGGGTGCCGAGCAGCCAGAACTCGGCGATCACGGCGTCGTCGCTGTGGCGCAGGGCGATGATCTCGTGATCCTGGTCGGGGAAGGCGACGCGGGTGTCGTGGTAGTAACCGCGGACGGCACGGTCGCCGTCATGAACGGTCATCGTGGAGATCAGCTCGTAGTGGGGGTGCGGGAACGTCGACAGGACGTCGTCCCACTCCTGGCGGACCTCGTCGTGAAAGTGATCGAGGACGAGCTTCTGACGCGCCGCGCGCACTTCTTCGGTGATCATGATCGTTCCGGCTTCTGCTCGGCCATGCTGTGGGGGTGGGGGAAGGAGCCGCGGGTCGGTTCGGGACCGGTCGCCGGAGGGCGTGTAATGGTCTCAACTGACGTGCGGTGCAAGTCTTTTCGTTCGGGACCGTGACGCTAGACTTGCGCCGCAAGTGATGTCAAGTGCATGGCGAGATCGTGTGGTCGGAAGCCGCCGCGAGCGAGGGAGGACAACGCATGACGGTTCGAGGCACCGGCAGGGGCAGGCGACTCGGTCTGACGCGGGAGAAGGTGATCGCCGCGGCCGTGACGATGATCGACCGTGACGGACCCGACTCCTTCTCCCTCAGGAAGCTGGCCGCCGAACTCGACATCGAGAACATGTCGCTCTACAGCCATGTGCCCAACAAGGACGCCTTGCTGGACGGTGTGGCCGAGGTACTGCTCGCCCGGATCGAGTTCCCCCGCACCGACAGCGACCCCGACACCGGCAGCGGCAGTGACAACGGCACCTGGCAGGACCGTATCCGGGCACATGCCACCGCGTTCCGCGCCGCAGCCAAGCGCCACCCCAAGGCATTCCCCCTGGTACTCACCAGGCCGACCCAGTCGCCCGCGGCCCTCGAAGCCATCGGTTCAACACTGGCCACCATCACCGAACTCGGCCTCTCGCCCGAGGAGATGGTCCACGTACTGCGCAGCTACACCGCCTTCATCGTCGGCACGCTCATGCGCGAGCTGGGCTACGCCCTCCACCTGGGCACCACGGACCCGGACGAGATCCAGCAGCGCGTCGACGCCATCACGAGCACGGGCGCCCCTCTCCTCGCCGACGTCGCGCCCTACCTCGCCACGAGCGATCACGACGCCGAGTTCCACTACGGGCTGGAGCTTCTGATCGCCGGACTGGCGGCGCGGACCGGAGTGCCCTACGACGGCGGCCCTCCGAACCCCCGGCCGCAGACCGGCCTCGGCGGAGACCGCGCCGAGCCCGCGTCCTGACGGAATCGCCCGACGGCAGGTCACGCGATGCGCATTGTCCTGCGGGTCAGGCACCTGTCACCACGGCACCGAACCTGCCACCCCGGCGCCGATCAGGGGCGGTTCACATCGACACACGGGCCGGAGAGATCCTCAAGGCTTCGACGGTACGTCAGACCTGGCCGGCCTGAGAGTCGTGTCTCGCCGGTGACGGTGAACCCCGTACGTGCCAGCACAGCTCGGGACGCCGCGTTGTCGAGGGTGGTGGCGGCCCGCAGGGCGGTCAACCCGTACCTGTCGGCGGCAAGGCCGCACACCTCCCGCACGGCCGAGGTGGCCAGCCCCCGACCCGCGGCCCGCTCCGCGATCCGATACCCGAGATCGGCAGCACCATCCGCCACGTCCACCAGGTTGACCCGCCCCAGCACTTCGCCCGCAGCGCCGATCAGCAGGTGGAAATAGCAGACCCCGGCCTCCTGCTCGGCGAGCAGGTCACGGTGTCGCTCGTCGAACCGGGTGAAGTACTCCTCGCCCCGATCAGGAATGGACGCTGCGAAGTAGGCCCGATTCTCCCGTTCGAAGGCGAGGAGCGCCGGGGCATGATCCGGACGAAGCAGCTGCGGCTCAGGCACGGGGGGACTGTATAGACCCCGCCGTCCGCCCGCCACACGATTACGACGAAGCACCGGCCCTGGCGATGAACCCTCGGGGCTGATGAGGACGCGGAAGAGTTGCCGACCACCCGTCCGACCACCCGTCCGCCCGGTCGGATTCACGGACGACGGCGACACCCTGAGCAGCCGTCGTCGTGGCCTCGCTCAGACGGCCGTTTCGTCGGTTTCGAGGACGGCTTCGATGTCCACCACGACGTCGACCATGGCGCTGACGACCACTCCGCCCCGGTCGACCACGTCGTTCCAGCTCACACTGAAGTCATGGCGATTGATGCGGGTGGTTGCGAGGAAACCGGCGCGGCGCCTCGGGCCGAGGTCGCGGCCGCCCTCCCACCACGGGGTGTCCCACTGTCCCAAGTAGGTGACGTCGAAGGTTACGGAACGCGTCACCCCGCGTACGGTGAGATCTCCGGTGATCTCGAACTCGGTCGCGCTCACCTGACGCATGCGCGACCCGGCGAATGTCCATGTCGGGTGGTGCTCGACATCGAAGAAGTCGGCACTGCGCAGGTGGGCGTCGCGCTCGGGCTGGCCGGTGTACACCTGGGTCGCGTCGATCGTTGCCTCGACGCGGGCCTTCTCCGGCTCGTCGGGATCGACCTCCAGCAAGCCGTGTACGTTTTTGAGCTGCCCGCGCACGTAGGTGATCATCATGTGCCTGGCGCGGAACTCCGCACCGGTATGGCTGGGCTCGAAGAACCATGTGGTCGTGGCCATGGCGGCTCCCTGGCACTGTCGGCCCCCTTCAGTCAGGATAGGACGACAGGGGGCCACCGGCCTCCGGACGTCGCGCGACGACGACGAACTCCCGGCCCGGTCGGTCGGGCGCGTCGCGAACGTCCTCCACCACATAGCCGTGAGCGGTCAGGTCCCTTTCCACTTCCCGCCGCTCACGGAAGCGCAGCATCGAATCCGACGTCAGCACCTGGCCGTCCTCGGCGAACACGTACGTCCCCCGGAATGTCACCAGCGGCCGGCGCACCTCGATCAGCTGGATCCAGCTCTCGACGGCGCCGAATCCTGGAATCTCCGTCACTCGGTAAGAGCTCTCGCTGTTCCACTCCTCCCAGGCACGTCGCGCCGGATCCCGGGTCTCGAACACCAGGTGCCCGCCAGGCCGCAGTGCGTCGTAGGCTCCCCGCAGCGTCTTCCGCCAGGTCCGCGGATCAACGATGGCCTGGGCTACGTTCGCCGTCATCGTCGCGAGGTCAACCCGCAGAGAAGGAAGGGCTGTCGCATCACCGCAGATCCAACGGGCCCGCTCGCTGCCTGATTTGGCCCGCGCGACATCGATGGACGCCCGGGCGGGATCGACGCCGACGACCTCGATCCCGCGACCGGCCAGGAGGAGGGCGAACACCCCTGTCCCGCAACCGATGTCCAGCACTCGGCTTGCCCCGAACTCGTCCGCGATCCGCACGTATGCGTCGAGATCACCGCGGTCGGGGTCGAGCGGGTCATAGATCGCGGCGAGCCGTGGATGCCCGAAGCACTCGTCAGCCATGCCGCCGAACGTATGCGGAGCCGGTCCTGGATGACCAGTGAGTTTCGGCGTGCCGCCGCCACGGGCGCACCCCGCCGCAGAGCCCTGTACGACGCCGACCGGGGCCCGAGGGGGACACCGCTGCCTGGGCGCGGACGTCCGCCGGGTGACGGCGGCCGGCGGGTGGGCCGTCGTCACCCGGCGGGTTGTCCGTCACCGGTACAGGTTCCGGCTACTGGCTCAGCCGGGCGTCGGCGTAGGCGGCCATCGCGTCGCGCTGGTACTCGGCCAGGCCTGGTGTGACCCGCTCGTAGGTCACCGTGAACCGCTCGTCGTCGACATACATCTGGCCGAGGTTGCGATAGGCCGCCGCGTCGGGGGTCCAGAAGTTGCAGAGCCAGCGGTACTGCCGGTCGACCTCGTCCAGTACGGCTGGATCGTCCGCCGGGACGCCGGCGACCAGGAACTCGGCCATCCGGATCATCGCCGCCGTCCCCTCCTTCTGTAGCCGCTCGGTGTCCTCCGGTGTCAGCGTCGCGGCGAACTCCTGGGCCTTGTCGTAGTTCTGCGGCCAGCGTTCGCGCGCCTCGGCGTCGTACTGCGTGGAGTCGAAGCCCTCGAACAGGTTCTCGGCACGGTTGATGGCGGCCATGGCCGGCCCTCCTTGCGTCGCTTCGAGTTCGGAGACGGTGCGCGTGACCGTCGCGATGACCGCGCCGAGCCGGTCCTGCTCGACGAGCAGCCGCTTGAGGTGACCACGCAACGCCGCGACCGGGTCGGTCTGCCGGTCGAGGACCTCGGCGATCTGAGGCAGCCCGAGGTCGAGCCTGCGCAGGATCAGGATCTGCTGCAGCCGCAGCAGTTGGTCCACCTCGTAGTAGCGGTAGCCGTTCGTCCCGACATGGTCGGGGGTGAGCAGGCCGATCTCGTCGTAGTGCCGCAGTGTCCGGGAGGTGACCCCGGACATCCGGGCGACTTCTGCGATCGACCAGGTCATGGCGCGTTCCGTCCCGCTCTCGTGGCCGGTCTCTCCGGCCCGTGTCTTCGACGGTAGAAGTTGACGTTGCGGAAAGGTCAAGCCGGTGGCGCCCAGGATCTTCCGGCAGGTGGGAACCCCGGCCCCGGTCCGGCGCCGGGTGTGTTCCGGACCCGGCGCCTCGTGTCCGTCACCTGCGGGTCAGGAGATGACGCGGGCGAGGAACGCGCGGATGCGGTCGGTGATCTCCTCCAGATGGCTTTCCAGGGCGAAGTGCCCGGACTCCAGGAGGTGGATCTCCGCCTCCGGCAGGTCGCGTTGGAAGGCGTGGGCTCCGTCGGGACCGAAGATCTCGTCGTTGGCTCCCCACACGGCCAGCAGCGGCACCTGGCTGTCGCGGAAGTACTGCTGCAGCTGGGGGTAGAGAGCGGCGTTGCCCGGATAGTCGCGGAACAGCGCGAGCTGAATGGCGTCGTTGCCCGGTCGGTCGAGCAGCGACTGGTCGATGGTCCAGGTGTCCGGGCTGACGAGGCTCGGATCCGCGACCCCGTTCAGGTACTGCCAGCGGGTCAGTTCGAGCGTCAGGACACCGCGGAGAGGGGCTTCGGTCTCGGGCGTCGGGTTCTCGGCGTAGGCGAACAGCCCGTCCCAGAACGTCTTGACGAACCCGTCGGTGTAGGCGTTTCCGCTCTGCGTGATGATCGCGGTGATGCGCCCCGGAGACCGCGTGGCGAGCCGCCAGGCGACGGGCGCTCCATAGTCGTGCACGTACACCGCGAACCGGTCGACACCGAGCTGCTCCAGCAGCCCGGCGGTCACATCGGTGAGGGAGTCGAAGGTGTAGTCGAACTCGTCGACCGTCGGCATGGCCGACTGCCCGAATCCGATCATGTCGGGCGCGACGACGCGGTAGGTGTCGGCGAGAGCGGGAATCAGATTGCGGAACATGTGCGAGCTCGACGGGAAGCCGTGAAGCAGGACGAGTGCCGGTGCCCGCGGGTCTCCGGCCTCCCGGTAGAAGACATCCATGCCGTTGACGGTGGCGGTGCGGTGATGCACAACGCTGTTCATTCCAACCTCCAGTATTGCTGTGAACGGTTCGTGGCTGTTCGCGGTCCGGTGATCCGGCGGTCCGGTCCGACTCGGTCCGACCGACTCGGTCCGACTTGGTCCGGGGGTCCGGTCCCGTCACCTCACAGGTCGAGAAGCACATCGGTGGTGGGGATGCTGCAGCACGGCAGCACGTCACCCGACTCGGGATCCTCCAGGGGTTGCGTCGTGTACTGGACCTGGCCGGTGAGCAGGGGAGTGGTGCAGGTGTGGCACACCCCGGTACGGCAGGACCAGCGCGTCGGGATGTCGCATCCCTCCGCCAGCTCCAGCAGCGTCGCGTACTGGTCCGACCAGTGGGTGGACAGTCCGCTGCGGGCGAAGGTGACGGAGGGGCCTGTGCCTTGGGGGCCGGGCGGCTGGTGGGGACGTCCGGTCCCTGGAGAGGTGACGCCGGGGTTGATGGCGGCCGGCGCTCCGAAGACTTCGGTGTGGATGTTCGAGCCGCTCAGCCCCGCCAGCTGGAGAGCGGAGGTCACATCCGACATGAAGCCCGTGGGACCGCACAGGTAGGCGTGCGCGTCGGTGGGCACGCCCAGTTCCCGGACGGCTCCGCTGGTCATGCGTCCGTGAATCACACACGGCCCCCCGGTGGCCTCGGGATCCGGGACGGTGTGTTCCGGGACCGTGTCATCCGGGGCGGTGTAGTAGATGAAGGAACGGGCGTGGGGCAGCCGCGTGACCAGTTGCCGGGCTTCTTCCGCGAAGGCGTGCTGTCCGGGGTCGCGCGCGGTGTGCACCCACCACACGGCACGGGAGCTGTGCTCGCGGGCCAGTTGGTGCAGCATCGCCAGAACGGGGGTGACGCCGATGCCCGCCGAGAACAGCGCCACGGGCGTGCGTTCATCGGCCAGCACGAACGCCCCGCGTGGGGCGGCCGCTTCGATGACGTCGCCTCTGTTCAGATGAGTGTGGAGGTAGGTGCTCGCCGCGCCGCGTTCCTCGCGTTTGACGCTGATCCGGTACTCGGTGGCATCGGGAGCGGAGGACAGCGAATACGAACGCACCAGAGCGGGTTGGCCCTCTCTCGGGATCCGCAGGCTCAGATACTGGCCGGGCATGGCGGTGGGCAGCGGCTGGGAGTCCGCGGACCGCAGGTAGAACGAGGAGACCACCGGGGTCTCGTGGACGACCTGGCTCACGCGCAGCCGCTTGAAGCCCTTCCATCCCGGTGCGACGGGCGCGGGGCCGGGCGGCTGGTCGAGCCGGCGGCTCATGTCCCGGAAGGACTGCTGCCATCCGGGGCTGAGCGCCTCGATGTTCAGGGCGGCACGCAGCTTGGCCGGATCGGCCCCCGGGAGGTAGAGAAGGGCATCGGTGTCGGCGACGGTGAGCGCTCCCTTGCCGGTGCGGGTCCTGGTGATCCGGTCTCCCGCCCGGACCTGGCCCTCGGTGATGACGCGGAGGTAGAAGCCGGGGCGGTGGTGGGCGACCAGCAGGGAGGCCATGCGCGGTTCGTTGAGCCGCATGCCGACCCGGTAACACGTGACACGTGGCTGGGTGACCTCGAATTCGGCTTCGCCGATGAGGTATCGGTCGCCGATGCACACCTCGTCGTCCGCGAGTCCGTCGACGGTGAAGTTCTCCCCGAACTGGCCGAAGTCGAGATCGTCACGCTCAAGAACCTTGCGCCAGTACGCGTAGGACTGCGTCTGGTAGACGAGGACGGCCCTCTGCTCCCCGCCGTGGCCCTGAAGGTCTCCCTGGCCGTCTCCGTCGATATTGAGGCGGCGCACCATCCGAGGGCCGCCGGCGGGATACTTCCACGCTCCCGTGTGTACCGTTCTGCCCTGCCAGGGCACGTCCGTCGGCAGTCCCACGTTGACTGACAGCAGGGTCGCCATGTCATCCTCCCAGCGCGGTGCCGCCGCACGGTGAAGCTGGTCGCCTGATGTTGCTCGAATCGATCGGGCGTCTTGGCGCGACCGGATGTGTTGGCCCGAGTTGACCGGACGTCTCGGCCGAGAGGGGGCCGCCGTCCACCAGATCATCAAGTTTAGTGGTCCGGTGTATCAGCGCCCGGCTTCGCAGCCGAACCGTGGATGCCTGGGAACCTTGGATGTCCCGGGCTCCGTGCGTCGCGCCGTCCGGGGCTGTCCTTCGCCACGAGAGGCAAAGAGACTCACCGAAAGGTACAAAGGTTATGTGAGCAAGAATCCCGAAACCCCTCGCAGCATGGAGGAGTGGGCCGACCGGATCCGGACGGTCTCGTCGGCGGACGACCCCCAGGCCGCCCGTAAGCTGGCGGGCGACATCTACCGTGCCGCGCAGCAGGACCTCGATACCGAGCGCGCCCGCGCTGAGCTCGAACGCGAGGAATAGCCCGTCCTCCTTCGGCACCGGCGATCCCGCCGTGGCCCGGGGCGCGGGTACGTCCTGGCTCCGCGCACTGCCACGCCGGCCCGGGGCTCCGGCGAGGGCCCCGACCCCGCCGGGGACGACAGGACCCGGCCGCTCACACAAGCGGCTGCCCTCCGTCGACCGCCAGGCTGACGCCCGTCATGAACGTATTGGTCATGGCGAAGACCACGGCCTGGGCGATGTCCTCGGGCGTGCCGAGCCGGCGTGCGGGGTTGGCCGCGGACAGCTTTTCCAGGAAGGCGCCTTTCTTCTCGCCCAGCCCGTCCCACGCTCCGGTGTCGACGGTCCCCGGGGAGATGGCGTTCACCCGCAGTGGGGCCAGTTCCACGGCCAGTGAACGGATCACCACGTTCACCGAGCCGTTCGTCGCCGCCACCCCGAGAAATCCGGGATCCGGCTCAAGAGCGGCCACCCCGGAGAAGAACACGAGCGACCCTGTCCTCGGCATCTCGGGCGCGAAGTGCTTGGCCAGCATGATCGGACCCACGACCTTCGTGTGGAAGGACAGCAGGATCGCCTCCGGGCTCAACTCCCCGAGGGCGCCGCGGGCCCTCGCCGAGGCGGTGGACACCACGTGATGGACGCTGCCCACGTCGTCGGCCAGAGCCGCGATCGAGGCCTCGTCCGTAAGGTCGACACCCTTCACGGACACGGACGTGCCCTTGTACGCGGACTCAAGTGCCTCGCGGTTACGTCCCGCGGCGACCACCTGGGCCCCCTCGGCCGCTGCCGCGCCGACAATGGCCCGCGCGATGCCGCTCCCGCGCCCGACCACAAGAACCGTCTCGCCCTGCAGAGAACCAGTCATCATGCGCTCCTTCGCTTGGGTGAGGACCTCGTCTTCAGCGGGTGAGGACCTCTTCGGTTCCCAGACCCCGGTCGGCCCCGTGGGGCACCACCTGCTGGCCCGGCTCAAGGCGCAGCCGCTCACCGTCGAGGTGGACCTCGACCTTGTCGGGCTCGAACGAGACCAGGTCGCCGACCCGCCCGACCTCGGCGTAGGCATCGCGGTACGACCACGCCGCCCGCTTGGACTCACCGATGTCGTAGTAGTCGGCCAGCCCCTTGTAGGGGCAGAACGTCCGGCCCTCGACCGGGGTCAGTTCCTTCTCCTGGATGTCCTCGCGCGGCACGTACCACCGCGGTGCGAACCCTGATTCGTACAGCACCACGGGCCGGGTGGTCCGCGCGATCGGCGTGTCCCCCGAGCGCACCTCCATGGTGCGGGACGTGTCGCGGATGTCGATGCGGTGGTACGGGTCCGCCGCGTGCCCGAGGATCCGCTCGTCCTCCTCGTAGAAGGCGTCCATGGCCGGCCACGCGAAGGCGGCACGCCCCTCCAACTCGCCGGCGTACGCGGGGAGCCCCGTGAACTGCCACGCCGCGCGTTCAGCGCGATGGCCCGCGGCGTTCGCGGTGAACCAGGACGTCTCGCCGAGCTCGCGGTGCCGGGTGATGTGCCCGTCGGCCACCAGCACGCCGGGGCGCACCGACGACAGCGGGAAGTAGGCGACCGGATACCGTCCCGGCTCGTGCAGCACGACGACGTCCTCGCTGTCCGCGATCCACTCCCCGCCGAATCTCACCCTCATGCGGCGGCGCAGCCGCTCCGCGAAGAGCAGCCTCTCCGGCAGGGGCTCGGGGGTGAGGAACCTCCCGAGCGCGGTGGGGGAGTGCGGTCCCTGTTGCCATGCGAGTCCCATGACCGGTTCCTTTCGTCGGAGGCCCCTACTACGAGCTCGCGATTAACGGATAAATCAACCGTAGAACCATTAGGCGTGCCTCGCAAGGAGAGGCATGCGGACCCGTTCTGACTCAGGGTGCTCGTCCAGGTACCCCTGGTGCCCTGTCGGGGGCTCATGGATGGCTAATGGATACAGTGGCAGCGTGAGCATTCGAGTGGGTGTGGATGAGCTACAGGGCGCGGGGTTCCCGATGGGCGGCGAACCACTCGTCGCGCTGGACCTGGCCGACACATTGATGACGGTCACGGAACCGGCCACAGACCTCATCGGCACCCGGGACGCCTCCGCGACCTGGTGGGCGCTGCAATCCGGAAGCCTGCCGCCCGGCCCTGTTCCCGACGCCGCGGCCACACGCCGGCTGCGCGCCGCGATCCGCGACGTCCTGGACTCCCATCTGGAGGCCCGCGACGCCCGGCCCCATTCGGTGGACGACCTCAACGCCGCCGCGTCCGCGGCTCCCATGAGCCCTCGGCTGGTCGTGACGGCGGATGGCATCCACCGCGAGGAGCGCTGGCACACCGAATACGGCGGGAACGCGGCGCTGGCCGCCATCGCCGCGGAGGCCATCGGGCTGCTCGCCGACCCCGAACGGCTCCGGCTCCTGCGCCGCTGCGCCGATCCGGCCTGCTCGATGCTCTTCCTCGCCGGGAACAAGCGGCGCAAGTGGTGCACCAGCAACATCTGCGGCAACCGCGCGCGGGTCGCCCGCCACTATGAACGCACACACGGCGACCGATCCGTGTAGGCAGGTCTGCCACCGGCGGGGCACCACCCATGCCGCGTTCGCAAGCACCGGGCGCCTGCCGGACCGAGCGGTTGGACCAGACAGAACTCGTTTCCCGAGCGCGTCGTGGGCCGGCTGGCACACCTCGCTGACATACGCGGCGAAGCCACGGAATCCGCAACCGCCGGGACCTCCCTGCTTCCCGCACCGCCCGACACTCCCGGCCGCTTGTGGTTTCGGCCCGTCGGCTGTCACCAAGTGGTGAGGTCAACTGCGTGGACACAGTGGGGATCGGCCTTGTCCGCCACCCAGCGTTCCTTCTCGCACACGAGCGCCGGGAGCGCGGCCAGCAGGGCCGTCAGCGCGCCGGTGAGCCGTACGTCCGCCGCGATCAGACCGTCGGCTTCCTCGACCGCGAGGTAGAGCCGCATGCTGTCCGGGCCGGTGAAGAGGAAACCGCACAGCGCCGGGTCCGGCGGGGTCTCGACGAACGGCCAAGCCAGTGCGCGCAGGACGCGCAGCGCCCGGTCCGTGCGAGCCGGCGGGGCGGGTTCAACCTCGGCGGTGTCCACGCGGACCAGGGCCATGCCCATCACGGACCTGTCCGAACGGGGGAGACCGCCGGACGCGAGCGCTCGTGTCCAGCCCAGTACCAGGGGAGCGGTGACCGGCTCGTCATCGTCGTCCGACAGCGGGATCTCGTACGCGACCAGTTCCCGCGCCGCTTCGGCGTCGGCGGCGCCGGTCACGATCCGGACCGCCTCACGCGTCGGCAGGACGCCGCGCAGGAAGGTCCGGCCGGCAAGGGGCATCACCGTGTAGTCGAGAAGGAAGCGTGTGATGTGCGCCTGCTGCTCGACCGTCTCCCCGCACAGACCGCTCACTCGTTGATCCAGTTCGGGCACTTGTTGACGCCTTTGCAGTAGGCCGTGATGACACCGATCTTCTTGCCCTTGCCCGCGTCGTATTCACCATCGGCTGTGCGGCGGGCGTACTGCACGACGACCACGATGTCGACCCGCTTTCCGTTGTTGAGGGCGACACCGTGGTATTCGAGGCGCCCCCCGTTCTTCTTGTCCACTTTCCCGGCCAAGGCGGCGTCAACGATCCTGCATTTCTTGATGTTGTGCTTGCCGGAGAAGTGGTTCCAGCCGAGGTCGCCGTTGCCGTGGCGGGTGGGGATCACCCGTCCGTCGGGATCGGTCTCCTCGCACTTCACCTTCTTGTTCCAGTACCGCTCCGCCGACGCGTCGGACACCGGCACGGCAACGAGTACGGCAGCGACGACTGTCGCGGCCACGACGCTCATCATCCTCATGTCCGGACCGTGCCACACCCGGGGCGGCCATATGTCTTCCTCGTCGGCAGATTCGTTTCTCTGCTCCCCGGACGGATGATTCAGGTATCCGCACATGGACGACGACCCAGACGACATAGATGACGACACAGACGACGGAGGCTTGTCGCTGTCGTTCACGCGACAAGGGCGCGATCAGCCGGCAAAGCGCCCCGGCAGGCCCCACGGAGACATCGCGCCTAGGGTCTTTCGTTTGGATCAGGCCGGATCAGGGAGCGGGGTCTGGTGGAGGGGGTCCCTCCCGTGCCGTTCAGGCTACGGGGGAGGATCGCAAGG
>NZ_PHRF01000005.1:426836-445945 GCF_004151105.1 Streptomyces sp. L-9-10
AGAACACACCGAACACCACTCCCCGGCCGCCCGATCGACGGGCGTCTCCCAGCCGTACATCGAAGGATCCGCATGACCTCGACCCCGCAGGTACAAACCGTCCGCGGCCCTGTGGCGGCACGTGACCTCGGCACCGTACTGATGCACGAGCACGCCTTCGTCCTCAACGAGGAACTCCGGCAGAGCCTGCCGGAGACCTGGGACGAGCAGGAACGCATCAGCGACGCCGTGACCCGGCTGAAGGCCCTTGCCGCGACCGGCGTCACCACCATCGTCGCCCCCACCGTCATCGGCCTCGGACGGAATGTCGCGCGCGTCGCCCAGGTGAATGAACAGGTCGACCTCCACATCGTCGCGGCCACCGGCCTCTACACGCTGGCCGATATCCCCGACTTCTTCCGCTTGCACGGGCCGGGCACGATGCTCGGCGGCCCCGAGGCCATGACCGAGTTGTTCGTCCGTGAACTCACCGAGGGCATCGCGGACACCGGCGTCAGGGCCGCGTTCCTGAAATGCGCGGTCGAGGACGAACTCACCCCGGGTGTGGAACGGGTGATGCGAGCGGTGGCCCAGGCCCATCTGCGCACCGGCGCCCCGATCACGGTCCACACGAACGCGAACGCCCGTACGGGGCTTGCCGCGCAGGACGTCCTGCGCGGCGAGGGTGTGGACCTCGGCGCGGTCGTGATCGGCCACAGCGGCGACACCACCGACCTGGACTACCTGCACCGGCTCATCGACAGCGGCTCGTACGTCGGAATGGACCGCTTCGGCCTCGACATCCTCCTGCCCGGCGACCAGCGAGTGGCGACCGTCGCGGCGCTCGCGCGCGAGGGGTTCGCCGAACGGATGGTTCTGTCGCACGACGCGTCATGCCACATCGACTGGTTCCCGCCCGGCGTACGGGAGCGGATCGCGCCGAACTGGCACTACACCCACCTGCACGACGAGGTGCTCCCGGCGCTGCGCCGGGACGGCGTCCCCGAGGCGCAGCTCACCACCATGCTGGTCGACAATCCACGCCGGTACTTCAGCCCTGCCAACGGCTAGGGCCTCTCGTTTGGATCATGCCGGGCTCGCGTGCCCGCGGTGACATCAGCCGCTGCCGCGGCGGGCCGCGCCTCGCCGCGTTGTCGTCGGTCACCAGGGCTCCGCCATGGCTCCCTCCTCCGCCTCGCGATCCTCCCCCGTAGCCTGAACGGCACGGGAGGGACCCCCTCCACCAGACCCCGCTCCCTGATCCGGCCTGATCCAAACGAAAGACCCTAGTGCCGGTCTTCAACGCCCTGGCGGCCCTGCTGGTGGACGGCGCTCCTTGGAGACAGGCCCTGGCCGGCCAGGTCGTCAGGGGGCTCGGCCCCGGGCCGGGCGCTGTACCTGGCTTCGCGCGGCGGCATGCCGAACTCCTCCCGGAACGCGGTGGCGAACGAGGCATGACTGCCGAAGCCGCAGGAATACGCGATCTCCGCGATCGAGTACGTCGCCCAGCTCGCGCCGGCCAGGCGGGTTCGGGCGACGTTCAGCCGCTCGCGGCGGATGAGATCGCGTGATGTGGTGCCGGCCGCCTGCAGCACCTGTTGGACGTGGCGCGCGGACCAGCCGAGCGCCCGCGCGATGCCGACGACGTCCAGGTCCCTGTCGCAGGCGTGCCGGCGTACGTGGCGTCGGATCGCGGCCTCGACCGTCGCTCGCTGCCCTGTGGGCGCTGTGTCGTCGCCGCCCTCCGCGGCCAGACACACCAGGTCCAGCAGCCGGTCGCAGGCGATGTCGAAGGTGGTCTCGGAGAGTTGCTCGCGCTCCTCATGCAGGGTGGTGGTCAACTGCCGGACGACCCTGCCCAGTCCACGGGCGCCGCTGAGCAGTTGCGGCCCCCGGGCCGCGACCGGGCTGCGTACGGCTACGTCCTGGCCGGACATGATGAAGGCGATCGACAGGAAGTCGGCGTCGTGTGCGAAGGTCATCGGGCGGTCGATGTCGCACAACACCATGCTGCCGGGCCGGATCTCCGCGGACGAGGCCCCCTGCTCCACCCAGGCCGTTCCGGCGAGCGGTACGAGGAGTTCGTACGTGCCCCGGGGGTCGGACCGGATGTGCCGGCTGTCCCTCTTCACCACTTCCTGGCCGCCGGAGCAGAGGGCGAGGCCGTAGACCTTCGACTGCTGCCACTCCAGGCGTCCGGTCCACGGGGCGTCGTGGTCCGACACGCTGATCCGGCTGGCGCCGTGGAGGCCGGTGAAGACCTCGTCCCAGGCGCTCGCCGAGGAGAGAGCGAGAGCTTGGCTCCAGGGGTTCACGCCTCATCCTAATCGGCCCGGGAGCGGGGCACTTGTGCTCTCCCTCCGGCCGCCGGCCGCGCCACCGCCGCGAGCGAGGAGGGGGCCGCCCGTACGACAGAGCGGACAGCCCGCCTGAGAACAGGCGGGCTGTCGCGGAGGGGGACTGCGATCAGCGTGTGCCGCGGTCGGCACTCGTGATGAGCTCGGTGACCGCGTCCGGGTGGCTGATCACGATGGAGCAGGAGGCATCCGAGACCTCGTGCGGTCGCAAGCCGGGGCCGGACCGTTCGATCCGGCCGCGTCGAATGACCTAGTCGGCGAGGGAGTTGGCCGCGATCACAAAACGTGTCACCGCCCGCGAGAAGGTCTCCGGCTCCTCGATGTGGCCGAAGTGCCCGCTGTTCTCCAGGATCAGCAGTTCGGATCCGGGGATCAGCCGGTGCAGTTCCTCGGCCCATCGCACCCCGCAGATGACGTCGTGGCGGCCGACGACGACGAGGGTCGGTACGGTGAGTGAGCCGAGGTCCGCGCGGTCGTCGATGACGAGCGGGGAAAGGGCTTCGTCCAGCCCGGAGATGTGCCCGGCCCGCACCGAGGCCCGCAGCGGAGCGAACTCCTCCTCCCTGCCCCAGTAGTCGGCGAAGTACGCGGGGAACAGCCCCCGGGCGACGGCTGTCATCTGTGCGTCGTCCGAGATCGTGGGGATGGCCTGGAAAGCGGCCAGGACCTCGGGGAGCCCCGGATGGCCGGCGTGGCGCGCCGCGAACGCCCCGACCAGACGCATGGCCTCGGCGCCGTGTTCGGGACAGGCCCTGCCCGGACTGAATGCTCTCGGGCAGGGCCGGCGATGCGCCTGGCGGTCAGCTCGTGATGCCGGCGAGGGCGCCGGGTTCGTACGCACCGCCCTGGTTGTCCAGGATCACGCCGAGGCGGTTGGTCGCGTTGATCATGGCGATCCGGGAGACCAGCGCGATGGCCTGGCAGCCGGTGAGCTGGCGAGCCCGAAACGAAAGCACGCTCTTCGACTCATCGATAGCCTGCGTCACTATGACGCGCGCTTGGATTCTGCCGATACTGCTGGTGCTCTGCGGCTCAGCCGTCGCGACTGGGCTGGCCTTCGGGGGGAAACCCGGCGCAGCCGCAGCGCTCCTGCTGGGTTTCGTACTGCTCGCAGGCGTGAACTCGCCTCTCGTCTTCCCGAGGTCGGTCAGTGCGCTGGAGGCGCAATGCCGCAGCGCCGTCGACGGCCGGCCGGTCGTCTTCTGGCGGTCGGGCTGCAAGTACTGTCTGCGACTGCGTTTCCGGCTGGGCCGTAGCGCCCGGCGGTTGCACTGGGTCGACATCTGGCGTGACCCGGCCGGAGCGGCAGCGGTGAGGGCGGCCAACGAGGGCAACGAGACCGTGCCGACTGTCTTCGTGGCGGGCCGGCCGCATGTCAATCCCGATCCTGAGTGGGTGCGCGAACAGCTCTTCCCTTCCGCGTGATGGGGAGCGCTGCCCAACCGGTCGAGTTCCTTCTTCCACTCTCCGGGCGGCCTTCCACTCTCTGGGCGGCGTGCCGCCGATGCGCAAGCTGCGCAGAGAGCGTGATCAGAAGCCATCCGCTTCGATAATGGCTTCAGTGAAGGCTTCGGGTGCCTCCTGCGGGACGTTGTGGCCGGCTTTCAGGGTGCGATGCGCGTATTTCCCCGAGAACTTGTCACGGTAGGACGCACCGTTTCCGGGGGGCGTAAACGGATCGTATTGACCGTCAATGGTGATCGTGGGGACCCCGATGACGGGAGCCGCGGCGAGCCGTTTTTCGAGACCGTCATATTGAGGGTCTCCTTTGGCCAGGCTCAGCCGCCAGCGGTAGTTGTCGATCACGATCGCGACGTAGTCCGGATTGTCGAATGCCCGCGCGGTGCGGTCGTATGTCGCCTCGTCGAAGTCCCATGTCGGGGAGTTGAACTTCCAGACGAGCCGCCCCAGATCGTGCCGGTACTCATCGAGCCCGAGCTCGCCCCTTTCGGTGGCGAAGTAGAACTGGTACCACCAGGCCCATTCGTCCTTCGGCGGCAACGGCCGCTTGTTGGCCTCACGGTTGGTGATCAGATAGCCGGTCACGGAGACCAGGGCCGTGCAGCGCTCCGGCCAGAGTGCCGCGATGATGTCGGCTGTGCGTGATCCCCAGTCGTAACCGGCGAGGATCGCCTTCTCGATCTTGAGGGCGTCCATCAGAGCCAGGATGTCGACGGCGAACACCGACTGCTGGGCGTTCCGGAACGTCGTACGCGAAAGAAAGCGCGTCGTGCCATGGCCCCGCAGATAGGGGACGATCACCCGGTAGCCCTCGGCCGCGAGCAAAGACGCGACCTCGACATAACTGTGAATGTCGTAGGGCCAGCCGTGCAGAAGCACGACAGCGCGGCCATCGACGGGACCGGCCTCGACGTACCCGACATTCAGCACACCGGCATTGATCTGCTTCAAGGGGCCGAAGGACGTAGGTGCCGTCGACGGAACCGGCGGCTCCTTCCCGCCCGCGTCGGCGTGCGCCGAACCGGCCATGCCGATCTGGGCGGTGACAACGGCTCCGGCCGCCGCGCCGAGGAATTGACGACGACTGTGGTCGGTCCCATCGGGTATTTCCACGGTGCACCAGCTTGATTCGACGGTGGAATCCAGGGTGTCGGGCGGCCCGCCGGCGGTTGTCTTCACGGAGCGGCGGGGTCCCTCTCACCCAACATCGGGACGGCCGGCCGCGCAACCGAGACCGGGCACGGATTGACCCGGCCGAGCGATCGGCCGCCCGCGGTTGCCTCAGCAGCACCGTGTGAAGCTCGTCCCACACCCGGATACCAGTACCGGCTGTGCCGCCTGCTCACCGAGAGGCGGTCGCGCCGGCCACGCGGCCCGCGTCGAGTGCCGCCGGGGAATCCGGGCGCGAACCGTCAGGGACGCCGGCGATCGTTGAGCCGGGCGGCCTTACGTGTCAGGTGGTCGCGTTCGGCGAGGTTGGATGCCTTGTGGGCCGCCTCGGCGTACAGCCGTGCCGCCGTCGCCACGTCGCCGTCGCGCTCGTGGAGATACGCCGCCACCGCGGCGTGGCGGGGCAGCGAGTCGTCCACCGCTGCGAGCGCCGCCAGACCGGCGCGCGGTCCGTCGGCCTCGCCGACGGCCACCGCGCGGTTGAGCCGGACAACCGGGCTGTCGGTCAGGCGCGCGAGCTCGTCGTACCACTCGACGATCTGCACCCAGTCGGTCTCCTCGGCGGTGGTCGCGTCGGCGTGGAGTGCCGCGATGGCGGCCTGGGCCTGGAACTCGCCCAGCCGGTCGCGGGCCAGGGCCGCCTGGAGGATCCCGACGCCCTCGGCGATCGACCCGGTGTCCCACCGGCGGCGGTCCTGCTCGGCGAGCGGCACCAGGCTGCCGTCCGGCGCCGTCCTGGCGGCGCGCCGGGCGTGGTGGAGCAGCATGAGCGCGAGCAGCCCAGCCACCTCGGGGTGGTCAATGGCGACCGCGAGCTGCCGGGTGAGCCGGATGGCCTCGGTGGCGAGGTCGACATCGCCGGAGTAGCCCTCGTTGAAGACCAGGTAGAGGACGCGCAGCACGGTGGCGACCTCGCCGGGCTGGTCGAACCGCACGCCGGAGACGGTGCGCTTGGCCCGGCTGATGCGCTGCGCCATCGTCGCCTCCGGCACCAGGTAGGCCTGGGCGATCTGGCGGGTGGTCAGCCCACCGACGGCGCGGAGCGTGAGCGCGACCGCCGACGACGGCGTCAGCGAGGGATGGGCGCACAGGAAGTAGAGCTGGAGCGTGTCGTCCGCCGCGGGTGCGTGGCCTGGCGCCGGCTCCTCGTCGATGAGGTCCTCACGCCGACGGCGGGCGGCGTCCGACCGGGTCACGTCGAGGAACCGGCGCCAGGCCACGGTGACCAGCCAGCCCTTCGGGTCCCGCGGCGGGCCGGCCGGCCAGACGCGGACCGCCTCGACCAGCGCGTCCTGCACGGCGTCCTCGGCCGCCGAGAAGTCGGCTCCGCGGCGGACGAGGACACCGAGCACGCTCGGCGTGAGGCTCCGGAGCAGGACCTCGTTCACCTCGGAAGTCACTCCGTGATGGTGGGCGGCTCGGTCAGGAACGGGCGCAGCTCGAGCCACTCGTGGATCGGGTCCCCGCCGGCCCCGGGGGCGGCGGACAGGATCCCGGCCAGCTCGACGGCGCGCTCGTAGCTGTCGACGTCGATCACCATCCAGCCGGCGATCACGTCCTTGGTCTCGGCGAATGGGCCGTCGGTGACCGGAGGGCGACCCTCCCCGTCGTACCGGACGAACGTTCCCTCGGGGGCGAGCGCCTGGCTGTCGACGTACTCGCCGGTCTCCTCGAGCCGGGCCGCGAAATCGTTCATGTACTGAACGTGGGCCGAGATCTCCTCCGGCGTCCACCGGTCCATGGGCACGTCGTTGACCGGGGCCGGCGCGCCGCGGTAGTGCTTGAGCAGCAAGTACTTGGCCATCGTGTTTCTCCTTGGTGCTGGTGCGACCCATTGTGGCCGCGTTCATGGCTGGGACGGAGCCGGCCACGGATTCTCGACATCGCCGTCCGATTATTTTGGCTCCCATGGGTGAGCCCCGGTGAGTCGTCCCGCGGTGTCCGGGCTCACGGCGTGGCGCGAGGCACGTCGAGGACCCGCACGACACCCTCGATCCGGTGCGGCCACGATCGACCGGACCCGGACCCGGTTGAAGCGCACGAAGTGTTCATACCTGTTGAGCAGTTCGCACGTCGTTCCCGGGTCCTCCCGTATCCGTTGACCGGCACCTCCCATGGCGATGCCACAGCCCGCCGGCGGCGTACCGGCCCGTCGGACCGTTGGCCGCACGGACATGGGGCGCTTTTCCCTCGCGGGCGGCGGCTCCATGGTGTGTGTCCCCACCGGTCCGGAACGGCGGAGAGAGCAGGCCACCGGGAGCCCGGACGAGAGCGCACGGGTGTTGATGCCTGTCGCGGGGGCGGCCTACGATCGCCGTCACGCGCCCGGGGTGAAACGATTCAAGTCGGTCTCTGGCCGTGTCCCCCCGCGCTCACCCCGTGCTCCTCCCGCCGCCCAAAGGAACACGATGACCGAAGACTGGAACCGCAGAAAACTCCTGCGCACCACCGTGATCGCCGTCGCGGCCACGGCCGTGGGCCAGGCGACGCTCGGCGCCACGCCGGCCGGAGCGCTGGATCACGACGGAGACCATGATCACGACGGTCGCCAAGCACCACTGCGCGTCCAGCGCACCAGCGTTGAGTACGCCGAGAACCTGCTGGGAACCGACATCGACAAGCCCCGGCTTTCCTGGGAACTGTCGGCCGAGGGGCGTCGTGGCGCGGCGCAGACCGCCTACCAGATCCGCACGGCCCGCTCTGTCTCCGATCTTCACAGTGGCCGTCGGCTGGTGTGGGACTCCGGCCGTGTCGCCTCGGATCGCAGTATCCAGGTCGCCTACGCCGGTCCGGAGCTTCAGCCGCGCACCCGGTACTACTGGCAGGTCCGGGTCTGGGACGAGAGAGGGCGCCCTTCGTCGTGGAGTCCGGTGCGCTGGTGGGAGACGGCTCTGCCGGACGACGGCTGGAAGGGCCACTGGATCGGCTTCACCGTTCCGGCGCCGGAATTCGACGGCGCGTCCTGGATCTGGTCGGCTGACGCCACGGCGAACGCCGCGCCCCAGGGCCCGCGATGGTTCCGTGGCACGTTCACACTGCCCGAGGGCGCCCGAGTCGCCAAGGCCACGCTGATGGCAACCGCTGACGACGACTTCACTCTGTACGTGGACGGTGAAAGGGTCCTTCACGCGGATCAGCGCTCGGACGGTTGGCGCGAGGGCAAGGTCATCGACATCGCCCAGCGGGTGCAGGCAGGGGGGAGTTTCACGTTCGCGGCCGTCGCCACGAACCGAGGGGACAATCCGGCCGGTCTCCTGGTCCGCCTTCTCGTGGAGGACGGAGCAGGCTCCCAAGTGGCCGAATTCGTCACAGACGGCACATGGCGGGTCTCCTCGCGAGAAGAACAGGGCTGGACGCAAGCGGAGTTCGACGACAGCGCCTGGGGCCGGGCCAACGCCCTCGCCCCTTATGGAGATGGTCCGTGGGGGCGCGGGGCAGGTTTTCCCCCGACTCCGGAGGGACCCGCGCCGCTGTTGCGGCGTGACTTCACGGTTTCCAAGCGTGTGGCCCAGGCCCGCCTCTACATCAGCGGTGTCGCGTACTACGAGGCGGAGATCAACGGCAGACGTGTGGGCCGGCAGGTCCTCGATCCAGCGATCACCAACTACGAGGCGACGGTGCTGTACGCCGTCCATGACGTCACGGACGCCGTCGAACGTGGACAGAACGCGATCGGTGTGACCCTGGGCCGTGGTTTCTACGGGATCAAAACGCCCAACGCCTGGGGCTGGGGCAACGCGGCCTGGCACGGTGAGCCCCGACTGCTCGCCCAACTGGAGATCCGTCACACCGACGGTACGACCACGACCGTGGCCACCGACGAATCCTGGCGGCTGACGGCTGGGCCCACGCGGTCCAACTCCCTGTACGCGGGGGAGACCTACGACGCTCGTTCGGCGCCTGCCGACTGGACCCGCCCCGGGTTCGACGACCGGGACTGGTGGCCCGCCCCGAAGCAGGAGTCACCCAGGGGAACGCTGCGCCCACAGGCACTTGAGCCGATCGAGATCGTGGAGACGGTGCACCCGACCGAGGTGAAGGACGTAGGTGACGGCGTCTATCTGGTGGACATGGGCCGCACCATGGCCGGCTGGTGCCGGCTCGCGGTCACCGCCGCGGCCGGCACCAAGGTGGCGCTCGTCCACAGCGAGAAGCTGGACGGCCGGGGCAGGGTCATCGACGCGAGCGGCTTCACCCCGGGGCGCTTCCAGCGAGACGAGTACGTGTGCGCCGGCACCGGACGGGCCGAGGTGTGGGAGCCCAAGTTCAGCTACAAGGGGTTCCGGTACGTGGAGGTCTCAGGACTGTCCGAAGCGCCGAAGCCAGGACAGGTGCTGGGCCGCCTGGTCCACAGCGCTGTCGACGAAGCGAGTGACTTCGCCTGCTCGGAAGGTTTCTACGAGCAGCTGGACAAGGCGATGCGACGCACGCTCGCCAACAACCTGCACGGCATCCCGACAGACACCCCGAAGTACGAGAAGAACGGCTGGACGGGGGACGCGAACGTCGCCGTACCCTCGATGCTGTACACCTTCGGCCTGCAGCGGTTCTTCAGCAAGTGGCTGAACGACATCAAGGACAGCCAGGAAGCCTCCGGGCGGATCCCCAGCATCGTGCCGAGCCCGGGGTGGGGCTACAACGAGTACAATCCGGCCCCGGAGTGGACCACGGTGTACCCGCTGCTGCTGCACCAGATGCACCGGACCTACGGCGACGAACGCCTGGTGCGTGAGCACTGGGCCTCCGTCGTCCGCTACCTGGACTGGGAGCTCGGGCGCAGGACGAACGGACTGGTCAGCTCGGTGATCGGTGACTACCTTTCGCCTGGCCACATCGAACCTCCCGAGGACGCGACGCTGACGGCCAGTGCCTACCTCCACCGGTCCCTGCTCGCCGTCGCCGACCTGTCCGGCGTGGCGGGTGAGAAGGACGAGGGAGAGCGCCTGCGCGCGGCGGCCGAGGAGATCAAGACGGCACTGAACCGGACCTTCCTGACGTCGGCCGGTCACTACCGGACCAGTCGCGACAGGAACTACCGGCAGACCAGCAACGTCATCCCGCTGGCGTTCGGTCTGGTGCCGAACGCGGCAGTCCCCGGAGTCGTCGCCTCACTCGTCCAGAACATCACCTCCCCGCCGCCGCAGGGGGATCCGACCACGCGCTCGCCGAACACCCTGAACACCGGTGTCCTGGGAACCAGCGTCCTGCTGCCCCAGCTCACCGCCCACGGTCATGCCGACCTCGCCCACAAGGTCGCCACCCAGCGTGCCTACCCCAGCTGGGGCTACTGGTTCGAGAACGGCGCCGACACCATGTGGGAATACTGGCGGGTACCGGAGAACCGCTCACACAACCACTACTTCAAGGGGACGGTTGTCCAGTGGCTCTACGAGAACGTGGCAGGACTGCGTCCGGGAAGCGACGGCTACCGGACCTTCACCGTCAAGCCCGACGCCCGGGTCGGGGTCAGCTGGGCCCGTACCTCGCTGCGCACCGTCCGCGGTGAGGTGTCGGTGGCCTGGGCCACGGCCGACGGCACGTTCCGCCTGCGGGTGAAGGTCCCGGTCGGCTCCACCGCCGAGGTCCATGTGCCGGCTCCTGACAAGGCCGAGGTGACTGCCCACGAGGAAGCCGGGAAGATACGGCTGGACAACGGGTTCGTGGTGTACAAGGTGCCCCAGGGGTACTGGGAGTTCACCTCACGGGCCTGACGACGCGGCCGGCCGTCGGTGCGACCCGTGGCCCGCCGGCTCTCCTTCGGGAGGAGTCGGCGGGCCACGTGCGGTCCTGGAGCGGTCGGTGCCACTCGGCGGCAGCGAGGCCGGCTCGGTCTCAGGCCCATCGCAGTCGGTTGCCGGTCGAATTGCGGGCCAGGAACAGCGTGAGATACGTCTGCCCCGCCATGGCGCCGATGCGGTGCTCCCGCCCGTGGTAGGTGTTCTCCCCGGCTGCGCCGTAGGTTCGGCCGTCGGTGAAGCGGGACATGAGGGAGAGCTGCGCGTTGTTGTGCAGTCGCTCCCACTCGGCGGCGGGCGGCGAGATGTCGTGGTCCTGCCCGGTGAGTGAGACCAGAAGGTCGAAGTTGCCGAAGTAGAAGGGGAAGTGCGTACCCCAGTCGTTGCCCTCGGGGTAGTAGATCTCCGCCGAGTTCTCACGGTAGATCGGGCTGGTGCCCCCGCCGGGCAGCGGGAAGGGTTTCTCCACCAGCGCGGCGTACGTCCGATTGATGTTGTGCAGCGCGGCCCGCGGTGCGGCCCGGTTCGCCAGGCCGAAGACGAAACCCTGGTAGAGGCTCTGGTCGAAGGCCACCATGTACAGCGGGTGCAGCCGTGCGTGGTTCTCCAGTGTTCCGTCGTCGGCGATGTTCGTCCCCTGGAGCCAGGAGGACAACCGGATACCGTTGATGGTCTCGCTGCTGGTGAGGTCGGCCGGTCTGGCTGCCGCGGCCAGGAGGAGCTCGATGTTGCGACGCGTCCAGCGGGCGGTGCCGGGGTGGCCCGGCATCATCGAGGCGGCCAGGGAGAGTGCGGCGGCGCTCCAGTTGTCCTCTTCCGCCTTGCTGTCCCCGGGGGTGACGACGGTGCCGTCGCGGCGGGTCATGTACAGCTGATCACCGCTGGTGCCGATGAGGTGCACGCCGTTGCCGGTGGTGAGCCGGTCCGCTTCCCATACCAGCATGGCGACGAGATGATCGCGCGTGGTGGCGTCCAGCCGGTCCCAGAAGAGCCAGCCTGCCAGCGCCGTGTAGTACGCCCACAGGGCGGTCTGCCATCCGCCGCCCCAACGGTTCCCGGTGTTCGTGTTGTTGGCCCGGTGCCGGGCGGCGAGGGTCCGGATCAGATTGCGGGTCCGGATGGTGGCGTTCGCGGCCGACAGCGTCCTCGGGTCGTACGTGTCCGTGACCAAGGCGGTGGTGGCGGCGACCGCGGCCATGGCGGGCAGCCGGACAGCCCGTTCGTCCGTTCCCTTGAGATCGATGTAGCCGTCGGGAAGGTAGTGGGTGTAGGTGGCGGCGTACCAGGGTCCGATCAGGTAACGGGCACTCCCCGCGAGGACGGCCGTCACGCGGGTTCCGGCGGCGTCCGCCCCTGAGTAGGAGCCGAGGTTGGACCAGTTGACGGGTACGACGCCGCTGCCGTCCGCTGCCAGGGCGGTGCCCGTCGTCCCGGCCCCGAAGACACTGGTGAGTCCGATCGCGCCCGTTGCTCCTAGGAAGCGACGTCGGGAAAGTGCAGGCGGGTCGAACATGGGCGGACTCCTCCTCGCGAGGGGCATCGGACAGCAAGGGGCGTGGCCGGTGGCAGCGCACCGACGGTTCGCGGAGGCGGTCGCGACAAGCCCGGGGCCGGTTCTCACTCGAAGAACTTGAGGCTGTACCCGACGGTGCTGGTTGCGCCCGGTACGTTGGCCCGGCGGTACGTGGTGTTGCCCCACCAGACGGCCGTGCCGGTGTACCAGTAGCGGTTGGCCCATGAGTACGGTGTGCCCTTGGCGACCGCGTGGAACATGGTCGGGAACCGGTTGCCGGACGGCGGGCCGGCGGCGACGTCACCGCGCGGCAGGACGAACGTGTGGTGGCCGGGGCCGTCGACATTCAGCGTGGGATCCCAGCCCGGCATCATGGTCGGGGCGTGCGAGCCGAACAGGCAGCCGTTGCTCTTGTACCAGTCCCACACGTACGTCGGGTCGCCGCCGGCCCGCAGCCGCAGGTCGGCGATGCAGTACTGGCTGCTCCAGCTGCCGTTCGCGGAGTACACGATGTGCAACTGCCCGCTGGGGTCGACGATCGGCTGCGGTGCCTCGTTGATGTAGGGGTTGCCTACGACCCGTTCCCACGGCTCGCGTGGCTGCGATATGACGTAACGGCCGCCGGTGGTCGTGGTGGGACCGCTCATCCGGGCGATGTACAGGTTCTGTTCGACGTTGGTGTCGCCGGACCAGCCGGACCACACGAACCAGCGCTGGCCGCCGAAGGTGAGGGGCACCCCGTCGATGGCCCACTTGTCGTCGGGCAGGGCGACTTTGGTGGCGGCGGAGTAGCCGGTGTCCGGGGCGGCCGAGCTGATGTGGTACATCCGGTGGGCCGCGCCGCTGCCGGCGGCGAAGTAGATGCGGTACTGACCGTCGTGGTGCACGATCTCGGGGGCCCAGACCTCGCCGAGGTTGCCGGTGTCCTGCCACACCTGGTGCTTGGGCGCGGTGGCGACGCCCTCCAGGGTGGACGCCGACCGCACCGCGATGCCGCCGTCCACGGACTTGGCGGAGACGTAGAGGTCGCCGACCTTGATGACGCTCGGGTCGGCGCCGCCGACGAGGGGGCGGCCGAGCGTGGACGGCTGGTCGTCCGTCACCGCGGTGACGGCTTCGGCGGGTCCGGCGGTGGTCACGGCCTGCCCGAGGATCAGTGTGCCGACGAGTCCGAGGGGAACGATGCCGGCGAGCCATCGCGTAGGGGACATCAGGTTCCTCCTGATCATGTCCACGACAGAGAGCGCTCTCAATCATCGCCACGCGGTGAGCTGCCGTCAATGGAGGAGCAGCCCGACGAACTCGTACCTGGCCGGCGGTAGGGCGCCGGACGTTCCACTTCGCCGCCGACGCGGCAGACCGCGCGGATCGGCGGGACCACGGCGTCCGGCCGCCACGGCCGGTCCGCTGATGGTTCTGCCGTGCGTCGGACTGCTGCTCGTCTTCGCGTACTGGCCGGTCGTCCGAGGCGTCGTCCTGGGCTTGTACGACACCGATCTGCTGGGCGAACCCTCGCGGTTCGTCGGCGTCGAGCACTACGTCGACCTGGTCGCCGACCCGGAGCTGCGGCGGGCGCTGCTCGCCACCGGGGCCATCGCCGGCCTCAGCGTGCTGCTCTCCGTGGGCGGCGCGCTCGCCGCGGCGCTCCCGCTGCGCCGGGCCGCCCGGAAACCGCGTGCCGTGGTGTCGGTGCTGCTCTCCCTGCCGTTCGCCTTCTCGGCGGCGGCGTCGGCCGCCGTGTTCGCGGGCCTGTTCGCGCCGGCGGTCGGGACGCTCAACCAGATGCTCGCCCAGCTCGGCGTCGGCGGGCCGCAGTGGCTGCAGTCACCGACGTGGGCCATCATCAGCATTTCGATCGCCACCGCCTGGTACGAGTTCGGTTTCGCCTTCCTCGTACTGCTGGCCGCGCTGAGCCGGCTCGACCAGGAAGTCATCGAGGCCGCGGCGCTCGACGGCGCCTCGGGAGCGCGGCTCGCCTGGTCGGTGATCATCCCCATGCTCCGGCCGAGCCTGGTGTTCCTTCTGGTCACCCAGACCATCAACGGCCTACAGGTGTTCACCCAGGTACAGGTGCTCACCCGGGGCGGTCCGTCCGGTGCCACGTCCACGCTGGTGTACGAGCTGTACCAGCGCGCGTTCGGCGAGGCGCTGCCCCAGATCGGTTCGGCCTCGGCCCTGGCCGTGGTCCTGCTGGCCCTCGTCCTGGTGATCACCGCGATCCAGTTCCGGGTGCTGAGGAGATGGGCATGAAACGCCTTCAGACCGGTTCCGTACTGCGCTGGTTGTGGCTCGGCGCCGTGGTCGTGCTCGTCACCTTCCCCGTCTAGTCACCGTCGTCACCACCCTCCTCCCGCCGGGCGACGTCGCCGCCGGCCGCCTTGTGCCGGTGCCGGGCCGGTTGACCCTGGACAACGTGCGCGAGGCGCTGGACTCCGCACCGCTGGCCCGGCAGTACCTGGTCAGCGTGGCCGTCACCGCGCTCCAGGCGACCGCCCAACTGGCCACCGCCGCACTGGCCGCGTACGCGCTCGTCTTTCCCCGCTGGCGCGGCCGGGGCATCGCCTTCGCACTGGTGCTGGCCACCCTGGCGTTCCCCGGGGAGAGCCTGGTCATCCCCAACTTCGAGACCGCCACCGCACTCGGGCTGCGCGACACCCTGCTCGGGATCGTCATCCCGTACCTGGCCGCGGGTTACGCGGTCTTCCTGCTCCGTCAGGCGTTCCTCGCGCTGCCGCGGGAGACCTGGGAGGCCGCCCGCCTGGACGGCTGCGGGGAACTGCGGGCCCTGCTGCATGTCGTACTGCCCATGGCACGGCCGCAATTGATCACGGCGGCGATGTGGTGCGCCCAGTCGGCCTGGAACGGCTACTTCTGGCCGCTGCTGATCACCGACTCCCCCCAGCGGCGCACCATCCAGGTCGGCCTCGCCCAACTCGCCGTCGACCAGGCCACCACCCCGGCCGTGATCTACGCGGGCACCCTGCTCGTCCTGCTGCCGACCCTGCTGCTCGTCCTGTTCGGGCAGCGCTTCCTGGTCCGGGGCCTGGCCGCACGGGTCACCACGTAGCCCCCTCCTTCATGCACGCGCATACACGCGCTGAGACCCGTACCGAGACCCGTGCCGAGCCTCGAACGCCCGGCCCGTACCGAGAAGAAAGACGATCCGCCATGTCCTCACGCACCTCGCGTTCCAGAAGGCTGCCCGTCCTGGCCGCGCTCCTGACGACCGTCACCGCGACGACACTCACCGCCTGCGGCGGTTCCGGCGAGGAGGCCACCGGAGCCGCACCGGGACCTTCCGCGCTGGCAGCCGCGAAGGGGCCGGTCACCGTGACCCTGTGGCACGGCGTCGGCGGCGCGGCCGGCGGGGCGCTCCAGAAGGAGATCGACGCGTTCGACAAGGCCAACACCGGCAAGATCGTGGTGAAGGCGTCGTTCCAGGGCAGCTACGCCGACGCCATCGCCAAGTACACCTCCGCGATCCGCGACGGCGGTACGCCGAGCGTCATGGTCTCCAACGACATCACCACCGGCTATCTGCGCGACGCCAGGCAGACGGTCTCCGCCCAGGCGATGGCCGCCGCCAACCCGGAGGACCTCGACCTCGACCAGCTCCGCCCGGCGGCGCGCAACTACTACACGGCCGAAGGTGAGTTGCTCGCCGTACCGCTCAACACGTCCATGCCTCTGCTGTACGTCAACGACAAGCTGCTGGACCGGGCGGGCGTGGACCGCTCGACCCTCGGCACGCTGGAGGGCGTGGCGGCGGCCGCCCGTAAGATCCACGCCGGGGTCTCCGGTGCCCAGGGCATCGACATGCCGCTGGACGGCTGGTGGTTCGAGCAGCTCACCGCCGCGGCCGGGGTCCCCTACTGCACGCCGGACAACGGCCGCGAGGGCGACGGAGCCACGGCGTTGAAGCTGACCAGCGGACCGCAGCGCGCCGCGATCGGCACCATGGCGAAGCTCTACACCGACGGTGTCGCGCTCGACACCGGTGCCGATGGCAACGCCGCCCTGTCCGCCTTCGTCGCCGGCAAGACCGCCATGATGTTCAACTCCAGCGGTGCCATCGGCGGCCTCAAGGAGGCCGGTATGACCGACTACACCGCGCTGCCCTATCCCCTCTCGTGTTCGAAGGCCACCGCGGGGGCCGCGATCGGCGGTGCCGCGATGTGGGTCGACCAGGCCGGGCACGGCGAGGCCGAGCGGGTGGCGAGCTGGAAGCTGATCAGTTACCTGGCGTCCGCCGAGGCGCAGGAACGATTCGCCGAGGCGTCCGGCTACGCCCCGATCAACACCGGCGTCGACAACTCGCCCTCCTGGAAGCAGTTCCTCGCGAAGAACGAGCCCTACGCCGTGCTCGGCGAGCAGTTCGCCGACACCCCGGCCACGACGGCCACCTCCGGCTGCCTCACCGGCGCGATGTCGGGTGTACGTGCCGAGGTCGTCCCCGCGATGCAGCAGGCGTTCAGCGGCAAGACCGCCCTCGACAGCGCTCTGAAGACGGCTGAGGCGGCGGCGACCACCAAGATCAAGGACTACCGAGAGCAGGCAGGCAAGTGACCGAGAACGTGACCCCGACCCCCACCCCGGCTGCCACGTCCGAACGGTTCGCGCAGGCTCCGGGAGACCCGTACCGCTACGGTGTCTACCTCCGTCCCGACCCCGCGACCTGCGCCGCTGTCACTGCCGTGACCACGCAGCTGCGGGCGCAGTACGGGATCGTCTCGGCCGGGGCGTTCCCGCCTCACGCGACCCTGGTCGGCAGCCGGCACATCACGGCCCCGGCCGGGGAGATCGTCGCCGCGGTGACCAGGGGACTGGCCGACGTCCCCGCCTTCACCGTCCACAACGCGGGCGTCCGACGGCAAGGAGTGGGGCTGGTCTACGACGTCCACCACCTCGCCGACGGCATCACACCGAACTCCGCTTTCGTGGACCTCGCGGCCCGTGTCGACAAGGCCGTCGCACCCCTTCAGACCCCGGCGCCGAACCACGCCGAGCACCATTTCGACAGGAACACCTTCCGGGCGCACCTGTCGCTCGTCTCGCACGACATGTACGTACGCCCCGATCTGTCCGAAGAGGTCGGGGAGTACGTCGACGGGCTCCCTGTGGCGTTCCCGGAGAGGTTCCCCGGCGACAGGGTCACCCTCTACCGGACCCGCAGCGACGACTGGGCGGGCCGCTGGTGGCGGACCCTCACCTGGGAGCACGTCCATACCTGGCGTCTGCCGCGCTGAGCCGGGAACGCTGCCGCGGCGCATCCACCGCCCTGCGGACGAGCACGGGCCGTCGGGTACGGCCGCTGCGCCATGGTCGGCCCTTGGCGTCGGCCGTGTCCCGAACCAGAACCGCTGATCGTCCGTGAATCTCAGCCGCCGCGTCTCATCTCAGCATCGCGTCTCCCTTTCAAGATGGGCGCGGAAGCTGAGTGCGGGCCGACCGGTGAGGCGCCGGACGGTGTCGGTGACGCGGTTCTCGGCCCCCTCGGCGATGGCACGGTCCATGTCGGCCAGCATCGTGGCGAACTCCACCGGTATCAGCGCCGTGAGCTGATCGCGCATGTGCTCGTAGGACAGACGGCGGTGCACTACGGGCCGGCCGGTGACCTCGGTGGTGATCGCTGCGATGTCGTCGTAGCTGAGCGCCTCCGGCCCGGTGAGGACGAGATCGGTGTCGGGGGCGTGTTCGTCGGTCAGGGCATGGACGGCGACGGCCGCGATGTCCTCGGCGTCGACGAAACCGACCCGGCCGCTCCCGGTCGCGGTCCGGATGACGCCGTCCTCACGGATGCTCACGGCGTGCGCGTGCGTCCCGGTGAAGTTCTGCATGAACCACGAGGGCCGCAGCACCGCCCACTGTTCGAACAGACCGGGCAGGGCCTCGTGCACCGCTCCCACCGCCGGGCCGCCCTTGGGGATGGCCGAGGAACTGAGGAGCACGGCGCGGTATACGCCGGCGGAGCGGGCGTGCCGGAGGAACGGCAGCATGACTGTCGCCGGATCGGAGTCGCCCAGGGGCGGTATGAGGTAGACGCGGTCGGCCCCGTCGAGGGCGGCGGCATGGGTGGCTGGGGCGTACCAGTTGAAGGGGACCGGTTCCGCGCCGGGGACCGGGGTGGCATGACGGCTGGCGGCTTTGACGCGATGGCCGGCGGCTGTCAGCCGCGCGGCGGTGCGGCTGCCGGTGGTGCCGGTCGCGCCGATGACCAGAGAGGTGCCGGCGGTTGTCATCGGCTGCTCCCGGCGAAGTCGGTGCCGGCTTCGAGTGCGAGCGGGTTCCAGTAATCGCGGTAGGAGGTGATGAGCCCGTCCTGAACGGTCACGACCGCGATGTAGGTCATGTCGAAGGGCCGGCCGGTCTGGACCAGGCGGCCGACACCGCGCATCTCGACCACGATGGTCTCCGGATCGGTGGTCCGGTGGATCCGCAGGGCGGGGAAGTCGTGCAGATCGATGTGGTCGGGGTAGTGGCGCATGTAGGCGGCGATGGCCTCCCTGCCCTCCAGTCGCTTGGGTCGGCCGTCGGGGGCGAAGGGGAACTCCATGATGCCGTCCTCCGCCCACAGGCCGACCCAGCCGGGAATGTTCTTGTCCAGCAGCAATCGCAGGCTGTGGCGGTAAAGATCCGCCGGAGAAGTCGGTGCGGACATGAGTATCCTCCATATGTAGAATCCGGACCCCGGGTCCGCTTCGACGTTACGGACCCGGGGTCCGCTTTGCAACTGGAGGAGCAGCATGACCGAGCGCAAGCCCCGCAAGGACGCCGCCCGTAACCGGGAAGCCGTCCTCGCGGCAGCTGACGCCCTCTTCGCCCGCCGCGACAGCCCCGAAGACGTCACCATGGCCGACATCGCAGCGGCGGCCGGCGTCGGCAAAGGCACACTCT
>NZ_PHRF01000006.1 GCF_004151105.1 Streptomyces sp. L-9-10
CCCGCCACCCCCGCCACCCAGACCAGCCGGACCAGCCGGACCAGACGGGCCAGACGGCCACCCGGGCCACCCAGACCCACCCGAGCCACCCGAGCCACCCGGGCGAGCCAGGCCAGACGGCCACCCGAGCCACCCGAGCCACCCGGGCGAGCCGGGCCAGACGGCCAGCCGGGCCACCCGAACGAGCCAGGCCCACCCGAGCCACCCGGGCCACCCGGGCCACCCGGGCCACCCGGGCCAGCCAGAACCACCCGAGCCACCCGCACCACCCGAGCCACCCGGGCGTGCCGGGCTGCCGGGCCGCCGGGCCGCCGGGCCACGGCAGACACCTACGCTCGCGACGACCTCCCGCGCCCCCGCACCCCGGCCCCGGCACCCGGCCCCGGCACCGTTTCCCGACACCATTTCCTGACACCCCATCAGAGCAACAAACCACCCATGCGGTTTTCTGGTTAGGTGCGGGCCTTTTCCCGATCCCGCCTCTCCGGGCCCGGGGCAGCCACCGGGCCCGGAGAGGCGCACAACCCACAACCCCCGGCGGCGCTCCGGCGTGCGGGACGGCGGGCTCCGGGTGCGGACGCGCGGGACGGCGGGGCTCCGGGTGCGGACGCGCGGGACGGCGGGGCTCCGGGTGCGGACGCGCGGGGCGGCGCCGGGGAGCGCTCCGCCCTGGACGCGGGGGCGGGTACTCGCCGCGCCCGCGGTACCGACGGCCGGCCGTACCGACGGCCGGCCGCGAACCGGCAGCCCCGGCAACCCCACCGCCCACCGCCCACCGCGCCCACCGCGCCCGCCGCCCGCCAACCCC
>NZ_PHRF01000007.1 GCF_004151105.1 Streptomyces sp. L-9-10
ACGGCCGCCCCTCGGCCAGAGCGGTGAGCCCGTCCAGCAGTACCGCGCGGTCGTCGCCCACGACAACGGCCCTGTGGTCGAAGGCCTGCCGCGTCGTCGCCAGCGAGTAGCCGATGTCCACCGCACCGGTCCCCGGCTCACCCGCGACATGCTCGCGCAGCCGGATCGCCTGGTCCCGCAGCGCCTCCGCGCTCCGTGCGGACAGCATCCACGGCACGACGCCGTCGGCGGGAGCGGGCGGCGCGGCGGGAGCGGACTCCTCGGCTGCCGGGGCCTGCTCGATGATGGTGTGCGCGTTCGTCCCGCCCACACCGAACGACGACACGCCGGCCCGGCGCGGTCGGCCCGCCGCCGTCCACGGCCGGGGCTCCGTCAGTACGTCGACCGCGCCCGCGGACCAGTCCACGTGCGGGGAGCGTTCGGAGACGTGCAGCGTCTGCGGCAGCACACCGTTCCGCATCGCCATGACCATCTTGATGACGCCCGCGACACCGGCCGCGGCCTGGGTGTGGCCGACGTTCGACTTCAGCGATCCGAGCCACAGCGGCTCGCCGTCGCGGTCCTGGCCGTAGGTCGCCAGCAGCGCCTGCGCCTCGATCGGGTCACCCAGCGTCGTACCGGTGCCGTGCGCCTCGACCGCGTCCACGTCGGACGGAGCGAGGCCCGCGCTGGCGAGCGCCTGCCGGATCACCCGCTGTTGCGACGGACCGTTCGGAGCGGTGAGACCGTTGGACGCACCGTCCTGGTTGACCGCGGAACCCCGCACGACCGCCAGCACCCGGTGCCCGTTGCGCTGCGCGTCGGACAGCCGCTCCAACGCCAGCATGCCGACGCCCTCGCCCCAGCCGGTGCCGTCCGCGTCGGCGGAGAACGCCTTGCAGCGGCCGTCCGGGGCCAGCCCCCGCTGCCTGCTGAACTCCACGAAGGCCGCAGGGCTGGACATCACCGTCACACCGCCCGCCAGCGCCAGCGAGCACTCACCGGAGCGCAGCGCCTGAGCCGCCAGGTGCAGCGCGACGAGCGACGACGAGCACGCCGTGTCCACGGTCATCGCGGGGCCTTCGAGACCGAGCACGTAGGACACGCGGCCGGAGGCGATGCTGCCCGAGCTGCCGAACCCGAGCTGGCCCTCGAAACCCTCCGGAGCGCGCCGGAGGCGGGAGGCGTAGTCGTTGTACATCACTCCCGCGAACACGCCGGTCGCGCTGCCCCGCAGCGTCCTCGGCTCGATCCCGGCCCGTTCCAGCGCCTCCCACGAGGTCTCCAGCAGCAGCCGCTGCTGCGGGTCGACGGCCAGCGCCTCGCGCGGCGACATGCCGAAGAACGCGGGGTCGAACTCGGCGGCGTCGTGGAGGAAGCCGCCCCACCGGACGGTGCTGGTGCCGGAGTGCCCGGGGTCCGGGTTGTAGAGCGCGTCCACGTTCCAGCCCCGGTTGTCCGGGAAGTCGGACACCGCGTCACGGCCCTCGGCGACCAGTCGCCACAGGTCCTCAGGCGACTCGACACCACCGGGGAACCGGCAGCTCATGCCGACGATCGCGATCGGTTCGTCCTCGGCGACGGCCGCGCGAATGGTCGCCGTCCCCGCCTCGTCGCCGCCGAGCAGCGTGGCGCGCAGGTGGCCCGCGAGCACCAGGGGCGTCGGGTAGTCGAAGATAAGCGTCGCGGGCAGGCGCAGGCCGCTCGCCGCGTCGAGCCGGTTGCGCAGCTCGACCGCCGTGAGCGAGTCGAACCCGAGCTCGCCGAACGCCCGTTCCGGTTCCACCTCCGCGGCGGACGCGTGGCCGAGCACGGCGGCGACGCAGGTGCGCACGAGGTCGAGCAGCAGCGGCAGCCGCTCGTCCTCGGGCAGCGCCGATATCCGTGCCGCGAGGCTCCCTTCGGCCTTGGCGGCAGCGGGGCGCGCCGTGCGCACCAGCGCGCGCAGCAGCGCGGGGACGGTCTCGGGGCGCGCCCGCAGCGGCGCCAGGTCCAGCCGCATGGGCACGGTGACGGCCGTCGGCAGCGCGAGGGAGGCGTCGAGCAGCCGCAGCCCCTCCTCGGCGGAGAGGGCGGCGACACCGGCGCGCGAGAGGCGGCCGCGGTCGGTCTCGGCCAGCTCGTCGGTCATGCCGCTCGCGTCCGCCCACAGGCCCCATGCCAGGGACGTGGCGGGCAGTCCGGCGGCGCGCCGGTGCTGGGCGAGCGCGTCGAGGAACGCGTTGGCCGAGGCGTAGTTGGCCTGGCCGGGATTGCCGAACGTGCCCGCCGCGGACGAGAACAGCACGAACGCCGACAGGTCCAGCTCGCGGGTCAGCTCGTGCAGGTTCCACGCCGCGTCGACCTTGGGCCGGAACACGGTGTCGATCCGTTCCGGCGTCATCGACCCGATCACACCGTCGTCCAGCACACCCGCCGCGTGCACGACCGCTGTCACGGGGTGCTCGGCGAGCAGCGCCGCCACCGCGTCACGGTCCGCCACGTCACAGGCGACGACGGCGACCTCGGCGCCCAGCTCCGTCAACTCGTCGTGCAGCGCGCCCACCTGGCCACGCCGGCTCGCCAGCACCAGCCGCCGCACCCCGTGCTGTACGACCAGATGCCGCGCCACCAGCCCACCGAGCATCCCGCTCGCACCAGTCACCAGCACCGGCCCCTCACCGAAGCCCGAGCCCGGACCCGAACCCTCCGACTCCGCCGGACGGGCCCGCACGAGCCTCGGCGCGAACGGTTCACCGGCGCGCACGGCCAGTTGCGGCTCGTCGGTCGCGACGGCGCTCAGCAGCGCCTGGACCGAGTCCGCCGGCTCATCGACGTCGACGAGGACGAACCTGCCGGGGTGCTCGGCCTGCGCCGCGCGGACGAGGCCCCACACCGGCGAGTTGGCCAGGTCGGGGATGTCCTCGTCGGGGTCCGCCGCCACCGCGCCGCTGGTGACGAACACCAGCCGCGCCGCGCCGAACCGGTCGTCGGAGAGCCAGGTCCGCACCAGCGCCAGGGCGCGGTGCGTCGCCTCCGCGGGGCCCTCGGCCGAGGGCACGGGGGCGAACACGAGGTCCGGCACCTCGTCCTCTCCCAGCGCGGCCAGGTCCGCGTACACGCGGGCCGGCTCGGAGGTCTCCGTCCGGCCGGGCCCGTCTCCCAGGAACGCCCAGCGGGCCGGGGCCGGGGCGGCGGGCCGCACAGG
>NZ_PHRF01000008.1 GCF_004151105.1 Streptomyces sp. L-9-10
GACGGGCAGGCGCCGGGTGACCCCGCCGTAACTCCCCCGCCCCCACCCGCTCCCCCGCTGCCCCCCGCTCCCTCACCACGGCCGAACGGCCCCACTTTCCCCTCTCTCCCCTGTAGAAGGCCACGCATGCCGAACTACCGCGAGTGCCGCGACGACCTGGACAACTACCTCACCGCACGCGTGCCGGTCATCGGCCTGCGCACCATCGAACAGCCGCGCGCGCTGCGCCTCGTGAAGGAGATCGCCGCCCAGCCGCGCCGCTCGGGCCTGCCGTTCTGGATCTATACGCGCGCCACGGGGCTGCGGGATCTGCGGTCCAACGCGACGGTGCAGGACGACCGTTCGCTGACGGGCGCGATGGAGTTCGCGGCGGCCCAGTTCAGCAGCCGGCCGAACGCGACCCTGGTGCTGGTGGACCCGGACGACCTGGACACCGACTCCCCCTTCACCCGGCATGTCGCCGAACTCGCCAGGCTCGCCGACGCCAACGCGGGCAGCCTGGTCCTGATCACCGACAAGCCGATCTGGAGCGGTCTCCAGCGTCTCGGGATGAGCCTTCAGCTCGAACTCCCCGACCCCGAGGAGATGTACACGACGATCCACGGCTTCCTCGCCGACCACCACGGGGTCGTACCGATCGCCTGGACCGAGGAGGACGCGCGCCGGGCCGCGGAGTTCCTCCAGGGCGTCACCGAGGGCGAAGCCGTCAACCTGATGGCCACGCTGGTCGCCAAGGGTTCCGTCGAGAAGGACGACGTCCTCGCCCTCGCCCGCTCCAAGGACCGGATCTTCAGCGATCTGGCCGGGCTCGAACGTATCCACCTCAAGAGCGAGGAGGACTACGGGATCGGCGGACTGACCAATCTCCGTGACTGGCTGCGGCGCAAGCACCAGCTGATGCACTCCGACCTCCGCGGCACCGGTCTCCGGCCGCCCCGCGGCGCCCTCCTGGTCGGCGTGCCCGGCTGCGGGAAGTCGCTGTCCGCCAAGGCCATCGCATCCCAGTGGCGGCTGCCCCTCTACCGGCTGGACATGGCCAGCATCCACGGCAAGTACCTCGGCGAGTCCGAAAGCCGGATGCGCGAGGCGCTGGAGACGGCCGATCGCGTGGCGCCGTGCATCCTGTGGATCGACGAGATCGAGAAGGGCCTCGCCGGCAGCCATGACATGTCGGGCGTGCCGCAGCGGATCATCGGTCAGTTCCTCTTCTGGCTCCAGGAGTCCGACTCGCGCGCCTTCGTCGTCGCCACCGCCAACGACGTCCGCAGCCTGCCGCCCGAGCTGCTGCGCAAGGGCCGCTTCGACGAACTCTTCTTCGTTGACCTGCCGGACGCGCAGGACCGCAGGGAGATCATCCAGCTCTACTACCGCCGTTACGTCAAGGCCGAGCCCGCCCCGGACCGGCTGGACCTGCTGGTCGACCTCTCCGACGGCTTCGCCGGTTCCGACATCGAAGCCGCCCTCCACGATGTGGGCGCCGAACTCCACCTCCAGGGCGACGACCCGCAGGGGCTCGACCCCTCCTTCGTCGAGGACACGTTCGCCAACGCCTCCCCCATGAGCCGCACCAACCCCGAACAGATCGAGGAGATCCGCTCCTGGGGCCGCGACCGCGCCGTCCCGGCGGGCCGCTCGCTCACCACCGCGTCACCGGGCACGGCGGGCCCCTCGCGCCGGGTCGTCTTCATGGGCGACTGACGGATGGGCGAGTGACACACAGCCGGCCGGCGGCGCCGCCCTGACGGAGTCGCTCAGGCGGAGTCGCTCAGGCGGAGTCGCTCAGGCGGTTACCAGGTGGGGGCGAGGACGTCCGCGAGCAGCGTCGCGGTCCTCTCCCACAGCTCCCGCTGGATCACCTCGCCGCGTCCCGGCTCCGGGCAGAGCAGCGGCTCGGCGTCCTTGACGGAGTAGTAGCCGCCGGTGGTCCCGGCGAGGGCCGGATCGGTGGCGAGCCGCACGATGATGCCGGCGCCGCGCCGGGGATCGCCCACGCCCAGCCGGGTCAGGGCCTTTTCGAGTACGCCGGCGAGGGGCAGCTCGCGGCCCAGGCCGCTGGTGTTGAAGCCCGGGTCGCAGCAGTTCGCCGTCACGCCCGTGCCCGCGAGCCGCCGGCCGAGTTCCTGGCTGAACATGATGTCCATCAGTTTCGTCCGGCCGTACAGCCGCGACGACTCCCGCCGGCCGTAGTCGTCGGTGAGGACGAGATCACGGGCCGGGACGATGCCGCCGGAGCGCCGCGACGCCTCGGAGGCGACGGTGACGATCCGCGCGGGGGCGGAGGCCACGAGCCTGTCTCGCAGGGTGGCGGTGAGGACCCAGGGGGCGAGGTAGTTCACGGCGGTCATCTCACTGAACCCTTCCGGCGTGATCCGCTGCGAGAAGGCGTGCAGGCCCGCGTTGTTGATCAGGACGTCGATCCGCGGATAGCGGGCGCTGATCTCCTTCCCGACGCGTCGCACCTCGCGCAGCAGCGACAGATCGGCCACGAACACCTCGACGGGGGTGCCGGGAGCCGCCGCCCCGATCTCCTCGCGCAGTGCGCCGGCCTTCTCCGCGCTGCGGGCGACGACGCCCAGGGCCGCGCCCCCACGGGCCAGGTCCAGGGCCGCCAGCCGGCCCAGGCCGTGCGTGGCGCCGGTGATGACCATGACGGGTCGCCTGTCCATGGGCCCTTCTCCTATGCTCGTCCAGTGGTTATCGCTGAGGTACCTCGGCAATGTAGCACCGATTACTGAGGTACCTCAGCAATCTCGGTTCGGGCCGGCGGGCGACCGGGCGAGTGACAAGAGAGGAACGGCATGGGCGGAGCGGGCGACACACCGGCGGCCGAGCGCGTAGGGCTGGAGTTCCTGTTCCTGGCCCACCGGGTGCGGCGGGTGGTCGACGACCGGATGGCCGCCGGGGGGCTCTCCCTGGCGCGTACGAAACTGCTGCGGCTGCTCGACGAGCAGGGCCCCACCCGGCTGTCCTCCCTGGCCGAACAACTCGGCTTCGCCGCGCGGTCGGTCACCGAGACGGTCGACGGACTCGCCCGCGACGGTCTGGTCGAGCGCGGCCCCGACCCCACCGACCGCCGGGCGAAGCTCGTCGTCATCACACGCGAGGGAAACGCGGTGCTGGCGACGGCGAGTACCGCGGGAGAGCGCGTACTCCAGGACATCTTCGGCGCCCTCGACGACGACCAGAGGACCGCTCTGGGCGGACTGCTCGGCGCGATCGACACCGCGGCACGAGCTGCGGCCGACGGCCCCTGACGCCCCGCAGCACCCGCCCCGGTCCGGCCGGCCCGGGTCCGGCCGCAGTCGGTCCGGGTCCGGTCAGTCCAGGTCCGGTCAGTCCCGGGGCGTGCTCCCCGTCGGCTCGTCCACGGGCGGCGCCGGGACGGGAACCGCACCCGTGCGCAGCAGTTCGAGCCCCCGCTCGATGGCCCGGTCCATGGCGGTGTGCTCCTCGGCGCGCACCCACTCCTGGACCGAGATCTCAATGATGTTCAAGATGTTCGCGGCGGCGAGGGCGGCCACCAGCTCGGCGAAATCGCCGCTCGTACGGCGGAGGATCTCCTCGGCGAGATTCTGCCGCCAGTTCCAGGTCCCGGCGCTCAACTGCGCCTGGATGGACGGGGTCCGGTTCGCGATCCGGTAGACGGCGATCAGCCGTTCCGGGTCGTCCGCGACGGTGCGCCGTACGCTCTCGATGACCTGGTAGAGAGCCTGCGGCAGCGGTGCGTGCTCGGGCAGGCCGCGCAGGTCTTCGAGCGCGACATCGAGGGTGTCCTCGATGAAGCGCACGACCAGCGCCTCTTTGGTCGGGTAGTAGCGGTAGACCGTGCGGGCCCCGACCTCGGCGGCGGCGGCGATCTGCTCGATGGTCGTGGCGGCGAACCCGTGCTCCCTGAAGAGCGAGATGGCCGTGTCCGCGATCAGCTGCCGCGTCCGCTCCATCTTCATCTCACGAAGCCCCACCCCGTACCTCCACCCCTCCGCGGCACCGGAACCTCCGGTCGCGTCGGCGCCCATCGTGCCACGCGGCGGCCACCGCCACGTGGCGCGATGCGGGGACGCGGCTCGGGCCGGAAATGATCGCAGCGACTATCGGCATCAGCTGCCGACTGGCATCGTTGGCCTTGTGGCAGCAACTGCCACAAAGGAGTGGGTGCCCGTCCGGCGCTCGTCCGGTGCGTGCTCGCGCTCGATACACGACGAGAGAGGAGAACACGCCATGACCGACGTGACCGATGCGACCGATGCGACCGATGCGGCCGATGCGGCCGAGAAGGCGAACGTTCCGACCGCGAAGCCCTTTGCCGCCACCCGCACCCCCGGCTGCCCGTTCGACCCGCCGCCGGAATACGGGGCGCTGCGCGCCGAGGAGCCGGTCTCCCGCGCGTCCTGCCCGGTCGGCACCGACGCCTGGGTCGTATCGCGGTACGAGGACGTACGGGCGGCGCTGTCCGACCCGCGGCTCAGTTCCCGCGCCGCCCCGTCCACGCACATCGTCCCGAACGCCGATCTGAACCGGCCGATCGCACCGGGCTCGCTGCTGCACATGGACGGCCCCGACCACGCCCGGCTCCGCCGCATGCTGACCTCCGAGTTCACGGTCAAGAAGATGCGGGCCCTGCGTCCCTTCATCCAGCGCCTGGTGGACGAGCACATCGACGCCATACTGGCCGGACCCCGGCCCGCCGACCTCTACCGGGACTTCGCCCTGCCCATCCCGTCTCTGGTCATCTGCGAACTCCTCGGCGTACCCACCGAGGACCGCGACCGCTTCCAGGAGCAGACCACCGTCCTCATCAGGGTGGGCAGCACCCCCGAGGAGGTGGAGAAGGCGGCGGCCGAGATCGAGGAGTTCATCGGCCGGCTGATCACCGCCAAGCAAGCCGCACCGCGGGACGACCTGCTGAGCCGGCTCATCCAGCGGGGACGGGACTCCGGCAGGCCGTTCAGCCAGGAGGAACTCGTCACCCTCGGGGTCACCCTCCTGATCGCCGGTCACGAGACCACCGCCAACATGATCGCCCTCAGCGCCCTCGCCCTGTTCCGGCACCCCGGGCAACTCGCCGCCCTGCGCGCCGACCCGGCCCTCGCCACCCCCGCCATCGAGGAACTGCTCCGCTACCTGACGATTCTCCAGTTCGGGCTGCTCCGCTACGCCACCGAGGACATCCGGATCGCGGACGCGACCGTACGCGCCGGGGACTGGCTGGTCGCCGCGCTGTCCTCGGGCAACCGCGACGACCGGGCCTTCCCCGGCGCCGACCGGCTCGACCTGACCAGGGAGGCGGGCGGGCATCTGGCGTTCGGCTACGGCGCGCACCAGTGCCTGGGCCAGCAACTCGCCCGCGTGGAACTGGAGGTGGTCTTCACCACGCTCTTCCAGCGCGTCCCCACGCTGCGGCCGGCCGTCCCGCTGGAGGAGATCCGCTTCAAGGACGACGCTCTCGTCTACGGAGTACGGGCCCTGCCGGTCACCTGGGAGCCGTGATGACCCACTCCGGACCGGACCGGCCCCCGAGGGGCTGAGCCCGTCAGATGACGAGGGCGCGGCGGGCATACCCCCGCCGCGCCCTTCGTCGTCAACTCGGCAGGCGTGCGAGAACCGTTGACAAACCGATGACATGATTGCACCCTGTGACTCGCAAAAACATAGATAACTAGCTCAATTTTTTTGCGCTCCTCGTGCAACTTCGCAGCAGGGACCCGCCCCCGTCTGCTGCGACCGCACCACTCTGTTTCAGGACGACAGCTGTTCCGAAACCCCGGCCCGGCGCACCGGCACCCGCGCCTCGCCTCCACGCACCCGCGCGACGCGTGACGCGGGTCCCGCGCGTCGTACGGCCGGCCCGGAACCGCGGGCTGTCCGGTACTCGTTCCGACAGGCTCTCTCGTTCCGACAGAACAGAGGACACCATGAAACGGAAACAGCCCCGCCGGCGGCTGATCATCGGCGCGATCATCGCCGCCCTGATCACCGTCGGACTCCTGCCCGTCTCCGCCTCCGGCTCAGGCACCGCCTACGCGGCGGAACGACCCAACCTGGCCCAGGGCAGAGCGGCCTCGGCCGGCGGTTCCGAGGGGAACCATCCCGCCGCCAACGCCACCGACGGCAACCAGCAGACGTACTGGGAAGGGCCGTCCAACGCGTTCCCGCAGTGGATCCGGGTCGACCTGGGCAGCGAGGTCAGGACAGACCGCGTGGTGGTCAAGCTGCCGACCTCGTGGGAAGCCCGTACGCAGGCTCTCGCCGTGCAGGGCAGCACCGACGGGTCCACCTTCAGCACTCTCTCCGCCGCGCAGGGGCAGGCGTTCGCCCCGGGTTCCGGCAACACCGTCACCATCGACTTCACCGTCGCGACCGTCCGGTACGTACGGCTGAACATCACCGGCAACACGGGCTGGCCCGCCGCGCAGGTCTCCGAGTTCGAGGTCTACGGCCCGGCGAACGACGGCGAAGGAGGTGACGGCGGTGACGGTGACGGAGGTGACGGCGGCGGCGCCGACGACACCGATCTGGCCCGCGGCAAGCCGATCGAGGCGTCGTCGACGGTCTTCACGTACGTCGCGCGCAACGCCACCGACGGCAACATCGGCACCTACTGGGAGTCGGCGGGCCACCCGTCGACGCTGACGGTGAAGCTCGGCGCCAACGCCGACATCTCCTCTGTCGTGATCAAGCTCAACCCCGACGCGGCGTGGGCGACCCGTACCCAGAGCATCCAGATACTCGGCCGCGACCAGGCCGGGACCTCCTTCACCTCACTCGTGGCCCGCGCGAACCACACCTTCAACCCGGCGTCGAACCAGAACACGGTCACGATCCCGGTCAACGGACGCGCCGCCGACCTCCAGCTCCAGATCTTCAGCAACACCGGCGCGACCGGCGGGCAGGTCGCCGAGCTCCAGGTCATCGGAACACCGGCGCCCAATCCGGACCTGACCGTCAGCGCGCTGTCGTGGACCCCCGCCTCTCCCGTGGAGAGCGACACGACGAGGGTGAACGCGACGGTACGGAACGTCGGACCGGCCGCCGCCGCCGCGACCACGGTGAACGTCAGCCTGGGCGGCGTGGTCGCGGGCAGCGCGCCGGTGTCCGCGCTCGCCGCGGGGGCCTCCGCCACCGTCCCGGTCGACATCGGGAAGCGCGCGGCGGGCAGTTACCGTGTCACGGCGTTGGTGGACCCGACGGACACGATCGTCGAGCAGGACAACGCCAACAACAGCTTCACCGCGGCCACGGACCTGGTCGTCGGGCAGAGCCCCGGCCCCGACCTCCAGGTGCTCGGCATCGAATCCAGCCCCGCGAACCCGGCCGTCGGAGCGCCGGTCAGCTTCACCGTGGCGGTGAAGAACCGCGGGACGACCGCATCCGGCGCCACCACGGTCACCCGTGTCGCGGTGGGGGGCACCACGCTCAACACCAACACCCCGTCGATCGCCGCGGGCGCGACGGCCAACGTGAGCGTCAACGGCACCTGGACCGCCACCAACGGCGGAGCCACCATCGTCGCCACCGCCGACGCCACGAACGTCGTCACGGAGACCAACGAGACCAACAACGCGTTCTCGCGCTCGATCGTCGTCGGACGCGGGGCCGCCGTCCCGTACGTCGAGTACGAGGCCGAAGCCGCCCGCTACCAGGGCACCCTGCTGGAGGCCGACCCGCTGCGCACCTTCGGGCACACCAACTTCGCCTCCGAGTCCTCGGGCCGCAAGTCGGTACGGCTCAACTCCACGGGTCAGTTCGTCGAGTTCACCTCGACCAACCCCTCGAACTCGATCGTCGTACGCAACTCGATCCCCGACGCCCCGAACGGCGGCGGCGCCGAGGCCACCATCAGCCTCTACGCCAACGACACCTTCGTCCGGAAGCTGACCCTCTCGTCGAAGCACAGCTGGCTGTACGGCAACACCGACGGCCCCGAGGCACTGACCAACACGCCCCAGGCCGACGCCCGCCGGCTCTTCGACGAGTCCCACGCCCTGCTGCCGACGACCTACCCGGTCGGCACCAAGTTCCGGCTACAGCGGGACGCCGCCGACTCGGCCTCCTTCTACATCATCGACCTGATCGACCTGGAGCAGGTGGCGCCCCCGGCGAGCAAGCCGGCCGAGTGCACCTCGATCACGGAGTACGGCGCGGTGCCCGACGACGGCATCGACGACACGGACGCCATCCAGCGGGCGGTGACCGCCGACCAGGAGGGGGACATCGCGTGCGTATGGATCCCGGCGGGGCAGTGGCGCCAGGAGAAGAAGATCCTCACCGATGACCCGCTGGACCGCGGACAGTACAACCAGGTGGGCATCAGCGATGTCACGATCCGCGGCGCGGGGATGTGGCACTCCCAGCTCTACACGCTGACCGAGCCGCACCAGGCGGTCGGCAGCATCAACCATCCGCACGAGGGCAACTTCGGCTTCGACATCGACGACAACACCCAGATCTCCGACATCGCCATCTTCGGCTCCGGCACCATCCGCGGCGGACCGGGCGGCGCCGAGGGCGGGGTGGGCCTCAACGGCCGCTTCGGCAAGGACACCAAGATCTCCAACGTCTGGATCGAGCACGCCAACGTGGGTGTCTGGGTCGGCCGTGACTACGACAACATCCCGGACCTCTGGGGCCCGGCCGACGGCCTCCAGTTCAGCGGTATGCGGATCCGCAACACGTACGCCGACGGCATCAACTTCACCAACGGCACCAGCAATTCGCGGGTGTACAACTCGTCGTTCCGCACCACGGGCGACGACTCCCTGGCCGTCTGGGCCAACCGCTACGTGAAGAACCCGTCGACGGACATCGCGCACGACAACCAGTTCCTCAACAACACGATCCAACTGCCCTGGCGCGCGACCGGCATCGCGGTCTACGGCGGCTACGGCAACAAGATCGAGAACAACCTGGTCTCGGACACCGCCAACTACCCGGGCATCATGCTGGCCACGGACCATGACCCGCTGCCCTTCTCCGGGCAGACCCTGATCGCCAACAACGCCCTCCACCGCACCGGCGGCGCCTTCTGGAACGAGGACCAGGAGTTCGGCGCCATCACGCTCTTCGCCCAGAGCAGAGACATCCCCGGGGTCACCATCCGTGACACCGACATATACGACTCCACCTACGACGGCATCCAGTTCAAAACGGGCGGCGGCAACGTCCCGGACGTCGCCATCACCAACGTCAAGATCGACAAATCCAACAACGGCGCCGGCGTCCTCGCCATGAGCGGCGCCCGCGGCTCCGCCAAGCTGACCAACGTGACCATCACGAACTCGGCCGACGGCAACATCGTCACCCAGCCGGGCTCACAATTCGTGATCACGGGCGGCTGAGCACTCGTCATCCCCACACAAAAGGTGCTGGACCGCGTTCGCGGTCCAGCACCTTTCTGGTTCCGTCAGATAGTCCCCGACTGCGACATGAACTCCACGACCCTGACGACGTATGGCATACAGACCATCGTTAGCAAGAGCAACCCAGACGTACGGCGAGCTACGGAGCGGATACGGGTACCGGAACCAGTCGTTCCGTTACGTGACACTAAAGCAACCCCTTAATTTTTCTTGAGCCTTGAAGCACATGGGGAGATGAGGCGAATTTCCGCAGAGTCGCGATGCCGTCGCCATCGACTGACGTAGATCATATACCGTTCCGGCAGCCGCTCACGTACGCCGGGGCTCCCTCAACGCACCTGCGGGACAGCCGGAAACCCACTACCGGAGTGCATATGCCAAAGGCATAAATTATCCCCCGGGCGCCGGCCCGCTAGTTCCCGTAGCCCCTCAGCCGCCGCAGCCCGGCCAGCGCCCGCGCGGCCCGCTCCTCGTCGCTCCGGGCGCCGAGCCTGCGACTGATGGCGAGGCTCTCCTCCAGATGCGCCGCGGCCTGGTCCAGCCGCCCCGTGTCCTGCTCGGCCTGCGCCAGGTCGTACAACACCCCGGCTTCCTCACCTGCGGCTTGGATGCGCCGCATGACCGCGAGGGCGGCGATGTGCTTCGCCAGGGCCTGTTCGCCGCGACCGGCCGCACGATGGGCCCTGCCGGTCCCGTTGAGCGCGATCCCCTCGCCCCGCGCGTCCTCGACGGCACGCAGGGCGACCAGCGCGCCCCCATAGAGAGTGAGGGCTTCGTCGATCTTCCCGAGCGCCGTCAGCACGCTCGCGAGATTCATCTGAAGGGTGGCTCGATCACCCTTTCCGCCCATATCGCTGGAGACATCGATCGCTTCTCGATAAGCGCGCTCAGCGGATTCCAGGTTACCGATCTTCTGGTACAGCTCCGCTATGTTGTTCAGCGTGCGATATCTTCCTCTGTCATCGCCGGCATCGGCGAATCCGGAAAGGGCGAGCAGGAAGCAATCAATCGCTTCCTGATGCCGCCCCAGCTGAAGATGGGTGATTCCGAGCAAGTTGTGGCTACGCGCTATCTGGAACCCGTCATTGAATTGCATACGCAAAGCGAGAGATCGCTCTTGAAGGGTCTGGGCCAGCACGTACTGGCCGGTGTGCCACAACGGAAGCGACAGCTGGTGAATCGACTCGCTCTCCAGCTCCGAATCATTCAGGGACCGTGCGATCCCCAGGGCTTCGTTCGCGGTCGAGTGCGCCTCCTCGTACTGACCGCTCTGCGAGCACAGCGCACTCAGGTCGAGCAGGGCTCGCCCCCGCGCCGCGTCATCACCGACGGCACGCCAGTGGGCGACCGCTCGGCGCAACAGCGGTTCGGCCGTGACCAGATGCCCCTCCACGTTCCAATAGCCCGCCAACACATGAACGAACAGCGCCAGTTGACTTTCCGACCCATGTCGGCGCGCCCAGTCGAGCGCGGCCATCAGATTGGCGCCTTCGGCGATCAGCCACCGCTCCGCCGCCCGCGCGTCGGCGATCTCGGGCCATGCGGTGGGGGGACGATCTCCGACGGGGATGCGTGAGCGGACGCGGTAGGCCAGCCGGTCGGCCCGGTCCGCGACACTCATGTAATGATCCACCAGACGGCGAAGTGCCTGATCGGAGTCGCTTTCGGTGTCCCGGTCGGCTTCTGTGCCCCGGTCGGCTTCTGTGCCCCGGTCGAATTCCGCCCCGCCCGAATCGGAACCTTCATCGATCAGCGTACGGGCGTACACGCGCAGAAGATCATGCATGGTGAATCGGTGCGGTGACGGCTCGAAAATGAGGTGGTGAGCCAGGAGCTCTTCCAAAGCGTTCTCGGTCGCCTCGAAGGACAGTCCTGCCAGTGCCGCCACCGCGTGGGGACCGAACTCCAATCCGAAATGGAGTCCGATACGGCGGAAGACGAGCCGCTGCAAAGGCGTCAGCCATCGATAGGAAGCCGCGAAGACATGTGAAACATTCCGCTCACCGTCGCGCAATTGGGAAAGCTTTCCGCCACCATCGGTCAGTTGCTTGAGCAGGTCGGACGGGGTCCACGAAGGCCGGGCCAGCAGACGGCTTGCCAGGACATCCACAGCGAGCGGGAGATATCCGCAGATGCGGACTATTTCCGCGGTGTCGGCTTCCCGGGCCGCGCGCCGCGCGCCGAGCCGCTGGTTGAAGAGCGCGATGGCGTCCTCGCGCGGCAGCACGTCGAGGGAGACGGGCCGCACACCGGGCAGACCGGGCAGCCGCTGCCGGCTCGTCACGATGACCGCGGTCGGGGACGCGCCCGGAAGCAAGGGGCGGACCTGCGCGGGGCCGGCGGCATCGTCCAGGATGACGAGCATGCGGCGGTCTCTCACCGTGGTGCGCCAGAGAGAGACCAACTCGGCCAGGCCCTGCGGGAGTTCCTTCGGAGGCGTACCGAGCAGGCGCAGCAGTTCGCCGAGCGCGTGGGCCGCGCTCAGCGGCGGGCGGTCGTCGGCGTGCCCGTGCAGATGCAGATAGATCCGGCCTGCCGGGAACAGGTCGCGCAGCTGATGCGCGAGGTGCACGGCCATCGACGTCTTGCCGACACCGCCCATGCCGTCGATCGCCTCGATGGTGACGACCGGCGCGGAGCCGCCGGAGGAGGGTCCACTCGTCTCGGAGAGCGCCGCTGTCAGCCGTCGCAGCTCGTCATCCCTACCGACCCACGGAATATCCCGGGGTACGTTGTCCGGAATCGTCCCTGCCGGCCGCGAAACGGTGCGCCTGACGATGCCTGCCTGCTCAAGCAGCGATGCCGCAGGGGCCTCCGAGAGAATCCCCTGATGGACCTGACGCAGCCGTCGGCCCGCGTCAAGGCCGACGTCACGGACCACGCGCTGGCGCGTCCTCTGCAACAGCTTGGTCGCCTCGGCCGCGCGCCTGCTGCCGTACAGGGCGAGAGCGAGTTGTTCGACGAGTGCTTCATCGACGGGGTGCTCCTCGGCCAGGGGCAGCAGCACGGGTACGGCGTCGGCGAACTTCCCCGCCGCCATGAGGATTTCGGCGCGCACCATGGCGGCGATGAGGCTTCTCTCGCCGATGGTGAGGCGGAGTTGACCGGCCCAGTAGGCCGTGATCCCGGCCAGCGGTTCCCCGCGCCAGAGGCTCTCCGCGTGGTCGAGCAGACGGAGGGCCTCTCCCTCGTCGTCGCTGTCCTTCAAGGAGCGGGCCTGGTCGACGCAGCTCGTATAGCGGCGCAGGTCCACTCGGTCCGGATCGACGTTCATCACATAGGAGTTCGTACGGCTGTCCACAGCCGGTGCGTCGCTCCCGGCGACGCTCTTCAAGGCCCCACGGATACGCGATATGTGCACGTACAGCGCGTCCCTGGCCTTACCCGGCGGATCGTCGTCCCAGATCCGGTGAATCAGCGTATCCACGCTCACGGTGCGACTGGCGTCCCAGGCGAGCGCGGCGAACGCCAGACGCGTTTTGACGGGACCGAGGTCTTTGCGTCGGCCGGCGGCCCGTACTTCGACCGATCCTGAAAGTCGAATCTCGAACTCCACCAGCGTCCTCCCGCCGGTCCGGCCCGCTACAGGCCGGGTATCCGAGCGTGCCACGGAGGCCCCCCACCTGGCTATATGGGCCTCTTTGAAGTCCGAAACTGACTTACGACTGAACGAATCTGTTCATCCCCGGCGTCAGATGGGGAAGGACTCCCTAGCTGGCTGATGACGAGGCATTCCCGCTGCATATGCTGCTGGCATGATCGTTACGGTGCCGAAGGGGGGCTATAGAGGTGCCATTACCGGAATCCGACCGAGCCGGAGCGCTGTTGTCGGCCATGGTCGCGTGCGCCACTGACCGGGAATCCGCCGCATGGCGGGAATTGGCCGCCGTCGCGGAAGCGGCGGCCGGGACAGATCTGACGGTGGCCCGTTTATGGCCCCGTGCCATACATGAATCAGATTTCCCCACGGTCCGCACAGAACCGGAAGAAGAGACAGGAAGTGCCGGAGCCGCTTCGCTGTTGAGACAACTCGCCCTGGCACTGCACGCGTTGGCCGCACGCGACCCCGGCACCGACGCCGCCGTGCGTGACTGGTTACGACGTCACTCCCCGCCCGCGGGCCGGCGGACGACGCACACGAACACGATCGCGGGCGCTGCCGTTCTCCATGGTCCGGTCGTACAGGCCCGCGACATCCAGGGCGGAATCCACTTTCACCAGCCGGCCCGCGAGGACGCGCCCCGGCCCCCCGTTCCCCGCCAACTTCCCCCGATGCGGCGGGCGTTGGTGGACCGCGAAGAGGATGTGCAAGCCCTCGACGCCCTGCGCGCCCAGCGTCCGGCGCAGGCATCCCAGCTCCTGGTCGTCAGCGGGTTCCCCGGCATCGGAAAGACCACACTCGCCTCACGCTGGCTGCACGAGAACGCGAGCAGCTTTCCCGACGGCCAGCTGTACGCCGACCTGGGCGGTCATGCCACCGAAGGGACCACTGGCGGTCCTGTCCCCGCCGCCACCGTGCTGGAAGGCTTCCTGTACGCGCTCGGAGCGCCCTCCGTACCCGCGGACACCGCGCAACGGATAGCGCTGTGGCGCTCGTTGACCTCGGGACTGCGACTGGCCGTTCTGCTGGACAACGCGTTCACCGCGGCGCAGGTGCGGCCCCTGCTGCTCGGCACGCCCACCGGGCTCACCGTGGTGACCAGCAGAAACCACCTCACCGGCCTGCTCGCCGACGGCGCGGCCATACACCGGCTCGGCGCCCTCACTCCGGAATCGGCCGTCGAGCTCCTGACCGTCGGCGGTGGCGGCGGGCGCGTCGCACAGGATCCGGCGGCGGCACGCGAAGTGGTCACCCTCTGCGCCTGTCTGCCCCTCGCGGTCTGTCTGGCCGCCGCCCAACTCGTGCTCCGCCCCCACCGTTCCGTATCCGCCCTCGCCGAGAGCCTGTCCCAGGATCAGGGACCGCTCGACGCCCTGCGTGTCGATGGAGAAGCCGTGGTGCGCTCCGCACTGGACATGTCGTACGGTCTGCTGCCCCGCGAGAGCGCGACGCTCTACCGGCGGATGGGGCTTCTGCCCACGGAGCGCTACGACCTCTTCATGCTCACCGCGATCGGCGGTGACGGAGCGATCGGCGGTGATGGAGCGGCCGACGGCACCACCCGTACGGCCGGGACGGACGCCGTGGACATGGCCGTCGGCGCCCTGCTGGAGGCCAACCTCCTGGAGGAGACAAGCCCGGGGATCTACCGCTTCCACGATCTCGTACGCCCCCACGCCCGCCGGCGCGGCGACGCGGAGGAGAGCGACTCCCGGCGTGAGCACGTACTGCGCCGCTTCGTCGACTGGTGTCTGATCACCGCGACGAAGGCGGAGGAGATCCTCACCCCCAGCCACCGCATGCCGACGCGCGAACTCCCCCCTTCGCCCGTCCTGCCCACTCCGCTCGCGACCCCGGCCGAGGCGCTGACCTGGCTGGATACGCACCGCAACGGGCTCATGGCCGCTGTACGGCACTGTGCCGACGCGGGATGGCACAGTGCCTGCTGGTGGCTGGTGGATGCCATGTGGCCACTTTTCCTGCGGTTGCGCCCCTCCGAGATGTGGGTTGAAGCGCACCACACGGGCCTCTTGGCGGCACGCGCGAGCGGCTCCAGGGACGGCGAGGGCCGCATGCTGGCCTCGGGCGCGATCGGCCTGCGCAACGCCGGGCGGTACGAGGAGGCCGCCGACTGGTACGTCCAGGCGCTGGAGCACGCCACCTCCGACGGTGACCTCCGGCAACAGGCGCAGGCCGTGAACGGACTGGGGCACATCGAACTGCTCACCTCGCGCTTCGACGAGGCTCGTGCGCACTTCGAACAGGCCCTGCGCCTCCGCGAGTCGATCGGCTACCGGCGCGGTGCCGCGCTCTCCAGAAGACGTCTCGGCGAGACCGCCTCGGCGACCGGTGATCACCGTACGGCGGCCCGGCATCTGACCCGGGCCCATGCCGAACTGGAGTCCCAGGGGGAAGCCTACGAAGCGGCGCGCGCCCTGGCTCTCCTCGGCCATGTCCTGGACTGCGACGGGGACCACGAAGCGGGTACCCAACGGCTGCGCGAGGCGCTGGAGATGTTCCGGGGACCCGACGCCCAGTCCGGGCACTGGCAGGGGCGTTCCCTGGAATGGCTCGGACAGGCCGCCGAGCGGCAGGGCGACGTGGCGGAGGCGCGCCGGTGCTACGAGGCCGCCCAGGACCTCTTCCAGCGGCTGGACCCGGCCGAAGCGCAGCGCCTCGACGACCGGCTGCGGCAGCTGTGAGCGCTGCCGCAGCCGGCTTCTCCGTCCCCCGCTGTCGTCGGTCAGAGACGACCGTCCCGCTCACGCAGACGGACGGACCGGAGCGATTCCAGCGGCTCTCCGGCCACCAGCCAGGCGTGCACCACCGAGGCCACGGCATACGGCGGAGCCGGACACCGCGCCCCGTCCGCTTCCGGCCACGCCGGGATGACGACTCCCCCGCCGCGCCGTGTTCCGAGGACGCATCCGTTCTCGGAGTCGGGCACGGCGGCGACGAGGCAGCCCGGATGACGCGCGATCAGTTCGTTCGCGCGATGGAGTGCCGCCCGCGGTGGCAACGGCGTCCGGGACACGAGCACATCGGCGTACTCCACCCGGTCCGCTTCCCCCGGAGCGTCCGGATTCACCCACAGATGCAGGTCGCATGGACCATGACCCGACGGGTACGGACGGCTCCCCGCCGCTTCGGGCACCGCGTCGAGCCGGACAGCGACCAGACCGTGCGCGGTCTCCGACCTCCAGCTGATGGAGGCGGAGACAGCGACCAGGCCGGCGCGGCGACGATCCGAACAGGCATCGGCGGACGTACGCCGGACACCGACGTCGGCGGACGTACGCCGGACACCGAACCGCACCGCGCACCACGCGGCGTCCGGTACCGTACGCCGGCTCATCGCCGCGCCGCCCACGGGTCGACGGCCTCCCACTGTTCCAGCGGCGGTGGCAGGGGCAAGGGCGGAACGAGCGGCGCCCAGGCCGGTTCACCCAGCTTCAGCAGACGGTAGATGACCGTGCGCATCCGCTGGTGGAACTGGCCGGGCGCCGACGACAGCAGGGCGGCCACCTGCTCGTACTGCCCCGGACGATGCCGCTCCGCGGCGTAGCGCACCTGCTCGTCCAGTGGATACGCGGGAGAGATCACCGGTGCCAGAGTGGCCAGGAGCGCCGCCGGCGAGGAGGCCGAGATCTCGCGCCTCGGTCCGGGTGTGAGCAGCATGGTGGCGTCCGTGAGGGTTCCGTACGCCGTGAGCGACCCGTGGTCGCCGATGATGCAGTCGGCGGCGATCAGCGGCGCCAGCCAGTCCGCTTCCGGGGGCACGACCGCGATCCCCCGGCCGCGGCAGCCGGCCAGCCAGCTCTGCACCTGCCAACCCCCGTGGCCTGCGAAGACATTCGGATGGAGCAGCAGGGCGACCCGGTAGTCACGCCCGGGAAGCTGGCTCAGCAGCTGCGGCAGCAGGGTGTCGAGCCGTCCGAAGGTGGAGGTGGGCCCCCACGTCGAGGGGACGATCACGAGCCGCTGCCCCGCTTCGAGCCCCAGCGCCCTGCGGTACTGCTCGCGCCGGGGCATCCCGGCCACGATGCGGTCGACACAGGGATCCCCCACCACATGGGCCACCGGAAGCGCCTCGGGGCAGGATCGCCCCAGTTCCTCCAGATCGCGCTCGTGCGCGTAGACGATCGCTGCCGGACCCACCCGTCCCTCGTGCAGAAGATGCTGACGGCTCAGCATCCCGGGCGACCGCGTCTCCCCCGGTTTCAGGGAGGAGGTGTCGGTGAGCAGTTTGATGTGGCCGGCTCCGTGCGAGATGCGTACGACCGGAGCCCGCAACTCGTGCACCCCCCGGGACCCGGCGGCCAGCGCCAGGTCGAACTCGGCCTGCCGGGCCTCCTCCCAGGGCACGGTGGCGATGCCCAGGCTCTCCAGATACCGCGAGACACCCTCCCCGAAGGCGTGCGGCGGGGCGGTGAAAACCACCTGGATACGGAAGTCGGCCTCCAGCAGGCAGAAGACCTCGCGCAGACGCTGTGCGAAGGTCACGGTGTGAGCGACGACCAGCAACCGCTTGCAGTCCTGTACGGTCAGCCACCGACCCTGTTCGATCAGCGCCGGTTTCGTGGTTTTGACAGACACAACACTCCCCCATGCTTGTCGCTGCGTTCAGCAGTCGACAGAGGGGGTGCCCGGGGCACACGGCGCTTTCCTTGCAGACCCCTTGCAGGCACCTTGTCCGGCCACGTCCCACCGCGATCGAGGACCTTTTCACCCGATTCATCCAGCGCCGGCGGCCGAGGGCAGGGGCATCGCGCCCGGGGCCGGGGGGGGCGGGGCATCGCGCCTGGGGGGGCGGGGGCGGGGGCCGTTCGGCCGATCCGGGGCCGAGTGGACCCCCGTAGTCTCCCCGCGTGGCAACCACCCCGCTTCCCCGGCCCGTACCACGACTCCTCGTCACCGCACTGTGCGTGGCACTCGTCGCCGTGTGGCTGCTCGACATGCAGTCCTGGCAGGGGCTGGGCCGGCGGTACGAGTGGCTGCCCCCTCTGGTGTCCGGGCCGGTGGCCGCCATGCTGTTGGTGCTGCCCGGCCGATGGCTGTCACTGGAGCGGCGCGCCTGGGCCGCGGCGTCCGGTTCGCTGGTGCTGACGGGTCTGATGTCGCTGGCCGGCTGGGCGGGCGTCGGCCGGGGCCTGCTGGAGACGGCGGCGCTGCTGGTCATGCTGGCGCGTGCCGGTGGGTCGGACGGCCGTACGTCGCCGTGCCGCTCGGGGCCGCGGTGGTCGTCGCCCCGGTGCGGATGGCGAACCCGGATTCGCTGCTGTTCGCCTTCCTGCTCACCTACGCCGTCGGCGCGGCGGTCGCCCTGGGCTGCTACCTGCGGGTGCAGGACACCCGCAGGGCCCGTCTGGTGCGGGCCATACGCCAGGGAGAGCGGATCGAGCTGGCGTGGGACCTGCACGACTTCGTCGCCCACCACGTCACCGGCATCGTCGTACAGGCCAACGCCGCACGGGCCGTCCACGAGACGGCGCCGGAGCAGATCGACCCGATCCTGGAGAACATCCAGAAGGCCGGCATGGAGACCCTGGACTCCATGCGACGCCTCGTACGGGTGCTGCGCGAGGTGGACGGCGGGCGGCGGCGTCCGGGGGAACTGTTCACCGAACTGGCCGCGCTGGTCTCCGACTTCTGCGGTGACGACGGCCAGGCGCCACCCTGTCCGCGGCCGGCCCCGCCAGCGCGGCGCGGCTCGCGCCCGAGGCGCAGACCTCCGTGCACCGCGTGGTGCAGGAGTCGCTGACCAACGCGCGCCGCCACGCCCCCGGCGCCCTCGTGGCCGTCCGCGTGGCCATGGAGGGCGGACGGCTCCAGGTCGACGTGCGCAACTCACGGCCCGCCACGCCACCGCCCGCCACGCCGGTCGGTGGCCGCGGCGGCTTCGGCATGGTCGGGCTGAAGGAGCGCGTGACGGCGGTGGACGGCACGATGGAGGCGGGCGGGACGCCGGCCGGCACGTGACCGCCGCCTACCCGCTGGGGCACCGCCATGATCTTGGCGGCGGTCATCCTCACCGCGCAAGACGCTCTTCAGCCGCTGGTGGCTGTCCCGGTTCCGGTACGGCCCTCTGGAATGGTGCTTGCGCTGAGTGACATGGTGGAGCGTGGTCCCCCTGCGCCGGTGAGGCGCCGCCGGACACCCGCGTCATTCCTGAGCGGCAGATGTCCCGAAACTGAGCGACCCCACATTGCCGGCCTGAACCACCGGACCGTGCTGCGTACCCCCGCTGACCACGTTATGGACCTCCGCGACCTGCTGACCGCCCCCGTCGGGCGCCAATTCATCGAGAATGGCCCGCAACTCGGAAGCGGCACCCGGATTGGCCACCAAAGCGCGCCACAATCGCGCCCGCCACTCCGCCTCGACATCCAAGGCGACCTGCTCGCCGACGGCCCCCGCCGCCACCGTCAATTCCCCGCGCGAGGTCTCCAGTTCCCCCTCGATCACGTCTTCCTCACCGCCGCGGCGCGAGAAGAACGAAACGATGCGATCCCGAGCCTGCGCCCACGAATCCGTCGCCATCTGCTGAACGACCGCCGTCGCGCCCGCGGCAGCGAGCGCCATCAACTCCGCTTCCACCGAACCCCCTTCGCCCCGGCCGGGCCAGTAACCCTACCCCCTGACACCGGACAACCACAGCGCGCCAACACCCCCGGCACACCGATCCGAAGCCCAACGGATCAGAAGGAGCAGCCGACCGCGCCGCTGGCCCGAACCTCGAACCGCCATTCCCATTCGCCCACGCAGAAGGCCCCCGCGATCTTCGCGGGGGCCTTCCTTCACACCATTTTCCCTGGTCAGGGACTGAGCCGCCTTCGGGATTCGAACCCGAGACCTACGCATTACGAGGGCCTGCAAGATCGTGGCGAGTGGTGCTAGCCGATGCCATCGAATCCCGTTTCCGCTGCTCAGAGATGCGGCCGCGATCGACGTGACACCCGGTCCATCGCGTGCCGCCCTGTCCGCTCACGCAGCGCTCACGCATGTCGTCAACCTGGCTTCGCCCAGCCCCATGTCGAGCAGAAGGTTTCGAGGTCAGCGGCGAGCCGCGACCAGGTCACTCGCTCAGGTCTGACGGATCGCTTTCCATATCTCCAGCCGGCTCGGCCTCCGGCACGGCGCCGATCGGCTGGCCCTTGCGGTAGTACTGCCATGCGCTCTTGTACTCAATCGGGCTGTCGTCGTACATGATCACGTAGCCCATGAGTGCGGCGACCTGCCACTTGGTCGGTATTTCAGCGGAGACCAGTTGGAAGACCTCGTCGGCGGTCATCCCAACCGCTGGCACGTGAACGCTTCGAGTCTTGAACTCCGCCGACTTTCCGTACCTGAAGTTGTACGGGAGGCCCACCTTGATCGTTTCCAGAAGTTCCTGCAGCGTCACCTTGCCGGCCTGCAGGCCCTCGATCGGTCGGTCCAGGTCGATCGGGAACAAGACGTCGAAGTGGTTCCGCTTCAGGACCGTGCTGTCCCGCTGGCGGCCGGGGTCCTTGTTGCCAAAGCCGTTGTTGTTCCAGGGGATTTCGCCGTTGTCCTTGTAGTAGGTGATCAGCAACTGTTCCGGGGCGAGGGCGGAGAAGTCCTCCGCTACATACAGGCACGAGAAGGCCATCTCGTCCAGGGAGATATTGCGGCGCCCCGAGATCTTGCGCAGGTGGTTGCGGAGGCGGGTCGGCAGCGACTTGTCGGCCTTGCCGACGTAGACGAACTCGCCGTTCAGGTGGAGCTGGTAGACCCCAGGCTTCTCCTTGAGCCGCGCGATGTTCTCCTCGGCGAGGGGAGCCCTGTCGAGTCCCCTGAGTGCGGCGGCCAGTTGGTCGCCGAGCGCCTTGGTGATGCTCAGAGTGAAGTCCTTGTGGTACTGCGTCCCGTCGTCGGAGCCCACCACCGGCGTCATCCGTCCCACTCCCTTGGTCGACATGATCCCGGAACCCTATCGGCGACCTGTGCCCGTGGCCGAACCTTCAGCTCGAATGGGCTTGAAGATCCGCAACTCCGCGGTATGCTTTTGAAATGGCTGAACTGCAAGAAGGATCACAGAAGGATCGCACGGGCGTCGAACTCTTCGCTGGCGCCGGCGGTCTGGCCATGGCCGTCCACTGCGCTGGATTCCGCCCCCTACTCTTCAACGAGTTCGCCAAGCGGGCATGCGAGACCCTGGAGGCCAACGGGGCTCAGCGACTGCCTGACGGCCAGAAGCCGACCCGAGCCCCCAGGCCCGACGAGAAGGTGCCCCTCGTCGCGGGCGATGTCCAGAAGCTCGACATGGGCTACCTGGCGGGCAAGGTGGACGTCCTCGCCGGCGGTCCTCCCTGTCAGCCGTTCAGCCTCGGCGGCGTCGCCAAGGGCGACGAGGACAAGCGGAACATGTTCCCGCAGATGTTCAAGGCCGTCCGGCAGATCCAGCCGAAGGCCGTGATCTGCGAGAACGTGCGCGGCCTGCTCAGGCCCTCGTTCCGCCGCTACTTCGACTACATCCAGCGCGAGCTAGAGCTCCCCTTCGAGGAGCGAGCCAAAGGCGCTGACTGGGAGCGGCATTACAAGTACCTGTTGGAGCAGCGCGAGAAGGAGCCGGACGACCCCAGGAAGCGGTACGACATCGTCATGATGCCGGTGAACGCTGCGGACTACGGGGTGCCCCAGATCCGCAACCGCGTGATTATCGTCGCCTTCCGTCGCGACCTGAACGTCGACATCGAGCTGTTCAAGGAGTTCGTGAAGCCGACGCACTCCGAGACCGCTCTCTTTCGGTCCATGGAAGACGGGAGCTACTGGGAGCGGCACTCGAACGTGCCCGACCACGTGCGCGAGTGGGTCATGGCCCGCCTCCCGAAGACCATGCCGATGGATGACGGCCTGCTCCCCTGGCACACCCTGCGCGACGCGATCGCCGGCATCGGTGACAACAAGCCATTGCCGGACGTACCGGACGAGTGGCTGGACCGCACCGAACACCTCCTCGGCGGGTTCACAGAACACATCGGCTGGCCCGGTGCCCGCATCTACGACGGGCACACCCCCAACGAACTCGACCGCCCGGCGAAGACCGTCAAGGCCGGCGTGCATGGTGTGCCCGGCGGTGAGTCGGTCATGCTCCTGGACGAGTTGGTGGCCGACAAGGCCGCTCAGGGCGGCGTCCGGTACAAGTACAGGTACATGACGGTCCGCGAAACCGCCCGCGTCATGACCTTTCCCGACACATGGGAGCTCAAGGGGCCGCGAGGGGAGAAGATGCGTCAGCTCGGCAACGCTGTACCCGTTGCCCTGGGCGAGGTCTTCGCCAAGGCCGTCGCCACCGTCCTGGACGAGGCGGAGGAGCGACAGAAGTGACCGGGCCCACCAGCAGGACGCAGAGCGGCTGGAAGCACGACTCACCGCCGGACCGGGCATGGAAAGGGCGGCCCGGTAGAACCCGGGCCACCATCGCGGCCGAACAGGACCGGGCCGCTGGCGGTCGTCACAGGCGCTCTGTAGATCTCGGTGAGGGACGGTTCGCCCGGGCGTCGGTGGAGCTGAAGGTACTTCCCGACACGCGACGCATCCGCGCGTACCTGCGCTGGTCCGACGGCGGCAAATCTCCCGCTCGCTACCTCGGGCAGGTTGAGCACGGGACCCGTGCCGCGAATCTTGCCGAGGGCTGGAAGATGGCCTGGGATAAGGGCCTTCTCACCGAGGAACCGCCGGCAGAGGGATCCTGGGCTTCCTCGCCGTCGGTACGCACGGTGATGCGGGCCAACCGGAGCAAGGACACCCGACCCGAGCTGAGACTCCGATCCTTGCTGCATAAGCAGGGACTCCGATATCGCGTGGCGGCACGACCCCTTCCCGAACTGCGACGTACCGCCGACCTGATCTTTTCTAAGCCCAAGGTCGCGGTGTTCGTCGACGGTTGCTTCTGGCACGGCTGTCCGGAACACCTTCGGGAGTCACACAAGAATGCCGAGTTCTGGCGGAGCAAGATCGAGGGCAACCAGGCCAGGGACGCGGAGACGGATCGCCTCCTGCAAGAGGCCGGCTGGAAAGTCGTTCGCGTCTGGGAGCACGAGGCCCCCGACGCGGCCGCCGCGCGGGTGATATCGGCCCTGCGAGCCTCGTCAGCAGACCGGCATGAATACGAACAATAGGTGTCGAACATGAAGAGGTAGTCCAGATCGCCGACCCTCGGCGCGCGCACCCGAATCTGACAGTACGTCGGGGCTGAGGGTCGACGTCTGTGGCGGTAGGTAGGATTCCCTCCATGGCTCCCAGTCCTGCTGACGCGACATCTCCACAGTTCGACCCGTTGGGCCTTGAGTTGCTCGGCCGCAATCTCCGAGAGGAGATGGACGGGCGTCCACGTGTGCCCCTGGACGAGGTAAAGCCGTTTCCGGGCGCAGGGCTATATGCACTCTACTACAAAGGCGACCTTGAGGTCTATAAGGACCTGAAAGGTCTCGATGTCCCCATTTACGTGGGTAAGGCGTCGGCCAGCGATAGCAGCTACGGAGACCCGCCGGACATGACCGAACGAAAGCTGTTCGGCCGAATAAGAGACCACCGCAATAGCATTAAGCAAGCCGATAATCTCGACCCTTCGCATTTCGATGTCAGGTTCCTGACCCTCGACGACATCTGGATCGTCCTGGGCGAACGAGCCCTTCTGCGTGCCTATAGCCCAGTTCTCTGGAATACGGTGATGCCTGGTTTCGGGGGAAACTCGCCAGGTAGAGGGCGAAGGAACGCACGCTCGGTCTGGGATTCAATCCACCCGGGACGAAAGCGGGCTGCGAGGCTGCTCTGCAATCGCAATTATAGTGATGCAGAAATGAACCAGCTCATCTCGGATGGCATCGACATCTCACTGATGGAGGCGGGGGAGCAGCGCGACAAGGAATTGAAGGCATTTCGCAATCGCCCTGCGCAAACCATTTGGGAGGAGGCGCAGGGCTCCGGGCAAGGGCCTAAACCTGTCCTCGTCTTCCGGGAGAGTGTGTTCATGGAGGAGAACAGTCGATTCGGATTCGACCTGAGCACTCTTGAATGGGAGTTGGCTGACGCTCCAAAGCAGACAACGGCAGAAGCCGCCGCGCTCGACGCTCTCGAAGGATGAGCGGCGCATGACAGACAGCCCCGCACTCGCACCGTCCGTCTTGCGTGCTTCGACACACGCGGTTACCCACGTGGGCTTGGTGCAAGGGAACCGCCAGCATCGGGCTCGTTGGAAGGAGACGTACGAGTAGCAGCGGAGGACGGCCGGAAAGCTGTCGGCGCTGGGGTGGGTGGAGTGGCCGGGGCGGGCGTCCGGCGTCGGTACCCTGGAGCGCATGTCTACTGCCCCGGTTCGCGTTCGTTTCGCCCCGTCCCCGACCGGCATGTTCCATGTCGGTGGTGCACGGTCCGCTCTCTACAACTGGGCCGTGGCGCGACAGTCCGGCGGCACGTTCGTCCTGCGGATCGAAGACACCGACGCGGCCCGGAACAAGCCGGAGTGGATCGACGGGATCATCAACGCGCTCGCGGCGATCGGCATCCACGGCGAGGACCCGGCCTTCGAGGGGCCGTACTTCCAGTCGCACAACGCCGACCGGCACCGGGAAGCGGCCCAGCAGCTCTTCGCTGCCGGTCGGGCGTACTACTGCGACTGCACCCGGGAGCAGTTGAAGGAGCGCACGGGGTCGGAGCACCTCGGGTACGACGGGTTCTGTCGGGACCGAGGGCTGGCCTTCGAGGAGGGCCGGGCGCTGCGGTTCCGGACGCCGGACGAGGGCGAGACCGTTGTGGTCGACCTGGTCCGCGGCGAGCCAGCGTTCCCCAACAGCGCGATCGAGGACTTCGTCATCGCCCGCGGTAACGGATCCCCTGTCTTTCTGATCGCGAACGTGGTCGACGACCTGGACGAGGGAATCACGCAGGTCATTCGCGGTGAGGAGCACCTGTCGAACACGCCGAAGCAGCAGTTGCTGTGGGAGGCGCTCGGTGCCAAGCCGCCGGTGTGGGCACACCTGCCGGTGATTGTGAACGAGAAGCGGCAGAAGCTGTCCAAGCGGCGCGACAAGGTCGCGCTGGAGGACTATCTCGCCGAGGGCTTTCTGCCCGAGGCGATGGTGAATTACCTGATGCTTCTTGGGTGGGGGCCTGGCGGCGACCGGGAGATCATGCCGTACGAGGAGCTGGAGCAGCTCTTCCGGATCGAGGACGTCAACACCGCGCCGGCGTTCTTCGACGTGAAGAAGCTGACGGCGTTCAACGGCGACTACATCCGCGCGCTGTCGCCGGAGCAGTTCGCCAACGCCTGCGTGCCGTGGCTCGTCGCCCCGTACGCGCCGTGGGCCCCCGAGGCGTTCGACAAGCACGTCTTCGAGGTGGCGGCCTCGCTGGCCCAGACCCGGCTGGCGCTGCTGTCGGAGATCACCAGCTACGTGGACTTCCTGTTCCTCGACGAGCCGGTCGAGGACGAGGCGTCGTGGAACAAGGCGATGAAGGCAGGCGCCGGCGACATTCTGTCCGACACCCGTGCCGAGTTGGCCACCGCCGCGGAGTGGAAGGCGGACGGCCTGAAAGCCGTCCTGCTCGCCGTCGGCGAGAAGCACGGGCTCAAGCTGGGCAAGGCGCAGGCACCCATCCGGGTCGCGGTCACCGGCCGGACGATCGGACTCCCACTGTTCGAGTCCATGGAACTGCTCGGCCGGGACCGCGTGCTAGCCCGCCTGGACGCCGCGGCCAAGAAGCTGGCTGCCGCGCAGGCGTAGCCGTACGTCAGGCGACCTTCGCGAGGAGGTCGCCCCAGGCGTTGCCGAAGTAGTTCAGATCGAACCGGGCCAAGGCCTCGTACGCGGCCTTGGTCTCGGTCTGGCGTGCCGCCGCGCGTTCCCGGACCTGCGCCGACAGGCGACCGAGCTCCGGGGCCGGCTGGCCGGTCAGCGTGGAGAGGTTGCCCAGGCCGGCCACCGGGCGTATCAGGCAGGGCAGGCCAAGGAGCAGGGCCTCGGCCGCGCAGCGGCTCCAGCCTTCCCGCATCCGAGGGAGGAAGACGCCGACATCGCATGCGCGCAGCAGCCGCAGGTACCGCTCGCGCTCCACGTCGTAGTGGGCGCCGTCGAAGCCGATGGTGTTGCTGCCGCTGGTGATCACCCACAGCCCTGGATCGTCGGTCAGGGCCGCGGAGACTTCCTCGGTGCCCTTCCAGTGCACGGCCTTGCCCGCGTACACGCCGATCACGTCCGGGGGCAGGCCGAACTCGGCGCGGCATTCGGTTCGGTCGAAGCCCCGTGCCCGCTCGACCTCGGTCATGTCGAAGGCGTTGTAGATGACCCGTACGTTGAGGATGCCTCGGGCCCGGAGAAAGTCCGCCCAGTACGGGGCGACGCAGACCACGGCGGCGCATTGCGGCAGCACTCGGAACAGGCGTTCCCAGAGCATGGCCTCGATGGGGGCGGAGTCATGCTGCAAGGGCTCGTAGTGGTGCAGGAGGAACACCGTGCGGGCCCGCATCTCGGGTGTGAAGAGCAGCAGGCTGAGGTCGTCCCAGACGAATGTGCCGGTGGCGTCGTTCAGCGCTCTGACGGTCGGGGCCACGCGGGCGAGGTGGCGGAGCTTGCGCCAACGGCGGACGCTGTAGGTGCGCTTGTGGTCCGGGACCGTGCGCCACTCCACGTCGTCGGCCGTCGCCTCGTGGAGCATTCGCAGGTAGACCCGGCCACCGGTCCGGCCGACCGGCTCCATCGAGTAGACGACCCTTTTCACGGACGTATCTCCTGTCGGTGTCGGACGTACTCGGTGTGGAGCAGTGAGTGCATGGCCTCCAGTTGGGGGCTGAGGCCACGGGCGGCGTCGGCGAGCGGGAGGTGGAAGTCGCCCAGGCTCCGGAGGAACCGCCGACGCCGGTCGTGGTTCGGCGAGACGGCGAGATCGCGCAGGTTGTGGAGGCGATCGGCGAGCCGGACGAGGAGGTCCTCGGCAGCCAGTGCGGCCTGCTTGAAACGCCAGCGGGTCTCGTCGCCGACGGCCTTGGGGCGCTGTTCGAGGCGGTGGTCCGCCGTCATCGCACACAGACGCGCGGTGAAGGCGCCACCGAGGTGCTGCACGAGCAGCGCCTCCGATTCGGGGGCCACCTCCAGGGCGTCGTGGAGGAGGGCGAGGAGGAGGGACTCGGGTTTGCTGACGCCGATCTCCGTCCTCAGGATCATGACGACGGCCAGCGGGTGCTTCAGGTACGGGGTGCCCTGGTCGCGGGTGCGGCCGTCGTAGACGGCAAGGGCGAGGCCACCGGCCACGCGGGCACGGGATTGCTCCTCCGTGCTCCACGCGGCGGCGCCGAGCACGGTCAGGACGTGGTCCAGGTCGATGGGATTCATCCGCCTCACCTCGTACAGACGGTCGTGGCACGGGGGTCGGGCACGTGGTCGGCGAGGAGCAGGGTGTCCGTGACCGCGAGGGCGTCGAGGCCCAGTTCTGCCGCCGCTACGACGGCCTGCTCGGAGGTCCGCAGGATCGGGGTGCCCTTGCGGTTGAAGGAGGTGTTCAGCAGGAGTGGCAGTCCGGTGCGGTCGTGGAATCGCTCCAGGAGTTCGCGCAGGCCCTGATGGTCGGCGGCGACGGACTGCACGCGAGCCGTGCCGTCGTGGTGGGTGACTGCGGCGATGCGGTCCGCTCGGCATCGGCGGACGCGGGCGACACGGTTCATGAAGGGGTCGCCCGCCGACATGAACCACTCCGCCGCGTGCTCGGCGAGAACGGCCGGGGCGAAGGGCCGGTACGTGGCTCGCTTCTTGATCGCGTTGAGCCGGTCTCGCGTGGCGGCGTGGCCGGGGTGGGCGAGGATCGAGCGATGCCCGAGGGCTCGCGGCCCGAATTCGAGCTGTCCCTGCACCCAGCCGACGACGCGGTGTTCCGCGAGCAGAGCGGCCACCGTGGGCGCCAGTGCCGGCCGGAGGCCGGTCAGGGCGCGGTAGCCGGTCGGCACCGTCGTCGCCGGCAGCGCGCCCGGATGCGGGCCCCAGGCCGCGTCGGTCGGCACCGGAAGGCGCTCCTGTCCGAGCTGGTAGTGCCAGCCGTACAGCGCGGCACCCACGGCTGTGCCCGCGTCGTGCGGCGCCGGTGCCACGAACAGGGTGTCGAAGCCACTGTCGGCGGCCAGTTGGCCGTTCAGGTGGGAGTTCAGGGCGCAGCCGCCCGAGAACACCAACGTCGAGGCTCTGGTGAGCCGTTGCAGGTGGCGGGCGATGTGGACGACGGACTCGGCGAAGACCTCCTGGACGGCGGCGGCCAGGTCGGCTCGCTTGTGTTCAGGCTGCTCCGCGACGTTGTCGGCGGTCCAGGCCCGGCCACTGAGCAGCAGCGGTGTGCTGCTGTCAGTCGAACCCCAGGGGTGATCGATGCGTATCTCGCCGTCGTCGCCGAGCCGGACCAGCTCGCGGACCTGGGCTCCGTAGCGCTGGGGATCGCCGAAGGCCGCGAGCGCCATCATGCTGCCCTCGGGCTCGTCGCCGGGCGGGATCACCCGACGGGCGAGGTTCCGGTAAAAGTGCCCGAGAGAGGAGTGGACGCGCCTGGGCCGGGCCGGGCTAGGGATGACCGTCGGCATCCCCTGGTGGAGGCGGTCGATGCGATCGGGCCGCAGGTCGTACCCCGTGATGCGCTCACGGCCTGGGCCGAAGTCGGAGCCGAGGGAGGATCCGCCGGCGTCGATGACGAGGCCCGCCGCGTGCTCGTGGCCGGAGAGCAGATAGCCGGAGAGCACGTGGGCCGTGTGGTGGGAGAGGAGACGGAGGTGTTCGCCGAGCGGGGTCGGCAGGAGGGTGGCGAGTTCGTCGCGCTCCTCGGCCAGCCACCAGCCGGCGGCGGGGTTGGGGCGCATGGAGGCGGCCCAGACGGCATCGATGTCCTGTGGTTCGAGGCTGGCAGCCTCCAGGCACCACTGGAGCGCGCGAGTCGGGAAGGTGAGCGTGCCCTTGCGGGTGGGGTGGTTGTGTTTGACGCCGCTCCAACGTTCTTCCTCGGCCGCGTAGAGGCGGCCATCGACGACTAACGCGGCGCTGGTGTCGTGGTGGAAGTTCAATCCGAGGACTGCCGGCATGGTCGTGTACCTCCGGTCCGGGTCAGACGGTGAGCGCGGGGACGGGGACGAGAGCGGCGCCGGAGTCGGTGTACTCGTGGCAGCGCAGGCAGAACCGGAAGTGGTGGGCCCGGGGCGCGAACACCTTGGCGGCGAAGTCCTCGTCCCAGATGCTGAATTCGCTGTCGTCCTTCGCCATGGCGTTGAAGCAGCGGTAGCAGGACCCGTCCATCTCGATCATCAGGTGCTGGTCGAGGTAGCGGTCGCAGATGCCGCGCAGCTCGTTCGCCGGCTGGCCGACGTCGACGTGGTGGACGTGGTTGGTGACGTGGATGGCGCCGTACGTGTCGCACAGTCTCGCGAGCTGCACGAGGCGGGTGGAACTGATGCCTTCCAGGACGCTGTTGATGACCACGGTCTTGCCGGCCTCGCGAAGGCGGGGCACGACGTCGTGGACCTCGTCGTAGTTCTCGTGCTCGTCGTCGCAGCCGATGAGGACTTGGTCGTACGAGCGGAGGGTGGCCTCCATGATCCGCTTGTTGCGGGCCAGGGTGATGCCGTTCGTGCCCAGGACCATGACCTTGTCCGGCAGGCGAGTGCGGGCCGCGTCGCTGAGTGCGGGGAAGTCCCGGTGCACGGTGGGTTCGCCGCCGTTGATGTGCAGTTGCTGGAACGGGATGGTCTCCAGCCTGGCCAGGATGGTGGAGAACAGCTCCAGGGAGATGTTCTCGCCCTGCGCGCCGTCGGCGAAGATACAGAAATCGCAGGACCGGTTGCACTTTGTCGTGATCTTGATCTTCGCCGTCTTCAGGACGCGGGGCACGGGCGCACGCGCGGGCATGTCGAGACTCCTTGTGTCAGGGGTGGACATCACCGGGGGTGTGGCTGAGGAAGTCCTGCACGGTGGACTTCTGCCGGTGCCAGCGCGCGAGGGTCGCGCGCAGGGTGCCGACGGTGGTCGGTCCGGTGGGAACCAGCGCCGCCATCTGGGCGGCCAGCCGCTGGGCGGAAGTGCCTTCGTCCGCCGCGAGCGCGGTCAGCGTTCGCGTGGCGGCCCGGAGTTCCTTCGCCTCCCGCCGGATCAGGTAGTCGGTCGCCACGCCGGGCGGCGGATCGAGGTAGTACAGCCAGCGGGCGACGCGTACGCGGAGCATCCCGGCGGTCATCGACCAGTCGGTACGAGCGTGATCCTCGCCCCGGCCGGCAGGGTCGTCCGAGTCGGGGACGCGGCGCATGGCCGCCTCCAGGGCGACGTGGGCCGCGCGGAGCAGCTGTTGCGGACTTTGAGGACGGGCTTCGAGCCGGTCTTCGGCGTGCCGGAGGAACAGCTCGGCGTACCCGTCCAGGCCGTCCGGCCGCCATTGGGTTAGGGCGGCCGTCTTGCCGGGGCAGCGGGTCCGTGTCGCGAGCGCGGCGGCGGCGAACCAGCACGGGGCGAGGTAGTGCCAGGCCACGCAGTGGCGCTGGTACGCGGCGATGTCCTCCACCACGTTGTCCGTACTGTCCGCCGCCAGCCGGTACCGGCCGCCCAGCCGGGCCTGGAGGATTCCTCGGTAGAACCGCTCGTCGACCTCGCACCACGGCGCCATCTGAGCCCGGGACTTCCAGCGCTGGAAGTCCCGGGCGCTGCCGCTGATCAGCGACCAGGTTGCGAGCTCGGGCGCGGTGACGAGCCGTCCGTCCGCCTCGGCCACGGTGAACGCGAAGCCGGGCGGATGCTCCAGGAGACGCCGATGGGCGAGCTCCCGTCCGACTGCGGCGGTGTGCGCGGCGGCCAGGCGGTGGTTCCACTCCTCCCAGTCCGCTGGGGCCTGGGGGATGAGGACCCGTACGTCGATGTCGGAGTGGGGAGCCAGCAGGTCAGTCGGCTGCCACTTGTGGGTGAGCATCACCGCCCCGACGCCGTGGGCGTCCAGCTCGTGCTCGTACAGCGCTCCGAGCCCCAAGTAGAGGGGCGTCGCTTCAACCACCGCCATCACCGCTCCGCCGTGGAGGCGCGGGCGCAAGCGGGCCGGTTCGCGTCCGTGGTGAGGAGGGGGAGCAGGGGCAGGACCCGAGCGCCTTCGGGGCGCTCCATCCGGTCCCAGCGCAGGTCGTAGTCGACGTAGTGGAAGCCCTGCCAGGCGTCGTTGGTGTTGCGGTCGAGCATGGCCTGGAAGAGGTACGCGAAGGCGTCGCCGACGGTGTCGTCGGCGAGGTGGGGCTTCAGCGGGATGTCGCGGTTGTGGAGGATGCAGGGTCGGGCCACGCCTGTGGGCGTGATCTTGATGCGGTTGGCGTCGGAGCAGGTGGCGCAGCTTGAGTTGGAGATGAATCCGATCGAGCCTGCCCAGCCATCGGGACGGAGGTACTGCCCGGGGCTGCGGACACCGAGCTCGTCCCTGCGTACCTCACCGGCGTTCGCGAACCACTCGTGGAGCCGGTCTCGAACCTCCGCCTCGCTGATGAACTCGGTTTCGAAGAGCGCCTGAGCGGGGCCGATGTTCTGAAGTTCGATCAACCGGACGGCGATGGGCAGGTCGCGGGCGAGCTCGGCCACGGCGAAGGCGTCGTCCAGGTAGGTGCGCTGGAGAACGCAGTTGATCTTCACACGCAGGCCGAGGGAGAGGGCGGTATCGAGGGTGCGCCGGGTGATGCGTGGGTCGCCGCCGCCCATGATCTCGGCGGACCGGGCCGGGTCGAGGCTGTGCAGGCTGAGGTTGAGGTACGTCAGACCGGCGCGGTGGAGCTTCTCGACGCTCAGTCCGCGGCGCAGGTTGCCGTGGCTGGTCATGCCGATCGCGGCGTCGGGCCCGAGGCCGTCGGCGAGGCCGGCGATCACGTCGAGGATGTCCGCCCGGAGGGTCGGCTCCCCTCCGGAGCAGTGCGCCTTCCTGATTTCCCAGGCTCCGGCCTCGGCGGCGATGACCGCGTAGTCGGAGGCGGTCAGGGGACGGTCCTTGTGCCCGTAGTCCGGCATGCAGCGCGGCTTGCAGAACACGCAGTCCAGGTTGCAGAGCGAGTTCAGAGTGAAGGCCAGGTAGGGGTGGTTGCGGCCGGTCGCGGCGAAAGCGGCGGCCAGGTCGCGATGGGGTGCGGTGGGCATCGGTCAGCCTCCTACGTAGGGAGAGCGGGCAGCGGGCGTCTCGGCCAGGCCGTTGAGCGGCTGGCCGGTGAGGTATCGGCGCAGGTTGTCGGCGAAGAACGCGACCGCCTCGTCCATGTACGTGCGGCACAGCGTGGAGCTCTTCGGGGTGAGGACGACCCGGGGGTGGAGCCGTAGCGGATGGGTGGCCGGCAACGGTTTCGGGTCGAAGACGTCAAGAGCGGTGCCGCGAAGGTGGCCGGCGTTGAGTGCGGCCAGGAGCGCCGACTGGTCGACGGTCACGGCGCGGCCGAGGTTGAGGAAGAGGGACCGGGGCTTGAACGCCGAGAAGAGGTCGTGGTCGAAGAACCGGTCTGTGGCCCGGGTGGCGGGCAGCAGATCGACCACCACGTCGGCGACGGACACCGCCTGGTGCACCGCTGACGTGTGCATCCACGTGATCCCGCCCTCGGCGGATACCGGCGGTGTCCGCCGTACGCCGATGACGTCCATGCCGAAGGAGCGGGCCACACGTGCGAGGTGTTCTCCGATGCTGCCGCAGCCGACGATGGTCATCGTCGCCCCAGCCAGGTCGAAGAACTCCTCGGCCAAGTCGTCCTTCCACCAGATCTTGTTCCGCTGGGCGAGCTGGCTCATGAACAGTCCGCGGGAGAAACCCAGCACCAGCCCCATGGCGTGCTCGGCCATGGGCTTGCCGTGGAACCCATACGAGCGGGTCAGAGCCACCCCGACGGATTGGGCCTCGGCGACGGGCAGATGGTCGGTGCCCGCTGCTGGGGAGGTGATCCACCTCAGATGAGGCGCCCCGAACAGCCACGACGGCTCGAACCTCCAGCCGAAGTAGACGTTCGCCTCGGCCAGTTGGTGCGGCATGGCCTCCTCGGTCGCCGCGCGGAACTCGACACCGGGGAAGGCGGCGGACAGCGCACGTTCGTGCTGGGCGGACAGCCGCCAGAAGGAGTGGGGGGACTCCAGACTTATCAACACCACCGGCCTGTTCATCGCGCTCGGCCCTCCGCGGTGGGCGCCGGCACCAGAGCCCAAGGGGCGATGCGCTCGATGACGGAGCGGATGCTGGCCTCGTAGTCGTGGCGCGAGCGCACCAGGGCCGCCCCGGCGCTTCGGAGCCGGTCACGTTCTCGGGGCAGGACAGTGAGGGCGCGGTGGAGCGCGGACGCCAGGGACTTGGCGTCCCGTGGCGTGGCGGTGAAGCCGGTTTCGCCCTCGACAACGGTCTGGGCCAGCCCTCCGGCAGTGGTCGCCACAACAGGGCCCGCGCCCGCCGCGAACGCCTCCAGGGGGATGCGCCCGAAGGGCTCCTCTCGGGAGGGGACGACGACCGCGCGCAGGGCAGGGTTGTGCAGCCAGGCCCGGATCGCGGGAGTGAAACGCGTGATCAAGGTCGCGTCCAGGTCGTACGCATGGATGCGCGCCGCCAGGTCCTCCTGGTACGAGGTCGGGAGTTCGGGCTCGTCCGAGGTCACGGCCGCCAGGAGCAGGTGAGGAGCGCGGACCCCGCGCTCCTTCAGGATGTGCAGCGCCTCCAGGAGGTCGTCGAAGCCCTTCGTCGGCACGGCGCGCCCCATGGCGAGAAGGAATCCGGCGCGGGCCTTGAAGGGCAGGGGCGGGGTCTTGGCCGGCCTGGCCATCTCCTCCTGGATCAGCCCGTTCGGGATGCTCACGATGCTCGTCCGAGGGACGGCGTAGCTGACGACGAGGTGGCCTCGCATATGGGAGGAGATGGCACCGATACGCCCGCCCCGGTCGGTCGCCGCCCGCAGGGCATCGCGCTCCCAGCGGACTCGGGACATGTCCTCTGGGCGCGTCAGCACGGTCGTGGAGCGGGGTACGAGCAGCAGGTCCATGGTCGGCACCGTGTAGGGAGCGAGCCCGAGGAACGGGATGTCGAGGCCGATGAGGAGGCACCGCCTCGCTCGATCAGCGATGCGTACGGCCGCCTCGCCGGCCAGGTCGCACAGTTGCACGGAGCCGTGGTTTGAGGTCGGCGGTGCCTGCACCTCCGGGACCGTGACGACCTCGGCCCTGGCCTGCCGCAGCATCTGTTGGACCTCGCTGGTCCACCGCCGGTCGTGCGCTCCCGCGCTCTCCGGAACGTGCGGGGTGATCACGGCAAGACGGCCCGGCGGCAGCAGGCGGACGAGGGCCGTGAGGAAGGCTCGGTTGCTGAAACCGGTGCCCGACTCCGCGCCGTAGAAGCCCTCGTGAAGGGCGACGATGACGCGGGGCCGGCGCACCGCTTCAGGTATGGCCGTGGGCGTGGTTGGTGGAGTCGCATGGTCGATGCGCACCGTGTGGTGCCTCCTTCGAAGACGGGTTATCGCGGGCGTGGGCATCAGGTGCTCGCGGTCGAAGGGCGGTCCCCGCGGGTGAGCCGGCACCAGGCGCGGGTGCCGTGGGCTCCGGTCGTCAGCGACCAGGCGTCGGCCAAGGCCTCGACGATGACCAGCCCTCGTCCCGACTCGGACTCCTCCTCAGGTGCCGGAGGAAATGTTGGAGTCCGGTGAGAGCAGCCGCCGTCGGTGACGGTGATCTCGACCTCCAGACCGCCGACGGTCGGACTCCTGCGGTCGACGCCCAGGACCAGCGGCGGGCTGCCCGAGGCGAAAGCGTTCGTCGCGAGCTCCGACCCGATCAGGCGGGCGTCATCGAGAAGGTCGGCCTCGGTGCCGTGGAGCGCGACTGCCATGGCTCCCCGAGCGACCTCGGCTGCTTTGGGCCCGTACGGCAGATCCGTGATCAGCGTGGTCGTGGCGCCGAGGTCGCCGTTCCTGCGTCCAGCGACGGAGGCCGGAAGCCCGGTGTCCAGCACACTGCCCGGACCGCCTCGGGAGGTGCTCGTATGGTGTCTCAAGGCCCCACCTCTCTCCTCTTTCTCCGTCGGCGTCGAAGCGACGCCTTCCGCCGGGATCCCAGAACACCGGAGGAGGGCGGTCACGCAGGACCCGATCAACGGGTCAACTCGGTCAACTTCCTTGAGAAGGGGGTGAATCAGCCGCCCGAGGGCGTCACCATGGGGAAGCGCGAGAAGTGATGGACGAACCACTGGGGCAAGAGGTGGTCGCACGTGGCACCGCAGGCAGGGGAACCCAACGCCGTACTGGCGGGGTGCCTTGATGAACTCGGGTGGAGCCCGAAGGCACTCGCTCGCAAGCTCAACAGGGTGTTCGGAGCGGGGACGGTGGCCGAGTCGGCGCCGTACCACTGGAGGGACGCCGGCTCCCTGCCGCGCTCGCCGTTACCGATGATGGCGGCTTACGTGCTCTCCCAGGAACTGGGTAGATCCGTCTCGGTGGCCGAACTCTGGCAGGGCCGCGTGGGCGACTCCTCGGTGCTCGTGCCGGCGGACACGGATCTCGCACGGCCCTGGACCGTGCAGGGCATGGAGGCGATCGTGGAGGACTGGGTGATGGGAGGACTCGTCGACCGCCGTCGATTCCTCGCGATCTCGGGCGCGGGGCTCCTCGCGATCGTCGCCCAGTACCTGGACGGCACCGCAGGGCGCGGCCAGTACGCGCCCCGGATTGCGTCGCCCCCGGGTACCGATCCGCTCGTGGACCAGGTGGAACAGCACTTGCCCATGCTTTCCGCACTCGACGACGAGCACGGAGGGGCACGTCATCTCCCCTACGTGGGAGCCCAATTCCGAGCCGTCGGGCTGCTGATTCGCGAAGGCGGCCACACTCCCGCCGTCGCAAGCCGCCTGATCCGTGCTCTCGCGGAGATCGGTCAACTGGCCGGCTGGATGGCCTTCGACGCAGCCGACCATGGTCTGGCGCAGCGCTACTTCACCACGGCACTGCGGGCAGCGCACCAGGTCAACGACCTGCCTCTGTGCGCCCACATCCTCGGCGACCTCTCGTTCCAGGCGGCGAGCCGGGGCCACCCCGCAGACGCCATCGCCTTGGGCGAGGCCGCCCGTCGCGCCGGCGACGCCGCCCCGCCAGCCGTCCGGGCATCCGCCCTGTCCCGCCTCGCATACGCGTACGCCGCCGCCGGCCGCGACAACGACTTCGCCCATACCCGCGGGGCTGCCCGCGAACTGATCGCCAGCCGGGACGGCGGACAGGAGGAGCCCCGCTGGATGTACTTCCTCACTGACAACCACCTGGACTGCCAGGCCGGTTACGGCCTCATCCAGATGGGCCGTGCCCGGCAGAAGGCGAACGGCGGCACGAAGGAGCGGCGCTTCCTCGCCCAGGGGGCGGACATGCTCCGTGCCGGGGCGTACGACGTCCCGCGCGGCGACCCCAGCCAGCGCAGAGCCCTGTTCGAAGGGGCCTGGCTGGCCCTGGGCCATAGCGCCCACGGTGACCTGGAGGCCGCCTGCGAGATCGGCCAGATCGCTGCCGACCGCCTCGATGTCGTGCGCTCGCCCCGCAGCGCGGCCCTGCTCCACCAGCTCGCCGCAGACCTGCGCCGCCGACAGCGCAACTCCCACGTGCGCAGCTTCCTACCGGTCTTGGAGCACGCCCTTGCCGAGCACGCCCCGTCGACGCCGCCTGGCCGTTAGGGTCAGGATCATGACCGCAGGGGAGCGCGTTGTCGTTGTCGGGGCTGGGGTGGCCGGGCTCACCACCGCCGTCGTTCTCGCAGAGGCGGGAGCCTCGGTCCGTGTGATCGCCGAGCAGGTGCCGGGCGTCACGTCGCTGGCGGCCGGGGCGATGTGGGGGCCCTACCTGGTCGAGCCGAAGGACAAGGTCGACGAGTGGGGGCAGCGGTCCCTGGAGATCTTCCGCAAGCTTGTCGAGAACCCGGCCACGGGCGTCCGGCTTACGAGCGGCATCGAGGCGTCCCGCACAGCCGAGGGCCCGCCAGAGTGGGCCACCTCCCTGCCGGGCTTCCGGCCGTGCGAGCCGACCGAACTGCCGACCGGGTTCACGGCGGGGTACCGGTTCACCGTGCCGCTGATCGACATGCCCACCTATCTCGACTACCTCCTGCGCCGGCTAGATGCCGCTGGGGGAACAGTGGAGCAGCGGCACCTGGCCTCGCTCGCGGACACCGGCCCTGCTCCCGTGATCGTCAACTGCGCTGGCCTAGGCGCCCAGACTCTGGTCCCGGACCCTGACCTTCGACCTATCCGCGGCCAGCACGTCGTCGTCACCAACCCAGGGCTGACCGAGTTCTTCTCCGAGGACACCGGCCTCTCGCCGGACCTGCTGTGCTTCTATCCCCACGGCGACACCGTCGTCCTGGGTGGCACTGCCATCGATGGCGAGGGCGACCTCGCCCGCGACGACAAAGCGGCGGCCGGCATCCTCGCCCGCTGCGCCGAGGTCGAACCCCGCCTCGCCCAGGCCCGCATCCTGGAGCACCGGATCGGTGCCCGGCCGACCCGTGCCACGGTCCGTGTTGAAGCGGAGCGGCAGGAGGACGGCACCGTGGTCCTGCACAACTATGGGCATGGAGGCGCCGGTGTCACGCTCTCGTGGGGATGCGCGGAGGAGACTCTGAAGTTGCTTTCCCTCAAATGAATCGCGATGCCTCGCCGCTGTCCTGAGACATGGCGGGGGGGATCGGCTTGGGTGGGCACCGGGCACGTCTTCACTCAGGAGGACGGCTCCTGGCTGCACCCCGGCAAGGTGAACGACCTCTTCGAGCGGCTCGTCACCGCCTCCGGCCTGCCGCCGATCCGGCTGCACGACCTGCGCCACGGTGCGGCAACACTCATGCTGGCCGCCGACATCGACATCAAGATCGTGTCGGACACTCTCGGGCACAGCGACACCCGCATCACGCGGGACATTTACCAGAGTGTCCTGCCCCAGGTCGGCAAGAACGCCGCCGAGGCCACCGCCAAGTTGGTACCCCTCCAGCGCAAGGCCGAGGCAGAGAAGGCGGCCCGCAAGGCCGCGAAGGCCGCCAAGAAGGCCAAGGCCAAGAAGAACCGCAAGGGTGAAGGCAAGCCGCAGGACAAGGCGAACGCCCAGGCCAGGGCCAAGAGGAAGACCAAGCGCCGGAAGCCGGAGAAATAGGTCCCGGCGGCGCTCCGCTCACGCATCGCTCACGCAAGCCATTCCACGGCGTTCCCGCCGTGTGACGCGCCATGCCTCAAGCAACAGAAAACCCCAGGTCACGGGCAGTGTGACCTGGGGTTTCTCTGAGCCGCCTTCGGGATTCGAACCCGAGACCTACGCATTACGAGTGCGTTGCTCTGGCCAACTGAGCTAAGGCGGCGTGCCTTCCGCACCATGGTGCGATCAGCAGCGCGGCCAAGTCTACACAGTTTTGGAGGGTGCTCCGCACACCCCTCCCGTGAGGGTCTTCCCGCAGGTCAGGAGCACTTCTTGCCGTCCGCCGGGGGCGTGCCCTCCAGGAGGTAGGTGTTGATCGCCGTGTCGATGCAGTCGCTGCCGCGGCCGTACGCCGTGTGGCCGTCGCCGTTGTAGGTGAGGAGAGTGCCGGAGGAGAGCTGGGCGGCCAGGGACCGGGCCCACTTGTACGGGGTCGCCGGGTCGCGGGTGGTGCCGACCACGACGATCGGGGCCGCGCCCTGCGCCTCGATGCGGTGGGGGGAGCCGGTGGCCTTGGTGGGCCAGTAGGTGCAGTTCAGGGAGGCCCAGGCCAGGCCCTTGCCGAAGACCGGGGAGGCCTGTTCGAACGAGGGGAGCGCTTGCGTGACCGCTTCGGGGCCGTCGAAGGCCGGCGGGAGGTCCAGGCAGTTCACGGCGGAGTTGGCGTACATCAGGTTGGCGTACGAGCCCCCGCTGTCGCGCTCGTAGTACGAGTCGGCGAGGGAGAGCAGGGCCGCGCCGTCGCCCTTCATCGCGTCGGCGAGGGCCTGGCGGAGCTGGGGCCAGGCGGACTCGTCGTACATCGCGGCGATCACGCCGGTCGTGGCGAGGGACTCGCCCAGCGGGCGGCTCTCGCCGGTCGGGACGGGCTTGGCGTCCAGTGTGGTGAAGAAGGTCTTCATACGGTTCGAGACGTCGGCCGCGGACTTCATGCCGAGGGGACAGTCGGGCTGTTTGACACAGTCCTCGGCGAAGGACCGGAATGCCGTCTCGAAGCCCGCGGTCTGGTCGCGGTTCAGCTCACGGGCCGGGAGGGACGGGTCCATCGCGCCGTCGAGGACGAGGCGGCCGGTGCGCTTCGGGAACAGTTCGGCGTACGTCGCGCCCAGGAAGGTGCCGTACGACGCCCCGACGTACGAGAGCTTCTGGTCGCCCAGCGCGGTACGGAAGATGTCCATGTCACGGGCCGCCTCGACCGTGGACACATGCGGGAGGATCGCGCCGGAGCGCTTCTCGCAGCCCTGGGCGAACTTCTTGAAGGACGCGGCCAGCTTCGCGGTCTCGGCCTGGTCGTCGGGCGTCGTGTCGACCTGGGTGTACGCGTCCATCTCCTTGCCCGTGAGGCACTCGACGGGCTCGCTGCGCGCGACCCCGCGCGGGTCGATGGCCACCATGTCGTACCGGGCGCGGACCGGGGCCGGGTAGCCGATGCCCGCGTACGCCTGGAGATAGCCGATGGCCGAGCCGCCGGGACCGCCCGGGTTGACCATGAGGGAGCCGAGGCGCTTGCCCGGTCCCGTGGCCTTCTTGCGCGAGACGGCCAGATCGATCTGGGTGCCGTCCGGTTTCGTGTAGTCGAGCGGCGCCTTCATCGTGGCGCACTCGAAACCGGGGACTCCGCACGCACGCCACTTGATCTTCTGGTCGTAGTACTTCTTCAGCGCGGCGGGGTCGATGGACACCGCGCCCGAGCCCGAATTCGTATCCGTATCCGAAGTCGATGCCTCCGACGAGGAACTGCCGGAACTGCAGCCGGAGATCAGCAGACCGGCCGCCACGAACGCGGTGGCGGTAATACGGAACAGGCGCCTGGTGTCCATTCAGGGAGCCTAGCCGCCGAATCGCGTACGCGGCCTGTCGGTGCTCGTACGGGTGATTTCCCGGATCCTCTGGAACTCCCGCATTCCCCGGATCCCACAGATTCCCCGGTTTCCCCGGTTTCCCCGGTTTCCCCGGTTTCCCCGGATCCTTGGGTTTCCTGTGCGACCGGCCGCCCGTACGACATCGACCGCCCGTACGACCGGGCTGTCCGCGGTCGCGTACCGTCAGCCCGCCCGCAGCGAGACCGCCATCGCCTCCACCGCCAGCAGCGGCGCCACATTGCGGTCCAGCGCCTGGCGGCAGGCGACGATCGCCTCTATCCGGCGAAGCGTCCGCTCGGGCGTCGAGGCACGGGCGACCCGGTCCAGCGCGTCCCGTACGTCCCCATTGGCGAGCGCCACGCGCGAGCCCAGCTGGATGGCCAGCACATCGCGGTAGAAGCCGGTCAGATCGGTAAGGGCCAGATCCAGGCTGTCCCGCTGCGTACGGGTGGAACGGCGCTTCTGGCGGTCGGCCAGCTCCTTCATCACGCCCGCCGTGCCCCTCGGCATCCGGCCGCCCGCCGAGGCACCGAGCGCGGCCTTCATGTCCTCGGTCTCCTTGACGTCGACATCCTCGGCGACCTGCTTGGCGTCCTCCGTGGCGGCGTCGATCAGCTCCTGCGCCGCCCTGAGGCAGCCTCCGATGTCGTCCACACGCAGCGGCATCCTGAGAACGGTGGCGCGACGGGCCCGTGCCCGTTCGTCGGTGGCGAGACGGCGCGCCCGGCCGATATGCCCCTGGGTCGCGTGGGCGGCGGCATGCGCGGCCTCGGGCTCGATGCCGTCGCGCCGGATCAGGACATCGGCGACAGCCTCGACCGGCGGAGTACGCAGCACGAGGTGGCGGCAGCGCGAACGGATCGTGGGCAGAACGTCCTCCAGGGAGGGCGCGCAGAGCAGCCAGACCGTACGGGGCGCCGGCTCCTCCACCCCTTTGAGGAGGACGTTCCCCGCGCCCTCGGTCAGGCGGTCCGCGTCCTCCAGCACATTGACCTGCCAGCGCCCGCCGGCCGGCGAGAGCTGGGCGCGGCGGACCAGCTCGCGGGTCTCCTTCACGCCGATGGACAGCAGATCGGTGCGGGTAATGTCCACATCGGCGTGCGTACCGATCAGGCTCGTGTGGCAGCCGTCGCAGAACCCGCAGCCCGGCTCACCACCGAGCGCCCGGTCCGGGCTCGTGCACTGGAGGGCGGCGGCGAAGGCACGCGCCGCGGTGGACAGGCCCGAACCGGGCGGACCGGTGAACAGCCAGGCGTGCGTCATCTTCGACGCCTCCGGCGGCTCGGTACCCGCCGCCTCGGCGGTCACGCGCGCGTCCGCGTCCCGAGCGGCGGCGGCGAGCGTCTCCCGAACGCGGTCCTGTCCGACCAGGTCGTCCCATACGGTCATGCGCCGTCACCACCTCCATGCCATGTGCGGTCCCACCCACGTGAGCCCCGGATCCCATTGTGGGGCCGGGGTCTGACAGCCCGGCCCGACTCCAACGCCCCGCCGGAGTCCGACGCCCCGGCCGAGGCCCGGCGGCCCGCCCGAGCCCGACGCCCCGCCCGAGTCCGACAGCCAGCCCAAGCCCGGCGTCCCGACCCAAGCCCGGCCCGGCGGCCCGCCCGGGGCCCAGCGGCCCGCCCGGGGCCCAACAGCCCGACCCAGGTCCGAACAGCCTCCCGCTCACCCCCGACAGCCCGGACTGCCTGGGCCCCGACCTTCCGGCGCCGGAAGGTCCGGCCTCCGGCAGTCCGGGCCAGTCCCTCTAGCGGCGGCGCCTGCCGTCCCCGTCGTCGCCGTCATCGTCATGCGGACCGAGCAGCTCGTCCGCCAGGGTCGGAAGGTCGTCCAGCGGAGTCTCCTCCGCCCAGTCGGAGCGGCGGCGCTGGCGCTCGGGCGTACGTTCCTGACCACCCTCCCGGTGCGCCTCCGGGTTGACCTGCGGCAGCTCCCGCGTGCGCTCGTTGCCGCCCTCGGCGGGCGACGGCCGCGCGTCCTCCCGGAAGAAGCCCCGCGGCACCCGGTCGGCCGGATCGGCGTTCCGTACGGGCGGGAGCACGGCGGTCTCGTCGGCCGCGCGAGCGTCCCGGCTGCCCCCTGCCCCGTCCGCGCCCCGCTCGTCGCCGTGCCCGTCGTCCCGTACCGGCGGGAGCACCGTCGTCTCGTCAGCCGCCCGGTCCGTACGCTCGGCCCGGTCACCCCGGTCCCTACGCTCGCCCCGGTCACCCGGCGCACCCCGGTCACCACGCCCGCCCCGGTCACCCGGCGTACCCCGGTCAGCAGACCGATCCGGGTCCGGCACCTGCGGAATGACGGTCGTCTCGTCCGGATCCGCCGGACGTACCGCCGGTACCTCCTGTGTCACCTCGTCCGGCGTGATCTCCGGCTTCTTCGTGATCTCCGGCTTCTTGAGGAACGGCGTGGGGACCGTGATCTCGTTCGGGGAGACCCCCGGGGCCCCGGCCGAAGCCGCCGCGGCTGCCGCGGCCGCCTCCTCCGCGAGCCGCCGCGCCTCCTCGGCCCGGAGGAGCGCCTCCTCCGCCTTGCGCTGCTTCTCACGGCGGCGCTCCTCGGCCTCCGCCCTGAGCCTGGCCTCTTCCTGGGCCTGCCGCCTGAGGCGCGCCTGCTCCGCCTCGTACGCCCGCTCCTCGGCCTCGCGCCGCTGCCGCTCCTCCTCGGCCTTCTTGCGCGCCTCCTCGGCGCGCTGCCTGGCCTCCTCCGCCTGCCGCTCGGCCTCGCGCTGCCGCGCCTCCTCCAGCTCGCGGCGCTTGCGCTCCTCCTCCTCGGCACGGAGCTTGGCGAGCTGCGCCTGCCGCTCGCGCTCCAGACGCTCCTCCTCCGCCTTGCGCGCGGCCTCTTCCTCCGCCCTGCGGCGGGCTTCCTCGATGGCCGCCTTCCGCGCCTCCTCCTGGGCCTTCACCTCGGCCTCGGAGAGCGGCAGCATCTGGTCGAGCCGGTGCCGTACGACCGTGGTGACCGACTCCGGCTCCTGGCCGGCGTCCACCACCAGATAGCGGGTGGGATCGGCGGCGGCGAGAGTGAGAAAGCCGGACCGTACCCGCTGGTGGAACTCCGCGGGCTCGGACTCCAGCCGGTCCGGCGCCTCCGTGAACCGCTCGCGCGCGGTCTCCGGGGAGACGTCGAGCAGCACCGTCAGATGCGGTACGAGACCGTCCGTCGCCCAGCGCGAGATACGGGCGATCTCGGTCGGCGAAAGATCGCGGCCCGCGCCCTGGTAGGCCACGGACGAGTCGATGTAGCGGTCGGAGATGACGATCGCGCCGCGCTCCAGCGCCGGACGGACGACCGAATCGACATGCTCGGCCCGGTCGGCCGCGTACAGCAGGGCCTCGGCGCGGTTCGACAGACCGGCACTCGACACATCCAGCAGGATCGAGCGCAGTCGCTTGCCCACCGGGGTGGCGCCCGGCTCGCGCGTGACCACCACTTCATGGCCCTTGGCCCTGATCCAGTCGGCGAGCGCCTCGACCTGGGTCGACTTTCCGGCGCCGTCGCCGCCTTCTATCGCGAGGAAGAAGCCGGTCGCCGCCGGGGCCTGCGCCGGGTCGGCGCCGCCGCGCAGCGCGTCACGCAGATCGCGGCGCAACGGCACACCGGACCGGTCGTCCGTCTTGGCGAGGACGACGGCCGCCACGGGCAGCAGCAGCGCGCCGACCAGTATCAGCGTGAAGGCCGCTCCGTCGTGCGCGAAGACGAAGTCGCCGCCGGAGAGGCGGTGCGGGCCGATGGCCGCCGCGACGAGGGGAGCGACGACCACACCGAGCCCGACAAAGACCCTGGCCACAGCCTGTAGGTGTTCGGTGACCCGGCTACGACGGTACTCCTCCGTCTCCAGGTCGATAAGGGTGTGTCCGGTATTCGCCGCGACACCGGCCGTGAAGCCCGCGAACAGCGCCAGGAACAGCACGGTCGCCATGTCCGGCACGAGGCCCATGACGAGCAGCGCTATACCGGTGACCGCGATCGCCAGTGCGAACAGCCGACGGCGGGACAGCGCGGGCAGCACCTTCGCGGCGCCGCGGATGCCCAGCCCCGTACCGCCGGCCAGGGCGAGGACGAGGAGGGCGAAGGCGACGGGACCGCCGCCGAGGTCCTTGGCCTGGAGTACGGCGACGCCCACAGCGGCGGCGACGGCGCCGGCGATCGCGCCGCACGCGAGGACGAACAGCGGCACCGCGCCCGTGCGTCCCTTGTCCCGGCCACCGGCGCCACTGCTCCCGGCGCCGTCCTGGTCGCCGCTGCCGCCGGATGCCTTGCCGCCGGACGTCTTGCCTCCGGATGTCTTGCCGCTCGCACCGCCCACGGACCGGCGCAGCCCTTCGAGCGGGGAACGCGGGCGGGGCGTATGGCCGTCGGGCAGTTCGAGGAAGTAGAGGGTCGACACCGACGCGGCGAACAGCCCGGCCGCGACATACGACCCGAGGGCCGCCTGATGCAGCGAGAACCACTCGATGCCCGTGCCCAGCAGATTGCCGATCAGCGTGGCGACGAGCAGGGCCGCCGCGGCGGCGGGGACGGCGGCGAAGGACGTACGGAGGGAGAGCCGGCGCAGCGCGTCGAGGTGGTCGGGCAGCGGGCGTACCGCGGCGCCCTCCAGCGGCGGAGCGGGCAGCAGGGCGGGAGCCGCGCTCTCCTTGGCGACCGTCCAGAAGCGCTCGGCGACGCCGGCGACGAAGACCGTGCTGAGGAGGATCGGCAGGGCGCGGTCGGGGGTCCAGTCCAGCCACAGCGGCGCGACGATCAGAAGCGCGAGACGCAGTACGTCCGCGACGATCATCGTCCAGCGACGGTCCAGTGGGCCACCGTCCCGCGCGGGCTTGGCCGCTTTGCCCTTGACCGCCGTGGCCCCGGACGCCTCAGGCGTCTCGCAGCGCCCAGCCGCGTCAACCGCGCCGGCCGCGCCGGCGGTCCCAGTCGTCTTCTTCGCCTTGGTCCTGGCCCCGGACCCGCCACTGGGCGCGATCAGCGCCGTCAGCGGCCCCAGGAGCACCGCCCCGAACAGCAGCGTCGCCAGAACCCGGGCCCCGAACACGGCGGCGACGGCGAACGCCACCCCCCGGTATCCAGCACCGAACGAGCCCTCGGCGATCGCCGCCTGCAACGACAGCAGCAGAAGCACGAGTACGGCGAGTACGTCGCCGATCCCGCCGACGAACTGGGCACCCCAAAGCCGCCGCAGCGGTGGAAGGCGCAACAGAGATCGTACGGCGCGCTCTCGTGAGTCTGCGGCAAGTGCGTCGGAGTCGGAGGTGGGGCTCACGACCGTTGGCTGCTCGGCTCGCGTCATCCGCCCAGCCTATCCGCAGCCGGTGACAACCCTGGAGCCCCGTCCGAACAGAGAGCGGCGACAGGGAGAAGTCCCCGCCCCGCTCCCCCGCCCCCGGGGCTCAGCCGACCCGGCCGGCTGAACCCAGTTCCCGAACCGGGCCGCCTATTCGCCCGACTTGGCCGAAGCCGAGGCCGAGGCCGAAGACGCCGCCGACTTCGCGGCCGTCTTCTTCGCCGTCGTCTTCTTCGCCGCCGTCTTGGCGGTCGTCGTCTTCGCCGCGGCCTTCTTCGCCGTCGTCGCCTTCTTGGCGGGGGCCTTCTTCGCCGGAGCCTTCTTCGCCGCCTTCTTCGCGGTCTTCTTGGCCGGCCCCTTCGCGCGCTTCTCCGCGAGCAGCTCGTAACCCCGCTCCGGGGTGATCGCCTCGACGCTGTCGTCGGTCCGCAGCGTCGCGTTCGTCTCGCCGTCCGTGACGTACGGGCCGAACCGCCCGTCCTTCACCACGACCGGGCGCTCGCTCACCGGGTCCGTACCCAGCTCCTTCAGCGGCGGCTTGGCCGCCGCCCGGCCCCGCTGCTTGGGCTGGGCGTAGATCGCCAGCGCCTCGTCCAGCGTGATGTTGAAGAGCTGGTCCTCGGTCTCCAGCGACCGCGAGTCCGTGCCCTTCTTCAGATACGGGCCGTACCGGCCGTTCTGCGCGGTGATCTCGACGCCCTCGGCGTCCGTGCCGACCACGCGCGGCAGCGACATCAGCTTGAGGGCGTCGGCGAGCGTGACCGTGTCCAGGGACATGGACTTGAAGAGCGAGGCGGTACGCGGCTTGACCGCGTTCTTGCCGGTCTTCGGGGTGCCGTCCGGCAGGATCTCGGTGACGTACGGTCCGTAACGGCCGTCCTTCGCCACGATCTGGTGGCCGCTCTCCGGGTCCGCGCCCAGCTCGAAGTCACCGCTCGGCTTGGCCAGCAGTTCCTCGGCGTACTCGACCGTCAGCTCGTCGGGCGCCAGGTCCTCCGGCACATCGGCGCGCTGGTGGCCCTCCTCGTCCTTCTCGCCGCGCTCGACATACGGGCCGTACCGCCCGACGCGCAGCATGATCCCGTCGCCGACGGGGAACGAGGAGATCTCCCGGGCGTCGATCGCGCCGAGGTCCGTGACCAGTTCCTTGAGGCCGCCGAGGTGGTCGCCGTCGCCGTTCCCGGCACCCGAGGCGACTCCCGCGTTGTCGTCGCCCTCGCCGAAGTAGAAGCGCCGCAGCCACGGCACGGCCTGGGCCTCACCCTGCGCGATGCGGTCGAGATCGTCCTCCATCTTGGCCGTGAAGTCGTAGTCGACCAGCCGGCCGAAGTGCGTCTCCAGCAGGTTGACCACGGCGAAGGAGAGGAAGGACGGGACGAGCGCCGTGCCCTTCTTGAACACATATCCGCGGTCGAGGATGGTGCCGATGATCGAGGCGTAGGTCGACGGGCGGCCGATCTCGCGCTCTTCCAACTCCTTGACCAGCGAGGCTTCGGTGTACCTGGCCGGCGGCTTCGTCGCGTGGCCGTCCACCGAGAGTTCCTCGGCGGAGAGGGCGTCGCCCTCCGCGACCTGCGGCAGCCGTCGCTCGCGGTCGTCCAGCTCCGCGTTCGGGTCGTCCGCGCCCTCGACGTACGCCTTCATGAAGCCGTGGAACGTGATCGTCTTGCCGGAGGCGGAGAATTCCGCGTCCCGGCCGTCGCTCGACCTGCCACCGATCTTGACGGTGACGCTGTTGCCGACCGCGTCCTTCATCTGCGAGGCGACGGTCCGCTTCCAGATCAGCTCGTAGAGCTTGAACTGATCGCCGGTCAGTCCGGTCTCGGCGGGGGTACGGAACCGGTCGCCCGAGGGACGGATCGCCTCGTGCGCCTCCTGCGCGTTCTTGACCTTGCCCGCGTACGTCCGCGGCCTGTCCGGCAGGTAGCTCGCCCCGTACAACTGCGTGACCTGCGCACGGGCCGCCGAGACAGCGGTGTCCGAGAGGGTCGTCGAGTCCGTACGCATATAGGTGATGAAGCCGTTCTCGTACAGCTTCTGCGCGACCTGCATCGTGGACTTCGCCCCGAAGCCCAGCTTGCGCGAGGCCTCCTGCTGGAGCGTCGTCGTACGGAAGGGGGCGTACGGCGAGCGGCGGTACGGCTTGGACTCGACCGAGCGTACGGAGAAGGAGGCGTTCTCCAGGGCGGCGGCGAGCGCCCGTGCGTTGGCCTCGTCCAGATGCAGCACCTGGTCGGACTTGAGCCGGCCGTCCGGACCGAAGTCACGGCCCTGGGCGACGCGCCGGCCGTCGACCGCGTTCAGCCGGGCGACCAGCGAGGACGGGTCGGAGGCGTCTCCGGCGCGGCCGGTGGAGAACGTGCCGGTCAGGTCCCAGTACTCGGCGGAGCGGAAGGCGATGCGCTCGCGTTCGCGCTCGACGACGAGGCGGGTGGCGACGGACTGGACACGGCCCGCCGAGAGGCCGCGCATGACCTTCTTCCACAGGACCGGCGAGACCTCGTAGCCGTAGAGCCGGTCGAGGATACGGCGGGTCTCCTGGGCGTCGACCATGCGCTTGTTCAGCTCGCGCGGATTGGCGACGGCGGCCCGGATCGCGTCCTTGGTGATCTCGTGGAAGACCATCCGGTGGACCGGGACCTTGGGCCTCAGGACTTCCTGGAGGTGCCACGCGATGGCCTCGCCCTCGCGGTCCTCATCGGTGGCGAGGTAGAGCTCGTCGGATTCGGCCAGCAGCTCCTTGAGCTTTCTGACCTGGGCCTTCTTATCGGCGTTGACGACGTAGATCGGCTGGAAGTCGTGCTCGACGTCCACGCCGAGGCGGCGCACCTCGCCGGTGTACTTCTCGGGCACCTCGGCGGCGCCGTTCGGGAGGTCGCGGATGTGCCCGACGCTCGCCTCGACGACATAGCCAGGGCCGAGGTAGCCCTTGATCGTCTTCGCCTTGGCAGGCGACTCGACGATGACGAGTCGGCGGCCGCCGTGTGCGGTCTCGCTGGTCGGGGACAACTTCGCTCTTCTCTCCGGTCGACGCTCGGTGGGCTCGTACGGCAGTACGGCAGTATGTCGTGGCGGGGCCCGGTACGGCCCCGCGGTGACGCTGCTTCGCTGCGGAGTGTGACGGTACAACCCGCCCCCGTGTCAAACGGCGAAAGCCCGCAACGGCCACTCGAACGGTAACCCGACTCCAGTCATTCCTGCCGCCCGGACCCCCGGGCTCGTCGCGTCGGAACGCGGAGGCGGTGACTCCGCCGGGGTACGCGGCGATGGTGCCGGATCAAGGGCCCTCGGCGTGTCCGGTGCAGGTCCGGCGGCCTGCCGGAGCCGCGTACGGGCCGTGCCGATCATGCCGGAGGTTCCCGCTCCGGCGTCCGGAAACCGGGTCCGGATACGTCGGAAATCCTCAGATACGACCGAAGCACCACACGCCGAGAGCGAGAAAGACCACGCCCGAGAGTGTCGCCAGCGTGATGGACGCCGCAGGCCGTACGCCGTGGGCCACCGGCGCGCGGTGCAGAACGCGCGCCCCCGTCCACAGCAGCAGCGCGGCGCCGAACAGCGTGAACGCCGTCCCCGCGAAGATCGCCGGCCCACTCTCCATGCCCGTACCCCGCTCGTTCCGTGGCACCCGCTGCGGGGCGCCGAGGTGTCAGTGGGCCGAGGCTGGCACCCCGGGGCGTCACCAGCGCGAATTCCGGGTGAACGCCGCGCGCGCTTTCACCCGCACGCCGAGGCCGCGCCCTCACCGCGGCGCCCTCACCACGGCACCGTCAGCGGGGCGCGGGCGCCGGTTCCAGGAATCCCTCCTCCACCAGCAGCCGGATCGCCTGCGGGGTACGGTCCCTGAGCAGCACCGGGTCCTCCCCCATCAGCCGGCCGATCGCGTCCAGGATCCGTCCCGCGCTCAGGGTCCCGTCACAGACCCCCGCGAAACCGGCCCCGACCGCGTCGACCTTCGTGGCCCGGCGCATACCGCGGTGCTGACGGAGCACCACATGCTCCGGGTCCTCCGCGCCCGGCAGCCCCACCTGCTCCTGGACCACCTCCGGCGCCAGTACGAAATGGCCGGCGAGGAGCGCCGCGTCGTCATGCGTCCGCAGATAGTCCTGGCGCTCGAAGTGGGCCCGTACGGTCTCGCCGAGCGGCTGCTCCACCGGATGCGGCCACTCCTCCACGACGACCGATTGCTCTCCGGCCCCCGTCTTCCTGAGCGTGATCCAGCCGAAGCCGACGGCCTTGGTCTTACGCGCCTCGAACTCGTCCAGCCACGCTTCGTACCGCGCGGTGTACTCCTCCGGGTCGGTCCTGTGGTCACCGCTGTCGCGCAGCCACAGCTCGGCGTACTGCGTCACGTCCTGGACCTCGCGCTGCACGATCCAGGCGTCGCAGCCGCGCGGCACCCACGAGCGCAGCCGCTGCTGCCACTCCTCCCCCTCCACGTGCTGCCAGTTGGCGAGAAAGTGCGCGAATCCGCCGTCGTTCAGCCGCTCCCCCGCCTGCTGGACGAGCGTGCGGCACAGATCGTCCCCGCCCATCCCGCCGTCGCGGTAGGTGAGCCGGGCTCCGGGCGAGATGACGAACGGCGGGTTCGAGACGATCAGGTCGTACGTCTCGTCCGCGACCGGCTCGAAGAGCGAGCCCTCGCGCAGCTCGGCGGCGGGGGCGCCGGAAAGGGCCAGCGTCAGCCGTGTGAAGCCGAGCGCCCGGGGGTTGAGGTCGGTGGCCGTGACGCGGGTGGCGTGCTGGGCGGCGTGCAGCGCCTGGATACCGGAGCCGGTGCCGAGATCGAGCGCGCTCCCGACCGGTGTACGCACGGTGATCCCGGCCAGGGTCGTCGAGGCGCCGCCGACGCCGAGCACCACCCCCTCGTCGTGGCCGCCCGCGCCCGAGGCGCCGCCGACCGCGCAGCCCAGGTCGGAGACGATGAACCAGTCCTGCCCCTCGGGCCCGCTGTACGGCCGTACGTCCACCGTCGCGTGGACGTCGTCCCCGTCCTGGGCGACCCAGCCGTCGGCGAGCGCCTCGTCCAGCGGCAGCGCGGCCGCCGCGCGCTCCCCCGAGACCGGCCGTTGGAGCAGGAAGAGCCGTACGAGCGTTTCGAGCGGGGTGTCGCCGGGGGTGGCGCGGAGCGCGGGCACGGTCTCGCTGCGGGCCAGCGCGGCATAGGCGGGTGCGCCGAGCAGATCGAGCAGGCCATCGGCGGTGAAGTCGGCGGCGAGCAGGGCCGCACGGAGTCGGGGCGAGTGGTCGGGCGCGGGAAGGCTGGTCGTACTCACCCCCACATTGTGGCGGCTGCCACTGACAACGGCCCGCGGCCCGGTCCCTCCGTTCGGGGGACCGGGCCGCGGGCCGCGTGCGACCGCGTTCCGGAGCGGCCTGAAGCGCCTGCGGGCGCCCGGGAGCGGACCGCACGCCTGCGGTGCGGTGCCGTGCGTGCCGCGGGGCTATGCCGCCGGGGAAGCGGCACCCCCGGCCGTCGACGGGGGCTTCTGGCAGCCGGCCTGCTTCGCCATCGCCTGGCCGACGTCGCCGGACTGGAGCTTCTGGAGCGCCTGGTCACCGCTCTTGCCGAGCTTGTCCAGCTCGTCCGCGACGCCCTTGAGGCCGTCGGCGAAGTCCGCCTGGTCCTTGGTGTCGAGCGCGTCGACCTTCGTCTTGAGGCCCGCGTACGCCGTCGCGGTGGCGTTGAGCTCCTTGACGGCCTCCTTCTGGGTCTTCTCGCCGTCCGCGGCGGGCGGGGCGCCCGCGCCGTCCACGGCGGAGCCCAGCGCCTTGTAGGCGTCGGAGATGGCCTGGAAGGCAGCCGAGTCGGCCTTCTGGACATCAGCGGGCTTGCTGCTGTCGGAGGTCGCCTGCTGGATGGAGGTGTTGGCGTCCGCGATCTTCGTCAGTTGAGGCTGGACCTGGTCACAGACCTTCTTGGCCCAGTCGTTCACTTTTTGTTCGCTGTCATCGCCACTGCAGCCGGACAGCGCCATGAGCAGCACCGCACCGCCGGACAGCGCGGCCACAAGCTTCTTGTTCACCGGATGGGTCCCTTCCAAGGCTCTCGGCCCCGGAACATACACGCCAAGTGGGCGACAACCGCGCGCCAAACGTCCGTTCAATACCCTATTGAAGCCATTTGCACCAAGAGAGAGACACCTCACGCCGGGCGTACGCCGCCCCTTGCGCGGCGCGAGCGGACGGGCGGCGCGTCACTCCGCGCCACCCGCCCGCTGCTGTGCGTTCCGCAGCCGTCAGGGGCCGTCAGCCGTCAGGGAGCCGTCACCGGGGCGGGCGACTTCTCGCTCCCGCGGCCGGAACCGCCTCCGCCGCCCTCACCCCCGCCGTCCACCGTGACCGAGCGCCGTTTGGAGACGTAGACCGCGCCGATGATGACGACGAGGGCGAGCCCCGCCACCAGCGTGCGGACGCCGGCGCTGGCGTCGGCTCCGTAACTGAACTGCACCACCGCCGGGGCGATGAGCAGCGCCACCAGGTTCATCACCTTCAGCAGCGGGTTGATGGCGGGACCCGCCGTGTCCTTGAACGGGTCTCCCACGGTGTCCCCGATGACCGTCGCGGCGTGGGCCTCACTGCCCTTGCCGCCGTGATGGCCGTCCTCGACGAGCTTCTTGGCGTTGTCCCAGGCACCGCCCGAGTTGGCGAGGAAGACGGCCATCAGCGTGCCCGTACCGATCGCGCCGGCCAGGAACGAGCCGAGCGCGCCCACGCCGAGCGAGAAGCCGACGGCGATGGGGGTCAGGACGGCGAGCAGTCCCGGGGTGGCCAGCTCGCGCAGCGCGTCCTTGGTGCAGATGTCGACCACCCGGCCGTACTCCGGTTTCTCGGTGTAATCCATGATCCCGGGGTGCTCGCGGAACTGCCTGCGCACCTCGTACACCACCGAACCGGCCGACCGCGAGACCGCGTTGATCGCCAGCCCCGAGAAGAGGAAGACGACCGCGGCGCCCAGGATCAGCCCGACCAGGTTGTTGGGCTGCGAGATGTCCAGACTGAGCGTCAGCTCGCCCGCCTTGGCCCCCACCTCCGCGACGGCCGTGGCGATGGCGTCCCGGTACGAGCCGAAGAGCGCCGACGCGGCCAGTACGGCCGTGGCGATGGCGATACCCTTCGTGATGGCCTTGGTGGTGTTCCCCACGGCGTCGAGGTCGGTGAGCACCTGCGCGCCCGCGCCCTCGACGTCGCCGGACATCTCGGCGATGCCCTGGGCGTTGTCGGAGACGGGCCCGAAGGTGTCCATGGCCACGATGACGCCGACGGTGGTGAGCAGCCCGGTGCCCGCCAGGGCCACCGCGAACAGGGCGAGCATGATCGACGTACCGCCGAGCAGGAACGCCCCGTAGACCGCGAGACCGATCAGCAGCGCCGTGTAGACCGCGGACTCCAGACCGATGGCCACACCCGCGAGCACGACGGTGGCGGGGCCGGTCAGGGCGGACTTGCCGATGTCCCTGACCGGGCGCCGGCCGGTCTCGGTGAAGTAGCCGGTGAGCTGCTGGATAAGGGCCGCCAGCACGATCCCGATGGCCACCGCGAGCAGGGCGAGCACCCTCGGGTCACCGCTGTGCGTCAGGATCGCCTGGTCCGTGACCCCCTCCAGCTCGGCGTACGTGGAGGGCAGGTAGACGAAGGACGCCACGGCCACCAGCGCGAGCGAGATCACCGCGGAGATGAAGAAGCCGCGGTTGATGGCGCTCATCCCGCTGCGATCGGAGCGGCGCGGGGCGACCGCGAAGATGCCGATCATCGCGGTGATCACCCCGATCGCGGGGACGATCAGCGGGAAGGCCAGCCCGAAGTCCCCGAACGCCGCCTTGCCGAGGATCAGCGCGGCGACGAGCGTCACCGCGTACGACTCGAACAGGTCCGCGGCCATGCCCGCGCAGTCGCCGACGTTGTCGCCCACGTTGTCGGCGATCGTCGCCGCGTTGCGCGGATCGTCCTCGGGGATCCCCTGCTCAACCTTGCCGACCAGGTCGGCGCCGACGTCGGCCGCCTTGGTGAAGATGCCGCCGCCGACTCGCATGAACATGGCGATCAGCGCGGCGCCGAGGCCGAAGCCCTCCAGCACCTTGGGGGCGTCTGCGGCGTAGACGAGGACCACGCAGGAGGCACCGAGCAGACCGAGGCCCACCGTGAACATGCCGACCACGCCACCCGTACGGAATGCGATCTTCATGGCTTTGTGCGAAACGGCCGTGAGATCTTTCTCCGGCTCGCCCTCCGCCGGTGTCGCCTCACGCGCGGCCGCCGCCACCCGCACATTACTGCGTACGGCGAGACGCATGCCGATGTAACCGGTGGCCGCCGAGAAAAGCGCACCCACCAGGAAGAACAACGAACGTCCCGCGCGTTGTGACCAGTTGTCGGCCGGCAACAACATCAACAGGAAGAACACCACGACGGCGAATACGCCGAGAGTGCGCAACTGCCGTGCCAGATAGGCATTCGCGCCTTCCTGAACCGCGGCCGCGATCTCCTTCATCGAGTCGGTGCCCTCGCCGGCCGCCAGCACTTGGCGCACCAGCAGCTGGGCAACGAACAGCGCCGCCAGCGCGACGACCGCGATGACGATCACGATGACGCGGTTGTCATCCGTGAGTATCGCCGCGGCGAGAGAAGTGGGGTGCTCGGACAGTTGTGGTTGGAAGTGCCCCGCCATTCGTCCTCCTTGACGCTCAGCGTTCAAGATGGACGGATTGTAGGGAGCGGAACACGATCAAAACAGAGCACGCCACATGCAATTGACCTTGACTTATCGAATGACCTTGGAAGGGGTAATGGGATAAGCGCGTTAATTGGTGATCGATAATCCGATGGAAAAGAGAAAGGCCCTGCTCAGCAGGGCCTTCCTGGAATGGATCACCGGCTCCCCGTTCGGCTGCCCGAAAGGGCCGGTGGCGGCGCCGTCAGGGCAGCGCGACGGCCGAGGCCGTCGGCCAGCTCATCCGGATGACGCCACCGTCGTCGCCCGAGGTGACTTCCACATCGTCGACGAGCCCGCTGATGACCGCGAGACCCATCTCGTCCTCGCCCTCGGCATCGCTCTCGTGGGAATCGGCCGACGCCGCGCCGTCGCGGGCTTCCCCGGCGGTACCGCCCGCCGTGACGCCGTCGCCGACCTCGATGGAGAAGGTTTTCTCCTCCTCGTTCAGCACGACTCTCACCGGAGCGGTGATGCCATGGCTGCGGTGCAGCCCGACCGCCCGGCTGCACGCTTCACCGACCGCGAGTCTGACCTCGTCCAACACAGCTTCATCGACGCCTGCCCGACGAGCCACGGCGGCCGCCACCAGACGGGCCGTTCTGACGTGTTCGGGCTGGGCGCTGAAGCGGAGTTCAACGGTGGCCATGCGATCCCCCTCGAACGTACGAGCGTGGAAACTCACGGGCGCGGGCGCCGGGCATCACGCCCGGTGCCTCTGCCCTCTCCTCCGGAAGACGCGGCCGACCTCAGTCGGTGGCCGCTACGGCCTCGTCGACCGTGGTGTGGATCGGGAACACCTTGGTCAGGCCGGTGATCCGGAAGATCTTGAGAATGCGCTCCTGGTTGCAGACCAGGCGCAGCGAGCCCTCATGGGCGCGCACACGCTTCAGGCCACCCACGAGCACGCCGAGACCGGTCGAGTCCAGGAAGTCCACGCCCTCCATGTCGACAACCAGGTGGTAGCTGCCGTCGTTCACCAACTCGACCAACTGCTCGCGCAGCTTGGGCGCGGTATACACATCAATCTCGCCACCGACCTCGACGACCGTACGGTCGCCACCAGGGCCGGACACATTGCGAGTCGACAGGGACAGGTCCACGGATCCTCCAGCACCTTGCTATCGAGCGGTCGCCCCTCGGGTCTCCCCGACGGAGCCAGGGGACGTATCGCCAGCCGCGATGGCATTCAATCACTTACCAGCAGTCATGCACGACGCCTTGAGACCATTGTCCGTCACGCCAGTGACACACTCGATGCCGATGGCCAGGAATCACCGCCCCAGTGGACCCCCCGAGAGCGGGGGCAACCGCCCCTCCCCCCGTACGGTCCTGGACCGGCTCGCCACGGGGGCGGGCCGTGCTGCGCGCATCACCCATACGGAGCACCTGCCCCCGCGTGCGGGGCGTCATGCAGTCTGGCCCGACCGCATCCGCCCGGAAGTGATCAACGCCATTCAGCGGGCCGGTATCGACCATCCGTGGGCCCACCAGGCGGCCGCCGCCGAGCACGCCCTGGACGGCGAGTCCGTCGTGATCGCCACCGGCACCGCCTCCGGCAAGTCCCTCGCGTATCTCGCCCCCGTACTGACCACCCTCCTCGACGGTTCCGAGGCGCCCAACGGCCGGGGGACGACCGCGCTCTATCTCGCCCCGACGAAGGCGCTCGCCGCCGACCAGCGGCGCGCCGTCAAGGCGCTCGCCGCCCCGCTCGGCAATCACGTGCGCCCCGCCGTCTACGACGGTGACACCCCCGTCGAGGAGCGGGAGTGGGTCCGGCAGTACGCCAACTACGTGCTGACCAATCCGGACATGCTGCACCGGGGGATACTCCCGTCCCACCCCCGCTGGGCCTCCTTCCTGCGCGCCCTGCGCTATGTCGTCATCGACGAGTGCCACACCTACCGCGGCGTCTTCGGCTCCCATGTGGCGCAGGTACTGCGCCGACTCCGCCGCGTATGCGCCCGTTACGGAGCGAATCCGGTCTTCCTTCTCGCCTCGGCGACGGCCGCGGAGCCGGCCCAGGCCGCCGGCCGGCTCACCGGTCTGCCCGTCCACGAGGTCGCCGACGACGCCTCACCGCGCGGCGAGCTGGTCTTCGCTCTCTGGGAGCCGCCGCTCACCGAGCTGCACGGCGAGAAGGGCGCCCCCGTCCGCCGTACGGCCACCGCCGAGACCGCCGACCTCCTCACCGACCTGACCGTCCAGGGCGTCCGTACGGTCGCCTTCGTACGCTCCCGGCGCGGCGCCGAACTCATCTCCGTGATCGCCCAGGAACGGCTGGCCGAGGTGGACCGCTCGCTGGCCCGCCGGGTCGCCGCCTACCGGGGCGGCTACCTCCCCGAGGAACGCCGCGCCCTGGAGAACGCCCTGCACTCCGGCGAACTGCTCGGCCTCGCCGCCACCACCGCCCTGGAGCTGGGCATCGACGTCTCGGGCCTGGACGCCGTCGTCATCGCCGGATATCCGGGCACCCGCGCCTCCCTGTGGCAGCAGGCGGGCCGGGCGGGCCGCTCCGGGCAGGGAGCGCTGGCCATCCTGGTCGCGCGGGACGATCCGCTGGACACCTTCCTCGTCCACCACCCCGAGGCGCTGTTCCGGCAGCCCGTCGAGTCCACCGTCCTCGACCCCGACAACCCGTATGTCCTCGCCCCCCATCTGTGCGCGGCGGCCGCGGAACTCCCGCTCACCGAAGCCGATCTGACGCTCTTCGGCCCCGCCGTACCCGACCTGCTCCCGCAGCTGGAGACCGCGGGCCTGCTGCGGCGCCGCAGCTCCGGCTGGTACTGGACCCGCCGCGAGCGGGCCGCCGACCTCGCCGACATCCGGGGCGAGGGCGGCAGTCCCGTCCAGATCGTCGAGGCGGGGACAGGACGGCTGCTGGGCACGGTCGACGAAGCCGCCTCCCACACCGCCGTCCACGACGGTGCCGTCCACCTCCACCAGGGCCGTACGTACCTGGTGAAACGGCTCGACCTGGCGGACTCGGTCGCCCTGGTCGAGGAGGCGAACCCGCCGTACTCCACCACCGCCCGCGACACCACCGCCATCTCCGTGCTCGAAACCGACACGGAGATCCCGTGGGGCGAGGGGCGCCTCTGCTACGGCTCCGTCGAAGTCACCAACCAGGTCGTCTCCTTCCTGCGCCGCCGGCTCATCACCGGCGAGGTACTGGGCGAGAGCAAACTCGACCTGCCGCCACGGACGCTCCGCACCCGGGCCGTGTGGTGGACGGTCACCGAGGACCAGCTCGACCGGGCGCGGGTCAATCCGGAGCAGCTGGGCGGCGCGCTGCACGCCGCCGAGCACGCCTCGATCGGGATGCTGCCGCTCTTCGCGACCTGCGACCGCTGGGACATCGGCGGGGTGTCCGTGCCCCTCCATCCGGACACACTGCTGCCCACGGTCTTCGTGTACGACGGCCATCCCGGCGGCGCGGGCTTCGCGGAGCGGGCCTTCCGGACAGCCCGTGAGTGGCTCACGGCCACCCGCGAGGCCATCGCCTCCTGCGAGTGCGACGCCGGCTGTCCGTCCTGCATCCAGTCCCCGAAGTGCGGCAACGGCAACGACCCCCTGCACAAACGAGGTGCCGTACGGCTGCTGACCGAGCTGCTCAGCACCGCGCCCGACGCGCGGGCGGAAACGGATCCCGTCGCGGACGTGGACGTGGTCGCGGACGCGTCCACCGTGGCCTAGTCCGCGAGACCCGGCACGGCGCCCGGCGGAGGTACGGGGAGCGGTGGTCCCGCCCGCGCCCTGACCGTCGGGGTGTACGGCCCGAAGGCCACCCGCGCCGTCACGTCCGCGATCTCAGCGCTCACCACGCACCGCACCACCTCCGATCCCTGTGCCGCCGCCACCTCGACCGCTCTGCGGCAGGCGTCCGCCGACCCGAGGAGCGCGTGGTCCGCCGCGGCGAGGGCCGCCAGATCGGCCGCCGCGCCCGCCCGGTGCCGGGTGACGACCGCCTGCCCCATGGCGAGCACCAGGGCGAAGACCGCGCACAGCGCGGTCGCCGCCACCGCCGCCCACACCGTCGCCGACCCACGGTCCCGGCTCTTTGCCCTGGCCCTGGCGGCCCCGTCCCTGGCGCGGTCCCCGGTCATGGCGCCGCTCCGGCCGTGTGCGGGCCCCCAGCGCCGTCTCTCACGGCCTGTAGAGGGTCCAGGGCGTCCACCGCGTCCTCCGCCGACGCGACGGCCTCGGCGGTGAGCGTAAGGGCCAGGGCGCCCGGTCCAGGCGTCGGCGCCTCCACCCGCACCCGCCACAGATCGCCTGTACGGCCCAGAGTGACCCTGGCGCCCGCCGGGGCGGCCGAACGGGCGGCGGCCACCGCCGCGGCCCGTGGCTCGGCTCTGGCGGCCGCTCTCGCCCCCGCCCTCGCCGCGTCAACACACCGGATCTGCGCGGAGGCCGCCATCAGAGCCCAGACGAGGGCCAGGGCGAACACGGCCAGCGCCGGTACCGCCATCGCCGCCTCCGCCGTCACGAACCCCCGGTCGCCGTGACGGACCGGGCGACGGCCCCTCCCGTGACGGATGTGGCGACGGCCCCGGGCCGGGTGCGTACGGGCCGTCTCAGAACTGCGCATTGAGCGCCCTCCCGATCAACGACTGCAAGGCGCCCACCACGGGCCCGCTCGTGACCACCTTGTAGAGCATCGCCGCGAGCGCGCAGGCGGCGATCGTCCCCACCGCGTACTCGGACGTGGTCATCCCGGCGTCGGCCCGCGCCCCGCGCAGCCATACCCGCCGCATTCGTCGGATCCTCATCCACATGTCATCTCCCCGTAGAAGCCGTAGAAAGTTGGTCAGTTTCCGTTCAGCAGCCCGCTCGCCAGGCCGATGACCACCGGCGCCACCCCCACCGCCAGGAAGGCGGGGAGGAAGCACAGCCCCACCGGGGCCGTGATCAGCACCTGGGCCCGCTGGGCTCTGGCCACCGCAGTCCGGGCTCGTTCCGCCCGGAAGCCCGCGGCCAGCCGGGACACCGGCTCGGCGGCCGGCGCTCCCGTCGATCCCGCCCGTTCGAGACAGCGGGCCAGACCCGCCGCGCCCGGTATCTCCCCGAACCGCCCCCACGCCTCGGCCGGTTCGCCGCCGAGCCGCAACTCCGCGGCCGTCCGTGCCAGCCGGTCGCCGACGGGGCCGCCCAGCGACTCCCCGACCGCCTCCGCCGCCTCGCGCGGCCCCGCCCCGGCCGCGACGCAGGCGGCCAGCAGATCCGCGGCGAGCGGGAGCTGACGGGCCGCCTCATCGGTACCGGCATGGTCGTCCGGCTTTCTCGTACGCGACCACCGGCGGACGCCGTAGGCCCCGGCGAGCCCGACCAGCCAGCCGGCCACCCCGCCGACCATGACCCAGCCGAAGATCACCGCGACGCCCGGCGGACCCCAGCGCCGCGCCCACACCGCAGCCGCCCGGGGCTGTGGCCGCCGCCGTCCGTACGCGACCGCCAGCAGGGCCACGAACCGCGCCCGCGCCCGCCGTTCACGCCGCCCGGCCTCCACGGCAAAGGCGAGAGACATCAAGGCCAGATACACCAGGGCCACAGATCCGGTCGCGGTGAGCGCCGGGACGACCGCCCACAGCCTGTGGGTGAACTCCCCCGTCACGGGGCCTCCCCGGTCCGTACGATCCGGGCGGCCCACCACAGGCCCACGCCCTCCAGCAGACAGCCCACCAGCAGACAGCCGAGCCCGGCCGGGGTATGCAGCAGGACACGCAGCGGATCCGCGCCCAGGGCCCAGCCCAGCGCCAGGCCCACCACGGGAAGCAGCGCCAGCACCACGACTGTCGCCCAGGCGCCCGCCAACTGGGCTCGCAACCCTTCCCGCTGTTCTCTCTCCGCCCGCAGCGCCGCGTCCAGACGATCCAGCCCCCCGGCGAGCCCCGCCCCGCCGTCCACAGCCACCCGCCAGCAGGCCGCGAGCCCGACGAGGCCGTCCGCTCCCGGCTCACGCGCCGCCTTCCGCAGGGCGTCGGGGACGTCACCGCCGAACCGCGCGGCCGCCAGCACGGCGCCCTCCGCGCTTCCCAGGCCACCGGTCGATCCCGCGGCGGCCAGCAGGGCCTGGGTGGGCTGCAGACCGGCTCGCAGTTCGCCCGCGGCCGTGCCGCACAGCGCGACGATCCTGTCGGCCCGCCGCTCACGCGCCTCACTCCGCTCCCTGGCGCGCAGCCACCGTCCCACCAGCGGCACCGCGAGCGCGCCGCCGAGCAGCGGCAGCACCGACTCGCCCACCAGCGCGAGCAGCACCGCGGGTGCCAGGCAGAGCCACTTGCCGCGCAGCCGTCGCGCCCGCTCGTGGGCCCGCGGAAGCCATCGCTCCCACGGCGGCGCCCCCGGCACCGAGGCGACGGACGAGCCCGGGGCCGCGAGCAGCCGTCTGGCCCGGCGCAAGCCCCGCTCCTGGCCGACGGCCAGCCGGACCGCTCCCCCGGCGAACAGCACGGCCGCGAAAGCGGTGACATACATCGTCAGAGCCGTCACGGCGCGCCTCCGATCAGCGCCAGCAGCCGCGGCCAGCCACGGTCGTGCGCGAATCCTCCGGCGCCCCAGCGCAGCGCGGGCACCGGCACCACCAGCCCTGCCGGATCCCGTTCCAGCACATGCACCTCGGCGATCCTCCGGCGCCCGTCACGGTCCCGTACGAGATGGATCACGACCGACAGCGCGGCCGCCAGCTGGCTGTGCAGCGCCGCCCGGTCGAGGCCGGCCGCCGTTCCCAGCGCCTCCAGACGCGCGGGCACGTCCGCCGCCGTATTCGCGTGTACGGTGCCGCAGCCGCCTTCGTGTCCCGTGTTCAGAGCGGCGAGGAGTTCCGTGACCTCGTGCCCCCGGACCTCGCCGACGACCAGCCGGTCCGGCCGCATCCGCAGCGCCTGTCTGACCAGATCCCGCAGCGTCACCAGGCCCGCGCCCTCCTGGTTGGCCGGCCGGCCCTCCAGCCGCACCACATGCGGATGATCGGGCCTCAACTCGGCTGAGTCCTCGGCCAGTACGATCCGCTCGCGCTCGCCGACCAGACCGAGCAGCGTGGACAGGAGCGTGGTCTTTCCCGTGCCCGTACCGCCACTGATCAGAAACGACAGCCGGGACTCGATCAGCGCCCGCAACACCCGCTCCCCGCCCGGCGGTACCGTCCCCGCCGCAGTCAACTCCGGCAGCGAGAAAGCCTTGGGCCGCACCACCCGCAGCGACAGGCAGGTCGAGCCGACCGCCACCGGCGGCAGCACCGCGTGCATCCGTGTCCCGTCGGGGAGTCGCGCGTCCACCCAGGGTCTGGCGTCATCGAGCCGCCGCCCGGCCACGGCCGCGAGCCGTTGCGCCAGTCTCCGTACGGAGGCGGCGTCGGTGAATGTCACGGCCGTCAGCTCAAGACCGCCGCCCCGGTCCACCCACACCCGGTCGGGCGCGGAGACAAGCACGTCCGTCACCGAGGGGTCGTCGAGAAGCGGCTCCAGAGGGCCCGTCCCCACCAGCTCGCACCGCAACTCCGCCGCGGCGCCGAGCACTTCCGTATCGCCCAGCAACCGTCCCTGAGCCCGCAGCGCCGCCGCCACCCGGGCCGGCGTCGGGTCCGCCCCGCTCTCCGCGAGCCGCTGCCTTACGGCGTCCAGCAGCCCGTACGTCATCGCGCCGCCGCTCATTCCGGCCGTCGCGCCGCCGCTCATGTCGTCCCGCTCCCGTCCCCGGCCCCGGCCAGCGCCCGCTCCCAGAAGGCCGTACAGAACGCGGCGAGTGGTCCTCGCGCCCGGGATCCCGGCGGCGCCCCGCCGTCCTGGGACTCCGACAGACCCGGTTCCAGGGGCAGTTCTCCCACCAGGGGCAGCCGGAGCGCGTCGGCGATCCACCGCTCGTCCAGCCCGGCTGCGTACGGACCACGGACCACCACCCGCAGATCCCTGAGGACCATGCCCACCAGCGAGGCCACCCGGCCGGCCGCGGCGACGGCCCGCAGTTCGGCGGGCACCACCAGCAGCCCCAGATCCAGCTGCGCCAAGGCCTCCGCCACGGCTTCGTCGACGCGCCGGGGAAGATCCACGACCACGACTCCGCCGCGCCTGCGGGCCGCTCCGAGCACCGACCGCATGGCCTCCGGCTGGAGCGTCACCGCATCGCCGCGGTCCCAGCTGAGCACCCGCAGTTCATGGAGCCGGGGCAGCGACTCCTCCAGCGCGCCGCCCGCGACACGTCCCTTGGAAGCGGCGAAATCCGGCCACCTTCTGCCCTCCGCCTGCTCGCCGCCGAGCACCACATCCAGGCCACCGCCGAGCGGATCGGCGTCGATGAGCATCGTGCGCCGGCCCGCGCGCGCCGCGGTGACGGCCAGGGCGCACGCGAGCGTCGAAGCCCCCGCGCCGCCCCGCCCGCCGATCACGCCGACGGTGAGCGCGGGCCGGCCCACCCCTTCGGCGGCGTCCGCGATCCGGTCGACGAGCCAGCTTTCGGCGTCGGGCAGCCTCAGCACGCAGTCCGCGCCGATCTCCACCGCTCGCCGCCACACGCCCGGGTCGTCCTGGTCCCGCCCGACGAGCATCACGTCCCGTCTGCGGGAGGCGCCACGGCACCGCGCCGCCGCGTCATCGCCGACGAGAACCATCGGCGCGTCCTCCCAGCACCCCTTCCGCTCCGGCACCGAATGGTGGACTTGAGGCTCGGCTCCGGCCGCGGCGCAGAGCCTCAGCAGATCATCGAGCAACTCCACATCCTCGGTCAGAATCAGCGGTCCCGCCCCGCCTCCCCCGCCGATCCGCGAACGATCGGATGTCATGGATCCAGCCACGATCTCCGCCCCCTATCTCTTCTTCGATCCGGCTATCCGCGAGCGCTTCTCTCCGCGATCTCGCAGTGATCCGGTATCGGTGATTCCGGCTTCCGCGAACTTCGCGGCAGGAATCACCGTGCAACGCAACAAGAAATCGTGTGGATCTTGCTTGAAAACTGTGGACAACTCACCAGTTGTGAATATCCCGGTAGCTCATACCAGTGACTTCCGGAGAGCAGCGCATTGGCTACACACAGTGACGGACATGCTCGTGGAGGCGCTATCGCGCAGAGAGCTTCAGAAAGGGGGACGAGTGGCTTCGACGAGCCAAAAACGCGTCCGGACATGCGACGACCCCCGCCGGGGGGGAGAGCGGGGGTCGTCCCCACGGCCGACTCGGGGGGGGGAGGAGCCGGACCGGGTTAGCACGGTCGCGAACGATCCGTGACTTCCATGGTGTACCCGAGAGCCTTCTCAGGCAAACCCACGCGCCCCAGCTTACGCCGAATGGTGGGCGCATATGCTCGGCCTCGTGGAAAACCACTCCTTGCCGCGTACAGCAGCCTTCTTTGACCTGGACAAGACGGTCATTGCGAAGTCATCGACGTTGACCTTCAGCAAGTCCTTCTACCAAGGCGGCCTGATCAACCGCCGCGCCGTACTGCGCACCGCATACGCGCAGTTCGTCTTCCTCGCCGGAGGAGCAGATCACGATCAGATGGAGCGGATGCGGGAGTATCTCTCCGCGCTCTGCAAGGGCTGGAACGTCCAGCAGGTCAAAGAGATCGTCGCCGAGACGCTGCACGATCTCATCGACCCGATCATCTACGACGAGGCGGCGTCCCTCATCGAGGACCATCACACCGCCGGCCGCGATGTGGTGATCGTGTCCACCTCCGGCGTGGAGGTCGTCGAACCCATCGGCGATCTGCTCGGCGCCGACCGGGTGGTGGCCACCCGGATGGTCGTCGGCGCCGACGGCTGCTTCACGGGCGAGGTGGAGTACTACGCGTACGGGCCGACCAAGGCCGAGGCGATCAAGGCGCTCGCCGCGTCGGAGGGGTACGACCTCTCCCGCTGCTACGCGTACAGCGATTCCTTCACCGACGTACCGATGCTCCAGTCGGTGGGCCACCCGTACGCGGTCAACCCGGACCGCGCGCTGCGCCGGGAGGCGATGGCGCGCGACTGGCCGATTCTCGTCTTCAACCGGCCCGTACGCCTCAAGCAGCGCCTGCCCGCCTTCTCCATGCCACCCCGGCCGGCTCTGGTGGCGGCGGCAGCGGTGGGCGCGGCCGCCGCGACGGCAGGTCTGGTCTGGTACGCCACCAGGCGACGGCAGTCGACTCTCGCCTGACACCAGCCGGCCTCACGGCCACCGGTCGGCCAGGGGCGCGCGACCCATGACCGTTTTGGCATTATTTGAACCCAAAAGTAAAGAAGTCCGACCAGGGGTTTCGTATCCCTGCGGACAGGAGTAGAAAGGAGTCAACGGCCCGCGAGACCAAGGACATCCGAGAGGATCACCTGTTGTACGCACCAGGCCCCACGGACCGAGCATGAAAACTGAGCACCCACGCGACGTCGACCCGTCGATTACGGGCCAGCCGCACCAGGTGACGGGCGAAGTACCCGACCTGATGGGCAACACAACGAGGACGCTTGGTAACTCGGTGGACGTGCCAGCGGCGGTGCCAATGAGGCGCCGCCGCAACCCTGTTCGGGCCACTTGAGCCGAGGCTACCGTCCCCTTCGGCGCCTGGGCTCAGGCGGCGCCCCGCTGAAGCGCTTCACACACAGCGGTGGACTCCCGGACTCCCAGCTCGATCGCCCGCCCGCAGTGGGTGATCCACGCGGCCATCCCCTCCTGGGTGCCCGACAGATAACCGTCGAAGGCGGCGGCGTACGCCGAGCGCCCCAGTTCCGCGTGCCCCACCTCCGCCGGACACACCGACTTGGGGTCGAGGCCGCTGCCGATCAGCACCACGCGCTCGGCCGCCCGAGCCACCAGGCCGTTGTAGGAGCCGAAGGGGCGCAGCGCCAGCAGTTCGCCGTGCACCACCGCCGCCGTCACCAGGGCAGGTGCCCTGCTCGGCGCGATCGCCAGCCGCGACAGCCCTTCCAGCCGCCCGGCCACCTCGTCCGCCGTCGGCAGCGGTGCCTTGTCCAGCGGTTCCGGCACATCACACTCGGGCGCCTCCACGACCGGTTCGCCCGCCAGCCGGGGCCGCCCCACGGTCTCGTCCGTGACACCCGCGCCCCCCGCGGCCACCAGATGCAACCTGGCGAGCACGCGCAGCGGTGACTGCCCCCAGATGGAGAGGAGTTGACCGGCCTCGGCGTTCAGCCGGAGTGCCGCGCCGACCGTACGGGCCTCGGCCTCCGAACCGAAGTCGCCGCGCCGGCGTACTTCTTCGAGCGCCCAGTCGGCACCGGACAGTGCCGCGGAGCCGCGCGCCGCGCGCAGGGCCGCCTCGGAGGTGACCTCGTTGCTGCGGCGCCGCATCACACGGTGGCTGTAGACGCGGTCGACCGCCTTGCGTACGGAATCCACCGCGTCGGGAACCCCGGGCAAAGAGGCCAGCGCGAGCAGGGGATCCTCCGGCCGGGGCGCGAAGGAGGCGTCAGAGGCAGTCGTACTCATAAGTAGCGAGGCTACGCGCCCAGGCCGCGCACCCCACCTTGGAGTGGTCTTCCTCACTCAACGCGCTCACCTTGAGCGAGATTGCCACTACCCTAGGTGAACATGAAGATCGCTTTCGTGGGCAAGGGCGGCAGCGGCAAGACCACGCTGTCCTCGCTCTTCATCCGTCATCTGACCGCCAACGAAGCCACCGTCGTCGCGGTGGACGCCGACATCAATCAGCACCTCGGGGCCGCGCTCGGCCTCGACGAGTCGGAGGCCGCCGCGCTGCCCGCGATGGGTGCGCATCTTCCGCTGATCAAGGACTATCTGCGGGGCAGCAACCCACGGATCCCGTCGGCCGAAGCGATGATCAAGACGACGCCGCCGGGTGAGGGGTCGCGGCTGCTCCGGGTCGGCGAGAACAATCCGGTGTACGACGCGTGTGCCCGGACCGTCCAGTTGGACGACGGCGAGATCCGGCTGATGGCCACCGGCCCCTTCACCGAGTCCGATCTCGGGGTGAGCTGCTACCACTCCAAGGTCGGCGCGGTCGAGTTGTGCCTGAACCATCTGGTCGACGGCCCGGACGAGTATGTGGTGGTCGACATGACGGCGGGCTCGGACTCGTTCGCGTCCGGGATGTTCACCCGGTTCGACATGACGTTCCTGGTGGCGGAGCCGACGCGCAAGGGCGTGTCCGTGTACCGCCAGTACAAGGAGTACGCGCGGGACTTCGGCGTCTCGCTGAAGGTCATCGGCAACAAGGTCCAGGGGCAGGACGATCTGGACTTCCTGCGCGAGGAGGTCGGCGACGACCTGCTCATCACGGTGGGCCACTCCGACTGGGTCCGGGCGATGGAGAAGGGCCGGCCGATCCGCTTCGAACTCCTGGAGGCGGACAACCGCTGCGCGCTCCAGACGCTCCAGGACGCGGCGGAGGATTCGTACGAGCACCGCGACTGGGAGCGCTACACACGGCAGATGGTCCACTTCCACCTCAGGAACGCGGAGAGCTGGGGCAACGCGAAGACGGGCGTCGACCTTGCCGCGCAGGTCGACCCCGCCTTCGTCCTCGGCGAAGCACTGGCCGTACCCCAGCCCTCCTGAACCCACCGCCCCAGCCCCGCCGGCGGACGGAGTCCGACGCAGCGAACCGAAGCCCTCCTGAAGAGGAGCGCCGAAGCGCCCGCCCTCCGTCCCGCCGTCGGTGCCGTCAGTGCTCTTCGGAGTGGCCTGCCGGGCGGGCGCCCGGGGACGGGCTCTTGGACGCGGGGGCTGCCGCGAGTGCCGTCCAGCCTCCCTTGGGTGCCTTGCCGACGCCGAGGCCGCGGAATTTGTCCAGGGTCTGCGGGTCCTGCGCGTCCAGCCAGTCGGCGAGCTGGCGGAACGTCACACACTGCACCTCTTTCTTGACGCAGACCGTCTTGATCGTGTCCTCGACGGCGGTCATGTACGTGCCGCCGTTCCAGGACTCGAAGTGGTTGCCGATGATCAGCGGCGCGCGGTTCCCGTCATAGGCGCGGTCGAAGGCCTCCAGCAGGCCGTCCCGCATCTGGTTGCCCCAGTACGCGTGCTGCGAGGGATCGCCGTTGACCGTTCCTGACTGGTTGAACATGAAGTTGTAGTCCATCGAGAGCGTCTCGAAATCACGCCCCGGCACGGGGACCAGCTGGAGCGGAATGTCCCAGAGACCGTCCGCCTTCTTCGGCCAGACCTGGTTGCCGATGCCGCTGGAGTCGTAGCGGAACCCCATCGTCTTCGCCGCCCGCATCATGTTCTTCTGCCCTTCCAGGCAGGGCGTGCGGGCGCCGATGACTTCCTTGTCGTAGTCGAAGGGGAGCGGGGCCTCTTCCTTCAGGCCCGCGTTGGTCTTCCAGGTCTTCACAAAGGACTTGGCCTGGTTGATCTCGCTCTTCCACTCATCGACGGACCAGGTGCCGACGCCGCCCTCGTTGCCGCAGAAGTGGCCGTTGAAGTGGGTACCGATCTCATTGCCGTCGTGCCAGGCGCCGCGCAGCTCCCGCAGGGTGTCCTTGATGCCCTGCGCGTCATTGAAACCGATGTCCGAGGTGCCGCGACCGTGCTGCGGCGGGTCGTACAGGTCGGCCTTCTCCTCCGGGAGCAGATAGACGCCGCTCAGGAAGTACGTCATCTTCGCGTTGTACTTCTTGGCCACCCCGCGGAAGTGGGAGAAGAGCTTCTGGCTGTCCTCACCCGCGCCGTCCCAGGAGAACACCACGAACTGTGGTGGTTTCTGACCCGGCTTCAGCCGCTCCGGCTTCGGCAGATGCGGCTGGGCGCCGGTGAACGCGGTTGAGCCGTCGCCGATGAGGTGTGGGGCGTTCTGGGCTCCTGGGGCCCCCTTGGCGCCGTGGGCACCCTTCGGGGCCTCCTTGTCGGCTCCCGGCGATCCGGAACACCCCCCGAGTCCGACGGCGAGCGCCATGACGGCGGCGCCGAAGCCGATTCTCTTTGTGGCGGCCAGCATCCGCCCACCCTCTTCCCTCAGGTTCCAGTACCGAAGTGCCGAGCGGCGACTGCCGGCACGGCGCCGAGCGCCGACAACGTCGCACTGAGACCGATGAGAAGAAGAAACGACAAGCCGTACAAGATCACTAATCACTCCTCCGGGTGAAGCATTGCCCCATTTGCCCCGAAAGTAATGCCGGAGTCTTTACTCTCCATTACGATCTATTTACCGAGTGTTGAGGAAACACGTCCCGCCACTGCACGCCGTGACCCACGGCCGCGCCCCCACGTACCGCGACCGCGCCGCCCCGGAGGAGACGGGAAATATGACTGCCGCCATCCCCACCCGCACCGCCCCCACCGAGCCCGCGTCCCCGTTGGCGCGCCTCTCACGCCTGCGCCGACCGCGCAGACCTCCGCACGAAGACCGCGACGACCGCGGCGGCCAAGGAGGGCGCGGAGGACGCCGGTTCCGCATCGCCGGAGCCGACGTATCCGCATCGATCTCCGTCTTCCTGATCGCACTGCCGCTCTCCCTCGGCATCGCGCTCGCCACCGGCGCACCGCTCCAGGCGGGCCTGGTGGCCGCCGCGGTCGGCGGTCTGGTCGTCGGCCGGCTGGGCGGGGCCCCGCTTCAGGTCAGCGGCCCCGCCGCCGGGCTCACCGTCGTCACCGCCGACCTGATCCAGCAGTTCGGCTGGCGCGTCACCTGTGTCATCACCATCTGCGCCGGGCTCGCCCAACTCGGCCTCGCGGCGCTACGGGTGGCCCGCTCGGCGCTCGCCGTCAGCCCGGCGATCGTGCACGGCATGCTCGCCGGCATCGGCGTCACGATCGCGCTCGCCCAGCTCCATATCGTGCTCGGCGGTACGCCGCAGAGCTCCGCCGTCGACAATGTGCGCGGTCTGCCCGCCCAGTTGGCCAATCTGCATCCGGGCGCGCTCTCCGTAAGCCTGCTGACCATCGCCGTACTGCTCGCCTGGCCTCGGATTCCGGGGCGTACGGGCCGGATCGTACGCAAGATCCCGGGCACACTCGCCGCGGTGGCGATCGCCACGACCCTGGCCGCGCTCGCCGGGGTCGGCCTGGAGCGCGTCGATCTCCCTTCCTGGAGCAGTCATGCCTTGCCCGCGCTGCCCGAGGGGCCGGTGCTCGGACTGCTCGCGGCCGTTCTCACCGTCACTCTGGTCGGGAGCGTCGAATCGCTGCTGTCCGCCGTCGCCGTGGACAAGCTGACGGCGGCACGCAAGAAGCCGGGCGTCCATATCCCGCGCGCCCGGCTGGACCGGGAGCTGGCCGGACAGGGGGCGGGGAATGTCGTCTCGGGCGCGCTCGGCGGCCTGCCCATCACGGGTGTCGCCGTACGCAGCGCCGCCAATGTGGCGTCCGGCGCGGTGAGCCGGCACTCCACCATGCTGCACGGGCTGTGGGTCGCGATCGCGGCCCTGCTGCTGGTGCCCGTGCTGGATCTGATCCCGCTGGCGGCCCTGGCCGCGCTGGTGATGGTCGTCGGGGTCCAGATGGTGAACCTCGTCCATCTGCGCAGCGTGCAGCGGAACCGCGAAATGCTGGTGTACGTGGTGACGCTGGCCGCCGTGGTGTTCACCGGCGTACTGGAAGGCGTGGTGATCGGGATCGCTGTGGCGGTCGCGGTGGCGCTGCACCGGCTCACCAGGACCCGGATCACGGTCGAGGTGCAGGACGGGATCCACCACGTACGCGCGCGGGGCCAGTTGACGTTCCTCGCCGTGCCGCGGCTCAGCCGGGTGCTGCACCAGGTGCCCTGGGACACGGACTGCGTGGTCGAGCTGGACGGCTCTTTCATGGACCACGCGGCGTTCGAGGCCCTGCACGACTGGCAGATGGCTCATATCGCCCACGGGCGGATGGCCGAGTTCACCGGACGGGCGGGCGGCCGGATCGCCGAGCCGGCCACGGAGTCGCCCACCTGCTGCCGGCCCTGGACGCCCTGGCGCAACCACCAGTGCGGGGAGCACTCCCCCGCGCAGCTGAACGCCTCACAGCGTGGAGAGCGGACACGCGTCGCCCCATCCGCAGACGCCCCACCCTCAGACGCCCCACCCTCAGGTGTCCCATCCTCAGGTGTCCCATCCTCAGGTGCCGCGCCCACAGCCGACCCGTCCGCACCCGCCAAGCCCGGGACCGACCCGGCCGCATCCGGCCTCTCCACAGCCGACCTCTCCGGAACCGCGTGGCCAGGAGCGAAGAAGACCGCCATGTGCCACACACTGTCCGCGGGCGCGGCGCGTTCGCCCGGTGTCCGGCAACTGGCCAGCGGGATCAGCTCCTTCCAGCGCAATACGGCCCCGCTGGTACGCGGTGAGCTGGCCCGGCTGGCGCGCGAGGGACAGCGGCCCTCGCAGCTCTTCCTCACCTGTGCCGACTCCCGGCTGATCACGAGCATGATCACGTCCAGTGGTCCGGGCGATCTGTTCACCGTGCGGAACGTGGGGAATCTGGTCCCGCTGCCCGGGGCGGTCGGCGCGGACGATTCGGTGGCCGCGGCGATCGAGTACGCGGTGGACGTGCTGCGCGTCGAATCCATCACCGTGTGCGGGCATTCGGGATGCGGGGCGATGCAGGCCCTGCTGAACACCCCCGCCGACACGGACGGGGACGGGCCCGGGGCCGGTACCCCACTTCGGCGCTGGCTGCGCCACGGGCTGCCCAGCCTGGAGCGGATGCAAAGCGGTCAGCACTCCTGGGCCAGGCTCTCCGGGAGGCTGCCCGCCGACGCGGTCGAGCAGCTCTGTCTGACCAATGTCGTCCAGCAGTTGGAGCATCTGCGGGCCCATGAGTCGGTGGCCCGCCGGCTGGCCGAGGGCACGCTGGAGTTGCACGGCATGTACTTCCATGTCGGCGAGGCCCAGGCGTATCTCCTGGCGGACGAGGTCGGGGTCCGCGGTGACTTCAGCGGCGAAGAGGTGTTCAACCGGGTGGCCCCGACCACGCTGGAGGAGTCGCGCGCCTGAACCGACCTCGTACCGCATCCGTGAGAGTGTGTGGCCCCCTTCCCCACCACCCCGGGGAGGAGGGCCACTTCTCAGTCGGACGCGGGACGGCGGATCCGGGACCGTGTCCCGGCGGATCCGATCCCCATCACACAGGTCTAAACCAATTTCCGGAAGCCCCTTGTCACCCGGGCATTCGCCTGATGAGCTAGGCCCGGGACACATAGGACGCCCTGGGAAAGGGAGATGTCGTGAGCAACGAAAGCCTGGCCAACCTGCTGAAGGAGGAGATGGGAGTATGAGCGAGCAGTCTTCCCTCTCCAACCTGCTCAAGGAGGACCGGCGGTTCGCACCCCCGGCCGAGCTGGCCGCGCACGCCAATGTGACGGCGAGGGCGTACGAGCAGGCCGAGGCGGACAGGCTTGGCTTCTGGGCCGAGCAGGCGAGGCGGCTCACCTGGGTCACCGAGCCGACCGAGACGCTGGACTGGTCGAATCCGCCGTTTGCGAAGTGGTTCGCGGACGGCGAGCTGAACGTCGCCTACAACTGCGTCGATCGCCATGTGGCGGCCGGTAACGGCGACCGCGTGGCCATCCACTTCGAGGGCGAGCCGGGCGACAGCCGCGCGATCACCTACGCGGAGCTGAAGGACGAGGTGTCGCGGGCCGCCAACGCGCTCACCGAGCTGGGGGTGCGCGCGGGCGACCGGGTCGCCGTATATCTGCCGATGATCCCCGAGGCCGCGGTCGCCATGCTGGCCTGCGCCCGGATCGGGGCCGCGCACTCCGTGGTCTTCGGCGGCTTCTCGGCCGACGCTGTCGCCTCCCGTATCCAGGATGCCGACGCCAAGCTGGTGATCACCTCCGACGGTGGCTACCGGCGCGGCAAGCCGAGCGCCCTCAAGCCGGCCATCGACGAGGCCGTGGCCAAGTGCCCGCAGGTCGAGCATGTGCTGGTGGTCCGCCGTACCGGCCAGGACACCGCCTTCGACGACTCCCGTGATGTGTGGTGGCACGACATCGTCGGGCGCCAGTCCCCCGAGCACACCCCCGAGGCGTTCGCCGCGGAGCACCCGCTCTTCATCCTCTACACCTCGGGTACGACGGGTAAGCCCAAGGGCATCCTGCACACCTCGGGCGGCTATCTCACCCAGGCGGCCTACACCCACCACGCCGTCTTCGACCTCAAGCCCGAGACGGACGTGTACTGGTGCACGGCCGACATCGGGTGGGTGACCGGCCACTCGTACATCGTGTACGGGCCGCTCGCCAACGGCGCCACGCAGGTGATGTACGAGGGCACCCCCGACACCCCGCACCAGGGGCGGTTCTGGGAGATCGTGCAGAAGTACGGGGTGACGATCCTCTACACCGCGCCGACCGCGATCCGTACGTTCATGAAGTGGGGCGACGACATCCCCGCGAAGTTCGATCTGACCTCTCTCAGGGTGCTGGGCTCGGTCGGCGAGCCGATCAACCCCGAGGCGTGGATCTGGTACCGCGAGCACATCGGCGCGGGCAAGACCCCGATCGTGGACACCTGGTGGCAGACCGAGACCGGCGCCATGATGATCTCCCCGCTTCCCGGCGTGACGGAGACCAAGCCGGGCTCCGCGCAGCGCGCCCTGCCCGGCATCTCGGCGACCGTCGTGGACGACGAGGCCCGCGAGGTGCCGAACGGGGGCGGCGGCTATCTCGTCCTCACCGAGCCCTGGCCGTCGATGCTGCGCACCATCTGGGGCGACGACCAGCGGTTCATCGACACCTACTGGTCCCGCTTCGAGGGCAAGTACTTCGCCGGGGACGGCGCGAAGAAGGATGACGACGGCGATATCTGGCTGCTGGGGCGGGTGGACGACGTCATGCTCGTCTCCGGCCACAACATCTCGACGACTGAGGTGGAGTCGGCGCTCGTCTCCCACCCCAAGGTCGCCGAGGCCGCCGTGGTCGGTGCCGCGGACGAGACGACCGGCCAGGCCATCGTCGCCTTCGTGATCCTGCGGGGCACGGCCGTCGTCGACGACGGGCTCGTGGCCGAGCTGCGCAACCATGTCGGCACCACGCTCGGGCCGATCGCGAAGCCCAAGCGGATCCTGCCCGTCGCGGAACTGCCCAAGACCCGCTCCGGCAAGATCATGCGGCGCCTGCTGCGGGATATCGCGGAGAACCGCCAGCTCGGCGATGTCACCACGCTCACCGACTCGTCGGTCATGGACCTCATCCAGAGCCAGCTGCCCAGCGCGACCAGCGAGGACTGAGCCGGCCGGTACGACGTACAGAACGCAAGCGGGCGGGGCGTCCGGCATCCGATGCCGGACGCCCCGCTTTGCGCTGCCGTCGCCACTCCCCCTCGCCCAGGACCCCTCGCCCTGGTCCCCTCGCCCAGGTCCCCTCGCCCAGGTCCCCTTGCCCGCTCCCCCTCGCCCCGCGTTCCCCCAGCCCGGCTCCGGTGCGCGCCGGTCGTCGCGTCCGGGTAAAGTAGGCAGCGCGTAAATAACACAACAAGATTTTCAAGGTGCGCCGGGAAGTCTGGTCGGCATGTGATGCGTCATGTCCGCAGATAGACCGGAGGCTCCCTCGTGCCTGTGTCCGCGCCCACCCCCACCGGCCGTAAGTTCCTCGGACGCCTCCCGCTGCCCGAACGGAACTATCTCGCCGAGGCGTTGCGCACGGAGACCGTCGGCGGTGTCCTCCTGCTCGTCGCCGCCATCGCCGCCCTCCTCTGGGCGAACACCCCGCTGAGCCACGGCTACGAGGCCGTACGCGACTTCCACATCGGGCCCTCGGCGCTCGGCCTCGACCTCTCCCTCCAGCACTGGGCGGCCGACGGCCTGCTCGCCATCTTCTTCTTCGTCGCCGGAATCGAGCTGAAGCGCGAACTGGTGGCCGGGGAGCTGCGCGATCCCAGGACAGCCGCGCTCCCCGTGATCGCCGCGCTCTGCGGGATGATCGTGCCCGCCCTGGTCTATGTGCTGGTCAACAAGGCCGGCGGCGGGTCTCTGAGCGGCTGGGCCGTGCCCGTCGCCACCGATATCGCCTTCGCGCTCGCCGTCCTCGCGGTCATCGGCACCTCGCTGCCCTCGGCGCTGCGCGCCTTCCTCCTCACCCTCGCGGTCGTCGACGATCTCTTCGCCATCCTGATCATCGCCGTCTTCTTCACCAGCGATCTGAACTTCGCGGCGCTCGGCGGCGCGGTCGCCGGACTCGTCGTCTTCTGGCTGCTGCTGCGCAAGGGCGTACACGGGTGGTACGTGTATGTCCCGCTGGCGCTGGTCATCTGGGGCCTGATGTACAACAGCGGCGTCCACGCCACCATCGCCGGTGTCGCGATGGGGCTGATGCTGCGCTGCACCAGGCGCGAGGGCGAGGAGCGCTCGCCCGGCGAGCGCATCGAGCATCTGATGCGCCCCGTCTCGGCCGGTCTGGCCGTACCGCTGTTCGCGCTCTTCTCCGCAGGCGTCTCCATATCCGGCGGTGCGCTCGGCAAGGTCTTCACACAGCCGGAGACCCTCGGCGTCGTACTGGGTCTGGTCGTCGGCAAGGCGGTCGGCATCTTCGGCGGCACCTGGCTGGCAGCGCGCTTCACCAGGGCCGAGCTGAACGAGGACCTGGCCTGGCCCGATGTCTTCGCGCTCGCGTCGCTCGCCGGCATCGGATTCACCGTCTCCCTGCTCATCGGCGAGCTGGCGTTCTCGACGGACCCCGCGCTCACCGACGAGGTGAAGGCCGCGGTATTGACCGGCTCGGTCATAGCCGCCGTCCTCTCCGGGGTACTGCTGAAGCTGCGGGTCCGCACGTACCGTGCGCTGTACGAGGAAGAGGAGCGGGACGAGGACCGGGACGGCATCCCCGATATCTACGAACAGGACGATCCTGCGTACCACTTGCGCATGGCTGAGCTGTACGAGTCGAAGGCCGCCGAGCACCGTCGGCTGGCGGAACACGCGGGGGCAGCGCGCGGCGACGGCGACAGTCCGGCATGATCGGACAACGGATTCGTAGCCCAGCGGTCCGTAGCCGAGCAGAGCGAGAAGAGGAGTCACCGATGAGCGACCCCGGCAAGCACGTCGCCGACGCCGTCCGGACCGGCACCGTGATCGAAGCCGCCGCGGGCGACCGCAGCATTGGCCAGCTGGTCGCCTCGGCCACCGCCGAGGTCTCCGCGCTGGTGCACGATGAGATCGCCCTGGCCAAGGCCGAGATCCGACAGGACGTCAAGCGCGGTGTGACGGGCGGAGCCGCCATCACGATCGCGGCGGTGTTCGCTCTGTTCTCCCTGCCGGTACTGAGCTTCGCCGCCGCGTACGGGATCCACAATCTGGGGCTCGGGCTCGCCTGGTCGTTCCTGATCGTGGGCGGAGCGTTTCTGATCCTCGCGGGGCTGCTCGCCGGACTCGCCGTACTGAAATTCAAGAAGGTCAAGCCGCCGGAGAAGTCCATCGCCTCGGCCAAGGAGACGGCGGCGGTACTGCAGAACGTGAAGCCGCACCCCCGCCAGGTCCGGGTAGGCACCAAGTCTGTGGCACGCTCGTCTGCATGACCGCCCCTGAATCCGGCCCCGGCAAGACCTCCGGCACCGCGCCTGACACGGCGCCCGGCACGCCCTCCGGCGGGACCTCAGGAGCGACGCCGGCCTCCGCCGTCCGTCTCGATGGTCCCTGGACCCATCGCGATGTGGCTGCCAATGGTGCGCGCTTCCATATCGCGGAGATGGGCGAGGGGCCGTTGGTATTGCTGCTCCATGGCTTCCCGCAGTTCTGGTGGACCTGGCGCCATCAGCTGTCCGCGCTGGCGGACGCCGGGTACCGCGCGGTGGCCATGGATCTGCGGGGAGTGGGCGGCAGCGACCGTACGCCCCGGGGTTACGACCCCGCCAATCTGGCGCTCGACATCACCGGCGTGGTGCGCTCCCTCGGTGAGCCCGACGCGGCGCTCGTCGGCCACGATCTGGGCGGCTACCTCGCCTGGACGGCGGCCGTGATGCGCCCCAAGCTGGTGCGACGGCTCGCGGTGTCCTCGATGCCGCACCCGCGCCGCTGGCGCTCGGCGATGCTCTCCGACTTCTCGCAGAGCCGTGCCGGCTCGTATATCTGGGGTTTCCAGCGACCGTGGCTGCCGGAACGTCAGCTCGTCGCCGAGGACGCGGCGCTGGTGGGTCAGCTGATCCGGGACTGGTCCGGCCCCCGGTCGCCCGACGACGAGTCGATCGAGATCTACCGGCGCGCGATGACCATCCCGTCGACGGCGCACTGCTCGATCGAGCCGTACCGCTGGATGGTGCGGTCGATGGCACGGCCCGACGGCATCCAGTTCAACCGGCGGATGAAGCGCCCGGTGCGTGTGCCCACGCTCCAGTTGCACGGGTCGCTCGACCCGGCGATGCGGACGCGCAGCACCGCGGGGTCGGCGGAGTATGTGGAAGCGCCCTATCGCTGGCGGCTGTTCGATGGTCTGGGACACTTCCCGCACGAGGAGGACCCCGCCGCGTTCTCCGCGGAACTCATCAACTGGCTCAAGGACCCCGAGCCGGACCGCTGAACCGGGCTGCCGGGCTGCGGCCGAACCGCGGGCAGGACCGCAGGCGGACCGCGGGCGGACCGCGGGCGGACCGCGGGGCGGCGGCTCACACGGGACGGTGAAGAGCGCCGCACCGCCCGTCCCGGTTGTCGCCCTTTGAACGCTTGTCCTACGAACAGCCAAATGCCTCGCGCATAGGCCAATTGGCCCACTCCTGCGCGGTTACCGACCATGGGCCAGGGGCACAGGTCGAAGTATGGGCTGGACGCACGACTACGGTGACGCAGCACGCAACCGCCGCTCGGCCTCTGCGCCGATCACCCACAGAAGGGGCGGCCCCGATGAACAGGGCCATGATCCCCGGCTCGGTATTTCCCTGATCCTCCGCCGCAGAGCGCGCTGGGTCTCGGCCCGGCTGCGTCATCAACGTTCCTGAGGGCGCGTCGCAGTCCCGCACGGCAGACCCTGCTCCGCGCCAGGCCCGGCACACATTCGCCCGGCACACATTCGCCCGGCACACATTGGCTCGGCACGCCTTGGTGGTCCGGCACATGTTGGCCCGCCTTACCGGCCGGACAGGACCTTGGCCCTGTCCGGCCGGACATGGCCAAGGGGGCGCATCCCTAGAGGGCGCATCCCTGGGTGTCGACCTGCTGGTTGGCGTTCCGGCCGAGGGCGATGTCGTCGCGGATCTCGTCCGCCGTCAGCGCGTAGCCGGTCTGGGGGTCGTCGAGCGACCTGGCGAAGATCACTCCGTACACCTTGCCCTCGGTGGTGAGGAGCGGGCCTCCGGAGTTGCCCTGGCGTACGTTCGCGAAGAGTGAGTAGACATCGCGCCGGACCTCGCCGCGGCGGTAGATGTCGGGGCCGTTGGCGTCGATACGGCCTCGGACGCGCGCGGAGCGTACGTCGTACGAGCCGTTCTCCGGGAAGCCCGCGACGATCGCTCCGTCGCCGCTGTCCGCGTCCTTGTCGGTGAACTGGAGCGGTTCGGCGGGGAGGTTCGGCACGTCGAGTACGGCGATGTCGCGCTGCCAGTCGTAGAGGACGACCTTGGCGTCGTACAGCCGGCCCTCACCGCCTATCTGGACGGTGGGCTCCTCCACGCCGCCGACCACATGCGCGTTGGTCATCACGCGGCGCTCGGCGAAGACGAAGCCGGAGCCTTCGAGGACCTTGCCGCAGCTGGGCGCCGTACCGACGACCTTGACGATCGACTGCCGGGCGCGCGCCGCCACCGGGCTGCCCGCGAGCGCCGGGTCCGGGGCCTGGACCTCGGTGATGGGCTCATTGGCGAACGGACTGAAGACCTGCGGGAAGCCGTTCTGGGCGAGGACCGACGAGAAGTCCGTGAACCAGCTGGACGCCTGGGGGGGCATCACGCGGGAGACCCCGAGCAGCACCTTCGAGCCGCGGACCTCCTTGCCGAGCGTCGGCAGCGAGGTCCCGGCGAGGGCGGAGCCGATCAGCCAGGCCACCAGCAGCATGGCGACGACATTGACCAGCGCGCCGCCGGTGGCGTCCAGGGCGCGGGCAGGCGACCACGTGATGTAGCGGCGCAGCTTGTTGCCGAGGTGGGTGGTGAAGGCCTGGCCGACAGAGGCACAGACGATCACTATGACGATCGCGACGACGGCGGCCGTGGTGGAGACCTCGGAGTCCGCGGTCATCTTCGCCCAGACCACGGGCAGCAGATAGACCGCCACGAGACCGCCGCCGAGGAAGCCGATCACGGACAGGATGCCCACCACGAAACCCTGGCGGTAGCCGACGACCGCGAACCATACGGCGGCGAGCAGCAGCAGGATGTCCAGCACGTTCACCGTCAATAGCCTCGCTTGCCTCGCGGATACGTCTCCGGTCGCCCCGCCCGGTCGGCGGGTGGCCCCGCCCGGCGGTCGCCACGGGGGCTCCGGCGGCCCTCGCGGCCGGTGGCGGAGCCGCCGCGGTCAGGGACCTCCGAAGGGCGGAGCATGGGGGTCAGCCTGTCATGCACGCCAGTCCAGCGGGACCTGCTTCGAGCGGTCCCACGGCTGCTCCCAGCCCGCGAAATACAGGATCCGGTCGATCACTCCGGCCGTAAAGCCCCAGACCAGGGCAGATGCGACCATAAAGGCGGGGCCGCGGTAACCGCTGGGGTGGCGGGCGGTCGCGCGGTTGGCCGGGTCCGTGAGATCCGCCACGGGGACGGTGAAGACCCGGGCGGTCTCGCCGGGGTCGACGACACCGACGGGAGTGGGGTTGCGCCACCAGCCGAGCACGGGGGTCACGACGAACTCGCTCACCGGGATGTAGAGCTTGGGCAGCACGCCGAAGAGCTGGACCCCGGACGGGTCGAGACCGGTCTCCTCCTCGGCCTCGCGCAGGGCCGCCCGCAGCGGTCCCGTGGTGGCCGGGTCGCCGTCCTCGGGGTCGAGGGAACCTCCGGGGAAGGCGGGCTGTCCGGGATGCGAGCGCAGGCTGCTGGCGCGTTCCATCAGCAGCAGCTCGGGGCCCCGGGGGCCCTCGCCGAAGAGGATCAGGACGGCGGACTGCCGGCCGCCGCTCTCGGGCGGCAGAAAGCGGCTGAGCTCCTCCGGCGCGACGGTCCGCGAGGCACGCATGACGGGCGTCAGCCAGTCGGGCAGCCCTTCGGTGGTCACGGCGACCCCGGTCGTCGCCGGGTCGCCGTAGGTCTCGCCCGCTCGGTACGCCTCTCCGGCTCGGTACGCCTCTTTACCTCGGTAGGTCTCTTCAGACCGGTAGGTCTCTTCAGCTCGCGTCATAGGCACCCCTGTCGGACAACGCCTGCCGTCGGCCGGATCGTTCCGCCCTCATCCGGCTCCACTCGTTCGTGCCTGCTGGTCCGGCACTTCATACGGCGCGGGCCGCTCGGCTATTCAACGCGCGCCGGGGCCGGTTTCCCCGGGTAGTCGGCGGGCGGGCTCAGACGCTGGCCCGGGTAGCCGCCCATCTCGTACTTCAGCAGCTTGCGCGCCTTCTCCGGGTCCGTCTCGCCCTCTCCGTAGGAGGGGCAGAGATGTGCGATCGGACAGGCACCGCAGGCCGGCTTCCGGGAGTGGCAGATACGGCGGCCGTGGAAGATCACCCGGTGCGAGAGCATCGTCCACTCGCTCTTGGGGAAGATCGCGGCGATCTCCGCCTCGACCTTCTCCGGGTCCTCCTGCTCCGTCCACTTCCAGCGGCGGACCAGCCGGCCGAAGTGGGTGTCGACCGTGAGCCCGGGGACGCCGAAGGCATTGCCGAGAACGACGTTCGCCGTCTTGCGGCCCACGCCGGGCAGCGACACCAGATCGTCCAGCCGGCCCGGGACCTCGCCGCCGAACCGGTCACGCAGGGCGGTGGACAGGCCGATGAGCGACTTCGCCTTGGCACGGAAGAAGCCCGTCGGGCGGATGGCCTCTTCCAGCTCCTCCGGCACGGCCGCGGCCATGTCCTCGGGGGTCGGGTACTTCGCGAAGACCGCGGGCGTCGTCTGATTGACCCGCAGATCGGTCGTCTGGGCGGACAGGACCGTCGCCACCAGCAGCTCGAACGGGTTCCGGAAGTCCAGCTCGGGATGGGCGTACGGATAGACCTCGGCCAGCTCGCGGTTTATCCGGCGGGCCCGGCGGACCATCGCCAGATGCGATTCCGGCTTGGCGGCGGGCTTGCCGGCGGACTCGGTCGTCGGCTTGCCGGCGGACTTGGCCGTCGGCTTGGCAGGCTTGGCCGTCGGCTTGGCAGGCTTGGCCGTCGGCTTGGTGACGGACTTGGCCGTCCGCTTGGCGGACTTCGCGGTCGGCTCGGCGGACGTACCGGTCGGCTCGGCGGCCGCCGCATTGTCCGCCGGGGCCTTGACCGGCTTGACCGTTGACCCTTTTGCGGCTTTTTTCCGTTTCGCTGAAGGCTGTTCGCCCACAGCGGAATTCTGCTCCGCGGACACTCTTCCAGCCCCCTTGGCCTGCGCTGTCACCGGCGAGTTGGACACCCGGCCAGCGTAAAGCCCCGCACTGACATCCGCCCCGGCGACGGCCGATCGCCACCCGAATCGGCACCCGGGGCACAGTTGGGCACGCGCGTACGTCAAACTTGTGACTGATCGCACGGTTTCGAACAACCGGAATTCGGTAGCGGGCCAATCAGCCCGGGGATGCCAAGCCACCCGAGAACAAGCGGTACGTACGGCATCATGGGGACCACGGTCCCTGAGCAGGTGGGGACCACAGTTCCCTGAGCAGGTCCGACAAGGAGAGAACACGTGGACGACGTTCTGCGGCGTGCCCCGCTCTTCGCGGCGCTCGATGACGAGCAGGCGGCGGAGCTCCGCGCCTCGATGAGTGAAGCGACGCTCGCGCGCGGTGACGCGCTCTTCCACGAGGGCGACCCGGGCGACCGCCTCTATGTGGTCACCGAGGGCAAGGTCAAACTCCACCGCACCTCCCCCGACGGCCGGGAGAACATGCTGGCCGTACTCGGCCCCGGCGAACTGATCGGCGAGCTGTCCCTCTTCGACCCCGGCCCGCGCACCGCCACCGCGAGCGCGCTCACCGAGGTCAAGCTCCTCGGGCTCGGCCATGGCGACCTCCAGCCCTGGCTGAACGCCCGCCCGGAAGTGGCCACGGCCCTGCTGCGCGCGGTCGCGCGCCGACTGCGCAAGACGAACGACCAGATGTCCGACCTGGTCTTCTCCGATGTCCCGGGCCGCGTGGCCCGCGCGCTCCTCGACCTGTCGCGCCGTTTCGGCGTCCAGTCGGAGGAAGGCATCCATGTCGTCCACGACCTGACGCAGGAAGAGCTGGCCCAGTTGGTCGGCGCCTCCCGCGAGACGGTCAACAAGGCGCTCGCCGACTTCGCGCAGCGCGGCTGGCTGCGCCTTGAGGCGCGCGCGGTGATCCTGCTGGACGTGGAGCGCCTCGCGAAGCGCTCGCGCTGACACCCCACACACGCCGCACTCTCCGAAGGGCTCCGCCTCCTCCTGGCGGGGCCCTTCGCCGCTCCATCCCGCGGATCAGGCCCGCGGATCAGGCCCGCGGATCGGGCCCGCGGATCGGGCCCCTCAAATCCGGCCCTCAGATCAGACCGTGCTCGCGCAGATACTCCAGCTGCGCCCTCACGGACAGTTCGGCCGCCGGCCACAGGGACCTGTCCACCCCCGCGTACACATGCGCCACCACCTCGGCGGGCGTACGGTGCCCGTTCTCCACGGCCGTCTCGACCTGGGCGAGCCGGTTGGCGCGATGGGCGAGATAGAACTCCACCGCGCCCTGGGCGTCGTCCAGGACAGGCCCATGGCCCGGCAGGACCGTATGGACCCCGTCGTCGACCGTGAGCGAGCGCAGCCGACGGAGCGAGTCGAGGTAGTCGCCGAGCCTGCCGTCCGGGTGGGCGACGAGTGTCGTACCCCGGCCGAGGACGGTGTCGCCGGTGAGCACCGCGCGATCGGCGGGCAGATGGAAGGAGAGCGAGTCGGCGGTGTGCCCCGGGGTGGGCACCACGCGCAGCTCAAGACCGCCGGTGGTGATGACGTCCCCGGCCGCGAGTCCCTCGTCCCCCAGCCGCAGCGCCGGGTCCAGGGCGCGGACAGCGGTACGGGTGAGCGCGGCGAACCGCGCCGCGCCGGCCGCGTGGTCCGGGTGGCCATGGGTGAGGAGGGTCAGGGCGATCCGTTTCCCGGCCTTCTCCGCGACATCGATGACCGCTTGGAGATGGAGTTCGTCGAGGGGGCCCGGGTCGATCACGACCGCCGAGTCCGCGTCCGGCTCCGAGACGATCCAGGTGTTGGTGCCGTCGAGGGTCATCGCCGAGGCGTTCGGGGCGAGGACGTTCATGGCGCGGGCCGTGACGGGGCCGGAGAGCACCCCGCCTCGCGGCTGGCCCGGGAGGGCGGCGGCGTCGGTCATCGGGAACCTCCGGACGGAGTGTGCGTCTGCGTCTCGGTCTCCGTCGCCGTCTGACCGGGGCTCTGGCTCGCGCTCTGGCGTGGCCCTTGGCTCGGGCTCGGGCTCGGGCTCGGGCTCAGATGCGGGCTCGGGCTCTGCTTCTGCTCGCTCGGACGCGAGTCCACGCGCTTGGTGAACTCCTCGTGGCCGGGCCAGCTGAGCACCAGCTCCTCGCCCTCCATCCGGGCCGTGGCCAGCACCGGCGTCAGATCGCGGCTGTCGGAACCGGCGAGCGCCTCGTCGGCCGAACCGTACGACTGGAGCTGACGCAGCGTCGCGACGGTCGGCGGCATCATCAGCAGCTCGCCCCGGTCGTACGCCTCCGTCGCCTCGGCCGGTCGGATCCACACCGTACGGTCGGCCTCCGTGGAGGCGTTCCTGGTCCGCTGGCCTGGTGGCAGCGCGGCCACGAAGAACCAGGTGTCGTAGCGGCGCGGTTCGAACTCGGGGGTGATCCAGCGGGCCCACGCGCCGAGCAGGTCGCTGCGCAGCACCAGTCCGCGCCGGTTGAGGAAGTCGGCGAACGACAGTTCGTGCCCGGCGAGGGCGTCGCGGTCGGCCTCCCAGTCGTCGCCCGTGGTGTCGCCGACGACGGTCCCCGCGGTCTCCCCGGCGAGCAGGACACCGGCCTCCTCGTAGGTCTCGCGGACCGCCGCGCACACGATGGCCTGCGCGGACGCGGCGTCGACGCCGAGCCGGCGCGCCCATACGTCACGGCCGGGGCCGGCCCAGCCGACGGTCCCGTCGTCGTCCCGCGGGTCGACTCCGCCGCCGGGGTACGCGTACGCGCCCGCGGCGAACGCCATGGAGGCGCGGCGCCGCAGCATATGGACGGCGGGGCCGGCGGGATCGTCGCGCAGGAGCATCACGGTCGCGGCCCGCCGGGGAGTCATCGCGGTGATCTCACCGGCGGCGAGGGCACGGATCCGCACGGGCCATTCGGGCGGGTACCACTGACCATTGGGCATGGCCGGATGCTATGCGCTGGCGCGGGGATGTTCGAGAGGCACTGGAAGGCATGTGTTGCGGCACCACGTACAGCACGATCCCACCCGGTGCGTCTCACATACACGCACCAGGCAGGATCTCCGGCCATGCACTGGCCGTGCGGCGGGCGCGGGACGCGTGCCGAGAAGCGACCGGCCCGTGTCCACAAGCCACAGGCCCGCGCTCAGCCGCCGCCCGGCCCACGCCCGGCCCCGTCGTACGGCCTGCGCTCAGCCGCCGCCCGGTCCGTCCTAACCAGCCCGTCGCCCGGCCCGCCGCCCGGCCCGTCGCTCAGACCTCGGTCAGCTCCACCTGGATCTCGACCTCGACCGGCGCGTCCAGCGGCAGCACCGCCACGCCGACCGCGCTGCGCGCGTGCACGCCCTTGTCGCCGAGGACCTGGCCGAGCAGCTCGCTCGCACCGTTGACCACACCCGGCTGGCCGGTGAAGTCCGCGGCCGAGGCGACGAAGCCCGTGACCTTCACCACGCGCGCGATGCGGTCCAGATCGCCGGTGACGGACTTCACGGCGGCCAGGGCGTTCAGCGCGCAGGTGGCCGCCAGTTCCTTGGCCTCTTCCGCGGTGACCTCGGCGCCGACCTTGCCGGTCACCGGAAGCTTGCCCTCCACCATCGGGAGCTGGCCCGAGGTGTAGACGTACGCACCGGACCGTACGGCCGGCTGATAGGCCGCCAGCGGCGGTACGACCTCGGGCAGCCTCAGTCCGAGCTCGGCGAGCCTGGCCTCAACGGCCCCGGCTCCGGCCGCCGCCCCAGCCCCGGGTCCGCTCATGCGGCTTTCTCCCGCTTCAGATAGGCCACCAGCTGCTCCGGGTTGTTCGGCCCGGGAACGACCTGGACGAGCTCCCAGCCGTCCTCGCCCCAGGTGTCCAGAATCTGCTTGGTCGCGTGCACGAGAAGAGGCACGGTCGCGTATTCCCACTTGGTCATGGAGGCGACTGTAGTCGTACCGCGTGGCGGCCTCGTGCGTAGCCTGCGGCCCGACTGGTTAGGCTCGAATACGTGAGCAGGCTCCAGGTCGTCAGCGGCAAGGGCGGTACCGGTAAGACGACGGTCGCCGCCGCCCTCGCGCTCGCCCTCGCCACCGAGGGGAAGCGCACGCTCCTCGTCGAGGTCGAGGGCAGGCAGGGCATCGCACAGCTCTTCGAGACAGAGGCCCTTCCGTACGAGGAACGGAAGATCGCCGTCGCCTCGGGCGGCGGCGAGGTGTTCGCGCTGGCCATCGACGCCGAGCGCGCGCTCCTCGACTACCTCCAGATGTTCTACAAGCTCGGCAGCGCGGGCCGGGCGCTCAAGAAGATCGGTGCGATCGACTTCGCGACGACGATCGCGCCGGGGGTCAGGGACGTACTGCTGACCGGCAAGGCGTGCGAGGCGGTGCGCAGGCGCGACAAGAGGGGACGTTTCGTCTACGACTACGTCGTGATGGACGCCCCGCCCACCGGCCGCATCACCCGCTTCCTCAATGTGAACGACGAGGTGGCCGGGCTGGCGAAGATCGGCCCGATACACAATCAGGCGCAGGCCGTGATGCGGGTCCTGAAGTCGCCCGAGACGGCCGTGCATCTGGTGACGCTGCTGGAGGAGATGCCGGTCCAGGAGACCGCGGACGGCATCGCCGAGTTGCGGAGCGCGGAGCTGCGGGTCGGCAAGGTGATCGTGAACATGGTCCGGCCGCATCTCCTGGACGAGGCCGCCGTACGCGCCGCGGCCGGTGATCGCCGCAAGGAGGTCGCGAAGGCGCTCGCGGCCGCCGGTGTGCCCGCGCCCACGAAGCTCGTCGGGCCACTGCTCGACCAGGCCGCGGAGCACGCGCAGCGCGTGGAGCTGGAGCGCGAGCAGCGGGCCGTCCTCACCAAACTGGGACTGCCCACGTACGAACTCCCCCTGGTCGGCGAGGGAATGGATCTCGCCGGTCTGTACCGGCTGGCGGGGGAGCTACGGCAACTCGGGGAGGTCTTCGCATGACCCTGGACTCTGCGGCTGCCCCACTCGACATCGATCCGCTGCTCGACGACCCGGCCACCCGCATCGTGGTGTGCTGCGGCTCGGGCGGCGTCGGCAAGACGACGACCGCGGCGGCTCTCGGCGTACGGGCGGCCGAGCGCGGCCGGAAGGTGGTCGTCCTGACCATCGATCCGGCGCGCCGGCTGGCCCAGTCGATGGGGATCGACTCGCTCGACAACACGCCCCGGCAGGTGAAGGGCGTCCAGGGCCCCGGCGAACTGCACGCCATGATGCTCGACATGAAGCGGACCTTCGACGAGATCGTCGAGGCGCACGCGGACCCCGACCGGGCCCGCGCCATTCTGGAGAACCCCTTCTACCAGTCCCTGTCGGCCGGCTTCGCGGGCACGCAGGAGTACATGGCGATGGAGAAGCTGGGTCAGCTGCGGTCCCGCGACGAATGGGACCTGATCATCGTCGACACGCCGCCGTCGCGCTCCGCGCTGGACTTCCTGGACGCGCCGAAGCGGCTCGGTTCCTTTCTCGACGGGAAGTTCATCAGGCTGCTGATGACCCCGGCCAAGATGGGCGGCCGGGCGGGGATGAAGTTCCTGAATGTCGGTATGTCGATGATGACGGGCACGCTGGGAAAGCTGCTCGGCGGCCAATTCCTGCGTGACGTACAGACCTTCATCACCGCGATGGACACGATGTTCGGCGGGTTCCGTACGCGCGCGGACGCGACGTACCGGCTGCTTCAGGCGCCGGGTACGGCGTTTCTGGTGGTCGCGGCGCCGGAGCGGGACGCCTTGCGGGAGGCGGCGTACTTCGTGGAGCGGCTGGCGGCCGAGGAGATGCCCCTGGCCGGGCTGGTGCTCAACCGTGTCCACGGCAGCGGCGCCGCGCGGCTGTCGGCGGAGCGGGCGCGGGCCGCGGCGGAAAATCTTGAAGACGGCGGCATTGTGGATCAGGCGGCCGGGAATGCTCAGAGTCGTGGCAGTGCAGCCTCGGAAGGCTCTTCTCCCGAAGCCTCCGAGACGCACGAGCCCCTCGAAGCCGCCGTACCTGTCGTAGCCGCTGAATCCGCCGTACCCGCATCCCCGCACGCGTCTGACGAATCCGATGTATCCGACGTATCCACCACGCCCGCCGCCCCGGCCGCACCCGAATCGGTCGCGTCTGTCACAAGTTCTGTCACAACTGTGGAACAGCTGACGGCGGGTTTGCTGCGCCTGCACGCCGAACGGATGCAGGTGCTCGCGCGTGAGGAGCGCACGCGCGACCGCTTCACCGCGCTGCACCCCGAGGTGGCGGTGGCGGAGGTCCCCGCCCTGCCCGGCGATGTTCACGACCTTGCCGGGCTCAGGGCCATCGCGGAGCGCCTCGCGGCGGGTGGCACGACGCGCTGACATGCCCGGCACGCTGTCGCCGCGAAGCTCGACACGCCAGGGCTCGACACGCCAGGCTCGACAGCTCGACACGCCAGGGTCGGCGCACCGCGCTCGACGCACGCACCGTGCTTGGCGCACTGTGTCCGGCGCATCGCGTACGACGTGACACGCCCGAAGCGCTGCCCGCCTCACCGCCGAGTCATGGCGCCCTCAGCAGGGGCGAGAGCGATCACGCCACCAATTACCCCACCGGTTTCCCACTGGCTTCGCTACCGGCTCCCCCACCGGTTACCCCACGGCCCGGTTACCCCACGGCCCGATTACCCCACGGCCGCGTACGTCTCGTACGTCTCGTCATCCTCCAAGCCCACAGGCAGGAGGCCCGCGCTGCGCTCGTACTCCGTGCGCGCGGTCTCAAGCAGCCGGCGCCACGAGGTGACGGTCGGCCGCCTGCGCAGCAGTGCGCGGCGCTCCCGCTCGGTCATCCCGCCCCACACGCCGAATTCGACGCGATTGTCCAGCGCGTCGGCCAGGCATTCGGTCCGCACCGGGCATCCGGTGCACACCGCCTTGGCCCTGTTCTGCGCCGCACCCTGCACGAACAGTTCATCTGGATCGGTAGTGCGGCAAGCTGCCTGCGCACTCCAGTCGGTTACCCAGCCCATGCTGGCGCCGTCCTCTCCCGAATCGAGGCTCCCCCACGGCGGCAGCGGCATATTCACCGTTGCCAGTTGAGGACGTTACGGAAGGCGGGCACAGCGCAACACCCCCTTCGGGCCCAATCTTGAATGGCCCGAACGGACTATGCGTACGCGGCAGATCACCCAGGGGAGTGACCCAAGGGCATAACCGGCACATCCGACAAAGTCGGATATTTCACTTGGGCCACAACGGGCATCTCATGCCAGGCGCAGAGGATTCGGGCGTCAATTTTGCGTGTTTCGGGTTCACGGAAAGTTCACGCCGGGTGCTTGATACGCAACCGCACTGCTGTGACAGTTGGGGACAGCTTAGGCCAGAGCCTTGACGCGTGTCCGGCGATTGAGAACGTAGGCTGCCCTCATGCCAAAGAAGCGCTCGGGCGGGGGTCTGACCGGGACCCAGCAGGCCGCCAAGTTCCTCGGTGTCAGCGTGCTCGCGGGAGCGGTGCTCGCGGGAATCGCCCTGCCGGCCTTCGGGGCGCTGGGACTCGCCGCCAAGGGGACGGTCGAGGGATTCGACGAGATCCCCGCCAACCTCAAGACGCCGCCGCTGAGTCAGCGGACCACGATCCTGGACTCCCAGGGCGGCCGTATCGCCACGGTCTACTCACGTGACCGCACCGTCGTCCCGCTCAAGGACATCTCCCCGTACATGCAGAAGGCGATCGTCGCGATCGAGGACTCGCGCTTCTACGAGCACGGGGCCATCGACCTGAAGGGCGTGCTGCGCGCGGTCAACCGCAACGCGCAGTCGGGCGGCGTCGCCCAGGGCGCCTCGACGCTGACCCAGCAGTACGTGAAGAACGTCTTCGTCGAGGAGGCCGGCGACGACCCGGACAAGGTTGCGCAGGCCACCCAGCAGACCCTGGGCCGCAAGATCCAGGAGCTGAAGTACGCGATCCAGGTCGAGGAGGAGCTGGGCAAGAAGAAGATCCTCGAGAACTATCTGAACATCACCTTCTTCGGGCAGCAGGCCTACGGCATCGAGGCGGCCGCCCAGCGCTACTTCTCCAAGCCGGCCAAGGACCTGAAGCTCGAAGAGGCCGCCATGCTGGCGGGCATCGTCCAGTCGCCGAGCCGGTACGACCCGGTCAACGACGAGGAGGAGGCCACCAAGCGGCGCAACATCGTGCTGCAGCGGATGGCCGACGTCCGCGACATCTCCCAGGCGGAGGCCGACCGCGCCAAGGCCGCCCCGATCACGCTCAAGGTGAGCCGTCCCGCGAACGGCTGCATCACGGCCGTCGCCGGGGCGGGCTTCTTCTGTGACTACGTGCGCGAGGTCTTCCTGACCGACCCGGTCTTCGGCAAGGACCGCAAGGAGCGGGCCAAGGTCTGGAACCAGGGCGGTCTGACGATCCGTACGACGCTCGACCCGAAGGCCCAGAGCTCGGTACAGGCGTCGATAAAGGATCACGTCAACCAGAGCGACAAGGTCGCCGCGGCGGTGACGCTGGTCGAGCCGGGCACCGGCAAGATCCTCGGCATGGGGCAGTCCAAGCCCTACGGCTTCGGGAAGAACGAGACCCAGATCAACTTCTCGGTCGACAAGGGGATGGGCGGCTCGAACTACGGCTTCCCGACCGGTTCGACCTTCAAGCCGTTCCTCGCGACGGCGGCCATCGAGCGCGGTGTCCCGCCGACACAGTCGTATCCGGCGCCGTACCAGATGCCGTACCCGGCGTCGATCCAGACGTGCAGCGGGAAGCCGTGGGTCAACACGGAGGGCGACACGGCCGAGAACGAGAACGAGTCGGAGGTCGGGCCGTACGGGCTGAAGGAGGCGATGGCCAAATCCGTCAACACGTACTTCGTGCAGATGATAGAGCAAATCGGTCTCTGCCCCGTGACGGAGACGATCGCCAAGCTGGGCGTGGTCCAGGGCGACGGCAAGAAGCTGCCGGAGTCGCCGTCGGCCCTCACCCTGGGCTCGCAGGGCATCTCGCCGCTGCGGATGGCGAACGCGTACGCGGCCTTCGCGAACCGCGGCACGTACTGCACGCCCATCGCCATCGACTCGATCAAGACGGCGACGGGCAAGAGCCTGAAGGTGCCGGAGTCGGGCTGTTCCCAGGCCATGTCGGAGAAGACCGCCGACACGATCAACACCCTGCTGAAGGGCGTGGTCGACTCCGGTACGGGTGAGGCGGCCGGACTGACGAGCCGCGACAACGCCGGTAAGACGGGTACGACGGACGCCCGTAAGAACGCGTGGTTCGTCGGATACACCCCGAACATGTCCGGCGCGGTCTGGGTCGGCAGCCCGTCCCAGCAGGTCGAGATGGAGGACATCACGATCGGGGGCGAGTACCACGACAAGGTCTTCGGTGGTCAGGTCCCGGGTCCGATCTGGAAGGACGCGGTGTCCGGCGCGCTGGACGGCAAGCCCGCCCCCGGCTTCGTGACGGTCGACATCCCGGACGCGCCGAAGGGCCGGGACACCGACAGGCCGGGCGGGAACAACCAGGGCCAGGGCAACGGCGGCCGGGGCGACAACAAGCCGGGCGGTGACGGTGACGGTGGTGATCCGTTCCCGGACCTGCCGGACCTGATCAGCGGCGGCCAGTCCCAGGGCAACGGGAACGGCGGCAATGGGAACGGCGGGAACGGCGACGGCGGCCAGAACGGCGGCGGCGGCGGAGACAACGGCGGCCAGGACGGCGGCAACGGCTTCCCGTAAACCGCGATGGCCGAATGCGGTAGCTGACCGCGGTAACTGAATGACGAAGGGGCGCTCCATCCGACGGCGGTAGGCCGGGACGGAGCGCCCCTTACTCGTGGCCCCTCATTACTCGTGGCCCCTCATTACTCGTGGCCCCTCGTTCGTCACTCGTCACTCGTCACTCGTCAAACTGAGAGCGGGTGCGGGTGCGGGTGCGAGCGTGAGGTTCAGCCGGCGAGGGAGCGCTTCACGAGGGCGGCAACCCGGCCTCCCTCGGCGCGGCCGGCCACCTTCGGGTTCACGATCTTCATCACGGCGCCCATGGCGCGCGGGCCCTCGGCTCCGGCGCCCTTGGCCTCCTCGACGGCCTGCGCGACGATCGCGGCCAGCTCCTCGTCGGTCAGCTGCTTCGGCAGATACGCGTCGAGAAGCACGCCCTCCGCCTTCTCACGCTCGGCCTGCTCCGGACGGCCGCCCTGGGCGAAGGCCTCCGCCGCCTCACGGCGCTTCTTCGCCTCCTTGGCGATCACTTTCTGCACCTCGTCGTCGGAGAGCTCGCGCGCGGACGTGCCCGAGACCTCCTCCTTGGTGATCGCGGAGAGGGTCAGCCGCAGCGTGGCGGAGCGGAGCTCGTCACGCGCCCTGATGGCCTCGGTGAGGTCTTCCTTCAGCTTGGACTTAAGGCTGGTCATGGGGCCAAGTGTGGCAGGTGCCGAGAGGTACCCGCCCGCGGATTTCGTGCCCGTACGGCGTCTGCGACGATGGGCGCATGCGCGCACGCTACGGGGTTCCCCTGAAAATCACCGCAGGCATCGCGGCAGTCGGCGCGGCCGGCCTCGCCTACGCCGCGGGCTTCGAGACACGCTCGTTCCGGTTGCGCCGGATCTCGGTGCCCGTGCTACCGCGCGGCATGCGTGACCTGCGGGTTCTCCAGGTCTCCGACATCCATATGGTGAGTGGACAGCGGAAGAAGCAACGCTGGCTCCAGTCGCTGGCCGGGCTGCGCCCCGATTTCGTGGTCAACACCGGCGACAACCTCTCGGACCCGGAGGGCGTACCGGAGGTACTGGACGCGCTGGGCCCGCTGATGGAGTTCCCGGGTGTCTATGTCTTCGGCTCGAACGACTACTACGGCCCGAAGCTCCGCAATCCGGCCCGCTACCTCTTCGAGAAGGCCCAGGGCCGCCACGGTCTGAACGGGAACGCCCCGGCCGTCCACGCGGTGCACAACCCGTGGGAGCCGATGCGCGACGCCTTCGACGCGGCGGGCTGGGTGGGCCTGACCAACACCAGGGGCCGGCTGAAGATCGACGGCCACGAGATCGCCTTCACGGGCGTCGACGACCCGCACATCAAGCGGGACAGGTACGAGCGGGTCGCGGGCGGCCCCGAGGCCGACGCCGACCTCTCGATCGGTGTGGTGCACGCCCCCTACCTGCGCTCCCTGGACTCCTTCACCGCCGACGGCTACCCCCTGATCCTGGCGGGCCACACGCACGGCGGCCAGCTCTGCATCCCCTTCTACGGAGCGCTGGTCACCAACTGCGACCTCGACACGGACCGCGTGAAGGGCCTCTCCACCCACCGCTCCGGCGGCCACACCGCCTACCTCCACGTCTCGGCGGGCTGCGGCACCAACCGCTACACCCCGGTCCGCTTCGCCTGCCCCCCGGAAGCGACACTCCTGACCCTGACCTCCCGCCCCTGACGTACCGGGCCCCGGCCCACTCCCGGCCCCTGTCGCCCCCCGAAACCGGATTTCGTCTCCGGCCAGCGGTGGGCTAAAGTAATCGATGTCGCCGCGACACGGGCGACATCGGGGTGTAGCGCAGCTTGGCAGCGCGCTTCGTTCGGGACGAAGAGGTCGTGGGTTCAAATCCCGCCACCCCGACAGCTGAAACACCAGGTCAGGGGCCTGATCCGCTTAGCGGGTCGGGCCCCTGAGTGGTTCCTGGGCATCCTCTGGGAGCCGTTTGGGAGCCAAGTACGGAAACGGGCTCCCCAAACGCCGACTCACGGGCGGCTCGCCACCAGGCGATGGAACGGCCGTGGCCCGTCGCCGTCACGCGTCACCGGTAGACGCGTGCTCAGGCTTCCTCCTCCCAGCACCAACACTCTTTACGCTTCAGCAGCGGATCATCCAACGCAGATGGAACGTCGTCGGCATCTCCCCAGCCCCAGGACACGAAGTGGTCTCGAAGGAAGTCCTCAGCATCGATCACGGCCATCCACCTGTGGACAAACACCTTCTCCGACTCGCGAAGTGTTCCGTCGCTGCCGTGACCGATCCAACCCCAAGCACCGTGATCCGGGAGGTAAGTGATCTCGGCGGTCCCGCCATGCCCTTCCACTGTGATCTTCTCTGGCTGCCCTGAGGAGTCACCAGCCGCGCCTGGCCACTTTTTACGCGCCGCCTGCTTTGAGATCCCCCAGGCGGATCCCAAATGTCCATAGGTAGCCCCCATGTCCCCACCCATCAGCGCGGCCTCAGCGGCAAGGACCTCAACAGCTCCGTGCACCTGCCGCAAGGCGTGCAGATATGCAAGCCGCCAGTCTGTGAACAGCTCCGCCGAAGCCGAGGGCACGTGTCCATTGGCCCAGCATTCCCGACCACGCGCTGAGACCTGTCCCGCAAGATCACGGGCGACCTTCCTCAGTTCGTCACGCATTCGTGCGATTTCGGCGGCATCAGGCGAACGCCACGGCTCCCGCATGGCATCCGCATCGAACCAGAACTCGTCACCATTCACTGAACGCATGAGGACAACCGTAGTTGTCGCAACGCGCCCAGTGCAGGACACGTGACACGGACTTCAAAACGTTGAGGTGCTCAGCTGCTCGCCCCAGTCGAGCAGAGCAGAGAAAGAAACTGCAGGTCACGCGCGTATGCCATGGGGCCGGGCAAGCGGCCGCAGCCGACAGCTAGACAGGAGATGGATCGAAACGACTTGCGGGGCTAAGTAGCACCTGTCCGAAGGTGGGCGCGCTCGCATCACCGAGCTATCCGCTTGCTTACGACCAGCTGCGTCGTAGGCCCGAAGAATCGGAAGAATCGTGACCAAGAAGCACCTGAGCTCCCACGTTGATCCTGGCACTCAAGACGCCTACCCGCCGGAACCGCCCTGCTCCACACCGGTCTTCGAACTCCGTTGCGGCCCGCTGCATGTAACCCTTGATCAGGTGCCCTACAAGTTGCTGCTGACCCTCGCTAGCACAGCGGCCATGTTCGTCGCCCTGGGGGATAACTGGGTTTACTGAAAGCAGGTCAGGGGCGTGGCCCAATTGCGGACCACGCCCCTGGCCGGCTTCGCGTCCCCCGGGCAGTCGAGAGCTCCGCTCGAAGAATCATCTCCCCTGGTGACGTGGTCGGAGGAGATCGTTGAGCACGCCGACGGGAGACTCGGGACATATCAACAAGCGCGCGGAAAGTGCCGCCTCCCACTGCTCGGTGAGGCCGAGCATGAGGCGTTTGCGCATGCAGGGGGTGACGTGGGCGTAGCGCGCTGAGAGGGAGCCGTCGATGTGGCCCATGCGGTCGTCCATGAGGACCTTCTCGGTACCGAGGTCCTCCATCACGGTCCGGTGGGTATGGCGCAGACCCTGAGGTGTGAGGCCCTTGGCTATCGGGAGCCAGCAGGCGTCGGCCCGGTCGCTGGCTCCGCGTCCTCGGGCCGGGACGCCGGGCCACGGCTCACCGAGAAGCGGTACGGGGCGGGCCTCCTGCGGTGCCTTCTTCGGGTACCAGCCGGAGACCGCCGGGGTGAACAGCCACGTTGCGAAGCTGTTTCGGCGCCAGTGGGCTACATGCTCCGACACCGCGCCGCCCCGCACGAACCCGAGGTCCGCGATGGCCTGCTCCACCTTCGCTCGCGTGGCTTCAGTGACGCGGTCGGGGCGGTTGAGGACGTTCGACACCGTCCCCGTGGAGACCTCGGCACGGCGCGCGACGTCGATGAGCTTCGCGCCCTGGTGGCCGCCGGTGCGGGCCGCGCCCTGGCCGCGGAAGACGTAGACCTTTCCGTGGCAGGGGCAGGGTGTCGGCTTCGTGCGCGCGATGTGGTTGGCGACCAGGGCCGACAGCCAGTCCGTGGAGTCAAGGGTGCGGTAGCTGTCGTCCTTGGGCGGGCAGCGGACCATCTCGCCCGTGTCGAGCTCGTACAGTTGCCACTCGACTCGGACGGAGCCGGGCGGGCGAAGTCGGTTTCCAGGCCGACGATTTCGCCCCAGCGCATGCCGGTGTAGCCCTTGAGGACCACGGCGACGAACTCCTCGTCACGGCCGGAGAGCAAGGCAGCGCGCTCCGCGGTCAGCAGGATGCCGAGCGGATCAGTGACCACCTTCTCCGGGCCACGGTCGCGGGAGCGGCCAGCGCGCTTGCCGCGTCCGCGCCGTCTGGCGGCCGGGTTGGAGGTGATCAGGCCCTCGTCGATCGCGTCCTCGAAGATCAGGTGGAGCGTCGAGCGCCAGGTCTTGACGCTGGAGGCCGCGTAGACGGCCTTCTCCTTCTTCTCCCACAGGTCGACGTCCGTGCGCAGGATGCCGGCGAGCGCCTTGTCCTCGAAGTCGGGGAGCAGGTGCTCCTCGATGTGGCGCTTGTAGTTCTGCATAGTCGAGGCGGCCAGGTCCTGGGCCTCGTACCAGCGGTTGGCGTACTCGCCGAAGGTCTCCTGGCCGAGTGCCGGGTCGCGCCAGTCGCCGCGCCGGTACTTGTTCTCGGCCTCGCTCGCGGCACGCTGGGCCTCGCCCTTGGTGGCGAAGCGGATCGCCTTGCCGTTCTCGTCCACGACCGTGAGGTGCTTGCCGGGCGCGGTCTTGTATCGGCCGCGCCAGTAGTTTCCGGGCTTCTCCGCCGCGACTCACCTGGACGCGACAGGACTGCGACTGATCTGCCTGTCCAACAACGCCGACATCGCAGCCGACCGCACCGCTGCCGTACTCCTGCGAGAATTGCGGGAACACCCGGACTTGGACCCGAGGGACCTCCTCCCCCGCGTGGCGGCCGTACGACGAGAGCCCAAGGCTGTCGTCCGCAGGCAGGACGCAGTGGGTGTCGAGAGCCCCCACATCGAACTCGGCACCTACACCTGCGACCAGATCCCCGGAAGCCTCCGGCTCACCCGCAGCGCAGGCACCCTCCATCTGTGGCGCCGAGGAACCAGGGACCAACTCACGCAAGCGGGACCGGCGACGTACACCGGCAACGGCTACACCCTCACCTTGAACGGCACTGCAGACCGCGCGGATCAATTCACCCTCGACCTTGACCGGGCCCCCGGTCTCGCATACGTCCGCCGCTAACCATCGACCACGAGGCCGCTCCCCCGCGGCGCACAGTCCCCACCCAGGGCCAGAGCACGATGCATCTGACCACCCTCGACCCGTGGGGAATCGAACTGGAGAGAGTTTCGGTGCTTGACCGAATGGTGATTCCTGGGATCGCTGAATTCGCGCGAGGAGGTCTGCCCACGCCCGCCCAGACCGATGACCAGAACCCATGGGTGGACGGGATCTGCTGGCTGTACTGCGGCTGACGCTGGACACGCGTCCTATGGATCGGGCCAGCAAGCGTCGCGGGCCTCCAGGCCCCGATGTTCGCGTGCAGCTCCTGCATCAGCGAACTACACGAGCGGGTGTGGCAGTCCGTGGTTCTCGGCGACGAACCGGACAGCCCCGATGCCCAAGCGAAGTCAGTCGCAAACGACGAGTACAGTCGACGACGCGGAGGCCGCCACCGAGGCCGCAGCAGATTCCTGCGCTCACGAACAGGTTGACGAAAACCCCACCACGAATTCACCACCGCCGAACGCAGTGCAAGCATCGTCCAGAACTCCGGGCCCACGGACTTCTCCACGTTCATCGCCGCCCGCAGGGTGCGCGTCGGCGTCATGCTCGGCTGGGCAGGGACGCCTCGGCGTACGTCGGCTGGACGGCCACAGGCCGGGCCCGCCCGCCCTGGCACCCTGGGTACCGCCCTCGGCGTCAGGTGTCCAGTACCGCGGCTTCTCCCGGGTAATGCCCAAGTCAGCGGCCACGTCCTTCATCGTCCGCCGCCCTGCTGACGTCCTCCACAAGGCCACCGCATCCGCTCGGAAATCCGGGGGTGCACTTCCGTCCTGCCATGTGAACCACTTTTCCGGGCAATATGGATCCGCCGTCAGAGTGTCCACATCTCAGAGGTCACCTGATGCCGAGAGGCAGCCCTGACCAGCACCGCTCCCGGACAAGGACCAGCGCGTCATCACCGGCACGAGATCAACCGGCCGTCTCCGTGAAAAAACGAGGCTGGGTGCGACTGCTGGCACCGCACGACGCCGCCGCCCTCACCGATGCCGAACCCGACCACGCAGAAGTTCCCCATCACCAACCACCACTACACTTGCCGCATAACAGCACCAACAAGTGTCCATTTTCGTGAGGGAAGACCCTTTCCCTCGATCTTCGTTGCTTTCAGGAAGACGCCCGTGCCAACATTCGGCGAATGACTAACAACGGTGACGGCGTATCAGGGAACCGCCGGACGTCGAAAATTGCAGAGCTCGCCAGCCTGCCGACAAGTGACAGGCTACCTACCTCGCAAGAGAAGCCCACAGCGGTTCTCAGTGCGGTAGCAATGGACGAAGTGGCTTTCGCACGCCGTCGGTTCGACCTGCTGCTCGAAGAGTTCCGGGAGACGGCCGTGCTGGTGCCGTTCGATATGCACGGCAGCCTGTGGACCGCCGATCAGAACGGTGTGCGGTGGATCTGTTCGTTCTCGGACGAGGAGGCGCTGGCCCGGTTCGCCCTGGCGCAGGGGGATGCCGAGCGGGAGTGGACGTACCGGACGGTTCTCGGTGCGCGGCTGCTGGATGTGATGGTGCCGATGCTGCCGGGGCCGGCGGGTGTGGCGCTGGATGCGGGGAGCGGAGAGGGCATGTTGTTCCCGCCGGTCAAGGGCATTGTGCCGGACTCGGTCGCGATTGATCTCGGGGGACGGAATGACCGGTGACAATTCTGATCTGCGGGCGTCGGCGTCGGCGCTGGCGGACATCGCGAAGGGCATCGACCTGGCGCATGCCGAGTTGAAGGAGCTCGGGATGATCGGCGAGGCGTCGGCGGGCCGGGGGTTCTCGGATCTGGCGCTGTCCGGGCTGGAGTTGGGGCACGGCGGGCTGACGTCGGAGTTCGAGACGTTCTGTGATCGCTGGGAGTGGGGGGTCCGGGCTCTGACGCTGCGCGGGAACGATTTCGCCCAGGGCGTGGGGTTGTCGGCCGGTGCGTTCGCCGAGCAGGAGCAGTACGTCAAGGACTCGATCAAGATCGGTGTGAACTCGCTGAACGGGAACCCGCACCTGAGCGAGGACGAGGTCAAAAAGGTCGGCTGGGACGAGATCCGTACGCAGAGCGCGTACGACAACCCCGACTGGAGTGCCGAGTCGTTCTCCGAGGCGCACGCGGAAGTCAAGCAGACGTGGAAGGACACCGCGTACGACGTGGAGGACGCGATGCTCGACTCGTTGGAGCGTTCGGGGGCGATGGACCCGACCATGCGTGACGCCTTGGACGAGCAGCTCAAGGAGACTCTCGATCCCTCCGCGGATGCGGTCGCGCAGGCCGAGGAGCCGCGGTGGGGGGAGAGCCGCTGATGGTGGACTGGGGAGGGCTCGCCGACGATGTCGTCGATGGCATCGGCAAGGGGATCGACAAGGGCAAGGAGGTTGTCGGCGAGGGTGTCGACTGGACCACGGACCGGGTCGGTGACGGTCTGGACAAGGTCGGCGCGCATGACTGGGCGGACGCCGTCGAGGACTGGGGCGACGAGACGGCGTCCTCTCTCGGCGCGCAGGTCGGTGAGCAGCAGCTCGGCCAGAGTGAGGAAGCCGACGAGCTGATCCATGGCAGGCCGGAGAAGATCGCCGCGACGGTGAAGAACCTGCGGGACTTCCAGAAGGCGTTCGATCTCGTCGGCGGCGGGATGAGGAAGCTCGACTCCAGCCGCTGGAAGGGCGAGGGCGCCGACGCCTTCCGGGAGAAGTTCCAGCCTCTGCCCACGGACTGGCTGCGCGCCGCCGACGCCTTCGAGGACGCTGCCAAGGCACTGGAGACGTACTCCAAGACGGTCACCAGCGCACAGGGCAAGGCACGCGAGGCGATCGCCCTGTACAAGGAGGGCAACGAGACCTCCAAGACGGCCACCGACGAGTACAACAACAAGGTCGACGCCTACAACGCGGCGCGCAACAACGACAACCCGCCCCCCAGACCCGCCCCTTTCACCGACCCCGGCAAAGCCAAACGCGAGCGGGCACACGAAATCCTCAAGGACGCCCGACACCACCGCAACGAAGCCGCCGAGTCCGCGAAAGGCGCGATCACCGCGGCGATGGCCCACGCCCCCAAGGAACCCACCGGCCGGGAGAGGGCGAAGCACGAGTTCATGGACTGGGGCGTGGGCCAAGGCGTCGAGCTGGCCCACTTCGGCGGCGGCGTCGTCAAGGGCACCGCGGGCCTCGTCAACTTCGTCCGCTCGGTGAACCCGCTCGACGCGTACAACCTGACCCACCCCGCCGAGTACTACAAGGGCGTCAACATGACGCTTGCCGGCCTCGCCACCACCGTCGCCAACCCGGACCGCGCACTGAAAAACGCCTGGGACGCGGCGAAGGGCGACCCGTCCGAATTCCTCGGCCGCCTCGTTCCCGAGATTCTCGGCACCAAGGGCACGGGAGTGCTCCGGGGGAGCATCAGGGCAGGACTGCGCGAGGGAACGGTTGTTGGCAGGCTTCCAGATGAATGGATGACGGGAGCACGGCGGCGCCCAAGAGACCTTCTGGATGATCCAGCTCAGACAAAGTGGGCCGAGGACGCGTACTCCAGCTTCCTGGAGGATTCTCGCGATGTGAGCAGCATCGCCGAACACTCTCGTCAAGTGCGGCGAGGCGATGGCTCCTCGGGATTCTCAGACGAAGAAATCGCGTCGGTCAAGAAGCACGTTTTCGACACTGAGCATCCGATCGTCGACCCCGAAACAGGTAAGGTCGTGGTGCGAAAGTTCGATGCAGACGCGGAGATCGCAGATGCATGGATCCGCCTCAGATCCGGCAACGCACTCCCCGAAGACCATCTTCTCCTTGAACACGAGATAGCCGAGCTCGGATATCTCCGCGACAATCCTGGTGCCACATATCAGGAGGCCCACCGCTTCGCAAACACAGACTATAATTGGGAAAAAAACATTCCGCTGTTCAAGAGGGAAGATTTGGAAGGAGATTGGTGATGGCTTCGCTGGTATATTTTCGCAAGGTTTCCGAATCGAATGATTCCGTCGAATACATCTTTGGCTTCGACACGAACGAGCCGCCTCGGCGGCTCCTGATGGACACGAAAAGTCGCAGGTCTCAACCCGTCGACGGCGAAATCGACTACGCGTTCCTCAAGGCATCACGCAAAATTAATGCGCTCTATGAGGAGGCATCACAGTGGCCCGACCACGGAATGAGCGTCAGCTGACAACAACGCCAACCCGGACCGCCCCCTGGACGTCGCCCTACGGGCTACCGTGCCCCGTGAAGGTTCGCGCGCGGAAACTTACCGCTCGTCTACGCCATCAAACCTCCTGCTTCAGGGCGCCATCGTTCCTTGATACGCCCGCACGCACCCGCAAAACGCTGATTCTGACAGCGGCCACGCGAGTCGTGGTCTCAGTTATGGTCTCATTCACAAACGTTCAACACCGTCCACTACCGTCCTGATCGCCAGCTCCACCGCAGGTCGGGATACCCCCGGATGCCTCCAAAGCCCTGGCGAACCTTTGGAAAGCATGCTGGGGCAACCCCTCAAGATTTCGAATCTCCTATTTTCCGCCAGTGCCTCACCGGACACAATGTCGATGGCGCCTGGGCGCAGTGCCTCGGCAATGGCCCGGCCAGTCTCACGAGCCGTAAGGTACGGACGCACGTCGTGCGCTTTGCACCGTTATGGACCCGGACATCGCGGACACGATCCCCAACGATGGGGCCAGCTCTTTTGGCAGCGCGACGACGTCACCCGCGTCAGCGATGTTGGTCCAGCGCTTCACTGGAGTCGGCCAGCATGCGTGACCGTGGACCGGTCAGGGCATGAGGCGTTCGAAGACGAGGTTGCGTACGGCCAAGGGGGAGCCCAGCGTCACCAGCGTCAGATCCGGGCAATCAGGGAGGGCGTGCAACGTCTCGTACGCGGCGACCGTCCCAAGTGCATGGGCGACGATCACCTCGGTCTCACGCGTAATGCGCCGAGCGATCCTGTCCTGGATGCCGGAACGTACGTCGGGCTCGGTGAAGTAGCGGCGTACCTGCCGGGCGCTGGAAATCATCGTGCATTCGCTGAGACCGGCAAAGAAGGACGAATGGCTGAGTGCGTCCAGGGCTCGCTGAACAAGGTGGGGGGTACGCATCCGGGCCGGGGCGGCCGGGCTGCGTACCCCCGACTCGCGTCTCCTGTTTTGACGCGGATTCCCACCTGTCCTGAACATCGGAAGCATCCAGCTCGGGGGGCCGAGTCCGCCGTAACCGGCAGTACGGAAGAGGTCGCCGTAGAAGGCCATGGAGACCTCATCGCGCGCCACATGCGTGTCGGTCGCCAGGGCCAGGCCGTCACTCCGGGCTGCCCTGCATGGTCGTTTTGCCGAGCGCGACGGTCAGGGCGGCGTCGCCGACGAAGCCCGCGAATGTACGCCGACCAGGTCCTTGACCGCGCCTACCGGTTCCTTGACCAGGTCACCGTAGAAGGCCCTTGATGGTTCCCGACGTCTCCACCGGCTCCCACACCCGCGGTCTGCTCGCCTACCTCTATGAGCCTGGCCGCCGCGACGAGCACACCGACCCGCACATCGTCGCCGCCTGGGACATGGCCGGCGCCCCCGACCCCGGCCGCGACGATGCGGCCACCCACACCCAGCTCGCCACACGTCTCGACATCCACGTACGACTCCGCACCCGCGAACTCGACGCGACGGCAGGAAGCCGCCCAAACACGTCTGGCACTGCCCGTACGCACCGCGCCCGGCGACCGCTACCTCACCGACGACGACTGGGCGGAAGTCGCCCGCCGTATCGTCCACGCGACCGGGCTCACCCCGGGAGGCGACGACCAAGCATGCCGCTGGATCGCCGTCCAGCACGCGGACGACCACATCCACATCCTCGCGTCCAACCGGGCCAGGTGCTCCGCGATCCGCGCCGACCAGGAGGAGGCTGCCGCCCTGCGCTCGGCGGCCCGAGAACTTCTCAGCGGCAATACCAGCACCGACGGAGCCGTGGTAGTCGACCTGACCGTCGCCGCGATCTACTCGCGCTGGCACGAGAAACGAGGCCACGAGCAGCAAGCCGCAGCCGCCGAGCAGACGCCGGTGCACCTCCGCGTCGCCTACGCCGCCACGGCCCAGCCGGTGCTCACCGACCTCGCCCGGCGGGCCCCGCGCCAGCAGAACACCGACGGGTACGCAGCCGCTGTACGACAGGCCCTCGCCGAACACGCCGAGCGCCTCCTCACCGCCCCGGCCTGGCCCGACCCGCCCTCACGACCGTCCTCGCTCAAGAAGAAACCGCTGGCCACCGCCCCGGCCAGATCCTCGCGACAGCGGCGGCCGAGCGTGAACTGGGTACCGCCGACTCGGCAGCCGAAGTCATCACCTGGCATATCGCCAACCAGCCGGACAAGCGATCAAGCGCCGCTCTAGCCCGGAGCGGAAACGTCAGCCGAACCACCACACCCACAGCAGCCACCGCGCCCCGCGTGGACGGAGTGAACCCTCGCCATCGTCGACAGCACCACAAGCCGGCGGGCCCACACCGAGGAACGCGGGCTCACCGGGGAGTCCGGGCCGAGGCGGCTTCGGCCGGATCACGCGAGTACCGGCCGGAAGTCATCGACAGGGCAGGCGACTTCTCGTCCAAGTGACATTCTGGGAGCTGCACAGAGGCGAAAGGGAGTTGGCTCATGCGGTGGACGGTTCATGGCGAGCGTCAGATTTACAGCAACCCGTGGGTCAATCTCTGGCTCGTGGATGTCCAGCAGCCGGACGGTCGGCGGTGGGAGCATCATGTGGTCCGGATGCGGCATCTCGCCGTGGCCGCCGTGGTGGACGAGCAGAAGCGGGTGCTGATGATGTGGCGCCACCGGTTCATCACGGACACATGGGGCTGGGAACTGCCGATGGGCCTGATCGAGGCCGACGAGACCCCGGAGCCGGCGGCGGCCCGTGAGGTGGGGGAGGAGACCGGCTGGTGGGTGGAGGGTCTGAAGCCTCTCGTCTACGCGCAGTCGGCGAACGGTATCACCGACTCGGAACATCACGTCTTCTGCGCTGAGGCTGCCACCTACGCGGGCCCGCCGACCGAACTGAACGAGTCGGACCGCATCGAGTGGATCCCGATGTCCGAGATCAGGGGCATGATCGACCGTCGCGAGGTGGTCAGCAGCGGAAGCCTGGTCGGGCTGCTGTACCTCCTGCTGGACGATGCCACCAGCGCCACCAGCTAGGACTTGTCCGACCAAGCCTGTGACGTCTGGCTCTGCTTGGTCACGCGCTCGGGGCAGTGGTCGCGCTGGCGGTCAGTCGAAGATGGTTAATGTCTCCAGAGTGCACCACTTCAACCTCGGTAGCAGAGTCGTCTTCGAAGCGCAGAGTGAAGTACGGACTGGCCTCGATGAGCAGTTGTACGTCTTCACGCGCATCGCGGTCGAGGGGCGGTGAGGCGGCGGCGTCCCACGTGCCGCTGCCGACCGTGGGGACGATCCTGACAGAGATGCGCGCCAGGCAGGTTGAACGGTTGGCCCACCACTCCAAACGCGCTGTGCCCTCGTAACGGTCCATTCTGCGAGGGTACGCAGAGTGGCTGTCTCTCCGGCCGAGCGTCTCGTTGGGCAGGGCATCACGAGTGGGCTGACGACAGACGCTGCAGTCCCGTGCGCTTCACCACGTGCGTGGGGCGGCCACTTCAGGCCAGGAGAATCGGTACTCCGCTGGTGACGCAGACAGACGCAGCGGTGGTGCGGCAGGAGCCGGGTCACCTTGCCGCCGGAGTGCCGGGCGTCGCAGCGCTGGCAGCCGGTCTGCGGACCTCAGTGAGATCCCCGCCATCGTCCACGCTCAGCGCCGTCACCTGCGGCTACTGAACCGCCACTTACGACGCGACTGACCGCCTTCAGTTTCTGCGGGCACATCTGGGACACCGTCCGCCCGCCCGAGGACCCCCGGCACGTCCGGCACACCTGGGACGCACGGGCCCGCGTCCTCATACCGGACGTCGACAAGTCCACCGCCTTTCGGGCCTACAGCACCTCGAAGCTGTTCGCCACGGTCTATCCCGAAGCCGTCGACCTGGCCGTTCTCATCGCCTCGCCCCACTGGCGCCGACGCGCGAGCAGAGACCTCCTCGACCAGCTCCGCTTCCTCGACGAGATCAGTCGCCGCGTCAGCTACCCCTACACCGACAAGCCCGAGTTCGGCGACGCCATAGCGCACTGGGCCACCGTCGACTCCTGGCGACCGCCCTCCGCGCCCACCAACACCTACTCTCCGGCCCGGATGCAGGGCGTCCTCTCGCCACTCCACCGGGGCCGGACCAAGCGGCACGAGAACAGCGCGCTCTGGTTCAGCCGGAACCGCAAGGCAGGCTCCGCCCTGCTCCGGCACAACCATATCCGCCCCGTCATCGATCACGCCTGGGCCCAGGACTACGAACGGGATCGAGGAGCCATCTGGCACAGCAAGCGAACCGACCAGCAACTCCTCAACCAGACAGCCCGCGAGCGAGTGGAACGGAAAGCAGCCCGCTGACCACCTGGCCTTGAAGTGCCGAGACAGCAGTCCGCCGGGGCCCATTCGCCGATCCCGAACACGGCGTGACTTTCGCTTACGCGATGAACCGCGTGATCGGAGGCGGCAACGATGTGCGTGCGGCCTCGTTGACAGACGCCCTGCGAAGGTCGCTGGCGTGACTCGCTGTATGGCTATCCGCTCCGCCCGACCGTGGGGTCCGTCCTCATTCCTCGGCCAAGAAAGCCACCGGCGGCATGAGCTCTTCTCGCTGAACCAGGCGGAGATCAGTTGACCGCCGCCCGCCAGCGACGCGGCGGTCAGGAGGTCTTCCTCGGATGCTTCGAGGCTTCGGCCTCCTGCCGCCGGGTGGCCACTGCCTCAATGACAGTGGCGGCACACGCCTCTGGTTCGAGGTGCTCCCAGAAGCGGAGCACCAGCCAACCTGCCTCCGCGAGGCGGTTGTCCGTGTCCCGGTCTCGCTGGATGTTCCGGCCAATCTTGTCCTCCCAGTACGGCCGGTTCGTCTTGGGCCTCACGAAGTGCTCCGGGCAGCCGTGCCAGAAACAGCCATCGATGAAGACGGCCACCTTCACAGGGCGGAAGACCATGTCGGCCGTGCGGCGCATCTTCGGGAGCGGCTTTGCAGCCACCCGGTAGCGCAGTCCGGCAGAGTGGACAAGCGAGCGGAGGAGCAGCTCGGGTGCGGTATCGCGATACCGGTTGCCGAGCATGCTCCGCCGGTTCGCGGCCGACGACGCCCACGCCCCTTCCGGCGGTGTCCACTGCTCCGCCGGTGCTTCTAGTTGTCCTTGCTCGCTCATATCTCCGACAGCTTAGAGACGGCTTCCTCCGGGGCATCCGGCTTGGCGAGGACCCATTCCTGTCCGTCCAGCTCTATTCTCGGTGCTTCCCCTTGGTGGGACGGGCGGCCGCAAGCCTCGCACTCACCGACTCGCCTGAGCTCGGTACGGGCAACCAGCGCGCTTCAGCGATCCGGCAATGAAGTAGTCCATGCTGTTGCCATCGGCGAAGCCTGATTCCCGCTGGGAGCCATCTGGGAGCCGATCTGCTCCCCAAACCCCCTCCACACCACCCGAGACCGACCGGGACCACCTACCTGAACTGTGCAAACACAATGCAGGCAGGAAAGATCATTAACCGACCCTCATTCGGGACGAAGAGGTCGTGGGTTCAAATCCCGCCACCCCGACAGCTGAAACACCAGGTCAGGGGCCTGATCCGCAGAGCGGGTCGGGCCCCTGCATCGTTTGTGAGGTCGTCTTGGGGGCCGCTGGGGAGCCGGCGGCGGGAAGCGGCTCCGTCGACCGAAGCGGCGCCCCCGATAGGCGCATCACATACAGCAGGGTGTTGCGGGACGTCGGCCACATACGCCAGCCGAGTGACGAGTCGCTTCCCGTACTCAAGGGCAGGAAGCGACCTTCAAAGCCCAGCAGATGGCTCTTTCGGATGCCAGTCCGCCTCAGACCACTCGTACTCCACGAACTCGTCGGGAACCTGCCCACAGGGGGCGTAGACGCTGATGAACAGAGTCGTGGTCGAGTCGTTCCACCGCACGTCGACCTGGTCGCCGCCCGCCGGATTTTCGAATCGGAAGCCCAGTTCGCGGAACGTCGCGCCTGCACGGTCGCCTTCGTGAGTGAGCTTCCACCCCTTCCGCACCAGCCGCTGGCGCACGCTCCGCTGCGCGTCTCGGGCGGTGGCTTCGGGGACGCCGGGCAGGCTCCAATCGAGACCGAAGCTGCGGACGTCGCTTCGCGCCTCGTCAATGTGGGCGAGGCCCCTCAGTCCGCGGTAGTAACAGGCGCCGGTAGAGACCCTGCCCGAGCCCGCGGCGTACTTCTCGGGCAGCGCGAAGTCGTCGTACACCTCGTCGGACCGGGACTTGAGCCGTTGCGCGACCGTGTCGGGGTCGGCCGAAGGATACGGCGCGCCGTTCCACACAGCGTTCCCCGCCACCACGGCACCGACCAGCAGCGCCACCATCACGAGCCCTGTGATGGCATACAGGACGGACCGCCCGGAGGTCCGGGCTCTACGCACAGGGCTCTGGAGCATGCATGTGACGGTAGGCGCCGGCATCGCGCGGCGCATGAGTAGCCGTACCCAGGAGAGTTCTGGGGCACCCACGAAGTCGGATGCCGAAGCGACGAACGTGGAGAGCCACTGGCAGAGGGCTTCTACGCATTCGATGTCGCACACCGCGCGGTCACGCAGCGCCGGGTCACACGGCAGGCAGTCCGACAAACCCAAACTGCTGCTGAGCCACACGGCTTGGACAATCAATCCAGTCCACGCTGGTCAGGGAATCGGTCCGATTGTCTTCCGTGTCAAAGGACGCGAGCTCATGCGGTGGCGCTCCGCTGTCGGTCCGGGCGGCAAGCGCGGAGATCTTGCGGACGCCACCGCTGGCGCGGCCGAAGAAACCCCGTGCGTGCTTGCGGCAGTGACTCAACTACCCTCGTGCACAGGCAACTTCGGCGGCGTGCAATTGGGGGGGTGCACTCGTGCACTCCTACCTGAGCTAGAGCTCAGCTCCTCCGTCTCGCTCCCCTGCAGACACACCGAGGTCCACTTCGCGAAGCCGGTCTGCTCAGGGCAGTGCGTGACGTTGACGAACTTTGCTCAAGCATGCGTGGAGTCAGCCCTCAGGGCATAACAGGCCCCAGCACGAAGCACGGAGATGAACTCAGACTCCGCGATCGAATCCCTACGCGGACCATGACTCCTCCAGGATTTCTTCGATGATCCGCGTCCACTCCGATTCCTCGGCTGCAAACGGGATCGGATCGAAGGAGTTGATCTTCTCTTTGAAATGGGTTTCCAGTTGATCAAGGTCTGCACCTGAACGACAGGCGTCTGCGAACTCCTGAAAAGCGAGAAGAGTGTAGGCGAGCGACTCCACATCCCGATGGAGTTGCACATACGCGTCGAGAGGATCCCCTTCCGGGAACGCGTACACCTTCCCGTCCGCCGGGTCCAGCGCGATGACCATGTATGAGAACCAGCCCAGCTCAAGCCAGTTCTCGCACTGCGAGGGAAGTTCCTCATCATGATGCGCATATTTTTCCGAGAGCATGATGGGCGTACCCTCGGCTCGCGTCATGAATTGCTCATCGTGCGGCAATCCGACAGAACTCAGAAAACTCGCCGTGTCCCCATGGAGATGCACATCGGTTTCGTAACGCGGAAAATAAACAACGCCGGTGATTCCATATCGACTGATCAGCTCTTCGGACGTGATTGCGTGATGCATAGCCGGACCTTACTTATTTACCCTCGAATTATCGACCATGGGCGATCTTCAGATCAGCCACATAATCCCTGTGTTCCCTGTTGCGTTGATGCAGGGAGGAAACAGACGCATCATAGTCGGCGACGTGGTGCACCGCCGTGGAGCCGAAATAAAGATCCAGCCACCTGTCACAACTGGGCCTTTTCTGGCATGGCTCTCGCTCGGTAAATACTTCCTTCAACCCTGACTTCTTTTCGTTATGCATTACCGGGTAACCAATTGAGCGTTCCGAGTGGAGCTTGTTTGGTTCACTGTAGCCGACGAGTATGCTTTCCCCTCTGCCGCCGGGGTCGACATAGCGCCCTGCCGCGTAGTTGCTGCCCCCATAGTCGTTCCGTGCAAGGCGGGCCAATTGAGTTGCCTGGCCCAGCCGGTCGGAATACGGATCAACCTTGGTCGAAGTCACCTTACCCTTATGAGTGCCAGGTACCCCGGACTCCTCCTGCTCGCGTCTTGAACCCGGTCGCCAAGCCTTGCCATCATTGGTGATTCCACCCAACCGCTCCTCGTCCACCCTGTCCAGGGGCTTGAGGTCACCATTGGGCAGAAGGCGTTCTATTGTTCCGTCTGTCGCCAGCAAGTAGGTGCGGACGTCATCATCATCCTTTCCGCACTTATCGAAGTCGCGCTCGCGATCCTTGTCGTTACCCTTGTGGTCCCGCTTGCTCTTGTCTATCTTCCCGCCGTGGTCCTCAAGGGTCTTAACCATGTCGTCGGCCTTCTTTTCGACCGCGTCTTCAGCCTTGTCCATGACGGTGGCGAGCTTATGGAAGCGACTGTCCTTCTTGACAGAAGTTTTGCGCTGTGCGCCACCGTCCTTGAATGAACCTTTCTTCTTGTCGAAGTTGTCGGCGGTTTTCTTGTAGCCACCGGACGCTTGGTCGAATTCATCGAACTCAATGACCAGGTCTTGAGCCATGTCCGCACTACCCGACGCCATGACGTCATAGGTGCTGCCGCCGCCGAGCCGGTCGCTGAACAGCGTCTCGATCTCCGCGAGTATCCTGCCCTCGATCTTGTCCGTGACGACCGCCGTGATCTGGCCTATCGCGTAGTCGATGGCCTCCTGGATGATGAGGCGGGCGGCACCGATGGCGGCAGCGGAGGCAAGACCGCTGATCCCGGCGGTAAAGAACATGCCGACAACCCCTGCGGTGGCTGCGGCCGCCGTGGCGGTGAGCTTGGTGATGATCGCGATCTTGCAAGTCAGAATGAGGCCGGCGCATTCATCGAGCGCGCCGGCCAAGTCGTCGCACCCGTCGGCGAACGTAGCGAGGTCCCGGGTGGTGAGCTTGCCCCAGCGACGGTCGATCGCTGTGACGGTTTCTCCCCTGCTCTTACCTGCCACGATGTGCGAGCAGGCGTTATTGCCCTCCTTGACCGCATCACGTATGCCTTCGGCCAGGTCCCGGTAGTCCTTTGCCGAGGCTTTGACCTCGTCCTCGTCGATTTGGGGCCAGTCGATGCCTACAAGGTCCAGCACCTCGACCAGATCGTCGGGCAGCTTCTTCCCCATGCGTAAATCCCCCCGAGACAGAGCAACCATTCCAGGTTCAAGACTGCCTGAATGCTCGTCAACTTGAAGGAGTGAGGATGCTGTGAATCAAACCTGTCGACAAGGTCAACTGTTGTCAGAGTGATGGAGCGATGCGGACCAGTGCCTCGTCCGTGCCGATGACGACGGAGCGGTCCGCAAGCATGACCACAGCGCGGACGGGAGGCCCCGGTCGAAAACCCACCACTTCGCCACCGTCGAAGCGATGCAGTTCGACGAGGCCATCCTCCCAGGCAACCACCAGCGCCGGCCCTTCACGGGTGTCCGACGCGTGCAGCGCCACGACTGGACAGCGGCGCTCGGCAAGCGGCGCGGCCATCGGCTCGTGGCCCGGCGCCCATGCTCGCACTGTTCCGTCCGCGCCCCCGCTGTAGACCAACGGCACGACGCCGCCGGTCTCGCCCTCAACTCTGACGTTCAGCGCCGAAAGGGCTGCGACGCGTCCAGCATGTGAACGCGCCGAGTCAGTTGTGTCGCCGCCGAAGGTGCGTACCCCGCCATCGGCGTCACCGAGAACCACTACCGGCTGCTCACTGGGTGTGGCCGCCAGGGCCGTTCCCGAGTGCTCCCGCAACTCGCCTATGAAGTGGTCGGTCAGATAAGGCTTGTCGTTCAGCAACGCTTCGAGACCAGAGGCGTCCGGGCGCGCGGCCCACGATCGCTCCACGTGCACTCGGCCCAATTCATCCAACAGCAAGACCGTCCCGTCCGGCGGCACGGACATCGCGGTGCACTTTGTGGCCGAGGGTGTGAACCGCCCACGTGGACTGGCATCCGAGGCATTGAGTGCATGCACAGTGCCGCGGTGATCCGCTGACAGCAAGCAATCGTCAAGCGGGCCTGATCCCATCGCCAGCGCGGCCACCGGGCCGGACCAGGGCGGTGATACGTCGCCCCTGACCCGATTCCATGCCACGCGCCAGGGCGCTTCCTCAGCCAGGACCGCGAGAGCTTGACGGAGTCGGGGGTCGGCGCTGTCTCCGAGAGCGGTCAGGAGGACCAGCGCGCGTGAGGCCTCGTCCTGCTCCCGGCACAGGGACTGTCCTGCCTTCAGCCACGCCGTCCGCAAGCCTCCGTGGTCTTCGGAGTCTGCTTCGTAGGCAGCAGTGACGACCCAGGGGTCGGCCGCGCAGACCGACGCCGGATCAGCCAGATCCGCCGACGCGGGCGCCTCGGTGACGGCTGGGTTCAGATCAACGTCGGGGGACAGTCCAGCTCTCCAGGTCTGAAGGCGCTTCGGATCTGTCCACCGCTCCAGATCCAGGTTCAGCTCGGCCGCGTTCGTTTCTCTCAGGAGCACGTGGGCAGCGCTGTCTGTCCGCGTTTCGGCGATCAGCTTGAGGTGCGGCAACTGTGCCAGTGCCAGCACGAGTTCGGCGACCGGCCGGGTGGCGAGGTCCGGCAGGACAATCACGGTGCGGCGCGGATCAGCTGTCAGAACCTCCACCAGCTCACCCGGGGCACGCGCCACCACGCCCAATTGGTCAGCCAGCGCCCATACCGTTCCCAGCAGGCTCTCCCCGGACCGTGGGACCACGGCATGCACACGCCGGCTCACCGGCGTCCCTTCACGGCTCCCATGCGCGACAAGCCAGGCCAGCAGCGTCGACTTCCCGCAGCGCTCGGATCCGGACACCAGGCAGATTCCCGGTGCTCGAGCGTCGGCGAGCCAGCCCAGCAGTGCCGCGGCGGCGGGCTCGCGACCAGCCGCGGGACGACCCCAACGAGTCACTGACGCCTCGCCTGTTCGGCCGCGTAGGTGATGAGCGCCTTCAGCCCTTCCTCCCGGGACTCCGCCGTATCTCCGTAGTCGAAGCTGTGAGTGAACTCAGCGGTGGGAAAGGTCGCGTGGAGCCAGACCGCGCAGTAGTGACCAGGCATGAGGCACGGCTCGAGCTCACAGTAGACCCGGCGTACCCGGCTCGGGGTCACACCGTCAGCCGACAGGCGTCGCCAGATCCTTTCCTCGGGATGGGGTAGCCCTGGTCCGGTCGCCTCCGTCACGACCTTCTCCTTGCCTGCCTCGTCGATGTACTCGAAGGCGGCTGAAAAGGGGAAGTTGAGTGTGTGGCGGACATCGTCCAGGACGCGAGGCCACCAGCTCTCCCTTTCGACGAAAGCCGCAGCGTCGATCCGTCGCAGCTCCGCGTTCAATCCTCGAAAAGCGGCTGCCGCGTCCACCGGCCCGGAGGACGCGGCGATGACGGGCAGGGCTCGATCCAGCGCCAGTAGCGACGCACCGAGCGTCGACAGGTCTGTGTTCACGAACATGTCCTCGGCGACGTCCTCAAGGACAACCGCCTGCACCGCACCGTCCGGTCGTACACAGAGATGCGCGAGGCCATCGCCGGCGATACGTGGCCATGTCTCAAGTTCTCTCGGGGGCTGAGGCAGTCCCAGGCGTACGGCAACAACGCCCAGTGTCGTCCCTTCGGCGGCCTCCGGGGCCCGGAAGTAAGGGGCGACGCTCTGCGGGATGCCGGTCTCCTCCAAGTACGTCCGAGCGGTCTCCGGCACGTCCGCCCCCAGCAGACTGCCCCGTCCCAATCGGCGCATGCCGTCCCGGCCGAAGTGCTGAACCAGTGGCTCCGGGCGATCCGGGCTGTGGGATGACATGGATACCTCACGAACAGACTCGGCTTACCGGCATCGACGACCCTAGCCGGTGACCTCGCGTGCGGGGTTTCATGGGAAGCGACGGCGGACACTGCGTGAACCGCAGGGCGCGTGCAGAGGGAACGACGCGGCGTCGTCCGGAGGTACGGAGTCGGGCCGCGCCTCATCGGTCACAACCCGGTTGAGGCCGCTCGTAGCCGATAGGGGGTGGACTCGTTTTCCGGCAGGACGACTCCGCTCACCGGTGGGGTGGTTGCTACGTCGGTGACGCCTGCGGCACACAGCGGACAGTGGCTCGTCTCCCCGACGCGAGCCCACCCCTCCCAGAGCAGGAGGGCGCGGGCGGGCTCGCATGATGACTGGGGAGCTCTGGGCCGCCTGAAGATCCTCAGCACGGTGAACCTCTCCCATGTTGCCCGAGGCGCCGGCCCCCTGTCCTCCCCCGCTCTCGCCGCTCCCCCTGTGAGCGCCGCGGCGGCTGGATACCATGTGGGCCGGCCCACTGCATTGGCGCTGACGAGTAATCGGGGAAGGAATCCGGGCAACATGCCTATCGAGACATTCGAGTTCCAGGTAGAAGCGCGTCAACTCCTGCAGATGATGATCCATTCGATCTACTCGAACAAGGACGTATTTCTGCGCGAGCTCATCTCCAACGCCTCGGACGCGTTGGACAAGTTGCGGTTGGAATCCCTCCGCGACGACAAGCTGCGGGAAGACGTATCGGATCTCCACATCGGCATCGAGGTCGACAAGGAGCGGCGCACGCTCACCGTACGCGACAATGGCATCGGTATGTCGCACGACGAAGTAGTGGAGCTCATCGGGACGATCGCGAATTCCGGCACCGCGAAGTTCCTGAAGGAGTTGAAGGAACTCAAGGAGGCCAAGGACTCGGCCGCCTCCGAGGAACTCATCGGGCAGTTCGGTGTGGGCTTCTACTCCAGCTTCATGGTGGCCGACGAGGTCACGCTGCTGACCAGGCGGGCGGGAGAGAGCCGGGGGACGCGCTGGGAATCCAGCGGCGAGGGTACGTACACCATCGAGACGGTCGACGACGCGCCGCAGGGTACGTCGGTGACGCTGCGGCTCAAGCCCGAGGACATCGAGGACCAGCTCTTCGACTACACGTCCACCTGGAAGATCAAGGAAATCGTCAAGCGGTACTCGGACTTCATCACGTGGCCCATCAAGATGGCCGCGGAATCCACGGACACTGACGCGGGCGCGGGCGCGGGCGCGGACACGGACGCCGACACGGATGCGGACGGCGGCAGTGACGGCCGGCGCGAGGCCGAGACGATCAACTCCATGAAGGCGCTGTGGGCCCGGTCCAGGGACGAGGTGACCGATGACGAGTACAGCGAGCTGTACAAGCACATCAGTCACGACTGGAACGACCCGCTCGAAACCATCCGTATGCAGGCGGAGGGCACCTTCGAATATCAGGCGCTGCTCTTCATCCCGTCCCACCCGCCCCAGGACCTGTTCATGCAGGGGCACAAACGCGGAGTTCAGCTCTATGTGAAGCGCGTGTTCATCATGGACGACTGCGAAGCGCTCATGCCCGAATACCTCCGCTTCATCAAGGGTGTCGTCGACGCGCAGGACCTGTCGCTCAATGTGTCGCGGGAAATCCTCCAGCAGGACCGCCAGATCCAGTTGATGCACCGTCGCCTCGTCAAGAAGGTGCTGTCGACGCTGAAGGACATGATGTCCGGCAGCCCGGAGCGTTACGCGACGTTCTGGAAGGAATTCGGCCGGGTCCTGAAGGAAGGTCTTCTCAGCGACTTCGAGAACCGCGACGCGATCCTCGGCGTCTCCTCGTTCGCGTCGACCCAGGACAAGGAGGGGCTGACCACTCTCCGGCAGTACGTGGACCGTATGAAGGAAGGCCAGCAGCACATCTTCTACATGACGGGCGAGTCGCGCTCGGCCATCGAGAGTTCGCCTCACATGGAAGCGTTCCAGGCCAAGGGCTTCGAAGTGCTGCTGCTGACCGATCCGGTCGACGAGGTGTGGGTCCAGTCCGTACCGGAGTTCGACGGCAAGCAGCTGCGGTCGATCGCGAAGGGCGAGGTCGATCTCGACACCGAGGAGGAGAAGAAGGAGGTCGAGGCCGAACGCGAGAAGCGGCAGCAGGAGTTCGCCGGTCTGCTGACGTGGATGACGACGGAGCTGAGCGAGAGCGTGAAGGAAGTACGGCTCTCGTCCCGGCTCACCGTCTCGCCCGCCTGCATCGTCGGGGACACCCACGATGTGACGCCCGCCCTGGAGAACATGTACCGCGCCATGGGCCAGGAGGTGCCGCGCATCAAGCGCATCCTCGAACTCAACCCCACGCACCCGCTGGTCACCGGGTTGCGGAAGGCCCACACGGAACGGGACGCCGACGCGGGACTGGCCGAGGCGGCCGAACTCCTCTACGGGATGGCCCTCCTGGCCGACGGCGGCGAGCTGAGTGACCCCTCGCGCTTCATCAAGCTGATGGCGGACCGGCTGGAGCGCACCCTGTAGTCGAGCGCACCGTGTAGTCGAGCGCACCCGTGTAGTCGGGCTCCACCACCGTCCGGCCCACGGCGTACGTCCGTCCCTGTCCGGATCCCACCTATAGTCCTAAACTTGCGCAACCCATAAAGTGTTCGCATGAATGATCAGGGCAGGGATCCGGGCAGGCACCCGGACGTGAATACGTGCGCGACGGAATGGGAAACCGCGGTGCTCGACGGCGGACCCGCGGACGGCATGCGGATGCGGGTCACCGACCGGCCGTCCGTGGTGCAGGTGACGTACCCCTGCGAGCTGGAGGGGCCGGCCGGCGGCGCCCAGGCGGTGGCGGTCTACGTATACCGGCGGGACCCGCGCGTACAGGGCGAGCCACTGCGGTACGGAATCGACAGAGCCAGCCCCTGAGTTGAGCCGCGCGCTCCGCGCTCAGCGTGCCGCGTCACTGTCGGCGGCTCCGGAAGGCGCCCGGCCGGAGGGGGCCGGGTGCGTGGCACCCTCCCCCTTCATCGCCTTCGCCTCGCTCCTGAGAATGCGCAGGGACTTGCCCACCGAACGCGCGGCGTCCGGCAGTCTCTTCGAGCCGAACAGCACGATGATCACGATCGCCACGATCAGCAGATGCCAGGGCTCCAACCCGTTACGCACCATTTCCGCCCCGCCTTCCTCTCACCGGGCCGTGGACCCGCCACCATTGATTGCCGTATTGCGCAACTGTACAACCATGATGGACCTCCGGCCGGGCGCCCCTATAGCCGGGCGCCCCTACAGCTGAGCGCCGCCGATACGCCGCCGCGCGAGGACCAGTCCGGCCGCGTACAGCCCCAGAACCGCGCCGAGCAGTACGTAGGAGAGCCCCGGCAGCGCGGGCATGCCCAGGACAGGGCCGAGCGGCGAGAGCGGCAGCAGCAGCCCGGTGACGGCGAGCCCCGCGGCGGCCCAGCGGACGGGGCTCGGAGCCCGCCGGCCGGACGCGGGGCGTGCGCTCGTACGCAACAGCAGCATCACCAGCGCCTGGGTGAGCAGGTTCTCGGTGAACCATCCGGAGTGGAACTCCGCCTGGCCGTCCCCGTCGACGGCGGCGTGCGAGGCCGACGCGAGCAGCGCGAACGTCGCCAGGTCCGAGAGCGCGTTGATGAGACCGAAGCCCGTGATGAACCGGAAGAACGCCCGGGAGCGCAGCTCCGTCGGCCGGCGCAGCGCCTCGGGCAACGGCCGGTCGTACGCGAAGGCGAGCTGCGCGGCGTCGAAGCACAGGTTCTGGACGAGGACCTGCGCCGGAAGCATCGGCAGGAACGGCAGCAGCAGCCCCGCGACGAGCATCGCGATGACATTGCCGAGGTTGGAGGAGAGCGTGATCCGCAGATACGTGGCGATATTGCCGCTCGAATGGCGCCCGGCGCCGATCGCGTGCTCGATCGCGGTGAGGTCCTTCCGCGCGAGCACGACATCGGTGGACTCGCGGACGACGTCGACGGCGTCGCGCGGGCATATCCCGACATCGGCGGCGTGCAGCGCGGGCAGGTCGTTGACGCCGTCGCCGAGGAAGCCGGTGGTGTGCCCGTCGGCGCGGACGGCGGCGACGATACGGGCCTTGTGCTCGGGTGTGCAGCGCGCGAAGACGGTGGTGCGCCGGGCGACCTCGGCGAGTTCCGCGTCGGTGAGCGCGTCGAGCCGTTCGGCGGTGACGACCTCTCCGCCGCCGGCCCCGAGGCCACCGCCGGCCCCGAGGCCACCGCCGGCCCCGAGGCCACCGCTCGCGAGCCCGCCGGCCCCGAGGCCACCGCCCGCGAGGTCACCGCTCGCGAGCCCGTCGGCCGCCATGTCGAGGCCCAGATCCAGACACGCGCGGGCCGCCGTGCCCGGGTGGTCGCCCGTCAGGATCTTGACCGTGACGCCGCGCGCGGCGAGTACCTTCAGCGCCTCGGCGGCGGTCGGAGCGAGTGCGTCGTGGAGCGCGACGAAGCCCCGGAAGTCGAGTCCGCGCTCGTCGGCGTGGGTGTAGTCGCGGTGACGGGCGGGCCGTTCCGCCGTGGCGACCGCGAGCAGCCGCAGACCGCTGTCCGCCTCACGGGCGGCCAGCGCGGTGAGCCGGTCCCGTTCCTCGTCGTCGAGCGCGCACCGCTGGAGCACGGCCTCGACCGCCCCCTTGACGATGAGGGTGTGGGTGCCGAGGCTGCCCGGCCGTCGGACGACCGCGGTGGAGAGGCGGCGTACGGAATCGAACGGGAGGGCCGCCACGCCCTCGTACCGCGCCGGATCCTCCTCGTCCACCGCGTCGAGGATCGCGTCGTCGAGGGCGTCCGGGGCGGGCAGGTCGGCCAGTTGCAGGGTCCACCAGGCGTTCACGGCGGCCCAGCGCAGCACCTCGGGATCGGGCTCGCCGTACGCGTCCGTCGACCCGCCGACCACCGGCCGGTCCTGGGTGAGGGTGCCCGTCTTGTCCAGGAACAGTACGTCGACGGCGCCGAGGTCGTGCAGCGCGGGCAGACGTTTGACGATCACCGCGTGGTGGCGCGCGAGGCGTGAGGCGCCCCGGGCCAGGGCGGTGGTGACGATGACCGGCAGCATCTCCGGAGTGAGTCCGACGGCGACCGCGACCGCGAAGGGGAGCGTCTCCAAGCCCCGGCCGCGCAGGGCGGCGTTGGCCATCAGGACGAGCGGCGGGGTGAGCAGCATGAACCGGATGAGGATCCACGAGATGCCGTTCACCTGCCGGTCGAAGGCGCTGGCCGTACGGCGCCCCGGCCGGCCGCGCGCGACGCCGAACCGCGTACGTGTCCCGGTCGCCACGACGACGGCGGTGCCGCTGCCCGAGGCGACGCTGCTGCCCTGGAAACACAGCCGCGGCTGCGCGAACACCCCCGCGAACGCCGCGCCGGCGGCGGGCGTACGGTCCGGGTCCGGGGCCTGGACGCCCGCCGGGGCCGCCGCGTCGACGGCGTACTTCCCGACCGGCGCCGACTCCCCCGTCAGCGCCGCCTGATGCACGGTCAGCCCGCTCGCGCGGAGGAGCAGTACGTCGGCGGGCACCAGATCGCCGGGGCCGAGGCGGATCACATCGCCCGGCACCAACTGGTCGACCGGAATCTCCCTCGGCCGCGAGCCGCCCCCGCCCCCGTTCCCGCCCCCGCCCCCGTCACTCCCGCGCCGCAGCACCGTCGCCGTGGTCGCCACCAGCTCGCGCAGCCCGGCCATGGAACGGTCGGCCCTGTGCTCCCCGGACGAGCGCAGCAGACAGCTGACCACGACCAGCGAGAGGATCACCAGGGCGGTGCCCCAGGCGGAGACGGTGGCCGACACCACTCCGAGACAGAGCAGTACGGCGGTGAACGGATCCCGCGTACTCCGTACGAAACGCCGCGGCCAGGACGCCGTACGCCACTCCGGCACCGCGTTCTCGCCGTACTGGAGCAGCCGCTCCTCGGCCTGCGCGTCCGTCAGCCCGCGCGGCCCGCTGTCCAGCCGCCGCAGCACCTGGAGGGTCGTGAGGGCGGTCAGATCCGGCGGGGTGCCGTCCCCGCCCGGCGCCCAGGGGTCCACGGGACCGCGGTCGGCGCCCGGCCCCGGCCCGGACGTGGCCGCCGTGGACCCGTCCGCCCCGGACGTACCCGCTCCGGACGTACCCGCTCCGGACGCAACGGAGTCCGGCGCCACGGAGTCGGGCACCGCGGACTCAAGCCGTGATGTCGCGGACGCGCCGTGCCGGGGCGTGCGTCGCGCGGTCGGTCAGCTGTCCGACCATCAGCCGGACCACGGTCACGACATCCGGATCGTCGACGAAGTACACCTGGCGACGGCCTTCGCGCCGCGACCGTACGAGACCGGCCAGCTTCAGCTTGGTCAGATGCTGGCTCACGGCGGGCAGCGCCCCGCCCACGCGCTCGGCGAGTCCGGTCACATCGCTCTCGCCCTGGGCCAGTACCCACATGATGTGCAGCCGCGCCGACGACGCCAGCAGCCCGAACGCGGCGGCGGCCTCGGCCAGCACCTCGGCAGGAGGATCCTCGAAGCCGCCGGCACCCGCCGGCACACCTGGCGTCACGATCGCTCTCCCGTCCCGCGCGGGCCGTCACCCCGTCAACCCGAATGTCCTCATACCTGAAGCCCCGAACCAGCGGTTCAGTCTAGGGCTACGGCTTGTCGCGAGGGTCCCGCGCGGGGGCATCGTCCCGCTCGACGATGGTGCCCGTGACGACACGACGCACCCCCGGCCCGGCGGCGTCGGACGTCCTGCCGGAATCCTGGCCGTCCGTCTTGCCATCCGTCTTGCCATCCGTCTTGCCATCCGTCTGGTCGTCCGTCTTACCCGCCTCCTTGCCCTCCTCCTTGAGCGCCTTCGTCTCACTCTTGAGGATGCGGGCGGCCTTACCGGCGGAGCGGGTCAGCTCAGGGAGCCTCTTCACCCCGACGACCACGGCGACGACGATGAGGATCAGGGCCAGTTCACTCAAGCCGAACATCAGGTCTGCTCTCTCGCGGTACGGATCGGATCGACTTCTACAGCGCTGTAGAAGTATTCAGTACAGGCCGACCACACAACAAGTCCCTGCCGGGCCAACCGCACCGCGGCCTGCTACTCTTCGTCCGCAATTGATCACTTAGCGTCACAACGGGACAACCGGGAGCACCTGTGAAGGTCGCATGCGTCGGCGGCGGGCCCGCCGGCCTGTACTTCTCGATCCTGATGAAACGGCAGAACCCGTCCCACGACATCACCGTCTACGAACGGAACGAGGCCGGGTCCACCTACGGCTGGGGCGTGACCTACTGGGGCAGTCTGATCGACAAGCTCCATGTCCACGACCCCGAATCAGCGGTCGCCATCAGCGAGAACTCGGTCCGCTGGAGCGACGGGGTCGCACACGTCGGCGACCGGAAGACGGTGCACCACGGCGACACGGGGTTCGGAATCGGCCGGCGCCGGCTGCTCGGCATCCTCACCGAGCGGGCCCGCTCTCTCGGCGTACGCGTCGAGTTCGAGCACACGATCACCGATGCCGCCGAACTGCCCGACGCCGATCTGGTCGTAGCCTGCGACGGAGTCGGCAGCGCACTGCGCGAGCGGCACGTCCGGCACTTCGGCACCGAAGCCACCGCCGGGCGCAACACCTACATCTGGCTCGGCACCACCAAGGTCTTCGACTCGTTCACCTTCGCCTTCGTCGAGACCGAGCACGGCTGGATCTGGTGCTACGCCTACGGGTTCAGCGAGGACGCGAGCACCTGCATCGTCGAGTGCTCCCCGGCGACCTGGACCGGCCTCGGGCTCGACAGGGCGAGCGAGGCCGATGGCCTGGCCCTGCTGGAACGGCTCTTCGCGGGGCCGCTGGACGGGCACCGGCTGATCGGCCGGGCGCACGCGGACGGCAGCGCGCAGTGGCTCAACTTCCGCACCCTGACCAACCGGACCTGGCACCACGGCAACCTCGTCCTGCTCGGCGACGCCGCCCACACCACGCACTACTCCATCGGCGCGGGCACCACGCTCGCGCTGGAGGACGCCATCGCACTGGCCGGCGCGCTGCGCGGGCACAACAGGCGGCGCGGACACGACGTACACGACACACACCCGGAACTGCGGGCCGCCCTCGTCCAGTACGAGCGGGAACGGAGGTCCGCCCTCCTCCCCGTTCAGAGCGCGGCCCGCTACAGCGCCCAGTGGTACGAGAACCTTCCGCGCTATATGCAGCTGGCCCCGCCGCAGATGTTCGCGCTGCTCGGGCAGCGGCACTCCCCTCTGCTGCCGCACATCCCGCCCCAGCTGTACTACCGGATCGACCGGGCGGCGGAACAGCTGGAGCCGCTGCGCAGGCTCAAGCGCTGGCTGGGCCCGAGGGTCGCGCGAACGCTGCACGCCCGTTCACGCCCCTAGCTCCCGGCCAGGTACGTCGTCATCGTCGTCGTCTAGATCCTGTCGAGATACGTCGTCACCGCCAGCGCCTTCTTGGTGGAGCGGTAGCGCGCCAGCAGTACCGGGCGCAGCCACCGCACCGACGCCGGGAAGGCGCTCAGCACGGCCGTGTATCCGGGGATCCGGTCCGGGTCCTCCATCAGGCCGAGCACCAGGTGCGGGCTGCCTCGGAAGCCGCCGTGGAAGATCCCCTCCCGTACGCGTGTGAGGTCGGCGTCCGGCACCTGCGGGAACAGCTCCAGCAGGACCGGCTCCTCCTCGTCGAAGTGCCTGGTCAGAATCTCGCGGACCCGCTGGGCGGACGGCAGCCCGGACATGGCCGCCTCACTGACGACCACCAGTACCTCGGCGCGCCCGCCCGTGATCTCCCGGGCGTCGATCGCGTCGACTGCCCTGGCGAGGGCGTGCAGCTCGGCGTCGAGCGCCTGGTGCTCGACGAGCATCTCGTCGAGTTCGGCGACGGCGGTGGGAAACAGGTCCCGCAGCGCGGGCCAGAGTTCTTCGTCCTCACTCCCGTGATGGCTCCTGATGTAATCGATCAGCCAGCGGGAGGTGCTGACCAGCGTCCTGACGTCGACGGGCTGACCGTCGGCGAGATTCGCGAACGACACCGCCACGAGGGCGGCGCCGCGTCGCATGATCATGTGCTCGGCGAGGAGTTCGTCGTACAGGCGCGAGCGTTCGGCTCGAAGCGCGGATGAAACCTTCATTCTCTGTCCCTCGAAGATAGAGGTGAGCCCCTATGTATTGAACTCAAAGGCACTGCAATAAATGCCCGACTTGTCCTAAAATGTTCACATGCCTGACGGACGGCCGTACCACTCTCCTCGCCGCGCACTCACCGCGGCCGCCACACGGCGCGACATCATCGACGCGGCACGGCGGCTCTTCCTGGAGCGGGGTTTCGCGAAGGTGACCGTCGCCGAGATCGCCTGCGAGGCAGGGACCGCGGTCAAGACGGTGTACGCCAGCGCCGGGGGCCGGCTCGACATACTGCGGGAGACCGTCCACCGCGCGGCCGCGCACTCGGGCGCTCAGGAGACCGTGAAGCGGATACGGGGCACCGAGGACGCCGTCTCCGCCATCGCCCTGCTTGCCCACCGCACCCGGCTCAGCAACGAGGAGCACCGCGAATCGATCGCGATCCTCTACAGCGCGCTGCCTGTGCACGAGGCGGCGGAAGCACTCTGGGACGAGGGCACCTCTATCTACACATCTGCCCTCCGCGAGATCGCCTCACACCTCAAGGGCCTCGGTGCTCTCAAGGCCGGGATGACCGTCGAGCGGTGCGCCGACGTGCTGTGGTTCTGCTTCGGGCTGGGCGCCTGGCGCACGCTCGTCGACGACTGCGGCTGGACCTGGGACCAGGCCGAGAAGGAGCTGGCGGCCGTGGCCACGAAGATGCTGCTCAAGGAGTTATCCACAGGCTGAGCGGGACGCCGACGGAATGTCAGGGGCCGGGCGCAGAATAGGGGGCATGACTGAGATCACCGGTTCGACACCGGATTCGACAGTGGCCTCGACAGCGGGCGCGGCAGCCGGCCCGGCTGCCGCCCCGACCCCGGCCGCGGCCTCGATGCCCGCGTGGGAGAAGCGCTTCCGGGCCCCGCGGGTGTCGCTGCCCGACTGGGCGGAGGACGCGCCGGAGCGCGCGCTGTTCGTCTCCAACGCGACGGGGACGTACGAGCTGTACGCGTGGGATCGCGCGACCGGTGAGCAGCGGCAGGCGACGGACCGGCCGAACGGGACGACGGACGGCGTGCTCTCGCTCGACGGCGAGTGGATCTGGTGGTTCTCGGACACGGACGGGGACGAGTTCGGGGTCTGGATGCGGCAGCGGTTCACCGCCGGGGCGGACGGAGCCGGTGACGAACCGGCGGTGGCGGGGCTCGCTCCCTCCTACCCGGCCGGGCTGGCGCTCGGCCGGGACGGCACGGCGGTGGTGGGGCGCTCGACCGACGAGGACGGCTCGACGCTCCATGTCGTACGGCCCGGCGAGCAGCCCGTGGAGATCTACCGGCACCGCGAGTCGGCCGGGGTCGGCGATCTGTCGCACGACGGCTCGCTGCTGGCGATAGAGCACACCGAGCACGGCGACGCGATGCACTCGGCGGTGCGGGTGCTGCGGCTGGACGGCTCGGTGGTGGCTGAGCTGGACGACACGGAGGGCGGTACGCGCGAGCTGGGCCTGGAGGTGCTGGGCTTCGCGCCGGTGGAAGGGGACAGCCGGCTGCTCATCGGCCATCAGCGGCGGGGCCGCTGGGAGCCGGTCGTCTGGAATCCGCTGACCGGCGAGGAGACCGAGCTGGCCATCGAGCTGCCCGGCGATGTCAACGCCGAGTGGTATCCGGACGGGTCGGGGCTGCTGGTCGCCCACAGCTTCGAGGCCCGCGGCGAGCTGTGGCGCTATGACTTCGCCAAGAGCGCGCTGGTCCAGCTGGAGACCCCGGCGGGGACGGTCTCGGGGGCGACGGCCCGGCCCGACGGAAGCGTGGAGTATCTGTGGTCGTCCGCGGCCCAGCCGCCGGAGGTGCGTTCCACGGCGGGCGGGGTGGTGCTCGATCCGCCGGGACCGGCGGCGCCCGCGTCGGTGCCGGTGGAGGACGCGTGGGTGGAGGGCCCGGGTGGCCGGGTCCACGCGCTCGTGCAGCGGCCGGAGGGCGAGGGCCCGTTCCCGACGGTCTTCGAGATCCATGGCGGCCCGACGTGGCATGACAGCGACGCGTTCGCGGCGGGCCCGGCCGCCTGGGTCGACCACGGCTTCGCGGTCGTCCGGGTCAACTACCGCGGCTCCACCGGATACGGACGGGAGTGGACGGACGCGCTCAAGCACCGGATCGGGCTGATCGAGCTGGAGGACATCGCGGCGGTCCGGGAGTGGGCGGTCGCGTCCGGTCTGGCGGATCCGGCGAAGCTGGTGCTGTCGGGCGGATCGTGGGGCGGCTATCTGACCCTGCTCGGTCTCGGCACCCAGCCCGACGCCTGGGCCGTGGGGCTCGCGGCCGTGCCGGTCGCCGACTATGTGACGGCGTACCACGACGAGATGGAGGCCCTCAAGGCGATGGACCGCACGCTGCTGGGCGGTACGCCGGAGGAGGTGCCGGAGCGGTTCGCGGCCTCGTCACCGCTGACCTACGTCGACGCCGTCCGGGCACCGGTCTATATCTCGGCGGGCGTGAACGACCCGCGCTGCCCGATCCGCCAGGTGGAGAACTATGTGGACAGGCTGGCGGCCCGGGGCGCGGTCCATGAGGTGTACCGGTACGACGCGGGCCATGGCTCGCTCGTCGTGGAGGAGCGGATCAAGCAGGTCCGGCTGGAGCTGGAGTTCGCGGTCAAGCACCTGGGGGAGGGCGCGCGGTGAGGTGAGATGACGGAGATGACGGGAGCCCGCGGCCCGGGACCTCCACGGGAGACACGGGGGGATCCGGGACGAGGGGACCTCTGCGGGGGGGGATCCGGGACGGGGAGACCTCTGCGGGGGGGCTTCTACGGGGACCCGGGACCGGGGGCCCGGGCGGCGTTCCGTACCGTGGAGGGGTGTACCGCTTCCTGGTGACTCCGCGCTGGTTGGGGATCAACGTCTTCGTCCTGCTGGCGATCCCCGTGTGCATTTTCATGGGGATCTGGCAGCTGGGCCGCTTCGAGGTCCGCGTCGCCTCGCACGAGGCCGCGCAGGCGGCGCCCGATCCCGGTGAGCGGCCCGCGGCGGCGCTGGAGACACTGCTGCCGGTCGACCAGGAGACCTCGGGCCGGCACACCACCGCCAGTGGGCGGTACGAGGACCAGTTCCTGGTGCCGGGCCGGCAGCTGGACGGCAAGACCGGTTCGTATGTGCTGACCATGCTCCGTACCGACGGCGGCAAGGCACTGCCCGTGGTGCGCGGCTGGCTGCCCGGCGGCGAGAAGGCGCCCGCGCCACCCACCGGCGAGGTGACGGTGGCCGGGGCGCTCCAGGCGTCCGAGTCCACCGGCTCCGACGGGGTACGGGCGGGCGGCGGGCTGCCCCCCGGCCAGCTGGCCATGATCAGCGCGGCATCGCTGGTCAATGTCGTGCCGTACGACGTGTACGACGCCTGGGTCACCGTCAGCAAGGCGTCGGACGGGCTGCGGGCCGTGCCCGCGGGCGCGCCGCAGAACACCGGGCTCGACCTCAAGGCGTTCCAGAACCTCGGTTACACCGGCGAGTGGTTCGTCTTCGCCGGCTTCGTGGTCTTCATGTGGTTCCGGCTCGTCCGGCGCGAGGCGGAGGCGATCAGGGACCGGAAGCTGGGGCTGGAGACCGCCGCGTAGCCACTCCGGTCTCCAGGCCCGTGTCCCGTGGGCCGTGTCCTGTATCCCGTGTCCCGTGCCCTGGCCCTACGACGCGTTGAGGACGCCCGTCCGGTAGATGGTGCCCGCGCAGGCGTTGGAGATGCTCGTCTGACCGCTCGGGGCGCCCGGCTCCGCCGTGTGGGTCACCGCGACCGAGCCGTCCAGCGTGCCGCCGTCGGTGGTGAGCTGGGTCACCGTTTCCGAGCCGTCCGAGCCGGTGTCCGGTCCCGTACCAGGGTCGCCGGTCGTGCCCCCCGAGCCGTCCTCGGACGGGGAGGGGTCGGGCGAGGCGCCGGTCGTCGGACAGGTCTCCGAGGGCACCCAGGCGAACTTCACCTCGTACGCGCCGTTCGGCGGCAGCACCAGCGCCGCCGCCTCCTGGGAGGGGTCGGGCAGCCCGGTCGCCGGGTCGCCCGCGGTGTGCGACGCGACGAGGATCTTGCTCTGGTCGGCCGCGCCCGTCGCCAGGAAGTTGACCGTGCCGCGGCCGGTGACCGAACAGCCCGATGCCGAGACATTGGAGACGCGGAAGCTCCCGTAGACCGTGCCCGCGGCGTCCGGGGTGCCCGTCTGGCCGACGACCAGGAGCTGGCTGGAGTCGCAGGGGGACGAGGAGGCGGTCTCGTAGGGGGCTTCGGAATCGACCGAACCGTCCTTGCCGCCGTCCGGCGAACCCGACGCGCCCCCGCCGTCCGGCTTGTCCGTCTTATCGGTCTCGTCCTCGTCGGCGGACACCTTGTCGGAGGGACCGTCCGCGTCCTTCTTGCCGCCCGTGGTCTCCTTGTCGGCGTCGGCACCGCCCTGCGCCTGCTCGCCGTGGCCGGTGCTGACGGCCCGGTCGTCCATCACGTCGGTGGAGTTGGCGACATGGACGAAGGCGGGGACCGCCGTACCGAACAGCAGCGCCGCCGCCGCCATACCGACGACCGCCTGGCGCTTTCTGGCTCGCCGGGTCGGTACGGCCTTGCGGAGATGGTCGAGGGCGCCGTCGGACGGCCGCAGGTCGCCCACGGCGCCGTGCAGCATCCGCCGCAGCGCCAGTTCGTCCCCGTCCAGGACGCCGTTCAGGTCGTTGCTCACGACCTCACCGCCGTCACCGTCACCGCGGTCGCCGGCACGGCCACCGCCGTCGCCACGGCCACCGCCGTCACCGCTGCCGCCCTTGGCGGCGTTCTTATCCCGGTCGGCACTCGTGTCACCGAGGCCGCTCAGCTCATTCTCCGGCCCGTTGTTCACAATTCCGTTTCCAGTCAGGTCGTTCGTCGGGGCGTCCGGCCCGGCCGGCTCGTGCCCGCGGCGCTCGCCGCGGCCCTCGCCGCGATCCGTACCGGGGCTCTCGCCCCGGCCGAATCCGTGCCGGTCCTCGCGCCCACTCATGCCGTGGCCTCCATGGCGACGCGCAGCGCCGCTATGCCCCGCGAGCCGTATGCCTTCACCGAGCCCAGGGATATCCCCAGCGTCTCGGCGACCTGCGCTTCGGTCATGTCCGCGAAGTACCGCAGGGACAGCACCTCGCGCTGCCGGCGCTGGAGTCCGCGCATCGCCTTGATCAGCGCGTCCCGCTCCAGCAGGTCGTACGCGCCCTCCTCCGCGCTCGCCATGTCGGGCATCGGCTTCGAGAGCAGCTTGAGACCGAGGATGCGGCGGCGCAGCGCGGAACGGGAGAGGTTCACGACCGTCTGCCGCAGATACGCGAGGGTCTTCTCCGGCTCACGTACGCGATTGCGCGCGGAGTGGACCCGGATGAAGGCTTCCTGGACGACGTCCTCACAGGAGGCCGTGTCGTCCAGCAGGAGCGCGGCGAGACCGAGCAGCGACCGGTAGTGGGCGCGGTAGGTCTCGGTCAGGTGGTCGACGGTGGTACCCGCGGCCATCGCCTCGTCAGCGCCGTCGCGCTGGGACGGTATACGTGCGGGCCGCGCGGCGGGCATGGGGGCGATCACCGGCATGCCGCCCGGCGTGCGGGGCCGACGGAGCGGACGCACTGTCGCGCCGCGCACCGGGCCGATCGCTGTGATTTCGAGAACCTCTGCCACGCCAGTTGGACACGCTTCCCCCCACCAGGGTTGTACGCGCACGCCATCCCATTTGACGCTGCACCAAATACCCTCATGCGTAACTGATCTCCCCCTATGCCCCATATTTGCGACACCGCAAAGGGGCGACCGCAGAGACGCTTTCCAGCCGTCCAGCGGTTGCAGAGCTCTCGCGGAAAGACGGATGTGCATCGTCGAACACGACAACGTCCCAGTTCAAGAGGCATAGAGCGTGGAACTGCCCACAGGACGTTCACAGATTCTACAAAGTTTTGCGGATCTTTGGCTTCCTGATTTCGCTCGCTCACGCGGCTACCGCTCCCGGACGGTGGGGAGTTACGGCCGCGACAGCTCGACGGCGACGGCCTCGGCGATCTGAGCCGTGTTCAGCGCGGCACCTTTGCGTAGATTGTCGCCGCAGACGAACAGCTCCAGCGCCCGGGGGTCGTCCAGCGACCGCCGTACCCGCCCCACCCAGGTGGGATCCGTCCCCACCACATCGGCCGGCGTGGGGAAATCGCCCGCCCCGGGGTTGTCGAACAGCACCACGCCCGGCTGGGTCGCCAGGATCTCGTGCGCCCGGCCGACCGTGATCTCCTGCTCGAAGCGCGCGTGCACGGCGAGGGAGTGCCCGGTGATCACCGGGACCCGGACACAGGTCGCCGACACCCGCAACGTCGGCAGGTCCAGGATCTTCCTGGTCTCCTCGCGGATCGCCATCTCCTCCGAGGACCAGCCGCCCTCCAGGGCGGACCCGGACCACGGCACGACGTTCAGCGCCAGCGGGGCGGGGAAGGGCCCGGTGGCATCGCCCACCGCGCGGCGCACATCGCCGGGGCGCGTGCCCAGCTCCGTACCCGCGACCAGGGAGAGCTGTTCACGCAGCGCGCTGACGCCGTCCTGTCCGGCGGCGCTGACCGCCTGGTACGAGGAGACCGTCAGCTCCCGCACGCCGAACTCGGCGTGCAGCGCGCCGACCGCCACGATCATCGAGAGCGTGGCGCACCCCGGGCTCGCGATGATGCCGCGCGGACGGGCCCGTACGGCGTGGGGGTTGAGCTCGGGCACGACCAGCGGGACATCGGGGTCCATGCGGAACGCGGCCGAATTGTCCACGACCACGGCACCCTTGGCCGCGGCGACCGGTGCCCACCGGGCGGACACCTCGTCCGGTACGAGGAACAGCGCCACGTCCACACCGTCGAGAACCGCCTCGGAGAGCGCGACGACCTCGGTCGCCTCACCGCGTACGGACAGCTTGCCGCCCTCCGTACGGGGTGAGGCGATCAGCCGGATGTCGCCCCAGACGTCCGCGTGCTGCGACAGGATCTGGAGCATCACGGCGCCGACGGCTCCGGTCGCACCCACGACCGCGAGCGTCGGCCCGCCGTTCATCGCGCGGCGCTCCGCGCGGCGCCGCGGGGCGCGGAAGGCGCGTTCATCGTCCGGTGCCTCCGTAGACCACGGCCTCGTCGGAGTCGCTGTCGAGCCCGAAGGCGGTGTGCACGGCGCGCACGGCCTCGGTGACCTCGTCCGCGCGGGTGACCACCGAGATACGGATCTCGGATGTCGAGATCAGCTCGATGTTCACGCCCGCGTCCGAGAGCGCCTCGAAGAATCCGGCGGTGACGCCCGGGTTGGTCTTCATGCCGGCGCCGACGAGCGAGATCTTGGCGATCTGGTCGTCGTAGCGCAGCGACTCGAACCCGATCGTCGGCTTCGTCTTCTCCAGCGCGTCGATCGCCTTGCGGCCCTCGGTCTTCGGCAGCGTGAAGGAGATGTCGGTCAGACCGGTCGACGCGGCGGAGACGTTCTGCACCACCATGTCGATGTTGATCTGGTTGTCGGCGATGGCGCGGAAGATCGTCGCGGCCTCGCCGGGCTTGTCGGGGACACCGACGACCGTGATCTTCGCCTCTGAGGTGTCATGGGCGACACCGGAGATGATGGCCTGCTCCACCTTGCGGTCCCCTTGCGGTTCGTTGCTGACCCATGTGCCCTGGAGCCCCGAGAACGAGGAACGGACATGGATCGGGATGTTGTAACGGCGTGCGTACTCGACGCACCGGTGCAGCAGCACCTTGGAGCCGGAGCTGGCGAGCTCCAGCATGTCCTCGAAGGAGATCCAGTCGATCTTCCGGGCCTTCGTCACGACCCGGGGGTCCGCGGTGAAGACGCCGTCCACATCGGTGTAGATCTCGCACACCTCGGCCTCCAGCGCCGCCGCGAGCGCGACAGCGGTGGTGTCCGAGCCGCCACGGCCCAGCGTAGTGATGTCCTTCTTGTCCTGGGACACCCCCTGGAACCCGGCGACGATGGCGATGTTGCCCTCGTCGAGCGCCGTACGGATCCGGCCCGGCGTGACATCGATGATGCGCGCTTTGTTGTGGACCGAGTCGGTGATGACGCCCGCCTGGCTGCCGGTGAACGACTGGGCCTCGTGGCCCAGGTTTTTGATCGCCATCGCCAGCAGGGCCATGGAGATCCGCTCTCCCGCGGTCAGCAGCATGTCGAACTCACGCCCGGCGGGGATAGGGGATACCTGCCCGGCGAGATCGATCAACTCGTCCGTCGTGTCGCCCATCGCCGACACCACGACGACCACTTGGTGGCCGTTCTTCTTGGCGTCGACGATCCGCTTGGCGACCCGCTTGATGCCCTCGGCATCGGCTACGGAGGAGCCTCCGTACTTCTGCACGACAAGGCCCACGTGCGCTCCTCGCTCAGTCCATAGTCACTGTCGGCTCAGTTTAACGAGCGGCCGCACGACGTCCCGGCTATACCACATCGTGAGATGTCCCGCCCACTCCGTGATCACCTTGAGACGGACACGGCCGCTCGGTGTGCATGCATGCCCCCGATGGCGCGGTACACGCGGGAACGTGGCCCACGTCACGAAGCTTTGCCCGCTCACGCCGCCCGTGTCACGCCCGAGCCGCCCGTGTCACCTGAGCGTGCGCATGCCCAGCGGGGTCGCGATCTCCTCCGCCATCACCCTGCCGGCCTCCTCCGCCAGCACGTCCTCGGCCTCCTCGGTCAGATCCTGGTCGGTGTCGAGGCCGTCCAGGGCCGGAAGCGGCTGGTCGAGGCGTACGTGGGCGACCAGCGACTGAAGGGCGCGGAGAGTGGCGGAGGCGGTGGAACCCCAGCTGGAGAAGTACGAGAACTGCCACCACCACAGCGCCTCGGTCGTCCGGCCCGCGCGGTAGTGGGCCAGGCCGTGGCGCAGATCCGTCACCACACCGGCGATGTCGTCGGAGATACGGGACGGCACGGGCGCCTTGCGCGGTTCGTACGGGTCGAAGACCTCGGAGTAGACATCGATCGGTTCGAGGATCACGGCGAAGCGCTCGCGCAGGTCGTCGACGTCCGGCTCGGGGCCGAGATCGGGCTCGTACCGCTCGTCGGGAAGGATGTCCTCGTGGGCACCCAGCCGGCCGCCGGCCAGCATGAGCTGGGAGAACTCCAGCAACAGGAACGGCACGGCACTGTCCGGCTCATCGCCCTTCGCCACTTCCGTGACGGCCACGATGAAGCTCTCGATCTGGTCGGCGATCTGGACCGCGAAGTCGTCCGGATCCTGGTTCACGGCGTGCAGCGTTGCGTCAGACATCGAGAAGTCGTCTCCCCTCGAAGGCACGCCCGAGCGTGACCTCGTCGGCATATTCCAGGTCGCCCCCCACGGGCAGACCGCTGGCCAGGCGCGTGACCTTCAGGCCCATCGGCTTGATCATGCGGGCGAGGTACGTGGCCGTGGCCTCGCCCTCCAGGTTGGGGTCGGTCGCCAGGATCAGCTCGGTGACCGTACCGTCGGCGAGACGGGCCAGTAGCTCACGGATCCGCAGGTCATCGGGGCCCACGCCCTCGATGGGACTGATCGCGCCGCCGAGCACGTGGTACTTGCCGCGGAACTCGCGGGTGCGCTCGATGGCGACGACGTCCTTCGGTTCCTCCACGACACAGATCACCGTCACATCGCGGCGCGCGTCACGGCAGATCCCGCAGCGCTCCTCCTGCGCGACATTGCCGCACACGGCGCAGAACCGGACCTTGTCCTTGACCTCGAGGAGGGCATGGGCGAGACGGCGCACATCGGTCGGCTCGGCCTGGAGGATATGGAAAGCGATCCGCTGCGCGCTCTTGGGACCGACGCCGGGCAGCCTGCCCAGCTCGTCGATCAGTTCCTGGACCACGCCTTCGTACAACGGACTGCCTTCCCTACTACGGTGAGTACATACGCTAGTTGGTGTCAGCGCGGGTTAGAAGAGCGGGTTACGCGGCTTACGCGGGCGGGAAAGAGCGCGGAGGACGCGTCAGAAGGGCAGGCCCGGCATCCCGCCGAGTCCCTGCGCCAGCGGACCCAGCTTCTCCTGCTGGAGCTGCTGCGCGTTGTCGTTCGCCGCGTGCACGGCGGCGACGACGAGATCCGCGAGGGTCTCCGTGTCCTCGGGGTCGACGGCCTTCGGGTCGATGACCAGAGCACGCAGCTCCCCGGAGCCGTTGACCGTGGCCTTCACGAGACCACCGCCCGCCTGCCCCTCGACCTCGGCGTCCGCCAGCTCCTCCTGTGCCCGCGCGAGGTCCTGCTGCATCTTCTGGGCCTGCTGGAGCAGCTCTTGCATATTGGGCTGACCACCACCGGGAATCACGGTCACTCCTGGCATCTCGACGACGAGTTACTGGACGAGTTGTCCGTAAGGCGAGCCTACGTGGTCCCCGAGCACCGCGCCCTACCCCGCCGGAACGAACCCCAAGCGAACTCTTTCGAGTGAGAGCCTCGCGCTCCCCTACCTGATCACGGCACCCACACGGAAGGAAATGCCGGGGTTTCGGGCACAGCGCCCACCATTTGGCGGTAGGAAGTGCATACGCGTCAACAGGCGCGTCGACAGGCCCTGGGCAGCCCCCGGCCCGTACGCGCGCACACCGACCGTCACGCAGAGTCACAGCCAGACCGTAGAGGAGTACCCAGGTGAGCCAGCCGGAGATGCAGCCCGGAGGCCCCGCCCGGGAGGAGGGGCCTCCGTCCGGGGAGACCACCGGCGAGGACGAGAGCGGCCCGCCGCCCTACGGCGATCTGACGGGCGGCCCGTTTCCGCTCGGGGACTGGGGTGAGCCGGCGGAGCGGCTCGACGAGCTCTACCGCTGGGTCGAGACGGGGGCGCTGCGCACGGTCGACTGGTATCTCGCCGACCGGGTGCGCAAGCGGCGCGGCGCCCGCGCGCTGCGGGCGGCGACGGCCCTCGCGGTGACGGCGGGCGCGGCGCTGCCGCTGCTGGATCTGACGGGCGCGGTGACCGGGGCCGCGGGGTGGGGATACCTCTCGCTGCTGCTGGGCGCGGCCTGTGTGGGGTGCGACCGGTATCTCGGGCTGACGTCCGGCTGGATGCGGGCGGTCGCGACGGCGCAGGCGGTGCAGCGCAGGCTGCAGACGTTCCAGTTCGACTGGGCGTCGGAGTGCGTACGGGAGGTCCTCGGGCCGACCGAGGGCACGGCCAGCGAGGCGGCGGAGCGCTGCCTCGGCGTCCTGCGGCGGTTCACCGAGGACGTGACGGAGCTGGTGCGGGCGGAGACGGCGGACTGGATGGTCGAGTTCCGCTCGGGCCCCGCGCCGCTGATGATGCAGTCGGTACCGATGGGCGGGGCACGCGGCGAGGGCGTCGTACCGCCCCCGGGACGTTTTCCGCTCCCCCCGGGCGCCCGGCCGAACATGCCGAGGCAGCGACCGCCGGAAGCGCGGTGAGGGCGGGGGCGCGGTGAGGGACGGGGGCACGGTGAGGGACGGGGGTGGGGACCGGGGGCGCGGTGAGGACCGGGGGCCGGGCGGGGGTCGGCTCGCGCCGGCCCCCGGCCCCGGTCCTCGGCCCCAGGCCCCCGGCCCTCATGCTCGTGCGCTCTTCAACTGAAGATGATCATCGAGCCCTGGCCCAGGCTCCTGGTGGCCGCCGCGTGCAGGCCGAGCCACACATGGCGCTCCCGGGCGAACGGGCCGTCGTCGTAAGGGATCGAGGTCGCCGGTTCCTCCAAGGACGTGGGGCGGGCCGGCGGGGCGGGGGCGGACGGGGGGTTGGCCGGGTCGATACCGATCGCCGGGCCGACGATCTCCAGCTCCCGCAGCAGACCCTGCGTGGAGCCCAGCGGGCCGCCGCCCGCGAGGAGTTCCTCGTTCGAGAGGGGCGCGTCGTAGTCCACCGGGACATACGCGCCCGCGTGGTCGTAGTGCCAGACCAGATGCGACTGCTGGGCCGTCGACTCGAACATCTCCAGCAACTGTTCGTAGTCGCCGCCCAGTTCACCGACCGGCGTCACCGCGAGGCCGCAGAGCTGGAGCAGATACGCGCGCCGCAGGAAGTGCAGCGCGTCATAGTCGAAGCCGGCGACCGGGGCGACATCCCCCGAGAGGCCCGGCATATAGGCGAAGACGGGAACGGACGGCAGCCCGGCAGCACCGAGTGCCTTGTCGTAGACGGCGATCTCTTCGGCGAAGGGGTTGTCGGGGCTGTGGCACAGCACATCGACGAGGGGGACCAACCACAGGTCACAGGCCAAGGGAGGCTCGCTCTCCAACGGGTTCGTACGCGGGCGCGCGATGGTCGCGACGGTCGGGACAGCGTAATGCGGCGGGCACGTCCAGCGAAGAGGCCGGGTCGACGGGGACCCGTATGTACGGGGTGGGCAGGGGGTGTTTCGTGTGTACGGGAGCCTCGGTGTGCGGGTCCTCGTGTGTACGGGAGCCTCGGCGTAAAGGGGCCTCGTGTGTACCGGGCCTTCCGAGTACGGGGCACACGTCGCCGACAGCACCCCGTGGACGGCGGATCACCGCGCAGGCGGCAGATCCCAGATCCATGCTCCGCCGATCCGCTTCCCCGGCCCTCCGAGGAGCTTCTCCAGCGTCTCGTACAGCGCCGCGTCATTGGGCTGCGACGCGAGCACCACCACCCCCGCCTTCCAGAACTCCAGGTCGAAGCGGGCCTGCGCGCGCCATTTCGCGTCGATGGCCGGGACCTGTCCGCTGTAGCGGACATCGCGCAGCAGATTCGACGTGTAGCGGGCCGGGGCACCGTAGATCCCCCTCCGCTCCTCGCCCCACGGCCCGTTGAAGTACCCGCCGGGCACCGAGAAACCGAGGCCGCTCGCCGACTGCCAGTGCAGCGCCTCCGCGTTGCCGGGGTCGGGCACCGGTACGGGCACCACGGTCTCGCCCTCGCCGACGTACGAGCGGTACATACCGTCCGCGATGAACGCCGGGACGTCCGGGCGCTCCCGTACCGGCAGCGGCGTCGGGACGATCGGCAGCAGGGCCCCGGCCACCACCGCGTACGCCACGAGCCGGAGCCTGCGCCGCTCCGCCAGGGCCGGTCCGCCGAGCCGTAGCTCCCGCTCCTCGGCGCGCCGGTCCGCGAGCCGGTCGGCCGCCAGCGCCACCAGCGCGCCCAGCGCGGGCGCGCAGATCATCGCGACCCGCGACTCGATGACCGACTCGAACAGCGGCTGATGGGCGAGGATCCGCCAGGGGCCCGTCAGCACCACATCCGTGAAGGGGATACGTATCTTCGGCCCCAGCGAGAGCAGCGCCGCCGCGGCCGCCGTGAACGCCAGCGCCCTGACCACCGCGGCCCGCCACAGCCACAGTCCGATCGCGGACGCCAGGGAGATCAGCGGCCAGCCGTAGAAGGCGTTCTGCTCGGTGCGGTTCATCGCGAGCCTGTCGGCCGTCGCGTCGTCGCCGAACAGCGAGCGCCCGGAGTACTGGAGGAAGGCGAGCGGGCTGTTGCCCGCGTTGTCGCCGTGCAGCACGCTGTGGTAGCTCTGCGGGCCGAAGAACTGCCAGTACAGCGGGATCGCGACCAACGGCAGGCACACCAGCAGCGCCCATCCCAGCCCGCGCAGCAGCGGGCGCAGCGCCGCCCGCGCGCGCTCGCGGTCCACCACGGCGTACGCGAGCGCGAAGAGCAGCGTGCCCATCACGGCGAGCAGCAGCGGCTCCTCGCCGAGGAAGATCTGATACGTCGCGAAGAGCCCCAGCAGCACCCCGTCCCGGACCACGCGCCGGCCCTCGCAGAGCCGCAGCGCCCGGTCGATGATCACCGGAATCATGAACAGGACGAGGAAGTTGGGGTGCGCGTTGGCGTGCGAGATCATCGGCGGCGCGAAGGCGGCGAGGGCCGCGCCGAGCGCCGCCGCCCGGCGTCCGCGCACGAGCCGGCGCGCGAACAGCCAGTACCAGGCGAGTGCCGTGGCCGCGAGGCCGACGGTCAGGACGAGCGCCCAGGTGACGGTCGGACCGAAGGCGAGCGTAACGGGAGTGAGCGGGACGGAGAGCCCGAGCATGACGGTGTTCGCCATGAGGTTCACGCCGTCGGGGAAGTTCTGGAGGGTGGTGAACAGCGGGTTCCGCAGGTGGGTGACGTTGTCGGCGGTGACCCGGAAGAACCACTCCCACTGGTTCTGGTCGGAGCCCGCGTCGGCGAGATAGGCGCGGTCGAGGTCGGCCCACAGCCCCTTGTAGAGGAAGAAGGAGGCGAGGAGGAAGAGCACGCCGACGACCAGGTCCGTACGGCGACGACGGCCGGGACCGGTGGTGCCGGCGGCATCGGCTGTATCGGCTGTGTGGGCTGTGTGGGCTGTGTGGGCTGTGTGGGCGCTGGAGTCGAGGCCGGGGCCACGCCGCGCCGCGCCGAGCCGTAGCAGCTCCAGCAGCACCCTTCCGTAGTCCAGCGGCTTCACCTTGGAGCCCCGCTGGTGCGCCCAGCGCACCGGCACCTCCGTCACCGGCCAGCCCGACCGCCGGAAGAACCGCAGGATCTCGACGTCTATCCCCCAGCCGTCCAGCCGGGAGCCGGCGAAGGCGGCCCGCGCCCGCTCGCCGTCGAAGAGCTTGAAGCCGCACTGTGTGTCGGCTATGCCGTCGAGCGCGACCAGCCGTATCAGCCGGTTGCCGAACCGCCCCAGCCACTCGCGCAGCGCCAGCTGCCGTACCTCGATCCGCGCGTCGGGGTGCGCGCGCGAACCGATCGCCGCGCCGTCGCCGTCCGCCCTGAGCTGCTTGTCCAGCCGGTCCAGCTCGTCGATCGGGGTCGCGAGGTCCGCGTCGGTCAGCAGTACGCGCCGGCCGTGCGAGGCCAGCACGCCCTGCCGCAGGGCATGGCCCTTGCCGTAGTTGCCGCCGCCCGTCACGACCCGGACGCGCGGCTCGCCCGCGGCGGCCTCGGCGGCGACCGCGGCCGTACCGTCCGTCGAGCCGTCGTCCACGACGATCAGCTCCCACGTACCCCAGCGGTCCTGGTCCGCGTTCAGATAGGCGCGGATGGCGTCCAGGGTGGGGCGCAGCCGCCCCTCCTCGTTGTACGCGGGGACGACGACGGACAGATCGACGCCCGACGGATTCGCGTCCGCCGGGTTCGTCGCGTCCGACGCATTCACGCCCGACGGATTCGCCGCATCTGCCGTGTTGCCCGCGCCCACTCCCGAGGCCCTCGCCATGTCGCCGGTCACCGTTGCGGACTCTCCAGCCTGTCCGCCCACGCGAGCGAATGGTTGTCGTACTCACCGATCACGGCACGCACCGCCGGTGCGTCACCGAGGGTCAGCGCGTCGACCAGCTGCTCGTGCCCGCCCCACAGCCTCTTGCGGACCTGCGGGTCCTCGCGCAGGAACGGCACCGAGAACACCCATGCCTGGACGCGCAGCCGGTGCAGGAAGTCCGCGACGTAGGGGTTGGCCACCAGCGCGCACAACTCGCGCCAGAACCGCAGGTCGTAGCCGATGAGAATGGTCAGATCCCCGCTCCTGGCCGCGCGCGCCGCTTCCTCGGCCCGGCGCCGTACGGACACCAGCACCGCGCCGTGCGCCCTGGCCGCCAGATGTTCGCCCTCCAGCCTGCGGAAGACGGCGTCCACGATCAGCGAGCGCGCGTCGACCATCCGCCGGAAGTCGTCCACCGAGAACTGGTGGACGCGGAAGCCACGGTGCTGGTCGGAGTCGAGCAGGTCCTGTGCGGAGAGGTCGACCAGCGCCTCCCTGACCGGGGTCGCGGAGACCCCGTACTGCTCGGCGATCTGCTTGACGGTGAATTCCTGGCCCGGCAGTAAACGCCCCGCGAGCACCTCGTCACGCAACGCGTCCGCGATCTGCTGCCGCAAGGTATTGCGGGTCACAGCTCCGCTGGCGGGCATGGTTTTCTGTCCCCTCGTCCGGCTTGGGACACCTTAAGCCAGGTGACGCGGGGGTTCGGGGCGGGCAGGCCGGACCCGCCCGCCCCCGCGCCGGGGCCACCCGGCCCCCACACCGGACCCCCACGCCGGACCCGCCCGCCGGGCTGTGCCGTGTGCTGTGGCTACACCGTGTGCTCGTCCGCGACCGCCAGCGCCAGGTCCAGGACAGCCAGCCCCTCCTTCGCCTCGGCCTCGGTGATGTTGCAGGCCGGCACCGCGTGCGTACGGTTCATGTTCACGAAGGGCCACAGGCCGTTCTTCTTGCAGGCCGCGGCGAAGGCCGCCATGGGCGCGTTCGCCTCGCCCGACGCGTTGTACGGCACGAGCGGCTCGCGCGTCTCCTTGTCCTTGACCAGGTCGAGCGCCCAGAAGACCCCCGTACCGCGCACCTCACCGACCGACGGGTGCCGGGCCGCCAGATCACGCAGCCCCGGGCCGAGGACCGTCTCGCCGATGTGCGCGGCGTGCTCGACGACCTTCTCGTCCGCCATCACCCCGATCGTCGCGACGGCGGCGGCACAGGCCAGCGGATGACCGGAGTAGGTCAGCCCGCCGGGGTACGGGCGGGTCGCGAAGGTCTCGGCTATCGCGGCGGAGATGGCGACTCCGCCCAGCGGGACATACCCCGAGTTGACGCCCTTGGCGAAGGTCAGCAGGTCCGGCACCACATCGAAGTGCTCGGCGGCGAACCACCTGCCCGTACGGCCGAAGCCCGCCATCACCTCGTCCAGGACGAAGACGATGCCGTGCCGGTCGCAGATCTCACGGACACCCGCGAGATAGCCGGGCGGCGGCGTCATGATGCCGGCCGTGCCCGGGATCGTCTCCAGGATGATCGCGGCGATGGTGGCCGGGCCCTCGAAGGCGATCGTCGCCTCCAGGTGCTCCAGCGCGCGGGCGCACTCCTCGGCCTCCGTCGTGGCGTAGAACGGCGAGCGGTAGAGGAACGGCGCCCAGAACCGGACCACGCCGGACGTGCCGCTGTCGGACGCCCAGCGGCGCGGGTCGCCGGTCAGATTGATCGCGGTGGACGTACCTCCGTGGTACGAGCGGTACGCGGAGAGCACCTTGGGACGGCCGGTGTGCAGCCGGGCCATCCGGACGGCGTTCTCGACGGCCTCGGCGCCGCCGTTGGTGAAGAAGATCTTGTCGAGGTCGCCCGGGGTGCGCTCGGCGATGAGGCGTGCGGCCTCGGAGCGCACATCGATGGCGAAGGCGGGCGCGAAGGTGGCGAGCCGGCCGGCCTGCTCCTGGATCGCCGCGACGACCGTGGGGTGCTGATAGCCGATGTTCGTGTAGACGAGTCCGCTGCTGAAGTCGAGATAGCGGTTGCCGTCGTAGTCCCAGAAGTAGGAACCCTCGGCGCCCGCGACGGCGAGCGGGTCGATCAGGCCCTGGGCTGACCAGGAGTGGAACACATGCGCGCGGTCCGCGGCCTTCACCGCGGCACCGGACTGCGGGTCGGCACGGCCGGCATCGTCACCGTGGCCGACGTGGTCGGTATGAGGGGTCATGCGGCAAGGGTAGGGAGGCGCGGGAGCGGGGCGGTATCGCCAGGTTGTATGGAGTGAGCCACTTTGGTCGGCATCCTGTCGGGGCGGGCGGTGCCGGGGGGTTGCCAGGGGTTGCCGGGGTTGCCGGGGTTGCCGGGGTTGCCGGGGTTGCCGGAGGTTGCCAGGGCCGGCCAGAGGATTGCCGGGGTGCTCACTTGGAGTCCAGCCGCCCCAGCGGGTGGGGGCCGGCGAAGGCCTTCTGTGTCGCTGTCCAGTCGGAGCTGTCGATGCCGAGTGCGTGGCGCAGGTAGGCCAGGGTGACCCGTTGGATCAGGGCGACGCGCTCGGGGTTCTCGTCGGTGGTCTCCGCGGCGTGGTGGCCGGAGATCCCACCGAGGAAGTGTTCGGCTCCGAACAGGGTGAGCAGGCTCTTGTCGCCGGGAGCCAGGACGTACGGATCGGTCGTCCAGTCCGCTCCCCGGACGGTCAGCGGGAGGACATCCCTGTCCCCCGCGACCACGAGGGCGGGGGTGGTCATGTGCCCGAAGTCCGGATGCCTCAGCCACGGCAGGTTCTCGGCCGCGAAGGGCGTCAGGTCGTCGCCGCCCTTGCCGGCCGTGGCCAGCAGTACACCCGCCTTGACGCGTGGGTCGGACAGGTCCTCCGCCTGGCCTGTCCGCGGGTCACGGACGCGCAGCCCCAGCAGAACGCCCGCCGTCTGGCCGCCGAAGGAGTGTCCGGCGGCGGCGACGCGGCTCCGGTCCAGCCGCCCGCTCAGGCCGGGGACGGCCGCCTCCAGTACATCGAGACTGTCGAGGACGCGCTTCATGTCCTCGACGCGGAAACGCCACAACTGCGGCGCGCGGGGATCGTCCGCGGGCACGCCCAGCGTCTTGGAGTCGAGATGCGTGGGCTGGATCACCACGAAGCCGTGGGCGGCCCAGTAGTCGGCCAGCGGTCCGTAACCGTCCAGCGACGAGCCGAAGCCGTGGGCGAACAGGACGATCGGCAGGTCGCGTCCGGTCACGGGCGCGGAGACGCGTACCCGCAGGTCCGCGCCGCGCGGGGGCAGGTCCGCACCGCGTGCCGCTGTCGGCGCCGGCCCCGGCGCCGGCAGCACGATCGGTTTGACCGAGACGACGGCGGTGTCTTGTTCGGGCATGGGCCACACTCCTTCGACGGACGGAAACGGGGCCGGTGGTGGGCGCCCCCTCACGAGTTACGCTAAAACCTGACGTCGACGTCAGAGGCAAGTCGGTGTGACCCAGATCGCAACGGGGGTGCGTGGTGCGTATCGGTGAACTCGCCACCAGGACAGGGGCCAGCGTCCGAGCCCTGCGCTACTACGAGGAACAGAACCTGCTCACCTCGGAACGCAGCCCCGGGGGCCAACGGCAGTACCCGGAGAGCGCGGTCGACCGCATCCAGCTGATTCAGCAGCTGTACGCCGCCGGCCTGTCGAGCAAAGTGATCGTGGAGCTCATGCCGTGCGTCGTCGACGGCAACGCCACACCGGAACTGCTGGACCGCCTGGCAGTGGAACGGGACCGTATCGACGGCCACATCACCGATCTGGTCAGCACCCGGAGCAGACTCGACTCCGTCATCGCGGGTGCCGGCACGCAACTGCGCACAGGCCGGTCCTGCCGGAACGAGGCCACCGGAGACGACTGACGCGGCGGCGGCCCGGCTCACTGGGCGGGGCCGGCTGAGTTCACCGGGCTGGGCGGGGCCGGCTCACTGGGCGGGGCCGGCTCAGTTCACCGGGCTGGGGCCGTCGTCCGGAAACGGGACCGGTACGCCGACGGCGTCACGCCAAGCTGCCGCAGGAACACCCGCCGCAGCGATTCGTCACTGCCGAGCCCGCTGCGCCGCGCCGCGCCAGTCACCGTCTCCCCCGCCTCCAGCAGCGCCTTCGCCGCCTCCAGCCGTACGGACTCGACGTACGCCGCCGGTGTGCTGCCGACCTGCTCGTTGAAGAGCCGGGTCAGATGGCGTGCGCTCAGCCCGCCGCGCCTGGCCAGCGCGGGCAGCGAGTGGTCGCCCGCCGGATCCGCCGTCACCTCCCGCAGCAGTCCGCGCAGCCCGTCGTGGCGCGGGCTCGGCGTACGGGCGGCCACGGAGAACTGCGACTGCCCGCCCGGCCGCTGGAGGAAGACCACCAGATCGCGGGCGACCTCACGGGCCAGCTCGACGCCCTCGTCGTCCTCGACCAGCGCGAGCGCGAGGTCGATGCCCGCGGTGACCCCGGCCGAGGTGTACGTACGGCCGTCCCGTACGAAGATCGCGTCCGGGTCCACGGTGATCGCGGGATGGCGCCGGGCCAGGACGGCCGCGTGCCGCCAGTGGGTGGTCGCGCGCCTGCCGTCCAGCAGCCCGGCGGCGGCCAGCGCGAAGGCACCGGTGCAGACGGACGCGATACGACGGGACCGCTCGGGGCCGGCCAGTTCGGCCACCGCGTCAAGGAGCCGGGCAGGCGGCGGGCGGTGCGGCAGGTCGTCGGAGCCCGGGACGACGAGCGTGTGCGTCCTGCCGACCTCGGCCGCCGCCACGTCGGCGTGCAGCCGGGTGCCGGTGGAGGTGATCACCGGACCGCCGTCCGCCGAACAGACCGCCGTGCTGTACGCGCCGCCGAGCCCGGCCGCCGTACCGAACACCTCCAGCGGCGCGGCGACATCCATCAGCCGAACGCCGTCGTACACGAACACGGTGATGTTTCTGCGCTCGCCGATGCGCCCACCGGTGTGCTCGCCGACGCGCTCTCCGCTGTGCTCTCCGGCCCTCATACGGCAACCGTAGCCCGGATCCATGGCCATATGTGTGGGATACAGGTCTGGATAGACATGGCAGGGACAGGGGCGGCGGGCTGACAGTGGAAGAGGAAGCCGAAGCGGAAGCCGAAGCAGCGTCGCGAAAGGAACCCGCCATGTCAGCCCCAGCCCAAGCCGAACGCATCGCCGGTATCGAGATCCCCGACAGCGCCCTCGCCAAGGAGGCCACCGAGCTGGTGCGGGACACCACCAGCCCCCTGTTGTACGACCACTCCCGCCGGGTGTTCCTCTTCGGATCCCTCCAGGGACGGCGGCGCGGGCTCACCTACGACCCCGAGCTGCTCTACATCGGCGCGATGTTCCACGACCTCGGCCTGACCGAGAGCTACCGCGCCTCGCGGCAGCGTTTCGAACTCGACGGCGCCGACGCCGCCCGCGACTTCCTGCTGAGCCACGGGCTCTCACAGGAGAGCGCGCGGATCGTCTGGACCGCGATCGCCCTGCACACGACGCCGGAGATCCCGTCGCACATGGAGTCCGAGGTCGCGCTGGTCACGGCGGGGGTCGAATTCGATGTGCTGGGGATGGGGCTGGACGCCGTACCGGACAAGGTGAGGGAGGAGGTCGTGGCGGCCCACCCGCGGCCGGACTTCAAGCGCCGGATTCTCCAGGCCTTCACGGAGGGGATCGAACACCGGCCGGAGACGACCTTCGGCAATGTGAAGGCGGATGTGCTGGCGCGCTTCTCGCCCGGGTTCGTACGGACGGACTTCGTCGATGTGATCGAGGATTCGGCCTGGCCCGAGTAAGCGGGACGGAACCCGTGAGAGGAGCCCCGGAACCCGTGGAAGGAGCGTACGAACGGAGCCCTCGAACGAAGCCTTCGAACGGAGCCCGTCGCTCCGGCGAACACCGGTCCGTAGAGGTTTCGTTCGAGGCAAGCGATGAGTTCGGCCGTGTCATGCGAGATGATCCGAGGCGTGACGATGGGGAGGGGCCGGCCGGCCATGGAGAAACTCGCAGCTGACGATCCGCAACGCATAGGCGCCTACCGGCTGCTGGCACGCCTCGGCGCGGGCGGCATGGGCCAGGTCTATCTGGCGCGCTCCGACCGGGGCCGTACGGTCGCCGTCAAGCTCGTCCACGAGGAACTGGCCGCGCAGGAACAGTTCCGCGGCCGGTTCCGGCAGGAGGTCGCGGCGGCGCGCCGGGTCGGCGGCGCGTGGACGGCGCCGGTCCTCGACGCCGACACGGAGGCGCCGGTGCCCTGGCTGGCGACGGGATACGTGGCGGGCCCGTCGCTCCACACGGTCGTATCGGGCGGGCCGGGCGGGCCCAGTGGGCCCGGTGGCACGGCCGGTGGCGGTTACGGTCCGCTGCCGGAACGTTCCGTTCGTATCCTCGCCTCGGGCCTCGCCCACGCGCTCCAGGACATCCACGCGGCCGGCCTCATCCACCGCGACCTCAAACCGTCCAACGTGCTGGTGACGATCGACGGCCCGCGCGTCATCGACTTCGGCATAGCCCGCGCGCTGGAACCGGTCGCGGACGAGGGCCTCACCCGGACCGGTTCGCTGATCGGCTCGCCCGGCTTCATGGCACCGGAGCAGGTACGCGGGGACCGGGTGACGGCGGCGTGCGATGTGTTCTGCCTGGGCTCGGTCCTGACGTACGCGGCGACGGGCCGGCTGCCCTTCGGCACGGCGGACACGGGTCTGCACGCGCTGATGTTCCGTATCGCGCAGGAGGAACCGGATCTGACCGGACTGCCCGCGAGTCTGACCGAGCTGGTACGCGGCTGCCTGGAGAAGGACCCGGCCGCGCGGCCGACGACACGGGACGTACTGGCCCGGGTGGGCGAGGCGGCGGACTCGGGGGCGGGACCGGGCGGCGAACCCTGGCTGCCGGGCGGCCTGCTGGCCCAACTGGGGCGGCACGCGGTGGAGTTGCTGGAGCACGAGGACCCGACGGGCCAGCTGCGGAAACTGGGCCAGGAAACGCCGCCGGGACCGGGACCGGTGCCGGAGACGAAGAAGGGACCGGAGCCGGGGCCGGAGCCGGAGCCGGGGCCGGGGGTGCGGGCGGAGACGCCGTCGGAACAGACGCTGCGGCTGGCGCCGACTCGGCCGGGTCCTGCCCCGACTCCGAAACCGACGGGCGCCTTCCCGGCCCCGACACCCACCCAGGCACCTGCTCCGGGCCCGGCACCTGCCCCCGGCCCAATACCTGCCCCGGGTCCCGCAGCTGCTCCCGGTCCGGCAGCCGCTCCCGGTCCGATACCTGCTCCGGGTCCGGCAGCCGCTCCGGGTCCCGCTCCGCAGCCCTACGGCTATCCGCAGCCGGGATACGGCCCGCCGCACCCTCCCGCGCAGTACTACCCGCCCCAGCACACGGCCTTCGGCCCCACCCCTCCGAACGGCATGACACCGACGTACGCCACGCCCCCGGAGCCCGAACCCGCGCCGCGCAACACCCGCGCCACGATCGCGCTGATCGCCGTGGCCGTGGTCGTCGCGATCGGGGCGGGCGGTTCGGTGTACGCCTTCATGGACGGCGACGACAAGAGCACACGGGTCAGCGGCACGGCCGACCCGACGCCCTCGGCCGACGATCCGGCCGGCCCTTCGTCGAAACCGTCCGCCGATCCCTCCCCGTCCCCCTCCGGGGAGGAGACCAAGGACGGCGACGTGCCCACGGAGTATCTGGGCACGTGGACCGCAGCAGTGGACACCAGCACGGGCAGCAGCAGCCGCGAACTCGTCATCGAGCAGGGCGAGGTGGGCGATACGGTCCTCTCCCTGACCGTGGACGGCCCACCCGGCGACGGCACATACCACTGCGTCTTCGCGGCCCCCTTGGCGTCGGCCCCGTCCCCGGACGAGCCGCTCCGTATCGGCCCCTCCACCGTCACCACCGGCGAACCCATGTCCTCCTGCACGCCCGGCACCCCGACGGAGCTGACCATCGAGCCGGACGGCACCTTGCGCCGGGTGACGACGGCCGGCGAGTCGCTGACGTACACCAAGGAGAACTGAGTTCAGTCGCCGTCGTGGACGTCGAGCGTGGAGAGACGGAAGCCGACCGTCTCCAGGACGTCTCGCCCCGGCGGCTCGCTGAGGAGCGCGATCGCCGCGTTCAGCAGAAGGAGCGGGTGGACGAAGCGGTCGCGGGCCGTGGGCGGGAAGTACCAGGAAAGCGGCCACGTACGCCCCGACAGCGCGGGCACCGGTACGTAACTGACCATATTCCGCGCCGAGTTGAACCGCTGAACGCCGGGCGGCCAGGAACGGTGGGCGGTACTTCCCGGCGGCACCAGGAAATACATTCCCCGCCGCCTATTCGCCTCGCAGACCACCGGCCCGGGTTCACCACCGCAGAGCGCCTCCAGCATGTCGGCGAGGCGGCGGCCGTCATCCGCGTCGACCCTCACGGCATCGAATCGGCATCCCGCTTTACGGAGCTGAAATCCGGAGGCCGGAATCCAATCGATGTCACCTAATTGGCGAGTTGTCGCATCCATAGGGACATTCTGACCTCCGCTGGCTAGCGTTTTCCATGTCTGGAAGGGGTACGTCGGACAGGGGTTGACCTGCCCGAACGCCCTTTACGGAAGGTCGAATTCCGTAAGTCTCGGTTGTGACCGGTTGAGTCGAAAAGGTGATCGCGATGGCGCGAGCGGAAAACAAGGAAACGGCGGGTCCTGCGACGCGACTGGTGGCTGATGTCGCCCGCAGGATGCGCATCAAGAAAAAGCTGACGCAGGAACAGCTGGGAAAGGAGATGGGCTTCTCGGGCACGGCGGTGAGCGCGATGGAGACGTGCGCGCAACCGGCGAGTGACGAGATGCTGGTGGCGCTGGAGCGGGTGCTCGGGGAGGGGATGGGCATCTTCGAGCAGGCGCGAGAGTACGTACGGCTGGACAAGTATCCGGAGCAGTTCAAGGACTATGTGCTGCTGGAGCAGAAGGCGGTGGGGCTACAGCTGTACGCGGTACAAGCCGTCCATGGTCTCTTCCAGACGGAGGAGTACGCGCGGGCCCTGATCGGCGGCGGCTATCCGCCGCTGCCCGAGCAGCGGGTGGAGGAGCTGGTCGAGGTCAGGATGGCGCGGAAGGCAATCTTCGACCGGGAGCCGACGGCACTGCTCGAACTGATCCTGGACGAGTCGGTGTTCACTCGGCCGATAGGGAGTCTGGAGATCATGCGCCGACAGTTCCTGCATCTCGCCGAGTGTGCGAAGCGGCGCAATGTCACGCTCCAGGTGCTGCCGCTGGACTGTGGTCTCAGCGGTGAGCATGCAGGCGCATACGGCGAAATGACCCTGGTGGAGACTCCGGACCACGACCACCTGATCTACCTGGAGCCACAGGAGGAGGGCCTCCTCATCTCCGACCCCGGAAAGGTGAGCACATACGGCCAGCGCTATGCGAAAATCCGGGCACAGGCCCTGGGTCCTCGCGAATCACTGGGCCTCATCGAACGGTTGGCGGGAGTCCAGCAATGAGCAACACCCTGCGGTGGTTCAAGTCCAGCTACAGCAACCCCAGCGGCGGCGAGTGCATCGAAGTCGCCTTCGACTGGCACAAGTCCAGCTACAGCAGCGACAGCGGTGGCGACTGCGTCGAGGTCGCCACCTGCCCTCACGCCGTCCACGTCCGCGACTCGAAGATCGTCGAAGGCCCCACCTTCACCGTCGCCCCCGACGCCTGGGCACGGTTCCTCACCTGGTCGGCCTGACCCGGAGCGGGGCCGGGCACAGTCCGGCCCCGCACGGTTCGACGCGGCATGTCCGCGTCTTTTGGAACCGAAATCGCTGAGACAGAACCCGGACATGCGCAGGATCATTTCAGGATCGACCCAGCCCTAGTGTCGTCGGTGTCAGCAGGAAGCACCGCAACCGACAGCCGCTGGAGATCATGATGCGCTCGCGTCTCGCCGCCCGTTCCACCCGTCTCGTCCTGGCCGCCGCGGCCGTGACGGCCCTGGCCGCCACCACCACCGCTTGCAGCGCCGACGACGGTGCGAACACCGGCAGCGCCGCAGCCTCTTCCTCCGTCGCCTCGGCCGGCAGCGACAACGCCTCCACCGCCAAGTCTGGTTCCAACGGTTCCGACTCCAACTCCAGCGGCTCCACGATCAAGACGGCCTCCGACGACGGCGGGAAGAGCGGCTACGGGCAGTCCTGCGGCACCAACGACCTGGACTTCACGGTCACCTGGGAGTCCGGGGTCGGCGGCTACTACCTCGTAGCCGCCAAGGCCAAGCCCGGCATCACCTGCTACCTGGACGTCAACACCCCGACCGTGTCCTTCGGCTCCGACGCCGACGGCGTCGCCTCCCCCGTCGGACAGGGCGGCGAAGACCCCATCCAGCTCACCGGCTCCGCCGTCGCGTACACCGGCATCGACGCCAAGACCACTGTGACCGATGGGGGCACGGAGTTCGGGAACGTCATCATCGCCCTCACCGAAGAGGACCCCAACCCGGCCGAGCTGGAACTCCCCGACATGGCCACCGTGGACAAGCCCATCGTCACCAACTGGTCCACCGACTCCGCCGAGACCATCCCTGTCATCGTCTGACGGGACCGCCCCGCGAGAAGCGCCCTGGGGTGGGGGGCGGTGGGTGCGGGCCGAGGGGGTACCCCCTCGGCCCGCACCCACCG
>NZ_PHRF01000009.1 GCF_004151105.1 Streptomyces sp. L-9-10
GCAGCCACCCTTGAAAGAGTGCGTAATAGCTCACTGGTCAAGTGATTCCGCGCCGACAATGTAGCGGGGCTCAAGCGTACCGCCGAAGTCGTGTCATTACAGCATGAGGGCCAACGCCCGCTGTGATGGGTAGGGGAGCGTCGTGTGCCGGGTGAAGCCTCCGCGGAAGCGAGGGGTGGACGGTTCACGAGTGAGAATGCAGGCATGAGTAGCGATAC
>NZ_PHRF01000010.1 GCF_004151105.1 Streptomyces sp. L-9-10
GGAACGTTGACTACTCGGCACGTTCGGTTTCTTCCTGTCAGTACTGCTTCGGCGTGGAACACAGGGAGGGGTTGGACGGGTCGGGCACGCTGTTGGGTGTCTGAGGGTGCGGACTTTCGAGTCTGTTCCTTCGGGATGCCGGCCCCAGTGAACTCGCCTGTGATGGGTGGGGTGGTGGGTGGCTGGTCGTTGTTTGAGAACTGCACAGTGGACGCGAGCATC
>NZ_PHRF01000011.1 GCF_004151105.1 Streptomyces sp. L-9-10
GCTGGCCAGGGAGACCAAGCGGATCCGCCTCGGCACGCTGATGACGGCCGGTACGTTCCGGCTGCCGGGTGTGCTGGCCATCCAGGTCGCGCAGGTGGACCAGATGTCCGGCGGCCGGGTCGAGCTGGGCCTGGGCGCGGGCTGGTTCGAGGAGGAGCACAAGGCGTACGGGATTCCGTTCCCCAAGGAGAAGTTCGCCCGGCTGGAGGAGCAGCTGGCGATCGTGACCGGTCTCTGGGCCACGGAGACCGGCCGGACCTTCTCCTACGACGGCACGCACTACCAGCTGACCGACTCGCCCGCGCTGCCCAAGCCCGCGCAGAGCAAGGTACCGATCCTGATCGGCGGCCACGGCGCGAAGCGCACACCGCGGCTGACCGCCCAGTACGCGGACGAGTTCAACCTCCCGTTCGCCTCCATCGAGGACACCGAGCGGCAGTTCGCCCGGGTACGGGCCGCCGCCGAGGCCGTGGGCCGCGACGCGGACGATCTTGTCTACTCGAACGCGCTGATCGTGTGCGTCGGCAAGGACGACGCGGAGGTGGCCCGCCGGGCCGCTTCCCTCGGACGGGAGGTGGGGGAGCTGAAGGTGAACGGGCTCGCGGGCTCGCCCGACGAGGTGGTCGACAAGATCGGCCGTTATGGCGCCGTCGGCTCGTCGCGGATCTATCTCCAGGTGATGGATCTGGACGATCTGGACCATCTGGAGCTGATCTCCTCACAGGTCCAGTCGCAGCTGAGCTAGCAGAGCCGACCGGGCCGGCCGATGCCGGGCCGGCCGATGCCGGGCCGGGCCAGGCCGGGCCAGGCCGACCGGGGGCCGGGGGCTCGTCCCCGTCGTACCGCGTACTGGAGAGACCGTGAAACCCATCCGCACACTCGCCGCCGCCCTCGGCGGAGGGACCGTCGTTCTCGACGGCGGTCTCTCCAACCAGCTCGCCGCGCAGGGCTGCGATCTGTCCGACGACCTCTGGTCGGCGCGGCTCCTCGCCGACAGCCCGGAGCAGATCGAGGCGGCCCACGCGGCGTATGTGCGGGCGGGCGCGCGGGTGCTGATCACCTCCAGCTATCAGGCGACGTACGAGGGTTTCGCGCGGCGCGGGGTCACGCGCGACACCGCGGGCGCGCTGCTGGTCCGCAGTGTGGAGCTGGCACGCCGGGCGGGCGCGGCGGGACCGGACGAGGTGTGGGTGGCGGCCTCGGTCGGCCCGTACGGCGCGATGCTCGCCGACGGCAGTGAGTACCGGGGCCGGTACGGACTGTCGGTGCGGAAGCTGGAGCGGTTCCACCGGCCGAGGATCGAGACCCTCGCCTCGGCCGGTCCGGATGTGCTCGCGCTGGAGACCGTCCCGGACACCGACGAGGCGGAGGCGCTGCTGCGGGCCGCCGCCGGCTGCGGGGTGCCGGTCTGGCTCTCGTATTCGATCGAGGGTGGGCGCACCCGGGCGGGACAGCCGCTCGCCGACGCCTTCGCCCTGGCGGCCCGTGACGATCAGGTGATCGCCGTGGGGATCAACTGCTGCGCGCCGGGGGACGCCGACCGCGCGGTCGAGCTGGCCGCCTCGGTGACGGGCAAGCCGGTCGTCGTCTATCCCAACAGCGGGGAGGGCTGGGACGCGAGGACGCGGAGCTGGCGCGGGGACGCCACCTTCGATCCGTCCCGGGTGCGGTCCTGGCAGGAGGCGGGGGCGCGGCTGGTCGGCGGCTGCTGCCGGGTCGGGCCGGAGCGGATCGCGGAGCTGAGCGCGCTGACCGGGCGTTGAGCGGACTCCGACGACGCGCTGCCGTCGGCCTCGGCGGGCGCGGAGCCGGCGGAGCCATCGGGAAAACCCCTGGTCGTGGTGGATCCGGCGGACAATACTCGTACGGGTGTTCCTGACGATCAGTACGACCGGCACCCCGGAGCGTCCCGCGACCGACCTCGGATTCCTGCTGCACAAGCATCCCGACCGGGCGCAGACGTTCTCCACGTCGCATGGCACCGCCCATGTGCTCTATCCCGAGGCGTCCACCGAACGCTGCACGGCGGCCATGCTGCTGGAGATCGATCCGGTGGCGCTGGTGCGACGGGGCAAGGGGAAGGGCCGGGGCGGCGCCCCCGACGCGGCCCTCGCGCAATATGTCAACGACCGCCCCTACGCCGCGTCCTCGCTGCTCGCGGTCGCGCTGAGCACCGTCTTCAAGAGCGCCCTGCGCGGCGTCTGCACCGCGCTCCCCGAGCGGGCCGCGAACCCGCTGCCGCTGCGGATCGAGATCCCGGCGGTGCCCGCGCGCGGCGGCGCCGAGCTGGTACGGGCGCTCTTCGGACCGCTGGGCTGGGCCTCGGTACGGGCCGAGCCGGTGCCGCTGGACGAGCGCTTCCCGCAGTGGGGCGACTCGCGTTATGTGCAGCTCGTGCTGGAGGGCGAGCTGCGGCTCGCCGACGCGCTGCGCCAGCTCTACATCCTGCTGCCGGTGCTCGATGACGCGAAGCACTACTGGGTCGCGCCCGACGAGGTGGACAAGCTGCTGCGGGCGGGCGAGGGCTGGCTGGCCGAGCACCCCGAGCAGCAGCTGATCACCAGCCGCTATCTGGCCCGCCGCTGGGGGCTGACCCGGCAGGCCATGGCCCGTCTTGAACTGGTCAGGCTCGCCGAGGCCGATGACATCGACGTCGAGGCGATCGACAACGCGGTGGAGGAGATCCCCGTCGAGGACGCCGACGGTGCCGAGGGCGGGGGAGTCACCGAGGACGGAGGAGACACCGAGACCCGGGACGCCACCGGGGCCGGGGACGCCACCGGGGCCGCGCCGTCGAAGGAGGCCTCGCTCGCCTCCCGGCGCCGTGAGGCGATCCTGACCGCGCTGCGCGACGCGGGCGCCGCTTCGGTGCTCGACCTGGGCTGTGGCCAGGGCCAGTTGGTACAGGCGCTGCTCAAGGACGTGCGCTTCCGGCACATCGTCGGCGTGGACGTGTCCGTACGGGCGCTCACCATCGCCGCGCGCCGGCTCAAGCTGGACCGGATGAGCGAGCGCCAGGCCGAGCGCGTCACGCTCACGCAGGGCTCGCTCACGTACACCGACAAGCGGCTGAAGGGGTACGACGCCGCCGTGCTGAGCGAGGTCATCGAGCATCTCGATCCGCCCCGGCTGCCCGCCCTGGAGTACGCGGTCTTCGGCTCGGCCCGCCCCGGGACCGTCGTCGTGACCACACCGAACGTCGAGTACAACGTGCGCTGGGAGACGCTTCCCGCCGGACACGTACGCCACGGCGACCACCGCTTCGAGTGGACCCGCGCGGAGTTCCGCGACTGGGCCGGGGAGGTGGGGCGCCGCCATGGATACGACGTGACGTACCGGCCGGTCGGACCCGACGACCCCGAGGTGGGCCCGCCCACGCAGATGGCGGTGTTCACCGTCACCGGCCCGCGCACCACGCAGGCCACGCCAGCCAGGCGGAAGGAGGAGAAGGCCGCATGACCAGCACCACCGCTCCCGTCACCACCGACGCCGCACGGCGTCCCCTGCCGGTGCCCGATCTCTCCCTCGTGGTGCTGATCGGCGCCACCGGCTCCGGCAAGTCCACCTTCGCCCGGAGCCGGTTCAAGCCCACCGAGGTCGTCTCCTCCGACTTCTGCCGCGGTCTGGTCGCGGACGACGAGAACGACCAGAGCGCCACCGCCGACGCCTTCGACGTACTCCACTACATCGTCGGGAAGCGGCTCGCGGCCGGCCGGCTCACCGTCGTGGACGCCACCAACGTCCAGCCGGAGAGCCGCAAGCGGCTGGTGCGGCTCGCCCGCGAGCACGACGTACTGCCCGTCGCGATCGTCCTCGACCTACCCGAGGAGGTGTGTGCCGCGCGCAACGCGGCCCGCCCCGACCGGGCCGGAATGCCGCGCCATGTGATCAAGCGGCACCGCGGCGAACTGCGCCGCTCGCTGCGCGGTCTGGAGCGCGAGGGCTTCCGCAAGGTGCATGTCCTGCGCGGCGAGCGCGAAGTGGAGAGCGCCGAGATCGTTCTCGAACGCCGCTACAACGACCTCGCCCATCTCACCGGCCCCTTCGACATCATCGGAGACATCCACGGCTGCCGCTCCGAGCTGGAGACCCTGCTCGGCAAGCTCGGCTACGAGGACGGCGCGCATCCCGAGGGCCGCACGGCGGTCTTCGTCGGGGACCTCGTCGACCGCGGCCCCGACAGCCCCGGCGTGCTGCGCCGGGTGATGGGCATGGTCGCGGCGGGCAACGCCCTGTGTGTGCCGGGCAACCACGAGAACAAGCTCGGCCGCTGGCTGAAGGGAAAGACGGTCCAGCACACCCACGGACTCGCCGAGACCGTCGAGCAGCTGGAGCGGGAGGACGACGCGTTCCGCACCCAGGTGCGGGAGTTCATCGACGGCCTGGTCAGCCACTACGTCCTGGACGGCGGCAAGCTGGTCGTCTGCCACGCAGGGCTGCCCGAGAAGTACCACGGGCGCACCTCGGGCCGGGTCCGTTCCCATGCGCTGTATGGCGACACCACAGGGGAGACGGACGAGTTCGGCCTGCCCGTGCGCTACCCCTGGGCCGAGGAGTACCGGGGCCGGGCCGCGGTGGTGTACGGCCACACACCCGTACCGAACACCTCATGGATCAACAACACCCTCTGCCTGGACACCGGAGCGGTCTTCGGCGGCCGGATGACCGCACTGCGCTGGCCCGAGCGCGAGATCGTCGACGTACCGGCCGAGCGGGTCTGGTACGAGCCGGCGAGACCGCTGGTCACGGAGGCGCCCGGCGGCAGAGAGGGCCGTCCGCTGGACCTCGCCGATGTGCGGGGCAAGCGGATCGTGGAGACCCGCCACATGGCGCGCCTCGCGGTACGTGAGGAGAACGCGGCGGCGGCCCTGGAGGTGATGAGCCGGTTCGCGGTCGACCCGCGGCTGCTCGCCTACCTCCCGCCCACCATGGCGCCCACCGCCACCTCGGAGCGGGACGGCTACCTGGAGCACCCGGCCGAGGCGTTCGCGCAGTACCGCGCTGACGGCGTCGGACAGGTCGTGTGCGAGGAGAAGCACATGGGGTCGCGCGCGGTGGCACTGGTCTGCCGTGACGCGGCGGCGGCGCGCGAACGCTTCGGCGTGGCCGGGCCGACCGGCGCGCTGCACACCCGTACCGGCAGGCCCTTCTTCGACGACGAGGCCGTCACCGAGGAGATCCTCGACCGGTTGCGCACCGCCGTCACCGCCGCCGGGCTGTGGCGGGAACTCGACACCGAGTGGGTGCTGCTGGACGCCGAGCTGATGCCCTGGTCGCTGAAGGCCACCGGCCTGCTGCGTACCCAGTACGCCGCGGTGGGCGCCGCCGCCGGGGCGGCCTTCCCCGCCGTCACGCGGGCGCTCGAAGCCGCCGCGTCCCGGGGCGTCGAGGTCGGAGGACTGCTGGCCGCGCAGCGCGGACGCGCGACGGACGCCGCCGCGTTCACCGAGGCATACCGGCGCTACTGCTGGCCGACGGAGGGACTGGAGGGCGTGCGCCTGGCACCGTTCCAGCTGCTCGCCGTCCAGGGCCACAGCCTCGCTGGAGTCCCGCACGACCAGCAGCTGGCCTGGCTGGACCGGCTGGTCGAGCACGACCCGACCGGTCTGCTCCAGGTCACCCGGCGGCTCATCGTGGACACCGGCGACGCGGAATCGGTGCGCGGCGGTGTCGACTGGTGGCTGGAGATGACGGACCGGGGCGGCGAGGGCATGGTCGTCAAGCCGCTCCAGGCGCTCGCACGGGACGGGAAGAACCGGCTGGTGCAGCCGGGAGTGAAGGTACGGGGCCGGGAGTATCTGCGGATCATCTACGGGCCCGAGTACACCCGCCCGGACAACCTTCAGCGGCTGCGCAACCGCTTCCTCGGCCACAAGCGTTCGCTGGCGCTGCGGGAGTACGCCCTCGGCCTGGAGGCCCTGGACCGGCTGGCGGACGGCGAACCGCTGTGGCGGGTCCATGAGGCGGTCTTCGCGGTTCTGGCCCTGGAGTCGGAACCGGTCGACCCCCGGCTCTGACCCTGGAGCGGGTCCTGTCTCCCCGGGCAGGACCCGCTTCCCGGGGCAGGACCTCGACCGTTCGCCGCGTGAACCGCGCTCCACCCGGTGAGGATGGGAGACATGGGATTCCATGTCGACTCCGAGACCGGGCGGCTGCGCCGCGTCATACTGCACCGCCCGGATCTGGAGCTCAAACGCCTCACGCCCGGCAACAAGGACACACTGCTCTTCGACGATGTGCTCTGGGTACGCCGCGCCCAGGAGGAGCACGACGCGTTCGCCGCGCTCCTGCGCGACCGGGGCGTCCAGGTGCATCTCTTCGGCGATCTGCTGAGGGAGTCCCTGGACCTCCCGGCGGCCCGGCGGCTCGTCCTGGACCGGGTCTTCGACGAGAAGGAGTACGGCCCGCTCGCCACCGGCCATCTCCGGGCGGTCTTCGACGGACTGCCCACGGACCGGCTGGTCGAGGCGCTGGTCGGCGGGATGACCAAGCGGGAGTACCTGGAGCAGCACGCGGAGCCGGTGTCCGTCCGCTTCCACGCGATGGAGCTGGACGACTTCCTGCTCGACCCGCTGCCGAACCATCTCTTCACCAGGGACACCTCGGCCTGGATCTATGACGGCGTGAGCATCAACGCGATGCGCTGGCCCGCCCGGCAGCGCGAGACCGTGCACTTCGAGGCGATCTACAAACACCACCCCCTGTTCACCGGGTCCGCCGCCGGGGCCTTCCACCACTGGTCGGAGGGGCAGGACGACTACCCGTCCACCATCGAGGGCGGTGATGTCCTGGTCATCGGCAAGGGGGCCGTGCTGATCGGGATGAGTGAGCGCACCACCCCGCAGGCGGTCGAGATGCTGGCGCGCGGGCTCTTCGCGGCCGGCTCCGCCACCACGATCGTCGCGCTCGACATGCCCAAGCGGCGGGCGTTCATGCACCTCGACACCGTGATGACGATGGTCGACGGCGATACCTTCACGCAGTACGCGGGCCTCGGCATGCTCCGCTCGTACACCATCGAACCGGGCGGCGACGGCCGGGAGCTGAAGGTCACCGACCATCCGCCGGAGCATATGCACCGTGCCATCGCGGCGGCTCTGGGCCTGGCGGACATCCGCGTGCTGACCGCCACCCAGGACGTGCACTCGGCGGCGCGCGAGCAGTGGGACGACGGCTGCAATGTGCTCGCGGTCGAGCCCGGGGTCGTCGTCGCCTACGAGCGCAACGTCACCACCAACACGCATTTGCGGAAACAGGGCATCGAGGTGATCGAGATCCCGGGCAGCGAGCTGGGCCGGGGCCGGGGCGGGCCGCGCTGTATGAGCTGCCCGGTGGAACGTGACGCCGTGTAGGCGTGGGAGCAGGTCCGGGCGGGCGCGGTGTGCGGGCAGGTGGGCTGTATAGCGATGCAGACTGTATAGCGATGCAGGTTGTCGTATATAGTTCCAGTGTCCGGTATCCTCCCCCTCTTCGCGACTCGCGCCCCAGGAGCAGCCATCATGGCGATACACCTCGAAGGCCGCCACTTCCTCAAGGAGCTGGACTTCACGGCCGGGGAGTTCCGCGGCCTGATCGATCTGGCCGCGGAACTCAAGGCGGCGAAGAAGGCGGGCACCGAGGTCCAGCGGCTGCGCGGCAGGAACATCGCCCTGATCTTCGAGAAGGCCTCCACCCGCACCCGCTGCGCCTTCGAGGTGGCGGCGGCGGACCAGGGTGCCTCCACGACCTATATCGACCCGGCCGGCTCGCACATCGGGAAGAAGGAGTCGGCCAAGGACACCGCCCGGGTGCTCGGGCGGATGTTCGACGGTATCGAGTTCCGCGGGGACGCCCAGGCGACCGTCGAGGAACTGGCCGCGTACGCCGGTGTCCCCGTCTTCAACGGCCTCACCGACGCGTGGCACCCCACCCAGATGCTGGCCGATGTGCTGACGATGACCGAGCACACCGAGAAGCCGCTGACGGAGATCGCCTTCGCCTACCTCGGGGACGCCCGCTTCAACATGGGCAACTCGTATCTGGTCACCGGAGCCCTGCTCGGCATGGACGTACGGATCGTCGCGCCGCGCGCCTACTGGCCGTCGGACGACATCCTCGCCCTGGCCCGCGAGGCCGCCGCGAGCAGCGGGGCCCGGCTCACCCTCACCGAGGAGATCGTCGAGGGCGTGGCGGGCGCGGACTTCGTGGGCACCGATGTCTGGGTGTCGATGGGGGAGGCCAAGGAGGTCTGGGACGAGCGGATCGAGGCGCTCGGCCCGTACACCGTGACGATGGACGTGCTGCGCGCGACGGGCAACCCCGACGTGAGGTTCCTGCACTGCCTTCCGGCGTTCCACGACCTGGGCACGGCGGTGGGCCGGGAGATCCATGAGCGGCACGGGCTGACGGAGCTGGAAGTCACCGACGAGGTCTTCGAGTCGAAGCACTCGGTCGTCTTCGACGAGGCCGAGAACCGGATGCACACCATCAAGGCCGTGCTGGTGGCGACGCTGTCCGGGAGCGACGCCGCCCTGTAGCGGGGCCGGTGGAGCGGCCGGGCCCCGGGGCGCGGCTCAGACCGCCGGAAGCGTGAACCAGACCGCCTTGCCCTGATCCGTGGTGCGGTGGCCGCAGGCCGAGCTGAGCGTACTGATCAGCAGGAGCCCGCGGCCGCCCTCCTGCCACGGGTCCGGCATCGTCCCGGGGTGCGAGAGATTGCCCGGCGGGGCCGGGTCGCAGTCGTGCACCTCGACCTGGCAGCCGGTCGGCAGCAGCGCCACGACCAGCTCGATCGGCTCGCTCCCCAGGGTGTGCTGGATGGCGTTGGCGACGAGTTCCGCCGTGAGCAGCTCCGCCGTGTCGCTGTGGGTCGGCTCCTCCAGATGTGCCAGGGCGTCACGGACGAGGGCGCGCGCGATCGGCACGGCTTCGACACTGTGGGGCAACGTGACTCTCCAGGGGGAGTCTGCGGCTTCTGGCATGGCGGACGGTCCGATCAAGGCACAAGTACGGCCGGGGGGTGCGGGGGTAATTGCTATCACGTTCAACCATACGGAGCGTGAGCGGGTTAACAAGAGGCGCCCGCCCGCCGGGCACGGGACCAATGGCCCTTGTCCACCGGGACCTTCCGTGGCTTACAGGCGGTATCTCGCGGCATTGTCACGGAAGGGACGCGGGCGCATCGCGAGCCCGTCACGGGCGTATCGCGTACTTGTGACGACGGTCAGATTCAGGTGATACTTCTTCGTGGCGCCGGACGTCGCCGAAGCTCGACGACGTCCGCCGAGGCTCGCCGAGGTTCGCTCAGGTTCGACTGAGGTTCGCCGAAGGAGGCCGCACTCCATGAGCCCGTTCACCGGCTCCGCGTCCCGCACCGACGAGTGGCGCCATCTGCGACTGACCCGGGACCGCGACGCCGGCGTCGCGACCGTCACCCTCGCCCGCCCCGCGAAACTCAACGCGCTCACCTTCGGCGCCTACGCCGATCTGCGCGATCTGCTCGCCGAGCTGTCCCGGGAACGCGCCGTACGCGCCCTCGTGCTCGCGGGCGAGGGCCGCGGCTTCTGCTCCGGCGGCGATGTCGACGAGATCATCGGCGCCACCCTCGCCCTGGACACGGCCCGGCTCCTCGACTTCAACCGGATGACCGGCCAGGTGGTCCGGGCGATCCGGGAGTGCCCCTTCCCGGTGATCGCCGCCGTGCACGGAGTCGCCGCCGGCGCCGGCGCCGTCCTCGCGCTCGCCGCGGACTTCCGGATCGCCGACCCCTCCGCGCGCTTCGCCTTCCTCTTCACCCGGGTCGGCCTCTCCGGGGGCGACATGGGCGCGGCCTATCTGCTGCCCCGCGTGGTCGGGCTCGGGCACGCCACCCGGCTGCTGATGCTCGGCGAGCCGGTGACCGCCGCCGAGGCCGAACGTATCGGGCTGATCAGCGAACTCACCGGCGACGGCCTGGCCGACACGCGCGCCGCCGCGCTGGCCCGCCGGCTCGCGGAAGGCCCGGCGCTCGCGTACGCGCAGACCAAGGCCCTGCTCACCGCCGAGCTCGACATGCCCCTCGCCGCCGCCGTGGAACTGGACGCCGCCACCCAGGCGTTGCTGATGAACGGCGCCGACTACCGCGAGTTCCACGCCGCCTTCACCGAGAAGCGGCCCCCGAAGTGGCAGGGCCGCTGATGGCCCGCGTCCCGCGCGTCGCCGTCATCGGCGGCGGACCCGGCGGGCTCTACGCCGCCGCCCTGCTCAAGCGGCTCGACCCGGCCCGCGAGATCACCGTCTGGGAACGCAACGCGGCCGACGACACCTTCGGCTTCGGTGTCGTGCTCTCCGACGAGACACTCGGCGGTATCGAGCACGCGGATCCCGTCGTCCACCGGGCGCTCCAGGCCGAGTTCGTACGCTGGGACACCATCGACATCGTGCACCGCGGCCGTACGCTCACCTCCGGCGGCCACGGCTTCGCGGCGCTCGGCCGGCGCCGGCTGCTGGAGATCCTGCACGAGCGCTGCGCGTCCCTCGGCGTACGGCTGCGGTTCCGTACCGAGGCCCCGCCCGCCGCCGCACTCGCCACCGCGTACGACCTGGTGATCGCCGCGGACGGGGTCCACAGCCTCACCCGCGGGACACACGCCGGGGTCTTCGCCCCGACGATCACCACCCACCGCTGCCGCTACGTCTGGCTCGCCGCCGACTTCGCCCTCGACGCGTTCCGCTTCGAGATCGCCGAGACCGAGCACGGCGTGATGCAGCTCCATGGCTACCCCTACGCGAACGGCGCCGCCGGCGCGCGGAGCACGGTCATCGTCGAGATGCGCGAAGAGGTCTGGCGGGCGGCCGGATTCGGGGACCTCGACGAGCGGCAGTCGGCCGACCGCTGCGCCAAGATCTTCGCCGACGCGCTCGGCGGACGTCCGCTGCGCGCCAACGCCTCGTCGTGGAGCGCGTTCCGCACCGTGGTCAACGAGCGCTGGAGCCACGGCAACACGGTCCTGATCGGCGACGCGGCCCACACCGCCCACTTCTCCATCGGCTCCGGCACCAAGCTCGCCGTCGAGGACGCCCTCGCGCTCGCCGCCTGTATCGAGGAGCGCCCGGAGCTGCCGGACGCGCTCGCGGCGTACGAGAGCGAGCGCCGCCCGGTCGTCGAGTCCACCCAGCGTGCCGCCGCCGCCAGCCTGCGCTGGTTCGAGGAACTGGCCGCCTACACGGACCAGCCGCCCCGCCAGTTCGCCTTCGGGCTGCTCACCCGGAGCCGCCGGGTCACCCACGACAACCTGCGGCTGCGCGACCCCCGCTTCACCCGGGCGGTGGAGCGGGACTTCGGCTGCCCGCCCGGCACCCCGCCGATGTTCACGCCCTTCCGGCTGCGCGGGCTGACCCTGCGCAACCGCGTCGTCGTCTCGCCGATGGACATGTACTCCGCCGTGGACGGCGTCCCCGGCGACTTCCATCTCGTCCACCTCGGGGCCCGCGCCCTGGGCGGCGCGGGACTCGTCATGACCGAGATGGTGTGTGTCGGCCCGGAGGGGCGCATCACCCCGGGCTGCGCCGGGCTCTACAACCGCGAACAGGGCGACGGCTGGCGCCGTGTCACCGATTTCGTGCACACGCGGTCACCGGGCACGGCCATCGGCGTCCAGCTCGGGCACGCGGGGCGCAAGGGCGCCACCCGCGTGATGTGGGAAGGCATGGACGAGCCGCTGCCCGTGGGCGGCTGGCCGCTCGTCGCCGCCTCACCGCTGCCGTACCGCCCCGGTGTCAGCGAGGTCCCGCACCAGCTCGACCGCCGTCAGCTCGACACGATCCGCGAACAGTTCACGGCCGCCGCCCGTCGGGCCCAGCGCAGCGGCTTCGATCTGCTCGAACTGCACTGCGCCCACGGCTACCTGCTCTCCGGCTTCCTCTCCCCGCTGACCAACCGGCGTACCGACGCCTACGGCGGCTCGCTCACCGCCCGGCTGCGCTTCCCGCTCGAAGTCTTCGACGCCGTCCGCGCGGACTGGCCCGACGACCGGCCCATGACGGTCCGGATCTCCGCCACCGACTGGGCGCCCGGCGGTACCACCCCCGAGGACGCCGTCGAGATCGCCCGTGCCTTCGTCGCGCACGGCGCCGACGCGATCGATGTCTCCACCGGCCAGGTCGTCGCCGACGAACGGCCCGAGTTCGGCCGCTCGTACCAGACCCCGTTCGCCGATCTGATCCGCAACACCCTGTCCGTGCCGGTCATCGCCGTGGGGGCCATCTCCTCCTGGGACGATGTCAACTCCCTGCTGCTCGCGGGCCGTACCGACCTGTGCGCGCTGGCCCGGCCCCATCTCCACGATCCGCAGTGGACGCTGCACGCCGCCGGGGCCCAGGGGTACGAGGGCCCGGCCGCGCCCTGGCCGCCGCCGTACCGCGCGGGCAGCCGCACACCCCCGGCCGGCCGCACCGACGATCCGAAGCCGCGTCTCACTCTTCGGTGAACGGCCGTTTCACGAACGCCAGACCCGTGTCCCGCAGCCGGTGGTGCAGGCGGGTGAAGACCTCCGCGGACCGCGCCCCCGGCCAGTTCTCCGGGAGCAGCCCGGCGGGCAGACCGGGGTCGGCGTACGGCAGATGCCGCCAGGAGTCCAGGGCCAGCAGATAGTCGCGGTACGCGTCCTCCGCGGGGCCGACGCCCGCGCCTCCGTCCGCGCTTCCGCCCGCGCTTCCGTCCGCGCTTCCGCCCGCGCTTCCGTCCGCGCCGGAGCGCGAGCCCGGGATCCGGTCCTCCCAGGCGTGCAGCACCGGCTCGTGCGCGTCGAGGAACTCCTCGTGCTGGGTGGCGATCGCGTCGAGATCCCACCAGCGGGCCACGGCGTCGGCCGTCGCCTCGAAGCCGAGGTGCTGCCCGCTGAACAGATCGACATACGAGTCGAGCCGCAGCCGCCGCAGCGTGTGCCGGGTCTCCTCGTAGAGCCGGCCCGGCGCGATCCAGACGCCGGGCGCCGCCGTTCCGAAACCGAGCCGGGTCAGCCGCGAGCGCAGCAGATGGCGCTTGTGGCGCTCGGACTCCGGGACGGTGAAGACGGCGAGGACCCAGCCGTCGGACAGCTCGGGCGCGGGCCGCGCGTAGATCCTGCGGTCCCCGTCGTCGAGCAGCTGGCGCGCCTCGGCCGACAGCGCGTATCCGGCCGTGCCCCGCGCCGTACGCTCGGGAACCAGCAGGCCACGGCGTTTGAGCCGGGAGACCGAGGAGCGTACGGACGGCGCGTCCACCCCGAGGGCGCCCAGCAGGCGGATCAGCTCCGCCACGGCGAGGGGGGTGTCGTCCGGTGTGCGCCCGTACGCGCCGTACAGGGTGACGATCAGGGATCGGGGGGTGTGCTGCTCGGCCACCTGATCACTTTAGAGCCTCTCGGAGAGGTCCCCGGCTCCGTCGGGGGCGGGTCCCGGGCCCGGAACCCGCAGCCGGAAGCGCTGGAGTTTGCCGGTGGGGGTACGGGGCAGCGCGTCCAGGAAGACCACCGCGCGCGGGCACTTGTACGGCACGAGCCGGGCCCGGACGAACTCCCGCAGCGCCGCCGCCGTCGCCTCGCCGCGCTCCACGCCGTCCCGCACCACGACATACGCCGCCACGACCTGGCCGCGCAGCTCGTCGGGCAGGCCCACCACCGCCGCCTCGACCACATCGGGATGGGCCAGCAGCGCGTCCTCGACCTGCGGGCCGGCGATGTTGTACCCGGCCGAGATGATCATGTCGTCCGCGCGGGCCACATAGCGGAAGTAGCCCTCGGGGTCCCGTACATAGGTGTCGCCGGTCAGATTCCAGCCGCCCCGGACATACTCCCGCTGGCGTGGATCCGCCAGATACCGGCAGCCCACCGGGCCGCGGACGGCCAGCAGCCCCGGTTCCCCGTCGGGCACCGGCGCGCCCGACCGGTCCACGACGCGCGCCTGCCACCCCGGCACCGGCACCCCGGTGGTGCCCGGCCGGATCTCCTCGTCCGCCGCGGAGATGAAGATATGGAGCAGCTCGGTCGCCCCGATGCCGTTGATGACCCGCAGCCCGGTGCGCTCCCGCCAGGCCTGCCAGGTGGCGGCCGGCAGATTCTCGCCCGCCGAGACACAACGGCGCAGGGAGGAGATGTCGTACGGGCGCGCGGCCAGCTCGTCCAGCATCAGGCGATAGGCGGTCGGCGCGGTGAACAGGACGGACACCCGATGGCGGGCGACCGCCGCCAACAGCTGGGCGGGCCGGGCCTGTTCGAGCAGCAGCGCGCAGGCCCCGGCGCGCATCGGGAAGATCACCAGACCGCCGAGACCGAAGGTGAACCCGAGCGGCGGGCTGCCCGCGAAGAGATCGTCGGGCCCGGGGCGCAGCACCTGTCGCGAGAAGGTGTCGGCAATGGCGAGAACGTCACGGTGGAAGTGCATGCACCCCTTGGGCCGGCCCGTGGTCCCCGACGTGAAGGCGATCAGCGCCACATCGTCCGCCGCCGTCTCCACGGCCGTGTATCGCGTCGGCTTGCCGTCCGTCAGCCGCAGCAGATCGTCCGGTGTGTCCGCTCCATAGGTCGTGATCCGCAGCCCCGGTATCTCCGCGCGGACCAGCTCGTCCACCGATCTGATGTCGCACAGGGCATGGCCGATCCGCGCCATCTCGCCCATGGTGGCCAGCTCCGCGGCCCGCTGCTGGGCCAGCACGGTGACGGCCACCGCGCCCGCCTTCAGCACCGCCAGCCAGCAGGCCGCCAGCCAGGGCGTGGTCGGTCCGCGCAACAGCACCCGGTTTCCCGGCACCACGCCCAGATCGGTGGTGAGGACATGGGCGATCCGGTCGACGCGCCCGCGTAACTCGCCGTACGTCCAGACCTCGCCGCCGGGTCCGCGGAAGGCGGGCCGGTCCGCGCCGAAGCGTTCGACCGTACGGTCCAGCAGCTCGGCCGCGCAGTTCAGCCGGTCGGGCCGGTCGGGCCGGCCCGGACTGCCGGGGGAGCAGGGACCGCCGGGGAAGTCCGGCGCGTACGGGAGGGGAAGGAGCAGGGGCCACTGGTCCGCGGGCGGCAGATGGTCGCGCGCGAAGGTGTCCCGGTGGGCCGACGGTGTCAGCTCCATGGTGCGCCCCCTTGCGGTGGTGGGGTCGTCCATCGAGGTGCTGGAGTGGGTCGGTGCTGGGGTGGGCTCGCCCATCGAGCGTATCGTGAAGATGACGACAGTCAACGGTCCGCGATAGACGCGCTGGAAGTGGGGGCCCGGATGCCCGTATTCTCGCTCGATCCGGTACAGACCGACTGGTGCGCGCGGCTGCGCACCCTCGCCGTGGAACGGCTGCGCCCGATCGCCGACCAGGGCGAACCCGGCGCGGTGAACCGTCCGTTGATCGCCGCCCTCGGTGAACTCGGCCTGCTGGAGCGGCTGTTCGGAGCCGGGGCGCTGGAACTGTGCCTGCTGCGCGAATCCCTCGCCCAGGGCTGTACGGAGGCCGAGACCGCGCTCGCGCTCCAGGGCCTCGGCGCGTACCCGCTCGTCCTCGCGGGGAGCGGCGGGCAGCGCGCACGGTGGCTGCCCGAGGTGCGCGCGGGGCGGGCCGTGGCGGCCTTCGCGCTCAGCGAGCCGGGCGCCGGATCCGATGCCGCCGCGCTCGCCCTGCGGGCCGTCCCGGACGGCGACGGCTGGCTGCTGACCGGCGAGAAACGCTGGATCTCGAACGCCCCCGACGCCGACTTCTACACCGTCTTCGCCCGCACGGACGCCGGGGACGGGAGCGGTGGGGGCACCGGGGCCCGCGGGGTCACGGCCTTCCTCGTCCCCGCCGACCGTCCCGGGCTCACCGGCACCCCGATCGAGATGCTCTCGCCGCATCCCATCGGCGCCCTCGCCTTCGACTCGGTACCCGTGACCGGCGACGATGTCCTCGGCGAGGTGGACCACGGCTTCCGGGTGGCCATGACCACCCTCAACCTGTTCCGTCCCAGCGTCGGTGCCTTCGCCGTCGGCATGGCCCAGGCCGCGCTGGACGCGGCCCTGGAACACACCGCGGAACGCAGGGCGTTCGGCGGCCCGCTCAGCCGACTCCAGTCGGTGGCACACCAGATCGCGGAGATGGCGACCCGTACCGAGGCGGCGCGGCTGCTGGTGTACGCGGCGGCCACGGCGTACGACACGGGCGCCCCCGACGTGCCGCGGCGCTCGGCCATGGCGAAGCTGTTCGCCACCGAGACCGCGCAGTATGTCGTCGACGCCGCCGTCCAGTTGCACGGCGCCCGCGCCCTCCAGCGCGGCCATCCGCTGGAGCATCTCTACCGCGAGGTCCGGGCGCCGCGGATCTACGAGGGCGCCACGGAGGTCCAGCGCACCATCATCGCCAAGGAGCTGTACGGCTCCTCGCGCGGAGAACGGGAGGGGGTCCGATGAGCCTGGAGCGCCTCAACCCCGCCGGGCTCTCGCCCGCCACCGGCTTCTCGCACGCCGTCACCGCCACCGGTGGGCGGCTGGTCCTGCTGGCCGGACAGACCGCGCTCGACGAGGCGGGCGCCGTCGTGGGGGACACCCTGCCCGCCCAGTTCGGGACCGCGCTCGGCAATCTCCTCACCGCCCTCGCGGCGGCGGGCGGCGACCCGGCGGATCTCGCGCGGGTGACCGTGTACGCGACCGATGTCGCGGACTACCGGGCCCACGCGGCCGAACTCGGCCTGATCTGGCGCCGGCTGGCCGGGCGTGACTATCCCGCGATGGCGGTGATCGGGGTCGTACGGCTCTGGGACGAACAGGCGCTGGTCGAGTTGGACGGTATCGCCGTACTGCCCTGACCGGCGGGGCCGTCGGCGCGTGCCGCCCGCCACGCGGAGGCACTCCGGCCGATCGTCGTGAGCCCCGAGAGGGGGCTGTCCGCGGGATACCGGCTCCCCACGAACAGCCCCCTCGGGTCACTCACCCCTCGGCTCACTCACCCGTCAGGTCACCGGCCCGTCAGGTCGGGATCGGCTTGGTCCGCGTGCAGTTCTTCCACTCCACCCAGGGCCGGGCGCCGCCGCTCTGCGGGCCGGTGGCGTAGGTCGGGTCGCCGGTGATGGTCTGGTTCTTCTCCTCGTGGGTGATGTCGATGCCGAAGAGTTTGAAGCCGAGGCTGACCTGTCCGGCGGAGATGCCGAAGCCGATGCCGAGTGAGGCGTTCCACCAGTCGGTGTTGGCGTTGTAGTCGAGCCGGGTCAGCTTGCCCTTGTCGTGGAGCAGGCGTTCGATGGGGCCCGCGTCGTCGTCGAGTGCTTCGGCGGCGTCGGAGGGGGTGGGCAGGGGGTTGCTGGCGGGGGCGTCGCCGCGTCCGCGCAGCCAGTCCTCGACGGC
>NZ_PHRF01000012.1 GCF_004151105.1 Streptomyces sp. L-9-10
CTGCTGCCCGAGGGCAACATCTGGCTCTGCTCCCACATCTGGTACGAGTCGGACGGCACCACCCGCGTCGGCTCCGAGGCCTCCCGCCTCACCACCCCCGACGAGGTCGACGCGTACGCGCGCGCCGCCGGCCTCGAACCCGGACAGCGGTTCGCGAGCTGGGACGAGGCGCCCTACAGCGAACAGCTCCCGATGTTCGTCACCGTCTACACCAAGGCCGACGCGTGAACGTGGATTTTGACCGGACGGGGCGTTGCGCCGCTCATTCCCCGGGATCGTCGGCGAGGTCGTTCAGGGCCGCGGCGATACGGCCAAGGCGGCTGCGGTCGTAGGGAGTAGAGGACGTAGTAGCCCTCGCGGCGGCCGGTCAGCAGTCCTGTTTGGGTCATCTGCCGGAGGTGGCGGGAGATCACTGATTCCGAGAGACCCAGGAGGGTGGCGAGCTCCTGGGTACTTCGGTGCTGTCCTCCGGCGAGGGACGCGGCGATTTCCAGACGCGGTGCGGCGGCCAGGGCGCGCGGGGCGGCAAGCAGTTCCTCGCGGCTCGCTGCGGCGGGCTTCGGTGCGAGCGGGGCCGCCGGGTAGGTCACCCGCGGGGGCCAGGGGGCGTCGCAGGTGACGCGGACGTGGGGCCAAACGTAGTGACTGGCGGTGAACGTCACCGGGCGGGTACGGGTGACGGTGGGATCGCTCGGCGTCATGAGTACGGTCCAGGCCGCCACAAGGGGCAAACCACGAGGGGGATCAGGAGACGTGTCGCAGCCAGGACTCGACGAGCTCACCCCCGTCAACCTGCGAAGCACCCCCGCCCTCATTGCGGATCGGCTGCGGGAACAGATCGTCTCCGGTGCGTTCGCGTCAGGCAGCAGGATGATCGAGCCACGGCTGGGGGCCCGGCTGGGCATCAGCCGCGGCCCCGTGCGGGAGGCGCTCCAGCGTCTGGTTCAAGAGGGTCTGTTGGTCAACATCCCCAACCGGGGCGTGTTCGTCGTCGAGCACCAGCAACTGCTGGCCCTGCTCCAGGGCAAGGACGGGCAGGCCCTTCTGCACGCCGTCAACACGCACCCTGGACTTGGCGGTGCGTGCCTCGTGCGAGCCGGTGATCCGGCCCGGGCTCCGCTTGGTGAGGCCGCAGTGGTCCTGGTCGCCGAGGACGCGGCGGTCGTCAGGGGAGCCGGCAGGCCGATGGACGCGGAGATCCTGTCCGCCGAGTTCGGACAGTAAGAACCGGACGGAACCGGTCAAGCGGCAGGTATGGCCGATCGAATCCGGACCGCGCTGAGCACGGCGGGTGCCACCCCGGAGCAGGTCACGGTCGCATCGACCAGCGAGGGCGGCATCGTCCACCTCGACGAGGTGGAACGAACGGCCCTTCAAGAGGTGTTCGGCCCCGGCGGCCCTCGAAGACTGCGGGCCAAGGAGTTCGCCGGCGAGTGCGGTGGCGCCTCCGGCATGGTCCAGATCGCCGCCGTTCTCGCCCGGCACCGCGCCGACTCCCGGCATGACGGTGAAGTGTCCCTGGTGACGTCCGTCTCGCCGGACGGAGCGGTCGGCGCGGTGGTGCTGCGTGGCTGGAGCAGGAAGCTGACCAACAGTGGCGAGTGAGCGCACGCGTCCGCAGGACGTCCCCGAGGCGGCCGCTCGGGAGATGGGCGGGCGGCGCGTCGGCGTCCGGGTCCTGGCCGACTGCACCGGGCCGCTTGTGGTCGCGGTGCACGGAGCCGAGGGCGGCTGGCGCGAATGGCAGCCGCTGGCTGCGGAGTTGGCGGACGACTACCGGATGGTCGCGCTCGACCTGCCCTGGCGGGCGGGCAACGACTACGGCTGGGGTGCCGCGGGAACCCCCGGAGCGTGGCTGCGCGGCGCTCTGGCACTGCTCGACGGTCCCGTTCACTCGTTGCTCGGCCACTCACTGGGCGCGAATGTGGTCCTGGAACTGGTGTGCGGCCCAGACGCCCCGGACCTGGCGATGGCCATGCTGTTGGCACCCTTCTACCGCCCGGCCGAGGACGCGGTGAACGCCGCGCTGGAGCAGGAGTTCAACACGGCGTTCCGGTTCGCGGTCGCCGATGGCATCCGAATCTCCCTGGCCGCCCTCTATGACGGCATGGACGAGGCCCTCTTCGCGTCGATCGTGGACACCGCCCTCGATCGGATCGGTCCAGCGGGGATCCACTCGCTGTACCTGCGGTTCGCCGCCACCGGCGCCTTCCCCGTGTCCACCGTGCGCACGCCGACCCGAGTGCTGGTCGGCGCGAGCGACCCGGCCCTCGTCGCACGACGGTGCACGGCACTGTCCCTGGCGATGCCGGCGGCGACGGTATCGCGTCGGCCCGGTTACGGCCACTGCTTCCACGTCAGCCACGCGGTCGAAGTAGCGACCGATTTCACCGAGTTCCTGGCCGGGGCATCGGCCGGCTCAGGCATTCTTGCCGGATCGCAGGGGAGTGCATGACCACGCGCAGACGTCCTCGGCTGTACTTCAGCCTTCGCAGCCCGTACAGCTGGATGGCGGTGGACCAGTTGGAGCACCGCTTGCCCCGGGCCACCGAGCTGATCGACTACTACCCGTTCTGGGAGCCTGAACCGCTGCTCCGGCAGGCGCTCCACGACCGGGGCGCCGAGGTTCTGTACACACCCATGAGCAAGGCGAAGCATCTCTACATGCTGGGGGATGTCAAGCGGACGGCGACCAGGTTCGGCTATCCGCTGGCCTGGCCGGTCGATCAACTCGGCCAGGAGTGGGAACTGCCGCACCTCGCCTGGCTGGCGGCCCGTCGCCGGGGTGAGGAACACGTCCTGTACCGGGCGCTCGTCGAGGCGCGCTGGCATCGCGGGGAACGTATCTACGACGAGGACATCTTCATCAGGACCGCCGACGCGGCGGGACTCGACGGTCCCGCGCTCCGGTCGGAGAGGTTGCTGCTGACCGGTCCTGCGGTGTGCCGGCACCGTGGTCAGCTGCGGCCTGCCCCGTCCACCGCCGCCCGGCGTGTGTCCGGGGTAGCGAGAGCGACGAACGCTGTTTCGACGGCCTCCGGATACGCCTGGGGCTTCCCCTGGCCGGCCAGTGCCTGGTAGATGCCGGATAGGTCGGGGCCCCACCCCTCGCGACGGGTCGATCAGTCCTGCGCCACGTTATCCGCGGTCACGTTTTCGATCACGCGGCCGAGTTTGATCTTGGCCCGGGTCAGGTCCTGGATGCGTGCGGCGATGCGGTCGCGTTCGATGATGAGCTGGTCGACCATGGCGGGGGTCGCGACGCCCGTGCTCACGCACGGCAGGAGTTCGACCACGGTACGGCTGGAGAGGCCGGCCGCGAAGAGGTCCTGGATGAGCTGGACCCGCTCCAGGGCTTCGTCGGGATAGTCACGCTGGCCACCGGGCGTCCGCGCCGATTCCAGGAGCCGCTGTTCCTCGTAGTAGCGCAGGGCCCGCACGCTGACCCCTGACCGCCTGGCGAGCTGTCCGATGCGCATGACGCAGGTCACTCCCTTCCCCCCTATACCTCACGTTGACGTCAAGTTCAGGCTGGCAATACCGGCTCCGGGGGCAGCCCTGGGGGCCGATCGAACCGTTGCCGGCGCCCACGTGGAACGACGAGCAGGCAGCGGGCGCCGGTCTCGCGTCCGTGACCGCGATGCGTGGCTTGAACGCGCTCGGCTCCCTCGCGGGGCGCACCCTCCTCGTCGAGGGCGCCGCCGGAGGCGTGGGCAGCGCGGCAGTCGAGATCGCCGTGGCACAAGGTGCCGGCACCGTGATCGGAACAGCCAGCGAACGCAACCACGAGTTCCTCACCTCTCTCGGTGCCGTTCCCACCATCTACGGGCCCGGCCTCGCACAGCGCCTCACCACCCTCGCTCCGCACGGCGTCGACATCGTGCTCGACACCGCGGCCTCCGGCTCCCTGGACGACCTTGTCGCGATCGCGGGCGACCCGAAGCGCGTCGCGACGGTCGCCGACCACGCGGGCGGGCACCGCCTGGGCACGCATGTGGCCGACGCGGTGAACGACTCCACTCTCCTGTCCGCGGCGGCGGAACTGGGCGGGCAAGGCCGCTACACACCCCGTATCGAACAGGCCTACCCCCTGGAGCGGATCGCCGACGCCCACGCGCACGCCGAGCGCGGACGCACCCGAGGGAAGATCGTGATCTGCGTCTGAACGGGCCGATCTGTATCTGAACAGGCCCACGAGGTAGGTAACTCGCAACGTGCGGGCCCGCGTGGCGAGCGTGCCCTCGATCGGTCCCAGCGAGCCGGCGGTCCGGAGCGTGCCGATCTCCATGGCGCCTCGACAAGCAGGCCGCCCCCACTCGGGCACCGCACGTGGCACATGAGCCGTCGTCCAAAGGGAAAACCCCGGCCGGGGAGGACCCGGACGAGGTTGCTTGCCGCCGCACGGTGGATCTGAGAGCCCTCGCCGCGTGGCCTGCAACTCCTAGAACGCCTGAGGGGCACAGTGTTCCCGTTCCGTGGCAGGCTGTTGCGCACCATCACGCACCCGCTGGTCCCCGCCCTCTCTGAAGGCCGGGGCCAGCGGGTTCCCGGTCAATCACCTCCGAGAATCTACGAACCCGTCGGCTTGCCGGACGAGCGACTGGAAGTACGTCGAGGCCGCCGGATGGGGACGCCCCGCGCACACCTACGAGAAGGAAGTCGGCCGGCGCCGTACGGTCACCGTCGCTCTCTACCGGCTCGGCGACGTCCGCGCACTCCTGGAGCTGCCCGGCGTCGACTGGGAGGCCGTCCGCGGCCTGCCGAAGGGGGCGCCCTCCCCGCTGCGCGAGTACGCCAAGCTGGCCCCGACCCGGGCCGCCGCCGTCTGCGGCTTCGCGCAGCGCCTCGCAGATCGGCACGGGATCACCATCTGGGCCTGGAACAGCCCGTACACCGGCTGCTGGGAGCTGGACTGGGAGCGGACCGAGGGCCTGCCCGAGGGGACCGTGCGCCGGGAGCCGGCCGCCGACCCCGAGGCGGGCGCCTACGCCGCCGATATCACGCTGTGCCCGGCGTGGGGCGACATCACCCGGGAGGCGCGGGGCCTGCTGGAGCCGGGCCGCGCGGTCATTCTCGACACCGAGACCACCGACCTGTACGGCCGCACCGTCGAGATCGCCGTGTATCGACGCGGCCACCGGCAAGAAGCTGATGGACACCCTGGTCAACCCCGGCGATGCCGAGATCAGCGACGGCGCCCGCTAGGTGCACGGCATCACGGACGAGATGGTCGCCGACAAACCGCCGTTCGCGAAGGTGCTCCCCCGGCTCCGCAAGGTCATCAAGGGCCGGGTCGTGTGCGCGTACAAGGCCGAGTTCGACCGCGCCGTCGTCCTCGGTCGGGCATGCACCTGGAGCCCTGGAGCAGCTGGTACTGCCTGCAGATGTATTCCGACTGGCTCGGCTCCAGCCGGTGGCTCCGGCTCGGCGGAGCCCACCGCGCCGCTGGCGACTGCGAGGCGGCCGCCCGGCAGGTGCTGATCGAGGTCTCGAAGGGGATGGGCACCGCGTTCACCCCCCGCCCGCACCCGGTGACCCCGTCCGCGGCCCACCGGCCGGAACGGCCCTCGCCCAGCCCGCCGTTCCCGACGCCTGACAGACCCGCCGACAGACCCGCACCGAAATTGCAGACGGGCCCCTGTGAGACCTGTTAGCCCCAACAGGTCTAATAGGGGCCCTTCCTCAGCGGGCGGTACGGATGCCCCGGTAGCCGGGTCCGAGTCCGCGCCGCTTCGGCGCCCCGCGCGCAGCGGGGACCGTCGCCGCGGCGGTGGGCCCGGGAACCTGGTCGTCGGCGGCGATGCCCAGCCGCCGGCGGGCGTCGCCGGTCGCGACCGCCACGGCGGTGAGGGCCTGCGCGAGGTCCGGCGCGGCGCTGCCCAGGGCCTCGGCGAGGGTGTCGATCGCGTCGAGGGCGTCCTCGGCGGCCGCCGTGCTCAAGCTGCCCGGGCCTGCGAGCTCCGCGAGATGGCAGGCGCTCTCCACCGCTTGCTCGGCGTGTGCTCGACTCCGGGCGCGTCCCGCCCCCATGTGATCTGTCGCAGCGAAGGCTGAGCATTCTCGCCGAAGTTTGAGCGAGTACCCCTACCCACGTGAGTACGCGTACTCACGTGCAGGTGGCGGCTTGGTCGAAGACTCTGCGCATGAGACGAATCCCTGCCTCAACCGGCACGTTCGCCTGCTCCTCGCGCCGCTCTCAGCTCACCCTCGCGATAACAACCCTTGTTGTACTGGCACTTAGTACTGCAACGGTGTTTATGGTGACAGGTGGTCAGTCGGTGGTGGGGTGTGTCCTCGTTGTTTGTAGTGGCTGGTGCGGGCTTGGTGTTGTCGTCTTCGGCGCCATGTCGACCAGTGCAGGATGTGCTCGACGGGTGTGGGCCGTCGGTTGGTGAGGCGGTGGATCAGGCGTCTGGTCTCGGCGAGGCTGAGGTGGATGAGCGGGGAGGATCCGTTTCCGCTTTCCAGGTGTCCAGTTCGCGGGCCCGCAGGACGGTGAGGCAGGCGTGGACGGCCATGGCCAGGGTGATGTGGCGGTGCCAGCCGGGGTAACGGCGAACCTGGTAGTCGTCCAGGCCGCACTCCTGCTTCGCGGTCTGGAAGCATTCCTCGATCGCCCAGCGGCTGCCGGCGATGCGGATCAGCTCGTCCAGAGTGGTGTCGGCGGGGCAGTAGGCGATGTAGTAGGAGAGCTCTTCGGGGCGGGCGACGCTGCGGCGGGCGATCACCCAGTGTCGGCGGTCGGGCCGGTGCCAGGGGCGGACTTCGACGCGTGCCCAGTCGTAGACGCGGGGCCCGTGGGCGCCCGCACCACACGAGCGGCGTTTCCACTTCTGCCGGGGCAGGCCGGGGAAGAGATCGCTCACCGGGTGGTCGATCGCCCAGCGGGTCACGACCGTGTCGTGGCGGGTGGTGGCCATGACGTGGAAGACGTCTGCTTGTTCCAGCTCGGAGCGCCAGCCCCTGCTGTAGCCGTAGCCGGCATCCGCGGTCACCCAGCGGAACGGGATCTTGTCGGCAATCGCCCGGCGGACCATCGCCTTGGCCATCGCCACCTTGGTCGCGAAACCGACCGCATCGTCGACGCCGGCCCGGCGGCACCGCTCACGGTCGTCCGTCCAGGAGACGGGCAGATACAGACGGCGGTCGATCAGCGTTCGCCCGAGAGGGGCCGCACAGGCGAGAAAGACACCGACCTGGCAGTTCTCTGTGCGGCCTGCGGTGCCGGAGTACTGACGTTGCACCCCGGCCGAGCCGGTGCCCTTCTTCAGAAAGCCGGTGTCGTCCACGATCAGGACTGCACCGGGATCGCCGAGATGCTCGACCACGTACTCACGCACATCGTCCAGAACCTCATCAGCGTCCCACTCGATCCGGTTCAAAAGCCGGTGGATACGGTCCGGGCCTGCATGGCCCGCTTCTTCAGCCAACGTCCAGCCGTTCTTCCGCTACAACGGGGCTATGAGCCCCCGCATATAGGCAAGGGCGGACTCACGCGGCTCTGACCTGCTGAATCGGTGCACGAACCGTCCCTGCACCGCACTCAATTCACCGGCCCACGAACTGACCTCAGCAAGATCCCCACCCATGACACGACCGACGATCGACCCGCCCACCCGTCACGGCAAGCACCGTTGCAGTACTAGCGCCTGGGGACCTGTGGATCAGCCGTGGTGCGGGCAGTTCCCGCGGTACTCCGCGATCGCCGGGCCCGGCTGGGGCAGCGGGCAGAGGAACTGCTCGTAGCGGGTGTCGTTGTCGATGAATCGCTTCAGCCAGGAGACGCTGTACTTCGCGATGGTGGTGTTCGGGGTGTTCGGCGCGTTGTGAGTGGCTCCCTTCAGTTCCAGATACGCCTTGTCGAGCGAGCCCGGCAACGAGGTGTAGAACGGCTCCGAGTGCGAGGCGACGGGCGCGACGGTGTCGCCGTCCGCCCCGACCACCAGGGTGGGGGTACGCACTTCGGGCCAGGTCCTGTCCAGGTTCCAGGCGGTCAGCGGGACGGCCGCCTTCAGCGAGGTACGGCTCTTGGCGGCCTCCAGCGCGCCGCCACCGCCCATCGAGTGGCCCATGACGCCCAGCCGCGCGCGGTCGATCCGGCCGCTGACGGCCGACCCGCCCGTCAGATAGTCCAGCGCCGCGAGGAGTTGGCCGCCCCGGCTCGCGGGCTGGTCGAGGACGGTGACGGTGTCGATGGTGAAGACGACGAAGCCCTGGGAGGCGATCCGGGGTCCGAGCCAGGCGAGGCTCGACTGCGTGCCGGTGAAGCCGGGCACGACGGCCACGGCGCCGAAGGTGCCGTCCGCGGTGGACGTCGGGTAGTAGATCGTGCCGCCGCCGAATCCGCTGACGGCGCCCCGCGCGACGGGGGTCTGGGAGACGGCGTACGGGCCGCGGTCGGCCTCGATGGACGCCACGGTCGGGGCCGGTCCGCGCTCGTACGGATTGTCCGCGGCCTCGGCGAGGCCGGTCGCGTGGGCGCCGGACGCGCCGGGGACCAGCGCGGCGACCAGAGCGGCGGTCGCGAGCGCGCCCGCCCATAAGCGCGGGGAGTGGGATGCCGGAGGGCGGCAGAGCGGGGAGTCGGAGGCCGGGGAGTCGGAGGCGGCGGGGCGTGGTGGGGAGTACGGGTGCACGGCGGGTGCCTCTCGGTCGTGACGGGGCCACACCGGAAGCCGCCTGAAGCCGCCGCAAACCGTCGGATGCCGCCGGGCGCACCGGAGTGGAACCGCGATGATGACTGGCGATTCCACTGTCGCGGCGCAACCGGCGGATGAGCACCGGCGAGTTCACCGGTCTTCACCAGTTCCCGCCGGTTCTCACCGAACCTGACCGATCTTCACGAACGGAGGCGGACCGCCCGCGTCCGAACCGAGGCCAACACCCCGGTCAACACCCCGGTCCACGCACCGGTCCCACCTCGGTCCACGCCTCGATCGAGGCACCCTCGATCAAGGCACCGGATCAGCGCACCGGATGACCCGCCTCGCGCAGCGCGCCCTTGACCTCAGAGATCCGCAGATCACCGAAGTGGAAGACGGAGGCGGCCAGCACGGCGTCGGCGCCCGCCTCGATGGCCGGCGCGAAGTCCGCGAGCCTGCCCGCGCCTCCGGACGCGATGACGGGCACGGTGACGTGCTCGCGTACGGCCGCGATCAGCTCCGTGTCGTAGCCGTCCTTCGTACCGTCCGCGTCCATCGAGTTGAGCAGGATCTCCCCCGCGCCCAACTCGGCCGCGCGGTGCGCCCATTCGACGGCGTCGATGCCGGTGCCCTTGCGTCCGCCGTGCGTCGTCACCTCGAAGGACCCGGACGGTGTGCGCCGCGCGTCGACCGACAGCATCAGCACCTGCCGCCCGAAGCGTTCGGCGATCTCCCGTATGAGGTCGGGGCGCGCGATGGCCGCGGTGTTGACGCCGACCTTGTCCGCGCCCGCCCGCAGCAGCTTGTCGACGTCCTCGGGGGTGCGTACGCCGCCGCCGACCGTGAGCGGGATGAAGACCTGCTCGGCGGTGCGGCGCACCACGTCGTACGTCGTCTCGCGGTCGCCCGAGGAGGCGGTGATGTCGAGGAACGTCAGCTCGTCGGCGCCCTCGGCGTCGTACAGCTTGGCCATCTCGACCGGGTCGCCCGCGTCCCGCAGGTTCTGGAAGTTGATGCCCTTCACCACCCGGCCGTTGTCCACGTCCAGGCAGGGAATGACCCGTACGGCGAGAGTCATCCGGCACCACCCCGGTGCGTCCCGGGCCGCCGCGTGTCGGACCGGTACGCCTCGATCTCGACCTCCACGACCAGACTCGGGTCGATGAAGCCGGACACGACGATCATCGACGCGGCCGGGCGCACGGCGTCGAACAGCTCCTTGTGAGCGCGGCCCACGTCGTCGGCGTCCCGTACATGGGTGATGTACATACGTGTGCGCACCACATGCTCCGCGCCGAGCCCCAGCTCCTCCAGCGCCTTGACGGCGACCCCGAAGGCGGCCCTGGCCTGCTCGTACGGGCCCCCCGCCGAGATCCTGCCGTCGACCATGGCCGTGCACCCGGCCACCAGGACAAGGCCGTTGGGGAGTTCCACCGCGCGGGAATAGCCGATGGAGTCTTCCCACGGACCGCCGGACGTGATCTTCCGTACCTCTCCGGCGCGTGCGCCGTCGCGTACGTCGTCGCTCATCCGGACACCGCCGCCAGCGCCTCTTCCAGGGTGAACGCCTTCGCGTACAGCGCCTTGCCGACGATCGCGCCCTCGACACCCTCGGGCACCAGCGTGGCGATCGCGTGCAGATCGGCCAGCGAGGAGACCCCGCCGGAGGCGACGACCGGCTTGTCGGTGACGGCGCAGACGTTCTTGAGCAGTTCCAGGTTGGGACCCTCGAGCGTGCCGTCCTTGGCGATGTCGGTGACGACGTAACGCGCGCAGCCCTCGGAGTCCAGCCGGGCCAGCGTCTCGTAGAGATCACCGCCGTCACGGGTCCAGCCGCGCCCGCGCAGCGTCGTGCCGCGTACGTCGAGGCCGACCGCGATCCGGTCGCCGTGCTCGGCGATGATCTTGGCGACCCACTCGGGGGTCTCCAGCGCGGCCGTACCGAGGTTGACGCGGGTGCAGCCGGTGGCGAGGGCCGCGGCGAGCGAGGCGTCGTCGCGGATTCCGCCGGACAGTTCGACCTTGATGTCCATGGCCTCGGCGACCTCGGCGATCAGCGCGCGGTTGTCACCGGTGCCGAACGCCGCGTCGAGGTCGACCAGATGGAGCCACTCGGCGCCCGAGCGCTGCCAGGCGAGGGCGGCTTCGAGCGGGGAGCCGTACGACGTCTCCGTACCGGACTCGCCGTGGACCAGCCGGACGGCCTGGCCGTCACGGACGTCGACGGCGGGCAGGAGTTCGAGCTTCGGCACAGAGGGACCCGTGGGCACAGATGACATCAGAGGATTCCGATCCAGTTGGTCAGCAGCTGGGCGCCGGCATCGCCGGACTTCTCGGGGTGGAACTGGGTGGCACACAGGGCACCGTTCTCCACTGCCGCGACGAACGGCTCGCCGTGGGTGGCCCAGGTGACCTCGGGGGCGCGGATCTTGGGGTTGGTGACCTCAAGGCCCCACTCGTGTACGGCGTAGGAGTGCACGAAGTAGAAGCGGGCCTCCGGGTCGAGCCCGGCGAACAGCCGGCTGCCCTCCGGTGCCTCGACGGTGTTCCACCCCATGTGCGGGACGACGGGGGCCTTGAGCGGCGCGACCGTACCGGGCCACTCGTCGAGGCCCTCGGTCTCCACGCCGTGCTCGATGCCGCGCTCGAAGAGGATCTGCATGCCGACGCAGATGCCCATGACGGGCCGGCCACCGGCGAGCCTGCGGCCGATGATCCACTCGCCGCGGGCGGCGGTGAGCCCCTTCATGCACGCGGAGAACGCGCCGACGCCCGGAACGAGCAGCCCGTCGGCGTTCATGGCGCGGTCGAAGTCGCGGGTGATCTCGACGTCGGCGCCGGCCCTGGCCAGGGCGCGCTCGGCGGACCGGACATTGCCGAATCCGTAGTCGAAGACGACGACACTCTTGCCGCTCTTGCTCATTCCCAGATCCCTTGGATGCGCAGGACTCCGGCGACCAGACACAGCGCGGAGCAGATACCCAGCAGCACGATCACGCTCTTGGGCAGCTTCTGCTTGTGGAACGAGTACACACCGCCGGCGAGGAAGAGTCCCACGACGATCAGAATGGTCGACAAACCGGTCACAGCGCGCCCTTGGTCGAAGGAAGAATGCCCACCGCCCGCGGGTCGCGCTCGGAGGCGTACCGCAGAGCGCGGGCCAGGGCCTTGAACTGGCACTCCACGATGTGGTGCGCGTTGCGCCCGTACGGGACGTGTACGTGCAGCGCGATCTGCGCCTGGGCGACGAACGACTCCAGGATGTGCCGGGTCATGGTCGTGTCGTACTCGCCGATCATCGGCGCCATGTTCTCGGGCTCGGTGTGCACGAGGTACGGCCGCCCCGACAGGTCCACCGTCACCTGGGCCAGCGACTCGTCCAGCGGGACCGTGCAGTTCCCGAAGCGGTAGATCCCGACCTTGTCGCCGAGGGCCTGCTTGAAGGCGGCGCCGAGGGCCAGCGCGGTGTCCTCGATGGTGTGGTGCGAGTCGATGTGCAGATCGCCCTCGGTCTTCACCGTGAGGTCGAACAGGCCGTGCCGGCCCAGCTGGTCGAGCATGTGGTCGTAGAAGCCGACTCCGGTCGACACATCGACCTTGCCGCTGCCGTCGAGATCGATCTCGACGACGACGGAGGTCTCCTTCGTACTGCGTTCCACGCGGCCGATGCGGCTCATGCGCGCTGCTCCTTCTTGAGGTCACGTACCGCGTCGAGGAACGCGTCGTTCTCGGACGGGGTGCCCGCGGTGACCCGCAGCCAGCCCGGTACGCCGTTGTCACGGATGAGGACCCCCCGGTCGAGGATCCGCTGCCAGGCCGTGTGGGAGTCCTCGAAGCGGCCGAACTGGACGAAGTTCGCGTCCGACTCGGTGACCTCGTAACCGATCGCCCGCAACTCCCCCACCAGCCGGTCCCGCTCGGCCTTGAGCGTCTCGACGTACCCGAGCAGCGTATCGGTGTGCTCCAGCGCGGCGAGCGCGGTGGCCTGTGTGACGGCGGAGAGGTGGTACGGCAGGCGCACCAGCTGGACGGCGTCGACCACGGCGGGGTGCGCGGCGAGATAGCCGAGACGCAGCCCGGCCGCCCCGAACGCCTTGGACATCGTGCGGGACACGACGAGCCGCGGCCGGCCCTCGATGAGGGGCAGCAGGGAGTCGCGGTGGCTGAACTCGACGTACGCCTCGTCGACCACGACCAGGGAGGGCCTGGCGGCCTGGGCGGCGTCGTGGAGCGCGAGGACGGTCCCGGCGTCGACCGCCGTGCCCGTGGGGTTGTTGGGCGAGGTGATGAAGACGACATCGGGGCGGTGCTCGGCGATGGCCTTCTCCGCCGCCTCCACATCGATGGTGAAGTCCTCGCCGCGCGGTCCTGAGAGCCAGCCGGTGCCGGTGCCGCGGGCGATCAGGCCGTGCATCGAGTACGAGGGCTCGAAGCCGATCGCCGTACGGCCGGGACCGCCGAAGGTCTGGAGCAGCTGCTGGATGACCTCGTTGGAGCCGTTGGCGGCCCAGACGTTCGCGGCGGTCAGCGGGTGCTTCCCGGTGCGGGTCAGATACCGGGCCAGCTCGGTGCGCAGCTCGACCGCGTCACGGTCGGGATAGCGGTTGAGGCTCCGGGCGGCCTCGCGGACGCGCTCGGCGATCCGCTCGACCAGCGGCTCGGGCAGCGGGTACGGGTTCTCGTTGGTGTTCAGCTGTACGGGGACGTCCAGCTGGGGTGCGCCGTACGGGGACTTGCCGCGCAGCTCGTCCCGTACGGGCAGCTCGTCGAACTCACGACTACCGAATGTCACTTTCCGGGCACCTTCCACGCGAACCTCGCCTTCAGCGCCGCGCCGTGCGCGGGCAGGTCCTCGGCCTCCGCGAGGGTCACCACGTGGTGGGCGACCTCGGCGAGCGCCTCCTCGCTGTAGTCCACGATGTGGATACCGCGCAGGAAGGACTGGACGGAGAGCCCCGAGGAGTGGCAGGCGCAACCGCCGGTCGGCAGTACGTGGTTGGAGCCCGCGCAGTAGTCGCCGAGCGAGACCGGGGCGTACGGGCCGACGAAGATCGCGCCCGCGTTGCGGACCCGTGCGGCCACCGCGGCGGCGTCGGCGGTCTGGATCTCCAGGTGCTCGGCGCCGTACGCGTCGACGACCCGCAGGCCGTCCTCGACGGAGTCGACGAGCACGATCGCGGACTGCCGGCCGGAGAGCGCGGGGACCACCCGGTCCTCGATGTGCTTGGTCGCCGCGACCTGCGGCTCCAGCTCCTTCTCGACCGCGTCGGCCAGTTCGGCGGAGTCGGTGACCAGGACGGCGGCGGCCAGCGGGTCGTGCTCGGCCTGGCTGATCAGGTCGGCCGCGACATGGACCGGGTCGGCGGTCGCGTCCGCGAGGACCGCGATCTCGGTCGGGCCCGCCTCGGCGTCGATGCCGATCCGGCCGGTGAAGTAGCGCTTGGCGGCGGCGACCCAGATGTTGCCGGGGCCGGTGACCATGTTGGCGGGCGCGCAGCCGTCGGGGCCCGGGGTGCCGTACGCGAACATCGCGACGGCCGAGGCGCCACCGGCCGCGTACACCTCGTCGATCCCGAGCAGCGCGCACGCGGCCAGGATCGTCGGGTGCGGCAGACCGCCGGCGGCGTCTCCTGGATAGCGGGGCTTCTGCGCGGGTGAGGCGAGGGCGATCGACTCGACGCCCGCCTCCTGGGCCGGCACCACGTTCATGATCACCGACGACGGGTAGACGGACCGGCCGCCGGGCGCGTAGAGCCCCACCCGCCCGACCGGCACCCACTTCTCGGTGACCGTGCCGCCGGGCACGACCTGAGTGGTGTGCGAGGAGCGCCGCTGCGCGCGGTGGACCAGCCTGGCGCGCCGGATCGACTCCTCCAGCGCGGCCCGTACGGCCGGATCGAGCGCTTCCAGGGCGTCAGCAAGGGCCTTCGCGGGCACCCGGACCCGCTCCAGTGCCACTCCGTCGAACTTCTCCGCGGCATCGATCAGCGCCGCCGTACCCCTATGGCGCACGTCCTCGCAGAGCGGCCGCACCTTCTCCAGGGCGGCTTCCACGTCGAACTCGGCTCGGGGCAGCAGGTCACGCAGGTCTCCACCCTCGGGGAGGGTGTCGCCGCGCAGATCGATTCGTGAGATCACGGGGTCAATTCTCGCAGACCGCCTCAGGCCGCCGGTCGCGCGTATCACTGGCTGATACACGCCATGTTCACTCCGGGTCACCATTAGCGTTCAGCACGTCACTCAGCGGGAACAACGCATGTACGACCACCTTTCATCAGTCGCACGGACCGTCCGTCATCACTTGTACGGACCATCTGTACGCACAGGGGAAGCGGAGGCGCGGCAGTGACCGAGCCGCAGAACGACGAATCTCCCGACTGGCTCAGCGCGGCGGAACTCGGCATGTGGCAGTCGTTCCGCAACGGCAGCACCTACGACCTGAGCACGTCGGACGCCTTACTGAACGACCCCTTCGCGCCGCGTCCCTGGGGCACGGACCGCAGTGTCCGCGCCAGGGTCATCGCGTTGCTGCTGCTCAACGGCCCCGCCGCACTGCCGGGCCGGGTCGCCGCGCTCAAGCTCCGCGGGGTGCAGATCACCGGCACGCTCAACCTCGCGGGCGGCACGATCGCCCCGTACGTCGAGCTCAATCACTGCCGTTTCGAGAACGAGGTGGTGCTGCCCGAGTCGCGTTTCACCACCCTGAGGATGGTGGGCTGCGCCATCCCCCGGCTGGAGGCCGCCCGCCTCCAGACCGAGGGAGATCTCCATCTGCCGCGCTGCCGGGTCGAGCGGGGCATCAGGCTGACCGACGCGCAGATCGGCACGGATCTGCTGATCAGCCAGATCGATGTACGTCCCGACCGGCTGGGCCGGGCGATCACCGCGGACGGAATGTCCGTCGCCCAGGACCTCCAGGCCGATCAGATCGAGACATATGGCGAGGTCAGTCTGCGCGGCGCCAAGATCGGGGTGTCGCTGAGCCTGCGCGGCAGCCGGCTGCGGGCCGCGGAGGAGCGGCGGGCGTTCAACGCCCCTCAGCTGACGGTGGAGCGGTCGCTGTACATGACGGGCGCGTGGGTGAGCACGGAGACCGGCGACCCCGGCATGACACCCCCGCACGGCGTCGGCAGCGTCGCCACACCGCTCCTGGGCACGCGGTTGCAGCGCTTCGAGTGCCGGGGCGGGGTCCGGCTCGACGACGGCCGCTTCGGCGACGCCGTCGACATGGACCAGGCGCGGTTCTATCTCGCCCCCACGGAGGAGTTGTCGCTGCGCCGGATCAGCACCCCCGAACTGCGCTTCAAGTGCGAGCGGCTGGAGGACGGCAGAGTCGTCCTGAACGGCGCGAAGATCGTCACACTGGTCGACATGTCGACCAGCTGGCCGGGCCCCGGCGGGCTCGCCATGGGCGGTTTCGTCTACGAGAATCTCGTCCCGTTCGGCCACTTCCCGCTGATCAGACGGCTGGAGTGGGTGGCGGCGGCGACCCCGGAGTACTCCCCGGAGCCGTACGAACGACTGGCCCAGGTCCTGCGCAACACCGGCGAGGACGCCGACGCGCGGGAGGTCCTCCTCGCCAAACAACGCCGCCGCCGGGAGACGCTGCCGCTCGCGGCGAAGCTCTGGGGCTACCTCCAGGACTGGACGGTGGCCTACGGCTACCGGCCGGGCCGGGCGGCGCTGTGGATGGCGGTGCTGTGGGGAGCGAGCACGGTCGCCTTCGCCCGGCACGCCCCGGAGGCGATCAAGGGCGACGGACACCCGGTGTGGAACCCGGCGCTGTTCACCCTGGACCTGCTGATCCCGGTGATCAACCTCGGCCAGGACGGGTACTGGCTGCTGAAGGGCGGCTGGCAGTGGGCGGCGGCGGCGCTGATCATGCTGGGCTGGATCCTGGCGACGACGGTGGCGGCGGGAGCGTCGCGGCTCCTGCGGCGGGGCTGAGGGCTGTCCGGCGCCGAAAAGACTGCACCGGAAAGGAGGCGCCGGAAGGACGACACCCGGGATGTAACGGCATCCCGGGCTTTCTTTACCTCGCCTTGACTTTGGGCGCTACAACCTTTTCGCCCGATACGAAAGCTTCACAGCTGCCCCCTGGCGCGTCCGCGACCTGCGGTTTTCAATGGTCCGCACCATGTCATTGCTCCGCGCCCTGATCAGCACCGCGCGTATGGTCCGGCACACCCCGCAGCTCGCCGCCGGGCTGCCGCCGGACGACGCGGTGCTGCTCGACGCCCCCGACGAGCGGCTCGCTCCCGCGCTCGTCGCCGCCGCGCTCGGCGAGTACGAGCCCGCGGCGAAGCTGCTCGCGACGACACGCGAGGCCGCCGAATGGGAGAACCGCGACCGCTATGTGGTGCGGCTGGCCGCGTTCGCGTACGGCCGGGACGGCTGGCTCACCGCCTGGCTGCGCGCCGCGCCCCGGGACCCCGACGCGCTGCTCGTCCGGGCGGAGCTGGCCATCCGCAGGGCCTGGGAGTCACCGGCCCGCGCCGAGCGGCTCCGGGAGACGGGCCCGATGATCGACGCGGCGGCCGACGGCGATCCACGCGACCCGGTGCCCTGGCGGGTCGCGCTCGACCACGCACGCGGTACGCACGCCACCCACACCGCGTTCGAGTCGCTGTGGGAGCAGGCCGTGCGCCGCGCCTCGCACCACTACGGCTGCCATGTCGCGGCCCTCCAGTACCTCTCGGCCGAGTGGTACGGCTCGCACCGCGAGTGCTTCGACTTCGCCGAGCAGGCGGCGCACGACGCCCTGCCCGGCTCCCTGGTCCGCGCGCTGCCCGTGCGCGCCGCCTTCACGCTGCTGCTGAGCGGCGAGCCCACCTCCGTACAGGCGGACCGGATCGACGCGGCGGCCGATCTCGCGATCGCGGTGTCCGCCCAGTACGAGGCCGGCGACCCGTGGCCGGCCGAAGTACGCAATCTGCTGGCGTACGTGCTGGTGGAGCGGGGGCGCTGGGAGGAGGCGCTGGAGCAGTTCCGGCTGATCGGCTCGTACGCGACCTCCTTCCCGTGGACCTCGTTCACCGACGATCCGCTGGGTCATTTCCTCGAATCGCGGCACGCGGTGAGGATCCAAGTGGCCTCGGCGATGCCTTTGCGGAGCAGGACAGAACGGAGAGGGCCCCGCGGCCACTACGCTTGACCGTTGTGACCACCGCACGCCTCCCTCTCTTCCCGCTGAACGCGGTGCTGTTCCCGGGCCTCGTCCTGCCTCTGAACGTCTTCGAGGAGCGCTACCGCGCGATGATGCGCGAGTTGCTCAAGACCGATGAGTCCGAGCCGCGCCGCTTCGCCGTGGTCGCCATCCGCGACGGACACGAAATCGCGCCGACAGCACCCGGAATGCCGGACGGAACCGCCCTGACCGACCGCGGGCCCGACGCCGGCTTCGGCCCCGAACCCCTGAAATCCTTCCACCCGGTGGGCTGTGTCGCGGACGCGGCGACGATCCGCGAGCGCCCCGACGGCAGCTTCGAGGTGGTGGCCACCGGCACCACCCGGGTCCGGCTGCTCTCCGTCGACGCGAGCGGCCCGTATCTGACGGCCGAGCTCGAAGAGCTCCCCGAGCGGACGGGCGACGGCGCGGGCACGCTCGCCGAGGGCGTGCTGCGCGCGTTCCGGAACTACCAGAAGCGGCTGGCCGGGGCGCGTGAGCGCTCGCTCTCCGGCGACGAACTGCCCGACGACCCGTCGGTCGTGTCCTATCTGGTCGCCGCCGCCGCCGTGCTCGACACCCCGGCCAAGCAGCGGCTGCTGGAGGCTCCGGACATCGCGGCCCGGCTGCGCGAGGAGCTGAAGCTCCTGCGGGCCGAGACGGCGGTGATCCGCCATCTCCCCTCGCTGCCCGCCGTGACGCTGACGCACACGCCGCCCAGCCCCAACTGACACGCCTCAACTCACCCAGGGAAGAACCGCCTTGGCGAAGAAGTCCAAGAAGCAGCAGTCCGGAGGCACCCCGGCGACGGTCGCCCTGACGGCCGCGGGCACGCCGTACACCCTGCACGCGTACGAGCACGACCCGGCGTCGCCCTCGTACGGCGAGGAGGCGGCCGAGGCCCTCGGGGTCTCTCCCGACCGGGTCTTCAAGACCCTGGTCGCGGACGTCGACGGCGAACTGACCGTGGCCGTGGTGCCGGTGGCCGGTTCGCTCGATCTGAAGGCCCTCGCGGCGGCCGTCGGCGGCAAACGCGCCGCGATGGCGGACCCCGCGGCCGCGGAACGTACGACAGGTTATGTACGCGGTGGGATCTCACCCCTGGGCCAGCGCAAGCGGCTACGCACCGTAGTGGACGCCTCGGCGGCGGCCCACGCGACGATCTGTGTCTCGGCGGGCCGCCGGGGACTGGAGGTCGAGCTGGCCCCGGCGGATCTGGCGGCGCTCACGTCGGCCGTGACGGCACCCATCGGCCGGAGCTGAGACCAGGGCCTGTCTTCAAAGTCCCGCCTGCCTGGCGACGCCCGGCACGCACGCTCGCGGCGTTGTCGGGACCACCCCAGTACGTCCAGTACTGGGGCGACCCTCCGCCTTGCGATCGCACGCACCGGACGCCGCCGGGCCCACCCTCCGGGCAGACGGCGCTCCTTTGAAGAAAGGCCTCTAGGGCCTGTCCGGCGTCGCGTCTTCCGGCGCCGGGCCGTACGGCGAGGGGCCCCAGTCGTCCCACCTCGGCTCCGGATCGCGCGGACCGAACAGCGCCGTCAGGGCCAGATGGACCACCATCGCCGCGATGGGCCACGCCAACAGCGCGCCCTTCGCGTTCAGTTGCAGCGGCGCGGCGAACGTGACGCCCTGGCCGACCGCCCTGGCATGCGCCACCACGTCGGCCTCGGGGCCGAACCAGACGCCCACCCGCCAGGCGACCACCGCGCCCAGCAGCCCGCCCAGCGCCAGGCCCGCCACCAGCGCGATACCGCCGCGCCTGCGGAAGAGGAACACCAGCACCGCGCTGACCGCCCCGAAAGCGAGCGCCAGCAGCAGGAACGTACCGTCCGCCGCGATCGCCTCCTCGCCCTCGGTGTCCTTCAGGAAGACCGCCGTCTCGTCCGAGATCAACGGGGTACGCGGCGCGAGCCAGAGCCACAGCAGCCCGAGCGCCAGACCGAGGACCGCGACCGCCACCATCACCACGACGGCCTGGCGCACTTCGGTCTTCATATCGGGCCCCTTCTCCGCTTCGGCCCCGTAAAAGGGCGATTCCCCGGCCGGCGGTGTCTGCCAGGGATCGTCGTGCGGCGGTTGGTGGGGCGGTGTCAAGGGTGCGGTCACAGTGCCATCGTGCCAGTCCTGGCCAGGGGGTGCCTCATCGGACCGCCGCCCGCCGGTACGCCCAGGTCGCCACGGCCAGCGAGCAGACACCGACGGCCGCGCACACCGCGAGATCGAAGGCGACCACCGGCCAGTCGGGACGGGCGTCGAACGTACGGGCGAGAGCCTCCACGCCGTAGGTGGACGGCAGCAGGTCACGTGCGTACCCGATCGGCCCCGGCAGCCGGTCCGCGGGCAGCACACCCAGCAGCAGCGCCGCCGACATGCCCAGCTGGCCCAGCAGCGTCGCCAGCTCCTGACGGGGCGCGAGCAGACCGAGCGCCGCCCCCAGACCCGCGAGCGCCGCGCCCGACAGCGGAATCACCGCGACCAGCACCCAGAGATGCGTGAGCGGCAACTGGAACAGCACACTGCCGGTGACGGCCGTGACCGCGGTGCCCGGCACCGTGAACGAGGCATACGCGCCGGCCGCACCGAGCACCACCGCCGCGGGCGGCACCGGCAGGGTGGCGTAGTGGTCGAGCCCGCCGCTCGCGCGCAGCTGACCGAAGTACTGGGCGAGCAGATTGAGCGCCACGAACGCGACGACGAGCACACTCGACCCGGCGACCACCGCCCGCGCCTCGTCGCCCCCGTCCACCACGCCCCGCATCAGGATCATGATCCCGACCGACTGGAACGTCGCCACGAAAAGCAGCGGGATCCGCGCGACCCGGGCCCGCGACAGCTGGGCGCGGTACACGGCGGCGAGCGAGGGCAGCAGCCGCGCCCGGGGCGCGAGCGGCGCGGGCGCGCCGTCCGCAGGCTCGTTCACGGCCGCGGTCCTGACTCTCCCGGACACGGCCTCCGCAGGCACGATGCTCACCTGGTGCTGCTCCTGTTCGGTACGGGCGTACGTGCGTCGCTCACGAAACGGCTGCTCACGCCTTGACCAGCCCCTTCGCCCGGCCGCCGAGCGCCAGGTAGACATCTTCCAGACTCGGCGTCGCCAGGGTGAAATCGTCCAGCGCCGAGAAGGCCGCGCCGCCGGTCACCGCGGCGACCGCCGCGCGCGCCTCGTCCGGCGCGAGCCGCAGCACCCACCGGCGCCCCGACTCCTGCGCCGAATCGCGCAGCGCCGCGACCTCGGGAACATCGAGCGGCGCGCGCTCGCGCCACACGAGCTCCACCCGCACCTCACCGGCGACCTCTTCCTTGAGCCCGGACGGGGTGTCGCAGGCGATGACCTTGCCCCGCTCCAGCACGGCGACCCGGTCGAGCACGGTCTCGGCCTCGATGACGTTATGGGTGACGAGCAGCACGGTCACCCCGTGCTCGGCCCGCCGCCGGTCCACGGCGGCCCACACCGCGCGCCGCGCGACCGGGTCCATGCCGGTGGTCGGCTCGTCGAGAACCAGCACGGGCCGCTCCCCCACCAGCGCGGCGGCGAAACAGGCCAGCCGCCGCTGGCCCCCCGACAGCTTCTTCAGGGGCCGCCCGGCGATCTCGGTCAGCCCCAACTCGGCCAGCACATCGTCCCGCTCGGCCCGCGCCACCCGCAGCGACAGCCCGCGCAGCCGGCCGGTGGTCTCGGCGGCGAGCGCGACGGTCAGTTCGTCCAGCGCGGTCGACTCCTGGCCGAGATAGCCGATGAGCCGGGAGGCGCGTTCGGGATGCCGCACCAGATCGTGCCCGAGGACCTCGACCTCACCGGAGTCGGGCCGCATCAGGCCGGTGAGCTGGCGTACGAGAGTGGACTTGCCCGCGCCGTTGGGCCCGAGCAGACCGAAGATCTCACCGCGCCGCACGTCGAGCGAGACCCCGTCGGTGGCCCGCACCGCGGGCGTCCCGGGGACGCCGCGTCTGCCGCGCGCGGCCGGATACGTCTTGACCAGATCGCGCACCACGCACACCGTACTCACGAGCATGGACCTTACGTTGTGCCGACCCGGTACGTTTCCGGCGGGGGGCGTGGTGCGGGTTCGCGGTGGTGCCGGGGGCCGGGGCCACCGGGCCGCGCCCACCCCCACCACCACCTACGGCGAAGCCGTATCCGCCGCGGCCCGCACATCGATCTCCCGCCAGAACCCGGCCCGAATCGCATACCGGTCATGCTCATCGATCTGGTCGTCCTTGTGCGCCAGCAGGCCGAACCGCGCCGCGTACCGCAGCAGTTCCCCGTCGATACGGTGCGGAACCCGCGGATACATCACGGACAGCCTCTGCACATGCGCCGCCTCCGGCAGCCGTTCCATCCACCGCCGCGCGAACACCTGCCCCACCTCGAACGGATCGCCCCCCACCGTGGTGATGTCCTCCTCGCGGTCCGCCCAGCGCTGCTCCGCGCTGGTCAGCTGCGCCAGGGTCGGCAGCGATGCCGTCTCCGGCGGTTCGCCCGCCGTGCCGCTGCCCGGCCGTTCGACCCATCCCTTGTCGGAGGACCACCGCAGCGTCGCCCCCGCCGGATGCTGCCCGGACTGCTGTCCGGACGGGCCCGGCGTCGGGGCGCCGGGGCCGCGCAGGCCCGCCAGGTCCTTGGGGGTCGGCACGCCCTTGCCGCCCGTGCCGGCCGGATGGGGTTCCGCGTCGGGGGCCGCGGAGGCGGGTGCCGGCGACGAGCCGTTCCGCCCGGCGCCGGTGGTGGAGTCCGCGCGGGCCGCCGCCGCCTCCGCCTCCGCCGCCCGTTCCGCGGACGCGGCCAGCGCCGATTCGGGCAGCGGCGCCGAGAGGATCGCCGCGATCTCGGGCCGGGGCGCCGGCGGCGGGGCGCAGACGCCGCCCAGGTCCTTGGCCCGTACGGCCTTGGTGATCCAGGCCCGGTCGAGCACCCGCCGCTCGTCGGCCTCGGCGACCAGGTCCTCGGACTGGTTGTAGTCGCCGTCGGCGGCCTGCACGGCCCAGAGGTGGACGGCGACGCCATGCTCCTTCGCGGACATCAGGCCGGGCAGCAGATCCCCGTCCCCCGTCACCAGCACGACATCGGAACAGGCGCGATTTCTGGCCAGCTCGGTCAGCTCCGCGTGCATCGCCGCGTCCACGCCCTTCTGCGCCCAGCGCCCGTCGCTGCGGGTGAGGGCGCCGAGCCGTACGGTGACGCGCGGCATGACCCTCAGCCGCCGGTGCTCGGGCTGTGGAACCCGGTCGGGGGCGCCGTCGAACCAGTAGATGCGGAGCAGCGGCTGTTCCGTATCGGCCTCGGCCCGTTCTCGCAGGCCCTGGATGAGGGCGGTGTGGTCGACGGTGATGCGGGAACGGGCCGGTTCTCCGGCGAGGAGACTCGCGGCGGCGCCCAGCAGATAGCCGGCGTCCACCAGGACGACGCAGCGGTCCACGTGTTCCACCTTCTTTCGGGAACCTCGGGATCGTGAGATCGGGAGTTACTGCGGGTTTCCTTCGAGTCTGCCCGACGGCAAGAGGCTTAACGTCCGGAACTCGATCATCGGCGTGGCGTATCGGCGCTATGGAACCGATCAGGCCGCTGACAAGGCACCACTACACACGGCAATGATCCAAAATGCGCCAATTGGCGGCTTATGTGAGGCTTAACGCGGCCTGGCATCCAAACCCCCGGCAGGAGGCAGCATCATGGCCAAGAACAAGAACCGGGATCGCAGCAACAAGCAGCACGCCCGCTCGGACGCCGAGCGTGGCACCGAAGAGTCGCAGTCCTCGTCGATGGAGGACCGGTCCGAGCAGGTGCAGTCGAGGATCACGCCGACGGATGCAGCCCACAAGGGCAAGCAGAAGCGTTTCGGCCACAACTGACCCCACCACCCGCCGTCCATAACCGTATGAGGGGCATCCCACGAGCCGGGATGCCCCTCATACGCGTTCGCCTCACCGAGGCATGGCCTATCCGGCCAGGCAGGACGGGCCGAGCAGGACCTTCAGGTCGCCGAAGAGCGCCGGATCGGGCTGGACGCGGTGCCGGTCGAGCCGGAGCACCGTGGTCTTCCTGGCGCCCTGGAGCTTGATCCTGACCTCGGAGTTGCCCCGGTGGTGGCTGAGGATCTCACCGAGCCTGCTGACCATCGGCGGGGTGAGCTTCACCGTCGGGATGGTGATGGTGACGGGGGCGTCGGTGCCCGCCGACGACACGTCCGGGACCTGGAGTTCCATGGCGACGAGGCGGGGCACGTCCTCGCGCTTGTCGAGCCGCCCCTTGACGAAGACGACGGTGTCCTCGACGAGTTGTGTGGAGACCAGCTGATACGTGGCGGGGAAGAACATGCACTCGATGGAGCCGGCGAGGTCCTCGACCGTCGCGATCGCCCACGCGTTGCCCTGTTTGGTCATCTTCCGCTGGAGACCGGAGATGATGCCGCCGATGGTGACCACCGCGCCGTCCGCGTGCTCACCGCCGGTGAGCTGGGAAATCGCGGCGTCGGACTTGTCGGACAGGACGTGCTCGATACCGAAGAGCGGATGATCGGACACGTACAGACCGAGCATCTCCCGCTCCTGCGCGAGCAGATACGACTTGTCCCACTCGATGTCCGAGAACTCGACGTCGAGTCCGAAGCCGGGCTCGCTGGTCTCCTCCTCGCCCATCCCGCCGAAGAGGTCGAACTGCCCCTCGGCCTCCTTGCGCTTGACCTGCACCACGTTGTCGATCATCGGCTCGTGATGGGCGACCAGCCCCTTGCGGGTATGGCCCATCTCGTCGAAGGCCCCGGCCTTGATCAGCGACTCGACGGTCCGCTTGTTGCAGACGACGGCCTCGACCTTGTCCAGGAAGTCGGGGAACGTCGCGTACTTCCCCTTCGCCTTACGGCACCGGATGATCGAGTCCACCACGTTCTGCCCGACGTTCCTGATCGCCGTCAGACCGAACAGGATCACATCGTCACCCTGTGCGGCGAAGTTCGACTGCGACTCGTTCACATTGGGCGGCAGCACCTTGATGCCCATGCGCCGGCACTCATTGAGGTAGACCGCCGACTTGTCCTTGTCGTCCTTCACCGAGGTGAGCAGCGCCGCCATGTACTCGGCGGGGTAGTTCGCCTTGAGATACGCGGTCCAGTACGTGACCAGGCCGTACGCGGAGGAGTGCGCCTTGTTGAACGCGTATCCGGCGAACGGGACCAGCACGTCCCACAGGGCCTGGATCGCCTCGTCCGAGTAGCCGTTCTTCTTGGCCCCGGCCTGGAACAGGACGAAGTTCTTCGCCAGTTCGTCGGCCTTCTTCTTGCCCATCACGCGACGCAGGATGTCGGCCTCGCCCAGCGAGTAGCCGGCGATGATCTGGGCGGCCTTCTGCACCTGCTCCTGGTACACGATCAGGCCGTGCGTCAGGCCGAGGACCTCCTTGAGAGGCTCCTCCAGCTCCGGGTGGATCGGCGTGATCTCCTGCTGGCCGTTCTTGCGCAGCGCGTAGTTCGTATGCGAGTTCATGCCCATCGGGCCCGGCCGGTACAGGGCCGAGACGGCGGAAATGTCCTCGAAGTTGTCGGGCTTCATCAGACGCAGCAGCGAGCGCATCGGCCCGCCGTCGAACTGGAAGACACCGAGCGTGTCACCGCGGCAGAGCAGTTCGTAGGTCTTCGGGTCGTCCAGCGGCAGGGCGAGCAGGTCGAGGTCGATGCCCTTGTTGGCCTTCACCATCTTGACGGCGTCGTCCATGATGGTCAGGTTCCGCAGACCCAGGAAGTCCATCTTCAGCAGGCCGAGCGACTCACAGCTCGGATAGTCCCACTGGGTGATCGTGACACCGTCGGTGTGCCGCACCCAGACCGGCACATGATCGGTGATCGTCTCACTCGACATGATCACGCCGGCCGCGTGCACACCCATCTGCCGGACCAGGCCCTCCACACCCTTCGCGGTGTCGATGACCTTCTTCACATCCGGCTCGTTCTCGTACATCCCCCGGATCTCCCCCGCCTCGCCGTAGCGGGGGTGCTTGGGGTCGGTGATGCCGTTGAGGTCGATGCCCTTGCCGAGGACGTCGGCGGGCATCGCCTTCGTGAGCCGGTCGCCCATCGCGTACGGGTAACCGAGCACGCGCGCGGAGTCCTTGATCGCGTTCTTCGCCTTGATCTTGCCGTACGTGCCGATCATCGCGACCTTGTCGGCGCCGTACTTCTCCGTCACATAACGGATCACCTCACCGCGCCGACGCTCGTCGAAGTCGATGTCGACATCCGGCATGGAGATGCGCTCGGGGTTGAGGAACCGCTCGAAGATCAGACCGTGCTCGATCGGGTCGAGGTCGGTGATGCCCATGGCGTACGCGACGATCGAACCGGCGGCGGAACCACGGCCGGGGCCGACCGCGATGCCGTTGTTCTTGGCCCACATGATGAAGTCGGCGACCACGAGGAAGTACCCCGGGAAGCCCATCTCGATGATGATGCCCATCTCGTACTCGACCTGCTTGAGCCGGTCGTCCGGGATGCCGTTCGGATAGCGGCGGCCCATGCCGCGCAGCGTCTCCTCACGGAACCAGGTGACTTCGGTGAAGCCCTCGGGCACATCGAACTTGGGCATCAGGTTCCGCTCCTGGAACCAGCCCTCCGTGTCGATCTGCTCGGCGACCAGCAGGGTGTTCGCGCACCCCTCCTGCCAGGCGTCGGAGGAGTCCACGGCGTACATCTCGTCGGTGGACTTCAGGTAGTAGCCGGTCCCGTCGAAGCGGAAGCGGTCCGGGTCCGAGAGGTTCTTGCCGGTCTGGATGCACAGCAGCGCGTCGTGCGCGGTCGCCTCGCCCGCGTACGTGTAGTGCGAGTCGTTCGTGACCAGCGGCGGGATCCCCAGCTTCTTGCCGACCTCCAGCAGCCCGTCGCGCACGCGCCGCTCGATCTCGATGCCGTGGTCCATCAGCTCCAGGAAATACCGGTCCTTGCCGAAGATGTCCTGGTACTCGGAGGCCGCCTTCAGCGCCTCGTCGAACTGGCCGAGGCGCAGCCGCGTCTGGAGCTCCCCCGAGGGGCAGCCGGTCGAGGCGATCAGCCCCTCCGACCACTTCGCGATGGTCTCCTTGTCCATGCGCGGCCACTTCTGGAGCCAGCCCTCCTTGTATGCGTCTGAGGAGAGCCGGAAGAGGTTGTGCAGACCCGTCTGATCAGCCGCCCAGATCGTCTTGTGGGTGTAACCACCAGAACCAGAGACATCGTCCCGCTTCTGGTGCGGTTGGCCCCACTGGATCTTGCGCTTCAGCCGCCGCGACTCCGGCGCCACATACGCCTCGATCCCGATGATCGGCGTCACCCCCGCCTTCTTCGCCTGATGGAAGAAGTCGTAGGCGCCATGGAGATTGCCATGGTCCGTCATCGCGATATGGGACATGCCCATCTCTTTGCAGGCGTTGAACATGTCCCCCAGCCGCGCGGCACCGTCCAGCAGCGAGTACTGGGTGTGGACATGCAGGTGCGTGAACGGCGGCTTGGTCACGGCGGGGGCCTCCAGCGAGCGGACGACACGGTGTGGTTTCCAGCGGTGAATCTGAATGTTTCCAGGGGTGAACCCGGGGCCCCACGGGGCTGCGGACAGTCCTGGGGAACAGCCTCGAAGTCTACGTCTCGGGACTGACAGCGGCGGGCACTCGCGAGTAGCGTCACGCGTTGCCCGTTCGGAGGGGCGCAGGCCCCCCACTCCACTGTCATGCACCAGGAGGCACCCCGCGATGTCGGTCCCGCGACCCGTTGAAGCAGCCGATGAGCAGCGCGGCGAGGAGATCCTCGCCGTTTTCGACACCGCTTTCGGCGAGCTTCTGGCGGCCGATCCAGCCGCGTTCCGGGTGAAGTTCCGGAAGATGGCGGCCTCCGCGTTCGCCTTCTACCGGGGCACGGCGTGCCTCTTCTACCACGACCAGGAGCGGGAGCGTACGGCGAGCGCGGCCACCGGCCCCTTCCTCGACGAGCGCACCGGACGGGTGTGGATCCACGGCGATCTGCACGCCGAGAACTTCGGCACGTACATGGACGCCAACGGCCGGCTGATCTTCAACGTCAACGACTTCGACGAGGCGTACGTCGGCCCCTTCACCTGGGACCTGAAGCGCTTCGCCGCCTCCCTCGCCCTGATCGGCTACACGAAGGCGCTCAGTGACGAGCAGATCACCGAACTGGTGGAGATCTACGCGGGCGCCTACCGCGAGCGGATCCACGCGCTGGCCACCGGCGCCAAGAACGACGAGGTCCCGCCCTTCACCCTGGACACGGCGCAGGGCCCGCTGCTCACCGCCCTGCGCTCGGCCCGCTCGCTGACCCGCTTCGGGCTGCTCGACTCGATGACCGAGATCAGGGAGTACGAGCGCCGCTTCGCGCCGGGCGGCGGCTCCATAGAGCTGGACGCCGCCACCCGCTACAAGATCCTCGCGGCCTTCGACGGCTATCTGGAGACCCTGCCCGAGTCCAGCCTGACCCGCCCCGACTCGTACCGCGTGAAGGACGTCGTCGGACGGCGCGGCATCGGCATCGGCTCCGCGGGCCTGCCCTCGTACAACATCCTGCTGGAGGGCAACAGCGACGCCCTGGAGAACGACGTCGTGATCTATATGAAGCAGGCGCAGACCCCGGCGGTCTCGCGGCACATCACGGACCGGGCCGTACGGGAGTACTTCCAGCACGAGGGCCACCGCACCGTGATCTCGCAGCGGGCCCTCCAGGCCCACGCCGACCCGTGGCTGGGCTGGACCGAGCTGGCCGGGATCGGGCAGCTGGTGGCGGAGGTCTCGCCGTACGCCGTGGATCTGGACTGGTCGGACCTGGACGACCCCGAGGAGATCGCGGCGGTCGTCGCCGACCTCGGCCGCGCGACGGCCACGATGCACTCCGCGGCGGACGACGAGAGCGGCCACTCGCTGGTGCCGTTCTCCACGGAGCGCTCCATCGACGCGGCGATCGCGGCCGACGAGGAGGGCTTCGGCGCGCTGCTGGTGGACTTCGCGCACACGTACGGGGCGCGGGCCAGGGCCGACCACCAGATCTTCGTCGACCTGTTCCGCAACGGCCGGCTGGGCTGAGCCCGGGCGGCTCCAGGTCCTGGCCGGATCCTTAAGGACCGCTTACAGGGACACATGGCACACTCGGCGACGATGGACATATCCGGGACGCGGCTCAGGGCGGCGCGGGCAGCACTGTTCACGGCACTGGTCGTGACACTGTCCGCGGGCTCGCATGTGCTGCTGTCCCGGGCCCCGCTGCCGCTGGCCGTCGTCGCCGCGATCGGCGTCGTGGTGTTCCTGGTCGCCTACGCGGCGGCGGGCCGCGAGCGGGGCTTCTGGCGGATCGCGGCCCTGCTCGTCCCCCTCGAACTGGCCGCGGACACCGTCTTCACCAGTGGTCAGAACGTCTGTTACGGCCCGGCCGGCGGCCCCGTAGCGGGGCCGCTGCGCTCGGTCGGCTTCGATGCCCTGTGCGGGGGAGCCTTCGGTACGCCGCTGCCCGGTGTGGCCTCCCCCGAGGGCGCCACGGCCCCGCTGCTGAACTCTCCCGACCCGGCTCTGCCCTGGCTGCTGCTGGCCGCCCATGTCTCGATCGGGCTGCTCGCCGCGTTCTGGCTGCGGCACGGCGAGGCCGCGCTGTCCCGGCTGGTCCGGGCCGCGGGCGCCTGCGCCTTCCGGCCGCTGCTGATCGCCGTCGCGGCGGCGGGCACGGTCCGCCGGGCCGTACGGCGCGGGCCGCGCCCGGCGGACCGCCCGCGGCCGTCCCGTACCCGCCTTCTCGTGCACTCCGTAGGACGGCGGGGACCGCCGCGCCTCGCGCTCAGCGCTGTCTGAGCCGCGCCCCGTCCCCGCAGCAGTTACGTCATCACACGGAGTGAAACCATCATGAGCGCACGCAACAACCAGGCCAACAAGGCGGCAGCCCGCGAGCGGCTGCGCGAGGAGCGCGAGCGGCAGGCGAAGAAGGACAGGATCCGCCGTCAGTTCGTCGTCCTCGGCTCGGCCGTCGTGGTCCTCGCGATAGCCGGCGGCGTGGGCTTCGCCGTCGTCCAGGCCAACAAGCCCTCGCACTGGGAGGCGATGAAGGACGAGAAGTCCGTCGTCGCCCCGGAGAACACCGAGGGCACGGACGGTACGACCGTCGTCATCGGCAAGGCGGACGCCAAGAACACGCTGGAGCTGTACGAGGACTCCCGCTGCCCGGTCTGCGCGACCTTCGAGCAGACGGTCGGCGAGACCGTCCAGAACGGCGTGGACTCCGGCAAGTTCAAGATCAAGTACGTCGGCGCGACCTTCATCGACAACTCCGACAACGGCACGGGCTCCAAGAACGCCCTGTCGGCGCTGGGCGCGGCGCTCAATGTGAGCCCGGAGGCGTTCCTCCAGTACAAGACCGCGCTCTACTCGGCGAAGTTCCACCCCGAGGAGACCACTGACACGTTCGCCAAGGACAGTTATCTGATCGAGGTGGCGGACTCGGTGAGCGGGCTCAAGGGCAACAAGGCGTTCCAGAAGGACGTCACGGACGGTACGTACGACGCCTGGGCGATGAAGATGTCCGCCGCCTTCGACAAGAGCGGGGTGAAGGGCACTCCGACACTGAAGCTGGACGGCAAGCAGCTCACCGCCGAGGGCACCGACAACCCGCCCATGACGGTGGCGGAGTTCAACGCGGCGGTCACCAAGGCCCTCAAGGGCTGACGAGGGAAACCACCCGGTCCGGAGGCGGGAACCCTCCGGGCCGTGACCGTCAGGCAGCCGGTGTTCGACGGGCGGGCGAATATTCCCGGTTCGCCTGCCCCGTCGCCATACCGGTCAGTAATCTGATCGTCCGTGACCAGTCTCCCGGCTCCTTCGCCGCGTCGCCGCACGGTCGTCAAAGCCGCTGCCGCCACCGCCGCCGCCACCGCTCTCGCCGCCCCGGTCGTTCTCGGCGGCTCCGCCACCGCCTCCGCCGCCGGGGCACCCGCCTTCCTCCACGGTGTCGCCTCCGGCGATCCGCTCCCCGACGGCGTCCTGTTGTGGACCCGGGTCACGCCCTCCCCCGACGCCGTACCCGGCTCGGGCAAGGGAGCGGACACCGAGGTGTTCTGGGAGGTCGCCGAGGACCAGCGGTTCGCGTCCGTCGTCGCGCGGGGGACCACCACCGCGCGGGCAGCGTCGGACCATACGGTCAAGGTCGATGTCAGGGGGCTGGGCCAGGCGGCCGTCCACTACTTCCGGTTCACCGCGGGCGGCACGGTCTCCCCCGTCGGCCGTACGCGCACGGCGCCCGCGCCCGGCGCCGCCACCCCCGGGGTGCGTTTCGGCGTGGTCTCCTGCGCCAACTGGGAGGCCGGCTACTTCTCCGCGTACCGGCATCTGGCCGCCCGCGCCGACCTCGACGCCGTCCTCCATCTCGGCGACTACCTCTACGAGTACGCGACCGGCGGCTTCCCGGGGACGGACGGTGTCGTACGGCAGCACGAACCGACGCACGAGATCATCAGCCTCGCCGACTACCGCGCGCGCCACGGCCGTTACAAGACCGACGACGATCTGCGGGCGCTGCACGCCGGCCATCCCGTGATCGCCATCTGGGACGACCACGAGTTCGCCAACGACGCCTGGTCGGGCGGCGCGGAGAACCACACGCCCGGTACCGAGGGCACCTGGGCCGACCGGGCGGCGGCCGCCAGGCAGGCGTACTTCGAGTGGATGCCCGTCCGCGCCTCCACCGAGGGCACCGTCTACCGCAGACTGCGTTTCGGCGCGCTCGCCGACCTCCATCTGCTGGATCTGCGGTCCTTCCGCTCCCAGCAGACGACGATCGGCGACGGCGCGGTGGACGATCCGGACCGTACGATCACCGGCCGCGCCCAGCTCGACTGGCTGAAGGCGGGCCTGGCGGGATCGGACGCCGCCTGGAAGCTGGTCGGTACGTCGGTGATGATCTCGCCGGTCGCCTTCGGCTCGCTGCCCGCCCATCTGCTGGGTCCGATAGCCGAGTTGCTCGGTCTGCCCAAGGAGGGCCTCGCCGTCAACGTCGACCAGTGGGACGGCTACACGGACGACCGCAGGGAACTGCTCGCGCATCTGACCGGGCGCGGGATCCGGAACACGGTGTTCCTGACCGGTGACATCCATATGGCCTGGGCCAACGAGGTGCCGGTCACGGCGGCCACGTATCCGCTCTCCCGCTCCGCCGCCACGGAGTTCGTGGTCACCTCGGTCACCTCCGACAACCTGGACGACCTTCTGCACGTACCGGCCGGGACGCTCTCGGTGGTCGCGTCCGCCGCGGTCAGGGCCGCCAACCGCCATGTGAAATGGGTGGACATGGACCATCACGGCTACGGCGTGCTCGATGTCACGGCCGAGCGGACGCAGATGGACTACTACACGGTCTCCGACCGGACCGACCCCGCCGCGACCGCCTCCTGGGCCCGCTCGTACCGCACCGCGTCGGGCTCACAGCGGGTGGAACGGGCCGGGCAGCCCGTCCGCTGACCCGCTGGACGGCCCGGCACCACCTCAGAGCGAGTCGATGAAGGCGAGCCCGGTCCGCCAGGTCGCCTCCGCGGCCGCCTCGTCGTAGTCCGGCAGACCGGGATCGGTGTAGAGATGCCCTGCCCCCGGGTAGCGGTAGATCTCCACATCGGCCCCGGCCTGCCGCATCTTCAGGTACCAGGCGGTCAGCCAGTCGTGCGTCTCGAACGGGTCCGGGTCCGCGACATGCAGTTGTACGGGCAGATCGTCCACGGACGCGTTCTCCGCGATGTCGGACGTACCGTGCAACAGCAGCAGCCCGCGTGCCCTGCTGTCGCCCAGCGCCAGATTCTGCGCGATCGAGCCGCCGAGCGAGAAACCCGCGTACACCAGACCGCGTTCCGAGTACGGCGCGGCGGCCAGCACCGCGCGGCGCAGCAGTTCGTCCTTGCCGATCTTGTCCTTCAAGGCCATACCCTCCTCCACGGAGGTCGCGGTTTGGCCCTCGAAGAGGTCGGGCACGCGCACCTGGTGTCCGGCGGCACGCAGCCGGTCCGCCGCGGTGTGCACGGCCGGGCGCGGACCGTGGACGGAATGGAAGAGCATGATGTCCATCCGGCCATCCTGCCAGCCCGTATATCGGAACCCGACGAGGGAGCCATGGAGAACGTACTGCGCCCACTACTCGTGCTCGGCGGCTCGGTGCTGCTGACGCTCGCGCTCGGCTGGGTCGTCGACCTGGTGCTGCGCCGCGCGGACGTCCGGCACCCGGAGACCCCGCTGTGGGGGCTGCTCCGGCGCTGCCGGGTGCCGCTCCAGGTGGTCCTGCTCGCGGCCCTGCTGCGCGGTTCGTTCCGGGAGACCCGGTGGCGGATCATCGAGAACCACCACGAGGGGATCGGCCGGGCGCTCACGCTGGTGCTCATCGGCGCCGGTGCCTGGCTGGTGGTGGGGGTCGTCTCGGCGGCTGTGGAGTCCACGTACGCCCGGTACGCGGCCTCGACCCGGGACGCGGCCCGTCTGCGCCGGGTCCGTACGCAGGTGACGCTGATCATGCGAATCGTCACGGCCGTCGTCGCGGTGGTCGCGGCGGCGGCGATCCTGCTCACCTTCCCCGACATGCGGGCCGTCGGCACCTCGATCCTGGCCTCCGCGGGCATCATCGGCATCGTCGCCGGTGTCGCCGCGCAGTCCACGCTCGGCAATCTCTTCGCGGGCTTCCAGATCGCGTTCGGGGACATGGTGCGGATCGGCGACACGGTGGTGGTGGACGGCGAGTGGGGGGTGGTCGAGGAGGTCACGCTCACCTTCCTCGCCGTACGGACCTGGGACGAGCGGCGCATCACGATGCCCGTGTCGTACTTCACCAGCAAGCCCTTCGAGAACTGGTCGCGCGGCGGCGTCCAGATGACCGGCACCGTCTTCTTCCAGCTGGACCACTCGGCGCCGATGGGGCCGATGCGCGAGAAGCTCCACGAGATCCTGCGGGACTGCCCGGCCTGGGACGGCAGGGCCTGGAATCTGGCGGTGACCGACACCGCCACCACCACGATGGAGGTGCGCGCCGTGGTCACCGCCAAGGACGCGGACGACATCTGGACGGTGCGCTGCGCGGTACGGGAGCAGCTGATCGGCTGGCTGGTGGAGCACCATCCGTACGCGCTGCCGAGGATCTCGACGGATCTCGCCCACGGGCTCCTCCCGCGCGGCCGGAGCCCGCTTGCCGCCGAGCGGACGGAGCGCGACGAGCGCGCCACGGACGAGACGCCCGGCCGCGACGGGGACCACGAGCGGCAGGAGCGCCACGAGGACACCGAGCGGCCCCGCACGGGCCGCGGCTGAGGCCGCGCGGGCGCTCAGCGCATGCTGCGCACGTCCAGATGGCGCAGGACGCGGTCCACGATCTCGGGGTTCGAGCCCGGCTCGTTGCGGGCCGAGAGCACCTCGTGGCGGGCCGCCGACATCATCTCGCGCTGGATGCGCTGGACGGTCTTGATGCGCTCCACCCGCTTGGTGACCCACTCACGCCGCTCGTCATCGATCAGATCGGGGCTGATCCGCACCCCGATGTCGCCCGCGCCGCGCTGGAGCCGCTCGCTGATCTCCTCCGGCAGGTCCTCGACCTCCTCGATCTCCCTGAGGCGGCGCTTGGCCGCCTTGGCGGCGCGGACGGCGAGCGAGTGCTCCAGCTCCCGTTCCGCGTCCGTGTCCGCCCGTACGCCGAGCCTCCGTACCAGCCAGGGCAGGGTGAGGCCCTGGATGACCAGGGTGGCCATGATGACCGCGAACGCGATGAAGATGATCTCCTCGCGTCCGGGGAAGGGCTCGCCGCTGTCGGTCTTCAGCGGGATCGCCAGCGCCAGGGCGACCGAGGCCACCCCGCGCATCCCGGCCCACCACATGACCACGGTCTCGCGCCAGCTGGTCGGGATCTCCTCGTCGTAGTCGCGGAGCTTGTGCATCCGCTTGGCCAGCCAGGTCGCGGGCAGCAGCCACAGCAGCCGTACGAACACGACGACCCCGATGACCGCGGCACCCCAGCCGAGCATCTCGGACGTCCGGCCGCCCGCCGCGCCGAAGGCGTTGTGCAGCTCCAGCCCGATCAGACCGAAGGCGACGCCGGTCACCAGGGTGTCGACGATCTGCCAGAAGGAGTTGCCGGCCAGCCGCCCCATCACGTCGTCGGCGTCCGCCGTGTGCGTGGCCAGGAAGAGCGCGGTGGTCAGCACGGCGAGCACACCCGAGCCGTGCAGCTCCTCCGCCAGCACATAGCTGACGAACGGCACCAGCAGCGAGAGCCCGATCTGCAACGTCGCGTCACCGAGCAGGGACATCACCTTGTTGGAGACCCAGCCGAGCGCGAGCCCCACCGCCACGGCGACCACCGCGGACAGGACGAGCGAGCCGGCCGCGCTCGGCCAGGAGAACGTTCCGCTGACCACCGCGGCGATCGCCACGTGGTAGAGCACGATCGCGGTGACGTCGTTGAAGAGCCCCTCGCCCTCCAGGATCGAGACCAGCCGCCGGGGCAGTCCGAGGGAGCCCGCGACGGCGGTCGCGGCCACCGGATCGGGCGGGGCGACCAGCGCGCCGAGCGCGACCGCGGCGGCGATCGGCAGTCCGGGCACGATGGAGTTGGCCACCGCCGCGACGGCCGCCGTCGTCACGAAGACCAGCGCGACCGCGAGCAGCAGGATGGGGCGCACATTCGCCGTGAACTGCCGCCAGGAGGTGCGCTGCACGGCGGCGTACAGCAGGGGCGGCAGCAGCAGCGGAAGGATGAAGTCCGGCGGCACCTGCACGTTCGGTACGAACGGCAGCAGCGCCAGGACGATCCCCACCAGGGTCATCAGTACCGGCGAGGGCAGCCCGAGCCGCTCCCCGAGCGGCACCGTGACCACCGCGCCGAGCAACAGCACGAGCAGCAGCGCCAACTGGTCCACGGGAGGCCCTCCGGTGATCGAAAGCCTTGCGGCAGACGTCGGTGATCAGGGGCTCCAGCCTGTCACGCACGCTGTCCGAACCTCCCGAGGGGGGCACGGGAGGTCGCCGGGTGGGCTACGGGAGCGTCCGCCGCATCGACCGGTGCGCGATGCCCGCGTCCTGGAACTCGGGGCCGTACGCCGCGTATCCCAGCCGCTCGTAGAAGCCCAGCGCGTGCGACTGCGCGTGCAGGTCCACCACCGTGAGCCCGCGCTCGCGGGCCGCGTCCTCGACGGCCCGCACCAGCGCCACGCCGATACCGCGCCCACGGGCCGCCGCGACGACCGCCAGCCGCCCCAGCGAACCGACGGACGGGTCCCCGCCGGTCCTGTCGGCGGCCTCGGGCCCGTACAGCAGCCGCGCGGTGCCCAGCGGCACCCCGTCCGCGCGGATCGCGAGCAGCTGGAGCGCCCACGCGTCACGGCCGTCGTACTCGATGTCCTCGGAGACCCGCTGCTCGACGACGAAGACCTCCTTGCGGACCGCGAAGCACGCCTCGGTGTCCGCCGGTCCGGCCGCGATCCGCACCAGGAAGCCGGAGTCGGGGCCGGTGCCGGTGCCGGGGCCGTCCTGGCGTGCGGTCATCCGTTGCTCTCCGCCCTGACCTTGTCCAGCGCGCCCTGGAGATCGTCGGGATAGCCGCTGGAGTACTCCACCCACCGCCCGTCCGACGGATGCTCGAAGCCCAGCCGTACGGCGTGCAGCCACTGCCGCGTCAGCCCCAGCCGCTTGGCGAGCGTCGGATCGGCGCCGTAGGTCAGATCGCCCACACAGGGATGGCGGTGGGCGGACATGTGCACCCGGATCTGGTGCGTACGGCCCGTCTCCAGCTTGATGTCCAGCAGCGAGGCCGACCGGAACGCCTCGATCAGGTCGTAGTGCGTCACCGACGGCTTGCCCTCGGCGGTGACCGCCCACTTGTAGTCGTGGTTCGGATGGCGGCCGATGGGCGCGTCGATGGTCCCGCTCATCGGGTCCGGGTGCCCCTGCACCAGCGCGTGGTAGCGCTTGTCGACGACCCGCTCCTTGAACTGCGCCTTGAGCAGGGTGTACGCGCGCTCCGACTTGGCCACCACCATCAGCCCGGAGGTCCCGACGTCCAGCCGGTGCACGATGCCCTGCCGCTCGGCCGCCCCCGAGGTGGAGATGCGGTAGCCGGCGGCGGCCAGGCCGCCGATGACGGTCGTACCGCTCCAGCCGGGGCTGGGATGCGCGGCGACGCCGACCGGCTTGACGATCACCACGATGTCGTCGTCGTCGTGCACGATCTCCATGCCCTCGACGGGCTCGGCCACGATCTGTACCGGGACGGCGGCCGGCGGCATCTCGACCTCCAGCCAGGCCCCGCCGTTCACACGCTCGGACTTCCCGACGACGGCGCCGTCGACCTGGACCTTCCCGGAGGCGGCCAGCTCGGCCGCCTTCGTACGGGAAAACCCGAACATACGGGCGATGGCGGCGTCGACGCGCTCGCCCTCCAGGCCATCGGGCACGGGCAGCGTTCTGATCTCGGGAAAGCTCACCCGTCGAGTATGCCTTGTGGCCACAGGGCGCCGGACCGCACGTCCTCGGCCCCCCGGCCCCTCAGTCCTCAGTCCTCAGTCCTCAGTCCTTGTGGACGGTCCCGTCCGGGTCGAGGCCCCGGAACGACAGCAGCACGATGAGGAAGCCGCCGCAGACGATCGCGGAGTCGGCGAGATTGAACACCGCGAAGTGCGCGGGCGCGATGAAGTCGACCACGGCGCCCTGGAAGACGCCGGGCGAACGGAAGATCCGGTCGGTGAGATTGCCCAGCGCGCCTCCGAGCAGCAGCCCCAGCGCGAACGCCCAGGGCAGGCTGTAGAGCTTGCGGGCCAGCCGGGCGATCACCACGATCACGGCCGCCGCGATACACGTGAAGATCACCGTGAACGCCTCGCCGATACCGAACGCGGCGCCCGGGTTCCTGATCGCCTCGAACTTCAGCAGATCACCGATCACCTCGATCGGCTCGTGGTGCTCCAGCTTGGCCACCACGAGCATCTTGCTGCTGAGGTCCAGCAGATAAGCCACCACGGCGACGGCGAAGAGGGCGGCGATCCTGCGCTTCCCTCTGGGCTGTCCGGCGGCAGCCGCAGCCTCGTCGTCAACCTCCGGCGTACTGATGCGCTCCGCCTCTGCCACGTGAGTCCCTCAACCCTAGGTACCTGACTGAGGACGAGCGTACGGCACACGCGTACGCGTTCAGCCTCGACGTTCCTGCTTCTGCTTGTCCTCCACACAGAGTGTGGCCCGCGGAAACGCCTGCATCCTGGCCTTGCCGATCGGCTTTCCGCAGATCTCGCAGAGCCCGTACGTACCGGCGTCGAGCCGCTGGAGCGCCCGCTCGGTCTGCTCCAGCATCTCGCGGGCGTTGGCGGCGAGCGACATCTCGTGCTCGCGCGTGATGTTCTTCGTGCCGGTGTCCGCGTCGTCGTCACCGGCGCCGTCGCCCGAGTCCCGCATCAGCCCGGCCAGCGCGGTCTCGGACGAGGTGATCTCGGCGCGCAGTCTGGCCGTCTCGCTCTCCAGCACGGCGCGGGCCGCCGCGACCTCCTCCGGCGTCCAGGGATCCTCGCCCGGCCGTACGGCCAGTTCCTCCGGAGGTGTGGCCGTAGCGCGCGCGGTGGGGACCGCCGCGGCCCCCGATCCACGCGGGCCGGCCGCCGTACCCCCGCCGCCCGCGGTCTTCTTCGCTCCCACCGTGCTGGCTCCCGTCTGTTCCGCGGCCTGGGCCGCCCCCTCGGCCGCGGACGCGGCCTTCTTCGCGGTCTCACCGGCGGCCGCCCGGCCGGGCGGCGCCTTCTCGGCCGCGGACTTCTTCGCGGCCGTCCTCTTCGCCGGTGCCTTCTCGGTCGTCTTCTTCGCCGCGGACTTCTTCGCCGGTGCTTTCCTGGCCGGTGCCTTCTTGGCCTGTGCTTTCTTGGCCTGTGCTTTCTTGGCCTGTGCTTTCTTGGTCTGTGCTTTCTTGGCCTGTGTCTTCTTCGCCGTGGCCTTCGCCGTGGTCCTGGCCGCGCTCTCGGTCGCCGGTTTCGCCGCGGTCGTCTTCTTCGCGGCGGTCTTCTTCGCCACCATGGCCGCGGCCCCTTCACATAGGGTGATCTTGCTCGCGAATCGTGCTGGGACGATAAATCGACCCCAGCCCCGCGGCAACGGGGCACGCCGCCGGATCGACCCCTCCCCACGTCGGTGACAAGACCAGCCTGCCTCCGTTGTGCCCAGCTCGCCGCCCGGTAATCCGCCGACGGGCCGCCGCCGAGCCGCCACCGAGCCCACCAGGGCCGGTATAACCATTCGGGTCATACGTTCGGCCGTACGGCGCTCCCGGCGAAAACCGGTCGGCCGCGCCTCACCCAGCCCCGTACACTGGGCCGAGCGAGAGGCGTGGATGGGGACGAGTAGCGTCGTACGCGGCCATGAGCGACCCGGGGACGGTGAGAGCCCGGGGGCAGAGCGCGGCGTGAAGCATCACCCCGGAGCCGCCGGAAGAAAGCCCCGGTCCGACCGGAGCGAGTAGAACCGGCTGCGCGACCCCAATGAGGGGGCCACGGGCGGCGCACGCCCGGGGCCAAGGAGGGTGGTACCGCGGGAGCACTGCTCTCGTCCCTCCGACGGAGATGCCGCAGTTCCGCCGGAGGAAGCGCCCCATGACACCAGTGACCCCGCCCCAGTACCGCCAGGTGCCCGCCCAGGTCGACCTGCCCGCGCTGGAACACGCCGTGCTCGATTTCTGGCGCGAGAGCAAGGTCTTCGACAAGAGCCTCGAACAGTCCGAGGGCCGCCCCGAGTGGGTCTTCTACGAGGGCCCGCCCACCGCCAACGGCATGCCGGGCGCGCACCACATCGAGGCCCGTGTCTTCAAGGACGTCTTCCCGCGCTTCCGCACCATGCGCGGCTACCACGTCGCCCGCAAGGCCGGCTGGGACTGCCACGGCCTGCCCGTGGAGCTGGCCGTCGAGAAGGAGCTGGGCTTCACCGGCAAGAAGGACATCGAGGCGTACGGCATCGCCGAGTTCAACGCCAGGTGCCGCGAGTCCGTGACCCGGCACACCGACGCCTTCGCCGAGCTGACGACCCGCATGGGGTACTGGGTCGATCTGGACGACGCGTACCGCACGATGGACCCGGAGTACGTCGAGTCCGTCTGGTGGTCGCTGAAGGAGATCTTCAACAAGGGCCTGCTGGTCCAGGACTACCGCGTCGCACCCTGGTGTCCGCGCGACCAGACGGGCCTGTCCGACCACGAGCTGGCGCAGGGGTACGAGACGATCGTCGACCCCTCGGTCTTCGTCCGCTTCCCGCTCACCTCGGGACCGCTCGCGGGCGAGGCGGCGCTGCTGGTCTGGACGACCACCCCCTGGACGCTGGTGTCGAACACCGCCGTCGCCGCGCACCCCGACGTGACGTACGTCGTCGCCACGAACGGCGAGGAGAAGCTCGTCGTCGCCCGGCCGCTGCTGGAGAAGGCGCTGGGCGAGGGGTGGGAGGCCATCGGCGAGACGTTCACCGGCCGCGAGATGGAACGCTGGACGTACGAGCGCCCCTTCACGCTGATCGACTTCCCGGACGGGACCGAGGCGCACTACGTCGTCAACGCCGAGTACGTCACGACCGAGGACGGTACGGGCCTGGTCCACCAGTCCCCCGCGTTCGGCGAGGACGACCTCAAGGTCTGCCGCTCGTACGGCCTTCCGGTCGTGAACCCGGTCCGTCCCGACGGCACGTTCGAGGAGAACGTCCCGCTGGTCGGCGGGGTCTTCTTCAAGAAGGCGGACGAAGCGCTCACCGAGGACCTGCGCGAGCGCGGCCTGCTGCTGCGCCATGTGCCCTACGAGCACAGCTATCCGCACTGCTGGCGCTGCCACACCGCGCTCCTCTACTACGCGCAGCCGTCCTGGTACATCCGTACGACGGCCATCAAGGACCGGCTGCTGGAGGAGAACGAGAAGACCAACTGGTTCCCGGACTCGGTCAAGCACGGCCGGTACGGGGACTGGCTGAACAACAACGTCGACTGGGCGCTGTCCCGTAACCGCTACTGGGGCACCCCGCTGCCCATCTGGCGCTGCGAGGACAACCATCTGACGTGCGTGGGCTCGCGCGCGGAGCTGAGCGAGCTGACGGGCACCGACCAGTCGGCGCTGGACCCGCACCGCCCGTTCATCGACGAGGTCACGTTCGGCTGCCCCGCCGAGGGCTGTTCACTGGAGGCCGTCCGGGTCCCGGAGGTCATCGACGCCTGGTACGACTCGGGTTCGATGCCGTTCGCGCAGTGGGGCTACCCGTACAAGAACAAGGACCTCTTCGAGAAGCGCTACCCGGCGCAGTTCATCTCGGAGGCGATCGACCAGACGCGCGGCTGGTTCTACACGCTGATGGCCGTCGGCACGCTGGTCTTCGACAAGTCGTCGTACGAGAACGTGGTCTGTCTCGGCCACATCCTCGCCGAGGACGGCCGCAAGATGTCCAAGCACCTGGGCAATATCCTCCAGCCGATCCCGTTGATGGACCAGCACGGCGCCGACGCGGTCCGCTGGTTCATGGCCGCCGGCGGCTCCCCGTGGGCGGCCCGCCGGGTCGGCAACGGCACGATCCAGGAGGTCGTCCGCAAGACGCTGCTCACGTACTGGAACACCGTCGCCTTCCAGGCCCTGTACGCGCGCACCTCCAACTGGGCGCCCAGCGAGGCCGATCCGGCGCCGGCCGACCGCCCGCTGCTCGACCGCTGGCTGCTGAGCGAGCTGCACGCGCTGGTCGACCAGACCACGCAGGCGATGGAGGCGTACGACACCCAGCGCACCGGCAAGCTGCTCTCGGCCTTCGTCGACGATCTCTCCAACTGGTACGTACGCCGCTCGCGCCGCCGCTTCTGGCAGGGCGACAAGGCGGCGCTGCGCACGCTGCACGAGGTGGTCGACACGGTCACGCGGCTGATGGCCCCGCTGACCCCGTTCATCACCGAGCGGGTCTGGCAGGACATGATCGTGCCGGTGACGCCCGAGGCGGAGGAGTCGGTCCATCTGGCCGGCTGGCCGCAGGCCGACCTCACGGCGATCGATCCGGCGCTCTCGCGCCATATGACGCTGGTACGCAGGCTGGTCGAGCTGGGCCGCGCGACACGCGCCGAGTCGGGCGTGAAGACCCGCCAGCCGCTGTCCCGCGCGCTCATCGCGGCGACGGGCTTCGAGGGCCTCTCCCCCGAGCTGCGCGCCCAGATCACCGAGGAGCTGAACGTCTCCTCGCTGGCGACGCTCGCCGAGGTGGGCGGCTCACTGGTCGACACCACGGCCAAGGCGAACTTCCGCGCGCTGGGCAAGCGCTTCGGCAAGGGCGTCCAGGCGGTGGCCAAGGCCGTCGCGGAAGCGGACGCGGCGGCCCTGTCCGCCGCCCTGCGCGACGGTACGGCCACGGTGACCGTGGACGGCGAGGCCATCTCGCTCGCCCCCGACGAGGTGATCATCACGGAGACCCCGCGCGAGGGCTGGTCGGTCGCCTCGGACTCCGGCGCGACGGTCGCCCTGGACCTGGAGATCACCCCGGAACTGCGCCTGGCGGGCCTGGCCCGTGACGCGATCCGCCTCATCCAGGAGGCCCGCAAGAACAGCGGCCTCGACGTGGCGGACCGCATCGCGGTCCGCTGGACGGCGTCGTCCCCCTCCACCACGGAGGCCCTGACGGCCCACGCCCCGCTCATCTCGGAGGAGGTCCTCGCGACGGACTTCGCCACGGGCGAAGCGGACGACGCGTACGGCACGCCCTTCACGGACGAGGGCCTGTCGCTCACGTTCCGCCTCCGCAAGATCTGACACCCCGGTCCGGTCCCAGGCCGCGCCAGAACGGCGCGGCCTGGGGCCCGCACGACGAGGTCGCGCCCCGGCCCGGCCCACAGGAGCCCGGCGCCGCGGTGCCGGCCCCCTGAACGGTGTGCCCCTGGTCGCAGGAGCCCAGCCCCCGAAGTCGGCGCCCTCAAGGCGCTTCACCCCTGAACGGTGCCCGCCCGGCGGGCGGGCACCGCAAAGCCCCCACACCCGAGGCCACACCGGAACACTGCCGCCGGACACCCGGCGCCGCGAAGCCGGCACCCGGGGGCACGGGGCCCACCCCCGCCCGCACCCCACCGGAACGGTGGAAGACCGGGGTCCGGGGCTCGCCCCGGTTTCGGGTGGGGGCGGGCCAGGGGACAGCCCCGCGCAGCGGCCCACACCCGCCACCGCACCAGAGCCCGCACCCGAAACTCGCATCCGCCCACAAAAAGGGGCTGGGCCCGAGGTGAAAACCCCGGGCCCAGCCCCTCAGCCTGCCGACGGCTACGCGCTGCTCACGCGCAAGCCGCCCCTCAGTTGTCGTCCTCGTCGATCAGGAAGCCCCGCATCGGCGACGGCGCCTGCTGCATCGGCTGCGGCGCCTGCGGCCGCACCGGTGCCATCGGCTGGGTCATCGCCGGCGACATCTGCTGCTGACCGCCGTACGACGGACCGGGCGACGGCGTGTGGCCACCCATGGATCCACCCATGGAACCGCCCATGGACGGGTTGCCGCCCATGCTGTGTCCCATCGCACCCGCACCGGCCGGAGCCATGGACGGCGACGGCGGCAGCGACGCGGTCGCCGGGGTCCGCGGCGGGGCCAGCGAGTCGTCGGCCTGGGTCTCCAGCTGACGCAGCTGGCTCTCCAGGTAGGACTTCAGCCGCGTACGGTACTCGCGCTCGAAGCCGCGCAGGTCCTCGACCTTGCGCTCCAGCGTCGCGCGCGCGGACTCCAGGGAGCCCATCGCCACGCGGTGCTTCTCCTGCGCGTCCCGCTCCAGCGCGTCCGCCTTGGCACGCGCGTCCCGCTCCAGACCCTCGGCACGGCTGCGCGCCTCGCCGACGATCTTGTTGGCCTCGGAGCGCGCCTCGGCGATCGCCTGGTCGGCGGTCTGCTGGGCGAGCGAGAGGACCCGCGCGGCGCTGTCGCCGCCGGGGCCCTGACCGGGCTGCGGCATCCCCGGGCCGTGGCCGCCCATGGGGCCGCCCATCGGTCCACCCATGGGACCGCCCTGCTGCATGGGACCGCCCTGCATCGGACCGCCCTGGCCCATGGGGCCGCCCTGCTGCATGGGACCGCCCTGCATCGGGCCACCCTGCTGCATGGGGCCGCCCTGGCCCATCGGTCCGGGGCCGTGCTGACCCCGCGGGTCATGACCCTGCGGACCGGGGCCGTGACCGTGCGCGCTCGGACCCGCGGGCAGCTGCGGAGCACCACCGGGCAGCTGGGGGGGACCCATCTGCGGGGGCTGCTGCTGCTGCGGCGGTCCGGATATGGCGGCGGGTACCGGGGCACCAGGCCGTTCCTGCTGTTCGGGTGGCTTCCGCATACCCTGCTGCTGTTGGTTCTGCGCGGCGGCACGCGTGGCGGCGGCCAGCTTGGCGCGCAGGTCCTCGTTCTCGCGGAGCAGGCGGGTCAGTTCGGCCTCGACCTCGTCGAGAAAGGCATCGACCTCGTCCTCGTCGTAGCCTTCTCGGAGGCGGACGGTCGTGAACTGCTTGTTCCGCACGTCCTCAGGGGTCAACGGCATCTCTACTTCACCTCTACGTAGTCGTCGGCAGTCGGCAAGACCGTATCGTTCACAATCCCCTCGCCAGGTTGCTCACAAGCGTGATCAGGATGTAAACGATGATCATCAGAACGAAGAAGGACAGGTCGAGTGCCACGCCCCCGAGACGCAACGGCGGGATGAACCGCCGCAGAAGCTTGAGCGGTGGATCGGTGACAGTGTAGGTGGCCTCCAGAACGACCACCATCGCCTTGCCGGGCTGCCATGAGCGGGCGAACTGGAAGACGTAGTCCATGACCAACCGGAAAATAAGCACGATGAGGAAGCACATCAGCGCGATGTAAACCACCTGTAGTGCGACGCCCATCCCGCTGCTTCCCTCTCCCCTGGCTCACTCTGGTCCGGCCGCCCGCCGGGTTGTTTCCCGCCGTGCGACCGGGTCGTTCCCGGTGCTGCTTCCTAGCTCTGGTTGAAGAACCCGCCCTCTGCGATGCGGGCCTTGTCCTCCGCCGTGACATCGACGTTAGCAGGAGACAGCAGGAACACCTTCTGGGTCACTCGCTCAATGCTGCCATGGAGACCGAAGACAAGTCCCGCGGCAAAGTCGACAAGTCGCTTCGCATCGGTGTCGTCCATCTCGGTCAGATTCATGATCACTGGAGTGCCCTCGCGGAAGTGTTCCCCGATAGTACGGGCCTCGTTGTAGGTCCTCGGGTGCAGCGTGGTGATGCGGTAGGGCTCCCGCTCGGACACAACCTTGGGCATGATCACCGGTGCGTTCTTCTCCAGGCTCGGACGTTCAGGTGTGATGGACGCCACGGGGGCGATTCGTGCGGGACGTCCGCTTTCTGCCGCTAGCGACACCGGCTCGCGCTCGCGCTGCGCGGGTGGCTGGGGCACCCGTACCGGCTCTTCCCGCTCCGGCTGGCGCACGGGCTGGTGGCGCCGGTGCTCCCGTTCGGGCTCCGGCTCGGGTTCGAAATCGTCGTCGGGGTCGAAGCCCCGGCCGTCGTACCCATCGTCCTCCACGAGGCCGAGGTAGACCGCCATCTTGCGCATCGCGCCGGCCATGCTCTGAGTCCTCCGCTCTGTGGTGGATCGGCCTCGTCACCAAGTGCCCGCGATCCACTAGGCCTGTCCGCTTTTTGGCGAAATGACCATATTTTCTGCCGTGGTCCGACTTTCTTCGCGACGTTACCCGAGGCTGGGTCGGACTCCGAGTACCGCCGTACCGACGCGTACATGTGTCGCACCGGCCTTCACGGCGTCCTCAAGGTCCGCACTCATCCCTGCTGAGACCATGTTCGCAGCCGGATGGTCCGCGCGTAGGCGGGATGAGAATTCCAGCAGCCGCTCGAACGCCGCCTGTTGCCGTCCCGCGTACGGTCCGGCGAGCGGCGCCACGGTCATCAGACCGCCGAGCCGCAGTCCTGGTGAACCGGCCACCGCTGTGGCCAACTCCTCAATTCCGTCGGGTGCCGTGCCGCCCCGCTCACCGCGTTCACCGGACTCCGCGTCGAGGGCGACCTGGATCAGGCAGGTCAGCTCGCGCTCCGCGCGCACCGCCGCGGCGGAGAGAGCGGACACGAGCTTGAGCCGGTCGACAGACTGCACGACTTCGGCGTAACTGGCTACGGAACGGGCCTTGTTCGTCTGCAATTGACCAACAAAGTGCCAGGTCAGCGACAAATCCGCACAGGCGGCCGCCTTGGGTGCGGCATCCTGGTCACGGTTCTCGGCGACGTGCCGTACACCGAGTTCATGGAGCAGCCGGACATCGCTCGCGGGGTAGGTCTTGGTGACCACGATCAGGGTCACCTCGTCCCGCGCGCGCCCGGCGGCGGCGCAGGCGGAGGAGATACGTTCCTCCACCATCGCCAGATTCGCGGCGAGTTCGGTCTTCCGGTCCTTCATGTGCTTATCAGTCCAGCCAGACATAGCCGGCGAGCCGTCCGGTGGTGCGGTCGCGGCGGTACGAATAGTGGTCGTCCGACTCCAGTGTGCAGACCGCCGAGCGCTGCCGGTCACGGACCCCGAGCGCGTCGAGCTGTGCGTGGACCCCGGCGACGACATCCACGGCCGGGGTGGACCAGCTGGTCTCGGAGTGGGCCTCCGGTACGACGGCGGCGACCTCGTCCCGCATCCGCTCCGGGACTTCGTAGCAGCGACCGCAGACGGCCGGTCCGGTACGGGCGGTGATCCGGGACGGTTCCGCGCCGAGTGTGATCATCGCCTCGACGGCGGCCGGGACGATCCCGGCGACCAGACCGGGACGGCCCGCGTGGGCGGCGGCCGCGATCCCGGCGACCGGGTCGGCCAGCAGCAGCGGAACGCAGTCCGCGGTGAGTACGGCGAGTGCCAGTCCGCTGCGCGGCGTGACGATCGCGTCGACGGCCGGGATGTCCGCGCTCGTCCACGGCCCTTCGACGACGGCCACATCGCGGCCGTGCACCTGGTTCATCCAGACGACCCGCGCGGGGTCGAGCGCCAGCGCCTTCGCGGCGAGTTCACGGTTGGTGCGTACGGCCCCGGGACCGTCGCCGACCGCGCCGCCGAGATTGAGCTGATCGTACGGAGCGGCGCTCACCCCGCCCCACCGGTCGGTGAAGGCGAAGTGCGCGCCGCTCCGTGTTTCGTGCTGTCGTATCACTTCAAGAAGTCCGGAACGTCCAGCTCCTCGGCCTGGCTGTCCTGGTAGGGACGGGCCGGGGGAACCTGCGGCTGGTTCACCGGGGAGAGCGGCTTCTCGTTGACCGCGGGAATGGGCTCGGACTTGACCGGCCGCTCCTCGCGCGGCGGTACGGTGCCCAGTCCGCCCGAGGAGCGGCCGGTGTCCGAGGACCGGGAGGGCGCCGGCTGCTCGTCGCGCTTCGAGGAGCCCGCGCCGAGTACGGTCTCGCGCCGGGTCGGCGGCTGTCCGCCGTCGAAACCGGCCGCGATCACGGTGACCCGTACCTCGTCGCCCAGGGCGTCGTCGATGACGGCGCCGAAGATGATGTTGGCCTCGGGGTGGGCCGCCTCGCTGACCAGCTGCGCCGCCTCGTTGATCTCGAAGAGACCGAGGTCGGAACCGCCGGAGATGGAGAGCAGGACACCGCGGGCGCCGTCGATGGACGCTTCGAGGAGCGGCGAGGAGATCGCCATCTCGGCGGCGGCCACCGCGCGGTCGTCGCCGCGGGCCGAGCCGATGCCCATGAGCGCGGAGCCCGCCTCGGACATCACGGACTTGACGTCGGCGAAGTCGAGGTTGATCAGGCCCGGGGTGGTGATGAGGTCGGTGATGCCCTGGACACCCGACAGCAGCACCTGGTCCGCGGACTTGAACGCGTCGAGGACGCTGACCTGGCGGTCCGAGATGGACAGCAGCCGGTCGTTGGGGATGACGATGAGGGTGTCGACCTCTTCGCGGAGTTCGGCGATGCCGTCCTCCGCCTGGTTCGCGCGGCGACGGCCCTCGAAGGTGAACGGGCGGGTGACCACACCGATCGTGAGGGCGCCGAGCGAGCGGGCGATATTGGCGACGACGGGCGCGCCGCCGGTGCCGGTGCCGCCGCCCTCGCCGGCGGTGACGAAGACCATGTCGGCCCCCTTGAGGACCTCCTCGATCTCCTCGCGGTGGTCCTCTGCCGCCTTGCGGCCGACTGCCGGGTTGGCTCCGGCGCCGAGGCCACGGGTGAGTTCACGGCCGACGTCGAGCTTGACGTCGGCGTCGCTCATCAACAGGGCTTGTGCGTCGGTGTTGATCGCGATGAACTCAACGCCCTTGAGGCCGACCTCGATCATTCGGTTGATGGCATTGACACCACCGCCGCCGACACCGATGACCTTGATGACTGCGAGGTAGTTCTGCGGTGCTGCCACGTCGAAGGCCTCTCGCCTCGAGTTACGTGTCGTCGCTTCGCTGATGTGGCGCCGCGACGACTGATGCCGATGGGACGGTCCGAAACGCCGACCCAAACCCTCACGTTGAAGTTCAGGGTTACCAGTGTGTCCGCTTCTTGGACTCTTCCGAACAGGACACTAAGTCGACAAGTGGCGCACGTTCAACGAACACGCCGAACCTCCCGTTTTTCTTTTCACCCTATGTGATCACCCATAGCGCTGACCAACCAGGGTGCTGGCCAGCACATTTGCCCGTCAACTCCCCGACGCCGCAGGCGCGGTGGGTGCGCTCACATCGAAGTGCCCCGCCTTGGGGACCGCTTTCATGAGAGCGGTGAGCGCACGCGCCTTGGCCGTACCGTCCTCTCCGCTTCCCCACATCACCGTACGGCCGCCGGTCAGCTCCAGGGAGATCGAGTCGTACGAACGGACCCGTACGACCCTGATGTCCCCGGCCACTTTCTCCGGCAGTTCGGCGCGGACCCGTACCGCTTCACGCATCAGCCGCTCCGTTCCGAAGCGTTGTGTTCCGGCGGACCGGGCCACCGTCAATTCGAGGAGGGGCACATCCTTGGGCGCCTTCTCGACCGTGGCGAAACGCACACCCCCGGCGTCCACTTCGATGAACTTTGCTCCCTTTTCGAGAAGCAGTGCGGGCTTTCGCTCGATCACTTTCAGCCCGATCCCGTTCGGCCATGAACGGATCACCTCGACCGAATCGATACGCGGCAGCTTCCGGCGCAGCCGCGCCTCAATCCCGTCCGTGTCGACGGAAATCAGCGGAGCCCCGACCGGGACCACGGCGGCGGCCTCGACCTCGGCGTGCGTGAGCACGTCCGTGCCCGAGGTGTTCACCGTCTCGACCCGCAGCCACGAAGACCCGTACAGCACCCAGATCCCGCCCGCGACCAGCACGACCGCGGCGATGAACGCGATCAGCACACGGGGAGAGAGACGGAAGCGGGGGAGCCGGAACCGGCGGCCCGGCGGCCCCTCGTCGGGGCGGCCGGACTCCGACCGCGGTCGGGTACCACGCTCTGCGGTCGTCGGTCCGGCCACGCTCCCCTGCCTCCCTGCGCCGCTACGCCTGGCGGCGTGCGGCGATCGCCTCGTACACCATTCCTACGAGCAGATCATCGGCGTCCCGGCGGCCGAACTCGGAGGCCGCGCGGGACATCTCGTACAGCCGGTGCGGATCGGCGAGCACCGGGAGCACATGGCTCTGGACCCACTCGGGGGTCAGTTCGGCGTCATCGACCAGCAGTCCGCCGCCGGCCTTCACCACCGGCTGGGCGTTGAGCCGCTGTTCACCGTTGCCGATCGGCAGCGGTACGTAGGCGGCCGGCAGTCCGACGGCGGAGAGTTCGGCGACGGTCATCGCGCCCGCGCGGCAGAGCATCATGTCGGCAGCGGCGTACGCGAGGTCCATCCGGTCCACATACGGTACCGGGATATAGGGCGGCATTCCGGGCATGTTGTCCACGCGCGGCATTTCATTCTTCGGGCCGACCGCGTGCAGGATCTGGATTCCGGAGCGCTGGAGCACCGGAGCGATCTGCTGGATCACCTCGTTGAGCCGGCGCGCGCCCTGGGAGCCGCCGGAGACGAGCAGCGTCGGCAGATTGGGGTCGAGGCCGAACGCCGCGCGCGCCTCGGGGCGTACGCGAGCCCGGTCGAGGGTGGCGATGGTACGGCGCAGCGGGATGCCGATGTACCGGGCGCCGCGCAGCTTGCTGTCCGGGGTGGAGACGGCAACACCGGCCGCGTACCGCGAGCCGATCTTGTTGGCCAGTCCCGGCCTGGCGTTGGCCTCATGGACGATGATCGGCACCCCGAGCCGTTTGGCGGCCAGATAGCCGGGCAGCGCGACATAGCCGCCGAAGCCCACCACGCAGTCCGCCTTGGTGCGTTCCAGGATCTGCTCGGCGGCCTTGATCGTGCCGCGCAGCCGCCCGGGGACGGTGATCAGTTCGGGCGTGGGTTTGCGCGGCAGCGGTACGGCGGGGATCAGTCCCAGCTCGTACCCCCGCTCCGGTACGAGCCTGGTCTCCAGTCCGCGCTCCGTGCCGAGGGCCGTGATCCCCACGGTGGGGTCCTGCCTGCGCAGGGCGTCCGCGAGGGCGAGCGCGGGCTCGATGTGGCCGGCGGTCCCCCCACCGGCGAGTACGACATGCACCGAAATTCACCGCTCTCCGGACGGACGCTTCTTGACGCGCCGTCTCATCGTCTTCCATCTCACCCCGGGCCGTCGCATGGCCAGGGCCGCTTTCGCGGCGGGATCCTCTCGCGCGAACGCGATCAGCAGCCCGATAGCGAACATGGTCGGCAGCAGGGCCGACCCTCCGTAGGAGAACAGCGGGAGCGGGACTCCGGCGATCGGCAGCAGGCCGAGCACCGCACCGATGTTGATCACGGCCTGCACCGTGACCCAGGTGGTCACACCTCCCGCGGCGTACCTCACGAAGGGATCCTCCGTGCGTCCGGCCACGCGGATACCCGCATAGCCTAGGGCCGCGAACAGTGCGAGTACCGACAGCGTCCCCGCCAGACCCAGTTCCTCCCCGGTGATGGCGAAAATGAAGTCGGTGTGCGGTTCAGGCAGTTGGCCCCACTTTTCCACACTCGCGCCGAGGCCGGAACCGAACCATCCGCCGGAGGCCAGCGCGTAGATCCCGTGGACCGCCTGCCAGCACTCCCCCTCCGGGCCCAGATCGATCGCGCCGATGCAGGCGAACCGCGACAGCCGGTTCTCGCTGGTCTTGATCAGCGCGAAGCCGATCAGCCCGGCGACGGCCAGCACACCGGCGAAGAGCCGGGTGGGGGCGCCGGCCAGCCAGAGCAGTCCGAAGAGGATCGCCGAGAGGATGATGGCGGTCCCCATGTCGCCGCCGAGCATGATCAGTCCGAGCAGCATCAGGGCGACCGGGACGAACGGCACCAGCAGATGTTTCCACTGGGTCAGCAGCCGCTTGTCCTGTTTACGGGCGAGCAGATCGGCGCCCCAGAGGATCAGCGCCAGTTTGCCGAACTCGCTGGGCTGGAGCTGGAACGGGCCGCCCAGATAGATCCAGTTCTGGTTGCCGTTGACCGAACGCCCTATGCCCGGGACCTGGACGAGCACCATCAGGAAGACCGTACCGACCAGCAGCGGGTACGAGAGCGCGCGGTTGAGCTTGATCGGCATCCGGGAGGCGAGCAGCAGCAGGCCGGTGCCGAGGACCACCGCGAGGAACTGCTTGCGGAAGAAGTACGTGGCGGGCAGCGACAGCTGGAGCGCGTAGATCATCGACGCGGAGTACACCATCACCAGACCGAGCACGGTGATCAGCAGACCGCTGCCGAGGATCAGGTAGTACGCGGTGAGCGGCCGGTCCCAGGCGCGCCTCATCCGCTCGTAGAAGCGCCGGGGTCCGCCCCCGCGCTGCCGCCCGGAGGCGCCGCTCCTGCCGCCCCCGCGCCGGGTGGCGGCAGGACGGCGTACGGCGGCTCCGGCGGCCCGGCCGCGCAGCGCGAGCCCTGCCGGGTGCCCCGCGCGGGCGTCCGCACCGGCGTGCGCGCGCTCCTCCGGGGTGTCCGCGCCACCGGGCGCCCCCGCGAGTGCGGGAGCGCCGGGAATCGCGCCCAGGAAGCCCCAGCCGCGGCGGACGGGCCCCGGCGCGGGCCGCGGATATCGGTCCGCGGTGTCGTCGGCCGGCATCGTCGCTGTCCCCTCCAGTCGTGCCTGGCGCGGCTGGCGCGGGTGGTCAGTGGGCTGCGGCCTGCTGCTGCGACACCGGGTCAGGCGTGCTCGGCGGCGAGGGCGTGTACCGCGTCCGCGAACGCCTCGCCCCGCTTGTTGTAGTTGACGAACATGTCCATCGAGGCACAGGCCGGGGCCATCAGTACCGTGTCCCCCGGCTGCGCGAGCCGTGCCGCTTCGCGGACCGCGGCCGACATCGCCCCAGTGTCGGTCCGGTCGAGGTCCACGACCGGGACTTCGGGGGCGTGTCGCGCGAGGGCTTCCCGGATGAGCGCCCGGTCCTTGCCGATCAGCACCACACCGCGCAGCCGCTTCGCGGACGTCCCGACGAGTTCGTCGAAGGTCGCGCCCTTGGCGAGACCGCCCGCGATCCAGACGATCGGGTCGTACGCCGCGAGTGACGCCTCGGCGGCATGGGTGTTGGTGGCCTTGGAGTCGTCGATGTACGTGACGCCCGCGACGTCCGCGACGCGCTCGATCCGGTGCGGGTCGGGGCGGAAGGCGCGCAGTCCGTCACGTACGGCGGCCGGCTCGACACCGTACGCGCGCGCCAGTGCCGCGGCGGCGAGCGCGTTGGCGATGTTGTGCGGGACGGGCGGATCGACGTCGGAGACATGGGCGAGCTCCTGGGCCTGCTCGCGCCGGTTCTCGACGAAGGCGCGGTCGACCAGGATGCCGTCCACGACGCCGAGTTGGGACGGTCCTGGGGTGCCGAGGGTGAAGCCGATCGCGCGGCAGCCCTCCTCGACGTCGGCCGCGCGCACCAGGTCCTCGGTGGCCGGGTCGGCCACGTTGTAGACGCAGGCGACGCTGTTGCCCTCGTAGATCCGGCCCTTGTCGGCGGCGTACGCCGCCATGGAGCCGTGCCAGTCCAGATGGTCGGGCGCGAGGTTGAGCACCGCGCCGGAGTGGGCGCGCGGGCTCGGTGCCCAGTGCAGCTGGTAGCTGGACAGCTCGACGGCGAGTACGTCGTACGTCTCCTCGCCGGTGACGGCGTCCAGCAGCGAGACACCGATATTGCCGACGGCGGCCGTACGCAGCCCCGCGGCGGCCAGGATCGAGGCGAGCATCCTGACGGTCGTCGTCTTGCCGTTGGTGCCGGTGACGGCGAGCCAGGGGGCCGCGCCGGGTCCGCGCAGCCGCCAGGCCAGCTCGACATCGCCCCAGATCTCCACCCCGGCCGCCGCGGCGGCCAGGAAGAGCGGCTTGTCCGGCTTCCAGCCGGGGGCCGTGACGACGAGTTCGGTGCCTTCGGGCAGGCTCGCCCCGTCGCCGAGGCGGACGGTGACGCCCAGCTTCTCCAGCTCGGCGGCCTGGGCGCGGGCCCGCTCGTCGTCGCCGTCGTCGACGACGGTGACCTCCGCGCCCAGTCCGCGCAGTACCCGGGCCGCCGGGATCCCGGAGACCCCGAGACCCGCGACGGTGACCCGCTTGCCCTGCCAGTTCACTTCTCGGCCGCCCAGCCCGCGTAGAAGAGCCCCAGACCCACGATGACGCACATGCCCTGGATGATCCAGAAGCGGACCACCACAAGGACTTCGGACCACCCCTTGAGTTCGAAGTGGTGCTGGAGCGGCGCCATCCGGAAGACCCGCTTCCCGGTCATCTTGAACGAACCGACCTGGATGACCACGGACATGGTGATCATCACGAAGAGGCCGCCGAGGATGGCCATCAGGAACTCCGTGCGGGAGCAGATCGCCAGACCGGCGAGCGCGCCGCCGAGCGCGAGCGAACCGGTGTCCCCCATGAAGATCTTGGCCGGTGAGGTGTTCCACCACAGGAAGCCGAAGCAGGAGCCCATCAGCGCCGAGGCGACGACCGCGAGGTCCAGGGGATCTCGTACCTCGAAACAGGCGTTGGGGTTGGTCAGGGTCGTCGCGTTGGCGCAGGACTCCTGGAATTGCCACAGACCGATGAAGGTGTACGCGCCGAAGACCATCACCGAGGCGCCGGTGGCGAGGCCGTCCAGACCGTCCGTCAGGTTCACACCGTTGGACATCGCGAGAATCATGAACAGCGCCCAGACCACGAACAGCACCGGGCCGATCGACCAGCCGAAGTCCGTGACGAACGACAGCCTGGTGGAGGCGGGAGTGTTGCCGCGGTAGTCGGCGAACTGGAGCGACAGCACCGCGAAGGCGATACCGACGATCAGCTGGCCGGCCATTTTCGCCTTGGCCCGCAGACCGAGCGACCGCTGCTTCACGATCTTGATGTAGTCGTCGAGGAACCCGACGAGCCCCATCCCGGCCATCAGGAACAGCACCAGCACACCCGAGAAGGTCGGGTCCTCGCCGGTGATCACCTTCGCCAGGGCGTACGCGATGAGCGTGGCCAGGATGAAGGCGATGCCGCCCATGGTGGGCGTGCCCTTCTTGCTGCCGTGCGTGCGCGGGCCGTCGTCCCGGATGAACTGCCCGTATCCCTTGCGGGCCAGGAGCTTGATCAGCAGCGGGGTGCCGATCAGTGTCAGGAAGAGCCCGATGGCTCCCGCGAAGAGGATCTGCCTCATCGGCCGGCGACCTCGCCCTCGGTGGCGTTCTCGACCAGTGCCAGGGCGACTCGCTCCAGGCCTGCCGACCTCGAAGCCTTCACCAGCACGACGTCTCCCGGACGCAGTTCACTGCGCAACAGGTCGACCGCCGCCTGCGCGTCGGACACGTGCACCGACTCCTCACCCCACGAACCCTCGTTGTAAGCGCCCAGTTGCAGCCAGGACGCTTCCCTGCCCCCGACTGCCACGAGCTTGCTGACGTTGAGCCGGACGGCGAGCCGTCCGACCGCGTCGTGCTCGGCGAGCGATTCGTCACCCAGCTCGGCCATCGGGCCGAGCACCGCCCACGTACGGCCCCCCGTGGCCCGTGAGGCACCACCCATGGCGACCAGCGCGCGGAGCGCCGCTCTCATGGATTCCGGGTTCGCGTTGTAGGCGTCGTTGACGATCGTCACGCCGTCCGAGCGCTCGGTGACCTCCATACGCCAGCGGGAGAGGGTTCCCGCCTCGGAGAGCGCCACTGCGATCTCGTCGACGGACATGCCCAACTCATGGGCGACGGCGGCCGCGGCGAGCGCGTTCGACACGTGGTGCTCACCGTACAGCCGCAGCGTCACGTCGCTGCACCCGGAGGGTGTTCGAAGCCGGAAAGCGGGCTGTCCGGTCGCGGTGAGGCGGACGTTCTCTGCCCGTACGTCTGCTTCGTCTGACTCTCCGAACAGCACGGTACGGGCCTTGGTGCGGGTCACCATCGCGCGGACGAGCGGGTCGTCGGCGTTGAGCACCGCCACCCCGCCCTCGGCCGCGGACGGCAGGGACTCGACCATCTCGCCCTTGGCCTGGGCGATCTGCTCCCGGCCGCCGAACTCGCCGATGTGGGCGGTGCCGACGTTCAGTACGAGGCCGATCCGGGGCGGGACGAGTCCGGTGAGGTAGCGGATGTCGCCGATGTAGCGCGCGCCCATTTCGAGGACGAGGTAGCGGGTGTCCTCGACGGCCCGCAGGGCGGTCACCGGCAGGCCGATCTCGTTGTTGAGATTGCCCTCGGGCCAGATCGTGGGCGCGAGGCGCTGGAGCAGCTGGGCGATGAGGTCCTTGGTGCTGGTCTTGCCGGCCGAGCCGGTCAGCGCGACGGCGGTGGCGCCGAGGCGCTCCACGACATCGCGGGCGAGGGCGCCGAGGGCGCGTACTACGTCGTCCACGACGATCGCGGGCACACCGACGGGGCGGGTGGCCAGTACGGCCACCGCGCCCGCCTCGACGGCACGCCGCGCGTAGTCGTGGCCGTCGACGCGCTCTCCGGCGAAGGCGGCGAACAGGCTGCCGGTCTCCACCGCGCGGGAGTCGTAGACGACGGATCCGGTGACACGGACGGCCGGATCCGGTATGTCGTGCGGCTGCCCGCCGACGATGGCGGCGATCTCGGCGAGAGAGAGGGCGATCACTGGGTCATCCCTGACTGTTGTTCTCGTGACGGTGCTCGGGGCCGGGCTCACGGCCCGGCTCATGGCGGAGGGAGCGCTCGATGGCCTCACGCAGGACCTGGCGGTCGTCGAAGGCGCGTACCACCCCGGCGATGTCCTGGCCCTGCTCATGGCCCTTGCCGGCGACCAGTACGGTGTCGTCGTCCTCGGCCAGGCCCACCGCGGCGGCGATGGCGGAGGCCCGGTCGGCGTCGACCAGGACGTCCCCGCGCTCGTGGATCGGCACCTCGGCCGCGCCCGCGAGCATGGTGGCGAGGATCGCGAGCGGGTCCTCGCCGCGCGGGTTGTCGGAGGTCAGTACGGCGGTGTCGGCGAGCCGCGCCGCCGCCGCGCCCATCGGGCCGCGCTTGGTCTTGTCGCGGTCGCCGCCGCAGCCGAGGACGATGTGCACCTTGCCCTTGGTGACCTTGCGCAGGGAGCGCAGGACCGATTCGACGGCGTCCGTCTTGTGGGCGTAGTCGACGACGGCGAGATACGGCTGACCGGCCTCCACCCGCTCCAGCCGGCCCGGCACGCCGGGGACCGCGGCGATGCCGTCGGCGGCGGTGTGCGGGTCGATCCCGGCGACGGCGAGGGTGACGACCGCGGCCAGGGTGTTGGCGACGTTGAACGGTCCTGGCAGCGGCGCCTCGGCGCGGACCCGCTCCCCCTTGGGGCCGATCGCGGTGAAGGTGGAGCCGTGCGAGCCGACCACGACGTCCTCGGCGCGCCAGTCGGCGTCCGGGTGGCCCTCCGCGGAGAAGGTGGTGACCGGGACGGTCGCCTCCGCGACGAGCCGGCGGCCGTACTCGTCGTCGAAGTTCACGACGCCGGTCTTGCTGCGCTCCGGGGTGAAGAGCCGTGCCTTCGCCTGGAAGTAGTCCTCCATGCCGGAGTGGAACTCCATGTGCTCCGGGCTGAGGTTGTTGAAGACTGCGACGTCGAACACGCACCCGTCGACCCGGCCGAGGACCAGCGCGTGGCTGGAGACCTCCATGGCGACGGATTCGACGCCCCGCTCGCGCATGACGGCGAAGAGGGCCTGGAGGTCGGTGGCCTCGGGGGTGGTGCGCTCCGACTTGATGCGCTCGTCGTCGATACGCATCTCGACGGTGCCGATGAGGCCGGTGCGGTGGCCCGCGCCGCGCAGTCCGCCCTCGATGAGATACGCGGTGGTGGTCTTGCCTGAGGTGCCGGTGATCCCGATCTGGAGCAGATCCCTGCCGGGGTGTCCGTAGATCTCGGCGGCGAGCTGCCCCATGCGGCCCCGCGGGTCCTGGACGGTCAGGACCGGCAGGCCGGTGGCCGCGGCGCGCTCGGTGCCCGCCGGGTCCGTCAGGATCGCGGCGGCCCCGAGGTCGGCGGCCTGGGCGGCGAAGTCGGCGCCGTGGAAGCGGGCGCCGGGGAGGGCCGCGTAGATGTCCCCGGGGCGCACGGCGCGCGAGTCGTGGGTGATGCCGGTCGCTTCCCCAGGGCCCTTCACCTCCCCCGGGTCCGGTGCCTCGGCGCCCAGCCGGGCCGCCAGCTCCGCGAGGGAGGTCGGGCGTACCCGGTCCGGACGGGGCGTCCCCGGATGGTTCACAGGGGCGTCCTTCGGGGTGGTTCGGTACTGATCAGCTTGTGGCACGGCGGTGAGCGTACCGGGCTCCGCGGGCCGCGAGCCACGTGAGGGGGACTGGTGCGCGGGGGGTTCCGGGTGGTTCCCGGAATCGGGGGTGATCGTTGTCACTGGGGCTTTCCCTGGGGTCACTCGCCGGGTTTGAAGGTGACCGGCAGCCGGGCGGGTTTACTGCCGGTCGGTTCGACCTGCAGGGTCTTGAGAGCGAACTCCATGACCTTCTTGTAGATGGGGCCGCAGATCTGTCCGCCGAAGTAGCTGCCCTTGGTGGGGTTCTGGATGGCGCAGTAGACGGTGATCTGCGGGTCGTCGGCGGGCGCGAAGCCGGCGAAGGAGGCGGTGTAGCCCTTGTAGACGCCGAGCTTCGGGTCGACCCGGTTGGCCGTACCCGTCTTGCCCGCGACGCGGTAGCCGGGGATGGCGGCCTTGGTGCCCGTCCCCTCCTCGTTGCCGACGACCGACTCCAGCATGGTGGCGACCGTCCTGGCGGTCTCGTCGCTCACCACGCGGGTCTTCTTGGGCGCGGGGGCGGCGGTGAACCGGCCGTCGGGGCCCCGCGCGCCGCGGATCAGGGTGGGTTCGATCCGTACGCCGCCGTTGGCGATGGTCGAGTAGACCGAGGCGGCCTGCATCGCGTTGAGGGACAGGCCCTGGCCGAAGGGGATCGTGTACTGCTGCGAGGTGGACCAGTCCTGCGGCTGGGCCAGGATGCCCTGGGTCTCGCCGGGATAGCCGAGACCGGTGGGCCTGCCGATGCCGAACTTGCTGAGATACGAGTGGAGGACCTTGTTGGCCTCGGGCTGTGTTCTGCCGAGCTGGCCGGTCGCCAGGATGGTGCCGATGTTGCTGGACTTGGCGAGGACGCCGTTGAGGGTCAGGTTCCAGGTGGGGTGGTCGATGTCGTCCTTGAAGAGCCGGTCCCCGCGGTGCAGCCGGTTCGGGACGACCACATGGGTGCCGGGGGTGGCGGCCTTCTCCTCCAGTACGGCGGCCATCGACATGACCTTGCTGGTGGAGCCGGGCTCGTACACGTCCTGGAGGGCCGCGTTGCCCATGGCGGCGGCGTTGGCCGCGGAGACGTCGTTGGGGTCGAAGCCGGGGGCGTTGGCCATGGCGAGCACCTCGCCCGTCCTGGTGTTCTGGACCACCACATAGCCGCGGTCCGCCCTGGACTCCTTCACCTGGTCGCCGATGGCCTGCTGGGCGGCCCACTGGATGTCCCGGTCGATGGTCAGCTCGATGTCGGAGCCGGGCACGGCGGGGGTCTCGTGGGAGCTGGCGGTGGGGACGCGGCGGCCTCCCGACTGGGCGTAGGTGACCTTTCCGTCCTCGCCCGCCAGCCGCTTGTCCAGCATGGATTCGACACCGCCCGCGCCGCGGCCCGCGGCGTTGACGTACCCCAGTATCCCGGCGGCGAGATCGCCGTTGGGATACACGCGCTTGCTGCTGGCCTCCTGGAGGACGCCCGACAGCACGCTGACGGTGGTGGCCGAGCCGGCGGCCTTCCCCTTGGCGGTCCTGCTCGCCTTGCTCGCTTTCTCGGCGAGGACGCGCTTGAGGTCCTTGATCTGGTTCCAGACCTGCGGGGTCTGGCGGCGTGCCAGCACGGTGTAGCGGGGCGAGTCGGGGGTCCTGAGCTTCTTCACGATGTCGGCGCTCTCCGCGCCCAGGATCGGGGCGAGCAGCGCGGCGGCCTGTTCGGGGGCGTCCGGGACCTTGGTGAAGTCGGCGGTGAACATCGACGGGTCGGCGGTGATGTCGTACGCGTCGACGCTGGTGGCGAGGGCGATCCCGGAGCGGTCGGTGATCTCCCCGCGCTCGGCCGCGATCGTGTGGCTGAGGTAGCGGCTCTTCTCCGCCTTGGCGGCGTACGCGCTGGCGTCGACCGCCTGCACCTGGAGGAGCCGGACGACGAACGCCAGCATGACGAGGGTCAGTCCGAGGCTGACCAGCCGGAGCCGGGGACGGGGGCTGCCGAGCCTGATCCGGCGCGGGGCACGGGACGCGGGGCGCGGGCGGCGGGCGGCGGGCCGGGGCACGGGGCGGGACCGTCCGTCGTTCCCGGAGCGCGCGGGCTTGGGCACCCGGCGGCGCGGGGGTTCCTGGGAGGGCACTGGGTCACCTGCCGGGGGTCGTCGGGGCCGGCGTGCCAAAGGCCGGTGCGGGGGCCTGCCCGGGGGTCTCACGGGCGGGGTCGGCGGAGAGGGACGGGGACGGGAAAGACGGGGGACGGGAAAGGGGAGGGGAGCGTGGGAGACGGCGGCGAGACCGCCGAGGGCGGGGCCTCCTCCATGGGAGAGGGCCGGCCCGCGGACTGGGCCGACGGCTGCGCGGAGGGCGACGCCCCGGCACCGGGCACGCCGCGGACCGTACCGTCCGGGTTGAGGAAGGCGGGGCTGCCGCCGGGCACCATGCCGAGCTCACGGGCCCGCCGCTCCAGGGCGTACGGCGCGGAACGTTCGTCCACGTCCCGTTGCAGGGCCTGTTCCTCGTCGGTGAGGTCGGTCGTCCGTTTCTTCAGCTCGCTCAGCTGGAACGAGCCCTCGTTGAGGGAGGAGTTCAGCAGCAGCAGGGTGATCAGACCGCCGCCGAGGAGCAGCACGACCAGCAGGACGAAGGGGGTGCGCGCCGCCGAACTGGTTCCGGAGGGCATCATCTGGGCGAGCCGCGCGGCCCGCCCCCTCAACTGCTTGGCCGGTCCGCTCACAGAGCGTCCTCCCGGATCCGCTCCGCCCCCCGCAGCCGCGCCGGGGCCGCGCGGCGGTTCTCCGCGATCTCTTCCTCCGTGGGGAGTTCGGCGCCGCGGGTGAGCAGTTTCAGCCGGGGCTGGTAGCGCTCGGGGACGACGGGCAGACCGGGCGGCGCGGTGTTGGCGGCCCCGGCCGCGAGGACCTGCTTGACGAGGCGGTCCTCCAGCGAGTGGTACGAGAGGACGGCGATCCGGCCGCCGACGGCCAGGGACCCCACGGCGGCCGGAATGGCCTGCTCCAGGACGGACAGTTCGCCGTTGACCTCGATGCGCAGGGCCTGGAAGGTGCGCTTGGCGGGGTTGCCGCCGGTGCGCTTGGCGGCCTGTGGGAGGGCGTCGCGGATCAGCTCGACCAGCCGGGCGCTGTGCGAGAAGGGCTCCTTCTCGCGCTCCCTGACGACCGCGGAGACGATCCGCTTGGCCTGCTTCTCCTCGCCGTACGCGCGCAGGATCCGTACCAGTTCGCCGGGCGGGTAGGTGTTGAGGACCTCGGCGGCGCTGACGCCGGACGACTGGTCCATGCGCATGTCGAGGGGGGCGTCCTGGGCGTAGGCGAAGCCGCGCTCCGCCTCGTCCAGCTGCATCGAGGAGACGCCGAGGTCGAAGAGCACGCCCTGGACGCGGGGGATCCCCAGCCGGGCGAGCACCTCGGGCAGTTCGTCGTAGACGGCGTGGACGAGGGTGGCGCGGTCGCCGAACGGGGCGAGCCGCTCGCCGGAGAGCCGCAGCGCCTCCTGGTCGCGGTCGAGCGCGACCAGCCGGGCGGCGGGGAACGTGGAGAGCAGGGCCTCGCTGTGTCCGCCGAGACCGAGGGTGCAGTCGACGACGACCGCGCCGGGCTCGGCGAGCGCGGGGGCCAGCAGATCGAGGCACCGCTGGAGCATCACGGGAACGTGCCGGACCTGGTTCATGCGCGCCCCTCGCGGCGTGCGCGCCCTTCGGGAAGGGCGCCGGCCCGTGGTGTGCGGGGGGTGTCCGTACGGCGTTCCGCGGGCGCGCGGCTCTCCATGATTCGCTCGCTGCGCTCGCTCATGCGCCCTCTCAGATCCGGCGCGGCCGTACGTACCGCCGGGTCCCCGCCCGCTCAGAAGGGGAGGTGGTCCGCCGGCGCCGGAAGAGGCGTCGGCCGACCGCCGAGCGGGAGGAGGCCGAGCCGCACGTACGCCGCGACATGCGGGAATATTGTGGTGGGTTCGGAATGTGTCCGGGATGTGTCCGTGAACTTCGCGTCACTTTAGTCCACTCGCTCTTCCGGTCAATCAACCGGTCAGCGCGTCGCAAGGGTCACTCACCACAAGACCATAAACGGCACAATTCACTCGCCCGGCCCCGCCGGACTCACCCATGTGGGTTAGCTCACACCAAGCCACGTTGACGTTCTTTGTCCCCTCCCACAGCAGGCTTGACCGCCTCGTGACGACTACCGTCATAGGTATGTCGACTTCCGCACATCTCCCCGCAGAGCCCGTCGAGGCTCCCGCCGGCGCGGCCCGCACCGGCGGGACGGTCACCGACCGGCTCATCGACGCCAACCTCCTCTACGCCGCCGGGTTCGGCGACCCGGGCATGGACGCGCGCCCCGTGCTGCGGGTCGCCGTGGTCGCCTGCATGGACGCCAGGCTCGACCTGCACGGCGCGCTCGGGCTCTCCCTGGGCGACTGCCACACCATCCGCAACGCGGGCGGTGTCGTCACCGACGACGTCATCCGCTCCCTCACCATCAGCCAGCGGGCGCTGGGCACGCGCAGCGTCGTCCTCATCCACCACACCGGCTGCGGCCTGGAAAGCCTGACCGAGGAGTTCCGGCACGAGCTGGAAATGGAGGTCGGACAGCGGCCCGCCTGGGCCGTGGAGGCGTTCCGCGATGTCGATCAGGACGTACGGCAGTCCATGCGGCGAGTGAGGACCTCGCCCTTCCTGCCGCACACCGACGACGTCCGCGGTTTCGTCTTCGACGTGAAGACCGGTCTCCTGCGGGAGATCGACGCCGACGCCTGAGCGCCGACGCCTGAGCACCGTCACCGGACACGCCTCCCCGAGATAAACAGCAAAGCCGACATATCACACCCACTTATCCACAGGCGGATGACACGAAGCGGTAACGGCAACAAGAATGCGTGTGTGGCACCGCTCCGGAACCATCCGGAGACGGTGTCCGTGTTTCGGGGAGGGCCGGGCCGTCTGATGAGCATCGGCCCGAGGAAAGGGCCGAGGAGGGCCGGGTGACGACCTATGACGATCGAGCGAGCCTTACAGATCTGACCACCACAGCGGAGCGGGTGCGCGCGTCGGTGGAGGCTGTGATCGAGGGCAAGCCAGAGGTCGTACGGCTTTCGCTGACCGTGCTGCTCGCCGAGGGACATCTTCTGATCGAGGATGTCCCCGGCGTGGGCAAGACCATGCTGGCCAAAGCGCTCGCGCGCTCCATCGACTGTTCGGTGCAGCGCATTCAGTTCACCCCCGACCTGCTGCCTTCCGACATCACCGGGGTGTCGATCTACGACCAGCAGCGGCGGGACTTCGAGTTCAAGCCGGGCGCGATCTTCGCTCAGATCGTGATCGGCGACGAGATCAACCGCGCCTCGCCCAAGACCCAGTCGGCGCTGCTGGAGTCCATGGAGGAGCGTCAGGTCACCATCGACGGGCAGACCTATGAACTGCCCAGCCCCTTCATGGTGGTGGCCACCCAGAACCCGGTGGAGATGGAGGGGACGTACCCGCTGCCCGAGGCGCAGCGCGACCGCTTCATGGCCAGGGTCTCGATCGGCTACCCGAGCGCGGAGGCCGAGTTGCAGATGCTGGACGTGCACGGCGGCATATCCCCCCTGGACGACCTCCAGCCGGTGGCGCACGCGCACGACATCGTGAAGCTGATCGACGCGGTGCGTACGGTCCATGTCGCCGAGTCCGTGCGGCGGTACGCGGTCGAGCTGGTCGGGGCGACCCGTAACCACCCCGACCTCAGACTCGGCGCCTCGCCGCGCGCGACGCTCCATCTGCTGCGTGCCGCGAAGGCCGCGGCGGCGCTGAGCGGACGGGACTACGCGCTGCCGGACGATCTGCAGTCCCTGGCGACGGCGGTGCTCGCGCACCGGCTGCTGCCCACGGCCCAGGCACAGCTGAACCGCCGTACCGCCGAGCAGGTCGTGCTGGAGATCCTCCAGCGCGTCCCGGTCCCGACGGCGGGCGGCGGCCAGGGCCCCGGGCGCCAGGCATCGCACGGCGGACCGCTCTACGGCCAGCAGCCCGGCGTACGGCGGCTGTGATGGCGCCCGGGGGGCCGGTGGCCGAGGGCGGCGAGGAGAAGGGCGGGCTGCGGGCCGCGCTGTCCGGACTGACCACGCGCGGCCGGTCGTTCCTCGCGGCCGGGGTCGCGGCGGCCGTCTGCGCCTATGTCCTGGGCCAGTCGGATCTGCTGCGTGTGGGGATCCTGCTCGCCGTGCTGCCGCTGATCTGCGTGGCGGTCCTCTACCGCACCCGTTACCGGGTCGCGGGCAGCCGGCGGCTGTCGCCCTCCCGGGTCCCCGCGGGCTCCGAGGCACGGGTGCAGCTGCGGATGGACAACGTGACGCGGATGCCCACCGGGCTGCTGATGCTCCAGGACCACGTACCGTACGTGCTCGGCCCGCGCCCCCGGTTCGTGCTGGACCGGGTCGAGCCCGGCGGCCGGCGCGAGGTGTCCTACCGGGTGCGCTCGGATCTGCGCGGGCGGTATCCGCTCGGACCGCTCCAGCTGCGGCTGAGCGACCCCTTCGGGATGTGCGAGCTGACCCGCTCGTTCAGCGCGTACGACACCCTGACCGTCGTCCCGCGCACCGAACCGCTGCCACCGGTACGGCTCGGCGGCGAGGCGTCGGGGTACGGCGAGGGGCGGCAGCGCTCGCTGTCGCTGGCCGGCGAGGACGATGTGATCCCCCGCGGCTACCGGCACGGCGACGATCTGCGCCGGGTGCACTGGCGCTCCACGGCCCGCTACGGCGAGTTGATGGTGCGCCGCGAGGAGCAGCCGCAGCGGGCCCGATGCACGGTGCTGCTGGACACCCGGCGAAGCGCCTACCAGGGCTCGGGCCCCGACTCCGCCTTCGAATGGGCGGTGTCGGGCACGGCCTCCGCTCTGGTGCATCTGCTGGAACGCGGCTTCGCGGTACGGCTGTTGACGGACACCGGCAGCTCGATGCCCGGCGAGGGCGGCGACGGCTTCGCGGGAGCGACCCAGGAGTCCGCCGACTCGGCCGGACTGATGATGGACACCCTCGCGGTCGTCGAGCACTCCGACGGCACGGCCCTCTCCCCCGCGTACTCCGTCCTGCGCGGCGGCACCGAAGGGCTGCTGGTCGCGTTCTTCGGCGATCTGGACGAGGAGCAGACGGAGGTGGCGGCCCGGATGCGGCAGCGCAGCGCCGTGGCCGTCGCCTTCGTACTGGACAGCACCGGCTGGACCCAGGGCGCCGACCCCGCGGGGCCCGTCGAGGACCGGCTGCGGCAGCTGCGCGAGGCCGGGTGGACCGCGCTCGCCGTGCCCTCGGGGGCCGCGCTGCCCGAGCTGTGGCAGCTGGCCGCGCGGCAGCGATCGGAATCGGCCGTCACGGGCGGTACGACAGGCTTCTCCGGAGGATGGTCATGAGCGGTAGCGGAAGGCTGGCGCTGTGCGCTTTCGCCGCCACGCTGATGGCGGCGGGCGCCCTGCTGCCGCTGGTCGAACCGGCCCTCTGGCTGCTGCACGCCGCGCTCATGCTTGCGGTCGTCGGCGGGGTGGGCGCGCTGGCCCGGCGGGTGCCGCTGGCCAGGACACTGACCGTGGCGCTCCAGGGCCTCGCCGTCCTGCTGATGCTCACGGTGGTCTTCGCCTCGGAGCAGGCGCTGATCGGCGTCGTGCCGACCCCCGAGGTCTTCGCGCACTTCGGCCGGCTGCTCACCGAGGGCGGCGACGACGTCGGCCGGTACGCGATACCGGCGCCCGCGACGGACGGCATCAGGCTGATGCTGATCGGCGGCGTCCTGGTCATCGGGCTCGCGGTGGACGCGATCGCGGTGACCTTCCGCAACGCGGCCCCGGCCGGACTGCCGCTGCTCGCGCTCTACTCGGTCGCCGCGGGCCTCTCCGGCGGCGCCGGGGGCTGGCTGTGGTTCCTCCTCGCGGCCGCGGGCTATCTGCTGCTGCTCCTGGCGGAGGGCCGGGACCGGCTGTCCCAGTGGGGCCGGGTGTTCGGCGGCGCGCCGCGTACGCCGGGCCGGTTCCCGTCAGGACCGGACGCCTCGGGCGGGCGCGCGCCGGTCCGTACCGGACGCCGTATCGGTGTGGTGGCGCTGGGTGTCGCGCTGGTGGTCCCGGCCGCGCTGCCCGCGCTGGACGGCGGCCTGCTGGCCGGCACCGGCGGCGGGAACGGCTCGGGGGCGGGCGGCGGGGGCACCATCTCCGCGGTCAACCCGCTGATCTCGCTCCAGGACAATCTGAACCAGCCGGAGGACCGCGAGGCGCTGCGTTACAAGACGAACGCGCCGGACACCCAGGACATGTATCTGCGGATCATGGCGCTGGACAAGTTCGACGGCACGTCCTGGCGGTTCTCGCAACGCGGGGTCGAGGACGTACCGGACCGGCTGCCCGGCTCCCCCGGGCTGAGCCCCGAGGTCAGCACCACCGAGGTCAGGACCAATATCTCGGCCGCCGGCTGGTACCGGCAGAACTATCTGCCGATGCCCTATCCGGCGACCCAGGTGGACATCGAGGGGCGCTGGCGCTTCGAGCCGGCGGGCAGGACGCTGGTGGGCGACCGCGGACAGTCGACGCGCGGCGCGCAGTACGAGGTCAGCAGCCTGCTGGTGAACCCGACCCGGGAACAGCTCGCCGCGGCGCCGCCGGCTCCGTCGGCGCTGCGCCGTGAGTACACCGAGGTCCCCGCGGTCCTGCCCGACATGGTGAAGTCGACAGCGCTCGATGTCACCAGGGGCGCGGCGAACGACTATGAGAAGGCCGTCAGGCTCCAGGACTGGTTCGCGCTGGACGGTGGCTTCACGTACAACACCGAGGTGGACTCGGGCACCGGCGTCACTGCGATCACGCGGTTCCTCAGGAACAAGGAAGGCTTCTGCGTCCACTTCTCCTTCTCGATGGCCGCGATGGCCCGGACGCTGGGCATCCCGGCGCGCGTCGCGGTGGGCTTCACGCCGGGCACGCCGCAGCCGGACGGCAGCATGTCCGTCGGGCTGCGTGACGCGCACGCCTGGCCCGAGCTGTACTTCGAGGGCGTCGGGTGGACCCGGTTCGAGCCGACGCCGAGCCGGGGCAGCGCGCCCGACTACACCCGGCAGGACGTGCCGTCCGACGGGCCGAGCGACGTGGCCGGTCCCGATGCGAGCACCTCGGCCGCGCCGTCCGCGGAGCCGTCCGCCACGGACAGCTGTCCGGCGCAGTCACGGCGGCTGGGCGAGTGCGGCGCGGCCGCTCCCGGCGCCGCCCTGCCGCCGACGGATTCCGGTTTCCCGCTGTCGACCGTGCTGTGGATCGTCCTGGGCGGGCTCGCGGTGGTGGCGCTGACGCTGCTGCCCCTGCTGTGGCGGACCAGGATCCGGGCCAGGCGGCTGGGATCCGGGGGGCGCACCCCCGCGGACGCGACGGCGCGGACGCTGGCGGCCTGGCTGGAGATCACCGATACGGCCTGGGACCACGGGGTCCCGCCCGACGAATCACGGACACCGCGGAAGGCGGCGGAGCGCATCGTACGGCTCGGCCGGCTGGAGGGGGAGGCCGCCGAGGCGGTGCACCGGGTGGCCGGTGCGGTGGAGCAGGTGCTGTACGCGCCCGAGCCACGGCCGGTCACGGGCCTCGCCGACGACGTACGGCGGGTCCGGGAGGGGCTCGACGCCCTGGCCGACCGCTGGCCCCGGCTGCGCGCACTCCTGGCGCCTCGCTCGTCCGTACGGGTGGTGTGGGCCGCCTCGGAGCACTGGGCGTCCCTCACGGCCCGCTGGGGCCCTCAGCGGCTCTCGGGGGCCACCAGGGCGGCCACCACGCGCTGGCGCCCCTCGCGTCAGCGCGGCTGAGCGGCGCGGGCGCCGGCCCGAGCGGCGCGTTCCGTCCTCCGGCACCCGCGCCGGAGGACGGAACGGCCCCCGGAAACCGAAACCGGAAACCGGAAGCCGGAAACGACCGAGGGGCGAACGCCTGACGCGTTCGCCCCTCGGTCGTACTGTCCACTGGCCCTGTTCGTGTCACTGGCCCTGTTCGTCGCGGCGGCGCTGCCACCGCTGCTCGATGCGGTTCATCATCGAGCGGCGCTGTCTCGATTGTGCGGGCGCGGGGCCGCCGGATGGGCCGCCCGCCGCCTGCTGCTGACCTGGTTTGGGCGCTTTGCGCCAGCCGGTGACCGCCAGGACCGCGCAGCCCAGCATGACGAGGAATCCCACCACGCTGATCCAGATCTGCTGGGCGACCATTCCGGCCATGAGGAGCGCGATACCCACCAGGAAGCCTGCGACCGCCTGGTAGACCCGTCGCCGGGTGTACGTACGCAGCCCGCTTCCCTCAAGCGCTGTCGCGAACTTGGGATCTTCGGCGTACAGCGCTCGCTCCATTTGCTCGAGCATTCGCTGCTCGTGCTCCGAGAGCGGCACGGAGTCCTCCTAGTCGTCGGTCGCGGGGGGCGACCGGTATGCGGCTCCTTCAAGGATAGGCAGGGAATCGCCCCCGTGAAACCCGCCCTCAACGCCAATTCGCCATTCCGGGCCGCCATGTCGGCTCGGCCGCTGAGGCGTTGATTCCCCAACCATCGATCCGTCATGCCGGATGGTGTACACCGATCATACGGCGCTTGGCGCCCCGCTGGGGGGCCTGTGGCGTACTCCATGTACGGCTGCGTGGCTGATCAGCCACGCGATCAGCGCCCCGGACGGGGTCCGGACGGACTCCGGACGGCCCAGGACGGCTCCACGGCGGCTCCAGGACGGCTGCGGGGCGGCTCCGGAATCGCCCGGGACGGCTCCGGAACCACGGAATCCGCGTCAGTCCCGCTTCTCGCCCAGGACATGCAGCTGGGTGGCGATGGAGTGGAAGGCGGGCAGTTCGGCGGCCGCCGCTTCCAGCTGGAGCAGCGCGTCCAGGGCGCCCGGCTGGGTGTCCACGAGCCCGCCCGGGACCAGGTCCGCGAAGACCCGTACACCGTGCACGGCGCTGATCCGGAGACCGGCTCCGGCGGCCAGCTCCGTGAGCTGCTCCGCGGTGAAGCGCCGGGGCACCGGGTCGCCGCCGCCCCAGCGGCCCGCCGGATCGGTCAGTGCCTGCCGGGCCTCGACGAAATGCCCGGCGAGCGCCCTGGCGAGCACGGCGCCGCCCAGACCGGCGGCGAGCAGGCTGAGCGCCCCGGCCGGGCGCAGCGCCTCCACGGCGTTCCGTACGCCCTCGGCCGGATCGTCCACGTACTCCAGGACGCCATGGCAGAGCACCGCGTCGAAGCCGCCGCGCTCGACCACGTCGAAGAGGCCGTGGATGTCGCCCTGGACCCCGCGGACGCGCTCGGCCACTCCGGCCTCGGCCGCCCGGCGCTCCAGCGCGAAGAGCGCGTTCGGGCTGGGGTCCACCACGGTCACGCGATGACCCAGACGGGCGACGGGCACCGCGAAGTTGCCCGTACCCCCTCCGGTGTCGAGCACGTCCAGGACGTCGGTGCCCGCCACCTTGGCGCGGCGGCCGAGGGCGTCCTTGAGGACCTCCCAGACCACGGCGGTACGCAGGGAGCCGCGGGGGCGGGAGGGCGTCTCCCCACCGGTAACAGGGGAACGGTCCGACACGGCAGTTGACTCCTCGGAGCGGTGCCGCCCCTGGTGGGGGGCGTGAACGGTGCAGGCTCCGCCCACCCTATTGCCTGGGGCGCGCCCGCAGAGTCCCGCCCGGCCCGCCCCGCGGGCGGACGGCGCCGCTCCGACGGCACGCTACGGACCGCACGTCCCGGTCACCCAGCGGCATCGCCCTGCCGGGGGTGTTCCGCGCGGGGCTGGGGCAGGACGGGTTCGAGGACGAGCAGCCGCTCCACCAGGCGCAGGAACATGCCCGCGTCGCGCAGCAGATCGTCCGCGTCACGTCCGGTCGCCGCGCCGGGTATGCCCGCCTCGGCGCGCGCCCTGCGCGGGGCGCCCGAGGCGAAGAGAGCGCTCCATTCGGACAGCTCGGGCGCGATCTCGGTGAGGACCTCCCAGGCGCTCCTGATGCGCCGCCGCCGCTGCGGAGTCGTCTCCGGGCGGCCACGGGCGGCGAGCACCGCGGCGGCGGTGCGCAGGGCGGCGAGATGGGCGGTGGCGTAGCGCTCGTTCGGAGTGTCCAGCGCGGCGGCCTCGTCCAGGCCCGCATGCGCCTGGGCGAGGAGGTCAAGGGCTGCGGGCGGGGCCGTGGCCCTGCGCAGGACGGGGTGGACATCGCTCGGCGGACCGGTCAGGGCGGGGGCAGGGCCGTCTGTACGGCGCCGACGTGCGGCACCGGCGTAGGAGCTGGCCATGACGGAACCTCCTGTCGTCGTGTGACGGTGCTGTAGCCGTATGTGTCCATGGTGAGGGGCACCACTGACAATCGGCCCTGACCTGCGACTTTGCCTCGCACACCGGTTCGGAGTAGCTTTTGCACTGACCAGTCAGTACAAAGAAATCGAGGCGCCCCGTGGACAGCCGGGAACGCGTGGAGAGCCGGGAACACACAGACGACCGCGAACCCGTGGACAGCCAGGAGCACGCGGAGAGCGAGCGGCACGCGGAGAACCGGCGGACCGATGCGGACGGCGCGGCCGTCCTCGCCGAGGACCTCGGGCTCAAGGGCGCGCGCGGCTGGGCGTTCCGTCATGTCCACCTCGACGCCGCCCCCGGCACGGTCGTCGTGATCGAGGGCCCCTCGGGCTCGGGGCGCACCTGTCTGCTGCTCGCTCTCACCGGCCGTATGCGCCCCACCGAGGGCCGGGCCGAGATCGCCGGGCTGCCCCTGCCCCGCGCCATGGCGGCCGTACGACGGATCAGCGGCCTCGGCCCTGTCCCGGGCGTCAGCGATCTCGATCCGGCGCTCACCGTCGCCGAGCATCTGCGTGAACGCGCGCTGCTGCAACGCCGGTTCGGCGGTTCCCCGCGCTCCCTGCTGCGGCCACGCGCCCAGCGGGCGGCCGAGGCCCGGGACCGTATCGACGCCGCGCTCACCGCCGCCGGGCTCGACACGGCCGCCCTGCCCAAGGGCGAGCGCACGTCGGTGCGCGACCTGGAGCGGCTGGAGGCGCTGCGCCTCTCGGTCGCCCTCGCGCTGATCGGCCGGCCCCGGCTGCTGGCCGTGGACGATCTGGACCTCAAGCTCTCCGACGCCGACCGCGCCGCGGCCTGGCGGCTGCTGCGGTCCGTCGCCGAGGACGGCACGACCGTACTCGCCGTGTGCGGCCAGGCCCCCGGGGACCAGGACGCGGACACCGTCATCATCCGTACGAACAACGAGGAGGGGGCGGCCGATGCGCTCGCCGAAACTGGCCGCGCTTGAGCTGAAGCGCTTCGGCAGGGGCAGGCTCCCGCGCGCCGCGCTCGTCGCGATCCTGCTGCTGCCGCTGCTGTACGGCGCGCTCTATCTGTGGTCGTTCTGGGATCCGTACGGGCGGCTCGACCGGATCCCCGTCGCGCTCGTCAACGACGACAAGGGCGCCACCGCGGCGGGCCGGAAGGTCGCCGCCGGTGACGAGATCACCCGGGGCCTGCGCGAGAGCAAGGTCTTCGCCTGGCACGAGGTGAGCGCGGCCGAGGCGCGCGAGGGCGTGGAGGACGGTTCGTACTACCTCTCCCTGACCATGCCGGCCGACCTCAGCGAGCGGATCGCGTCCAGTTCCGGCGACGCGCCCGAGACCGGCGCGCTCCAGGTGCGGACGAACGACGCCAACAACTACATCGTCGGGCAGATCTCCAGGAGCGTGTTCTCCGAGGTGAGGACCGCCGCCTCGACCAATGCCTCCCGCTCCTTCCTCGACCGGATCTTCATCTCCTTCTCGGACATCCACGACGCCACCGCGAAGGCCGCCAAGGGCGCCGACGAGCTCAAGGGCGGTCTCGGAAAGGCCCAGAAGGGTTCGCAGGACCTCGTGGACGGGCTGAAGACCGCGAAGGAGGGCAGCGGGGACCTGGCGGGCGGGCTGAAGAAGCTCAGCACGGGCGCGAGCGATCTGGACACCGGCGCCCAACAGGTCGCCGCCGGCACCCAGTCGCTCGCCGACAAGATCAACTCGATGGCCGGGAACGTACGTCCGTACCTCAAGGACAACGGGAAGACGATCGGCGATTCCGCGCGTCTCGTGGCGGATTCCTCCCAGTCGATACGGGACAACCTCGGGCTGCTCGTGAAGGCCGCGCCCAGCGCCGCGACGAAGGCCCGCCTGGCCTCCGACGAGCTGAACTCCCTCTACGGGCAACGCTGCGAGAACGCCCCCGCCGCCCCCGCCGCCCCTGATCGCGCCCCCGGCACAAGCACAAGCACAGGCACCGCCGCTCCCGGCCCCGGTCCCGACCCCAGCGCCTGCCCGTCCCTCAAGCGCGCCAAGACCGCCGCCGCGGACGTGGCCGCCGTCGCCGATGACGTCAACACCCTGGTGAAGAACAGCAACGGCGATCTGACGGCGCTGGACGGCCGGCTCGCCACGCTCCAGAAGCAGGCGAAGGCACTCGCCGAGCACGCGCCGAAGCTGGACGACGACCTGGAGACCGCCGTCACCAAGATCAACGCACTCAACACCGGCGCGCGGAAGGTCGCCGAAGGAGCGGGCCGGCTGCACACCGGACTGACCGACGCCAAGAAGGGCTCCGCCACGCTCAACACCGGTGTCGGCAAGCTCAGTACCGGCGCGGACACCCTCGACGGCGGGCTCTTCAAGCTCGCCGACGGATCGGCCGAGCTGGCCGGAGGGCTCAACGACGGCGTCGGGAAGATCCCCGACTACGACAAGACCGACCGCGACCGGCGGACGGACGTGATGGCCGACCCCGTCCAGCTCGCCTCGCGCTCGCTGCACGCCGCGCCCAACTACGGCACCGGCTTCGCCCCGTACTTCATCCCGCTCTCCCTCTGGGTCGGCGCGATGGTGGCGTACATGCTGATCCAGCCGCTGAACCGGCGCGCGCTGGCCGCCGGCGCCTCGGCCTGGCGTATCACCCTCGCGGGCTGGCTGCCCGTCGCCGCGATCGGACTGCTCCAGGCCGGCGCGCTGATCTCCGTGCTGCACTGGGCCATCGGCCTGGAGATGGCGCGCGCCGCCGGAACGGTCGGCTTCCTCGCGCTGGTCACCTGCTGCTTCACCGCGATCGTCCAGTGGCTCAACGCCCGCTTCGGACCGGCGGGCCGGATCCTCGTGCTGGCGCTGCTGATGCTCCAGCTGACCTCGGCGGGCGGCACCTATCCCGTCCAGACCAGTCCGGGCTTCTTCGGCGCCATCCACCCCTTCCTGCCGATGAGTTACGTGGTCGACGCGCTGCGCAGACTCATCTCGGGCGGCGGACTCGGCCCCGTGTGGCAGGGCTGCGCCGTGCTCGCCGCCTTCACCGCGGGCGCGCTGGCGCTGACCGCCCTGTCCGCGCGGCGCAAGCAGGTATGGACACTCGACCGGCTGCACCCCGAGCTGAGCCTGTGAGCGCGGAGGACATGCGGCAGGCGCGGAGGAGCTGTGACAGCGCGGGACCTGTGACAATCGTCGCCATGGACAGCAGCAGCACCCGCCGCCAGGCCACCCGGCAGAAACTCTACGAGGCGGCGGTGACCCTCATCGCCGAACAGGGCTTCTCGGCGACGACGGTGGACGAGATCGCCGAACGCGCCGGGGTCGCCAAGGGCACGGTCTACTACAACTTCAAGAGCAAGACGGAGCTTTTCGAGGAGCTGCTGCGGCACGGTGTCGGGCTGCTGGCCTCGTCCCTGCGGACGGCGGCCGACACCACGGCGGAGCGCGGCGGCAGCAGGATCGAGGCGCTGGACGCGATGATCGGGGCCGGTCTGGTCTTCATCGACCGCTATCCCGCTTTCACGCAGCTGTACGTCGCCGAGCTGTGGCGGACCAACCGGGCCTGGCAGTCGACGCTGCTGGTGGTGCGCCAGGAGGCCGTCGCGGTCGTCGAGAGGGTGCTCGTGGAGGCCGTCGAGGGCGGTGAGCTGAGCGATGAGATCGATGTGCCGCTGACGGCGGCGGCGCTGGTCGGGATGGTACTCGTGGCGGCGCTCGACTGGCAGGCGTTCCAGCCGGAGCGGTCGATGGACGATGTCCACGCGGCGCTCTCGCGGCTGCTGCACGGCCGGGTCGGCGGACGCTGACGCCCGTACGCGCACCGCGTACGTACGCGCGCCGGTCCGGTGAGGCCGCATCCCCCTGAGCCTCGCCGGACCGGCGCGTTCCCCCGTACCCCGTATTCCCCCGGCACCCCCCCCCGTACCCCCGTCCCCCTGTCCC
>NZ_PHRF01000013.1 GCF_004151105.1 Streptomyces sp. L-9-10
TACACCTCCGACGAGCGGTACGGCCTCGTGTACTGCGTCTGCGGAACGCTCTCCATGCTGCTGACCCCCGAGGACCAGGCGCTGGCCGTGCGGCGGGCGGCGGATCTGCTGCTGCCCGGCGGCCGGCTCGTCATCGAGACACACAACAAGCCCGCCATCCTCGCGCTCCACGAGGGCCGCAGCCGCGACACCTATTTCACGCCATATCCCGAACCGGGCACCGGCCTCCAGACCCACTCCACCCTGCTGCCCGAGGGCAACATCTGGCTCTGCTCCCACATCTGGTACGAGTCGGACGGCACCACCCGCGTCGGCTCCGAGGCCTCCCGCCTCACCACCCC
>NZ_PHRF01000014.1 GCF_004151105.1 Streptomyces sp. L-9-10
TACGCGTCACCGTCTCCACCCTGCGCCGCAAGCTGGGTGAACCGGCCCTGCTGCACACGATGACCGGAGTCGGCTACTACCTGGCACCGGCCCCGTGACCACCGGCCGAGGCCGGCTCACCATCCGCATCCGCACCGCGTCCGGCACACGCGCCTAGGACCTGCACGGCGGCTCATCACACGCGAAGCGCACACGGATCGTGAGGCCGCCTCCAGGGTTGGCCGTCGCCTCGGCCGTGGCGCCGTGGGCGCGGGCGATGGCGGCGACGATGGAGAGGCCGAGGCCGACCCCCTCGCCCGGGGCGTGGCGGCGTTCCTCGATGCGGCGGAAAGGCTCGAAGAGCAGCGGGACGGTCGGCGCGGGGATCACCTGTCCGGTGTTGCTCACTTCCAGAAAACCGGCGCCGGTGCGGACGCTGACACTGCCGCCCGGGTGGTTGTGACGTATCGCGTTGCTCACCAGGTTGTGTGTCAGCTGTTCGAGCAGCACGGGGTCGCCCGTGGTCCGCAGGGGCTGGAGATCGAGATCCGGTGTCACGTCGTGGTCGGCCGCCTCGGGGACCGCCGCGAGGACCACGGCCTGCGCGACCTGATGCAGGTCGACAGGCTCCTGGCGTCGCATGCCCTGCTCGGACGCGGCGAGGAGCAGCAGGCCCTCGATCAGATGTCCCTGGTGCTCGGACGTCTCGATGAGCTTGGTACGGATCCGGGCCACCTGTTGGGGGTCCGGGTCGCCCGCGAGACCGATCTCGGCGGCGGCCCGCTGGAGGGTCAGGGGGGTGCGCAGTTCGTGTGCGGCGTTGGCGGCGAACCTCTGCTGGGCGTTGACGAGTTGCTGTATGCGGTCGAGCATCTCGTCGAAGGTGTCGGCGAGCACCTTGAGCTCGCCGGGAGGAGCGCGCAGGCCGATGCGCTCGTGGAGGTTCGTGGCGGAGAGGAGCCGCGCGGTCTCGGTGACATGGCGTACGGGACGCAGTACGCGGCCGGCCATCCACCAGGCGACGGCGACCGCCGCGGCGGCGAACGCGACGAGGGCGATCAGGGAGACGATGAGCAGGTCGTTGAGGGCGGCGGACCGGATGTCGTCGACGAACTTGGCGGACTGCGCCTCACCGAGGAACTGGGCCCTTTTGATCCAGCCGGTGTCGGTGTCGGCATCGGTGCCGGCATCGGTGGTGGGGGCGGGGCTCACCAAGGGAGTCGGCCCGGTCACGGGCGTGGAGGCGGAGGAGGCCGGTGAACCCTGTTCGTCGACGGGACGCTCCAGGGTCTCCGTCACGGGGAGCCTTGTCACCGCCCCGCCGATGCTGGAGTACAGCCCCTGCCCCAACAACACGTAGATCAGCGCGATGAGACCGCCCCCGGCCAGCAGAAGCATGAGCGTGCAGAGCGCGGTGAGGCGGGCGCGTTCGCTGCCGAGCGTCGGCGACCGGAAGCGCCGCGCGCTCCGGCCGGAGGTGGGGGACGTCCGTCCGGTGGTGGGGGACGACGGTCCGCCCCTGGTCACCTGTCGTCCTCGGCGGCGATACGGTACCCGGCACCCGGGACGGTCTCGATCACATCGGGCGGGCCGAGCTTCGTGCGGAGCCGGCTGAGTGTGACCCGTACCGTGTTCGTGCGGTAGCTGATCTCCTCCTGCCACACCTGCTCGACGAGATCATCACTGCTGACCACACTCCCGGACGCCCGCAGGAGTGTTTCCAGCACGGCGAACTCCTTCAGGGACAGCCGCAGCGGGCGGCCGTCGCGTCGTGCCTGGCGCGCGGAGGTGTCGAGCACGACGCCCGCGCGCCGGATCACGGGAGGCAGCATGGGGGTGGAGCGACGGCCCAGAGCCAGGACGCGGGCCACCAGTTCCTCGTACGCGAACGGCTTGGACAGATAGTCGTCCGCCCCCAGGGCGAGGCCCTCCACCCGGTCGTGGACCGTACCGGACGCGGTCAGCATCAGGATGCGGGTGAGGAGCCCGCGCTCGACGACCTGCCGGCACACCTCGTCGCCGGGCAGTCCGGGCAGATCGCGGTCCAGGACGATCACGTCGTACGCACCGAAGGTCAGACGTCGCATCGCCTCCAGCCCGTCGCCCGCCACATCGACGGCGAAGGCGTTCTGACGAAGCCCTTCCGCGATCATCTCGGCGAGGAACTCCTCGTCCTCCACAACAAGCACGCGCATGGATACCTGTGTACCCGAGGAAGGGGTTTCACGGGTGTTACAGCTTCGGTGAAAGCGATGAAACACACATCGCTGTCACCGTCTCCCCACCACGTTCGGAACGCTCGTGCCCGGGAGGCAGCTCATGCAGACGAAGAAGATCCAGATGGCCACGGTGTGCGCGGTATCGGCGCTCGCGCTCTTCCTCACCGGTTGCTCAGGCGGCTCCGACAGCAAGGGGTCGTCCGGTGGCGGTGCCGGCCAGAGCACGGGTGACGACAAGCGGGCGAAGGCCAACGACTGCCTGCGCAAGAAGGGCGCGGAGGTCACCGAGCCGAAGGGCGGCCAGCTCGGACAGATCGCTCCGGGGACGTTGTCGCAGGACGAACTCCAGCAGGCCATGAAGGACTGCGAAGTGGGGGGCGGCCGGGCCGACGCCGGGATGTCACAGGAGATGAAGGACAAGATGCTGGCCTACGCCGAGTGCATGCGCAAGGAGGGCCTCGACTATCCGGATCCGGAGTTCGAGGGGGGCGGCGCCAAGCTCAATCAGATCCCGGAGGGGGACAAGGCCGCGTTCGCCGCCGCCGACAAGGTCTGCGCGGCGAAGACCGGCTGACGCACACCCCCGCGAGGAGAGGCACCCCGTATGAAACACAAGAAGTTCCTGCTCACCCTGGGGGCGACGGCGCTGGTCACGGTGGGGGGAGCGGCGGTCGTCACGATGCCCGGCGATTCCGGTTCACGGCCGGCGGCGGAGCGGCTCGCAGTGCCCACCGCGACCGTCGGCGTCACCAAGGGCGACCTGGTCACCTCGGACAAGGCCAAGGGCACGCTCGGATTCTCGGCCGAGCGCAAGATCACCGCCGAGGGGCAGGGCGTCGTCACCTGGCTGCCGGGCGGGGGCCGGACCATCGAGCGTGACGGCAGGCTGTACGAGATCGACGGGTCTCCCGTGTTCCTCATGTACGGCCAGACCCCCGCCTACCGGGTGATGGAGCGCGGCGACGAGGGGGACGACGTGCGCCAGCTCAAGGCCAACCTCATCGCGCTCGGCTTCGGGTCCGGTCTCGCGGCCGACGACGAGTTCACCAAAGGAACCGTGCGGGGTGTCAAGGCCTGGCAGAAGAGCCACGGCCTGAAGCAGACCGGGAAGATCGGGCCGGACAGTATCGCCTTCGCGCCCGCCGCCGTCCGCGTACAGAACGCCGAGGCGTCGGTCGGTGCGCGCGTCGCGCCCGGCGCGCCCGTACTGAGCACGACCAGCTCCGAGCGGGTGGTGCAGTTCGACCTGGAGGTGGCGAAGGCCGGAAAGTACACATCGGGTGACGCCGTCAAGGTCGAGCTGCCCGACGGGTCCACCGCCAAGGGCCGGATCAGCTCCATCGGCCGCACCGCGCGCACGGACGAGCAGTCCTCGGACAAGGAGCCGGTGATCAAGGTGACGGTGGAGTTCGACGAGCCGGACAAGGTCGCCGGTGTCGACAAGGCACCGGTCACCGTGTTCCTCACCGGCGAACGGCGCGAGGACGTCCTGTCCGTACCGGTGGAAGCGCTGCTGGCCGTGGACGGGGGCGGCTTCGGTGTCCGGGTGGTCGAGGGCGGCACCGCGCGGGACGTGAGAGTGAAACTCGGCATCTTCGCCGACGGCCGTGTCGAGGTGTCGGGCGGGGATCTGCGCGCGGGCATGAAAGTGGGGGTCCCGGCATGACCGCCACCACCCCCCACTCGCGGTCCGCCGAGACGGTCGCCGAACTGCGCGGTGTGACCAAGGAGTATCCCGGCGGTGTCACGGCGCTGGGAGGTGTGGACCTGGGCATCCGGGCCGGTGAACTGCTCGCCATCGTCGGCCCGTCCGGTTCGGGCAAGTCCACGCTCCTGCACATTCTCGGCACCCTCGACCGGCCCACGGCCGGTACGGTCGGCATCGCGGGCCATGACGTGGGGCGGCTGCGCGACCGGCAGCTGTCCGCCCTGCGCGCCCGCCACATCGGCTTCATCTTCCAGGCGTTCCATCTGGTGCCCAGCGCCACCGCGCTGGGCAATGTCGCCGAAGGACTGCGCTACTCCGGGCTGCCCCCCGCCGAACGCCGCCGCCGCGCGGCGACCGCCCTGGAACGTGTGGGCCTCGCGGACCGGATGAGCCACCGGCCGCACGCCCTCTCCGGAGGACAGCAGCAGCGCGTGGCCATCGCACGGGCGGTGGCCGGGGAACCGGAACTGCTGCTGGCCGACGAACCGACCGGGGCACTGGACTCCGCGTCCGGCGACGCCGTGATGGAACTGCTGCACGAGCTCAACGCGGACGGCGCGACGATCGCCGTCATCACCCACGACCGCGAACTGGCCGACGCGCTGCCCCGCCAGGTCCGTATCCGCGACGGGCAGGTCGTCGAGGACACCGTGCGCGACATTCCGGCAGGTGTGCGATGACGAGTCGCCGCGGCCGAAGGCTCGTCCCCTCCCGGCTCGGTCTCCGGGACGTCGCGCAGGTCGGTTCGGCGGGACTGCGCGGCCGGCCCGTACGCGTCGTCCTTTCCGCACTGGGCATCGCCATCGGGATCGCGACGATGATCGCCGTGGTCGGCATCTCCGCGTCCAGCAAGGCCAAACTCATGCGGGACCTGGACCGGCTGGGCACCAACATGCTGGTCGTCACACCGGGCCAGTCGTTCTTCAGCGACGAGGAGGTCAAGCTCCCCAAGAGCGCGCTGCGGATGGTCAGCCGGATCGACGGTGTGGAACACGTCGCCGCGACCGGCAGTGTCAGCGACGCCAACGTCTACCGCTCCGAGCACATCCCCAAGGCACAGACCGGAGGCATCCAGGTCAGCGCCGCCACCGAGAGTCTCAAGAACACACTGCGCGGCTCCATGGCGGCGGGCACCTGGTTCAACGGCGCCACCGGCTCCTACCCCTCCGTCGTCCTCGGATTCGCGGCGGCCGAACGCCTCGGGATCACCGAGGCCGGACAGCGGATCCGTGTGGGTGACGAGTACTACACGGTCCACGGCATCCTCCGGCCACTGCCGCTGGCACCCGAGATCGACAACACCGCGCTGGTGGGCTGGGAGGCCGCACAGAAACTGCTCGGATTCGACGGCCATCCGACGTCACTCTACGAACGCTCGGCCGACGACAGCGTCGAGCGGGTAAGGGAGTTGCTGCCCCGCACCGTCAACCCCGAAGCCCCTCATGAGATAGAGGTCTCCGACCCGTCGGCCGTGCTCAAGGCCAAGACCGCCTCCGAGGGAGCCTTCTCCAGCCTGCTGCTCGGGCTCGGCGGGGTCGCGCTGCTGGTCGGCGGGGTCGGCATCGCCAACACCATGATCATCTCCGTACTGGAACGGAAACACGAGATCGGCCTGCGACGGTCGTTCGGAGCCACACGCGGCCAGATACGGCTGCAGTTCGTCACCGAATCGCTGATGCTGTCCGGCCTGGGCGGCCTGGCCGGAGTCGTCCTCGGGGCACTGGCCACCTATATCTACGCCAACGCTTCCGGGATGCCATGGACGATACCCCCCTGGGCGATGGCGGGCGGCTTCGGAGCGACGCTGGTGATCGGTACGATCGCCGGGCTCTATCCGGCGGTCCGCGCGTCGAAGATGTCCCCGACGCTCGCCCTGCACGCCTCGTAGGGCACCGGGCCCGTCCTCGAAGGTGAGGACGGGCCTTCGGGCTCACCCGTCCGGCTCACGGCTCTCCGTTGCGCCGGTTGTCGTGAGCGTGGGCGTGGGCGCGGGCGTGAGTGTGTCTGCGGGGGTGGGCAGGGTGATGGTGATGTCGAGGCCGCCGTCGCGCAGTGGTTCCGCGTGGAGGGTTCCGTTGTGGGCGCGGACGATGGATTCCACGATGGCGAGGCCGAGGCCGTATCCTGCCGGGCGGTCCGAGCGGCTTGTCCGGCGGGTGTCGAGGCGGTGGAACGGTTCCAGGATGCGGTCCGCCTCGGTGCGGGTGAGTTTGCGTCCGGTGTTGCGTACGACGAGCCGGACCCCGTGCTCGGGCCGTTCGTCCACGCTCACGGTCACCGTTCCGCCCGGGTGGTTGTGGCGGACGGCGTTGTCGACGAGGTTGGTGACCAGCTGCCGCAGCAGGACCCGGTCGCCGAGGACCCGGCCCCGGCCCACCGACGCGGTCAGGGCCACCCCCGCGTCGGCTGCGGCCGGTGTGGCCTGGGTACACACCTCCCGCGCCA
>NZ_PHRF01000015.1:0-222 GCF_004151105.1 Streptomyces sp. L-9-10
GTTCGTGACGGCGGATTGTGGTGCTGAGCTGGTGATTGATGAGGAGATGTGGGGGGTTCTTGCCGCTGCTTCGGAGTCCGGGGCTGAGTCTGAGTCTGAGTCTGGGACGGGGGCTGTTCCTGTTCCTGTGGGGCCGGTGTCGTTGGATTCGGCGGCGTATGTGATTTATACGTCGGGGTCGACGGGGCGTCCCAAGGGTGTGGTCGTGTCGCACCGGGGTAT
>NZ_PHRF01000015.1:232-1170 GCF_004151105.1 Streptomyces sp. L-9-10
CGCGGGTGGGTGTGTGTTTGCCGAGGTCGGTGGAGTGGTTGGTGGCGTTGTTGGCGGTGGTGCGTGTGGGGGGTGTGTATGTGCCGTTGGATCCGGAGTGGCCGGTTGAGCGTATGGAGTTCGTGACGGCGGATTGTGGTGCTGAGCTGGTGATTGATGAGGAGATGTGGGGGGTTCTTGCCGCTGCTTCGGAGTCCGGGGCTGAGTCTGAGTCTGGGACCGGGGCGGTGTCTGTTTCTTCGCCTGTGGGGCCGGTGTCGTTGGATTCGGCGGCGTATGTGATTTATACGTCGGGGTCGACGGGGCGTCCCAAGGGTGTGGTCGTGTCGCACCGGGGTATCGCGGGTTTCGCGGCGGCGATGGTGGAGCGGTTCGGGCTGGACGCGTCTTCGCGGGTGTTGCAGTTGGCGTCGGCGGGTTTTGATGCGTCGGTGATGGAGCTGTTGATGGCTCTGGGTGGTGGTGGGACGTTGGTGATTCCTGAGGGTGGTCGGGCGTTGGCCGGGCAGGAGTTGCTGGATGTGTTTGTGGGGGAGCGGATTACGCATTCGCTGGTGCCGCCGACGGTGCTGGGCAGTGTGCCGGCCGGTGAGCTGCCCGATCTCCGGGTGCTGGTGACGGGCGGCGAGGCGCTGGGAAGTGAACTGGTGGGTCGGTGGTCCGCGGGCCGCGCGATGTTCAACGCGTACGGTCCGACGGAAGTGACCATCGCGGCATCGGTCAGCGGACGGCTGGAGCCCGCGGTGAGTGCTCCGCCGATCGGGGTGCCGGTCGCGGATGCGCGGGTATGGGTGCTGGACAGGTGGCTGCGACCGGTGCCGGTCGGCGTACCCGGCGAACTGTATGTGGCGGGGCCGGGGTTGGCGCGTGGGTATCTGGGTCGTTCGGGGTTGACGTCGGAGCGGTTTGTGGCGGATCCGTTTGGTTCGGGTGGGCGG
>NZ_PHRF01000015.1:1180-5254 GCF_004151105.1 Streptomyces sp. L-9-10
TCAGGTGAAGGTGCGTGGTCTGCGTATCGAGTTGGGTGAGATCGAGGCTGTGCTGTCGCGGCATGGGTTGGTGGGGCAGGTGTCGGTGATGGTCCGTGAGGATCGTCCCGGGGTGAAGCGGATCGTCGCGTATGTCGTGCCGTCGGAGTCGGGCGGTGGGGGTGTCGAGGCGGGTGTGTTGCGGGAGCATGCTGCCGCTGAGCTGCCTGCCTATATGGTGCCGTCGGCGTTCGTAGTGCTGGACGTGCTGCCGGTGAACGCGAGCGGGAAAGTGGACCGTACGGCCCTGCCCGCCCCGTCGGACGAGCCCGCCGACGAGTACGCCGCCCCGCGCAACGAGACCGAACGCGTGCTGACAGCCATCTGGACCGACGTTCTCGAAGTCGGCCGCGTGGGAATCCACGACAACTTCTTCTCCCTGGGCGGGGATTCGATCCTGAGCATTCAGGTGGTCTCACGGGCCAGGCAGGCAGGGCTGGAACTCTCCTCCCGCGATGTGTTCGCGCGCCAGACCGTGGCCGCTCTCGCCGCCGGTGCCGCAGCGGCCGACACAGGGCAGGGCAGGTCGGTGGCGGAGCAGGGCGTGGTGTCGGGGGAGGTGGGCCCGACCCCGGTCCGCGACTGGTTCTTCGCCACGCACACCGCCGACCCCGCCCACTTCAACATGGCCATGGAGTTCGAACTCCCGCCGTCCACCGGCCTGCCCGCGCTCCGGGAGGCGGTACGCGCACTCCTGCTCCACCATGACGCGCTGCGGACGACATTCGCCCAGGACGCGCACGGCCGGTGGTCGGGACGGATCGCCCCCGGCATCGACCTCGACCGCGTACTCACCGTTCACGACCTCACCGACGCGCAGGCGGACCAGGAGGATTCGGCCTGGCAGGCGCTGAAGGACGCCGCGCAATCCGGGTTCAGCCTGGAGGACGGTCCACTGGTCCGCGTCCTGGTCGGCACCCGCGCGGCCGGTCAGACCCTGCGGATGATCGTCATCGCCCACCACCTCGTCGTGGACGGGGTGACCTGGCGCATCCTCCTCGAAGACCTCAGGGCCGCGTACGCCCGCGCCGCCGCCGGCCGGCCCGTGGAACTCGGCCCCAAGACCGCCTCCGTACAGCAGTGGGCGGCGCGGCTCGCGGAGCACACGGCGGCGGGCGGCTTCGACGACCAGATCCCGTACTGGAGCTCCGTCATGGACGGAGCGCGGACGGACATCCCCCTCGACCACCCGGGCGGCGCCAACACCGTCGCCGACCAGGCCGTGGTGTCCGGCGAGCTGACACGGGAGGCGACAGAGCAACTCCTCCAGCGGGTCCCCGCCGTCTACCGCACCCAGATCAACGACGCGCTGCTGACCGCGCTGGCGCGCACGCTCCGTACCTGGACGGGCCATGACCGGGTCGCGGTCAATCTGGAGGGCCATGGCCGCGAGGAGCTGTTCGACGACCTCGATCTGACCCGTACCGTCGGCTGGTTCACCTCCATCCACCCGGTCGCGCTCACGCTGCCCGCGGCCGACGACTGGGCTGCCGCGATCAAGCGGGTGAAGGAGCAGCTCAGGGCCGTACCCGACCGCGGTATCGGCTACGGCGCGCTGCGCAGCCTCAGCGACGCGACAGCACACCACGCGGACCCGCTGATCAGCTTCAACTACCTCGGCCGACTGGACATGGCGGGCAGTGCGGACGACTGGTACCGCTCGGCCGCTCTCAACCCCGGTGGAGAACACAGCGTCCGGGAAGGACGGCCCCACCTCCTCGATGTGACCGCGGGACTCCTCGACGGCCGGCTGGTGTTCTCGTGGCACTACTCCGCGGGGCTGCACCGAGAGGAGACGGTGAGGGCGCTGGTGGACGACTTCGCCGCCGAACTCTCGGACTTCGTCGCGCACTGCGCCGAACCGGACGCGGGCGGTTGCACCCCGTCGGACTTCCCGCTCGTGCGGCTCACGCAGGGCGGGGTGGACCGCATCGCGGGTGACGGCCGAGAGATCGAGGACGTCTACCCTCTGACGCCCCTCCAGTCGGGCATGCTCTTCCACGCGCTGGCCGAGCCCGACTCGCCCGCCTATCTGGAGCAGTTCGCCTTCACCCTGGACGGGGTCGACGACCTTGCCCGGCTCGCGAACGCCTGGCAGCGGACAGTGGAACGGTCGGACGCGCTGCGGGTCTCGCTGGCCTGGGAAGCGGTCGGGGAACCGGTGCAGGTGGTGCACCGGCAGGTGACCGTACCCGTGACGAACCTGGACTGGTCGGGTACCGACGAGGCCGGGCAGGAGACCCTGCTGCGTGACTTCCTCCGCGAGGACAGGGCGCGCGGACTCGATCTGACCGCCGCGCCGCTGATGCGGGTCACCCTGGCCCGTATCGCCGACGATGTGGTGCGTGTGGTGTGGACGTTCCACCACCTGCTGCTCGACGGCTGGAGTACGTCCGCGTTCCTCTCCGACGTCCTGGCTGAGTACACGGCGCTCGGCGGGACGTCGGCGGCGCGTGCGGCGGCACTTCCGGCGAACCGTGGGCCGTTCCGCGAGTACATGCGCTGGCTGGGCGCGCGGGACCACCACGCGGCCGCCGACTACTGGCGCGGTGTGCTGGCCGGATTCGAGGAGCCGGTACCACTGCCGTACGACCGGGTGCCCGAGCAGGCCCGGCGCGGACAGTCCAGCGAGCGGGTACGGGTCGCGCTGGAGCCCGGTGTGGCGGAGCAGGTGGGCGGTTACGCCCGCCGCCACCGGATCACGGCGAACGCGCTGGTCCAGGGCGCGTGGGCGCTGGTGCTCGCGCAGTACGCGGGGGTGTCCGGCGGTGCGTCCCGTGTCGCTGCGTCCGGTGCCGCGTCGTCCGCTGCCGCGTCGTCGGACACGGCAGCGATCGGCGCGGGTGCGTCCGGTGTGGCCGCTTCCGACGTGGTGTTCGGTACGACGGTGTCGGGGCGTCCGGCGGATCTGCCGGGGGCCGAGGACATCCTCGGTCTCTTCATCAACACACTCCCCGTCCGGGTGACCGCCGCTGCGGACCAGCCGGTCGCCGACTGGCTGCGGCAGATCCAGGACGGACAGTCGGAGTCGCGGCGCTACGAGTACATGGCGCTGTCCGACATCGACTCGGACGTGCCGGCCGGTGCGTCGCTCTTCGACAGCCTGGTCGTCTTCGAGAACTACCCGGTGGACGAGGCCGCGGCCGAGCGCCATGGACTGGGCGTCCGCGCGGCCGAGGCCGTGGAGTCGACCAACTACGCGCTGACACTGATCGCGTCGGCGACCGGCGACCGGCTGGACATGACGCTCGCCTACGACCCGGCGCTGTTCGACGCGAGCACGGCGGAGCGGCTGTCGGCGCAACTCGGACACGCGGTCACCCGACTGATCGCGCACGCCCACGCCCCCGTCGGGGACATCGACTTGCTGGGCGAGGCCGAACGTGCCGCTGTGGTGGGTGAGTGGAGTGGCGGCCGGATCAGTGCGTCCCTGGGGGCCGGGGCCTCCCTGGTGGGGATCTTCGGCGAGCGGGTGGCCGCTGCCCCGGATTCGGTGGCGGTGGAGTGCGGCGCCCTTACGCTGACGTACCGCCAACTCAACGATCGGGCAGACCGGTTGGCGAGGAGGCTGATCGAGCGGGGCGTCGGTGCGGAGAGCCGTGTCGGGCTGCTGCTGGAGCGCTCGGCGGATGTCCTGGTGGCCATGCTGGCGGTACTGAAGGCGGGCGGGGCGTATGTCCCGCTGCACGTGGCGTACCCGGAGGAGCGACTGCGTCAGGTCGTCGAGCAGAGCGACGCGGTGCTCGTGCTGACCGACCGAGCGGTGGACGAGATCGGTGGGGTACCGGCCGTCGCGGTGGATGCGGTGCCGGTGGGTGGGGTTGTGCTTCCCGTGCGGGTGCCGGTGGGGGCTTTGGCGTATGTGATGTTCACGTCGGGTTCGACGGGTGTGCCGAAGGGTGTGGCGGTGACGCATGGGGATGTGGTGGCTCTGGCCGCTGATTCCCGGTGGTCGTCGGGTGCGCATGACAAGGTTTTGTTCCACTCTCCGCATTCGTTTGACGCGGCGACGTATGAGGTGTGGGTGCCGTTGCT
>NZ_PHRF01000015.1:5272-8138 GCF_004151105.1 Streptomyces sp. L-9-10
ACAAGGTTTTGTTCCACTCTCCGCATTCGTTTGACGCGGCGACGTATGAGGTGTGGGTGCCGTTGCTGAGTGGTGGCACGGTGGTGGTGGCTGAGGGTGAGTTGAGTGTTCCTGTGGTGCGGGATGCGGTGGGGCGTGGGGTGTCGGGGTTGTGGGTGACGGCGGCGCTGTTCGGGGTGCTGGTGGAGGAGGATGCCGGTTGTTTCGCTGGTCTGGGTGAGGTGTGGACGGGTGGGGATGCGGTGCCGGCGGTGGCCGCGGAGCGGATGCTGGCCGCGTGCCCGGGGACGGTGCTGGTCAATGGGTACGGTCCGACGGAGTCGACGACCTTTGCCGTCGGCGGTCGGATCGTGGCGGAGGATGCCGCGGGCGGTTCGGTGCCGCTCGGACAGGTGATGGACAACACGACCGGATACGTCCTGGACGGCGCGCTGCGCCCCGTCGGGGTGGGGGTGCCGGGGGAGCTGTATCTCGGCGGCCTCGGTCTGGCGCGCGGCTACCACGGCCGGGCCGGACTCACGGCGGAACGGTTCGTGGCGGGCCCGTTCGGTTCGGGCGAGCGGTTGTACCGGACGGGCGATGTGGTGCGCTGGCGTCCGGACGGCCGGCTGGACTTCCTCGGCCGCGGCGACGGACAGGTCAAGATCCGCGGCTTCCGTATCGAACTCGATGAGATCCAGGCCGCGTTGATGAGGTGCGCGGACGTGGGTACGGCCACGGTCGTGGCCCGGGAGGACCGTCCCGGGATCAAGCGGCTGGTGGCGTATGTCGTGGCCGACGGGCAGCTCGATGTCGCGGCGGTACGAGCTCAGGTCGCGGGCACTCTGCCCGAGTACATGGTGCCGTCGGCGTTCGTGGTGCTCGACGAGCTGCCGCTGACGGTGAACGGAAAGGTCGACCGGCGCGCGCTTCCCGCGCCCGAGTTCGACGCGGCGGCGGAGTACGTCGCACCGCGCACCGAGGCCGAACGCGTCCTGGCCGGGATCTGGGCGGAGGTCCTGGGCGTGGAGCGGGTCGGAGCCCATGACGACTTCTTCGAGCTGGGTGGCGACTCCATCTCCAGCCTGAAGGTCGTCTCCCGTCTCCGGGCCGCGCTGGGAGCGGGGTTCTCCCCGCGTGTCCTGTTCGATCACCCGACCGTGGCCGGGCTCGCGGCGACGATCCCGGGCGCCGAAGCCGCGCGGGAGACAGAGGAGACGCCGGCCTCCGGCGCGATTGTTCCGGTGGCACGCGACGGGCAACTGCCGATGTCGCTCACTCAGGAACGCCTCTGGTTCCTGGAGAACTTCACCCCCGGCAGCATCGAGTACAACATCGCCGGCGCGCTCCGGCTGACCGGAGTCCTCGACCCGGACGCTCTCCGTACGGCCCTCGCCGGGCTGGTGGACCGGCACGAGGCGCTGCGTACGACGTTCGACTCGGTTGACGGGCGTGGCGTCCAGATAGTGCATCCCTCGCTGGACGTACCGGTGCGCGCTGTGACCCTCAGTGACCCCTCGGACCTCGACGCGGCGCTCAGGGAGGAGTCCGTCGCCCCCTTCGACCTGCGGACCGGCCCCTTGGTGCGGGTACTGCTGGTACGGATCGCGCCGACCGAGCATGTCCTCGTGTTGTCGATGCATCACATCGTGACCGATGGGTGGTCGATGGGTGTGGTGACGCGTGAGCTGAGTGAGTTGTACGCGGCTGCGGTGCGGGGTGCGGAGGCTCGGCTTCCGTTGTTGCCGGTGCAGTATCCGGACTTCGCGGTGTGGCAGCGGGAGAGGCTGGCCGGGGAGGCGCTGGATTCCCAGATCGGCTACTGGCGTGAGCAGTTGGACGGTCTGGAGCCGCTGGAACTGCCGACGGACCGCCCGCGCCCGCTGGTGCGGACCGCTTCCGGGAGCACCCATATCTTCACCGTCCCGGCGGAGTTGACGGATCAGCTCGGCTCGCTGGGGCGTACCCGGGGCGCGAGTCTGTTCATGGCGCTGATGGCGGTGACGCAGTTGCTGCTGTCCCGCTACAGCGGCCGGCGTGATATCGCGCTGGGAACGGCGGTGTCGGGCCGGGAGCGCGAGGAACTGGAGGGCCTGGTCGGGTTCTTCGTCAACACCCTCGTTCTGCGGGCACGTATCGATGAGTCGCGGTCATTCGATGAGCTGCTGGCAGCGGTCCGCGACACCACGTTGGAGGCGTTCGCGCACCAGGATGTGCCGTTCAGCCGGCTGATCGAGGAGCTGTCTCCGGAGCGCGACACCAGCAGGACGCCACTCGTACAGGCCATGCTGACCCTCCAGAACACCCCCGGAGGTGCGTTCCACCTCCCCGGCCTCCGTATCGAGGAATACGAAGTGCCGCGTACGGCGGCGCAGTTCGAGTTCGGGCTGCACTTCCAGGAGAGCGGCGACGGAGGTCTTGTCGGGGTCGCCGAGTTCAATACGGATCTGTTCGATGTGGAGACGGTTGAGCGGTTGTGTGGGCATTGGCTGGTGTTGGCGGAGCGAGTGGTTGCTGAGCCGTTGGTGCCTGTGGTGCGGGTGGGGATGTTGGGTGGGGCTGAGCTGGAGCGGTTGTTGATGGGGTGGGCCGGCCCGGGGGTCGGGGTGGGCGAGCGGTCGGTTGTGGAGCTGATTCAGGACCGTATCGCCGCGGCCCCTGGGGCGGTTGCGGTGCTCGGGGATCGTGGTGTCTCGCTGTCGTATGGCGAGTTGGGTGCCCGGGTGGACCGTCTGGCGGGGCATTTGGCGGCGCTGGGCGTGGGGGTCGAGTCGCGGGTGGGCGTGTCGCTGCCGAGGTCGGTGGATCTGGTGGTGGCGGTGCTGGGGGTGTTGCGGGCCGGTGGTGCGTATGTGCCGTTGGATCCGGAGTATCCGGCGGACCGGCT
>NZ_PHRF01000015.1:8277-12950 GCF_004151105.1 Streptomyces sp. L-9-10
AGGCCTCGTGCGGTGGGCGGTGTCGCTCGGTGAGGACCGCTTCAGGCGGACTCTGTTCTCGACGTCGCTCAACTTCGATGTGTCGGTGTTCGAGCTGTTCGGGACGTTGGCTGCTGGTGGGACGGTGGAGGTGGTCCGGGACGTTCTCGCGCTGACGGAGCGCGACGCGTGGAGCGGCTCCCTCATTTCCGCGGTGCCGTCGGCGTTTGCGGGGGTGCTGGGGCAGGAGTCCGATATTTCGGCGGAGATGGTGGTGCTGGCGGGTGAGGCGTTTCCGGCGGGTCTGCTGGAGCAGACGCGGCGGGCGATGCCGGGTGCGGTTGTGGCCAACATCTACGGTCCGACCGAGGCCACGGTGTACGCGACGGGCTGGTTCTCCGACACCGATCCGGACTCTGAGGGTCCGATGGTGCCGATCGGGCGCCCGGTGGCGGGCAAGGCCACGTACGTACTGGATGGCGGTTTGTCTCCTGCGCCGGTGGGTGTGTGGGGTGAGCTGTATCTCGGGGGTGGTTTGGCGCGTGGGTATCACGGGCGTTCGGGGCTGACGTCGGAGCGGTTCGTGGCGGATCCGTTCCGGTCCGGTAGCCGGTTGTACAGGACCGGGGATGTGGTGCGGTGGCGTGCGGACGGGACTCTGGAGTACGCGGGCCGTGGCGACGACCAGGTCAAGATCCGCGGGTTCCGCATCGAACTCGGCGAGATCGAGAGCGTTCTGTCCTCCCACCCGTCCGTGGCCCAGTCCGTGGTCGTGGCGCGCGAGGACCGTCCCGGAGTGAAGCGCCTGGCCGCCTACCTGGTCGCCGAGGGGGATTCGCCCCTCGACGTGGCGGTAGTACGTGAGCATGTGGCGTCGGCTCTGCCGGAGTACATGGTCCCGGCGGCCTTCGTCGTCCTGGACACGCTGCCCCTGAACGCCAACGGCAAGCTCGACCGCCGCGCCTTGCCCGCGCCCGAGTTCGAGGCCGCGGGGTCCACGTACACGGCGCCGCGTACCGAGTCCGAGCAGATCCTGTGCGGCGTGTGGGCGGAGGTCCTGGGGCTGGAGCGGGTCGGGATCGAGGACAACTTCTTCGACCTCGGCGGGGACTCGATCATCAGTCTCCAGGTCGTCTCCCGTGCCCGCCGTGCCGGACTCGCCCTCTCCTCCCGCGACGTCTTCCTCCACCCCACCGTCCTGACCCTCGCCTCGACGGTCCAGGTCTCCGACGACCGGTCGGACACCCTCGCAGAACAGGGCGTACTGTCCGGGCGCGTGCCGACGCTGCCCGCACGCGAGTGGTTCTTCGACACCCACCCGGAGGTACCCGCGCACTTCAACCTGTCGGTTGCGGTCGCCCTCGCGCCGGACTTCGACGAGCACGCGCTACGTGCGGCCGTCGCGGCCGTACTGGCCCAGCATGACGCCCTCCGGCTCACGTTCGGTGTCGGCGAGGACGGTGGCAGAGACGCCGACTACCGGTCCACGGTCAGTGTGGACACCGTGTTCGAGGTCCATGAGCTGCCGGATCCGCTCGACGCCGACAGGCGCTGGCACGCACTCGTCCTCGACGCCCAGTCCCGGTTCGACCTGGAGAACGGTCCGCTCGTCCGCGTCGTGCTCGGGCGGCAGGGCCCCGGCCCCGGCGGTGCCCGGCTCGCGGTCGTCGCGCACCACCTGGTGATGGACGGCGTGTCGCTGCGCGTGCTGATGGAGGACCTGTCCACGGCATACGAGCGGATCGTGGCCGGCCGGCAGCCCGACCTGGGGCCCAAGGGCACCTCCGTACGGCAGTGGGCGGTGCGGCTCGCCGAGCACACCACGCGCGGTGGCTTCGACGACCAGATCCCCTACTGGCGATCGGTCGCCGAGGGAGCGGTCACCCGGCTGCCCGTCGACCACACGGATGGTCACAACACCGTTGCTTCCCAGCGCGCCGTCTCGGTGGAGCTGACGCCGGAGCAGACGCGGGCGCTGCTTCACGATGTCCCCTCCGTCTATCGCACCCACTCCAATGACGTCCTGCTTGCCGCCCTGGCGCGCACACTCCGTACCTGGACGGGGCACGACCGGGTCGCGGTCAATCTGGAGGGGCACGGTCGTGAGGAGATCTTCGACGACACCGATCTGACGCGTACCGTCGGCTGGTTCACCTCGATCTACCCCGTCGCCCTCGCGCTGCCGGGGGACGGCGGCGACTGGGCCGCGGCGATCAAACTGGTGAAGGAGCAGCTTCGGGCCGTGCCCGATCGTGGTGTCGGATACGGAGCGCTGCGTTATCTGGCCGGTGCGCCGGCCGGGGAGCCGGATCCGCGGATCAGCTTCAACTACCACGGGCAGTTCGATGTGGCCGGTGACACCGCCGACGGTCTGCTCCGGGAGGCGCTGCCCGGCGAGGGCGGGGACCACGCACCGGCCGAGCGCCGCCCGCACCTGCTCGATGTCGTCGGCGCCGTCCAGGACGGCCGGCTCGTTTTCTCCTGGATCTACTCCGCCGACACGTACCGGGAGGAGACGGTTCGCGGCGTCGCCGAGGACTTCGCCGCGGAACTGGTGGCGTTCGCCGAGCACTGCGCGGAGCCCGGCACGGGAGGCCGCACTCCCGCGGACTTCCCCCTGGTACGGCTCGACCAGACCGAGGTGGACCGGATCGCCGGCGACGGCCGGGATGTGGAGGACATCTATCCGCTGACCCCGTTGCAGTCGGGCATGCTCTTCCACGCGCTGGCCGAGCCCGAGTCCGCCGCCTATCTGGAGCAGCTCGCCTTCACTCTCGAAGGCACCGTCGATCTCGACCGGCTGACCGAGGCGTGGCAGCGGGTCGTGGAGCGCTCGGACGCGCTGCGGGTGTCGCTGGTGTGGGACGACGTCCCGGAGCCGGTGCAGGTGGTGCACCGTCGCGTCAGCCTCCCGGTGCGGAGGATGGACTGGTCCGGTGTCGACGAGGCCGAACAGGCCGCGCTGCTGAGGGACTTCCTCGCCGAGGACCGTGAGCGGGGCATGGACCTGACGGCCGGACCCCTGCTGCGCGTCGCCCTCGCGCGGTTGTCGGACGACGCGGTCCGGGTGGTGTGGACGTTCCATCATCTGCTGCTGGACGGCTGGAGCAACTCGGCGCTGCTGTCGGATGTGATCGCCGAGTACGCGGCGCTCGACGCGGAGGCGCCAGTCGCACCAGCACCAACACCAGCACCGGCAGTCGCGCCGGCGCCCGTACCCGCAGAGGCTCCGGACTCCGACCCGGAGGCCAGGGCGTCGTCCGCCGGGGGGCCGCCGCTGTCGCGTGGGCTGTTCGGTGACTACGTGCGCTGGCTGGCGGACCAGGACCAGGAGGCCGGTCGCGAGTACTGGCGTGCCGCGCTGGCCGGGTTCGGTGACCCGGTGGCCCTGCCCTTCGACCGGGCACCGGAGCAGGCACGCGGCGGCGGATCCAGCGAGCGGATCTCGGTGGACGTGCCGCCCGAGGTCGCCGCACGGGTGACCGGCTTCGTACGGCGTCACCGGCTGACCGTGAACGCGGTGGTGCAGGGCGCGTGGGCGTTGGTGTTGTCGCAGTACGCGGGGTCGTCGGATGTGGTGTTCGGTACGACGGTGTCGGGGCGTCCGGCGGATCTGCCGGGGGCCGAGGACATCCTCGGTCTCTTCATCAACACACTCCCCGTCCGGGTGAAGGTGGACCCCGCTCGGCCGGTCTCCGGCTGGCTGGGCGACCTCCAGGCCCACATGGCCGAATCACGGCAGTTCGAGTATGTGGCGCTGTCGGACATCGATTCCGGAGTGGCCGCGGGCGCTTCGCTCTTCGACAGCCTGGTGGTGTTCGAGAACTATCCGGTGGACACGGAGGCCGCGGCGCGGCACGGGCTGAGTGTGCGCGGCGTGGAGGCCGTCGAGTCGACGAACTACGCGCTGACGCTGGTGGCTTCGGCCATCGGTGACCAACTGGAGATGACGCTCGCCTACGACGCGGCGCTGTTCGACGCGACCACCGCCGAGATGCTGGCCGCGCGGCTGACCAGGGCCGTCACCAGCCTGACCGAGACCGCGGATGCCCCGCTCGGCACGCTGTCCCTGCTGCCCGATGAGGAGTGGCGACGGGTATCGCGTGAGTGGAGCGTCGGCGCTGTCGGCGGCCTTGACGGAGTCGGTCACACGTCTCCGCGGTCCCTGGTGGACGGCTTCGCGGCCCGGGTGTCGGCATCCCCCGACGCGGTGGCACTGGTGTGCGGCGATGTGTCGCTGACCTACGCGCAGCTGGACGCGCGGGCGGTACGGCTGGCCCGGGTGCTGGCCGGGCGCGGCGTGGGTATCGAGTCACGGGTGGGACTGCTGCTGGAGCGCTCGGCGGATGTGGTCGTCGCGATGCTGGCGGTGCTGAAGGCGGGTGCGGCTTATGTTCCGCTGTTCGCCGGGTATCCCGACGAGCGACTGCGTCAGGTGGTCGGGCAGAGCGGCGCGGCGCTGATCGTGACGGACGGAACGCTGCGGGAACGCACGGGAATCGCAGGCGTGCCGGTGATCGCGGTGGATGCGGAGCCGGTGGGGGATGTGTGGCTTCCGGCTGTGGTGCCGGTGGGGGCTTTGGCGTATGTGATGTTTACGTCGGGTTCGACGGGTGTGCCGAAGGGTGTGGCGGTGACGCATGGGGATGTGGTGGCGTTGGCTGCTGATTCCCGGTGGTCGTCGGGTGCGCATG
>NZ_PHRF01000016.1 GCF_004151105.1 Streptomyces sp. L-9-10
CGGGGATGGCGAGGGCGGAGGCGGGCTGCCAGCTGACGACGGTCCAGCCGAGCGACTTGGCCGCTCCGCCGCCGGCGAAGGGGGCGGCCGCGGCGATCTGGATGCCGTCGTCGTCGCGGAAGAGCACTCCGCTGGGGCGTGTGCCGAGGCCGACCTTCTGGCCGGTGGCCTCGACCAGGGAGTCGAGCCTGCTGGAGGGCAGTTTCTGGAACGCGCGGTAGCCGGTGTTGGAGCCCACGGTCCGGCGCTCGGCGTCGACGATCCGTATCTGGCCGAGACCGGGCCGCTTGAGGAGCGAGTTGAGGAAGTCGACGCGGAACTCGCCGACCACCAGCGCGCCGTCCCGGCCGGGCAGTTCGGCGTATCCGGCGACCTGCGGTTCCTTGGCGTCGGTGTTGAGGATGCCGATCGGTTCGGTGCTGGTGCGCTTGCCGCCGGGGTGCTGCGGGTCGTCGCCCGCCTTGGCGAGGACCGAGCCGTCGGCGGAGAGCACGTACAGCGAGCGGTAGCGCGGGTGCTCGGTCCTGGTGCGTTCGAGGACCTTCGCCATGTCCGCGGGCCCGGTCTGGTCGCCGATGAGGGTGGCGACGGACAGCAGGTCGGCGTGGCCCTCGTTGAGGGCGCGGCGTACCCGGTCGGTGACGGTGTCGGTGCGGTCGCGCTGGTCGTTGACGAGCTGCTGCGGTACGACGGCGGTGTCCCCGGCGCGGTTGAGCAGCAGCATCATCGGGGCGGACCAGATCAGCAGCAGGATGCCGCCGCCGGCCAGCAGCGCGCGGGTGCCGACGCGCCGCCCGCGCCGCTTGGAGCCGCTGGTTCCGGTTCCCTTGTCCGTGGCCGGGCCCGCGCCGGGCGCGGGAGCGCCGAGCAGCTGGAGCCGCAGCTGTTCCAGCGCGTCCCCGATGCGTCGCGTCTCGCCGAACCGGGGCACGGTCACCGGCCGGGTGAGATCGCCGCGGGTGAGGCGGCGGCTCTCCAGGAAGAGCCGGAGCAGCGGGCGCTGGACCGTACCGAGCAGCAGGGCCACCGCGAGCGCCCCGATGACGATCAGCGCGGCGGCGGACAACAGGCCGAACAGCGGGTCGTTCACCCGGCTGGTGTTCTCCGGGACGGCGACCTGCGTGACCACGGAGAGACCGAGGCCGGTCGCGTCGGTGCTCTCGCCCGCCTCGGGCGCCGCGAGCGTCGCGTATCCGGCGACCGTGCGCTCTTCGGAGATCCGGGGGCCCGTCATCGTCCCGCTGACGCCGAGGAAGCCGCCGGAGCCCGGCTCCTTGGTCGTCTGCGGGTTCTGGCCGGACTTCTGCGCGGCGAGCTTCGCGAAGGCCTTGAGCTGCTTCTCGGTCTCCTTCAGCTCGTCCTTGATGCTCTCCGATTCGGTGTCCGCGGAGATCTGGAGGCCGTCGCTGCTGAGGATCGTGCCGTCCGAGTCGGCCACGGCGATCACCCGGAACTTGCCGAGGCTGATACCGGGGACCTTCAGGCTGTTCGAGGTGACCAGAAGCTGCTGCGGCTGCCCCTCCCACGACAGCAGGGCGAAGGTGAGCAGCCGGGTCTCGCCGTTCTTCAGCCGCACCATCCGGGGGGCGAGCCCGTCCTCGTCGGACAGCTTCTTCCGGTCGACCGCGAGGAGCGGCACGTTCTCACCGCGCGCGGCGAGCAGCTTGCCGGACTTGATCTCGACGATGGCCGAGCCGCGCCACTTCTGGTAGACGCTCCCGAGCTTGTCGAGGACGGTGTCGGCGGAGACGGGATCGCCCGCGTTGAACAGGGCCGCCGTCCGGCTGAGGTCCGTGATCGACTCGTCCAGCGAAGCCCGCAGCGCGATGGCGCCGTCCTCGGCGAAGTGCTGCTGGGAGATCCGGACCGCCTTGGGGAGCGCCTCGTTCTCCGGCTTGCCGAAGCCCAGGGCCGTGAGGCCGGCCAGCGCGAGCAGTAGTGCCGAGAGGACCGCGATCGGTGGGCGTATGCCGCCCAGGAGCGACATGTCGGCCCGTCTGCGGACCTTGTGCCTCCGCTTCGCAGACGAAACGGCCATGGGGTACCTCTCTCAGCGTGGTGCGGGCAGCGCCGGAGCGCGCGCGTGCGTGCGCGCAGGCGGATGAAGCGGATAAAGACGAGCGTGTGGGGGAAGGAGGGGGACGGGGGGATTTCCCCCACCGTTCCCACGCGTCCCACGCGCGAGATTAGGACCGGTCGCGCCGTCGAATGGTTGTGCAAAATCAGACAGTCGCGCGTGTGATCTGTATTACAGATGTTACGTACCGGACACGCGGAACCTCCGGCCGGAAGCTACCGTCAGGGTGCCTCGTACCGAAGGGATTCCGGCCTGCGGGGCGTTGGGGCGCGGTATCCGCGTCCGAAACCCCGGCAGACCGAACAACCGCCGGAATCAGCCTAGTTGGGCGGCTCCTCAAGAGGTGTCAGCCCGTCCTTCGACGCACCGCGGTTCAGCATCGTGCCTTGTGTACGGTCGAAGGCCAGCCGGTAGCGGGCGAGTTGCACCTCGGTGTACTTCTTCCCCTCGTCCGGCGTGCCGCCTTCCGGCTTGCCGTTCTTGAGCGCCCGCGCCACATCCACCAGCCGGTAGTCCGTGACCGCGCCGTCCGGCAGCTTGTCGGGCGTCTCGGGGTCCTCCGGGTCCGGCGGGATGTCGACGAACGTCGGCACGTACTGCGCCCGTACATCCCACGTGCCGCCGCGCTTGGTGAAGGTGAACCAGCCGATGACACCCTCCTCGGACTGGCCGGTGGGCACCTCGTGCCGGGCGACCTGGTTGCCGAGACTGTAGGCGACCCAGGTGTTGTTGATCTTCTCCATCGGCTGCACGACATGGGAGTGATGGCCGATCACGAGATTGATGCCGGTGTCCTTCGTGATGCGTTCGGCCAGCTTCATCTGCTGGGGGCTCGGCGCGTTCTGGTGCTCACGCCCCCAGTGGATGCTGAGGATCACCACCTCCGCGCCCGCCGCGCGGGCCCGCTTCTCGGCCGCCGCGATCTCCTTGAAGGACGTCTTGTTGACCAGCCACGGCTTGTCCGCGGGCACCTCTTCGGCCCCGAATCCGTAGGCGAAGGAGAGCTGCGCCACCTTCACGCCCTTCACCTCGGTGATGAGTGGCGTGCGCCACTCGTCCTCGCTCCTGGCCGAGCCCGTGTGGCGCAGACCGGCCTCGTCGAGCGCGTCCAGAGTGCGCTTCACGCCGTCGGCGCCGTGGTCGATCGAGTGGTTCGACGCCGTCGAGCAGGTGTCGTAGCCGACGCCCTTGAGCGTGGTGGTGATCTCGGGGGGGACCTGAAAGTTCGGGTGCCCCTCGTAGGGCCCGCCCTTCTTGGCGACCACCGGCTCCATGTGGCAGATCGCCAGATCCGCCTTGCCGATCACCGGCTTCACTCCGGCCATCAGCGGCGCGAAGTCGAGCGTCCCGGCCTTGCCTCCCATGGCCTTCGCGTCCTTCGTCGCCTGATCCGTCAGCGGCGGATGGATCAGTACGTCACCGGCCGCGGCGACCGTGAACGACGGCCCTCCGCCTCCCTTGGCGTCCGTGCCCCCGTCGTCGGAACCGAGGACGGAACAGCCCGCGACGGCCGTGGCGAGGCAGACGGCGAGACAGGCTGTCGCGGCGGTGCGGAGGGCCGTACGCCCGTCGGCACGTCGTCCGCGGGGCAGAGCGAGTCGTCCGCGGAGCAGGGGGAGTCGTCCGCGGAGCAGAGGGAGGGGTTGTTTCACATAGGTATTTTGAACGTCATATGACACGATCTCCGACCGTGAAGATAACAATCATGGCAAGCCTGCTGGTCGGGGTCCTGATCGCGGCAGCTGTGGTGATCGTCACTCCGGTCCTGGACCGGCACTCCGACGACCCCTCCGCACCCGCCACCGGCAACGGTACCGACCTCGATCTGGAACGCCGGATCGCGGGATTCGCCACGGACACCGTGGCCGGTGCCCGCTTCCTGCCGCCCAACCGCGTCGAGCGCGAGACCGTCGCCGCCGGGGTCGGACTCTATCTCGACGGCAAGCGCGGTGAGGCCGAACGCAGGCTCGCCGAGGTCGACTTCGGCGTACACATCCTCCGGGACACCGTGAAGGGGCGGCGGTACGCGGAGATCGCCGACCGGGCCCGCGAGGGCGCGCGCGGCTGGGGGCGGGTCTACATCGACCTCGACGCGCCCGCCCGCTTCTCGGTGCAGGTGCCGCACCCCGTCGCCGACGCGTACAGCGAGACCCTCGGCTTCGGCGTGCTGCGCGGCGCCCCCGGCGGGGTACTGGTCGTGGCCGGTGCCCATCGCATGGCGGGCGAGGGGAACGCCGCGGACGTCGCGCACCGTACCGACACGGTCTTCCACGCGGTCTGCGCGGAACTCGTCGCCCGCGGGCTCCCCGGCATCCAGGTCCACGGCTTCGCGGACAAGACGGCACGGGCGCACGACGCGGTGGTGTCCACGGGCGCGGGCGACGACGGCCGCCCGCAGGCCGTCACCCTGGCGCGGGCCCTGACGGACGACGGCTTCCGGGTGTGCCGCGCCTGGTCGGCCAAGTGCCCGCTGGCGGGGCGCGCGAACAAGCAGGGCCGGCTCGCGGCGGACGACGGAGTCCCGTTCATCCACGTGGAGTTCAGCCGTACGGTCCGGGAGGACACGGCCCGCGGACGCCGGGTGGTGGCGGCGATGACGACGGCGGTCGCGGAGTGGAAGACGGCGGAGCGGAAGACGACGGCGCCGAAGGCGACGGAGCGGGAGGCACGTTCGGGGGGCTGACTCCCGGTACCCGGGCCTTGGTGATGCGTGATGCGTGATGCGTGATGCGTGATGCGTGATGCGTGATGCGTGATGCGTGATGCGTGATGCGTACGTACGCCGGGCGCCGCGCCGCCCACCGGCCAATCGCGGGCTTCCGCTGCCGGAGAGTGGCGGGATCCCCCATAGTGGGGCGGCATGAGGTGCGAACGGTGCGGGAGTGGCCGGGGAGCAGCGCTGCCGGGCGTGGTGTGCCCCGTGTGCGACACCGTCGCGGGCGGGCCCGAGCGGCACACGGGCCATGACGGCCGCCGCTCGCGCCGTCGCCCGCTGGTGACGGTCGCGGTGGTGGCACTGGCGCTGGGCACCCTGGGGGCGACAGTCGCCATGGTCACCGGCTCCGGAGACGGCTCGGGCGGTGGCTCCGACTCCCGAGGCGGCTTCCCGACCAGGATCGGCCCGCCGGAACTGCCGGGCCTGGGCGGCGGAGACTCATCCGCGTCTCCGTCCGCGTCCCCCACCGAGTCCTCGCCCGAGCCCCCGAACGACTCTCCGACGGTGTCACCGACCGAGCCACCGACCGGGCCACCGACCGCGACCCACGACCCCGACGACCCGGGCTACTCGGCGTGGGCGGGCCCCGGCTGCGCCTCGGGCGAGTACACCGAACACGGCCGCTTCGAGAACGGCGACGCCGCCTGGTACACCGTCACCGACGGCGGCTACGAGGGCGGTTCGTGCGACGGCCGCTTCTCCGCCGTCCCCATGTCCGGCAGCCCCGCCCGGGACCGCGGCTCCACGGCGACCTGGTCCTGGAAGCTGGGCAAGGCGTACGAGAAGTGCGCGCTGGCCGTCTACGTCCCGGACAGTGGCCGCCCGGCCGACACCGCGGGCCACCCCACCGTCTACCGCGTCCTCCGCGATCCCGCGGATACCTCGTCCGCCTACGCGGCCTTCGGCGTACGCCAGACCGCCCACCGCGGCAGCCTGGTGAGCGTCGGCAGCTACCGGGTCGAGGGGGAGTCCTTCTCGGTCCAACTCCTCGACCGCGGCAGGGACTGGGGAGGCGAGGACCGCTACGGAGCCCATCACGCGGCGGCCCAGATGAACCTCAACTGCACGTGACGGGGATACGGGCCGTTGCCGTTGCTGTTGCTGTTGCTGTTGCTGTTGCTGCTGCTGCTGCTGCTGCCGCTGCCGCTGCCGGGGCACGGCACGGCCTGGTGGGCCGCGCCGTGCCCCGGGTCTGGTGAAGCGGCCGGTTCTGTCGGTCAGGTGCTGTCAGGCGCGGTCAGGTGCCGTCAGTCCTGGTGGACGACGTTCTTGCCGGGGCCGCCGGAGAGGGTGTCCGTGCCGGGGCCGCCGTACAGCTCGTCGTCCCCGCTGTTCCCGTAGATCGTGTCGTCGCCGCCCTCGCCGTGCAGGATGTCGTTGCCCTTCCCGCCGTAGATGAAGTCGTTTCCGGCGCCGCCGTGGATCGTGTCGTTGTCGTCGCCGCCCTCCAGCCTCTGCTCGCCCGCGTCGCCGCGGATCTCGTCGTCGCCCGCGCCACCGTCGGCGGCGCTGTCGTCGCCGTTCGAGTAGATCGTGTCGTTGCCGTTGCCACCCAGGGCTATGGTTCCGCGGGCGGCGCGGATGGTGTCGTTGCCGTCACCACCGGAGGCCACGGTGACCTCGCCCACCGTGAGGCTGTCGTCACCCTCTCCGCCGATGACGGAGTTGCCTTGGACACCGCCGGTTTCGGTCAGCGTGTCCTTGCCGACGCCGAGGTCGATGGAGGCGAAGTAGTACGTGTCGTCAGTGGTGTTGTGGTAGGTGACGACATCGTTGCCGTCGCCGAGGGCCACCTTCAGGGTGGGGTACGGGTCCTGACTGTCCAGAGTGGCGACCGTGCAGGAGACCTTGGTCTTGTCCGCGCTGCTGGGATGGACGCAGTCGGTGCCCGCGGTGATCGGCACGGAGTCGTCGATCACATAGGTGATCTCCGCGGTGCCGCTGGTCCTCGACGCGGTGACGCTCACCTTGTTGGTCTGGCCGGCGGCGGCCGTGTAGAGGATCGCGTGGTCGGTCGCGCTGAACGCGGCGGTGGCCTCCGGCGCCGCGGCGCCGGCCGTACCGGCCAGGAGGAGCGGAGCGACCAGCCCCGTACCGAGAGCCAGCGTCAGTGCCGATGCGGCACGTACAACCCGGTGGCTGACGAGGGGAGAGGGCATGTGCAAACCTCCGTGGGGGCGTATGTGGTTCTTACAATTAGTTGTGACCGCCTGGGATCGGAGTTGGTTGCACCCAACGGGTTCGGTATATATCCGCGCATCCGTGGCGCAGTCGCATGGAATATCCACTGACCAGCGATGTTTGGCCGATGGGCGGCAATACGGCAATGCGCCGTCGATCGCGGTTCAACGGAAATTCATGAAAGCGAAGAGAATGCCGCGCGGAAAGCGACATGGCCCGCGACAGCACCCACGCACGGACGTCACAGGGGCCGGACCCAGACGGGTCCGGCCCCTGTGACGGGTGCCGCGCTACTACGCCCTATCCGGCGAGGACGTCGCCGAAGTACGACAGACCGGCGGGCCCGCCGACCGAGGCGGCGCCGAAGGTCGTCGAACCGGTGGCGGTGACACCGCTCGTACCGGACGTGAAGAGCCAGACCGACCCCGCGCCCGCGTTCTCGGCGAAGGCGCCGGCCACCAGCTCCGCGCGGCCGTCCTTGTTGCTGTCCGTGAGTTCGACGGAGGCGCCGAACTGGTCGTCGGCCTCGGCGGCGCCGGGCACGTCCGCCGTGTCCTGCGTGAAGCTCTTGGAACCGGTGCCGGTCAGCCCCTTGGCGGAGCCCCGCAGCACGGTGACCGTGCCCGTGGCCCGCTTGCTCCCGATGGCCTCGCCCGGCACGCCGATCGCGACGTCCGCGTAGCCGTCGCGGTTGGTGTCACCCGCGGCCAGACTCCAGCCGAAGCGGTCACCCTTCTCGGCGGTGCCGGGAATTCCGGTGGTGTCCTGGGTGATGCGGACCGGCGTACGGGTGGACAGCCCGGCGGCGCTGCCGTACGTCACGGTGATCGCGCCTCCGAGGCCGCCGTTCGGCTCGTCGGCGGACTTCTCCATGAAGTTGCCGGTGACGATGTCGCCGTAACCGTCCTTGTCGACATCGGCGATGACCGCCTCGTAGCCCCCGGCGACCTTGCTCGACGCCTTGAGCCCGGTCTTGCCCCCCTTGTAGAGGACGCTGCGGGTCCGGTACGCGTCGCCGCTCTCCTCCTGGCCCATGACCAGGAGGTCGGTCGCGCCGTCGCCGTTGACGTTCCCCGCGACGATCCTGTCGGCGTTGATGCCGGTCTGGCTGGACGTGTCGATACCGACGAGGCCCGCCGCCTTGCCGGTCCGGGAGACCGGTCCCTTGAAGATGTTCAGTTCGGGTGCGGCGATATTGACGGCGGCCAGGTCGGTGCGTCCGTCCCCGTCGAAGTCACCGGAGGCGAGGCCCCAGCCGAGTTCGTTCCGGTACTTCGGCAGCGGCGCCGAGATGTCCACGGCGGACTTCAGCCCGCTCGCGCCGCCCCAGACGACGGTGAGGACGCCGTAGGAGTCGGTGTCGCCGATCCGCTCGGCGTGCACGCCGACCACCAGATCGGTGTAGCCGTCCCCGTCGAGGTCACCGGTGGTGAGGCGGTCGCCGAAGTAGTCACTCGTCTCCGGCGTTCCCGGAATACCGGTGGTGGCCTGGCTGATGATCGTGCGTTTGGACTTGTCGAGCCCGTTCTTGGTGCCGTAGACGACGGCCACGTACCCGGCCCCCGCCTTTCCACTGATCTTCCCGAGGGGCGCGGCGATCGCGAGATCGCGGTAACCGTCGCCGTTGAAGTCGCCCTGCACCCCGGACGGCGCGGCGACGGCACTCCCCCCGGCGGCGAGAAGCAGCCCGCTGACGAGGGCGGCCGAGGCGGTGGTCGCGAGAATGGTGCGAAGGTGCTGCTGCATGCGTGTCTTCTTCTCCTACGGCACGCCGGACGCCGTAGCGGCCGTCCGAGTCGGTATTCCGAGCCGACGACATGCCGGGGGGCCGGATCTGCCAAGCCTCCGCCCCCGCACACGCGCATCGCTCGGTGCAGATGTGACCACCGAAGGGCCCCGGGGGTTGTACGGACCCCACGGAACGCACTCGACCCCCTGCCCCCACCGAAACCCCGGGCCAGACCAGTACGGCGCAGCGCCCCCGACAGGATCCGGACCCACGGACGACGCGTCACGCTTCGAGTGCCGCGAGGTAGCGCCGGGCCGTGGCCCATACGTCCTCGAATTCCCGGAGGGCCAGAGGCTCTTCGACATGCCCTTCCCAGCCGGTGACGGGCGACTCGGCGGTGAAGCCGTACCGGACGTCATCCTCCCCGGCCGACGCGGCTTCGACGGGGCGCAATGCGGGCCCTTCGAGTTCGACCTGCCGGCTCACCCACCCGTCGTCGCCGACCTCGAAGTAGAACCACCTGTCTTCTTCATCCCAGTAACTGCGGAACCATCTGGCCACCGGCTCATCCTGTCCCATGACCGTCGTATTCCACTACCTCCACGGTCGGTTGAGCCAGGTGACCATCCGTACATTCTCCGATACCGTGCGGTGTTGGTAGGAGTCTCGGGGCCGGCCGAGGACATTTCTGCCGGAGGGTCTGCTGACGCTTGCATAACCGTTTCTCTGATGACCTGCTTCCATTACTTCCACGAGGAACGTGTGTTCGGTCAATTCTGGCAGAGAAGCAAGAAAACAGGCCACATCCCGTCCTGCCTGTTTGCCGGCACTCGGCTCGACGGCAGCATGGTCAGGCTTGAGCGGCGCGTCGCTCCGCGGAGTTGCGATTATCGGGGGTGCTGGTGAATCACGCGTGGCCACCGTCCACGTTTCTCGGCCGGTTGCGAGACACGACGCGGCAAGAACTCCTGAGCCAGGGCACGCCGATGACCTATCCGCCGCATCGCGCCCTGCTCCAGCAGGGCGACGAGAGTCGGCACGTCCTGTTGATCACGAGCGGAGTCGTGAAGGTCGTCGCGAGTGCGGAGAGCGGTTACGACATGCTGCTCGCCGTCCGCATAGCGGGTGACCTGGTCGGTGAGATGGCGGCCTTCGAGGAGCGCCCCAGGTCCGGCACGGTGGTGGCGTGCGGTGACGTGACCGCGCGGATCATTCAGGTGCGGGCACTGGAGACCTTTCTCTCCCGCCATCCGGACGCCATGCGGGCCATCCTCCACATGCTGTGTGCCCGGCTGCGCTGGGCCAACCTGCGCCGGATCGAATTCCAGGCCTACGACTCGCTGACTCGGCTGGCCAGGGTCCTTGCCGAGTTGTGCAAGGCCTACGCCCAGCCCGATCCGGACAGCGACGGCAAGCGGTGCGACCTCGGCGTGACGCTCACACAAAAGGAACTCGCTTCGCTGGCCGGCCTGAAGCTCAACACGGCCGAAAAGAACCTGGCCGCCCTGACAGCTCAGGGGCTGGTGGAACGCAGTTACCGAAACATAACCATCTGTGACGTTCCGAAGTTGCTCGAATTCGCCAAAGTCGTGGCTGACAACCCGTACTGATACGGAATCACTTCGCGCACTCTCTCCTAGCCTCTCGGACAGCACCTCGTGGGCAGTGTCTGCCCATCACCTGTCCAGAGAGGAAATGATCGGGTGGCTGCGTGGCCTGACTTCTATCCCTGTACCTGCATCGCCGTGGACGCACAGGGCTACGGAAGCAACAACGACCGTAGACAATCCGAAATCCAGCATGATCTGCCGCGGCTTCTCGACCGTGCCGCCAGGCGTGCCGGCCTGGACCGCGCGGAGTGGCAGATCCAGAGCAAGGGCGACGAGCAGCTGGCGGTGCGGCCCCTCGACGGCAAGGAACCGCGTCTGGTCGACGACTACATCCGCCAACTCGTCGCCGAGCTGCGTGAGTACAACGCTCAGCGAGTTCCCGAGGCCCGCATGCGGCTGCGTGCCGTCATCCACCAGGGACTGGTGGAGCTGGCCGACAACGGCTTCGCGGGTACGGCCGTGGTTGCCACGGCGCGCCTGCTGAACGCGCGTCCGCTCTACGACGCCCTGGCCGCGCACCCCGGGGCCGACCTGGTGCTGTTGCTGTCCGACGATGTCTTCCGGTCCACGGTGGCGGGGCGTCACACGACCCTGACTCCCGCGGACTTCACCCGCGTCACCGTCCAGGTGAAGGAGTACGAGGCCACGGCCTGGCTGCGTGTGCCCGCGCTCGGCGCACCGGCTGCCACCTCAAACGAGCCCAGGACCGGGGAGACGGGGTGGCCCGAGAGCCCGGCGTCCGGGAAGCCCGCGGTAGCACGGCCCGGACCGGCCGCCACGGGCGGAGCCGACAGGGCGGGGATCAGCAACGAGTACCGGGCAGACGAGATCAACGTGACCAATGTCGCCGGTCCCGTGGACGCCCGAGGCGCCGTCTTCGGCTTCAGGAGCGCCGGTGGCTGACAAACCGGACCTGGACGACCGGTCCGCCGTACCGCCCGTACCCCCTTCCGACGAGGCGCCCGTACCGGACGACGTCGGTGGCGAGCCGGAAGCCGGGGAGGACGGCCTCGGCCCGGATGCCGGACCGGGCGCGGCTCCCGAGCGGCGTCCGGAGGCGGACGAACGAGAGGAGGACGACCGGGGCTACGACGATCTCCGCCGCGTCCACCAGCTCGTCAACAACAACTTCTACGGCGTTGTCGACGCCTCCGGAGCGGCGTTCGGCTTCGGCTCCGTCTCGTCCCCCGGTCTCGCCCCCGGCACCATCGAGCCCGAGGAGTCGGACCGCGCCCTGCGGTTCTACATCCCGCCGCAGCCCTGCTTCGACGAGGCCCTCGGCAAACTCCGCGAGGACGCCTTCGTTGTGCTGACCGGCCAGGACAACTGCGGCCGGGGCGCGGGATCCCTCGCCCTGCTCAGGGAGATCCTCGGCGAGGAGGCCGGGCTGCGCAGCCTGTCGCCGGCCAACGCCCTCGCCGAGCTGGCCGTGTCGAAGGACCTCAAGCCGGGGCAGGGGTACGTCATCCTCGACTATGTCGGCGAGCTGAATGTCGAGGCCGTGCAGGCGTACTCGATCGGGCGGCTGAGCGAGGAACTGCGCCGCAAGGGGTCGTACCTGGTGATCACTGCGGGCGGCACGACCCATCGGCGGCTGGCGCTGCGGGACCACTGTGTGGAATGGCGGGCTCCCGACCCCGTGGAGTTGTTCGAGCACTGCAGGGAACTGCTGCCTCACGTCGCCCTCGCGCCGGACACCGAGCGCGAGCTACGGGAGCGGGTCGGCGAACAGCGCCGTCCGGCGGACGTTGTCGACGCAGCCCTGGTCCTGTCCCAGCAGGGCGCGGAAAGGGCGCTGGACACCCTGCGGGACCGGTGCCGGGAGCTGGTCCGGGAGCTGTTCCGCAGGCAGCCGTCCGCGGACGACCTGATCCCGCTCGCGGCCCTGGCCTTTCTGGAGGGCATCCCGGAGCGGACGTTCGAGAAGGAGTGTGCCGCGCTCGCCGCCCACGTGCGCAACTGGGAGCTGAGCGGTGAGACACCGGCAGCGGAGCCGGACCACGAGGACAGGACGGCGCTGCACGGTGCGGTGGCCCAGCAGTCCCGGGCCCGGTGGAAGGAGCGGGCGGAGGGGCTCGTGACGGTCGAGCACCGGCTTGGGCCGAGCCGGAACGCCGGGCGCAGCGAGCGTCATCTTGTCTTCACCGAGCCTCGTGTCCGCGAGTTCGTCATCGCGGAGCTGCACGACTTGTACGGCTACGAGCTCTGGTACCCGCTGCGCCGCTGGCTGGGTGAGCTGGCCCTGCTGGGCGACCTGGGCACTCGTACGGAGGTGGCCCGCGGCGTAGCGCTCCTCGCCCGGTACGCGCTTGTCGAGGTCGACGAGAGCATGTTGAAGGCGTGGTCAGAAGGACTCACCAGTCAGCGAGTGACCGCCGCGCTGACGCTGCAGTTCATGTGCGACGTTGAGCATCTCGCGCCGCAGGCTCTGAACATCGCCCTGAGCTGGACGGAGAACAGCGGGCCACGCCGTGCCGTGACGGCGGCCATGGCCTTGACGGGCCGCCTGGGCGCCCTCTACCGCCTGGAGGCCCTCAAACGGCTTTGGTTCCTGGCACAGCGTGGGGAGCGGATCGCGTTCTCGGCGCACCGCTCGTTGGTTCTGCTGCTGCAGACCGCCGATCAGGACCCCGAGCGCGCGCTGTTCATCCTCCGGTACGTACGGACGGTGATCGCCAGGACTGCGCCGGGGTCCCGGGAGCGGTCGATCGCGCTGCGGGCCGCCGTTCAGCTCCTGGAAGCCGCCCGGCTGGAGGCTCCGGAACCCGTCACCGCGGCACTCCTGACCACCGTCCCGGACAGTGCCCGCCACCTGGGGTCCCTGTGGGCGGATGTCCTGCACAGCGGCAACCGAAGCCGGGCCGTCGGCGCGCTGTGCCGGACGCTGGTGCAACTGCGGGACGACCCGTCCGTCACCGACGCCGTACGCGAACTCGGTGAGGCGATGCGGAAAGCCATGAGCGAGCGCCAGTGGGCCGCGCTGTGCCACCACCTGTCCATTGCCCTGAAGCACCCCGACTACGCGATTCCCGGCGCCCGCCAAGTGGCGCAGGTGCTCATTGGATCACTGCGCGGCCGAGCGCCGGCGGACTCCCGGCGCGCCACCGCGTCCCTCATATCCACTCCTCCCTTCACTTCCGCTCAAGGAGGCCGAAGCAAGTGAACTACCCCGTCATCGCCGAGCACATCCTGGCCACGGTCCAGGGCACCTGGTGGTCTCGGCGTCGCCGTCGCGACGACGTGCCGCAGCTGCCGCCCGGCGCGGTCCACGTCTTCAGGGTCGGCGGGAACTACCGCCCGTTCCCCGAGGGCATGGTGTATGACCCGTCCCACCCCGACGTACTCGACGCCTCCTCGGTCAGCATGGTCGACACCCGAGCGCGCCTGGTCGAGGTGGAGCGCACGCTCCCGTCTGTGAGTGAAGCGGACAACTTCACGGTGCGGGCGTCCTTCACCTGTCAGGTGACCGATCCGGCCGCCATCGCCCGGCAGGGCATCATCGACGTCACCGTCCCGTTGCGCGCCTACCTGGTGGGCGACGGGGACCTGCCGCGGGTGAGCGCCGGGCATCGCGTGGAGGAAGTCAACGCGGTACGGACCGAAGTCAGTCACCGTATGACCGCCTACAGCGCGATCGTGCCGCCACGGGTCACGGGCATGAGCGTGGAATTCGTCAGCGCCGAAGTACACGCGTCGGACGACCTGCGGGACTGGGAGCAGAAGCTGCGCGACGAGCGGCGCTCATGGGAACTGCAGAAGGGGCAGCGCGACTTCGAGACGCAGGACGCACTCCGGATCGCGGAACTGCTCTCCCAGGGGTCCGACCACGTGGACGCCTTCGGCATCACCCGGAAGGAGATCGACGTCACCGAGGCCGCAGCCCGCATCCATCGGATCACCGAGAAGGAGTCGGCCCACCGTCACGAGGCCGAGACGTCGGACCGGGCCCACACGCAGGCGCGGGAGACGGCGGAGGCGCAGATACGCCGCGACATGCTGCTGACGCTGCTGCGGCAGATGGGCGGCAGCGAGTACGTCGACTATCACCAGGTACTGGAACAGGTCTTGCAGGAGACGGGCGGCCAGGCCGCGACCGGCGTCGGAACCGCCGCCGGTACGACCCGCATGGTCGAGTCGGGGCAGGCGCGCTCCTTCCGCACGGGAACGGGCCGGGACGGCTCACGCGACCCGCAGGGTGGTCTCGTCGAGGACGAGGACGATCTCGTTGACTGACTTCCTGACGGACCAGGTGACGGCCCCCGGCACGGCGGCGGGCGGCCGGGACACTGGCGATGATGCCGCCGCGCGTACTGCAAGCGGCCGGACGACCACCCTCACTACGGAGGATGTGTCCGCCGCCCGCACCACCGGTCACGAGGCCCTCGCCGCCCGCCGCCCCGTCGATTTCGACATCGCACGACGGCTGCGTGCCCTCACCGGCGTCGACGAGGGACTGCTGGCCAGGGTCAGGTACGAGCGGAGCAAGTACACAGCCCTCGGCGGGGTGGTGCTCGGCACCTCTGTCATCGCGGCGTTCTCCATGTGGAACTTCGCGACCGAGGCGCTCGGCAGGGTCTCCATCATGGCCCTCGTCCCGACGGTCATCTGGATGCTGTTCGTGCTCAACCTCGACCGCTGGCTGGTCACTCCACAGCCCAACGCGCGGCGACGGGTCGGACCTCTTCTCACGCGCTTGCTGATCGCGCTGATGCTCGGCATGGTGATCGCCGAGCCCCTGGTACTGCGCATCTTCCAGACGGCGATCGAGCAACGCGTGGCCGACGAACGAACCGACACGATCGACCAGTTGCGTACCAACCTGGTCCGCTGCAACCCCGTACCGTCCACGACGCAGACCGTCACGCCGGAGGGCTGCGACAGGAACTACGTCCTCTCCTTCGGCAAAACACCCGGCGAACGGGTCGAGGAACTGGCCGCCCTGCGCTCGGACGCCGCCGTCCTGCAGAAGCGCGTGGACCGGGATACCTCCAGGCTGGAGGCCATCGACTCCGATGTACGGAACGAGTGTCGCCGGCTGATCCGCATAGCGGCCACCGGCTTGTATCAGCGGACGTCCGAGTGCCTGCGCCTGCGCGACAAGGCACAGGACTACCGGACGACACACCGCACCGATGAGAACGAGAAGCGCCTGGCCCACATGAACAGCCGTATCTCGGGGATCGAGGCCGAGCAGACCGTCTCACGCGGCACCTTCCTCAAGGCCCGCGCCGACGGCATCGAGCAGCGTCTGGGCGAGGAGCGTGCCAAGCAGAAAGAGATCGGTGTCCTGGAACGGATGCGGGCACTTGATCAACTCGCGGCCGGGAACCCCGTGCTGTTCGTGGGCATCTGGCTGGTCCGCCTGCTGTTCGTCCTCCTCGACGTACTCCCCGTACTGGTGAAGTACCTGAGCGGGGAATCCGCGTACGACCGGATGCTCACCAGCGCCAGCAACAGTGCCGTCAAGATCCACGACGAGGAGGTCCGGCTCGACGAACGCCGGGCCATGGCGAACCTCGAGATCGCCCAGGACGCCATCGAGCAGGAGGTGCGGCGTCACCGCGCCGAGTCGGAGGCGGCGTTCCGGGAGCACAGGGCAGCGATGAACATCCGGGTCCGGCAGGCGGTGAACGCGCTGGAGGACGAGATCCGCCGCTCGACGGCGGTCTGAGGCACCCGCCTGCACGAGGAACACAGCACCACGGCCGCCCCGCACGCCGGGGCGGCCGCCTGACACCGACGGTACGGAGGGGAAACATGACCACGCCCGGAGACGACGCCGACATGGACCCGGACACCGCCACCGCAGCGGACCGCGGCGCGGAACTCGCCAGGATCCTGCTGTCCGAGGCCCGTGAGGAGCTCACGAAGGCCGACAACAAGGCCGGCCTCTTGCTGGCGTCCCTGGGCGCGGCCCTGACAGCCCTGCTCGGTGCGATCGGCAGCGACGTTATCGCCCTACGACAGTACGCCGCGGTCCCGCAGTTCCTCCTCTGGGCGAGCTGTGCCGCTTGCGTACCGGCACTCGTTCTCCTGGGCCTGGCCATGACCCCACGGCTCGGAAACCCCCGCCGCTCCCGAACTCACTACTTCGGCGACGCGAGGCTTGCGATGTCGGTCGCTCACCTGGAGCGGACAGTCCGCCGCACCGACCCCATGTCCCGTGACCTGAGCCAACTGGCGATCCTGTCCCAGATCGCCTGGACCAAATACCGCTGCATACGCCACGCACTGGCCTGGGGCATGGTCTTCTTCGCGTTCGCGCTGCTGGGCATAGTGACGGGAGCCTCGAACTAGCGGCACGGCGGCTGAGGAACGGCTGGCCATCCGACCACAACGCGCTCAGCGAGCTCCGCACGCCGATGGCTGCCGAGGTAATGCCCGACCAGACCCGAAACGGCTCCCACAACCACTCACGGGTCTGACCCCCGATGCACCCACAACCCTTTCGTCTTCGTCTCGAATGAGGATCGAGCATTGCCGGCTCGACCGGCTGCGGGTCACGGACGCCGCGACCTTGTCTCATGGGAAGTCCGGGCGGAGCTTGTGCCGGATGGTGCTGATCCGGCGGGAGAAAAGTCAGGGTCTGGCGATCCGTCCGCTCACGCAAACGGCCCCGGACGGGGAGTCCGAGGCCGAACAGAACGCCTTCCTGGAGAAGAAACCCCAGGTCAGCGCCGTAATGTGCTGTGCCCCCGGCAGGATTCGAACCTGCGACACCCGCTTTAGGAGTGGGATCGAATCCTTGCCGGGGGGTGCCTGGCGCTGCCACGCGGTGCTGTTTCCCCTGGTCAGAACCGCGCGGCGAGCCACTTGATCCGGCTCGTGCCGCCCTGTATCGGGCAGTCCGCTCACGCATCGCTCACGCGCCTGAGGTACCTCGGTGTCGTGCCGACGCATCTCCATCTCGCCGTGGTGGAGTCTGTCGCGCCCAGTTCGCGCTTGCCATCTTCCAACGTCTTGCGGAGTTGCCGATCCGGCAACACGTGGAGGCACCCTGGCCGATCGGCAAGAGCACGTCGAGGGGTCCCATAGCTGAACCATGGGACGCTGGCTGCTGCCTCTGGCAAAGTGATCGGCACTGCTAGACGACTCCCGTAAGGAACCTTGTGAGCACGCTCGGTAGCTTCATCTGGTCAATCGCTGACCAGCTTCGGGGTCCCTATCGCCCCAACCAGTACGGGACAGTGATCCTCCCGTTCACGATCCTGAGACGGCTCGATTGCATCCTTGAGCCGGACCGCGCGGCGGTACGTGAGCTGGCTGCGAGGTACGAGAACCCGAACCGGCTCAAGGTCGAGGTCAAGAAGGCCACGGGGAGGACGTTCCACAACACGTCCAACTACGAATTCGCGAACCTGCTGGCCGATGCGGACGGGCTGGCGGACAACCTCGCTGACTACATCGATCGGTTCTCCGCCGACGTCGACGTGTTCGAGTACTTCGATTTCAAGAAGGAGATTCTGGCGCTGGAGAAGGCCGGGCTCCTGCGCGAGATCATCAAGTCCTTCGGCGCCGTCGACCTGCATCCCGACGTGGTGTCCAACGCAGACATGGGGGACGCGTTCGAGTACATCATTCGCAAGTTCAACGAGGCCGCGAACGAGACCTCCGGAGACCACTACACGCCGCGCGACGCGATCCGGCTGCTGGTCGACCTGCTCTTCGCGGAGAAGGACGTCGACCTCACCGAGGGCAGCATCATCCGGTCGCTGTACGACCCCACGGCCGGCACCGGCGGCATGCTCTCCCTGGCAGAGGAACACCTGCTCGCCGAGAACCCCGATGCGAAGTTGAGCCTGTACGGTCAGGAGTACAACCCGCAGTCGTACGCCATCTGCAAGTCTGACCTGCTCGCTAAGGGACACGACGCGACCAACATCGCCTTTGGTAACACGCTCACCGACGATGCCTTCAGGGGCCGCCAGTTCGACTACTGCATGTCCAACCCTCCCTACGGGGTGGACTGGAAGCAGTACGCCAAGGCGGTCAAGGAGGAGCGCGACTCCGCTGGCCCCTACGGCCGCTTCGCGCCGGGACTCCCCGCAACCTCGGACGGCCAGATGCTCTTCCTGCTCCATCTAGCCCACAAGATGCGCGCACCCGAGGACGGCGGCGGCCGCGTCGGCATCGTCATGAACGGCTCGCCACTCTTTACCGGAGGCGCCGAGTCCGGTCCCTCCAACATCCGCAAGTGGCTACTGGAGAACGACCTCGTCGAGGCGATCATCGCCCTGCCAACCAACATGTTCTTCAACACCGGCATTGCCACCTACATCTGGATCCTCGACAACGCCAAGCACCCTGACCACAAGGGCAAGGTCCAACTCATCGACGGCACGTCGTTCTGGACCAAGATGCGGAAGAACCTCGGCTCCAAGGGACGCGAGATCAATGAAACTGATCGCGCCGAGGTCGTGCGGCTGTACGCCGACTTCGAGGACGCCGATCCCGACCTTGCCAAAGTGCTGCGTAACGACGAGTTCGGCTACTGGACCATCACCATTGAGCGTCCACTGCTCGATGAGGACGGGAACCCTGTTGTCGACCGCAAGGGCAACCCGAAGCCGGACTCAAAGAAGCGTGACACCGAGAACGTGCCCTTCACCTACGGTGGCTCGACCGCCGGCACGGCAGGGGAGTGCGAAGTCATCCAGACTTACTTCGAAACGGAGGTGAAGCCACACGTCCCCGATGCCTGGATCGACTGGGCGAAGACTAAGATCGGCTACGAGATCCCCTTCACCCGCCATTTCTATAAGTACATTCCACCCCGTTCGCTCGCCGAGATCGACGCCGACCTGGAGAAGCAGGTCACCAAGATCCTCGACCTGCTGCGGGAGGTCGAGGGATGAACTCTCCGACGCTCATCGGTGCACACCGTGCCGTCTCTAAATTGCTTGAGAACCGGCCCGAGTCGTGGGACGTGGTTCGCTTTAAGGGTTTGTTCCACCGACTCGATCGACGAAATGCCCACCTCGCACACGAGATGTTGTCGTTGCGCTCGACAGGTGAAGTCGTCGCGCGCGCTGAGCTGGGCGGGCGCCAGGAGCCAGCCGAAGCCAGCCTGCCAAAGTACCTCGTCACCGAGACCGACGACCTTGTGGTTAACCCGATGTGGCTGATCGGCGGCGGCATCGGCGTGTCGCGGCGGGCAGGAGCAGTCAGCCCCGACTACCGCGTCTTCAGGTCGCGTGGTGCCTTGCTTCCGCGGTTCGTTCATCACCTGTTGCGATCGCAGCCGTACCTTGATCAATACCGCCTTTACACGCGGGCACAGACGACGTTTGACCGTCGCGTGCAACAGCCAGACCTGGACAATCTTCCGCTGCCCGTGCCTCCCCTGGAGGAGCAGCGAGCCATCGCCAACTACCTCGACCATGAGACGGCCCGCATCGACACGCTCATCGAGGAGCAACTCCGGCTGATCGAGATGCTCGGCGAGCGACGGCAGGCTGTCATCGATCGGGCATTCACGAAGGCTGGGTCGAACAGCCGCATTGTCCGCGCGTGCCTTGACGTTGTCGACTGTCCTCACACAACGCCTGCTGTAGACGACGATGGTCCGTTCGAAGCGGTGCGCACGGCTTCCGTCCGAAGCGGCCGGTATCGGCCTGGGCATGGTTTGCGAGTGAGCGAAGCGACGTGGCGCGAACGGAATGCCGGTGGATCTCCGTCCCTGGGCGATGTTGTTTTCGCGAGAGAAGGCGGGTCCGCAGGTGAGGCGTCGATGGTCCCGTCCGACGCCATCTGTCTGGGGCAGAGAATGGTGCTTCTACGTGTAGACGCGAACTCGTGTGTCGGTGAGTTCTTGCTTTGGCAGCTCTATTCCAAGTCAATCCAGGACCATTTCCATCTCTCCATGAGCGGTGCTGCGGCCGGGAACATTCGAGTATCCGTTCTGCGAAATACTCCCATCTGGCTTCCCTCGCTCGAGATTCAGCGATCGGTCGCGGCACATCTGAATGAACAGATGGCGAAGATCGACACCCTCAGCACAGAGACTGAGGGGTTCATCGAGCTCGCTCGCGAGCGGCGGTCGGCGCTGATCACGGCGGCGGTGATGGGGCAGATCGACGTACGAGAGGTGGCGTGATGGCCGACCACAACGAGGTGGTCTTCGAGACGGAGATCTGCGAGTACCTCGAGGCTCACGGGTGGTTGTATTCGGCGAACGACCGTGATGGTGGTGACTACGACCGAGAGCGGGCGCTGTTCCCTGCGGACCTGTTCGCGTGGCTGAAAGAGACGCAGAGGCCGGCGTATGAGAAGGCGTTGAAGGCAGCGGGGTCGCAGGTGAAGTTCCTCGACGTGCTAACCGCGGCGCTCGACCGGCCGCTGGAGCACGGCGGGGGGACGCTGAACATCCTGCGTAACGGGGTGCAGTACATCGGCGGTGGTCGGTTGAAGATGGCGCAGTTCCGTCCGGAAACGTCGCTCAACGAGACGACCACGGCACACTTCGAGGCGATGCGGGTCCGGGTGGTGCGGCAGGTGCACTTCTCGACCGCCGACCAGCGCAATATCGATCTGGTGTTCTTCGTCAACGGGCTCCCGGTCGCCACGGTGGAGCTGAAGACCGACTTCACCCAGTCGGTGGATGAGGCGGTCAACCAATACAAGCAGCATCGCCAACCGTTGACGAATGGGCGGTCGGAGCCGTTGCTGTCGTTCGGGCACCGGGCCCTGGTGCACTTTGCGGTCTCGAACGACCTAGCGGCGATGACCACGAGGCTGGAGGGGGAGAAGACCCATTTCTTGCCGTTCAACATGGGCTTCGACCGCGCTGCCGGCAACCCACCTGGCTCGGACGGACGCTCGTCGACGGCGTACCTGTGGGAACGCGTCTGGGAGAGGCACGCCTGGCTGAACATCATCGGTCGGCTGATGATCGTGCAGACCAAAGAGGAGTGGGACGTCACCACCGGCACGTCGATGCGCCGTACAAGCATGCTCTTCCCGCGGTTCCACCAGTGGGAAGCCGTCACGAGCATCGTCGAGGCGGTGAAGGAGGAGGGTGTCGGGCATCGGTACCTGATTGAGCACTCGGCTGGTTCGGGAAAGACCAACACCATCGCCTGGACTGCCCACCGGCTGGCGCGGCTGCATGTCGATGACCAGAAGGTCTTCGACTCGATCATCGTGGTGGTGGACCGCACCGTGCTCGACTCCCAGCTGCAGGATGCGATCCGGCAGATCGACGGTACCGGCAAGATCGTCGCGACTATCAGCCCCGAGGACGTCCGTAAGGCTGGCGCGAAGTCGAAGTCGGGCCTGCTGGCACAGGCGTTGAAGAACGGTGAGCTCATCATCGCCGTAACGGTGCAGACCTTCCCGCATGCGCTGGACGAGATCCGAGCCGATGCCGGCCTGAAGGGCAAGCGGTTCGCCGTCATCGCCGATGAGGCGCACTCCTCCCAGTCGGGTCAGATCTCCTCGAAGCTGAAGCAGGTACTGACGGCTGAGGAGGTGAAGGAGATCGAGGAGGGCGGCGAAGTTGATGTGGAGTCGGTGCTGGCCTCGGAGATGACTGAGCGGGCCGAGTCGGAGAACATCTCCTACTTCGCCTTCACCGCGACGCCGAAGAACAAGACGCTGGAACTGTTCGGTCGCAAGGGGCACGACGGTAAACCGTGCGAGTTCCACCTGTACTCGATGCAGCAGGCGATCGAGGAGGGCTACATCCTCGACGTGCTCAAGGGATACCAGCACTACGACACCGCGTTGAAGATCGCCGGCAGGGCCGAAAGCGGTGACGGAGGAGAGGTCGAGGAGTCTGCGGCCCGCAAGGGTCTGATGCGCTGGGTGCAGCTCCACCCGACGAACATCAGCCAGAAGGTGCAGATCATCGTCGAGCACTTCCACGCCAATGTCGCCTACCTCCTCGAAGGCAAGGCGAAAGCGATGGTGGTGACCGGGTCACGCAAGTCCGCAGTGAAGTACAAGCTGGCCATCGACGCCTACATCGCCAGACGCCGCGACGAGGACGCCTCGTACAGCTACCGCACGTTGGTCGCCTTCTCCGCCGGGGTGCAGATGGCCGAGGACGAGACCTGGCACAGCGACTGGGGCCCGCAGCCCTCGGAGGATGACGAGTTCACCGAGGGCAACATGAATCCCGGCGCCGGGGCTGATCTGGCGGCGGCTTTCAAGGGTGACACGTACAAAATCATGCTGGTCGCCAACAAGTTTCAGACCGGCTTCGACCAGCCCCTGCTCTCGGCGATGTACGTCGATAAGAAGCTGTCAGGGGTGACGGCGGTGCAGACACTCTCGCGGCTCAACCGCACCCACCGCACCGCTGGTGGGGAGCAGAAGCGCAAGACGTTCGTCATCGACTTCGCCAACAAGCCTGAGGACATCAAGGCAGCCTTCGAGCCGTACTTCAAGAATGCGACCCTGGAGACCGAGACCGATCCGTACGTCGTCGTCCACCTGGCTGCCAAGCTCGCCCAGGCCGGAATCTACACCGAGGACGATGTCCGCAAGGTCGCCGAGCTGTGGGTGACGCGGAAAGGCAACAACGCGCTTTCGGCAGCGATCAGCCCGGCGCAGCACGACTTCCGCCGCCGCTACACGCGAGCGATCGAGGAAGAGGACAGGGTCACGCTCAACGCGCTCGACCTCTTCCGCAAGGACGTCTCCACCTACGTACGCCTCTACGACTTCATGTCCCAGATCGTCGACTACGGCGACCCCTACATGGAGATGCTCTCAATCTTCCTGCGCCTGCTGGAGAAGGTCATCGCCGAGTCCGCTTGGACGGCCGACGTCGACCTCTCCGACGTGGTGCTGGTCGGGGTCAAGCACGATAAAGCGATCGCGGTCGACATTTCACTGGTGGGCGACGGACAGCTGAAGGGCATCAGCGCCGTCGGCACGGGCTCGAAGAAGGATCCCAAGTACGTCGCGCTCCAGGTCGTCATAGCCAAGATGAACGACCTCTTCGGCGCCGAATCGTTCGCCGAGTCCCAGGTCCGGGAGTTCGTGCAGGGCCTCGTCCAGCGGTTGCTCGCCGACCCGAATCTGATCAACCAGACCAGGGTGAACTCCAAGAAGCAGTTCATGGAGTCACAAGACTTCCAAGCAGCAGTTTCGGAGGCGGTCGCAGATAACCAGGACGCCCACAACACGATGGCTGACTACTTCTTCACTGACGGCCCGGCTATCAACTCGATCATCGTCGCCCTAGCGGATGCCTTCTACGAGGCAGCCGTCGATCAGCACGTGGATTCTTAGGTACGGCCATGAATGTCCCGCCCCAGCAGATGAGGGGTCGCGCCCCCAACACGCTTTCCAACTATTCGTCTGGGGGTTCGGGGGTGTGCGGGAGCGTTCTGACCAGCGGCGGGGTTGCTGGCTGGTGGGCCTGCGAACGGTACTGGACAGAGGTGAATGAGACCACAACTGAGACCATGGCGAGCGAGCGTCGCCTGCCCGGCACCGTGACTCCGTCAGATCTGGCCAAGGTGTCCTGTCGGCTTTCGCGTTCTGGCAGGCTGGCCCGCTAATCCTGGGGTTTGTGGGGTTCTGCGAGATTTTCGGTGAAGTAGTAGTGCTGGACGACGGTGTCTGCTCGGTGACGGTTCCAGCAAGTGGACCGTCACCCTCCAAGGACGACGGCCCACGCGCTGCATATCAGTTACGCCGTGAAGAGCAGCGTTGGCTCGACGAGGATGTCCCGGTCCAGCTCGCTCTTGTAGATGAGGTCGATGCTGCCGTAGCGGGCCTGTTCGTAGTCGAAGCCAAGTGCGGCCACCGCCTTGCGGACCGATTCTTCCGACGGACCTTCGATCTCGATGAAGGTGGGGAGATCGGGCCAGGTGTCGAGGTCGTAGGTGATGTCGCCGAGCTGCCACTCTTCCCGGTAGTTCTGCTGGTATCGGACCTGGCGCAGCCCGAGGGCGACGAGGAGTTCGGCTGTCTTGTCGAGGTCGTTGACCTCGATCTCGATCTCTGTGGTGCCGTTGATGGTGGTGGCGTCGCTGACCTGCTTCAGGGTGAGGGTCTTCTTGCCTCCCTCGTCCCTCAGCCGGAGCCACTGTTCGCCCTTGACCGCGTCGTTCTCGAAGATGAAGCGGGTGAACATGGTCTTGTCGAACGCTCGTTGTGCACCGGCGGCGCGGAGTTGGGCGCGTACCGCGTCGACGTCGATGCTGAGGAATTTCGCCTCGTACTCGTGCTGGGCCATCGCTGTCTGTGCTCCTGGTGATCGGTTTCTAGGCGGTCAGGTCTCGGAGGTCGCTCTCCCGTAATCTGACGACCTCGTCGCGGGTGTCGCCGGCTACGAACTCTTCCACGGGTAGGCAGAGGTCCATGCGCTGTATGCAGACTCCGACGTGGAAGCGGCCTGTCGTGTCTCGGTACAAGCGGACGCCGTAGTAGCCCTCCTGGCAGTCGGTGGCGTTGTTGAAGCGGCAGTTGGCGCAGGTTGTCGGCAGCCTCACCGGCCGGATGTGCTTGACGATGAGCGGACGGCCGTCGGGCAGCCGGTAGGACATGCGGAAGCCCGAGGTGCCCGCGATGAGGCGGACTTCTTCGAGTTCGGCGCCGAGCTCGTCGAGCAGGATGTCGATGGCGTTCAGGGACTCGTCGCCGTCCGCCAGCGAGGAGAGGATCCGGACGGACAGGGAGGGGGAGTATTTGGCGAGGAGGCGGTGAACGCGCGGCACATGGTCTCGGTGCGGCAGGACGATGTTCGCGCGTGGGTCCACGCCGAGCTTCACGGCGAGTCTGATCGACTCGTCCAATGCTGCGATCTTGCGCTCAGCCAGGGCCTTGTTCCGGTACCGGACGTGCTGCACCTGTGCCAGCTCTTCGGGAGTCGTTCCGAAGACGGAGAAGTTGACGTGCCCGAGCCCGGCCGAGGCGCAACTGGGCAGTATCCGGGCCCCGTTCTCACCGTTCGAGGTGATGCTTACCGCGTAGCCGGCTTCTCTGGCCATGGTGACGATCTCGGGAAGCCGGGGATGGAGGGTCGGCTCGCCCCCGGTCAGGTGGACCTCGTGGAAGCCGAGGGCGTTCCGGAGCTGTTCCAGTGCGTGGCGGAACGACTCGTCCGGGAAAACAGGCGCACTGAGAAAGTTCGCCCCGTTGGTGGCCACGTAGATCGATACGCGTCCGGAGCTGCCCGAGTCGGTGAACAGGTCGGTCGCGTGGGCACGGTTGTCCACGCTTACGGGGGTGCCTTCGTTGTGGCAGAAGGTGCAGGTCATCCCGCAGGAGTCGATGATCTTCACTCTGAGGGTGCGGTCGGTGGTGACCGTGATCGGGACCGCGTGGTGGATGTTCTCAAGGGCTGGGTGCTGAATCATTCGGCGTACCTCAGGCGGGTCGAAGTGGATCGCGGCGCACGGCGCGCATGGCGCGTCCGCGCTGCTGCCCGGGCGGACCGCGTGGCTGGGGTCACGGTGGGTGCGGAGCGGTGGGTGGCCCTCCGTCGGCTGCCGAGCTCGCTCATAGGCAGCCGACGGAGGGGGGAGGGTCCGCCCCAGGTGGGCACGGGGGAGCCGACCCGCGGTGCGGGTACTCGCCTGGGGCGGACCGGTCTATGGAGTCGGTGCCGTTGCGAGGGCCAGACCGACGACCAGGCCGCACGATGCGCTGATGCCGATAATGAAGAGGACTCCGGCGTAGCGGCCGATGACGCGCATCATGGCTGTCGCCTCGCGCCGGCGGCCGGCCCCAGGGCTGGTCTCGACGGGGCAATAGCTCGTGCGCGTGCTGCGGGACGCACTCGTGTGGTGCCCTCTCATCGTGATCCTTGGGATGTGCGCAGCATGTGGGCCCAGACCGTCTTGCCCCTCGGTTTGCGCGCGTGGTGGCCGACTCGTATGGCCAGGGCGCTGACGAGCGGCAGCCCACGACCGTGTTCCTCATCAGCCGTAAGACGCAGTGCCATCGGAGTGCGGGGGCTGCCGTCCGATACCTCGATCAAGCAGCTGTGGTCCGTCGAGATCAGAGCGACTTCGAAGAGATGCCCGGGGACGTGTCCGTGTAGCACGGCGTTCGTCGCGAGCTCGCTGGAGACCAGGACGACCCGGTCAATGTCGTCGAGTACGTATCCCCACTCGCTGAGGGTCTTCTCCACCTGGCGCCGGACGAGGGAGACGCATGCGGCGGTCGAGGCGAACTGCATGTGCCATCTCTCGGCGGTCTGCTGGTCGTGCGTGGCCATCGCGTACATCGCGTCCCCTCGTCGCAGGCGGTTGGAGGACCAGCTCACCGCGAAGGGCCATCACGTAATCAGGTCACAGTGATTACCCAACGTGGGTAATATCCAGAGCGGCTGACCAACCGCCAGACGGCACCGCCTGATGCGGCAGAGGAGCGCATGTGCCCGGACCCCAGCCTCATCAGGGACTTCCGCCTGAGCTGCTCGCGAACCCCGAGTGGCAACGCGCCTGTCAGAAGCGCGACTTCGCGAAGGTGTTCCACCTCGTGAGGACGAAGGCGGGCATCTACCCGTCCCGCGTTGCCGCCTTGTGCGGCATGACACCGAGCCGGGTCGGGGAAATCATGTCGGGGCGGCGCGGACTCGCCCACATCGATGTGATCGAGCGGGTCGCCGACGGCCTTCGTATCCCCGGCGCCATGCTCGGGCTCGCCCACAGGCCCTGGGAAATCCCGTCCCCCGCGACGTCGCGAGACCGACTTCCGAGCCGTTCCGCGCAGACATACGAGACCTTCGCCGACACTGAACGGGAAACTGACGCTGAATCCCACAGTGATTTCGACGACTTGCTGATGCTCGCCGATGGAAGGGTAACGCGATCGACGCTCCTCGCCCTGCGGTCATCGGTCGAGGACTACTGGCGCCGTGACGACGAACACGGCGGCGCTTCCCTGCGTCCGGCTGTCGTAGGGCACCTTCGATACGTGACGCAGGTGATGCGCAGCGTCCGCACCCCTCTGCGCCGCGATCTTCAGTCACTCGCGGCCGAGCTCGCTCGCCTCGCCGGGTGGGCCTACTTCGATGCCCGCCAGTACAGCACCGCGCGCACCCACTTCACCCAGGCGCTGCGGCTTTCGCACGGGCAGGACGACTACCTCTTCATGGCCAACGTCCTCTCCTGCATGAGCCTGCAGGCAACGTACGACGGACAGCCCGTCAATGCGGTGGCACTGGCCTGCAAGGCCCAGGACAGCGCCCGAGCCGCCGGCGGGCAGCCGCTTGTGATGTCGATGCTCCACATGCGGGAAGCCTTCGCCCACGCCACGCTCCGCGACGCCGCCTCGTGTCACCAGGCCATCGGACGTTCCCGGGACGCATACGAGCAAGCCCGCAGCCAGGAAGGCGAGGCGCCTTCCTGGATCCGCTACTTCGACGAGACGAAACTGATCGTCGACACGGGAATCGCCCTCGCCAAGCTGGGCGAGTCGGAACGTGCCGAGCCACTGATCGCCGAGGGCCTTCGACGGGAAACAGGCGCACAACAGCGTGGCCGCGCCTTCCACGCATTCTGGCTGGCCACGGCCCAACTCCAGCAGGGGAAGCTGGATGCCGCGTGCCATAGCGCTGGGCTCGCCCTGGACCTCAGTGCGTCCCTCGACTCACCACGGGTCGCGGGCCACGTCCACGAGTTCCACCAGCGCCTCGCCCCCTACGCGCACGAGACGCCGGTGATCGCCTTCGAGCAGCGCATGCGCGAAGCGCTCGGCTAGCTTGCGGCGCTCGTGGCGTCGTCCAGCAGGAGGTACAACAGCCCGACCAGGCTTCCGCTGCTGACCACCTCGCGACGGTCGATCATGCCGCGAATCTCGGACATCGGGATCCACTCGATACGGTCCGATTCGTTCAGTTCGGTCGGCGGACCGGCATAGGCGGCAGCCTCAGCACGGAAGACGTGATGTTCCGAGTCGGTGATGCCGTTGGCTGGCTGCGCGTAGACGAGAGGCTTCAGGCGCTCCACCTGCCAGCCGGTCTCCTCCTCCACCTCACGGGCCGCCGCCTGCTCCGGGGTCTCGTCGGCCTCGATCAGGCCCATCGGCAGCTCCCAGCCCCACGTGTCCGTGATGAACCGATGGCGCCACATCATCAGCACCCGCTTCTGCTCATCCACCACCGCGGCGACCGCGAGATGCCGCATCCGGACCACATGGTGCTCCCACCGCCGGCCGTCCGGCTGCTGGACATCCACGAGCCAGAGATTGACCCACGGGTTGTCGTAAATCTGGCGCTCGCCATGAACCGTCCACTGCATGAGCCAACTCCCCTTCGCCTCTGTGCAGCTCACAGAATGTCACTTGGACGAGAAGCCGTCTGCCCCATCAACGACTTCCGGCCCGGTACTCGCGTGATCCGGCCGACCAACCGATCTGCGGGCGCCATCTCGGCAGCACGTCGATGGGTTCATGATGCGCTGGGTACAGCCGCCATTTATTGACGGTGAGGTCCGCGCTTGCCCGCAGTGCGGCGAGTACCGGGGCTGGGTCATCTTCTGCATGCGCGACGACTCGGTGTGGTTGCGCTGTCGGGCCCGGCCCCGAGACGAAGGAGGGGGACCTGGACGCGGCTGGTACAACCCCAACTCCGGTCCGGTAGACCGGTTCCATCCCACCCTCGATGAGGGGGTTGCGTCATCTCGGCCACTGACAGTAGGTACTGACAACGGAATTGGGCATCACGGCCGCTGTGGGATCTGCTGGACCGCATCCCGCCGCCGCGCCGCCCGACGGCGCTGTCATGACTCGTGAGACAGGAGAACGGGTGCGACGAGGTGCCGGCGTGTGTGTGCGAGCGCGGCGAAAATCAAGCCCTCAGACCAGTGCTCTCTCTGCTCGCGTGATCCCTGGCTACTCGTCTCTGTCAGCGTGTTGCTCAGCAGGACCGCGATGTCCGCCCCTGCCGTGGGGTGCCATTGACCTGCTGGAGCACGCCGACGCCCACGGCGGCGCCGTAGGCGTCGTCTCGTCGGTGCTTGCACTGGATGGCCCAGACCCGGCCGACTGCGAGACAGCACCGGCATGGTGCAGTGACCCACAAACGCGACGGGGGGCCGCTGGAGGCCCAGCTCGAAGCCCTCACTCCCGAGTCCGCATCACGGGCGGCGCCTGCCATCGCTGGGCTGCGACAGTGGTCCGGCACCATCACTGGGATGTGGCTCGGTGCTCGCCATTGGACCCAAGTAGATAACATAGCCTGGGACTTCGATAGCGGTGACCCCAATTTGCATACGATCGGGGCCGGTTGATCAAGGGGGCTGATATGGGAGTCAAGCTTGACCTGGATGCTGCCCGCCAGATATTGGACGACGCATATGTCCAAGCGGTTGAAGCTACTTCGTTGCCTGATACATGGCTGAATTTTTCGCGCTCACTTCGACAAGAGGGAGCACCTCGCACATACACCCCCGCTCTGGGTACCGCGCTCCTTGCCCGTGCATGCGATGTGGCGGTGGACCCTCGCTCCATAAAGGAGGCATACAGCACTCGGTCTTATTCAGCCCGAACGCTGTGCCACCGCGTCCTTGTGCCAGCCGCCGCGGGGCTTGGTTTCGACCTGTACACCACTGGGAGAGAGCCTCTAAATAATCAGCCCTTCTTTCGCTACAGTCACTACGACGAGATATCCCGGCTGCCGCCGGAGCATAGTATGCACTTCGGCAGGCTCAATGACGCCCTGAGAGTTCTCGAACAGCACAGTCCGAAGGAATGCAAATTGGCGCTTATGGCCTTCCTGAAGGTCTGCTCCGAACATGCGGGATACGATAATAAGCCGGAATCAGTTGCCCGCCACGTGGTTGGTGTTCGCAAAAATTATGCCTGCGATCCCATTCCTGTAGATGGCGGCCAAGCTCAGGTGTTTAGGGCGAGAGATAAGTCTACGGGCTCCGTGGTGGCTCTGAAGAAACTCCGCATACCGCTAGGTCGACGCGTTGCTCGGATGAGACGGGAGATAGAAGTAGGACTTCTTCTCGGTAGGCACCCTCATGCCATGCCCATTTTGGACTACGCCCAGGACCATACCTGGTTTGTCATGCCGTACGCTGAAGGTACCGCCGTAGATCATTGCGATGAGTTGCGGAATGATGATGTACTTCTCTCTCTGCTGCAAGCCGTATGTTCGGTTCTTAAGGTAGCGCATGAAAAGGGATATGTGCACCGCGATATCAAGCCTGACAACATTCTTTTGCTGCGCGGTCGGTGGGTGCTCGCTGACTGGGGCATCGTAAGGCGTCCGCGAGGGATGACGACTGATCCTCAGCGGACGAGGAAAGGTATGGCTCTAGGGTCGGAGGGGTTTGCGGCACCCGAATTGGAGGACGATGCCCACAGCGCAGGACCGCAGGCAGACATATACAGCTTGGGTCAGTTCGTTGGTTGGGCAGTCACTGGCAAACGTCCACGCGCAAACGTTCCCCTAATACCTGCAAATGGGGTATGGCGTGCGGTTGTGAGAAGCGCTACGAGAGACGACCCTGCGATGCGGCCAGGTTCCGTCAGCGATTTCCTCGAACTCGTCACCCGCGAGCTTAATTCTCCAATTAGGCAGGACCCCAGAAATACTGCTTACCTCCTTGCGGAAGTGTCAAAAGGGTCGACAGTCGCGCTGGATGAATTACTGGATCTTGCGGTTCGGAGGACGGGTAATTCTGCCGCGTTTTGCGACATCCTACTCGGAGTGGATGAGGCTCCAGTATTGGCGGCTTTACTGAGGGACTCCGGTCGCGCTATCGATGTAATTCGTGAAATGGCCAGGCTTATTGAGACGCGTGGAGGAAATGAATGGCCGGAGGTTAATCGGGTGGCTTTCTGGATATTTAATATCGGCCGTCAGGCCGCCCTCGTAAACGAACTAGACCTGCTGGAGGAATGCTGCCGAGGCGCATTCCGCTGGGATGCTGTATGGGATCAGAAAGATGCCCAGGGTAGGATTTCGACATGGTTGCGCGCATTAAGTGGAGGTGCCGCTAGTTCGGTTGCCGAAGTGCTGCAGAAGTACCCGAACTGTGCGGCTAATTTTGCGGACTTGGCGCACGATAATCTCGTCGACCGTAGAATTCGGTGGGCTGTATCTCGCTGAATGGGGAGTGGTGCTCAGGTGCCTTGCCGACGGAGACGTACTAGCCGTCGCGCAGTCCAGCAGGCCACCTGCACGCACGATACCTCGGCGTCTAGTGCGGCCCAGCTCATGTGGCCATGCGAGCCCAGCGCGATCATCCTGGACGACTAGGTTCACTGTCATAGAAGCCGAAACGGATGGGTTCGATGTCGAACGCCTCAATTGGATAGCAAGGGACACCAGTTCGCCGGGAGCAGACACAAAGGTCTCCGAAAGGACTGGTGTGCTAGCCGCAGACCATGTCAACGTACAACGCCCTGCCGGAAGATCTACCCCCCGAGCCCATGGAGGCGCCCCTGCACTCGCACCATCCCAGCGATCCCTTCCGACCTGGCGCTCCTCCCGCGTTTTGGGTCGGTCCCCGGCACTTGGCTGGCGACGACGGTCGTCTCTACGATGCCGTCGCGGACAGCCTCGCCGACTTGGGCTGGACTGGCCTGACTGTCGTTCGCGGGCGGCGTGAAGTCAACGAGCCGCTGGAAAATCATCAGGTGCTGCGCAGCACCGTCCTGCACATCAGTCCTGACGCCCTTCGGTGGGCTCAGTGGATGCTGCCGGACGAGCCGTTTCACCTTGGTGGGCTGCCGATCGCGTGGCAGGTTTCTGCCCGTTCGGACGCGAGCAGTCCGCTCGCGGACTGGTCCGCCTACTTCACCCCCGACGTTCCGGGCGAGGTCCTCGCCGACTTTCTCCTCGCGCTCGACGAGTGCGGCCGGCCCGCCGCCTTGCCCGCCGGTCCCGAGGCGGTCCTCGATGCGGCCACCGCGCACGGCTGGCTCCGCGACGCCGACGAACCCCACGCGGCGGCGATGCACCCCACCTTCACCGCCCGCCTCAGTCTCGGCGAGGTGCCACCCCTCATCCAGGATGCCGACCCCCGCGCCCTGACCGCCGAGGCTGAGGAGTCAGGGGCGACGGGCTGGCAGGCGTGGGCTGAGTCGGCCATGGGTGCCCCGTACCTGTGGGCTGCGTCGTTCAGCACCAGCGTGCCGCACGGCCTTGTCGCCGCGTTCGCGTCTTCGCTCAGCTCCACCGCACCGGTACTGCGCCGGTTGCTGCCGGAGAGCACGCGGGACCAGCTGCTGTGTGCCCCCGCCAGCTGAGCAGTGACCCGCGCCATGAAGCCGGGCCTCCCGTTCGGGAGGCCCGGCTTCACGCTGCTCTGGCAGCTCGTTGGCACTCCGGCCATGCATCAATCCGGCTGCCCCGCACGGCGGTGCTTGTTCTCCGCTTTCAGTTGGGCCAAGCGACGTTCAGGCTCGGCACGTGTTGCCGGCTTTGGCGGTTGTGTCGGTGCGGCTCGGGTAGTTGGCGGCTGGCCTTGCGTCAAACCGAAAAGGGGCTAAATCCGTTGCTGATGCTGACGGTCTACGAGTCAGTGCCGCGGGCTTCCTTCAGGATCTCGATGCTCTCGGGGTCCTTCGGGGCAGAGCGGCGGTACTGGGGGTGGCCAAGGTCCATTTGAAGTGCGGCGTGGAGCGGGGCGGGGTATCGCGTCCGGTCTGACCAGGAGAGCGCCTGGTGGCTGAGCCGTGCGGCAGCGACCGCGAGAGTCTCCCGGTCGTAGCCGTCCCGTGTGTGCATGGGGGTGATCTCCCGCGTGGTCATGCTGTACCACGGCGAGTTGAGTTCGTTCTCCTTGCGTTCGCCGACGTTCTTCGATGCCTTTCCGGGGTCGGCCCGCCAGCGGGTCTTCCACTGCCCGTGGCGCTTCTTGCCGTAGTTACGGGGTTCGGTGAACAGGAACCACGGGTGGCCTTCAGGCCGGTCCTCCGGGTAGTAGAGGTCGCTCGAAGTCTTTAGCGGGACGGTTTTGCCGTTCTTCTGCTTCTCAGTGACGTTGACCAGGCGGGGCATCTCCGCCTGCGCGCAGTTCATGCGGATGATGCTGGCCGGATTCCAGGACGGGGGCAGTCCGCTTGCGGGAAGCCAGAGGCGGGGGTCGTCCGGATCTTTCCCCAGGCCCTGCTTGTTGTTGTGAAGGCCGGGCCATACGCGGCGGCTCGCGTGGCCGTCGATCATCAAGGCGTACGGCAGGCCGTCGAGTTCGTCGTGGAGTTCCTTGAGGGCGGTGCAGACGTCATCGCCGGCCTGCGCCCAGCGCTGGAAGTCGCTGTCCCCGTTCTCAGTGTGAAGGGGGTAGTTGGCGGCGTGGAAATTGCTCTGTGCGAGGGCGTAGTGCTCCCACTGCGGGTGGATGTTGCTCCAACCCATCATGCGCCAGGGGCCGCCGGGGTCAGGGGAAGGAATGATCGCACTGGCGGTGATGATTCTTTTGGGCGCGCCCTTGTACTTGCGGTCAGTGGCCTGCTTGCGGATGTGGATGCCGCAGAACGCCATGCGGGGCAGCGGGTAGGGATCGTCGTCGGGGTAGAGGGCCCGCTCGAAGCGGTCGTCCACGACGCCGCATGAACGGTAGAGGTCCAGCACCCCCATGTAGACGCGGTGGTCTTCGAAGGCTTTCGGAGGCTTTTTGACGATGCTGAAGGTCTTGGTGAACGGGTCGTACTCGCGGCCGACGAGGAACTGAGATGGCACTGCGGCCTTGGCGAGCTCCCGCACGACCTGGTGCTTGGCATCGTTCTCCGCAAGGGCGGTCTTCACCTCGGCGGGCTTCAGGCCCTCGTGTTCCTCGCCGCGCACCGGGATCTCCGTTTCACACCAGGCGGCGAGGAGAACACCAGGTTCTGCGAACGTGCTGGTGATCCTTTGGGCGTCGGTGGCGCGCTGAGTTCCGGGACCGTGCTCCAACAGGGCTTCGGCGTTGCAGAAGACGGCTTCGATGCCGTCCGCGAGGGGGAAGGGCTTCTCTCCGGCGGGGTCAGGATCGATGCTATCCGGGTCGAGACCGTAGGGGTGGGCGAGACCGTGGATCATCCGTGTGAGCGTCGCGTCGCGGTACCACAGGCACAGAATTCGGAGCTTCTTATATCCGGCCGCCTCAATGGAACGGCGGATCCCTTCGGGGGAGGGCTTGCCGATGAGATCGACATACTCGCCGTCGTTCTTCTTCTGCTTCTTCTCTTTCGCCAGGGCGGCGGTGGCGGGCTCGTGGGCACGCTTGCCGAAGACGTTCCCCTTCGATTTAAGGTCGAGCAGGGATGCCGTGTCGCCGAAGGCGCGCTGGACGTGGTCCCGCAGCAGCGAGAGGTGATAGATGCCGGAGCCGGTGCCGACGGCGAAGGAGTCCGTCTTGGGCATGGTTGGCCTGATCGCGCCCGGTGGCGGAGTCAGGATGTCGATCCTCTTACCGTTCTCGTCCTTGGTATTCAGCCGGTCGCGCTCGTCGGCGACGCGTTCCTCGATCGCGTTGAGCGATGACCGGTCGGCGTCCATCTTCGCCAGGATTTCCAGCGCGTGCTTGTTCGTCTGCCGTAGGCCGCGCCCGTCCAGGGACACGGACATGAGTGGCCTGTCTGTTCCCTGGTCCACAAGGACGGTGCTGGCGTGGATCACCGTGTTGTTGATGCGTCGGATGTGGGCATCGAGATTCAGGACGGGATTCGGCTCAGCCGTGTAGGTGGCCATCTTCACTGACAGACGAGACATCGCGTACTGGACTTGGCTGCGGGTGGGGTTCTCTGGACGGGCCTTGATCGCTTCGCCGAGGTTGACCGGGTGGGCGAGGTTGGCGAAGACCGGCCCGATGGGCTGGTCCCAGGCGATCAGGTCACCGGTGCTGATGGGCCGGTACTGCACTGCCGCGATGTTGCCGGAGGGCCGCCAGTCGGCGGTCCGGTGTTTTGTTTCACCGGTAGCAGCCTCGTATGCCTCAAGGACCGGTTCGACTTCCCGGTCGAGGAAGGGCTTTGCGGCCAGTTTCATTGCGATGTGCCACTTGACCGCCTCGTAGGCCCAGTTGTCCGGGCTGGCGGGCTTTCCGTCTTCCTGTTGGAGGATGTTCTCCGCCAAGTTGTGGCGCTGTGGAGTGGCGTCGGCTACTAGTCGGGCCAGGGTGGGCTGGTCCATGAAGGGGATCTCGTCCAGAGGGACCTTACGGACGATGCCTTCCAGGTAGGTGAAGACCGTCCGGAGCGTGTCGGGCTTCACGGGGTTGAGCGTCACCATGAAGGCCAGGTTCTTGTCCAGGTAGACGTAGCCATCGGTGATCTGCTGGAGCACGGTGACAGCGATGGAATAGGGGACCAGGAAAGGATCAGTTTCCTGGACATCCTTGATCCACTTTCCGTTTCTTGCTGCCGTGCTCCCCAACTCTCGCCAGGTCCTGCGGATCGGCGAGTGATAGTCGCCGAAGTCCCAGACCAGGGCGGTCATGCCTTCGAGAAGTTCGGTGCTGCAACGGATCGATGTGGTGTGCGCGGTGAGATCCCGCTGCGTGCTGCTTCGCCCCATGAGCGGGGGTACCTCGTCTCTCGGTCTCTCCTCTTTGGAGAGGAGATGCGGTTCTGTCTCCGCCACGGCAAGGCAGAGGCAGGCGTGGGCAGTTCAGAGCGTCTCGCGTTCGAGCCCGGCGTACGTCAGGAATGCCTGAAGTGCTTGACCGTAGAGCTCATTCATGATCTCGCGCTGCTCCGGAGTCCAGTCGCGGTAGATCTGCTCGATGATCGTGGCCAGGTCGGAGCTGAACTTCTTGTCGTGGATGGAGTGGTCCACGATGTGGAGGGTCATGTCGGTCTCGCCCCGCCTAGCGCGGCCGGCGAGCTGGATGAGTAGAACGAGCATGCCTGCCACGAGTTCCTTGCGCAGGTCGTGGTCCATGTTGGAGAAGCGGGCCGGAGAGCGAAGGATCTTGGTGAGTTGCTTCCAGGAGGCTTCGCTCGCGGTGCGCAGGACGGCCAGGGGCTCGTCGCTGCCGCCGGCAGGAAGGGTGTTGAAACCGGCGGCGTTGACGCTTGCGTGCAGCCAGTCGGTGTCCTCGATGCTGAGGACGGGCCGGACGCACAGATAGATGTCGCGGACCGCCGAGCGCGTACCGACGACGATGTTCAGACCGCGTCCGATGACGGCGAGGGGAGCAATGAGAATTTCTCCGCGGCCGGGGAAGTCCTTGAGCTCTTCGCGGACCATGCGGTCCACGTGAGTGGGCAGGTGCTCCTCGTAGCGTTGTTTCTCAGGCTTCTTCACCAGCAGGCAGACTCGGTGGTTTAGACCGTCGGCCTGTGCCACCCCGGAGGCGAGGTAGGCAGCCTGTTCGTAGGAGTTGACGGCGAGGATGACGCGGGCCCGTTCCGGTTCCTGCTTCTCCAGGCGGGCGAGGCGTTTGGCGAGCTGCTGTTCGTACAGGCCCCTGCCAAGATCGCGTAGTGCGTTGGGTTTCCGCTCCGGCGGGAGCCCTCCGATCCTCATGGCGTCCCCGTTGTTGCTCCGCACGGGGGTGGCGACGGTGACGATGGACTCAGGGCGGGTGTCGGGCAACCACCAGCGGACCGGGGCATGGATGTGTTCCTGCACGGCTTGGGGCAAATAGGCGGTAGCGGACAGGCCCATGACTGGGCGCTGCACGCCGGCGGTCAGTAGGGCTGTGAGACCGCCGAGTTCGCTGACGAAGGTGTGGGGATCGCCGCCGAAGGAACGAGACAGGAGCTCCGCTTCCCTCTCTTTGTTGTCCATGCCCTTCACCTGGTAGCCGTGGATGGAGCGGCCCAGCATTGCCAGGGGGTAGAGGGTGGAGACCGTTTTGCTCCGCATGGTTTCGAGGATCTTGCGAACCGATCCCAGGTCGAGGTAGCGCAGGGTCTGTGCCTGCATGCGCAGCTCGTCCAGCGCACCGTCGAGCTCTCGTAGCACGGTGCGGGTGACCAGCAGGTTCACCACGGCGGCTTGCTGATGCGCATCGGGCACAAGATCACGCAGGAGCGTGCGCATCGCGTCGCGGGTATCGGTGAGGTGGTCCTGGCCTCGCTGTGCGGTGAGTGTGGTCAAGGCCGTTTCGACAGCGTCCCAGTCGGCTCCTTCGGGAAGCTCGATGTCCTCATCCGGTTCGGAGTCGTACCAGGGGGCGGGCATGATCTCGTCGAGGAAGGCGAACAGCTCGGGTGCAATGTCCTCGGCCGCGGTCTCGTCGGGGAACAGGAGCTGGAGGATTTCGCGGTCCCTTGAACGGGCCAGTCGCCAGCCGGTGTTGTCGCGGCTTGCGCCGTCGGGGCTGTCCGCCCCATTGCCAGGGTTCAGCTTCAGCCCGCTTCCGGAGCAGAGCCACAGCAGCAGCATCTCGGCCATGAGACGGGCGTGACTGACGGGCGCTACGAGGCCCATCTCATGGACGAGGGGGAGGTTCTTGGCGTCGGAGTCGATCTCCCGCAGCGCGGTCGCTCGTTTCCGGGAGGCCAGAGTGATTTCCGAAGTGCAACTGCTGATGGCGGCCGTCTGGAAAGCGTCGATCTCATCGATCACGAGCGCATCGCATGCTCGCAGCGTCATCTCAAGGACGCTCATGCCGCTGGTCCCGCGCGCCTTACCACGGAACTTCTGTCCGTCCAGGACGACGCCGATGCGTGTCCGGCCTTCGAGCAGGTTGGCGTGGTTGGTGACGATGACGGCTGCGTCGGCGGCCTGGTAGAACTGCTGGAACTTTCCGCACACCGGGGCGAAAGAGCAGGTGAGCCGCGTGGACCCGGTGGCCACGGAAGTCAGCGAGGTGCAGTTCTCCTCACCGTACGGATAGAGGGTGGGCGGGTCCATCAATGCCCGCTGCGCGCAGCCGGCTGACAGGAGCCCGATGTCGGTCCTGGCGCGCCGGTCCCACTCGTCGATCTGGGTGGAGGAGCCGAGGGCGGCGTAGTCCATGGCCCGGCGGTGCATGCTCGACGGGGACATCAGCGGAGTGCAGTGAGCGGGTTCGGCGAGATGCTTGTTCCGGTGCAGGTAGGCCAGGTCGTTGTTGATGTCCCAGGCCATGTCCAAGGTGGCTCGCACATCGGTGACGGCGAGAGCAATTCGCCGGTCGTTTATCGCTGCCCAGGATGCCATGACCCGTACGAGGACCGTCTTGCCGCTCCCGGTGGGGGCGTTGAGGACCTGCAGGTCTCCGTTGGTCAGGTCGAGTTCCGTCAGTGCGCCGTCTGTGGTCTTCATGCTCTTGAAGAAGCGCTTGAGCACCTGGTGGAGGTAGGCGACGCTCTTGTCCTGCCCGCTGAGAATCTTGGCGACGTCCAGGAGTTGCTTCACCGTCGGTGCGACCCGTTCGCGCTGGGGGCGGGTGTGCACTTGCGGCAGAACCTCGTGGCCGGGTGCTTCAAGGAAGCCGGGAGTTCCCTGGATATAGATCTCCCTGCTGGTCGTGCCGTGCTCCTTGCCCAGGTAGGCCGTCCTCGTCTTAAGCGTTCCTGGGCCTGCGAACGCCTGTGCCTTGGGGCGCTTGCCGAAGGTGAAGAACGGGCCGGTGACACGCTGCGCGTAAGCGAGGGGATCACCTCCCACACGAGGGATCACCGCGTCCGCCAAGTGCGGATCCCCGGCCGGCAACCGCAGCGAACCGCCCGACCTGTCCGCAAGGTCAGAATCGGGAGCCAGGGTGCCGAGCAGCCCGAGGACCGCGGCCCTGAGTTTCTTCGCGTCCGTCCATTCCTGAGCCATCAAGATCATCACTTGACGGATCAGGTTCCGCTCTTCCACTGGCAAGCTCGCCCATTGCGACCATGCCTGCGGCTTGCGATGGGCGAAGAACGTGGCCTCTTCGAAACCGGCGTGGACCCGACCCTCGTCGTCCTTGCGGGGAAAGTAGTGCGCGGTCAGCGCGAGTGCTCCTGCCAGGCCGGCTTCCTGCCCTGTCATCTCCCCGCTCATGCCCGGTCCTCCTTGACCTGCCCGATGACCATCTCCAGGTAGTCCGTCGCGGTCATCGCTGCCTTCATCCTGTAGATGCGGCACACCGCATCGAGCTGGCCGACCTGTTCCTGACGGTGGTCGGGCACCACCAGATACTCCGCGCCGCCTCGATCGCCACCGTCCATGTGGAGCTTGCTGATCAGATGATTCGGCCAGGTGTAGTCCTTGAAGTCGGCAAGAAACCGCGGCTGTTCACCGTCCTCGCGGGTGATCCACAGGTCACACTGGTCCCCGTTGGGCCACAGATGCGACGCCCAAGCCGTTCCCTCCAGAGCCGCCGCAGTCGCCCGATGCAGGGCCAGCTCGGGGAGACCGGGGACGACCGTGTAGCGCCACACGGGCCGCACCAGCGCCACGTACTCCGCAGTTGGCTTGGCCTCCGGCACCTGCGGCACGGCCCCGGTCCACAGACGCGCGAACCTTCCAGACGGAACCCGGCATTCAAACGTCGGACTCAGCACGGGTGCCGTCTTCTTCCGAGCAGTCACGACAAACTCGTACGACGCACCCGTTTCCTCGTGCCAGGGGTACAGACACCGCACCGTGCCACGGGTGCGTACGCCCGTGCGAGAAGCCGCCACTTTCATAGGCCACTTGCAGGCAGGGCAGGGCCACCACCAGCCGTTGTACTGCCCGTACTGGGAGATCGGCTTGTAGAAGTCGTTCGCCCGGGACGGCAGATTGAGTTCCGCCAGGTTGCCACTCGGCACCGTGGGGTTCTCCACCAGCGTGGTGCGGTGCCTCTCGTAGTAAGGGCCCTTGATCGAGCTGAAGACGGCTTCCTGGCTGTACTCGTCGTCCAGCTTCGGCTTCGTTACCTGCCCGGTGAACTTCCCAACCTTTTGCGCGGCCCGCAGGACGCGCTGGGCTTCGTGCCGGAAGTCGAACCCCTCCTCGGTGGCCACGCCCTCGCTGTCCATGAGCCGCACGCCGACGAGAGCCTCGCCGTCGATCCAGTCGGGCAGAAGTCCTTCCAGGGAGCCGGCCCGGTCGCCAGTGAGCCTGCCCATCAGTTCGTCGAACCGGATCAGGTGTCCAGGGCCGCATGCCGCCATCAGGATGCCGTGGGCCTCCATGAGGAGGTCGAGGCGTCTCGGCCCGTCCAGTTCCTCGCTGGCCATCGCGTGCTCGCACACGGCGAATGCCTTGACGATTTCCAGCAGCGCGTGGGTCTGCTGAATGTCTGTCGTGTCGTCAGCTTGCATCACGGGCCGGACCCTACGGCAGGCCACTGACAATGAACCCGAGGATCCCGCCCGGGGAGCTCAGCCAGAGATCTCGCCGACGCCCTGTGTATCAAGACTGGGATACAGACCGCGGTAGGTGTCGAGGAAATCGGCGATGTGGCGCCTCCCGGAGTCCGTAAGGAACCACCGATACGGCCCATGAGTCACCCCATCGGGGAGCCGCAACACAATGAAGCCCCGACTCGGGGTCCGTCCATCCGGGCTTTGCCCCACCGCCAGGTAATGCGGCCCACGCCCGGCGAGACTGCCGTCCACCCCCTGCGTCCCAGCGTGCGCGACACGGACCACGATCTTCCACAACCACAACGACAGCAGCGGCGCGGGCGGCCCTACCTCGCGGGAAACACCGAGCGCCGCGCGGGCTACCACTCGCCCATGCCGGCTCATCTCCACCCGGGTACGAGGCAAGTCCCCTAGCCCGTCGACATAGACCCGGTCCCGGTACACAACGATCAACCCACGCCGCTCCAAAGCGGCCACTGAAGACCCGGCGCCTGGGTCATGCACACCAGCCTCGCGCAGCCGCTCCTGAATGCGGGTGTAGCCGACCGCATCGGACGAGGCGGAGAGCGCTAACGTCATACGCCGCCATTCAGCTGCCGGTCGTTGCTCCGCGCCCACGTAACGGGCGTGCCGCTGTTCCTCCTCCACCTCCTGATCCTGCTGGAAGATGCACGCCAGATAGGTACGCTGCCGGTCGTTGAGGGAGCTCCAGGCAGCGAGCGACTCGCCGGACGGCTGACGGGCACGTCGCACAGGAAGGAGCGGAAGAGGCTCTTCCGGGCGGCTACGGCGCCAGGCATCCATCACCACCCGGTCCGGAACTCGATAGACCTGGGCGAGCATGCGGGCCACCCGCCCGAGGGTTTCTGCAGACCCCCACGTCCAGCCACGGACACGTCTGCCACGTTCCAGATCACGGACCTTTTCCGCGCTGAAATTCAGGCCCCGTGCACCCCTCTTGTGTCGTAGAACCGAGGCCGCCTCTTCGCAACTCATGCCTGCGTCACGGCGCAAGTCGGCCAGGCTCTCGGTCCCCGGATCGCGACCCGTCAGGTCCTGCGCACCGCATTGCAAGACTTTTAGCAGCCGGCCGAAAGCCCGGTCTCCGACGGCCCGTGTTCCCGCCTCCCAGTGACGTACGGCACGCGGAGTGACTCCTACGGCCTCGGCTAACTCTTCCAGGCTCATGTCTCTGAACAGTCGCTGATGCTCCAGGGCCTGAGGACGGAGGGACTGCGCCATGTCAGAAGCAAAACGCAGGGAACAGTTCACTGCAACTGCTCTGACTGCCGACTTTGGGGCAGAGACATTGATGGGCTCGGACATAGGTGATCGGGCCCATCAATCGGCTGCCAGCTTGGCATCGGTTCGCGTCTCAACCACGTAACGAGAGAGACTGGCCTGATCACCGCCTGGAACCATGGCGCCCCCGTCCGGCCGACCGCTCCCGCCCTACCCGGGGGCCGCTCTGCGCCTGCTCGGCGGCCCCCTGTGAAACCCTCGCCCCGCTCCTACGCATCGTCCGTCGCACGTGGACGGCCTGGAGAGATCGTCCACACCAGATCAACTTCGTCGGAAAGGCGCTGCCGTGACGGCTGCCCACAGAGCGGGCAGCCGTCGGCGTAGGCGCTCAGTCCTCCGTGTGTCCGGTGAGATGTTCGGACGAGTTTCCGTGGGTGGCGCGGTATTCGAGGGTGTCCTGTGCGGTGACGATCGGGACGAGGCGTTCGTACTCGGCGTAGTCCTCGTCGGTCATGATGCTGATGGCGTCGGCGACCACGGAGCCCTTGGGGAGCTGGTCGAAGTACTTCCTGATCAGGGCGACGAAGTCGTCCCTCATCGCGTCGACTTCGTCCAGCCACTCGTTCTCGCGCCGTATCTGCTGGTGCCCGGCGGCCTTCTCTTCCGGGGTGATGGTGACGAGCAGGCGCTGCTCGGCGAGGGTGAAGGGACGCCCGTCACGGTGGTATGCGCGCTGGGGGTCGTCGAGGTGGCCGTGCCAGTCCACGTCGGCGAAGAGCGCGACGACGTCGGGGCGGAAGTGGGTCTGGGGCATGGGCGGTTCCTTCTGCAATGTCGTGTGGATGGGGTCTGAGCTGGTGAGCGCTTCGCGGTGAATCGCGGGGTGGTGCGCGGGGCATGAGGTACCTCCATGACTCGCGGGACAGGGGCTTGGGGTGCGGGCGGTCAGTGGCGGGTGCGCGGCCCGCCGGGCTGGGGCGCCGGGCCTGGCGCCAGCCGTGGTGCCGGCGGTGCGGTGCGGGGTGTCTGTGCGGTGTGGGTGGTCTGTTGGATGCGCCAGGCGAGGAGCCGCGCGGGGTACCGGGCGTCGTCGAGGGGCCGCTGGGCGACGGCGCGGAGGACTTCGACGGAGTCAAGGCCGCTGGTGTCGGCGCGGGCGAGGGTGGCGGCGAGCGCCTCCCAGTCGGCGGCGTTGAGAATCGTGTCGGCGTGTTCGGGCAGCACCATGCGGACGACATGCTCGTACCGGAGCCGGACCACGGGACTGCTCGGCCCTGCCCGTTTGACGGTGGCCAGAGCGGTGACGGCGGCCTGGTCCGCGGCCACGTGGAGGTGGGTGAGGGCATCACGCGTCGCGGTGACCTGCTGGTCGTGGTGGTGCAGGTGGTGCCATCGGAGGGTGGCGGCGGTGGCGAGGACGATCGTGTCGAGGAGCAGGGCCAGGAGTGTGCCGTCGGTGCTGTTCGGGGGTGGGGTGCGGAGCATGGTTTTGACGGCTGCGCGCAGGCGGGCGGCGTGGTGGTTCTCAGCCTGGATGCGGGAGCGGGAGGCGCGTTCGAAGGCTGCGGCTGCCTGCCGGAGTTCGTGTTGGTAGGGGGCGGGGGTGAGGAGGGGCAGTGCGTCGAGGGTTTCGCCGAGTGCGGTGATGTGGGCCTGCGCGGCCGGCGCCGTATCGTGCGCGAGAGCACGGGGAATGTCCTCGGCGGCGGTGATCGCGTCCTGCCACGGCCGTGCGGTGGCGGCGGTGGCGGTGAGCCGTTCGCTGATCCTGGGCCACGACAGGTCCGGTGCGAGTTTCGACCCGGAGTACCAGATCGGCTCCGCCTCGCTGTTGGTGTCACCTTCGAGGGCGAGGGTGTAGCCGCGGATGTCGCCGGAGGGGAAGCGCTTGACGTCGACGAGCACCCCCTCGGTGTGCTCCAGCAGGGTGAGGAACTCCTCCGTGCTCGTTGCGGCGGCCACCGCCGTGCGGGCTGCGGCACGCAGACGCTCACGGGCCGTTGTCTTGCTGCCGGCGCGTTTGGCTTTCTCCTGCTCGGCGCGGGTGGGGCGTTTGGCGGCGGTGCGGTCGCCGCGTACGACCTGGTGCAGGCCGTAGTGCTTCTCGATGGCGGCGAGTTCACGGTCCGCGGTGAGGTAGTCGTTCCAGTGCCGGGCGCCCCGCAGGTCCGCCCGCACGGTGGTTGCGGCGATGTGGATGTGGTCCGGTGCGTGCCGCACGGCGACCCACCGGCACCCGTCCGGATCACCGTCGGGGGCGATGCCGGTGGCGTGAACGACGCGGCGGGCGATGTGGGCCCATTCCTCGTCCGTGAGGTGGCGGTCGCTTCCGGCGGCGCGGACCGAGCAGTGCCACACATGCTTCTCCGGGGCGCGGCCCAGCCTCTTGGCCTGCTTGACGTGAAGGTCGAGATCCGCGACCAGGAGCTTCCTGACGCCGTCGGGATCGTCGGCGCGGCCGGGATCCGGGGCGAAGCCGTCCCAGGAGCCCACCAGGTGCGGATCCGTGTGGCCCTTCGCCTTCTCCGTGTCGAAGAGGTAGCGGATGAGGCCGGCGGTGCTCTTGCCGCTGCTGATCTTCGCGATCAACGGACGGCCTTCTTGCTGACCGCCTGGTTCGCGGCCTGTGCGATGTCCCGCACGGCCGCGCCTGCGGCGGTCAGGGTGCGCTCGGTCTGGGCGAGCAGGGCGCTGTCCCCGGGGTGTGGGTGGCCGCCGGAGTGGAGCTTCTTCGTGATCTGGTTGATGTTGCGGCCGATGTGGGTGATCTGGGCGCGCAGCGCGTTGAGTTCGTCGATGTAGTCGTCCAGCGGGGTGCGCTGGCCGGGCAGGGCGAGGTCACCGTGCACGTGGGCCATGACGACAGCGCCGACGTAGTGGGCGGCGGCGATGTTCAGCGGCTGGGCCATGCCGAGGATGTCGGTCTTCTCATCGACGCTGTAGCGGACGTCGACACGCTCTTTGCGCTGCTCGGTTTGGCGCTCGCGGCGGCGGGCGACGCGGTGCAGCGCGGCTTGATCAGCAGCACGCGGCAACGGCACAACAGCAGACGCAGAAACGTCAGTGGGATCGTCCTGCTCGGGCACCCCCTGGTGCCCGAGCCCCTCCGCCACCCCCGGGGCGGAGATTCCCCCGTTGGACCGGCCTTTGGACGGTCCAACGGCATACCTTGCTCCGCTGGTGCTGGTGGCTGTCATCTCCTGCTGAGGGGTGGGCTGTTCGCGTTGCTGGTCAGTCATGGTGTGCAACTCCGGGGTCGGTAAGTGATCGGGCTGGGTGTCATGCGCCTGGCGGGTCAGTCAGTGGGCTCTGAAGCGGGGGCGTCGGTGGAGCAGGGGCTCTGAGAGGGAAGGGCGGACGCGTGGGGAACGTCCGGTCACCGGAAGTCCGAACTACTTCCGGACTTCCGGTGACTGAGAGGCGTGAGGCGGTCAGCCGGACCGCTGGGCCGAGGGACGCGCTGAGTCCCGCTCCTTCTCAAGCACCTTGAAGACCTTCAGCAGGCGCTCGTTGGAGGCTTTGCGTCCCTGCACGTTCCGAATCTCGTCCGTGACTACGTCGCGGTCGATCCCACCGAGCCGTTCGACCACGGGTCGGGCGATGGCCAGCAGCTCGTCAAGCGAGGCATTCGGAGGCCGCCCCGTACGCCGAGGAGCAGGCGCCTCCTGAGGCAGCACCGTGTCGGGCAGTTCCGGCGCACTACGGGCGGGAGAACCGGATGGGCCGGTGAGTTCAGGACTGCCGCCGAGCGACTCGCCCTCCGCCTCCGCAGCCAGGACCGGTGGTTCCGGCGTCTCGGCGGACGCGGTGGTCGGCAGGTCGGCAGGCTGGTCGGAACTCGTGCCCGGACGGCCTGCGGGTTGGTCGACGAGCTGGTGGATCTGCCGCATCAGGACACCGAAAGCGAGCAGGGCTGCGGTGGGTGGGACCGCGGCGACGAGGTAGTCGAGCAGCGGCAAGGTGCCAGCACCTCCTGTGCCGCTGACGCCTGCGACGTTGAGGGCGATGGAGCCGACCGATCCGGTGGCGGTCACGGTGATGGCCCATCCGTCGGTGACCCTGCGCAGACCGGCGCGGAGCATCAGGAGTTCGCCCGCGACGATGAACGCGTCCAGCGTCGCCGGCCACGCCCATTGACGGACGGGTGAACCTCCCAGCCCGTGCTTCCCGGCGACCTCGGCGAGATGCGCGTAGGACAGCCAGAACGCCCCGGCGGTCAGGGCCACGATGACAACGCCGGCGGCCACGAGTGTGTACCGCTCGACGGTGTGCTTCGTCATGTGTTGGCCCTGCGTCGTCGCGATGGTGGTCTGGTGCTGGGTGGTGGGGTGGGGCAAGCGGGTTCTCCTCAGGTAGCGGTGGTCCGTCCTGGCGGGCGGGGTGACATGGCGGGGATGCCCGGGACGGCACAACTGGGGTGGGGCACTGCCTCAGCGAGGGCAGGGCCGCCGTGGGGGCGGGAGTCGTACCACTCGTTGCGTGCCTGGTCAGGGCAGGTACGGGTGGAGTGGTGATGTCGAGTCGACTCGTTGCGGGGTCTTCACTCGTCCCCGTGCTGAGCTGGGCGGGGACGGGTGCGACGGGACGTTCCGGGTCAGGGCGCGGTGCCGGGAAGCGGCTCTGCCACGGCTGCGGGTGCCGGTTCGGGGCAGTAGCGGGCCCAGGCATCGAGGAACTGGTTGCGCGCGAAGCCCTTGGCCTGGGTGCCGTCGGGGAAGCGCCGGTTGGCCGAGCTGATGCCGTAGGGCTTCAGGAGCAGTTGCAGGCCGCGCGGCGTCAGACCGCCGGCACCGTACTCCGCCCACGGCGCTTCCCTGTCCGCGTTCAGTGCCTCCAGCAGGCGCTTGGTGGCCAGCACCGCCGGGTCACGCTCGGCGCCGAAGGCCCGGCGGATCCCGACCAGCAGGCGGGTGCGCAGACCGCCTTCCTCGTCCTGCCCCGCCTCGTAGTCGCTCATGGCCTGGCAGGCGACGCGGACAAGCGCGGGCCAGTCACCTCCGGCGAGGTCGGCGACGATCACCAGCGGCTCCCACGTGTCGGCGGCGCGGTCCTCCACCGGCATCACTGGTTCCCGGTCCGCCGCCAGCGTGCCGAGGGGCTTCAGCCAGGAGGTGAGGCGGTCGCGCAGGGCGTGCAGTGCGGGGGTGTCGCGGTGGGTGCGGAAGGCCGCGACCTTCTCGCCCGGTGCGCGGCGGCGCATCCGGATGACGACCGACCGGTCCATGATCGTGTCCGGCAGGTCGTCGATTCCGGCGAGCGCGGCCATGGCGAAGGTGGGGAACTGGGTCGGCTTGTGCTCGGGCCCCGAGACCCGCAGCGTGGGTCGGTTCCGCTGGTGCCCGGCGTTCAGCAGGCCCCGGAGGTCCTCGTTGCGCTCGGCTGCCTTCGCGGTGCCGAAGAGGGTGTCTGCCTCGTCGACCAGGAGCGTGGGCGGGTTGTCGTCGGTGATCGACCGGAAGATCGCGGCGGGACTGGCGTTGACCGTGATCAGGCAGTTGTGCACCGTCTCGGTCAGAACGTCCAGCAGTCTCGACTTGCCGCACCGCTTCTCCGGAGCGACCACCGCCAGACGCGGCGCGTGCTGCCAGGCGGGCTGCAGATGCGTCGCCGCCACCCACAACGTCACCGCCGTCAGAGCCTCAGCCGAAGGCAGGATCATGAACTTCGCTATCTGCTCCCGCAGTTCGTCCAGCAGCGCCGAGGCATCCGCAGTCTCCGGCTCCGACGGCACCTGATCGGTGGGCTGGTCCGCCGAAGCGGCGTCAGGCGCAGCCTCACCGAGGTGCTGGCCGGGGACGGCTACGGGCGGCCACGACAGCCTGCTGGGCGTGGAATGGGGCTCGGCTTGGGGCTGTTCCACCGGGCGGCTCCTTCTCTGGCGGTGGCGGGCCTTCACGCCCTTGCCGCCGGGTTGACTCACGGACCGCTCGGGGCCGCTGTGGCCTTGGGCGTTGCCGCGCCGGAGGGCCACTCCGTTTCCCGAGGGAACACGGACCGTACGTCCACGCCCGGCAACAGTCCAGCGTTTCTGTGTCAGCTCAACGCAGAACCTTCTGCTACGTTGCCGCGCCTTCACGCCGCCAGCCCCAGCAGACCCAGCAGATCCGCCGTCACCACCCGGTACGCCTTGCCCAGGCGCAGAACCTTGCACGGGTACTCGCCCCGCTTCGCCAGCTCATACCCCTTGCTCCGGCCGAGTCCCAGAGCACGGTTGCCCGTATCCAGGTCAACCGCCACCGGCAGAGCGAGCAGCTCCTCCCGGCTCATCCCCTTCGAACCCTTCAACCGGCCGTCGGCCGCGTCTTCGCGCATACGGTGCGCCCCTTCTCGGTACAGCCCTCGGCGAACGCGGCAACCACGTCCGGCTCCAGGCGACACCAACAAGGATCCTCAAGCTAATGTGTCTCCATGACACAACATGGTGTGGATGCTGATGAGGACGACTTCCCGGAATGGGTGGACCGCGTCCAGGCGAACGTGGCCGGCGAAGTACGGCGCAGGAGAAAGGAGATGAGGTGGAGCGCGCAGGAACTCGCCGACGAGTGCGAGCGCCTGGGGCATCCCATCCCGCGCAACGTGATCGCCAACATGGAATCCGGACGCCGCGCGAGCCTTCCGCTGGTCGACGTCATGGTCCTGGCCGCCGCCCTCAAGACCTACCCGGGCTGCCTGATCTTCCCCGTCGGCTACGTCGAAGAGACCCAGGAACTGCCCTTCCAGTACCTCGTGCCCACCTGGACCGCCCTGCGGCGCTTCACCGGCGAGGAAGACGTCTCGGATTACGACGCAGGGCTGGTACCCCACTTCGAAGCCCACACCAGCCTCGTCCACACCGCCATCGCCGCACTCGAAGAGGAAGAAGAGGCGCGGTTCGCGGCCAAGACAGCGACGAGCCGCGCCGAGAAGGAAGAAGCCAAACGCAGACGGATCACCTACGGAGACCAGGCCATCATCGCCAAGTACAAGCTGCGCTACCTCCGCCGCGACCTCCGCGACGACGGAGCCACCCCGCCCGACCTCCCACCCGCACTCGGCGACGTCGACACCCCCGAAACCATGACCAGCACCAACACGACCCCGGAGGACCGCCTTTGAAGGGCTCCACACACCGCCGCTGCTACTGCCGCGACCCCAAGACCGGCAGACCACTCGGCAAGAGCTGTCCCAGACTCACCAGCCGCAAGCACGGCTCCTACTCCATACGCCAGGAACTCCCACCCCGCGAAGACGGCACCCGCCGCTCCTTCAACCGCGCCGGCTACGAGACGCGGAAGGCTGCACAGGGCGACCTTGATCACGTCCGGGCCCTTCTCGGTCTGGCTGATTCCGACGACTCCGAGGGGCTGGTGCAGCTAGCGGAGTTGCTGGAAAAGGTGGCCGATGAGAAGGCATCGTTGCCGGACATCGAGGGCACGCGCAGGCGTCTCAGTCACGGCCTCGACCTGACGAACCGGCTCACGGTCGGTGAGTGGCTGGACATGTGGCTGGCAGGCAAGAAGGGCCGACCAAGCGCCATCAGCCGCGATGAGAGCAACATCAGGGTGCACCTCAAACCGAGGATCGGGCACCTACGGCTCGACCGCCTCCGGGTCGCGCACCTATCAGAGTTGTTCGAAGCCATCGCCGAGGCCAACGTCGAGATTGCCGAGGGCAACGCAGCCCGTCGAAAGGCGTTCGAGGATCTTGGCCGGATCCCTTGGAAGGGGCGCGAGCACCGGGCCCGCCGCAAGGCGATGAAAGCGGCTATCGCAGAGATGGAGCCCTACCGGCGCATCGTCGGTCCGGCCACGCGCCAGCGCGTCCGCTCCACGCTGCGGGCGGCGCTGAATGTCGCGATCGCCCAGCAGCTGATCACCTTCAACCCCGCGTCCCACGTCGAGTTGGAGGCCGGCAAGCGCCCCAAGGCCCTCGTATGGACCGAGGAACGCATCATCCATTGGGAGCGGACCGGCGAGAAGCCCTCGCCGGTGATGGTCTGGACTCCGGAGCACACCGGACTCTTTCTGGACCATGTCGCGGAAGACCGCCTCTACGCGCTGTTTCACCTGGTCGCCTTCCGTGGACTTCGGCGAGGCGAGGCGTGCGGTCAGAGATGGACCGACACGCACTTGGACGCCGGGCTCCTCACGGTCGCCAGGCAACTCGTGGTGAACGGCTGAGAGGTGTACGAGGACGACCCGAAGACGGACGCCGGAGCGCGCACCATCGCCCTCGACTCCGACACGGTTCAGGCCCTCAAGCGGCACCGCGCCCAGCAGGACGTGGACCGCAAGGAGTGGGAGAACGCCTGGGTGGAGACCGGGCGAGTCTTCACCCGCGAGAACGGAGAACTGCTCCACCCCGCCAACGTCACAAGGCGGTTCATCGAGCTGCACGAGGAACTCGGGCTACCGCCGATCCGGCTCCACGACCTCCGTCACGGTGCCGCCACCCTGGCTCACGCGGCCGGTGCCGGCCTGAAGGACATCCAGGAGATGCTCGGTCACTCCTCGATCACCATCACGTCGGACACGTACACGAGCCTGCTTCCCGAAGCGGATCTGGCAATCGCAGAGGCTGCGGCCCGGCTCGTTCCGCGAGCGCGAGCAACCCCCGAGAACACTGCCCCCGAAGAGGGGGAGCCCGACGGTGCGCAGTCTGCGGGCGTGGAACCCGTGCCGGATGGTGCTGATCCGTTGGGAGGAATTCGGGAGATCAACTTCCCGTCCGCTCACGCACCGCTCACGCAAACGGCCTCGGACGAGGAGTCCGAGGCCGAGTAGGGGCCCTTCCTGGTGAAGAAACCCCAGGTCAGAGCGGTAACGCGCTGTGCCCCCGGCAGGATTCGAACCTGCGACACCCGCTTTAGGAGAGCGGTGCTCTATCCCCTGAGCTACGAAGGCGAGGCTTGTGCGACACCTTGCGCGGATCTCGCTGACGAGTCGCGGCCAGGTCTCTTGGTCAAGCCCTGAGCGATTTGGGTTGGGCCGCTACGTCGTAGGGTCACGCGGAGCCCGCGTGGTACGGCGCAGCGCCCGCCAGAGCGCTCGATCCACAGGGTACCGGATCGGGGATCGGGCGGGCGCTGGTGTGGAGGAGCCGGGTGGGAGGGGCAGGCTGTGTGGCTCGGCACGGGACCTTCCTCGTGCAGCGCGCGGCCGGTCGAGTTCTGGGTGAGGACGAATCCGACGGTCAGGAGTTGCTGGGCTTCCACGCCGTAGAAGATGAGACGTCCGTTCCGCAGGGAGGCGTCGAGTTGTTGTGAGTGATCCGCGTCCGCGTTGCTGCGGTAGGGGTAGACCAGCTGATGGGTGCGGGTGAATTCCGGAATCTGCTGCAAGTGCTCGGCGCGGTAGAAGTCACGCTCCTCGTCGCTTTCGCCGGGTGGCTGTTCTCCCGCAGGGACGAGTTCTTCGGTTCCGTCCGCGTAGTGAATTTTCTCCGCAGATTCAAGAATTCTTCCGTTGATCGGTGTCACGGCACACAGTTAGAGCGAGGGCGACGATGCCGCTACTTTCCACAGCCGAAGAAGTAGATGCGTGGCTGACAGAAGCAGGATGGCACCCGGGACGCGATGTCGGGGAGGAGGCGGCGTCCGAAGCGATCGCGGCCGTGGTCGAGCGATACCGTTCGTACGGCGTGGATATCGAGCCTTCCGCACCTGCCTTCGCTTTCATCCGCGAGCACACGCTCCTTCGAGCCGTCATCGACACCGCTCCGGAGAACTTCGCGATATTCACGCCGCATCTCGTATTCAAGGGAGACGCCGAGGAGATCTCTGAGCTGGCCGGGGATCTTGGAACGAAACTATTCCCTGTCGGATACGACACGTACGACGGCTCCACCATACTCATGGACGAAACCGGCCGGTTCTTCTTTTCGCACCACTCCGGGGCGTATTATCTCGGGCGCGAAAAGTACGAGGCATTGATCAGCCTGATGAGCAGTGAGATGGAAGATGCGGAGGACTACCTTGTCTGACCTCGTTCCCGGCGTGGCCGCGTTGTCAGCGGTGCTCAGGGCTGTCGTACTCGTCGAGCCGGTGGCCGATGGAGCGACGTGGGCGCTGTTCCCGGCTGCCGAGCGGGCATCGCGCGAATTCCACGGACTGCGGGGATTCAAGCAGGCGGAGCGATGAGTTCTGGGTGGCTTGGCAGTCGTTCGATGCGGTGGGGCGTGCGTGCGCCTCGTTCGGATGCGAGAAGGGGAGAGCCGACATGCTGCTCAGGAACAAGGCCGCTGTGATCTACGGCGGCAGTGGAGCCATCGGGGGCGCCGTGGCGCGGACCTTCGCGCGCGAAGGGGCGCGGGTCTTTCTCGCCGCCCGTACCCCCGGGCCGCTGGAGGACGTCGCCTCCGGGATCAGGGCCGAGGGCGGCGCCGTTGAGACCGTCGTACTGGACGCGCTCGACGAAAGAGCCGTGGACGCGCATGCCGACGATGTCGCCGAGCGGGCGGGCGGTATCGATGTCTCGTTCAATCTGATCTCGCACAACGATGTGCAGGGCACCCCGCTCTCCGACATGGCACTCGCGGATTTCGAACGGCCCGTCGTGACCGCCCTGCGGACGAACTTCCTGACCGCGCGCGCCGCCGCACGCCATATGAAGCCGCGCCGCTCCGGTGTGATCCTGGTGTTCGGGGGGTACGGCGATCCCACGCCCGAGTTCAGCCTGGGCGGGCTCCAGGTCGCCTTTCAGGCGCTCGACTCGCTGCGGCGCCAACTGGCCTGTGAGCTGGGGCCGTTCGGGATCCGGGCGTTGACGCTCCAGACCGCGGGCATCGTGGAGACGCTTCCCGCCGGCTTCGACGGGCGCGAGGCCATCGTCCACGACATCGAGCGGCGCACGATGCTGAAGCGCGCCGCGACGCTGGAGGACGTCGGGAACGTGGCCGCCTTCGCCGCCTCCGACCGTGCCCGCTCCATGACCGCGACCGCGCTCAACATCACCTGCGGGACGCAGGTGGACTGATGGGTTGAAGGATTGATGGACTGGCCGCGCATGTCCGCCGGGGACGCGCCGGGCGGCGGACGAAAGCGGCCCGGGTCGACTCCGTCAAGCCGGTGGAGTAGCGTCGCCCTCGTACTGAGCAGGCGCTTAGAGAGATTCCCGAGGTGCCCGTGTCGCACATGCTCACCGCGCCCGGGGCGCCCTTCGCCGTCGTACGCGCCGAGAACGGCTCGCTCGTCTACGCCGAAGGGCCGCGCACCCTGCGCGAGTTCGTCGAGCCGACCTGGACCTTCGGCGATCAGCCGTTCCTGGTGGCGGAGGACCGGACGTATACGTACGGGGAGTTCTTCGCCGCCGCCTCCGCCCTCGCCAACCGGTTCGTCGGTACGTACGGGCTGCGCCCCGGTGACCGCGCCGCCATCGCCATGCGCAACCACCCCGAGTGGCAGATCGCCTTCTGGGCCGCCCAGTTGGCGGGGCTGATCGCCGTACCCCTCAACGCCTGGTGGACCGAGGCCGAGTTCACGTACGCGCTGGACGACTGCGCGCCGCGCGTGCTGCTCGTGGACGGTGAGCGGCTGCCGCGCGTCAGCCGATGGGCCGCGGGGCAGGGGCAGGGGCAGGGGGAGGGCGAAGGCGGGCGCGAGCCGGTGCGGATTGTCGTCTTCCACCACGACGGCTACGACGGCAACGACGGCGCGGCTGGCTGCGCCGGCGCGGTCGGCGCCCGCGTGGAACGGTACGAGGAACTCCCCGCCCCCGATCCCGCCACCGCGCCCCCCGACGTCGAGGTGCGCCCCGAGGACGACGCCACCATCATCTACACCTCGGGGACGACGGGACGGCCCAGAGGCGCCGTCGCCACGCATCTCGCACAGGCGGGCGCGGCCATGAACCCGCGCTTCCAGGCCGCCGCCTCCGCCCTCGGGCGCGGGCAGCTGCCCGGCCAGGGGCCCGCGCCCATCACGCTCATGACGTTCCCGTTCTTCCACGTCGCGGCGTTCACCAGCCTCTATTCGGCGATGGCCGTCGGCGGCACGCTCGTCCTGATGCGGAAGTGGGACGCGCGACGGGCCCTGGAACTGATCCACGAGCACGGGGTGACGCACTACGCGGGCGTCCCGGCCACCGCGCTCCAGCTGCTGGACGAGGCGACGGCCGCGAACGACCCGCTGGAATCTCTCGTCATGCTCGCCACCGGCGGAGCCGCCGCGCCGCCCGATCTGATCGCCCGCCTCACCGCCCGCTACGGGGAGCGCATCGAAGCCCGTAACGGGTACGGCCTGACGGAGACCTCCGGCGGCGTGCTCGCCAACTTCGGCGCCGACTACCGGCGGTTCCCGGCGAGCGTGGGACGTCCGACGCCGGTCACCGAGGTGCGGATCGCGGACCCGGCCGGCGAGACCCTGCCCGAGGGAAAGGTCGGGGAACTGTGGCTGCGCGGCCAGTCGCTCGTGCGCGGCTACTGGCGGGACGAGGCGTCGAGCGGGCGGGCGTTCTCCCGCGACGGCTGGTTCAGGACCGGTGACCTCGCGGTCGCACGGGACGACGGGCGCGTCAGCATCGTGGACCGGCTCAAGGACATGATCGTCCGCGGCGGCGAGAACGTGTACTGCGTCGAGGTCGAGGACGTACTCCACGCCCATCCGGACGTCATCGACGCCGCCGTGCTCGGCGTCCCCCACCCCGTGCTGGGCGAGGAGGTCGCGGCGGTGGTGCGGATCAGGCCGGGCGCCGGGACGGACGCCGGAGAGCTGCGGGCCCATGTCGGCCGTCGGCTCGCCGCGTTCAAGGTGCCGGCGCATGTGCTCGTGTGGGAGGAGCCGCTGCCGCGTAACCCGACCGGCAAGATCCTCAAGCGTGAGCTGCGGGACCCGGTCGCGGAGCACATCCGCGCACGCGAGGAATGACGGTCACGCACGAGGAACGACTGGCGCGCGCGAGGGAGGAAGGACTGGCGCGCGAGGAAGGACGCGAGGAAGGAAGGGAAGGAGCATGCGGGGCCGCCCGGAGACGCTCAGGACCGACCGCTTCCCCATGACGCTCAGGACCGACCGCTTCCCCATGACGCTCAGAACCGACCGCTTCCCCATGACGCTCAGAACCGCTTTACCCTGATCTTGAAACTTCCGTCCGGCTCCTGCTCCAGCACCGAGATCCTGATGCCGTTCTCCTGGTCGGTGAAGGTCTGACCCGGCCGGTACGGCGCGTCCGACAGTTCCGCGTGCACATTGGGCCTGCGCGTACAGCCACCGCTGTTCGGCTTGCCGTCCGCGACGGTGATCGGGCCGCGGCCCGTGTCGACCCCCGAGTCCACGCGGTAGATCAGGACACCCGGCTCGCAGACCGCCTCGTCATTGCCCTCGCGCGTCCGTACCTCCACCGCGTACCCCGACTCCTTGGAGATCGGTACGAACGCCAGCTTCGGCCCGCCCGTGGTGGCCAGCGGACCGAGCACATGGTCGCTGATGCCCGCACCGGACGCGCAGCGGATCTGTTCGTCGTCGAGCCAGCCGAGCTTCCACTTGTGCCAGCCCAGCAGATCGTTGTTGGCGCCCCAGTCCTCGGACATGATGTCCCAGTGCCCGACCGAGCCGCCGCCGTCCATCGTGTAGAGATCGGGCAGTCCGAAGACATGGCCGTTCTCGTGCGGGAGCACCCGGTAGCCGGTCTCGGCGTACGACCCGGAGCCGTCGTCCTGGCGGCTGTAGACGAACGACGTGTTGGAGAGCGGGGCGCCGTCGGCGTGCGGGGCGTCCGCGTTGCCGGAGAAGGTGACGGACAGGACGGTGTCCAGCGCCGAGGGGCCCGCGTTGGGTGTCACCAGCACGTTGACCAGGTCGTACGCGCTGAAGTCCACTGCCGGGTCGGTCACGGCCACGATGTCGTCGACCAGCTTTCGGTAGCCCGGCTCGTACGGTGACCCGCGCGCGATCCCGTACTCCGCGAAGGGCAGCGGCATCCGTACCCAGTCACGCAGCGGGGCCTCGGGACGGTAGTCGAGCCGCCCGTACGAACTGGTTCTGAACCACTGCGACGTCTTCGGGAAGAACTCGGAGAGCCGGTCGAGCGCCTTCCCCGTGCCCGGCGCGTCCGGAAAGTCGATCATGAGGTTGAGAGCGCGGATCTTGCCCGTGGAACGGGAGTAACCGGCCGGGGTGGGCAGGCCCTCCGACATCTGTACGGCGATGTTCGAGGTGATACGGCACGGGCCGAGGGGGGAGCCCATGGCCAGTCCAGGGCCCCCTGAGGCGGGGCTGGTGACGTGGAGGGACGAACTCGCCGTGGTCAGCGCAGCGAGGGTGAGCGCCGTGAGGCCGGCGATGGCGGTGAGCCGGCGGGGACACTTGGTGCGCCTGAGGCGGCCGGAGGGCCGGGGGCGGGGGCGTCGGGCGCCTCCAGCGCCTCCAGTGCCTTCCGTGTCCTCCGTGTCCTCCGTGTCCTCCGCGTCTTCTGCGTCTTCTGCTTCTTCTGTGTCTTTGCTGGTTCCTGTGGCTCCGGCACTGCCGCCGGCTCCGCGTATCTGACGCCTCTGCTGCATGCGGTCGCCCTTTACGTCCGCGGCAGTCGGCCGTACTGACTGCGCTGTTCGATCACCCTGCGTCGCTCGGCGTGTCGGCGCTCGCTGGGTGCGCCGATCGTGGGTTCCTGACACCGAATGGAGCAGAGTGACCCAGCTCACATGTTTGAGTGAAATAACCGGGGATGGCTTCCCCGTTTGCACGTGTGTCTCTGGGAAACGGGGAAGCGATCCCCGCTTGCGACCTACGAGCTACACGACGTCGTACTGCGACGACGTACGACGACGTACGACGACGACTGCGACGTACTGCGACGTACTAGACCGACCGAGGGAAGGGCCCGACGTGACCGCCACCGCAGCTGAAACCCCAGCGCGCCGAGCGCCCCGCCCGCGCGCGGACGCTCTGCGCAACCGGGAGCGGATCGTGGCGGCGGCCCGTGAGATGTTCGTGGAGTACGGGGCCGACGCCCCGCTCGACGAGATCGCCCGTCGCGCCGGTATCGGCAATGCCACGCTCTACCGGCACTTCGCCGACCGGTACGCCCTCGTTCACGCGGTAGTGCGCTCCGTCATGGAGAGTGTCGCCGACCAGGCGGACCGTATCGCCGCGGAGGAGCCCGACCCGTTCATCGCACTGCGCCGCTTCGTACACGCGGCGGCCGACGAACGAGTCGGGGCGCTCTGTCCGATGCTGTCCGCCGCGTTTGACAGGGAACGTCCCGATCTGGACGCCCAGCGTGTGCGTCTGGAGACGGTCGTAGAGGGGCTCATGGAACGGGCGCGTCAGGCCGGGCGGTTGCGTACGGATGTCGCCGTCGGCGATCTGATGGTCGCGCTGTCCCAGCTCACCCGCCCACTGCCCGGCACCGGCTGCCTGGATATGGACCGGTTCACCCACCGGCATATCCAACTGTTCCTCGATGGCCTGGAAGCACCCGCCAGGTCCGAACTCGTCGGCTCGGCCGCGACTCTGGAGGATCTGCGCCGCGCCGCTCCGTGACGCGCCCTTGAACCAACGCACCGGCCAGGCCCGCGAACCCCGGCGGCCAGGCCCCCACCGTCCCAGTAGTCCATCCCGTGACCGAGACGGCTCCGGCAGTTCAGCTGTTCCGGCAAGCCCCAGTGGTCGCGCCCGGTTCAGAGGTTCGCCGGCGCATGTCCGTACCCGTGCCCGCGGCCAGCGGCCCGCTCTCCAGCGGCCGCACAGAGACTCCGTTGACTCCATGACTTCGTAGGTCACGCAGCGTCGCGTGCGCTTACGTACGTTTTCGCCTTTACGCATCCTTAGGTGGATACCTCCATGTCAAAAACAGCCGAAACGCGGCTCCCCGATCCAGGGGCCACGGCCGCCGACCCCAGCCGCTGGAAAGCGCTGGTGTTCATCGCCCTCGCGCAGCTGATGGTCGTACTCGACGCGACGATCGTGAACATCGCGCTGCCCTCCGCCCAGCAGGACCTGGGCATATCGGACGGCAACAAGCAGTGGGTCATCACGGCCTACGCCCTCGCTTTCGGCGGTCTGCTCCTCTTCGGCGGACGTATCGCCGACCTGTGGGGCCGTAAGCGCACGTTCGTCACCGGCCTCATCGGCTTCGCCGCAGCGTCCGCCATCGGCGGCGCGGCCAACAGCGAGGGGCTGCTGCTCGGCGCCCGCGCGCTCCAGGGCGTCTTCGGCGCGCTGCTCGCGCCCGCCGCTCTGTCGCTGCTCGCCGTGACCTTCACCGACGCCAAGGAGCGGGCCAAGGCCTTCGGCATCTTCGGAGCGATCGCCGGTGGCGGTGGCGCCGTGGGTCTGATCCTCGGTGGATTCCTCACCGAGTACCTGGACTGGCGCTGGACGTTCTTCGTCAACATCCCGTTCGCGATCGTCGCCGCCCTGGGCGCGTACTTCGTGATCCGCGAGCCCGCGGGCGGCCGCAACCGCTCCGCGCTGGACATCCCCGGCGTCGTGCTCTCCACGCTGGGCCTGGTCTCGCTGGTGTACGGCTTCACCCGCGCCGAGTCCGACGGCTGGAGCGACGCGACGACGATCTCGCTCTTCGTCGCCGCCGCGGTCCTGCTGGTCACGTTCGTGGCCGTCGAGTCGAGGGTCAAGGCCCCGCTGCTGCCGCTGCGCGTGGTGACCAACCGCAACCGCGCCGGTGTCTACCTCTCGCTGGGCCTCGCCATCATCGGCATGTTCGGTCTGTTCCTCTTCCTGACGTACTACCTCCAGGTGGTCGAGGGGTACTCGCCGGTCAAGACGGGCTTCGCCTTCATGCCGATGATCGTGGGCATGATCACGGGCTCGACCCAGATCGGTGCCCGGCTGATGACCCGGGTGGCGCCCCGCTATCTGATGGGCCCCGGCTTCCTGGTCGCCTCCGTCGGCATGCTCCTGCTGACCCAGCTGGAGATCGGCTCCTCGTACACCGGCCTGATCCTGCCGGCGGAGCTGCTGCTCGGCCTCGGTATGGGTACGGCGTTCATGCCGGCCATGGCGCTCGCCACGCACGGCATCGAGCCGCGTGACGCGGGTGTCGCCTCGGCGATGGTCAACACCTCGCAGCAGGTGGGCGGCGCGATCGGTACGGCGCTGCTGAACACGATCGCGGCCTCGGCCACGACCGCGTACGTCACCTCCCACGCGGCGACGGCCACCAACGCGCAGCTGCTTCAGCTCCAGGCCCTGGTGGCCGGCTTCTCCAGCGCGATCTGGTGGGCGGTCGGCATCCTGCTGGTCGCCGCGGCGATCGCCGTGACCCTCATCAACACGGGCCGTCCCGGCACTTCGCCGGTCGCCTCGGGTGCCGAGGGCGTGGAGGACGAGATCAAGATTCCGGTGGCGATGCACTGACGGTCGCTGCTCCACGGTACGGAACCGCCCCGGTGCCGCCGCGATTCAGCGGTGGTACCGGGGCGGATGCGTACCCGTGGTTCGTAGCCGCGGGACGTCGCGACGTCGCGACTCATGCCAGACGGTCGCGGCGTTCCTCGCTCATGCCGTATCTCGTGCGTCAGCGGCGCCAGGGCAGATCCGCGCCCGTGCCCTCCGGCTGGAGCCCTTCCGCCATCACCCGCATGATCTCGCCGAGCTGTCCGACCTGCTCGGGGCTGAGCCGGTCGAAGATCGCCTGGCGTACGGCGGCGACATGGCCGGGCGCCGACTTCTCCAGGACTTCGTTTCCCAGGTCCGTCAGGAACGCGTTCTGTCCGCGCTTGTCGGAGGGACAGTCCTCGCGCTGCACCCAGCCGTGCTGCTCCAGCCGCGCGATCGCGTGCGACAGCCGTGACCTGGTGATTTTGGCGTCCTTGGCCAGCTGCGTCATCCGCATCCGGCGACGCGGAGCGCGCGCGAGATGCACGAGCAGGGCGTAGTAGATGTGCGGCATTCCGGCGTCACGCTGGAGCTGGCGGTCGAGATGGTCCTCCAGCAGTGTGGTGGCCTGGAGATACGCCTGCCAGACGTGCTGCTCATCGCCGCTGAGCCAGCGAGGCTCCTCGCCCGTACCGGCGCCGTTGCCGGTGGATGCCGTGGTCATGTGTTCCACTCTACCCATTCTTGAAAGTTAAACTAGGTTTGGTTAGGATTGTCGGCGAATGCTTGATAGTTCAAGTAGAAGTCGCAGTGGAAACAGCTGGGATCCGTGAACAGAGAGATCCACGGAGAGCGATCCACGGACAGAGGCAGGCCCAACGGACCGGGAGTCGCCATGAAAGCCGTCGCGGAGCGCATGCCCGCCCTCTACCTCTCCCATGGGGCCCCGCCGCTGGCCGATGATCCGGTCTGGCCGGGCGAACTGGCCGCCTGGTCCGCGACGCTGCCCCGCCCCAAGGCGATCCTGATGGTCTCCGCGCACTGGGAAGAGGCCCCGCTCGCGCTCGGCGCGACCGAGACCGTGCCGCTGGTGTACGACTTCTGGGGCTTCCCCGAGCACTACTACGCGGTGCGGTACGCGGCGCCGGGGGCGCCCGAGCTGGCCGACTCCGTACGGAAGCTGCTGCGCGGCGCCGGGACGCCGGTGCAGGACGTGCCGGACCGCGGGCTCGATCACGGCGCGTATGTGCCCCTGGTGGAGATGTTCCCGGAGGCCGACATTCCGGTGCTCCAGGTCTCCATGCCCACGCTCGACCCGCAAAAGCTGCTGGAGATCGGGCGCAAGCTGGCGCCGCTGCGGGATGAGGGCGTACTGATCGTCGGCAGTGGCTTCTTCACCCACAACCTGGCCGCGCTGCGGCACACGGGCGGCGGGGTGCCCAGCTGGTCGGCGGAGTTCGACGACTGGGGTACGCGGGCGCTGCGGGCGCGGGACGTCGATGCCCTGCTCGACTTCGAGCACAAGGCCCCGGCCGGCCGGCTGGCCCACCCCCGTACTGAGCACCTCGCGCCACTCTTCGTGACGCTGGGTGCGTCGGAGGGCGAGCTGGAGAGCTGCCGGAGCGTGATCGACGGCTTCTGGATGGGCCTGGCGAAGAGGTCGGTCCAGTTCGGCTGACGCTGGGGTTCGGCTGGCGGTGCGGTTCGGGAGACGATTCGGTTCGGTTGACGGTGGGGTTCGGCTGATGAGGTGACGAGCCGACGTGCCGATGTTCTGATGCGCCGGAGGGCCGACGGGGCGGCCGCCGGCCCGGCGGCAGGCGCCGGCCCGGCCTGCGCTGAGCAACCAAAGACGGGCGCGAGCCGTCTTCAGGGATGTGGGGTTACAGGGATCCGCAGGGATACGGGACGACCGGGGCCCGGTCCGGATCCCGGCCCTCACCCCTGCTCTGACCTGCGCTTCTGGCCCTCCCCGCGGCACCGGCGACGCCGTCGTGGCGGCACAGGGTACTGCATGATCACAAAATCCATGTACGGCATGGGAATTCTGTCCGGATTCCAGTCGTTGTTTCCTTCGGATGCAGGGCACCCGCAAGGGTGTCGCGACCTACTCAGTTCAGTAAGGGAGCTCGCATGGCAACCCGTGCCGTCGCCCGTCGTACCGCCTCTGGCGGGACGAAAGCGGCAAGCAGTGTTCGCGCTGTAGGCGGGGAGATCGCCGACCGCGACCTGGTCGGCATGTACCTCGACGAGATCGCGCGTACGCCGCTGCTCGACGCCGAAAAGGAAGTCGAGCTGTCCCAGACCATCGAGGCCGGAGTCTACGCCCGGCAGATCCTCGACGGCGAGGTGAAGAGCGAGGCGGGTGGTGCTTCGCACGAAGAGCTCGAGGCGCTGGTCGCCGCGGGCGAGCGTGCGAAGGACGTCTTCATACGCTCGAACCTCCGCCTGGTGGTCGCCGTGGCGCGGCGTTACCCGCGCAGCGGTCTGCCCCTGCTGGATCTGATCCAGGAGGGCAACGCCGGCCTGGTGCGTGCCGTGGAAAAGTTCGACTACGCCAAGGGCTTCAAGTTCTCCACGTACGCGACGTGGTGGATCCGCCAGGCCATCACGCGGTCCATAGCGGACCAGTCCCGGACGATCCGGCTGCCGGTCCATCTCGTGGAGGAGCTGGGCAGGATCCGGCGCGTTCAGCGGGAGTTCAACCGTGAGAACGGACGGGATCCGGAGCCCGAAGAGGTCGCCGCGGAGCTGGGGTCGAACCCGGCGCGGATCAACGACGTACTGGACTGGGCGCGTGACCCGGTCAGTCTGAACATGTCGGTGGACGACGACGGGGACACGCAGTTCGGTGATCTGCTGGAGGACACCTCCGCGGTATCGCCCGAGCAGTCCGTGCTGACGCTGCTCCGCAGTGAGGAGCTGGAGGACCTGATCGGCAAGCTCGACCAGCGCACGGCCTCGATCATCAGGATGCGGTACGGCATCGAGGACGGCCGCGAGCGCACGCTCACCGAGGTGGGCAAGCAGCACGGCCTGACCCGCGAGCGGATACGGCAGATCGAGAAGCACGCGCTGATGGAGCTGAAAAAGATGGCTCGTGACACAGGTTTCGACGCGGCGGCGTGACGTCGCCGTCCTGTAGCCGTAGTGTCCCCCTTACTCGTACTGTCTCTCCGAGCGGTACGTACGGGCCGATACGTCGGCCCCCGAGAGCGAGCCCCGGCACCAACCCCCCCCAGGTGCCGGGGCTCACCTCTGTCCGGGGCGGGTACGAGAGGGCACTTACGGTGTCTCTCCCGGGGCAGCCGGGGCAGCCGGGGTGGTGGGGGTGGTGGGGACAGTAGGGATGGCTGGGGCAGCAGGGACGGCTAGGGCAGCCGGGGCAGTCGCCCGGGTGATCCTCGCCCCCAGTTCCCGCAGGTAGTCCGTCAGCCGGTCCGGCCGGTGCACCGTGAACTCGCAGTCCAGCAGCGCCAGCCGGAGTGCCAGCCACTCCATCGAGTCGTTGACCGAGGCGTGCAGGCGGCAGGAGTCCGGGCCGGTGGCTTCGGGCGTGCCGAGATGGGCCGGGAGCCGCGCCGCCACGAATCGCGCGGGCGCCAGGAAGCTCACGTCCACCTCCATCGCCGGCTGCATCCGGGACATCGACCGGCTCAGGAACTTCGCCGCGTCCCCGGCCGGCAGCTCGCGCGGGCGGAATCGCGCGCCGGTGGCGAAGGGCTCGCTGACCCGGTCGACCCGGAACGTACGCCAGTCCTCCCGCCCGAGGTCGTACGCCACGAGGTACCAGCGCCGGCCGGTGGAGACGAGACGGTACGGCTCGACCTGGCGCTTCGTCTCCGTACCGTCGCCCGAGCGGTAGCCGAACCGCAGCCGCTCGGTGCCGGTGACCGCCGAGGCCATCACCGTCAGGGTGCGCGGATCGATGCTGGCGCCGTCGCCCTGGGTGAGCGGGATCGTCGCGGCCTGGAGTGTGGAGACGCGGTGCCGCAGCCGGGAGGGCAGCACCTGCTCCAGCTTGGCGAGGGCCCGTACGGAGGCCTCCTCGACGCCCTCGATGGCATGGCCCGCCCCGGCGCGGAGCCCGACGGCGATGGCGACGGCCTCCTCGTCGTCCAGGAGCAGCGGCGGCATGGCGGTGCCGGCGACCAGCCGGTAGCCGCCCACCGCGCCCATGGTGGCTTCGACGGGGTAGCCGAGGGCGCGCAGCCGGTCGATGTCGCGGCGGATGGTGCGCGGGCTGACGGCGAGCCGCTCGGCCAGCTCACTGCCCGGCCACTCGCGCGGAGTCTGGAGGAGGGAGAGCAGACTGAGGAGCCGTGCCGGGGTGTCGGTCATGGATCCATGGTGCGCGTTATCTAGGACATGGACTGGCCTAGATGGTCTCTAGCTTCTTCGGCATGAGTTCTTCGCCCGCTTCTTCTCCGCCTTCTCCGCCTTCTCCCTCGACCTCTGTGGATGTTCTGGACAAGGACAAGGCAGCCGAGTCCCGTCCCGGCGCTTCGGACAGTGGCTCGGCCGTCGGCGGCGGCACGGTCACCGCGCCCGCCGGGGACCGTCGTCGCTGGCTGGCCCTGGCCATCGTCATGACCGCCGCGTTCATGGACCTGGTCGACGTCACGATCGTCAATATCGCCATCCCGAGCATCGAGCGGGATCTGGGTGCCTCATTCGGGGCCATCCAGTGGATCACCGCCGGATACGCTCTCGCCTTCGCCGCCGGACTGATCACAGGCGGTCGGCTCGGTGACATATACGGCCGCAAGCGCCTCTTCCTGATCGGTATCAGCGGCTTCACGATCGCCTCCGCGCTCTGCGGATTCGCCGCGACCCCGGAGATACTGGCCGGCTCACGGCTGCTCCAGGGGGCGATGGCGGCGCTGATGGTGCCGCAGGTGCTCGCGATCATCCATGTCACCTTCCCCGCGCACGAACGCGGCAAGGTCTTCGGGATGTTCGGGGCGATCGTCGGCCTCGGCGCCGTCTCGGGACCGCTGCTCGGCGCGCTGCTGACGCAGTGGAACATCGCCGGGCTGGAGTGGCGGCCCATCTTCCTGATCAATCTGCCGGTCGGGATCGCGGGCGTACTGCTCGGCCGGAAGTTCATCACCGAGTCCAAGGCGCCCAAGGCGCTCCGGCTCGACCTGGTCGGCGTGGTGCTGGTGACCGTCGCCCTGCTGATGCTGATCTACCCGCTCACGCGCGGGCGCGAGCTGGGCTGGCCGCTGTGGGGCCATCTGTGCATGGCGGGCAGCGTGCTGGTGTTCGCGGGCTTCGTGGCGTACGAGAAGCGGAAGACGCGCAAGGACGGTTCGCCGCTCATCGAGCTGTCGCTGTTCAGGGTGAAGAGCTTCGCCGCGGGTATCACCGTGCAGCTGACCTTCGGGATCGTTCTGGGCATCTTCTTCCTGGTCTGGACGCTCTATATGCAGATCGGTCTCGGCTGGAGCCCCCTGCGGGCGGGGCTCACGGGAGTGCCGTTCTCGCTCGCGGTCTCGGTCGCGGCGGGGCTGTCCGTACAGAAGCTGGTGCCGCGCTTCGGCCGGAAGGTGCTCCAGACCGGTGCGCTGACGATGGCCACGGGGCTGCTCGTCTACATCTGGGAAGCCGGGCGGTACGGAACGGACATCCACGCCTGGCAGATGGCGCTGCCGCTGACGGTGATGGGGCTCGGCATGGGACTGATCGTCGCGCCGCTGACGGACGCGGTGCTGTCCGGAGTGCCGCGCGAGCACGCGGGCTCGGCGTCCGGTCTGATCAACACGACGCAGCAGATGGGCAGCGCACTCGGGCTCGGGCTGGTGTCGGTGGTGTTCTTCGGTGTGGTCGACGACCGCGTCGGCTCCGCGGCGGCCGGCTCGGCGGTGGTCGGCCCAGGGGCGGTCGGCACGGCCTTCGTGGACGGATTCCAGCACGCGCTGTGGTGGGCGGTGGCGGTGCTCGTGGTGATCTTCGGCGTGATGTTCGCGCTGCCGGCGCGGCCGAAGCAGCATGTGGAGGAGTCGGCGGTGGAGGCCGCCTCGTAACAGTGGGCAACGGCACAGGGAGATCCGCACCGGACAGGCGTCAGGGTGCGGGTCACCGTCGTTCGCGTATCGCCGAGTTGAAGAGCGCGTTGTTGAAGACCGAGGTGAGGACCGAGGTGAGGGCCAAGTTGAGGACCGAGTCGAAGACCGAGTGACGGCCGAATGATGGCCGGGTGATGGCCGATTTGAAGACCGGGCCGAACACCCTGCCGCACACCTGGCTGAACACAACTCAGATCTCCTGCGTATGAAGGCCCGTAGCGCGTAGCGCGTTCCGTCTGCTGCCGACGAGCGGACTCCGTCCCCCACAGGAGGTCACGAGTTGAGCCACAAACGCATACCCAAGCGGAAGATCGCCTTCGCCGGGGGCGGTGCCGCCGCCGTGGTGACGGCCGCGATTCTGCTGCCCCAGGCCAATGCCTCGCAGGACGGATCCGACGCCTCTCCGGCTCCCGCGCCCAAGACGCTGAGTGCCGTGTCCGCGGGCGACCTCGCCTCACGGATCGCCGAACGACTGGGCCCGGCCTTCGCCGGTGCCTACTACGACAAGGACAGGCAGCAGGTCACCGTCAATGTCGTCGGCGACGACAAGGACGCGCGTGCCGAGGCCGCCAGGGCCGGAGCCGTGGTGCGGAGCGTCAAGAACAGCACGGCCCAACTGAAGTCCGCTGCCACGACGTTGCGCCAACAGGCCACCATCCCGGGCACCGCGTGGGCCGTCGATCCGAGGACCAACCAGATCCAGGTCACGGCGGACCGCACCGTCACCGGCGACAAGTGGGACCGGATCGAGTCCACGGTCCGGTCGCTCGGCGCCGACACGGCCCGTATCAAGAAGTCGGCGGGCGAGTTCAAGACCGTCGCCGCGGGCGGTGACGCCATCTTCGGCGGCGGCGCGCGCTGTTCGCTCGGCTTCAACGTCATCGACGGGAACGGCGCGCCCGGCTTCCTCACCGCCGGCCACTGCGGAGTCGCCGCCGACGAGTGGTCGGACGCCGCGGGCGGGGCGCCGGTGGGCACCGTACAGCAGGCGACCTTCCCGGGCGACGGCGACTTCGCGTTCGTCAGCTACGACGACGCCGCCACCGAGGCCCCCAGCACGGTCGACACGGGCGACGGACAGACCGTGGAGATCACCGGGGCCGCCGAGGCCACGGTGGGCCAGGCGGTGATCCGTATGGGCAGCACCACAGGGCTGAACGACGGCTCGGTCACCGGCCTCGACGCCACCGTCAACTACGCGGAAGGTACGGTCACCGGCCTGATCCAGACCGACGTCTGCGCGGAGCCGGGCGACAGTGGCGGTCCCCTCTTCACGGCGGACGGCAGCGCCATCGGCCTGACCTCCGGTGGCAGCGGTGACTGCACCGTCGGCGGCGAGACGTTCTTCCAGCCGGTGACCACCGCGCTGGCCGCGGTCGGCGCTCAGATCGGCGACGGCGCTGCCGGGAACGACGGCGGCGGCGACGCTGCCGGGAACGATGGTGGTGCCGCCGGGAACGACGGTGGTGCGGCCGGTAACGACGACGGTGGTGCCGCCGGGAATGCCGAGGGCGGCGGCGAGGTCGGGAACGACGGCGGTGCCGTTGGAGACGACGGCGGTGCCGCCGGTGACGGTGACGGCGCTGCCGGGAACGACGGCGGCGGGGGAGCCCCCGGGCACGGCGAGGGAACCGTCGGCTACGGCGAGGGCATCGTCGAGAACGGCTGACGCCCGACCCTGTCCGTACCGTGCCCGGATCTGTTTACTTTCTGGAAATCTGGGCGTAGCGTGTCGCCGAAACCACAGGTTCGGGCACGGAACGGACGTAAAACCACATGTACGCACCGGAGCGCCAGCAGGAGATCCTGCGCCTCGCCCGCGAGGGCGGTCGCGTCGATGTGCTGTCGCTGGCCGAGGAGTTCCAGGTCACCGCCGAGACCGTACGGCGTGACCTCAAGGCCCTGGACAGGGCCGGGCTCGTACGGCGTGTGCACGGTGGGGCCATACCGGCCGGGCGGCTCGACTTCGAGCCCGACCTCGCGGAGCGCGAGTCCACCGCCGCCGATGAGAAGGACCGTATCGCGCACGCGGCGCTCGCCGAGCTGCCGGAGGACGGCAGCGTGATCCTGGACGCCGGTTCGACCGTGGCGCGGCTCGCGGCGGCGCTGCCGCTGGAATGCGGGCTCACCGTCGTCACGCACGCGCTGCCCGTCGCGGCCCGCCTCGCCGATCACCCGGGCATCGATCTCCATCTGGTCGGGGGCAGGGTGCGGCACCGTACGCGCGCCGCCGTCGACGCCTGGGCCCTGCGCGCGTACGGCGAGATCCGCGCCGATGTCGTCTTCCTCGGCACGAACGGGTTCTCGCCGGAGGGCGGTCTCACCACCCCGGACCTCGCCGAAGCCGCGGTCAAGCGCGCGCTCGTCGGCGCCGCCCGGCGGGTGGTGCTGCTCGCCGACTCCGCCAAGCACGGCCAGGAACACTTCGCGCGCTTCGGCGCTCTCGCCGATGTCGACCTGCTCATCACCGACAGCGGGCTCAGCCCTTCGGACGCCGCGGCGGTAGAGGCCGCGGGCACCGAAGTGCTGTGCGTCTAGGAGAGCGCCGCATGATTCTCACCGTCACCCCGAACCCGAGCCTGGACCGTACGTACGAGGTCCCGGCCCTCGACCGAGGCGAGGTGCTGCGGGCCACGGCCGAGCGCATGGACCCCGGCGGCAAGGGCGTCAACGTCTCGCGGGCCGTCGCCGCGGCGGGCCGGCGCACGGTCGCCGTACTGCCGCTCGGCGGTGCGCCCGGCGCGCTCGTCGCCGAACTGCTCGCGGAGCAGGGCATCGAGGTCGCGCCGGTGCCGGTCGCGGGCGCGACCCGATCCAACATCGCGCTCGCCGAGCCGGACGGCACCCTGACGAAGATCAACGCGCCGGGTCCCGAACTGACCGCCGCCGAGTCCGAGTCGCTGCTCTCCACGATCCGTACGCACGCGGGCGCGGCCACCTGGATCGCCTGCTGCGGCAGTCTGCCGCGCGGCCTCGCGCCGGAGTGGTACGCCGAGCTGGTCGCCCGCGCGCACCGCGCCGGGGCCAGGATCGCGCTCGACACCTCGGGCCCCTCGCTGCTGGCCGCGCTACGGGAACGGCCGGACGTGGTGAAGCCGAACGCCGAAGAGCTGGCCCAGGCCGTCGGACGCCCCCTCGCGACGGTGGGCGACGCGGTGAAGGCCGCGGAGGAGCTGCGGACGTACGGCGCCGGGTCCGTGCTCGCCAGCCTCGGCGCGGACGGCCAGCTGCTGGTCTCGGGCGCGGGGACGTACTTCGGCTGCGCCGCCGTCACCACGGTCCGCAGTAACGTCGGTGCGGGCGACGCCTCACTGGCCGGGTTCCTGGCAGCCGGCGGCGAAGGCCCCGAGGCCCTCGCGTCGGCCGTCGCGCACGGCGCGGCGGCCGTGCAGCTGCCGGGCAGCGTGATGCCGTCGCCCGCGGACCTGAACCCGTCGGCGGTCACGGTGACCGCGGACGTCCCGCTGGACCGTCCTCTCGCGGAGCCCGCCTCATGAGCCCGTCCCCTGCCCCCTGGACCCCCGCCACCCTTTTCCCTCCCCTTCCCCCTCTCTCTCCCTCTCCGTCTCCCCCTTCCCTTCCTGCCACCTCCCGTACTTCTCCTCTTTTTTCTCCCACTCACCTGACCCGCGCGATAAGCAAGCGAAGGAGCCCGCGATGAGCGACATGATCACCGCGGACCTGGTCGACCTCGACCTGGCCGCCGAGACGAAGGAAGCCGCGGCCCGCTCGCTGGCCGAACGGATGGTGACTCTGGGCCGGGTCACCGACCTGGACGGCTTCCTGGCCGATGTGGCCGCGCGCGAGGCGCAGATGCCGACCGGGCTCGACGGCGGTATCGGCATCCCGCACTGCCGCAGCGCCCATGTCAGCGAACCCACGCTGGCCTTCGGCCGCTCGGCGCGGGGCATCGACTTCGGCGCCCCGGACGGTCCGGCGGATCTGATCTTCCTGATCGCGGCCCCGGCCGGTGCCGACGACGCCCATCTGACGATCCTCTCCGCCCTGGCCCGGCGTCTGATGAACGAGGACTTCACGACGGCCCTGCGTACGGCGACGGACGCCACCGCGGCGGCGTCGCTGATCCGCGGCGAGGACGCCACACGGACCGAGCCCGAACCGCGCCCCGAGCCGCAGCCCGAGCCGGGCCCTGAGCCGCGTCCCGAATCGCAGTCGGAGCCGGGCCCTGCGCCAGGCTCCGAGTCGCAGTCCGAGCCGCAGCCTGGGCCCGCCGCGCTCCCGGTGGCAGAGGAGCCGCAGAAGCCCGCCGACCGCGCCTTCCGGATCGTCGCTGTCACCTCCTGCCCCACCGGCATCGCGCACACCTACATGGCCGCCGAGGCACTGGAACAGGCCGGGCAGCAGGCGGGCGTCGAGGTGGTCGTCGAGCCGCAGGGATCCGCCGGGTTCAACCGGCTCGACCCCGCCGTCATCGCCGCCGCCGACGCCGTGATCTTCGCGCACGACGTGCCGGTACGGGAGAAGGACCGGTTCGCCGGGAAGCCGACCGTCGACGTCGGCGTCAAGGCGGGCATCAACCGGCCCGCCGAGCTGATCGCCGAGGTACGCGGCAAGGCGGAACGCGGCGAGATCACCGGTACCGCCGGCGACCACGCCTCACCCGTGGACAACGCGGGAGAACCGGGCGAGGGTTACGGCACCAAGCTGCGCAAGTGGCTGATGTCCGGCGTCAGTTACATGGTTCCTTTCGTGGCCGCGGGCGGGCTTCTCATCGCCCTCGGCTTCGCCATCGGCGGCTACACCATCAACAAGGCCCCCTCCGTCGCCGAGCACTTCATCTGGACGGACCACACCAGCTGGGCCGCCCTGCTGTTCCAGATCGGCGGCCTGGCGTTCAGCTTCCTGGTGCCGGTCCTCGCGGGCTACATCGCGTACGGGATGGCCGACCGCCCCGGTCTGGTGCCCGGCTTCGTCGGCGGCTCCATCGCCCTCACCATCAACGCGGGCTTCCTGGGCGGCCTCGCCGCCGGTCTGATCGCCGGCGGCACGGTGATGGCCATACAGAAACTGAGGGTTCCCGCCCCGCTGCGCGGCATCATGCCGGTCGTCGTGATCCCGCTGATCTCCTCCGCGATCGTCGGCTTCCTGATGTTCCTGGTGGTCGGCAAACCCATCGCCTCGCTCCAAAAAGCACTGACCGACTGGCTGTCCGGTCTCTCCGGCGCCAACGCGATCATCCTCGGCGTCATCCTCGGTCTGATGATGTGCTTCGACCTGGGCGGCCCGCTGAACAAGGTCGCGTACGCCTTCGCGGTCGGCGGTCTCGCCAACCCCAACGAGGGCAGCCTCAAGGTCATGGCCGCCGTGATGGCCGCCGGCATGGTCCCGCCGCTCGCCATGGCGCTGGCCACGACCGTACGAGGCAGGCTGTTCACCCGTACCGAACGGGAGAACGGCAAGGCCGCCTGGGTGCTCGGTGCCTCCTTCATCACCGAGGGCGCGATCCCCTTCGCCGCCGGCGACCCGCTGCGGGTGATCCCGTCCGCGATGGCGGGCGGCGCGGTCACCGGCGCGCTGTCGATGCTCTTCGAGTGCACGCTGCGGGCCCCGCACGGCGGCATCTTCGTGATCCCACTGATCGGCAACCCGTTCCTCTACCTGATCGCGATCGCGGCGGGTACGGCGGTGAGCGCGGGGCTGGTCATCCTCCTCAAGGGAGCCCGTAAAACAGGCCGTCCCGACCAGGCGGCGGAGGCCGGAAGCACCCGTGACGGCGTCAGCGGCGACGGGGAGGCCGGGGCGGACGCCAAGATACCGGCGGCCGCCTGAGCCGGGTCCTCGTGGTCGTACGCCGTCCACCCCTGACGGCCGTACGACCCACCCCGCTTCCCGCCCTCACCTCACGTCATCGCACCTGCGCGCGGAGTTCCATGGCTTCGCGCGCGAGGTCTTCCGTCTCGTACACCTCACACATATGACGGCCGTCCGGAGTCGCCGTGTGCTCCACCTCCCACAGGCTCGTCTCATTGCCGTCGATCAGCAGGAACGCGTGCTCGTAGAGCATGAACCCGGCGTCCTTGCCCTCGACCTGGCACTGTCTGCCGAAGACCTGCGTGATGTGGTGCGCGAACGCCGTCCGCAGCAGCCGCGCCGTCTCCTCGCCCGGCCGGTCGGCGTTCTCCGCCCGGCGCAGCACCCGGCGCGCATGATCCGGGGAGTTGTCCGGAGAGTACGTCCGGTGCCGCGGAAGCGGGGTCGAGGGCATGGCACGCAGACCGCGCAGCAGCGCGAGATGCGCGTCGATCTCGGCCGTGCGCTCGGACTCCAACTCCGCGAGCAGCCCCGCCGCCGCATCGTCCATGGGCGGCCCGTCGGGATCGCGTACCGCCTCCGGGCCCGCTGACCCGTCGTCGGAGAGCCGTGGTGCCTCGGGGCTGCCGGGGCGGCAGAGACGGGCCGCGGCGAGCTGCGCCTCGGACTCCTCCGCGTACAGCTCGTGCGACCGTGCTTCGTCCCGGCCGGTGTTGTGCACCAGCTCCCAGAGACTCAGCGCGCTGCCGTTCATGAGCAGATACGTGTGTCGGTAGGTCTCGCGGTGCAGCCCCGCACTGTGGTGCGCGGAGCACAGCGAGCTGGCGTGCGCCAGCGCATGGCTGAGTTGCTCGACCAATGCGTCCGGCAGGTCGAAGGAGTTGAGTGCCCGACCCAGGAGTCGCTCGAGGTGCGTCTCGGTTGTCTCGTAGGGATCGTTCAAGATGGGTCTCCAGGCCGTCGCCACATGTCACTTGGTGATTGCATAACGTAGTGCCTAGGGCTTACATCGCGTCCTAAGTTTGGGAAAACGAAGGGGGCGTACGTGAAGTTCCCGCGCGCCCCCGCCAACTCGGCGACTGCGCCGGTCAGTCGAGCCCGTACAGCTCGCGGTACGAAGGAAACGTCCCGCCCGGCCCCGCCACGCTCTCCGCCGCCACGACGGCGGAGACGATTGCCCTGGTCACGACGTCAGCTCCGGCAGCCAGTACCTCATTGAGCGCGAGCGGATCCCCCTCGGCGAGGGGGAGTTGACCCGTCGCCAGAGCGAAAACCGTGTCCCCGTCATTGAGCAGATGCACGGGACGGACGGCGCGCGCGATACCGTCGTGCGCCGTGCCCGCGAGCTTGTGCGCCTGTGCCCGGGACAGTTCGGCGTCGGTGGCGACGACGGCGAGCGTGGTGTTGAGCGGCGGAGGTCCGTTCCGCTCGAGCAGCTCGGCCAGCCGCCGCTGCGCCGCCTCGTGGACCTCGGACGCCGGGTACTCCGTACGGCCGTCGAGGTAGCGCCCGTACAGCACGCCCGTCAGCGGATCGATCGCGGAACCCGCGGCGTTGGCGACGACCAGGGCGGCCACCGTGATCCCGGACTCCAGGACCAGGCTCGCCGTACCGATCCCGCCCTTGACCGGACCGACCAGAGCGCCCGTCCCGGCGCCCACGCCGCCCTCCGCGACCGGTGCCCCGTTCGCCGTACCGGCCGCCGCCTCCACCGCCGCACGGCCCGTCGCCGCGTCCGGGCGGACCCGCCAGTCGCCACCGCGCCCCAGGTCGAAGACCCCGGCCGCCGGCACGACCGGCACCACCTGGGACGGGTCGGGACCTACCCGGATGCCCCGCCCGCGCTCCTCCAGCCACGCCATCACCCCGGACGCCGAGTCGAGCCCGAACGCGCTGCCGCCCGTCAGCACCACGGCCTCGACGCGCTGGACGATATTGCGTGGATCGAGGGCGTCGGTCTCCCGGGTGGCCGGCCCGCCGCCCCGTACGTCCACGGCGGCCACCACGCCGCCCTCCGGGGCGAGAACGACCGTGGTGCCGGTCAGCGCCCGGTCTCCCGCCACCTGGGCGTGCCCGACCCGCAGGCCCGCCACGTCGGTCAGTGCGTCATTCGATGTCATGAACCCCCATCCGTACCACGGGCGTCCGCGTGCTCGGCAAGCGTCACCCCCACCGCCACGGTCGCCGCCACCACCAGTCCGGCCGCGAGGACCGCCCGGGCCCCGAGGAACGTACAGGCGACGATCGCCGCCGCCGAGACCGGCAGGACGAGCTGCTGCGCCGTACCGGTCTTGAAGTGGTACGGGTGGCGGGACGGTGCGGCGCGCGCTGAGCGCCACCCGGACCGGGGCGGGGCGCTCCCGCCCCTCCTCGTCCGCGTCGGCCCGGACCGAGCCCCCGTACCCTGGAGCTATGAGCACCGCCCCCACCCCCGAGCCGTCGGCGCCGGAGTCGCCGCTGCCGGCCCAGTCGCCCCCGCCGTCCCGGCCGCCGCGCCCCAGTCCGGCGTTGATCTTCGACGATCCGCTGGACCAGCAGTCGACGGACGACACGGACCGTGGCTGGGGAGACCGGCCCGCCGGGAGCGGCGACAGCGCCGCCGATCTCGCGCGTTTCCTCGACGAGAAGCCGCCCCACCACCTCTGACCGGTGGTGCGGCCGTCAGCCGTTACGGATTGCCCTGCCCCGGATTGTTCGGCCCCGAGGCGGTCTGACCAGGAGTCGCCTGCCCGGTGGTGGCCTGCCCGGGGACGGCGGTCCCCGAGACACGCTGCGAGATCAGCGTGTCCCTGATCTCCTTCAGCACCTCCAGCTCGCTGAGCTCCGTGACCTCCTGGACCTCTTCCTTGGCGGCCTGCTGCCTGGCTCGCCTGGCGAGGTACTTGGACATCGGCAGGACCATCAGGAAGTACACGACGGCCGCCGTGATCACGAACGTGAGGACCGCGCTCAGCACCGTTCCCCACATGATCGGGATGCCGCTCACGACCTCGCCCGCGTCGTTCGTCTTGCACGGCGACTTCAGGCACGAGCTGTACTTGTTCAGATCCTGGGTGCCGAACGCGCCGACCACCGGGTTGATCAAGCCCTTCACGACCGAGTTCACCACGTTCGTGAACGCCGCGCCGATGACCACCGCGACCGCGAGATCGATCACGTTGCCGCGCATCAGGAAGGCCTTGAAGCCCTCCAGCACGCTCTCCTTCTCCTTGCTCACGAGTGAGCCTTTCTTCGCATGTGCGGTAGAGGTGACAATCAGCTTCGCAACCTACGGCAGCGTGTGCCCACACTGTCCAATCCGCAGACGCGATCAGGCGACCCCACAGCTCGCCAGTGCGAGTGCGAACGCGTCGGCTCAGCGCGAAGCGCCCCGGCACCAGTCGCCCACGCGCGAACCTCGGCACAAGCCGACCCCGCACAAGCCGACCCCGCACAAGCCGACCCCGCACAAGCCGACCCCGCACGAGCCGGCTCAGCACAGCGTCACCGCCAGCCGTGACGTGGCGCCCGCGCCGGCCAGCTCCGTGGCGGTCGCGCGCGGAACGGACAGGACGATCAGCGCCCCGCCGTCTCCGGTGTCCACGACGGTCTCCCGTGCCCTCGGAACCTCGGTCACCCGGGCTCCCGAAGCCACCACCCTCGCCTCCGGCGCTCCGTCGGCCGCCGCGATCACATCCACCCGGTCTCCCCGGCGCAGCAGCCGGACCGTCGCCGCGTCCGCGATACGGACCGGCGCGGACACCATCTCCGCCGCCCGCTGAGCGCGGGACGGCCGGGACGGCGCTTCCGCCACGGCTCCGGCCGCCGTGGACTCCGTATGGGCGTCGGCATCCGCCGCCGTACCGACCGAGCCCCCCGCCCCGGCGGTGGCCAGCGCGGCAGCCGTCATGGCCAGACCGGCCGCGGTCGCCCGCCGCCGCCTGAACAGCGCCCTGCGCAGCCGTCGGCCGGAGCCCCGTACCCGCAGCGGATCGAAGAGCGGCACACCGCACGGCTCGGGCGCGGCGGGCGCGGGGAGGGGAGAGGGAAAGGGGGACGAGAGCGGGGAGAGGCCGGGGAGGCCGGGCGAGGGGTACGGGAGGGCAGGACGGGACGGATCACGCGAGAAGGAGCGCGACATGGCAACAACCACCGTTTCGTGAGGAGCTCTGCGGTCGCTCCTCACGATGCACGGTCCGTCACGATCCCGTCGCGGCCTGTGGATCGCTCGGCGGTTGTGGACAACTTCCTCACCCGCCGGAGTGGTTCAGCCGGGTGTCGCCGCAATTCCCGGTTTCTCGCGCATGGTTCGCGAGGGGTCCGGGCAAATCCGGATCAGGGCAGCTCGATCCCGGTGTCGATCCCGTCCAGAGCGTGTGCGCACAGACAGTCGCGCGTCTCGCTCGCCTGCAATCCGCCCACCGCGTCGAACAGCACCGTGCGCAGCCGGTCGACATTCGAGGCGAAGACCTTGAGGACCTCCTCGTGGGAGACGCCCTCGCCGGTCTCCGCGCCCGCGTCCAAGTCCGTCACCAGAGTCATGGAGGTGTAGCAGAGCCCCAGTTCACGTGCGAGTACCGCCTCGGGGTGCCCGGTCATCCCGACCACCGACCAGCCCATCGCCGCATGCCACCGCGATTCCGCCCGCGTCGAGAAACGCGGTCCCTCGATGACCACGAGCGTCCCGCCGTCCACCGGCTCCCAGTCGCGCCCCCGCGCCGCCGCCAGCGTTGTCCTGCGTCCCTCGGGACAGTAGGGATCGGCGAGCGAGATGTGCACGACCTTCGAGGTGTTTCCGTCAGGCAGCGGCAGCCCGTCGTAGAAGGTCTGCGCGCGTGCCTTCGTACGGTCCACCAACTGATCGGGTACGAGCAGCGTGCCCGGCCCGAACTCCGGCCGCAGCCCGCCCACGGCACACGGTCCCAGAACCTGCTTCACACCGACGGAACGCAGTGCCCACAGATTGGCGCGGTAGTTGATGCGGTGCGGCGCGAGGCCATGGGAGCGTCCGTGCCGGGGCAGGAACGCGACCTGCCGACCCGCGATCTCGCCGAGGAAGAGGGAGTCGCTGGGAGGCCCGTAGGGGGTCTCCACCTCGACTTCGGTCACATCTTCCAGGAAGGAGTAGAAACCCGAGCCACCGATCACACCGATCTCTGCGTTCGCCATTCGATCACAGTAGCCGTACTCGCCCAGGCGTACGCGAAAGACCCCGGCTGTTCAAGACAGCGGGGTCCCCACGAAAAGGAAGGAGCGGAAGGAGAAGGCGTCAGGCGGCCGAGGAGCCGCTGGAGCTGCTCGACGAAGTGGAGCTGGAGCCCGAGCCGGACCCGGAGCCGCCCGAGCCGGAAGAGGACGAGGCCGACGCCGGGGCCTTGGACTCCGACGACGACGACTTCGCGCCCGCGGAACCCGAGGCGGAGCCCGACGAGCTCGCCGAAGCAGGGGCGCTGCTCGACGACGAGCCACGACTGTCGTTCCGGTAGAACCCGGAGCCCTTGAAGACGATGCCGACCGCGGAGAAGACCTTCTTCAGGCGTCCTTGGCAGTTCGGGCACACGGTAAGGGCATCATCGGTGAACTTCTGCACCGCCTCGAGGCCCTCGCCGCACTCGGTGCACTGGTACTGATAGGTCGGCACTTGCTCCTCCTGGCACTCTCACTCAATGAGTGCTAACGACGCTCCATAGTGACGTATTCCGCGCGATCAGTCCACTGTCACCGGCAGGCGGTGACTCATCCCACGTGCGGCGACCAGCCCGGAGGCCTTCGGGGCCAGCCTCGAACGCAGCGCGATCAGTGTGACCAGCGCCAGCGCGGTGCCCACCAGCGGCACCAGGAATCCGGCGCTCGCGCCATGGACGTCCGCGAGCTGTCCGGCGACGGTGACCGCCGCGGCCTGGCCGAGCGCGACGGCGCCGGTCAGCCAGGTGAACGCCTCGGTGCGGGCCGAGGCGGGCACCAGCGACTCGACCAGCGTGTATCCCGTGATCAGCGCGGGAGCGATGCAGAGTCCGACCAGCAGTCCCAGTCCGGCGAGCAGCGGCACCGAGTGCACGGCCCACAGTGCTGACGCGGCCAACGTCAGCCCCGCGTATCCGACCACCAGCCTGCGACGCGGCCCGATCTTCCAGGCCACGGCGCCGCAGACGATTCCGGCGAGCATGTTGCCCGCCGCGAAGACGCCGTACAGCAGACCGTTCACACCGGGGTTGCCGATCTCCTCGGAGAAGGCGGTCAGCGAGACCTGCATGCCCCCGAAGACCGAACCGATTCCCAGGAAGGAGATGGCGAGAACCCGCACACCGGGCACGGAGAGCGCGGAGACCCGTGGTTCGGCCGAGCCGCCTTCCCCATGTCGGCCGGTCTTGGGCTGGGTACCCCGCTGGGCGGCGAAGAGCAGCCCTCCGGCCAGCGTCAGCACGGCTTCGGCGATCAGTCCGGCCGCCGGGTGGACGCCGGTGCACAGGGCGGTCGCCAGTACCGGGCCGATGACGAAGGTGAACTCGTCCGTCACGGACTCGAAGGCGGCTGCCGTCGGGAGCAGTGACGCGTCGCCACGGGGCCGGGAGCCAGGGCCCGAACCGGAGCGTGAGTCGGGGCCCGAACCGGAACCGGAGGGGCTGCCTCCCAGCAGGGCGGCCCAGCGTGACCGGACCATGGGGCCGATCTGCGGGACGGAGGCGCCGGTTGGGACAGCGGCGAGGAACAGCGCCCACAGCGGGGCGCCGGCGAGCGCGAGCACGATCAGCGCTGCGACGGACGCCGTGTGCAGCAGCACGCCCGGGACGAGCACCGCCCGCTGCCCGAACCGGTCGGCGAGCTTTCCGCCCTGGGGTGCGAAGACCGCCATGGAGACGCCGGTCACCGCGGCGACGGCTCCCGCGCTGCCGTACGAGCCGGTGGTGTGCTGGACCAGGAGCACGATGCCGATCGTCAGCATCGCGAAGGGCTGCCGGGCGGCGAACCCGGGGAGCAGGAACGTCCAGGCGCCGGGCGTGCGCAGCAGCCGTCCGTATCCGGGGCGGGGCGTCGCGGCCGGAGGCGTCGCGGCCGGGGTGCCGCCCTCGGTGGTGTCGACCGTGTTGTGGGACACGGTCCTTGCCTTTCTGCCGCCTGGTAGCGCGCCCCCGGATGTACGGGCACCGCCGAGAGCTGTCCTCTTGCGCGGAACTGCGGTAGGTACCAGGGCCCACATCGGGGAACGCCACGGCCGCCATACGGTCGCGCCAGCACTGCGTCAGGCAGAGTTGGTCGATCAACTGTGCCTTCATCGTACAGGTACGAACACCATGTCACCTGGGAAAGGAACGAACAGCATGAAGGTACGCCTGAGATTAGGAACGGAGCTTGCTTCCGGTCCCGGCCCCTGTCCCAGCCCCGGTTCCGGCCCCACCGCCCGTACCGTTCCCCGCTCCCGTCCCCAGCCAGTCGGCCAGCTTTCCGCCCTGCCCGACCGCCCGGAGCCGTCGCTCGGCGGCGTCCCGTACCGGATCGGTCGCGACCACCAGAAGCTCGTCGCCGCGGCGCAGTACGGTCGCCGGCTGCGGTACGAAGCTCTTGCCGTCCCGTACGACCAGGGTCACCGCGGACCCTGCGGGCAGCCGCAGTTCCCCGACCTCCACGCCGTGCATCTTCGAGTGCGCGGGGATGGCGACGGAGAGCAGATGGCCGCGCAGCCTCTCCAATGGCGCCGACTCGATGCCCAGGTCGGCGGCCTCGGAGGGATCGCCGAGCCGCAGGGCCTTGGCCAGCCAGGGCAGTGTCGGCCCCTGGACCAGCGTGTAGACGACGACCAGGATGAAGACGATGTTGAAGATCCGGAGACTGCCCTCGATGTTCGACACCATCGGGATGGTCGCCAGGATGATGGGCACCGCGCCGCGCAGACCGGCCCAGGACATCAGCGCCTGTTCCTGCCAGGGGATACGGAACGGCAGCAGGCTGACCAGCACGGACAGGGGCCGCGCCACCATGGTCAGTACGAGACCGACGACGACCGCGGGCAGGAAGTCGTCCCCCAGCTCGTGCGGGGTCACCAGCAGTCCGAGCAGGACGAACATGCCGATCTGCGCGATCCAGCCGAGCCCTTCGGCGAACCCTCGGTTGGCCGGGGCGTGCGGCAGTTTGGAGTTCCCCAGGATCATCGAGGCGAGATAGACGGCGAGGAAGCCGCTGCCGTGTGCCGTGGCACCGATCGCGTACGCCGAGACGGCGATGGCCATCACTGCGATCGGATACAGCCCGGAGGCCGGCAGGGCCACATGGCGCAGCCCGAAGGCGCCCGCCCAGCCCACGGCCAGTCCGACGCACGCGCCGATCGCGAGCTCCAGCGTGATCTCGCCGACCAGCACGTACCAGTGCTCGACCGGGCCCGACGCCGAGAGGGCGACCACAATGATCACCACAGGCGCGTCATTGAAACCCGACTCGGCCTCCAGCGCCCCGGTCACCCGGGACGGCAGCGGCACCTTGCGCAGTACGGAGAAGACCGCCGCGGCGTCCGTCGAGGAGACGACCGCGCCGACGATCAGCGCCTGGCGCCAGTCGAGACCGATCAGATAGTGGGCGGCCGAGGCGGTCACCCCGACGCTCACCGCGACGCCCACGGTCGAGAGCACCGCCGCGGCGGGCAGCGCCGGTTTCACTTCTTTCCACTTGGTGCCCAGACCGCCCTCGGCCAGGATCACCACAAGGGCGGCGTATCCGATTACCTGCGTCAGCTCGGCGTTGTCGAACTTGACGTGAAAGAGACCGTCCTGACCTATGACGACCCCGATCCCGAGATAGAGCAGCAGGCTGGGGAGCCCGCTCCGGGAGGAGATCCGGACGGCCGCGACCGCGATCAGCAGCACGAGGGAGCTGATGAGCAGAAGTTCATTGAGATGGTGGACAGACAGCGGCCGATCCTTCCCCTCGCGCATGCCGGATCGTTCCTCCGGCAGCCGGTACTTCGTTACCTTACCTAATCTTTAACGTTTTCTTGACGCTTTCGATCGCCAGTACGAGCAGATGTGATCTGCGCCTCCCTTCCGGCCGCTATCCGCCGGGAACCATGGCGTGATCACCTGTGTGATCGTCCGACGAGTCGCACTACATGACACCGAGTCCGGGACGATGAACGGCTGCGCCTATGGTTGCTCCAGCATTCCAGGACCACCCTGCCCCTCGAAGGACAGCGATGCCCGCCAACACAGCCCCCCCTTCCGCCAAAAAGAAGGGGCGACGCGCCCGTCTGATCGTGATCGTCCTGGTGCTGGCGCTCGTCGGCGGTGTCGGCTACGGCACGTACTGGGGCGTCAGCACGGTCCGTGCCTCCTTCCCGCAGACGACGGGGACGCTCGAACTCAAAGGGCTCTCCGGGCCCGTGGATGTCAGACGCGACAGCTACGGCATCCCGCAGATCTACGCGAACAGCGACCAGGACCTGTTCCGCGCCCAGGGCTTCGTCCAGGCGCAGGACCGCTTCTGGGAGATGGACGTCCGGCGCCATATGACCTCCGGCCGGCTCTCCGAGATGTTCGGCAAGAGCCAGGTCAACACCGACACCTTCCTGCGCACCCTCGACTGGCGCGGGGTGGCACAGCGCGAGTACGACACCAAGCTCTCGGCGGAGACCAAGAAGAACCTCCAGTCGTACGCGGACGGCGTCAACGCCTACCTGGAGGGCCGCGACGGCAAGGACATCTCCTTCGAGTACGCGGCCCTGAGCTTCACCAATGACTACAAGCCCGAGAAGTGGACGCCCGTCGACTCGGTGGCCTGGCTCAAGGCGATGGCCTGGGACCTGCGCAGCAACATGCAGGACGAGATCGACCGCTCACTGCTGACCAGCCGGTTGAGCGACCAGCAGATCGATGACCTGTACCCGTCGTATCCGTACGACCGGAACAAGCCGATCGTCAGCGCGGGCGGGATCGACCCGATCACCGGCAAGTACGACCCCAAGGCCGAGCCCACCGACGGCGCGGAAAGCGGTATGGGTGACACGGGCTCGGACCTCGGCACGGGCGGCACCGGCACCGGTACAGGAAGCGGTGCAGGCACCGGCGGCACGGACACCGGTACGGGCACAGGCACAGGCACAGGCACCGGCATAGGGACCGGCACCGGCACCGGCACGGACAGTGGCGCGGACTCCGGCACCGGCGGGGCGATCACCGCGTCCGGCGCCACCGAGGACTTCAACTCCCAGCTCGAAGCACTCTCCGGCACGCTCGACGAGATCCCCGAGCTGCTCGGCCCGAGCGGCAGCGGTATCGGCTCCAACTCCTGGGTCGTCTCCGGCCGGTACACGACCACGGACAAGCCGCTCCTCGCCAACGACCCGCATCTCGCGCCCCAGCTGCCCTCGCTCTGGTACCAGATGGGTCTGCACTGCCGCAGCGTCTCGGCGACCTGCAAGTACGACGTCGCGGGCTACACGTTCTCCGGAATGCCCGGCGTCATCATCGGCCACAACCAGGACATCGCCTGGGGCTTCACCAACCTCGGCGCCGACGTGACCGACCTCTTCCTGGAGAAGGTCAACGGCGACTCCTACCAGTACGGCGACAAGGAGAAGCGGTTCAGGACCCGTGAGGAGACCATCAAGGTCGCCGGCGGCCAGAGCAAGACGATCACCGTCCGCTCCACCGACCGCGGCCCGCTGGTCTCGGACCGCAACAGCGAATTGGTGAAGGTCGGCGAGAAGGCCCCGGTCGGCGATGTCGCCCCGGACCGCGGCGACGGCTACGCCGTGTCGCTCCAGTGGACGGCGCTCCAGCCGGGCAAGTCCATGGACGCGGTCTTCGAGCTCAACAGGGCCAAGGACTTCAGCGAGTTCCGCAAGGCCGCCGAGCACTTCGAGGTCCCCTCGCAGAACCTCATCTACGCCGACACCAAGGGCCACATCGGCTACCAGGCGCCGGGCAGCATTCCGATCCGCTCGGACGGCTTCGACGGCCGCACGCCGGCTCCGGGCTGGGACCCGAAGTACCAGTGGAAGGGCTACATCCCCTTCGACGAGCTGCCATACGAGTACGACCCGGAGCGCGGCTACATCGTCACCGCCAATCAGGCCGTCATCGACTCGAAGAAGTACCCGTACCCGCTGACCGAGGACTGGGGCTACGGCGCCCGCAGTCAGCGGATCAACGACCTGATCGAGTCGAAGATCAAGGACGGCGGGAAGATCTCGACCGACGACATGCAGACCATGCAGATGGACAACACCAGCGAGATCGCGAAGCTGCTGATGCCCTATCTGCTCAAGATCGATATCCCGGACCCGTCCGTACGCGAGGCGCAGAAGCTCCTCGAAGGCTGGGACTACACCCAGGAGCCCGACTCGGGGGCCGCGGCCTACTTCAACGCGGTCTGGCGCAATGTCCTCAAGCTCGCCTTCGGGAACAAGCTTCCCAAGGAGGTGCGCGTCAAGGGCGAGTGCCTGAACGTCCGTCCCGCCGACAGCACCGGTCCGGCGGACGACGACATACAGCCGGTACGGGAATGCGGCCAGCGCGCGCCCGACGCGGCCCAGCCGGACGGCGGGGACCGCTGGTACGAGGTTGTGCGCAGCATCATCAAGGACGAGGACAACGCCTGGTGGAGCTCCCCGGGCAGCCGCAGGGACGGCGCCACCAAGACCCGCGACAAGCTGTTCGAGCGCGCCATGGAGGACGCCCGCTGGGAGCTGACCGCCAAGCTCGGCAAGGACGTCTCCAGCTGGAGCTGGGGCCGGCTGCACCAGCTCCAGCTGGACAACCAGACCCTCGGGACCAGCGGCCCCGGCTTCCTGAAGCAGATGCTCAACCGCGGCCCGTGGAACCTCGGCGGCGGCGAGGCCGCGGTCGACGCGACGGGCTGGAACGCGGCGGGCGGCTACGAGGTCGTGTGGGTGCCGTCGATGCGGATGGTCGTCAACGTCGGTGACTGGGACAAGTCCCGCTGGATCAATCTGACGGGCGCCTCGGGGCACGCGTACAGCGCGAACTACACCGACCAGACGGACAAGTGGGCCAAGGGCGAGCTGCTCGACTGGCCGTACAAGGTCAACACGGTGGAACGCGCGACGAGCGACACCCTCACGCTCGAACCGCCCGCATCGTGAGCCGGGGCGAGCCGGGCCGAGCCGGAGCGGAATGCCGACGGCGCCGCTGGGCGCCCGGACGCAGGCCGGTACCGCTGACGCCTCCGCCACCGGTCCCGCCGTCGGCGGCCCCTGACGCCACCGGCGCCACCGGCGCGGCTACCGCCGGTCGTCGAAGCGCCTGACGCCCCCCGGCGTCACCACGGCCCGTACGGGGTGGTCGTGCGGCTCCTCCGGGACCCGCGCGACCACCTCGTTCTCGTACAGCAGGACGGTCAGCGCGGGTTCCGCTCCGGCGCGGGCCAGCCGGCCCAGGACCCGGTCGTACGAGCCGCCGCCCCGCCCCAGCCGCATGCCCCGCCCGTCCACCGCGAGGCCGGGCAGCAGCACGACCTCCGCCTCCAGCACCGCGTCCACGCCGAGCCGGGCACCGTCCGGCTCCAGCAGCCCCCGCCCCGCGGGTACCAACCGGTCCGCGCCCCCGTACTCCGCCCAGTCGAGGTCGTTGTCCGCCAGGAGCACCGGCAGCAGGACCCGTACCCCCCGCGCACGCAGCGCGTCGAGCAGCGCGCGTGTGCCGGGCTCGCGCCCCACCGAGACATACGCGGCGACGGTCCGGGCGTCGGCGAGCTCCGGCAGATCGAGTGCGCGCCGCGCGAGAACCGCCCCGGTTTCGAGTGCGTCCTCCCTGGACAGGAGCGCCCTCAGGGCGAGGAGTTCGCGGCGCAGCGCGGCCTTTCCGGGCATGTCGTTACTCATCATTGCGCACCGGACATCACAAACCTCGCGTCTGATCGTTTATGAGACGAAAGTTAACCGGAGTATCATCTTCCGCCTATAAAGCGCGGATAGTGTACTCCGCATGACTCATTCGCCCTCCCGGATCACCAAGGCTGTCATCCCCGCCGCAGGCCTCGGCACCCGGTTCCTGCCCGCCACGAAGGCCACTCCAAAAGAGATGCTGCCGGTTGTGGACAAACCCGCTATTCAGTACGTCGTCGAGGAGGCGGTAGCCGCCGGTCTCTCCGACGTCCTCATGGTGACCGGCCGCAACAAGCGCCCGCTGGAGGACCATTTCGACCGGAATTACGAGCTGGAGGAGGCGCTGACCCGGAAGGGAGACGCCGGCCGGCTCGCGAAGGTCCAGGAGTCCAGCGACCTCGCCACCATGCACTACGTGCGTCAGGGCAACCCCAAGGGCCTCGGACACGCCGTGCTCTGCGCCGCCCCGCACGTCGGTGACCAGCCCTTCGCGGTGCTGCTCGGTGACGACCTGATCGACCCCCGCGACCCGCTGCTGTCCCGCATGGTCGAGATCCAGGAGCGTGAGGGCGGCAGCGTCATCGCGCTGATGGAGGTCGACCCGAAGCAGATCCATCTCTACGGCTGCGCCGCCGTCGAGCCCACCGGTGACGCCGATGTGGTCAAGGTGCACGATCTGGTCGAGAAGCCCGACACCGCGGACGCCCCCAGCAATTACGCGATTATCGGCCGCTACGTCCTCGACCCCGCCGTCTTCGGCATACTGCGCCAGACCGAGCCGGGCCGCGGGGGTGAGATCCAGCTCACCGACGCGCTCCAGCAGCTTTCCGCCGACGAGAAGGTGGGCGGACCGGTCCATGGCGTGGTTTTCAAGGGCCGTCGCTATGACACAGGCGACCGCGGCGACTATCTGCGTGCCATTGTCAGACTCGCGTGCGAACGTGAAGACCTGGGCCCGGAGTTCCGCGCCTGGCTCCGCAGTTATGTCAGCGAGGAGATGTAGCACTTGAGCAGCACGGCAGAATCGGTACCGGCCGCCGGCCATGAGCGGCTGTGGTCGGTGGACGACCATCTCGCGGACATCCTCGCCGCGGTCCACCCGCTCGACCCCATCGAGCTGCAACTGCCCGACGCCCAGGGCTGTGTGCTGGTGGAGGACGTCACGGTACCGGTGGCTCTGCCGCCGTTCGACAACAGCTCCATGGACGGATACGCGGTCCGCACGGCCGATGTGGCGGGTGCCACCGACGAGTTCCCGGCCGTGCTGACCGTCATCGGCGATGTCGCGGCGGGCAGCGGCGCGTTGCCCGAGGTCGGCCCCGGGCAGGCCGCCCGGATCATGACCGGCGCCCCGCTGCCGCCCGGTGCCGAGGCCGTCGTCCCGGTGGAATGGACCGACGGCGGCGCGGGCGGCGGCGCGGCCACCGCCATGCGCCCCGCCGGCGCCGGCGGTGAGGGATCGAGCGGTGAGGTACGGGTGTTCCGCTCGGCCGAGGCGCGCGACCACGTCCGCTCGCGCGGCAGCGATGTGCGCGCCGGTGACCTGGCCCTGGAGGCGGGCACGGTCCTGGGGCCGCCGCAGATCGGCCTGCTGGCCGCCATCGGCCGCGGTTCGGTACGGGTCAGACCCCGCCCGCGCGTGGTCGTGCTCTCCACCGGCAGCGAGCTGATCCAGCCGGGCGAGGAGCTGGGAGAGGGCCAGATCTACGACTCGAACAGCTTCGCGCTCACCGCCGCCGCCCGGGACGCGGGCGCCATCGCGTACCGGGTCGGCGCCGTCACCGACGACGCCGACACACTCCGCGCCACCATCGAGGACCAGTTGATCCGCGCCGACATGGTCGTCACCACGGGCGGCGTCAGCGTCGGGGCGTACGACGTCGTGAAGGAGGCGCTCTCCTCCGTCGGCGACGAGGACGAGCCGGGCGGCGGTGTCGACTTCCGCAAGCTCGCCATGCAGCCGGGCAAGCCGCAGGGCTTCGGCTCGATCGGCCCGGAGCACACCCCGCTGCTCGCGCTGCCGGGCAACCCGGTCTCCTCGTACGTCTCCTTCGAACTGTTCGTCCGCCCCGCGATCCGCGCCCTGATGGGCCGGGAGGACGTGCACCGCCCCGTCGTCCGGGCGACACTCGCGGCCGGCGAGACGCTGTCGTCCCCGGCGGGGCGCCGCCAGTTCCTGCGCGGTACGTACGACGCCGAGGGGGGCACGATCACCCCCGTGGGAGGGGCCGGTTCCCACCTCATCGCCGCCCTCGCCCATGCCGACGCGCTGATCGTGATCCCGGAGGAGTCCGTCTCGGTGGAGCCCGGCACGGAGGTCGACGTCGTCCTGATCGGCTGAGCACCGCGCGGTGGCGGTACCGTGTCTGCCCACACAGGCCCCGTCGGGCCCGGACCGGGAGCGCCACAGCGAATGACCGTGTTTTCCCGGGGGGAGACCCCCGGACCCCCTCAGCAAGGCAGCTTGACGCATATCGACGAGTCGGGCGCGGCTCGCATGGTCGACGTCTCGGCGAAAGAGGTCACGGCGCGCGTCGCGCGCGCCAGCGGCCGGGTGCTGGTCTCGCCGCGCGTCGTCGAACTGCTCAGGGGCGGGGGAGTGCCCAAGGGGGACGCCCTCGCCACGGCGCGTATCGCGGGCATCATGGGCGCCAAGCGGACCCCCGACCTGATTCCGCTCTGCCATCCGCTCGCCGTCTCGGGGGTCACGCTCGACCTCTCGGTCGCGGACGACGCCGTCGAGATCCTCGCGACGGTGAAGACCACCGACCGCACGGGCGTCGAGATGGAGGCCCTGACCGCCGTCTCGGTGGCCGCGCTGACCGTGGTCGACATGGTGAAGGCGGTCGACAAGGGCGCGGTCATCACGGACGTACGGGTCGAGGAGAAGACGGGCGGCAGGTCGGGGCACTGGACCCGGCCCGGGGCGGTGGTGCCGCCCGGGGCGGCGGTCCCCGAGGCGGACGGAGGTGCGGAGTGAGTACGCCCGCGAGAAGCGGCGGTCCCGGTCCCGGGACCGAGCCGCGGTCCGCCTCCCGGTCCGTCCCCCCGTCCGCCTCGGAGAGCCCCACCGAACCGTCCGCGTCCCGGTCCGCCAAGCCGTCCGCGTCCCGGTCCGCAGGCCCGTCCGCCTCCACGTACCGCGCCCTGGTCGTCACCGCGTCCAACCGCGCCGCCGCCGGGGTCTACGCGGACACGGGCGGCCCGATCCTCGCCGACGGCCTGACCGCGCTGGGCTTCGCGGTCGACGGACCGAAGGTCGTCCCCGACGGGGATCCGGTCGAGCAGGCCCTGCGTGAGGGCGTCGCCGCCGCGTACGACGTCATCCTCACCACCGGCGGTACGGGCGTCTCCCCGACGGACCGCACCCCGGACGCCACCCGGCGCGTGCTCGACTACGAGATCCCGGGCATCCCGGAGGCGATCCGCGCCGAGGGCGCCGCGAAGGTCCCCGCCGCCGCCCTCTCCCGGGGGCTGGCGGGTGTGGCGGGTCGGACCCTGATCGTGAACCTGCCGGGCTCGACGGGCGGGGTACGGGACGGTCTCGCCGTGCTCGGCCGGCTGCTCGTCCACGCCGTGGACCAGATCCACGGCGGCGACCACCCCCGTACCTCCGGATGAACCCGGCCTGGCCCGTGATGCTGGTGGACGGAGACATCACCCTCCGCCCCATAAGGATGCGCGACCAGCGCGCGTGGCGTGAGGTGAACCGGCGCAACCGCGACTGGCTGCGGCCCTGGGAGGCGACCATCCCGCCGCCGCCCCCGGGCGGCCCGGTCGCCCAGCGCCCCACCTACCGTCAGATGGTCCGCCACCTGCGCGGCGAGGCCAACGCCGGCCGGATGCTGCCCTTCGTCATCGAGTACCAGGGCCGGCTCGTCGGCCAGCTGACCGTCGCCGGCATCACCTGGGGCTCGATGTGCTCGGGTCATGTCGGGTACTGGGTGGACCGCGAGGTCGCGGGCCGCGGCGTCATGCCGACCGCGGTCGCCCTCGCCGTGGACCACTGCTTCCGTTCGGTCGGATTGCACCGCGTCGAGATCTGTATCCGCCCCGAGAATGGCCCCAGCCGCCGGGTGGTCGACAAACTCGGATTTCGCGAGGAGGGGCTGCGCCCCCGCTATCTGCATATCGACGGAGCGTGGCGGGACCATCTCATCTATGTGCTCACCGCCGAGGAGGTGCCCGAGGGGCTGCTCCGTCGCTGGCGCAGGGCCCGACCAGGTGCGACCGGAAACGATCAGAAAATGAAATAAGTGTTCGATAATGATCGGCATATGGCCATAAACTGATCCGCACCATCACAAAAAAATTCAGTGTTATCAGCTGGATCGTGCGACACACCGGCTCAATTGGCGGATGCCCTCGTGCGAACCCCTCTACGGTGTGAACCGTGAGCAGCAGCGGCCTGATCTACGCAGTCATTGTCGGGGCCTGGGCCGCCTACTTGGTGCCGATGTGGCTCCGCAGGCAGGACGAGCTCAATGAGGCACGCCCGACGGAACGCTTCAGCACCGCCATCCGGCTGCTGTCCGGACGGGCGTCCATGGAGCGCCGTTACGCCAAGGAGCTTCAGGAGCGCACCGCCGAGGAGGCGGGGCCCGACCGGGAACCGGACAGCCGCACGGAGTCGATCAGCTCCGTCGATGTCCGGGCCTTCTCCGCGCCCCCGGCCCGTACCGAGGCCCGGATGGAAATCCGCGCGGACGTCCCGGCCCCGGCCAGGCCGGAGGCCGCGCGCCCGGCGTCCCGTCCCGCCCAGGCGTCCCGCCCGGCGCCCGCGCGCCCCGCGCCCGACCGTTCCGCCCCCGCTCCCGGGCGGCGCGCTCCCGAGCGGCGCGTACGGCCCTCGGGCGCCGCGGCGGAACGCGCCCGGCGCGCACAGCGCCTCCAGGTCCTCGCCCGCCGGCGCCGTACCACCGTGGTCCTCTTCCTCGCCTTCACACTCGGCACGGTCGTCGCGGCGGTCGGCGGCCTCGGCTTCCTCTGGGCGCCGGCCGTCCCGGCCGTACTCCTGAGCGCGTACATCGTGCATCTGCGCGGTCAGGAGCGACGGCGCTTCGCGTTCACCATGGACCGGCGCAGGGCCGAGGCCGCCGCGCAGCGGCTCCGTGAGAACCGCCCGCGCCGCCACCAGCCGTCGACGGCCGCCGCGGGCGAGCCGGACGAGGAGCCCGAACCCGGCCCCGAGCCTGCCCCCGCGCCCACGGTCTCGCCCCAAGAGGCGGGCCGCCGCGCCCTGGTCGAGCAGACCGACCACGCGGAGTGGGTGGACCAGCAGCGCGAGCGCGGCCCGGCGAGCGGCGACAGCTGGGACCCCGTACCGGTCCCGCTCCCCACGTACGTCACGGCCCCGGTCGCTCCCCGGGCCACCGGCGGCGTCGAGGTCGGCGACCCGGAAACGTGGAGCGCGGCCCGCTCCTCCACGGCGGAGCCCGCGGTGGAGCCCCCACCGCCGCCCCGCGCCCCGGCCCCCCGCCGCACGCGCGACCGCGGCAGGACCCCGCTGTTCGACCAGTACGACGAGGACGACCGCCCCCGAGCGGCCAACGAGTGACCCAGCGCCCCCCACCCCGCCCCCGCTCACCCCGCCCACCCCCGGGCCCGGTGACACGGTGCCCCGGTGACCAGCCCCTGACGGATTTCCGAGCACGGCGGAGAGGGTGCTAAAGTTTCACTCGTTGCAAGGGCCTGTGGCGCAGACTGGTAGCGCACCTCGTTCGCATCGAGGGGGTCAGGGGTTCAAATCCCCTCAGGTCCACAACAACAAGGCCGTTCAGTGGTTCATCCAGGAACGGTTCACGAGATCCCGGTCAGACGGTCATCGTCTGACCGGGATCTCGTCGTTTTGAGCTCCTGCTGGTGTGAGAGTCAGCCTGCCGGGCCGTTGGGAAGCGCAGTGGTCCGTCTCGGAGGCCCGGGGTTTGGGAAGCGGGCCTGCCGTGGAGACCGCCGGAGTGGAAGCAGGCTCCTACGGTCTCGCGACGCGTCGGTCCTCACTCACTGGAAGCTGAGCCGGTGCGGGTGTGTGGGGTCGTCAGGGCAGGTGAAGACGCGCATCAGCCCACGACCGAGATAGACGCCGGTGGGGACGTTGGCACCCATCGAGTGGACGCTGTCCCGGTCCTCGAGCGGGACCCAGCTCAGCGTGCCGTTGTCCCACTCGCGGTCGTGGACGGTCAGCAGGGGCCGCATGGCCACGCCGCACGAGCAGGTCATCGGAGCCGGCCCTGTGAGGTGCCAGGAGGCGAACCCGCCGACTTTCCATCCCGGTGGGATGGACAGGTCGTGCTGGTAGGTGAGTTCGGACTGTTCGGGGCCGTCGCCGGTGGCGGCCTCGTATTCCTCGTAACTGTCGTAGCTGCCGGGGTCCTCGGAGTCGTCCTCGGCGTCCAGGAGTTCTTCCTCCCATACTTCGATGGACTCCTGGAGTTCCTGGCTCAGCATGCCGAGGTATTCATGCTCCGTCACCTGTTCCGGGTCGATCACGCACGTCATGGGCACGCATTCCTGACGGCCGACGACAACGGGCTCCGGGATGTCCGAGAGAATGTCCGTCACATCCTGCGAGTGCCGCCATTTCAGTACCACGTCGACTGTACGGTCCGGTCCGTGGGCCTCGAACGGGCACCAGAAGACTTGAAGGAGGTCCTTCCCCTCGGGGCCGTTGAGATCCGGAATGTCACGGGTGAACAACTGGGCGGCGGCGAGAAGCGGAATGGGATCTTCCGTTCCGATCTCGGGGGCGTGCAAGCCTGGTTGGAGAGCGGAGAGAGCCTCACGTTCGGGCTGCGACAGTTCACCCCGAGGGTCGCGCTGCCAGGCGGCGTCCAGAATCCGGCGCTCCTCCCGTACGTCCTCCAGCCGGTGCCCCGTGCTTTTGTCGTGGGAGGCCGTGCACACGGGCCACGGCTCGGCGGAAGGCCACAGGAACGGGCCCGCCACTGAGCTCTCGTCAGGCTTCGGAGAGCCTTTCCGGGGGTGCAGGCGGGTACTCGTGCGACGGTACCGGACAAGTTCCGGGAAAACCTCCTCGATATCGACGGGCCGTTCGGGCGTGGTGCGCGTCACTTCTTTCCTCCCAGTTGCTGTTCCCCGCGGATGCTACACGCCGGTTCGAATCCCGGCAGCGGGGTTCTCCATACTGTGGGTGAACTTGAATTTGTCATTGCCGAAAGCGGTGAAGTCGATACGGATCGGGATTGGATTGCTGCCTTCGTAGACCGGCTTGATGTTGTACTGAACGATTTCGCCTTTCTTGACCGCGTCGAAGATGACCTGTTCGACCTGGTCCCGCTGGTCCGGTGAATTCGTCGGCGTCTGCGTCTGGGTCACCAGGTTGTGAAACGCCAGCCTTCCCTTGCCCGCGCCGCCCAACCGGTCGGCGAGCAGATGTCCCCGCGCCTCGTTGAAGGCCGTTCCGTTGCCGCGCCAGCCTGGTGGCCACAAGGAGCCGGCCTCCGAACCGGTGTGCAGCATCTCCGGACGGAGCTGCGCGTAGACGCCGGTGGGACGGCCCAGGTGATCGAGACGACCGTAACGAACGCCGCCGTTCCAGTCGTACGCGTCCATCTGACAGCGCTTGGGAGCGAGTCCCAACGGGTCGGTCCACGTCCACGGATTGAGGACGTAGGTGGACGGGTTGGGCGCGGGTGACAGGCCCAGCGGATCCAGACTGGTGTAGCGGGCTGTGTCGGGGTCGTAGAGGCGGAAGTAGTTGTAGTGGAGCCCGGTTTCGGGGTCGGCGTACTGGCCCGGGAAACGTAACGGTGTGTATGCCGTCGCTCCCTTGTTCCACGCGGTGGTGCCCCAGCACGTAGAGCGGCTGCGCCAGGCTGTGTCGCCCGTCTCGGACACGAGCTCGGTCGGTGTGCCGACCAGGTCGGAGACGATCACGAAGAACCGGGCGTCGGTCTCCTCGTCGCCCGGCGTCCTGCGCTCGTACTGCGCGAGCGGCCTGTTGCCTTCGTATTCCCAGGTCACCACGGTGCCAGTGGACGTATCCGACTGTTCGGCCAGATGTGTGCCGTCCCAGGTGAAGTGGACGGTCTCCGCGACTGTCCGGCCGTCGGCGGCCATACGAAGCTTCGCCGTGCGCCGTCCCAGTGGGTCGTACGTGTAACGCCACACGGTGCCGTCGGGCGTGGTGCACGCGATGAGGCGGTCCTCGGCGTCGTACTCGTAGCGCCAGGTGTCGGGCCTTCGCGACAGCCGGGTGCGGCGCCGTACGACGACTCGGCCCGCCGCGTCGTGCTCGTAGCGGATCGATCCCGCGGAGATCAGCCGTCCGCCGTCGTAGGCGCGCCGGCCGCGGGCGTCCGCATGCCCGTTCGCTTCCGGCCAGTCGGCCGCTGTCTGGTTGCCGGCCGCGTCGTAGGTGTAGCGCTCCCGCCAGCCCGGGGCCTCGACGGCGACCGGGCGTCCAAGCGGATCCAGGGATATGTTCATGTCCCGGCGGCTGTCCGCGGTCGACTCGCTCCATGAAACCGGATAGCTGTCGGCCCGGTAGACGTACTGCCGCTCGCGCAAGGTGACGCCGCGCGATGTCAGTGACCGATGGCTCGGCCTGCTGCGCGTGTCCCAGGCGGTGTCGAGGGTTACGGGTGTCTGAAGCGTGCCCAGGACTGGGACAGTTCGCGGCCGAGGACATCGTGCGTGAAGGCCAGGGCGTGTCCGTCGGTGATCAGACGGACGCGGTCACCTTCCGCGTTGTACTCCAGCCTGCTGACGGCACCCGTGGGCGTGGTCCGTGTCAGACGGCGGCCCAGGAGGTCGTAGGTGTAGCGGCTGGTACGGCCGTCAACGGTCTCGGAGACGAGGCGGCCCATGACGTCCCTCTCCATGGTGAGAGCGGAAGCCGGGGACCGCGCACCGATCAGCCGACCGCCGGCGCTGTATGTGTAGTGAGTGACGGATCCACCCGAGTCGAGGGCGGCCAACCGGCCCATGGCATCCCATGTGTAGGTGAAGGTCTGGCCGAGCGGCGTGGTCCGGGATCCGAGGCGTCCTGCGGTGTCGTACGTGTACCGGGTCTCACGGCCGTCGAAATCACTCTCGGCGGCGAGCCGGCCGGCCGGGTCGTATGAGTAGTCCCAGGACCGCCCGAGTGGGTTGGTCACCCGCTCAAGGCGCAGCTCCGTGTCGTATCGCAGCTCGTAACGCGCTCCGTCGGCGGTGGTGCGGGTGATCGGCTTGTCGAAGTGCCCGTACTCGGCCGCTGTCACGCCACCGTGCGCGTCGGTGTGAGTGAGGCAGTTCCCCTCGCCGTCCCAGGTCCATTCCTCTCGGCTGCCGTCTTTGAGGATCCGGGAAAGCAGCCGGTCCTCGGCATCCCACGCGAAGTGTTCGGTCCCTCCCATGGCGTCGGTGATCCGCGTGGGGCGGCCCAGATGGTCGCGCACGACGCGGGTGACATGGTGTCCGGCGTCGGTGATCTCAAGAGGCAGCCCGGCCCGATCGGCTCGGATACGGGTGACGCCGCCGAGCGCGTCCGTGATGCCGGCCACGGCACCCGTGCGATCGTGGGTGAAGCGGGTGACACTCCCGTCGGGAGAGCGGGTGCTGGTGCAGTTGCCCAGTTCGTCGAAGGTCTGTCGCCAGACGGCTCCCTCAGCGGTCGTCACCTCCACGGGAAGGCCGAGTGCGTTGTAGTGGGCGGTGGCCAGGGCGCCGTCGGGCAATCGGACCGAGGCCAGATTGCCCTTGTCGTCCCATGTCAGCTCCGTGGCATGGCCCAGCGGGTCGGTCCGCGAGATCAAATGGCCGTCCGGGCCCCAAGCCTGGGTGGTGGTGTTGCCCAGGGGATCCGTCTCCGCGATCACCTGAAGACGGTGGTTGAGCCGGAACACGGTGGTGGCGCCAGTGGAATCGGTGTAGCGGACGACGCGGTGGCCGGTCTCGGCCTCGACGCCGTATCCGAACGTGGAGGACAGGAAGCCGTCCGGGCCGATGGTCCGTACGACGCGGCCACCGTCGTACACGTACTGGAACGTCGAGAGGTTCCGGTCGGTCCACGACGTGATACGGCCGTCGGCATCGTAGGTGAAGCGCATCGGCTGTCCGACAGGGCCGGTCAGGTCGGTGAGGTCGCCTGCCGCGTCGTAGCCGTAGTCGAGAAGGGTGACCGGTCCGGAGGGAGCGCGCACGGCGAGCGCGGTGACGCGGGAGCTGTCGGCGGTCAGTTGTACGCGGTAGCCGCCGCTGTGTGTCACGGAGACAGGTGCGCCATCGGGGCGCCGTGCGAAGGACACATAGTTGTCGTTACGGTCCCTCACCTCCTTGAGCCAGTACGCGGGGGACCCGTTGTACGGGCTGCCGGTGAAGTACCACGTCGACCCCGAGGACGGGTCGGTTATTCGGTACGTCGTGGACGCGTTGTCCTGCCCCTCATACATCAGGGGAAGGTCCGGACCCTCAAGCGGCTGGACGCCGTCGGTGTCGCCGGGAGCCGGGAGCCCCGCGTAGATCAGCAGGGAGCCGTCCTCCCGCGCCCAGACCGCGCCTTTTCCCTTGGCGTCCAGTTCGATGCGTTCGTCCAGGGTGGAGGCCCAACTCCGGCCGAACCAGCGGCCCCACCGGTATTCGGACAGGTGGGTACGGCGCAGGACGAGGGGAAGGACACCGGGGAGCGACAGATCTGTCTGGGGAAGTGTCATCTCGCCGGTGGCGACATCGACCGGATCGTTCTTGCACGTCTTCTTCTCCAGCGAGACGGCGTTGCGGCGAGGGTCGTCCTTGGCGCCGTCGAGGGAGTTCGGCTTGACACGTGTGTTGTCGGATCCGCGACGGTGCTCGCCGTCCGAGACGCCGCGGCGTCCGCCCAGGCCGCCCTCGTCCCTGCCGTCGTTCGACACGATGCTCTTGACGCGGTCTCGGATGTCCTGGTCGGTGTTTCTGTGGGTCTTGGAGCTTCTGGTGATGGCGTTGGGCACCGTCTTGCCGACGTGGTCGCCAAGGTCCTTCAGCGCCTTGCCGAGTCTTTCCGTGACCCCTTCGATGGTGGTGTCCAGGACGGCGGTCAGGGAGTCCTTGCCCTTGGCGCGCCCGTGGTGGCCCTTGGCTCTGCTGAGCTTGTCCTTGGTCCTGCCAGTCATCGAGATCTGCACGTTGGCCAGGTGCATACCGGCTTTGCCGTGCGCATCGTGGTCGATCTCGGGACCGCCGCCCGGCGCCGGGCCGGACGACCCACCGGCCGAATTGATCTGTAGCCCGTCTTTCCCGGCCCGCACTGTCCGGTCGGTGTCGTAGCCGTCCTGCACTCCTGCCGCGTTCATCGCGGTCTGGATCGCCAGGTCGGCGACGATGTTCTCGATGGCCGCGACCGCAGGCTCGGTGAGCGTCGCCACGATCTCCGAGACGGCCGCCTCCGCCATTTCCCTCAGGATCCTCTTGAACGCGATCCGGGTGGCCGCGATCTTGGCACCGGCCAGGAGTGTCGACAGCCCCGCCGTCACGGGTGCGAAGGCGAGCGTGACGCCCACCGTGGCGCACAGGTCGGCCAGTTCACCCACCGCGGCGATCTTCCGGGCCACGATGATGTCCGCCACCCGGTCCAAAGCGCCCGCTACTGTCCGGGAAGCCTTCGCCAGGTTCTGGTGCTTGCCCTGCACCTTCGACCAGTGGTTGTCCAACGCCGTCAGGGACTCGCTCTGCCCGGTGGAGAGCAGCTGCTGGATGTGCTGGTAGGCGGCGTGCGCGTCATCTTCGGCATCATCCGCGAACTCCCGCAACGCGTCGGCCATGTCGCGGTAGGCGTCCTCGTCGACGTTGGGCCACCCCACACCGACCACATCGAGCATCGTGTCGACGCCTTCTGGAATTGTGTAACCCACGACGCAACAGCCCCCGCTCTGCTGGTAATCAGTTCATACGATCTTTCAGCATGTCATGGGACGTGGGGAGCCACCCCGGCCGGTCCTCCCGGCCCTGTCACGGGCCCGGATTCTCGCGTTTCCGGGGACCGTTCAGTGCGGCTCGGGTCAGTCGGCGCCGTCGAAGCGGCGGTACGACGCGCCCCCGCGCGAGGACTGATGAACAAGTCTCGTACTGAAAAACGAAATTGGGAGAGTGATGTCCCGAAGTGGCGTGCGTGGTCCCCCACTTGGGTGAAGCGGGCTCACGGATATTCCCCGCAGGCCACTAATGTGCCGCAACATGACCTCTACCAAATCCGTTTCGATCAGTGCGCGGCACGCCTCCAGGCTGGGCACTCTCTCGGTGATTCCCTGGACCAGCGACCCCTCCGGCGGCGAACGCAACGCCCCTTTCCTGCTCGCCTATTCACTCGGGGACGGCAAGGACGGGGCGGAGGCCGGCGAGGAGACGATGCGTACGGTGCTCGCCGAGATCGGGCTGATCCCCGGCGGCGATCTGGTCGATGTCTCGAAGACCCCCAACGTGCCGATCACGCTGCTGGTCGAGGCGGGGCGCGCCGTGCTGACGATGCCGTATCTGAACGCGCAGTGCCCCGTCCCGCCGGAGTGGGAGCGGGACGCGCGGGACCACGGGCAGGTCTACTTCATCGTCGCCACCCGGCCGTGGGCCGAGGCGACCCCGGGCAGGCCCGTCACCGAGGAGCAGCTGCGCGCCTTCGCGGGCGACGAGGCGATGCTCACCAGCGCCGCGCACAGTCTGGTGCCGGTACGCAGCCTGCGCGGCTGAGCGTCGGAAGCCCGGACGGATACCGGATGAGCACCGGAAGCAGGGGAGCGGACGTCATGGCGACGGCACTGGCCGAGAACTCGGCCACCGACGAGCGTACGGACAGCACCGGCGGTACGTGGGGCGGCGGACGGGCCTTCGCGCTCGTGCTGATGATCAGCGGGGCGGCCGGGCTGCTGGCGGCCTGGGTGATCACCCTCGACAAGTTCAGACTGCTGGAGGACCCGGACTTCACCCCGGGATGCAGTCTGAACCCGGTGGTCTCCTGCGGGAACATCATGAAGAGCGACCAGGCGTCGGTCTTCGGCTTCCCCAACCCGATGCTGGGGCTGGCGGCGTACGCGGTGGTCGTCGGCGTCGGCGCGGGGCTGCTGGCCGGGGCACGCTACCGGCGCTGGTTCTGGCTCGGCCTGAACGCCGGAACGCTCTTCGGCGTCGGCTTCTGCACGTGGCTCCAGTACCAGTCGCTCTACAGCATCAACTCGCTGTGTCTGTGGTGCTGTCTGGCCTGGGTCGCCACCATCGTGATGTTCTGCTACGTCACGGCGCACAACATCGAGCACGGGATCCTGCCCGCGCCCGCCGGGCTGCGGGACGCGCTCGGCGAGTTCCACTGGGTGCCGCCGGTGCTGTGGACCGGAATCATCGGGATGCTCATCCTGACCCGCTGGTGGGACTTCTGGACCAGCTGAGGTCAGGTCCTGCGGGGTCTGGCCACGGGCCGGCCGGCTACGGGGTCCGGGCCCGCGCGGGGCCCGGACCGTCCGGTCCGGTCACGCACGGGATCGCCGCGCCTCCGGAAACCGTCCTGGGAAGCCGTCATGCCGTCTCCGGAAACCGCTGCCGGGACTACGTGCCGACCGGGGACTACTTGCCGAGCGGAAGCCCACCGAGCAGCTTGTTGCCGGTCGACGTGCCGACGATCTCCTTGGCGCCCGTCTTGCCCGACGTCTTCTTGCCGTTCGTCTTGCCGCCCTTCTTCTTGTTCAGGCTGTCCGTGGCGCCCTTCACGGCGTTCAGCACGGACCCCGGGTTCTCGGTGTCCAGCGCGTTGGTGTTCAGCGGCCGGGGGTCCTTGAGGCCCTCGCTCATCACGGTCTCCAGCCCGCCATTGAGGCTCATGCCTTCGGCGGCGAACGCCGGAGCGGCGGCGCCGAGAGCCATCACGGAACCGGCGACGACAGCGGCGACCTTCATGGGCTTCATCGTGAATCCTTCTTTCGGTGATGTCTGTTGTGAGACAACTCACGCTTCGCACAGGCCTCTTGGAGAACCCTTCGCGCGGTCGCTCGTCATCAGTAACGACGCGTGCGCGCGGCGGAAACTCCGTCGGGAAGGAATTCTGGACAGGCCACTCGAATGAAGGGGACTCGCCCTATTCTCGTATCGAACGAGCAGCCGGGCGTGGGCTATTCACGGCTGTCGGGGATCAGCCGCGGGAGACGGTTCGGTCAATGTGTCGGTGGACTTCTGTACGGTCGCGACCACTTCGGCCAGCGCGTCGGCCGGAACGGTGGCCTTCAGGGCGGCCACGGCGTCCCTGATGGCCTTGGTGTGCTTCTCGATGTCAGCGGCGGACAGCTCTCCGTCGGGAGCCTTCAGCGCCGCCTGGACCAGATCCGCGATGGGCTTCAGCACGTCACTGGCGTCGTCCGAGGGCTTGGCCTGTTGCGCGGGCGCCGCGGGTGCGGCAGGCGCCGAGGGTGCCGTCGAGTCCGGCGCGGGTGCGGGTGCGGGCGCGGGTGCGGGCGCGGGGTCCGGAGCGGTGTCGGTTCCGGTGTCGCGCGGGAGTTCACGGGCGGCGGCGGGAGCCACGGTGCCGAGCGCGAGCGCGGCGCACACGGCGGCGGTCGTGAAACGGCGGGAGAGCGGGAGACGCATGCCTGGTCCTTTCGGGCTGAGCCGAACGTTCGGGACGAGTCGTCACGTTCTCCTCACCGTCGGTTCCCCACCCGGAGCCCGCAACCGAACGGGCACCCTCCCTGCGGCCGGTATCACGGCCGCCGTATCCGTCCCGGCCCGCTCCGACCCGCTCTCACCTGGTCCGACGCGTCCGGACGGCGCCCGCGCGGGCCCGTGCCGCGCCGCCGTACGAGTGGTCGCCGGGGCGCGTAAGGGTGTCCCCCGGACAGCGGAAGAGCCGCTCTGCCCCCGAGGGAAAGAGCGGCTCTCGCGTGCGACGTCGACGCGACGTGGGTGTGGCGCCGACAGCGACAGCGAAGGTCGTCAGCTGTTGACGCAGGTGTTGCCGAACGCCGGGTTGAGGATGCCGACGACGTCGATCGTGTTGCCGCAGACGTTCACGGGCAGGTGGATCGGGACCTGGATGACGTTGCCGGAGATGACACCCGGGGAGCCGACAGCGGCGGCCCCGGCGTCGGCGTCGGCGAAGGCGACGCCGGAGGCGCCGGCGACAGCGGCGGCGGCCGCGGTGGAGAGAACAACAGCCTTGGCGATACGCGACATGGAGAAGGGCTCCTCGGTCGAAAGGGACGCAGTACGTGTCGGGCGCGATTGCCTGACCTATGCATCAACGCCGAAGGCGCCCATCGGTTGCGCGCCCGAAAGAGTGACGCCCCGTCTGCCACTCGGCCGGGTGCGGTGGCCGATCGGGTGAGGAGCAACGGTCGGGCGAGGAACTACCGCTCTTAAGAGTCCTTTTGTACGTTCAGCGCGATTCAGCGCGTCTCACGTGATTTTCAGTCCGCCCTCTGTAAAGGTGCCTGATTGTTTCGGTCTTCGAGACGGAGAGCCACTATGTGGAATTCGACGGTTCTCGGGGGCGGTAATGAATTCGCGGGGCGCCGGATGACTCATGTGTTCGATTCGGTGTCCAGCGTGACCCCTGTCGTGCCGGTGCGTTTTTCGTAGGAGCGGAAAACCGGAACTGAACACCGGGCGCCCGAGCCCGCTCGAAGAGATCGTTTTTCCGTATCCACGAGTGGAGGAGTTGCGCGTGCAGCCAGAACGGCGCCGGCCCGGGGCCGGCTTCACCGCGCTCCACCTCGTCCAGCCGGTCGACGGCGGAGTGGCCAGGGTGGTCCTGGATCTGGTCGGGGCACAACGGGACGCCGGAGTACGCGTGGCCGTCGCCTGTCCCGTGGAAGGGCCGCTGGCCGCCGCTGCGGCCCGGCTCGGCGCCGAGGTCCATGACTGGCGGGCGACCCGTGACCCCGGGCCCGGACTGGTCCGTGAGATCGGGCGGGCAGCGCGCGTGGTGCGGCGGGTCCGGCCCGATCTGGTGCACGCCCACAGCGCGAAGGCCGGACTGGCCGGACGGCTCGCCGTACGGGGCCGGGTGCCCACCGTCTTCCAGCCGCACGCGTGGTCGTTCGAGGCGGTCGGCGGTGTGACGGGCCGGCTGGCCGGACACTGGGAGCGGTGGGCCGTCCGGTGGACCGACCGGGTCGTATGCGTCAGTGACGCGGAACGGCGCACCGGCGAGCGGGCCGGCATCCGCGCACCCTGGTCCGTCGTCCACAACGGCGTCGACGTCGGGCGGTTCGGATCCGCCGGCGGGCCGTCCGGGCCCGCCGACCTGACCGGCACCACCGCCGCGCGGGCCGCGCTCCCGCCGTTGGCCGCCCTCCCGCCGGACACACCCGTCGTGCTCTGCGTCGGACGGCTCTGCAGACAGAAGGGGCAGGACATCCTGCTGCGGGCCTGGCGCCAGGTCCTCCTCCAACTGCCACGGGCGCGGCTGGTCCTCGTCGGGGACGGTCCCGACGCCGCCGCGCTGCGCGCCGCCGCACCGCCCTCGGTGATCTTCGCCGGGGCCGTACCGGACACCGCGCCCTGGTACCGGGCGGCCGAGCTGGTCGTCCTGCCCTCGCGCTGGGAGGGCATGGCGGTGGCTCCGCTGGAGGCCATGGCGAGCGGCAGGACCGTCGTCCTCAGCGACGTGGACGGGGCGCGCGAGAGCCTGCCGCCCGGCCGCGAAGCGCTCTGTCTCGTACCGCCGGAGGACCCGCCCGCGCTGGCGGCGGCCATCGGCACTCTGCTCCGCGACGCGCCACTGCGCGAAGCGATCGGCCGCCAGGGCCATCAGCACGTACTCAGCACCTATGACGTGCGGCAGACAGCGCGGGCCATCGCGGATGTGTATCGCGAAGTCGCCTCCGTGCCGCGCCCCGAACGCAGGGAGCCGATTCCCCAGTGACCACGGAAAGCACCAGCGTTCCCCCGCCCACCGGGCGGGCGCGGACGGCGGAACAGGCCATGGGGCAGCAGGCCCTGGGACAGCAGACGGCAGGACAGCAGACCCTGGGACAGCAGACCGTCGGACCGCGGACCCCGGGGCCACAGACCCTGGGGCAGCAGGTCCTGCGGCGCGTCTCGATCGCCTCCCCGCGCGACACCCCGGACCGCCTCGCGCGGCCGTCCCGCCGTCCCGCGGGCTCTCCGCTGCGCTTCGGCCTGCCGCTGTTCGCCTCGGACGTGTTCGCGGCGCTGCTGTCCACCGTCGTCCTCGGCGACGAGCAGCGCGACGCCGTACTCGTCGTCCAGCTCATCGCCTGGGTGACCGTGCTGAACGCGTGCGCCGGGCTCTACCGCCCCGGTGTCGTCCTGTCGGGGCTGGACCAGCTCCCCGCGCTGGCCGCCCGGATCGCGGTGGCCTGGTGCGCCGCCGCCGCCGTACTCGCGGCGCTCTTCCCCGCGCTGGCCGTGGGGGTCCCGGACCTGCTGGGCGGCTGCGCACTCCAGCTCGTCGTCGCGTGCGGCTGCCGCTCGCTCCTGCACACGCGGCGCCGCGCCGTGGCACGCAACCGGCTGCGGTCCGCTCTGGTCGTCGGTTCGGGACCGGCCGCGCGGCGGCTGGCCGCGCTGCTGGCCCAGCATCCCGAGTACGGTCTGCGGCCCGTCGGGATCGCCGGGTCCGCGCAGGACGAGGACGAGGCGGACCGGGCCGCCGCCAGGACCGGCGGGCGGGACGGCGGAGCGGTGGACGCCCCCGCCCTGCCGGTGCTGACCTCGGCCGAGGAGATCCACCGGGCGGTCATCCAGAACGGTGTCCAGGACGCGCTGTTCATCGACCACCGGTTCATCGACTTCACCGACCGCGAGCGAGGGCTCGGCGACTCCGGGTTCGGCCAGGCGGGGTTCAACGAGCCGGGGTTCAGCGAGTCGGGGTTCAGCGAGTCGGGGTTCGGTGAGCCGGGGTTCGGTGAGTCCGGGTTCCAGGACGTCGGGTTCCATGACCCCACCGGCCCCGGCGACGGCACGGAGCGCGCGGCCCTCGTCGCGCTCTTCCACGAGTACGGCTGCGCCACCTGGTTCGTCGGCGCGGGGCCCTGGGACCTGACCGCCGCGCCCGTCGCCATGGAGCGGCACCTGTGGGGCTTCGCCGCCCGCCGCGTCGAGCCGCCCCCCGTACGCCGCCACCGCCGCGACGCGGCCGTCAAGCGGCTGCTGGACGTGGTGTTCACGCTCCCGCTCCTGCTGGCCGCCTCCCCGGTCCTGCTGGCCTGCGCGCTCGCCGTCCGGCTCTGCGACGGCCGTGACGTGCTCTTCCGCCAGGAACGCGTCGGACAGAACGGCCGCACTTTCACCCTGCTGAAGTTCCGCACCCTGCGCCCGGCCGACGAGCACGAGTCCGCCACCCGCTGGAACATCGCCAACGATCTGCGGATGAGCCCGGTGGGCAACTTCCTGCGCCGTACCTCGATGGACGAACTGCCCCAGCTCTGGAACGTGCTGCGGGGTGACATGAGCCTGGTCGGACCCCGGCCGGAGCGCCCGTTCTTCGTCGCCAACTTCAGCAAGACCCAGCCCGGTTACGCGGCCCGGCACCGCATGCCCGTCGGCATCACCGGTCTCGCGCAGGTCCACGGGCTGCGCGGGGACACCTCCATCGAGGAGCGGTCGCGGTTCGACAACCACTACATCGACCACTGGTCGCTGTGGCAGGACGTGTGCATCCTGCTGCGGACCGCCGCGTCCCTCGTCCGCCCGGCGGGCAGCTGATGGCCTCGGACGCCACCGGCGTCGGATTCCCGGGCGGCGTCGGGATCGCGGGGCTGACCGCGCGTCATCCCGCCGCGCGCCGACCCGCTGCCCACCGGTCCGCCGCCCGCCCGTCAGCGGCGGCGGGCCCCTGGGGACACGTCCTGCGCCGGTCGGCGCATCTGCTGCCGGCCGTCGCGGTCGTCGCGCTGCTCGCCGTGCCCTCGGCACCCGCCGGGGACGGCTCCGCCGGGTCCGGGAGCGTCGCGGACGCGGCCTCCGGCCTGCTCGTCCTGCACTGTCTCGTACGCGTCCTGCGCGACCGCGCCAGGCCGCTGACCCGTACCGCCGCGGTCGTCCTCGGGCTGCCCGTACTGGGCGTGACCATCGCGGCCCTCACCGCCCACGACCCGGGCTCCAGCCTGCCCGGAATCGCGCGCTACCTCCAGATCTTCGTGCTGGTGCCGGGCGCGCTGCTGCTCCTCCTGCGCGACCGCCGTGACCTCCGGCTGGTCGCCGGGTCCGTCGTCGTCCTCGCGCTGGTACAGGGCGCGATCGGCGTCACGCAGTATCTGACCGGCACCGGCGCCTCGTACATGGGCGAGGAGATCCGCGCGGTCGGCACCTTCGGCCCCACCGACGTGATGGGCATGGCCACGGTCGTCGCGTACGGACTGGTCATCTGCGTCGGCTTCGCCCTGAGCCCGGGGGCCGACGGCCCGGGGGCGGACGGCCGGGGGCGGCACGCGGCCCGCGTGCGGCGCGCCGTCGCGCTCGGCTGCGCCGGGCTGCTCGCCGTACCCCTCGCCCTGTCCTTCAGCCGCGGCGCCTGGATCGCCACCGCCGTGGCCGTCGCCCTCCAGCTGACGCTCTCGGGTCCGCGCCGCGCCGTCGTGGTCGCGCTCGTGGCCGGGGCTCTCGGCGTCGTACTCGTCGGAGGTCTCGGTATCGGCTCGCAGATGATCACCGAGCGGCTCGACAGCATCACGCGGGTCACCGACGCGCCCGACCAGTCCGTCACCGACCGGTACACCATGTGGGCCGCGGCCACGGACATGTGGCGCGAGCACCCGGTCACCGGCGTCGGGCTGAAGGGCTTCCCCGCCCACCGCGACAGCCACGCCTCGCTCGCGCTCTCCGCCGCCAGTGACACCGAGGGCGCGGGTCTCGGCTTCCAGCGTCAGCCGCTGCTCTCCCCGCACAACATGTATCTGCTGGTCCTCAGCGAGCAAGGGCTGCTGGGCATCGTCGCCCTGGTGGGCAGCTGGGCCGCGCTCCTCGTCCGCGCGCTGCGCCGGCTGCCCGGCGCGCACCGCTCCCGAACCGGCGCCGACTGCGGCCTCGCCGTCACCGGGCTGCTCATCTGGCAGCTGGTGGACTTCAGTTACGCGGACATCGGCGGCCCGTCGACCGTACTGACGGCCGTGATGCTCGGCCTGGCCGCCCGGTGGGCCCTCGGCCCCGCCCGGCGCCCCGCCACGAGTGAGGCCGGGCGCGCGTGAGCGATACGAGACACTCCCTTCCCGCCGTACCACCGCAGCCCGAGTCGCCCTCCGTGGAGGTCGCGAAGGGCGGGGGCACAGGAGGAGCCGGCACAGCAGGAGTCGGCACAGGAGGAGTCGGCACAGGAGGAGTCGGCACAGGAGGGGAGGCCCGCCCCGGCGCGGAGAGCCGCGGCTCCTTCTCCTCCGGACGGTTCCTGGCGCGCGCGGCGTTCCTCACCGCGCTGCTGACCGCCGCCGGGGCGCTCCTCGGGCTCGCCCGCGACCAGACCATCGCGCATCTCTACGGCGCCGGTCCCGACACCGACGCCTTCCTGGTCGCCTGGACCGTGCCCGAGGTCGCGGCCACGCTCCTCATCGAGGACGCCATGGCACTGATCCTCGTACCGGCGTTCAGCCTGGCCTTGGCCCGGCGTGCCACCGCACCGGCCCTGGACCCGGATCCCGTACGGCTCCTGGTGCGGAGCACCCTGCCAAGGCTGTTCCTCGCCCTCAGCGCGGGCTCGGCGCTGCTGGTGGCCACCGCTCCCTGGGTGGTGGCCGTCCTCGCACCGGGACTGCCAGAGCCGGGGCTCGCCGTCGACTGCACCCGGCTGACCGCCACCTGTGCCTTCACCTTCGGCATGGCCGGGTACTGCAGCGCGGCGCTCCGCGCGCACGGCAGCTTCACGGCGCCCGCGATGATCTACGTCGCGTACAACGCCGGGATCATCACCACCATGCTGTTGGTCTCCGACCGGTGGGGGGTACGGGCCGCCGCCGCCGGGGTCGCCATCGGCGGCGTACTGATGGTGCTCGTCCAACTGCCGGTCCTGTGGCGCAGGCTGCGCGCACGCCGGCCGGTGGACGTGACCGTGACCGAGCGGGGGCCGAAGGACGCGGGCGGCGGACCGACCGTCGCCCTCGCCCTGCTCGCGCCCGTCATCGTCTTCGCGCTCAGCCGGCAGTCCCAGGTCCTCATCGAACGGTTCCTCGCCGCGCCGCTGCCGGCCGGCGCCATCTCGCATCTGAACTACGCGCAGAAGGTCGCGCAGATCCCGATGACGCTCTCCATGATGCTGTGCACCGTCACCTTCCCGGTGGTCGCCCGCGCCATGGCGGCGGGGGACACCGAGCGGGCCAGGCGCCGGGTCGAGCGCGATCTCGCGCTGGCCGGGATAATCGTGCTGGTCGGGGCCGCCACGGTGGTCGCCTGCGCGCCGCAGATCATCGAAGTGCTCTTCCAGCGCGGCGCGTTCGAGCCGGCGGACACGGCGGCGACCGCCGATGTGATGCGGGTGTACGCGCTCGGTCTGCTGGGCCACACGCTCGTCGGGGCGCTCGTACGCTGCTACTTCTCCGCCGCGCGCCCGCTGTGGTTCCCCGCGTTCGCCATGCTCACCGGGCTCGCGCTGACCACCGGCACCGGCACCCTGCTCGTACAGGTGTGGGGCGTGCTCGGCATCGCCGCCGCCAACGCGCTCGGCATCACCGTCACCGCCGCCCTGATGCTGCACGGGGTCGGCCGGCACAGCGTGCCCGTCAGCCTCCGGTTCATGACCGGGGGCCTGGTCAAGCTCAGTGCCGCCGCGGCGGCGGCCACCGGTTCCGGATGGCTCTGCGGAGCCCTCATTCCGTCACCCGTCCTGGGCGCCATGGCGGCCTGCGTGGTGGTCAGCGCGGTGTTCCTCGTCATCGCGCGCGCCCTGCGGGCCCCCGAGACCGACACCATCCTCCGCTTCCTCTCCCGCCCCCTCACACGAAAGCTCGCGCATGCCCGCTGACACGGTGTCCGCCGGCCCCCTGTGGGCCGCCATGTACCACTCCGTCGCCGACCCCACCGACGACCCCTACCGGGTGACGGTCTCGCCGGACCGGCTCGACCGGCAGCTGCGCTGGCTGCGCCGCCGGGGACTGACCGGCGTCAGTATGGACCGGCTGCTGGGCGCCCGCGCCGAAGGGCGGGGCGCCGGACTCGTCGGGCTCACCTTCGACGACGGCTACGCCGACTTCCTGGAAGAGGCCGTCCCGCTGCTGCGCCGCTACGCCTTCACCGCGACCGTCTTCGTCCTGCCCGGCCGTCTCGGCGGTACGAACGAATGGGACACCCCCGGCCCGAGCAAGTCCCTCCTCACCGCGGACGGTATCCGCGCGGCGGCGCGGGCGGGCATGGAGATCGGCTCGCACGGACTGCGCCACACCGATCTGACCAAGGCCGACGACGAGGTGCTCGCCGCCGACACCGCGCGGAGCCGTGAGCTGCTGCGCGAACTGCTGCGGGATCTGACCGGCCGTCATGAGGTCGCCGGTTACTGCTATCCGTACGGCACGGTCGACGCGCGCGCCATCAAGGCCGTACGCGCAGCGGGGTACGCGTACGCCTGCGCCATCGACCCGGGGCCGCTCACCGGTGTGTTCGCCCTGCCCCGCGTCCATGTCGGGGAGAGCGACACCGGCCTGCGGCTGAACCTCAAGCGGCGGACACACCGCTGGCGCCGCGAGCCGGTCCCGGCGGAGGAGTACGCCGAGTACGCGGCGCGCACACGGCGGACGGCGCAGGCCACGCAGGCCGCCCACACCGCCCACACCGAGCGGACCGTGAACGACGACACCCGGGCGGCGACGACGACATGAAGGTGCTGCACATCATCACCGGTCTCGGCATCGGCGGCGCCGAGCAGCAACTCAGACTTCTGTTAAGGCAGTTGCCGACCCAGAGCGAAGTCATCACGCTCACCAACCCGGGGGCGGTCGCCGAGGGCATCGTCGCCGACGGCGTCCCCGTCACCGACCTCGACATGGCGGGCAACCGCGATGTCGGCGCCCTGCCCCGGCTCGCGCGGCTGATCAAGCGGGGACGGTACGACCTGGTGCACACGCACCTCTACCGCGCCTGCCTGTACGGGCGGTTCGCTGCCCGGATCGCCGGCGTACGGACCATCGTGGCCACCGAACACTCCCTGGGGGCCGTCCAGATCGAGGGCCGGCCGCTCTCCGCGGGCGCCCGCGGCCTCTATCTCGCGGGCGAACGCCTGGGCACCGCGACCGTCGCCGTCTCCGCCACCGTCGCCCGGCGTCTGGAGCGCTGGGGGGTACGCCCCGACCGTATCCATGTGGTGCCCAACGGCATCGAGGTCGGCCGCTTCGCCTACGACGAGACCGCACGCCGCACGGCCCGCGCCCGCCTGGGAGTGCCCGAGGACGCCTTCGTGGTCGGCGGGGTCGGACGGCTCACCGGCAGCAAGCGCTTCGACCGGCTCGTACGGGCCGTCGCCGAACTGCCCCGCGCGCGGCTGCTCCTCGTCGGTGAGGGACCCGAGCGCGACCGGCTCCTGCGGCTCGCGCGGGAGCGGGGAGCGGCCGACCGGATCATGCTGCACGGCTCCTGTCAGGACCCGCCGCCCCCGCCGTCCCCGTCCGCGGCGCTCCCGCGGCAGCACGTGCCGGATCTCCCCTCGCTGCTCGCGGCCATGGACGTCTTCGTCTCCACCTCCCACGACGAGGCGTTCGGGCTCGCCGTCGTCGAGGGGCTCGCGGCAGGGCTGCCGGTCCTCCACGTCACCTGCCCCGCCCTCCAGGACCTGCCCGCCGACGCCGCGCCGGGAGCGCGCCGGGTCAGCGGCTCCGTACCCGGACTCGTCGACGAACTGCGGCGGTTCGAGGAGGCGGGGCCGCGGCGGCTGCCCGTACCCCCGGCCGCGCGCCACTACGACATCGCCCACAGCGCACGCCAGCTGATGACCGTCTACGAGAACGCCGTCCGCGGCCCGGCCCCCTCCGAGAAGTGAGCTGCTCATGACTCCGCACACCAATCCCCCGCGCCGCCCGGCGGGGCGGCGCCGGCCCGCCGTCCCTGAATCGGCGTCCGCCCCCGTGGCGGAGCGTCGCCCCCGTCTCGTTCGTCTCCCACGTCTTCCTCGTCGCTCCCGTGTCGGCCGCCTCCCGCGTCGCCTCCGTCTCAGGCGTCTCCCGCGTCTCCCGCGTCTTCGGCTGTCGAAGGTGGCGGCGCTGCCCGCCCGCTGGATCGTGCCGGTGGCGGTCCTGGCCGGGGCGCTGGCGGGCGGTACGTACGGGATGCTCCGTACCCCGCAGTACTCGGCGACCAGCTACGTCGTCGTCGTACCGACGGAGAAGTCCGACCCGGCCGCCGCGCTGGGCTTCGCGACGGCCTACGGGCGCGTCGCCGCGCAGGTCGCGCTGATCGGTGACGCGGCGGTCTGGGCCGGGGTGCCCGCGCGGACTCTCCAGGAGAGTGTGCAGACGGCGACCTCGCCGGACGCTCCGATGATCTCCGTGACGGCGACCTCGGACCGGGCGTCGAACGCGGTGAACATGGCGGACGGGGTGGCGCGGGCGCTGGTCGTCAACGGCTCCCACTTGCAGGGAAGTACGAGGGTGCGGGTGCTCCAGTTCTCCCGGGCCGTGAAGCCTTCCGCTCCGGTCACCCCCTCGGCGGGGCTGTCGGCCCTGGTCGGCGGCTGCGCGGGCGGGCTGCTCGGCGGGCTCGGGCTGCTGGTCAGACCGAAGCCGCGGCACGGTGAGTTCCACGCGAACGTGCCCGGTCCGACGTCCGCCCCGCCGCAGTCCCAGGCGCAGCCGCTGCCGCAGTCGGAAACGGTGTGAGTCCGATGGCCGCCGAATCGAGCGCGCGCACCGCCGCGGCCCCCACAGCTCCTCCGGTCACGCACCTTCGCGTCTTCGCCCCGCTCTCCGCCTCCGCGTCGCGGGCCTCCGGCCCGGTGTTCACCACGGAGCTCTGCCGCGATGCCGGCCGCTTCGCCGAACTCGCCCCGGACTGGAACGAGTTGTACCGCTGCTCACGCACGGCCACACCGTTCCAGAGCCATGCCTGGCTGCACTCGTGGTGGCTGTCGTACGGGAACAGACGCGGGCTGCGCGTCCTGCTCGTACGCCGGGGCACGAAACTCGTCGCGGCCGCCCCGCTGATGCTCGTTCACCGCCCTCTCCCCGTCCTCGTCCAACTCGGCGGTTCCATCTCCGACTTCTCCGATGTCCTGCTCCACGACGACTGCACCGAGGCCGCCGCGGCGGCGCTGGCGAAGTCGCTCGCTGAGCTGGCCCGTACGGCGGTGATCGATCTGCGCGAGGTACGGCCCGGGGCCGCGGCGGAACGAATCTTCGCCTGCTGGGCGGGCCCGCGCAGGAAGCTCGACGACTCCCTCTGCCTCGAACTGCCCGGCGTTCCGATGGACGAACTGCTCGGCAGACTCACCTCCTCGCGCGCCCAGCGCGCCCGCGCCAAGCTGCGCAAGCTGGACGCGCTGGGCATCGAGGAACGGGTGGTGCCGAAGGACGAGATCCCGGCGGCGGTCGGGCGGCTGCTGGAGCTGCACCGGCTCCAGTGGCGGGGCCGCGGGGTCACCCCGGAACATCTCAGCCCGCGCTTCGCGGACCATCTGACCCGGTCCGTACGGTCCATGACCGAGTACGGCGACGCGCGGCTGACCGAGTTCCGGCTGTCCGGCGCGGTGGTCGCCGCGGATCTCACCCTGATGTCCGGCCTGCTGGAGGGCGGCTATCTGTACGGGGCCGATCCGGTGCTGCGCGCCAGGAAGGTGGACGTGGCCTCGATGCTGCTGCGGAGCGGGGCGCTGCGGATCAGTACGAGCGGCCGCGCCACGCTGAGCATGCTGCGCGGCGACGAGCCGTACAAACACCACTGGCGCCCCGAGACCGTCCGCAACCAGCGGCTGCTGCTCGCCCGGCCGTATCTGGCGCCGTCCTTGCGGCTGCTGGTCGGGCTCGCGGCGGGCCGCGACCGGGCCGCCGCGCTCGTCAAACGGCTGCGGGGCGGCGGCGCCGGGGGGTGACCCCGGGCGCCGCCGCCCCGTAACCGGGGGCCGGTCAGCCGTCCTCGCGCCGTGACCAGTTGACGTGGACACAGATCTTGCCGCCCAGCCACTTCTCCACCCAGGGGCCGAGGTCCAGCGGCATGCAGTTCCGCGGCGGCTCGGTGGGCGCGGGGGTCGGGGCCGGTGTGGGCAGCGGCGCCGGCAGGAGATCCGGCTTGAACCCGTACAGCAGGGCCCGGAACATCTTCGACGACTTGGGATTCTGCCCGCACTGCCACACACCGTGCGGGCAGTAGTCGGTCAGTGTGCTGTACACCGGCTTGTACGTGTCGATCCATTGGAGCATGCGGCGCATGTATTCCGGGTTGTCACCGTTGCGGAAGAGGCCCCACTCCGGATAGGAGATAACCTTTCCGTGTGCAGCGGCGAAATCCACGTGCTCCTGAAGCCCAAAGGGCTCATTCACCTGTTCATCAAATGTCCGGCCCGGGGGCTGGTCATAAGAATCCATGCCCATGATGTCGACGACATCGTCACCCGGATAGCACTCGGTCCAGGGAATGTCGTCCCGTCCGCGGTTCGGAGCGAAATCGAACCGGAACTTCTGTCCGGGCACTGCACGCATGGTGGTGACGATGCGATTCCAGTATTTCTTCCACGACTCCGGGTCGGGCCCGCAGCGGTGGGTGTACGTGACCCCGTTCATTTCCCAGCCGAGCACGATCACCGTGTCCGGGACACCCAGACCGACGAGCCGTTCCGCCAGGGCCTTGAAGTGGCTGTCGTAATCGCCCTGCGCGGCCCGGCGCAGCTCACGGCGGACGAGACCGTCCGGCACCCGTTCCTCATTCCGCTCGAGCATGGGGACATTGAGGACGAACAGCCGGTCGTTCTTCGCCTTTCGCCACGCGGCCCAGTCCTCCAGGAAGCCGGGTCTGCCCTCGATGTTGGACCACACATCGCCGGGAAGATAGGTGTGCCCCACCCGCAGCTCCCTGCCGCCCAGCCATCTCTGCATGCCCGCGATACGCCGGACGCCTTTCGGGCCGTAATCGAGATACGCGCCCAGCGCGGGTGAGTCCGCCCGAGGAGGTTTCGGCTTCCCGCGTCCCGTCGAATCCTTCGCCGCGGCCGGTTCGTCCGCTTCATGGGCGACGGGCAGCGCCGCGCCGGACGCGAGGAGGCCGGCCGCGACCACTCCCAGGCAGGTGGTCGTCAGCCGTCGTCGTCGAAGGGGCATGTCCGCTCCTCGTGAGTTGGACCTCTTTCCGTGGCCCCGAGCCGTGGTCACGTTGATCACAAAGTATTTCTAATAAGCCGATCGGGAACCCGGCCTGGCGTTCCAGTAGTCCGTTCGTGAATTTCATCCCCCGCATGGGTTACCGAAATGAAGGACATCACCGTGCCGAGCTTTGACACCCGAGTCCCCGCCGTACTCATGAGGCTCGACCGCAACCCGTTCCACCACGGCACCCTTGGCGCCGTCAGATCCCTTGGCCGCGCCGGGATCGAGGTCCACGCGGTGATCGAGGCCGCCCGCAGCCCCGTGGGGCGCTCCCGCTATCTGCGCCGGGCGCATCTACGGCCCGACCGCCCCATGGTTCTGACGGAGCCTTCGGATCTGGCGGAGATTCAGCGGCTGCTGCTCGGCATCGCGGACCGGCTCGCCACCCCGCCCGTGCTCATCGCCATGGACGATCTGAGCGCGATCGCGGTCGGCCGGCTGCGGGAGCGGCTCGACGGCCGCTATCTGCTCCCTGAACAACCGTCAGGGCTGCCCGAACGCGTCGCGGACAAGGCGGAGCTGGTCGGGATCTGCGGCACGCTCGGCATCCCCCATCCGCGCACCGTCATCCCCTCGGGCGCCGAGGAGGCCGCGGCGGCGGCCTGGTCGCTCGGGCTGCCCGTGGTGGCGAAGTGGAGCAGGCCCTGGCTCCTGCCCGAGGGGACCGGACTGCGCTCCACCCTGGTCGTACGCTCCCCGCAGGAGGCCCGCGAGCTGTACGGGCGCAGTGCCGAGGCGGGCAGCCGGCTGCTCCTCCAGGAGTTCCTGCCGCAGGGCCGGGACCTGGACTGGTTCTTCCACGGCTACAGCGGCGGTGGCGGCGAGTGCCTGATCGGGGCCGCCGGACGGAAGGAACGGTCCTGGCCGGTGGGGGCCGGACTGACCGCGGTGGGCCGATGGCTGCCCAATCCGGCGGTCGAGCGGATGGCCCGTCAGATGGTCACGGCGCTCGGCTATCGCGGGATCCTCGATCTCGACTTCCGGCTCGACACCGCCACCGGCGCCTACCACCTGCTCGACTTCAACCCCCGGCCCGGCGCGCAGTTCCGGCTCTTCACCGACCGGTCGGGCACGGATGTCGTACGGGCGCTGCATCTGGATCTGACCGGCCGGGCCGTTCCCCCGCAGGAGGCGACGCACGGCAGGACCTTCGTGGTGGAGAACTACGCGCTGCTGTCCTTCCTCGCGTCGCTGCGGTCGTCCTTCCTGACGCCCTTCCGGTACTGGGGCGTACGCCGGAGCGGGGGCGGCGTGCTGCGGCCCCGGTCCACGGAGGCCGCGTGGTTCGCGCTGGACGATCCGCTGCCCGCGTACGCCATGGCCGTCGCGTGGCTGCTGCATGTCGTACGGCGTGGCTGGCGCAGGCTCGGACGGGCGCTGCCAGGGCGCCGTACGGCCGGCTCCGAGCGGCCTCGTACGTCCCCCGTACGGCAGCGCGGACGGGGCAGGAACCGCGCCAATCCACGCCCCCCTGTCTCCCACACGCCCTCGTCCTGACGCACCGTCCGTCAACCACCCAAGCCCCACGTCCGAACGTCCGACACAGAGAAGCGGGACACACGATGTACGACCTGGTAGTTGTGGGCGCCGGCCCCTACGGACTCTCCATCGCCGCCCACGCGGCGGCGGCCGGCCTCGATCTGCGGGTGTTCGGCAGACCCATGGCCTCGTGGCGGGACCATATGCCGCCCGGCATGTTCCTGAAGTCCGAACCGTGGGCGTCGAATCTCTCCGACCCGAAAGGCGCGTTCAGCCTGGCCGCCTACGCCGCGACCCAGGGGGTGGAGGTACGTCACGCCTCCCCGCTGCCCGTCGGCTTCTTCGCCTCGTACGGCCTGTGGTTCGCGGAGCGCGCGGCCCCGCCGGTCGACGAACGTACGATCACGTCCGTACGGGCCTGCCCCGGCGGATTCCGGCTCGACACCGACGACGGGACCACCGTCCTCGCCCGTACGGTGGCGCTCGCGGTCGGGGTGATGCCCTTCACCGACATCCCCGCCCCGCTGCGCGGACTCCCCTCCGACCAGGTGTCGCACAGCAGCCACCACGCCGACCTGACGCGCTTCGAGGGCCGGGACGTGACGGTCATCGGCGCCGGGCAGGCCGCCCTGGAGACCGCCGCGCTCCTCGCCGAACAGGGCACCGTCGTACGGGTGGTGGCCCGGTCGGACCGACTGAACTGGAACACCCTGCCGCCGCCCCGGCAGCGCCCCGCCCTGGAGGCGGCCCGCGCCCCGCACACCGGTCTGGGCTGCGGATGGAAGAACTACCTCTACGCGGAGACCCCGGGCATCTTCCGCAGACTGCCCGAGACGACCCGGGCCCGGGTCTTCACCTCGGCGCTCGGCCCCGCCGGCGCGTGGTGGCTGCGGGACCGCTTCGAGTCGGCGGTGGACGTCCGGCTCGGCGAGAGCGTGGCGGGCGCGGTCCGGGCGGACGGGCGCGTACGGCTGGAACTGGTCGCCACCACCGGCCGGGTCGAGACCGTGGACACGGACCACGTCATCGCCGCCACCGGATTCACTCCGGGGCTCGAACGGCTCGGCCTGGTCGACCGCGAGCTGCGGACCGGCATGCGGACGGTACGCCCGAGCAGCGCGCCCGAGGCGAGCGCGGTCTTCGAGAGCTCGTACCCGGGGCTGTTCGTCGCCGGTCTGCTGAGCGCCCCGTCGTTCGGCCCCTCCATGCGGTTCGTGTACGGGGCGGCGTACACCGCCGAGCGGCTGGTGGCGGGGGTGCGGCGGAGGCTCGGATCACGTGGCGGATCGCTCGTCACGGTCCGGCAGCGGCAGACCTCGCCGGCGCCGGTGGGGGAGCCGCGACTGTCCTGACGGCGCCGCCGGGGCCGGGGCGGTGGCCGTCGCGGCGGGTTCACGCCGGCCGGGAGAATCCGTCGTGATTCTCCCGGCCCGGCGGATGCGCCGTCAGACGCGCGAGGCGGCGGTGCTGCGGCGGTAGAGGATTCCGCCACCGAGCAGCAGACCGGCGCTCGCGGCTCCCATGGCGAGCAGGTTCAGGTCACTGCCGGTGGAGGCCAGCTGAGCGAACTCGTCCGAGGCCGTGGTCAGATGCGACGAGGCGGGCAGGATCGCTTCGGAGGAACCCCGGGGGGCCGGGGTACGCGGCTGCGTGGCGGGGCCGGCCGGGTCCACGGCGCGGTCGTCCGGCGGCGTGGCGGTCTCGGGCGCCTCCGGAGATCCGGGGGTGCCGGGGGTTCCGTGGGGCGCCTGCGGGGTGCCGTTCACGCAGAGGTTGCCGAAGGCGGGGTTGAGGACGCCGATCAGATCCACCGAGTTCCCGCAGATGTTCAGCGGGATGTCGAGGACGGCCTCCAGGACGTTGCCCGTGAGCACGCCCGGCGAGCCGACGGCCCCCGCGGAGGCGTGCGTGGAGCTGGCGGCCTCGTCGTGATACCCGCCGGGGGACGCGTGGCCGGGCGCGCCGTGGTGCGGCGCGTGGCTGTGGGGCGGGGCCGGCGGTGTGACGGCGTCGTCCGCCTGGGGAGCCGGCCGTGTGGCGTGCGCGGGGGGAGCCGCCTGCGCCGGGGGACCGGCGTGGGGCGCCGGATCCGCGTGCGGCGCGGGGGCCGAGTGGGGCGCGGGCTCTGAGTGGGGCGCGGGAGCCGGATGCGCCGCGTGCTGCGGTCCGCTTGTCGAATTGACGCAGGCATTGCCGAAAACCGGGTTGAGTACCCCGATGGGATCCACCGTATTCCCGCAGACATTGACCGGGATCTCCACAGGCACCTGGATGTTGTTCCCGGACAGCACGCCCGGTGAACCGACGGCCGCCCCGTCGGCGCCCACCGCGTGGGCGTAACCACTGCTCATGGAGAGGACACTCGACGCCGCCGCGGCGGTGAGCAGTCCTTTACTGATGAGATCTCGCATCTGGTTCTCCTCCTGCCCGCCGGTTCGACGGGCAGTGGTCGCTGGTTGAAATCGGTGCCAACTGAGGCCGGTCCCGGGGCGCAGGTCGAACGCGCCCCGGGACCGGCCGAGAACACCCCCGTGGGGTGCCCTTAGAACGTCACTGCAACGTCACTTGTTGATGCACTTGTTGCCGAACGCGGGGTTCAGCAGGCCGATGACGTCGATGCTGTTACCACACACGTTGACCGGAATGTTCACGGGAACCTGAATGACGTTTCCGGAGAGAACACCCGGCGAGTGGGCGGCGAAGCCCTCCGCCTCGGCGTCGGCCATGGCCGGGGCAGCGGAACCCATGGCCAGGAGCAGGCCTGCGACGACCGTTGCGGCCTTCTTGCACTTCATCTTGAGCCCTTTCCGCAGCGGCGAATACGTTCGCACGGCTTTCGTGGAACGCGAGCACGGCTTTTCCGGCTCATACGTCCGCTGCTGGAAGTCCAACGATTACGTGCTGTCGAAGAAACTGTTCAGGATTCGTGCAGCCGTTTGTTCACTCGGTTGCCACGATAATGTTTTCTTCCTCGCGCATCCCGGAATACATGCGCAATTTTGCGCAATTCCGCACCCCGTGCCACGTCCTCGATCGGCCGTCCTGAACGCCGTACGGGCCGGCGGGGGCTCCATCGCCCCGGCCGGCCCGTACGTGGTGCGGGAGGTGCGGGATCAGCGGTTGCCCGTGCCGTTCCCGGACAGGACCGGGATGTCGTCCAGGACGTGCGACAGCGGCTCGTCGCCCTTCGCCTGGGTGGAGTTCTCCGCGCACTGCTGGTTCTGCGGGGAGGCCAGGACGTCGACGTCCTGGACCGTGACCGGCACGAGGAGGCCGATCAGCGAGCCGACGTTGGCCTTGACCGGCACGCCGAGGCACAGGTCGTTCAGCGAGCCCTGGATCAGCTCCGCCTGCGGGCTCAGGTCGCCCCTGGTGGACTGGTTGCCGAACGCCTCCTCGGCACCGTTTCCACTCAGGGAGGTGGTCCCACCGTCGTTGGCGGTGGCGAACGCCGAGGGCGCCGCCGCGGCCGTGACACCGACCACCGAGACGGCGACGGCCGCGCCGGCCATAATCTTCTTGATCACGATGTGTTTCCTTTTCTCAAAGAATGCATGCGGAGCGACCTGCACAACCGGCCACCAGCTGTTTAGTTCCGCTGCTTCACTCGATCGGCTTGCCGGTGACCGCGGCATTGTCCTGTGGTGTCACCGGGAGCGGCGGGCCTGTTGATCCCCGGTAATACGCCGTTGGAGTGAAGGGCCGGAACCAAACCCGGGGTCTGGAGTTGCACCAGTAGCCCCGGGGACTTTGGGGCTTCCTTCAGAAGGGGACTCATCGTGATCAAGAAGGTCATGGCCGGTCTGGCCGTCACCACCTCCGTGGTCGGCGTTTCCGCCGCCGCCGCGCCCACCGCGCTCGCCGTCGGCAACGACGGTGGCACCACGTCCGCCAGCGGGAACTTCGCCACGCAGGCGTACGGAAACATGGCGACCCACGGCAACATGAGCCCGCAGATCGCCCTCATCCAGGGCTCGCTGAACAAGCCCTGTATCGCACTTCCGGCCAAGGCGAACGTCGGTTCCCTGCTGGGCGTCGTGCCGATCTCGGTCCAGGACATCAATGTCCTGTCCTCTCCGCAGAACCAGCAGTGTGTGGAGAACTCCACGCAGGCGAAGGGCGACGAGGCGCTGTCGCACATCCTGGACAACATCCCGATCCTGTCCGGGAACGGCACGGCCAACCGCTGAGAAATCGGCCGGGCCGCCGGGCCGGGCCACCGCTGAATTCCGCGGTGGACCGGCCTTTTTCTCTGAATAATGCATTACGCCATTCGGGGGAAGCGCCGCAACTAATCCATCCGTGAGCGAGTTGAGCAAGTCGGACTCCACCGGTGGAGTCCGACTTTCCGGAAAGGCATTTACATGAAGAAGCTGTGGGCAACCGCCGCTGTGGCCGCGTCGATCGTCGGAGCCACGGCCGCCGCCGCGTCGCCGGCGCTCGCCATCGCCGATGACGGCGGCACCACCTCGCTCAGCGGCAACGGTTCGAAGCAGGCCTTCGGCAACCAGTCGACCAGGGGCGACATGAGCCCGCAGCTGGGCCTGGTCCAGGGCTCGCTGAACAAGCCCTGTGTCGGTCTGCCGCTCAAGGCGAACGTCGGCTCCCTCATCGGCCTCGTGCCGGTCACGGTCCAGGACATCAACGTTCTGTCCTCTCCGCAGAACCAGCAGTGTGTCGAGAACTCCACCCAGGCGAAGGGCGACGAGCCGCTGTCGCACATCCTGGACGACATCCCGGTCCTGTCCGGGAACGGTGTCGGCAACCGCTGATCCCACCCGAAGGCCCGGCCCCGCGCACCGCGCGGGGCCGGGCCTTCGGCATGTCCGGGCCCTGTGGGCGACGGGTGCGGAAAAAACTCCCGGAGCGGTGTCAACCGGATCACCGCCCCCATGCGTATACGTCTTGAGATCTGGCCACGTCCTGGGAGCCGCATGACCGTCGAGGAGTTTGAGGAGTTCTACGCTCACTCCGTTCAGCAGCTGGTGGGACAGGTGTACCTGATGACCGGAGACCTTCATGAGGCTCAGGACGTCGTGCAGGAGGCTTTCGTACGTGCCTGGGGCCGCCGGGCGAAACTGGACAGGGACGCGGGGCCCGAGGCGTGGATCCGTATCGTCGCGTTCCGGCTGGCGGTCAGCCGGTGGCGACGGCGCGGCCGGGCCATGGAGGCCTGGCGGCGGTACAGCGGAAGCGAAGCGCACATCCAGGCCGCGCCCGAGCCGGGCACGGTCGCCCTCGTCTCCGCGCTCCAGCGGCTGTCGGCGCGACAGCGTCTGGTGGCGGTGCTGCACTACGTGTGCGACCTGACGGTGGAGCAGGTGGCGGCAGAGGCCGGGATCTCGACCGGAACCGTCAAGACTCATCTGTCCCGGGCCAGGGCCGCGCTCGCGGCCGGGCTCGACGACTCACCCGCCTCCGAGGAGGAGCACGGTGCCTGAGTTCCATCGAAGTGGCGGCGAGGATCCCCTGTCCGCCGCACTCAAAGACGCCGCGGACCAGAGCGGGCGGCGGGTATCGCCGCTGCCTGTCGAGGAGATCGAGGCACGGGGCATCCGGCGGCGGCGTACGACGCTGGCCCTCGCCGCCGCGTGCGCGGTGTGTGTGCTGAGCGGAGCGAGCGCGGTCGCCGCGCTGAACCTCACCTCCGAGCAGCCGCCCGCCCGTCCCGTCCCCTCGGTCCCCTCGTCGCCGTCCGTGTCGCCGTCCAGTCCGCCGCCTCCACGCACCGCGTCCGCCACGCCGTCCGGTCCGAGCACGTTCGCCGTGGCGCCCACCGGCTCACCGTTCGGTGGGGGCGAGTCTTCGCCCGTACCTCCGGGGGCGGGGTCGGCCGGCGGCGCGCCGACGCTCACGCCGCCGCCCTTCGGCCAGGGGACCGGCCTCGGACCCTCGGTCACGGTGTCGCCCCGCTCCAGCGCGAGCACCTTCCGGCCTCCGGCCGACTAGACGGCAGGTTCTGTCCGGTCCACCGGCGCGTACCCACAGAGAGACCTCACACCCATGCACGGAGTCAGCCTCGCCCTGCCCGAGAACAGCACGCCGAACCCGCCTTCCGCGTCGCTTCCCGAACCGGTCGCGAGCCCGGCGGGGGCTGTCCGGGTCCGCGATCCGTACGTCGTGGCCGTGGTCCTGTTCTGCGCGTACGCCGCCCTGTCCATATCCAGGTTCTGGCAGCTGCGGACGATGTCCTGGGACCTGGGCATCTTCGAGCAGGTGATACGCGCGTACGCGGAGCTGCGGGCGCCGGTCGCCGACATCAAGGGGCCGGGCGTCAATATCCTCGGCGACCACTTCAGCCCCGTCACCGCGGTGCTGGCCCCGGCGTACCGGCTGTTCCCGACGCCCGTCACGCTGCTGGTCGCCCAGGCCGCGCTGTTCGCGCTCTCCGCCGTCCCCGTCACGCGCGTCGCGGCGCGTCTGCTGGGCCGGTGGCCGGGCCTGGCGATCGGTGTGGCGTACGGCCTGTCGTGGGGGGTGCAGCGGGCGGTCGAGTTCGACTTCCACGAGATCGCCTTCGCGGTTCCGCTGATCGCCTTCTCCCTTGAAGCGCTGCTGACCGGCCGCCTGCGGGCCGCGCTGGCCTGGGCGTCGCCGCTGGTGCTGGTGAAGGAGGACCTGGGGCTGACCGTCGCCGCGATCGCGCTGGTCGTGGCCCTGCGCGCGCGGCACGCGGCACCTCGGTTCGTCCGTGAGGCGGTGGCGGTGGCGGCGGTGGCGGTGGTGGTCGCCGTGCTCACGTTCACGGTCGTCATACCGGCCTTCAACTCGGGCGACACGTACGACTACTGGGACAAGGTCGACGGCGGGAACGGCCCGCTGGACGGCTTCGACACCAAGTTCCGTACTCTCGTGTGGCTCCTGCTGCCGACCACGGGGCTCCTCGCGCTGCGCTCCCCGCTGATACTGATCGCCCTGCCCACGCTCGGCTGGCGCTTCCTGTCGTCGGACGACCACTACTGGGGTACGGGCTGGCATTACAGCGCCGTGCTGATGCCCGTCGTGGCACTCGCGCTGGTCGACGCCGCCCATCGGATCCGGCGCGACGCACGCCCCTGGCTGCGTTCGTACGCGCGCCATCTCCCGGCGGCGGTCGCGGGCGCGGCGCTCGCGCTGACGACATCGCTGCCGCTGTCGGCCCTGACCGAACCGGACACCTACCGTGTCCGGCCCGAGACGAGAGCGGCGCAGCGGCTGCTGGACCGTATCCCCGACGACGCGACGGTCGAGGCGAACGTGGGGCCGGTCAGCCTTCTCGCCTCGCGCTGCCGGGTCTTCTGGGTGGGCGATACGCGCGGCATCACCCCGGACTACATCGCGCTCAACAACACGAGCGGGTGGGTCGGTGACCCGGTGGGGTACGCGAAGCGGCTGCATCCACGGGCCACTTACACGGTCGTGGGCGAGGTGGGCGGCTATCTGCTGCTGGAACGGGCCTCGAACCCACGAAGTTAGCGCGGGCGCGGCGGGCGCCGGAGCGGGCTCGGCTCGCTCATGCGTTCAACTCCCCTCTGTTCCATATGGGTTGTCGCGGAGAATTCCCCATGCGGAGTAGTGAGGAAAGGTCACTTCGGGTGTAGAAACGAGGAATTGCACGCGAAGAGGCGAGGACTCGCAGCTATGGCTAGGGATTCACTCTCGATCGAAGAGATCGGCAAGCCGGCGATGTCGGGCGGGGTCCGGGACTATGCGCGATGGGACCCGGATTGGGTGCCGCCGGATTTTCCCGAGCCCACGCGCGAGTTGGTGGAGCGCGTCGCCGTGGGACTGCGGGGGCTGGCCGAATGACCGTACGCGGAGTTGAGGGCGCTGATCTGGTGCCGGGGTCCGGGCTCCGGTGGCCCAAGTGCGAGTGCGGACAGTCGATTTGCCCCGACGGCAAGGGATCGGGCGCGGCGCGCGGCGGTGCCGGTTCCGGGGCGCTCTCCGCGCGCGTCGCGGAGCGGAACAAATGGAGCGGTCGCGGCGGGGTGTGAGGGGCGTGAACGCCCGGGGAATTTCCCTCTCCCGGGATTACCGGCCGTTACGGGGGAAAGCGGAATAGCCGTGACCGGGCCCGGGGGCGCCTGGGACCGGCGGGTAGTGTGTCGGAATGCTCACTGTGACCTCCGTGAATGTGAATGGACTGCGCGCCGCCGCGAAGAAGGGTTTCGTGGAGTGGCTGGCCGGCACCTCCGCCGATGTGATCTGCCTCCAGGAGGTACGCGCCGAGCCCCAGCAGCTCCCCGAGGAGGTCCGCACTCCGGAGGGCTGGCACGTCCTGCACGCGCCCGCCGCCGCGAAGGGGCGCGCGGGTGTCTCGCTCTACGCGCGGCGGGAGCCGGAGGGCACGCGGATCGGATTCGGCAGCGCGGAGTTCGACGGGAGCGGGCGGTACGCGGAGATCGATCTGCCCGGTGTCACGGTCGCCAGCCTCTATCTGCCCTCGGGCGAGGTGGGCACGGAGCGCCAGGACGAGAAGATCCGGTTCATGGACGAGTTCCTCCCGTACCTGGAGCGGTTGAAGAAGCGCGCGGCGGCGGACGGGCGCGAGGTGCTGGTGTGCGGCGACTGGAACATCGCCCACCAGGAGGCCGACCTCAAGAACTGGCGGGCCAACCGCAAGTCCTCGGGCTTCCTCCCCGAGGAACGCGCCTGGCTGACCCGCGTCTTCGAGGAGACCGACGGGGACTACGTGGACGTCGTCCGCGCCCAGCACCCGGACCGGGAGGGCCCGTACTCGTGGTGGTCGTACCGCGGCCGTGCCTTCGACAACGACGCGGGCTGGCGTATCGACTACCACGTGGCGACGCGGGGCCTGGCCGCACGGGCGGTCAAGGCGTACGTCGAGAAGGCCGCGAGCCATGAGGAGCGGTGGAGCGACCACGCGCCGGTGACGGTCACCTACGACCTCGGCTGACGACCTTCCGCGCCACGGCGCCGCGGAAGGACGGTTCTCAACCGTCGGCGGGCTCGGGCGGGCCGGGGGGCGTCGCGGCTTCCGGGTCCGTACGCAGGTGGCGGTCCAGGGCCAGTGAGAATTCCGCCTCCACCACGCTCTTCGCCAGCGGCCGGAGCTTCTCCGCGTCCGTCGTGGTGGTGGTGTGGGCGCGCAGGACCGCGGCGAAGAGTCCGGCCAGGGCGTCCGCGTGGACGCGGACGCGGCGAGCCGCGTCGAGGACCGCCGCCAGGGGGACGCCCTCGCGGACCAGGGCCGCCGACACATCCAGCAGGCGGCGGCTGATGTGGACTATCTCGTCGCCGTCCGTGGCCAGATAGCCGAGGTCGAGGGCGGCCCGCAGGTTCTCCGGGGTGACCTCGCCCTCGAAGTAGTCGGCGAGTTCCTCGGGGGAGAGCCGGACCGGGGTCTCCTCGGTGGGTTCGCCGAGGCCGAGCACCTCGCCCACGTCCCGGCCGCTCTCGAAGGCGGTGGCGAGGTGGGCGATGCCGGTCAGGGTGTGGCCGCGTTCCAGCAGCCCCGCGATCGTACGGAGCCGCGCCAGGTGGTGATCGTCGTACCAGGCGATCCGGCCTTCCCGGCGCGGCGGCCGGATCAGACCGCGCTCGCGGTAGAAGCGCACGGTACGGACGGTGATGCCCGCCTCGCGGGCCAGCTCCTCCATGCGGTACTCGCGGGGTCCTGGGCCTTCTGCCATGCCCGCCAGCTTATGGCGTGCCGGGTCGGGTTGGGAAAGTCCCGCCTGGTCCGCGACGCCCGGCACGCCCGTCCCGCGACGCCCCTCCCGTACCGCCCGTACCGCCCGTGACGTCGGCTCGCCCCGGCGGTGACTTTCCCGTTCCCGCCCCCTACCCATGAGTACGGCACTGCTCTACCCTCCAAATCATGCCAGTGATTACTGGCGGAGTTGTGCGGGTGTCGTCCGGTGTCAGGAGGCGGTATGGGCCAGCACGAACATGACCACGAACATGACCACGAGCCCGAGCACGTCCATGTGGCGGTGGTCGGGTCCGGTTTCGGGGGGCTCGGGGCGGCCATCCGGCTGCGCCGGGAGGGGATGACCGACTTCGTCGTGCTGGAGCGCGCCGACTCGGTCGGCGGGACCTGGCGGGACAACAGCTATCCGGGATGCGCCTGTGACGTCCCCTCACATCTCTACTCGTTCTCGTTCGCGCCCAACCCCGACTGGCCGCGCACCTTCTCCGGGCAGCGGCACATCAGGGCGTACCTGGAGCATGTCGCGGACACCTTCGGGCTCCGGCCGCATCTGCGGCTGAACCACGAGGTACGGCTGATGCGCTGGGACAACGACGCCCTGCACTGGGAGATCGAGACCTCGCGCGGAACGCTCACCGCCGATGTCATCGTCTCCGCGACCGGGCCGCTCTCCGATCCGAAGATCCCGGAGATACCCGGGCTCGCCGGTTTCCCGGGGAAGGTCTTCCACTCGGCCCGCTGGGACCACGGCTACGACCTGCGCGGCAAGCGCGTCGCCGTGATCGGTACGGGCGCCTCCGCCATACAGATCGTGCCGGCGATCCAGCCCGAAGTGGGCAGGCTGACGCTGTTCCAGCGGACCCCGCCCTGGGTGATGCCGCGCGTCGACCGGGCGATATCCGGGGCCGAGCGCCGGCTGCACAGGGCGCTGCCGTTCACCGGCACCCTGCGGCGCCGGTTCCTGTGGGGCATAAGGGAGTTGCAGGTCCAGGCCTTCACCAAGCGGCCGGACGAACTCGGGCTCGTCGAGTCCCTCGCCAAGGCCAATATGGCGAGAGCCATCAAGGACCCGGTGCTGCGCGCGGGACTGACGCCCTCGTACCGCATCGGCTGCAAGCGCATCCTGCTCTCCAGCACGTACTATCCGGCGCTCGCCCGGCCCAATGTGGACCTGGTGACCTCGGGCCTGGCCGAAGTGCGCGGCTCCACGCTGGTCGCGGCGGACGGTACGGAGACCGAGGCCGACGCGATCGTCTTCGGGACCGGTTTCCATGTGACGGACATGCCGATCGCCGAGCGGGTGGTGGGCGCCGACGGGATCACGCTCGCGGAGGCGTGGAAGGACGGGATGCAGTCGCTGCGCGGCGCGACCGCGGCGGGCTTCCCCAACTGGATGACGATCATCGGTCCCAACACCGGGCTCGGGAACTCCTCCATGATCCTCATGATCGAGTCCCAGCTGAACTACATGGCCGACTATCTGCGGCAGTTGGACGGGCTCGGGGGCCGCGGGGGCGGCCCGAGGAGCGCGGGCGGGAGCGGGCGCGTGGCGCTGGGACCGCGGCCCGCCGCCGTACGCGCCTGGAACCACCGGGTGCAGGAGCGCATGAAGCGGACCGTGTGGAACACCGGCGGCTGCACCAGCTGGTACCTGGACGAGCAGGGCCGCAACACCACCGTCTGGCCGGGGACGACGGCGGAGTTCCGCCGGGTCACCCGGGAGGTCGATCTCGCGGAGTACGAGGTGATCCGCGCCGCCGCCGCGACCGTACGGGTGCCGCGGCAGGCGGAGAAGCCGGTCGCGGAGACGCGGACGCCGGAGGAGCGGGCGGCCGGGACGAGGGCGTCCGAGAGGCCCGCCGGGGCGCGGGCCGGAGCGCGGGCCGGGACACCGGCCGCGAAGGAGGGCGTCCGATGAGGCAGCCGCACGGAGAGCGTGAACTGACCGCCGTCTCCGTCGACGGCACCCGTATCCATGTCGAGGTCCACGGCGACGACGGCCGGCCCGCCGTCGTCCTGGCGCACGGCTGGACCTGCTCGATCCGGTTCTGGGCCGCGCAACTCGCGGACCTGGCCGCCGACCACCGGGTGATCGTCTACGACCAGCGCGGCCACGGCCGTACGCCGCCGCCGGCCGGCCACTCCGCGGGCTACTCCACCGACGCCCTCGCCGACGATCTGGAAGCCGTGCTCGCCGCCACGCTGGAGCCGGGGGAACGAGCCGTCCTCGCCGGACACTCCATGGGCGGGATGACGCTGATGGCCGCCGCCCGTCGGCCCGTCTTCCGGGAGCACGCCGCCGCCGTACTGCTGTGCAGCACGGGCAGTTCACGGCTGATCCAGGAGGCGCTCGTCGTACCGATGCGGCCCGGCAGGACCCGTACCCGGATCAGCCGGCACATCCTCGGCGCACGCGCCCCGCTGGGGCCGGTCACGCCGCTGTCGAAGCGGATCCTGCGCTACGGGACGATGGGCCCCGGCGCCGCGCCCGACCGGGTCGCGGAGTGCGCCCGGATCGTGCACGCGTGTCCGCGACCCGTCCGGGTGGCCTGGTCGCATGTCCTCGGCGCGCTCGATCTCGACGCGGAGGTACGGGAGTTGAGGGTGCCCGCCGTCGTCGTCGTGGGGCGCGACGACCGGCTGACCCCACCGGTCCAGGCGCGGGCGCTGGCCGCCGCGCTGCCGGACCGCGCCGGGCTCATCGAACTCACCGGGGTGGGACATATGACGCCCGTGGAGGCCCCGGAGGCCGTCACCGGCGCGATCCGGTCCCTCGTCGGTACGTACCTCGACGTCGAAAGCGCCGAGAGCGCGAAGAGCATCGGGGGCGCGAAGAGCGTCATGGGCGCGAAGGAGGACGCGGCATGAGCGGGGCAGGAGCAGGATCAGGGGCGGGCCGGCAGGGTTTCCGGAATCTCGACGGACAGGTCGCCGTCGTCACGGGCGCGGCGCGCGGCGTCGGCGAACTGCTGGCGCGCAAGCTCTCGGCGCGCGGCGCGAAGGTCGCCCTCGTCGGTCTGGAGGAGGACGGGCTGAAGCGGGTCGCCGCCCGGCTGCACGCCGACTGCGATCAGTGGTACGCGGATGTCACCGACGACACCGCGATGGCGCGGGTCGCCCAGGAGGTCAAGACGCGCTTCGGCAAGGTCGACATCGTCGTCGCCAACGCGGGTGTGGCGGCGGGCGGTCCCTTCGCGGACTCCGACCCGGACGCGTGGCGGCGGGTCATCGAGGTCAATCTGATCGGAGGCGCGGTGACGGCGCGGGCGTTCCTGCCCGTCCTGCGCGAAAGCCGCGGCTACTTCCTCCAGATAGCGTCGCTGGCCGCGATCACACCGGCGCCGATGATGACCGCGTACTGCGCGTCCAAGTCCGGGGTCGAGGCCTTCGCGCACAGCCTGCGCTCCGAGGTCGCCCACCAGGGGGTCAGGGTCGGGGTCGGCTATCTGTCCTGGACGGACACCGACATGGTGCGCGGCGCGGACCGGGACGAGGTGATGCGGGAGCTGCGGCGGCGGCTGCCGTGGCCGTCGAACCGTACCTATCCGCTCGGTCCCGCCGTGGACCGGCTCGTCGCCGGGATCGAGCGGCGCTCGGCGCATGTGTACGCGCAGTGGTGGCTGCGCGGGATGCAGTCCGTACGCGGATATCTGCCGGCCGTCATCGCGGCGGCCGGACAACGCGAGATGCGGCGCTTCGGACCACGTCTGGCGGGCGTGCGAAAGGGGCTGGTCGGGGCGGGCGGGGCGGCCGACGAACAGGAACGCACACAGCGTCACTGATCGAAATGCGCGGAATGTCGGGCCATGTAAGTCTGGTCGAGGCCCCACTCGGGTCCCCCCAAGCTCCCCACACCCCCTTCAGGAGTGACATTCCATGGCTATTGCCGATCAGTTCAGGGACAAGGCCGAAGAGCTCGCCGCTCAGCAGGCGAAGTCGCGGCAGGGCGACAAGAAGGACGACCGGACGCAGCAGCCCGGCCGCCCCGGCCAGCCCGACCGCGGTTCGCAGCCCGGCTCGCCGGCCAGGGACCGCAACCAGGGGCAGCACGATGCCCAGCAGAACGATGCCCAGCACAACAACGCGCAGCACAACAACGCGCAGAACGATGCCCAGCACGACGCTCAGCACACCAACGCGCAGCAGAACGCGCAGAACAGGGCGCAGAACGCGCGCGATGAGCTGGATGACCGCTTTGACGCCTGAGTGAATGGCTTGATGATCGCGAGGCGCACCCGGTTCCGCCGGGTGCGCCTTCTTTGTGTTCATCTTTGTGTTCGCGGGTGTGGGTGAGCGTTTCTTACGCGCCTGGCGGTCTCAGGCGCGTGGCGGGAGCGGCGGGCGGCGCAGGTCCGGGACCGCTCCGTATCCCGGCGGTGTCGACGCCGGATGCCCGGCCAGCAGGTCCAGCGCCACCCAGACCGCGTCGTCGAGCTGGGCGTGCCGGCCCTCCGCCCAGTCGAGCGGGGTGCGCAGTGCCTCGATGTCCGGCTCCACGCCGTGGTTCTCGATGGACCAGCCGTACGCGTCGAACCAGGCGGCGTTCATGGGCACCGTGATCACCGTGCCGTCGCCGAGCCGGTGCCGTCCCGTCATTCCGACCACCCCGCCCCAGGTGCGCTGGCCGACCACGGGGCCGAGGTTCAGCAGCCGGAAGGCCGCGGTGATCATGTCGCCGTCGGACGAGGTCGCCTCGTCGGCGAGCGCGACGACCGGGCCGCGCGGCGCGTTCGACGCGTACGAGACGGGCTGGGCGTCGCGCGTCAGATCCCAGCCGATGATCCGGCGGGTCAGCTTCTCGACGACCAGCTCGCTGATGTGGCCGCCCGCGTTGCCCCGTACGTCCACGATCAGCGCGGGGCGCGAGACCTCTAGCCGCAGATCCCGGTTGAACTGGGCCCAGCCGGAGCCGCCCATGTCGGGGATGTGCAGATAGCCGCACCGGCCGCCGCTGATCTCCCGTACGGCCTCACGGCGTTTGGCCACCCAGTCCTGGTAGCGCAGCGGGCGTTCGTCGATGAGCGGGACCACCGCGACGCGGCGGGACGGACGGTTGCGCTCCGCGGGCCGGAAGGTCAGCTCGACGGTCGTGCCGCCCGCGGCGGACAGCAGGGGATAGGGACCGGCCACCGGATCGACCGGCCGGCCGTCCACATGGGTCAGGACCGCGCCCTCGCGGATCCCCGTACCGGCCAACGGTGAACGCGCCTTGGAGTCCGAGGAGTCGCCGGGCAGGATCCGCTTGATCATCCACTCGCCGTCCCGGCACACCAGATTGGCGCCGAGCAGACCGATCGGACGCTGGTAGTGCGGCGGGCCCTCGTTGCGGCGGGCCGGGGTGACATACGCGTGCGAGGTGCCCAGTTCGCCGAGGACCTCGCGCAGCAGATCCGCGAACTCGTCGGGGGAGCTGACCCGTTCGACCAGCGGACGGTACTGGTCGAGCACCCCGCGCCAGTCGATGCCGCACATGTCCGGCTCCCAGAAATAGGCGCGGATGACGCGCCCCGCCTCGTCGAACGCCTGGCGCCACTCCGCGCCCGGGTCGACGTCGTGCAGGATCCTGCGCATGTCGAGATAGACGGTCGAGTCGCCGTCACCGGGCTCGGTGGCGGGTACGGCGCGCAGCTCGCCGTCGTCCACGACGACCAGCCGGGAGCCGTCGCCGCTCGGTACGAACCAGTCCAGATGGCCGACGAGTTCGCTCTTGCGCGCCTTCGTGATGTCGAAGTGTTCGAGGGTGGGGCGGCCCGACATGTCGGCGGGGTTGGCGAAGGTCTCGCCGAGCGCGCCGGAGATCGGCCAGCGCAGCCAGACCAGACCGCCGCCGCTGACCGGGTACAGCGCGGAGTACTTGGACGCGGTGACGGGGAACGGCGTGACGCGGTCGGCCAGCCCCTCGACCTCGACGGTGACCGTACCGTCGCCGGACTCGCCGACGGACGGATCGAGTCCGCCGGCCGCGGGGCGGCCCTCCGGCGACAGCGCGAAGGGCGACGGGGTCGCGGAGGAGAGCGGTACGAGATAGGGGCGGCAGCCCAGCGGGAAGGAGAGGTCGCCGGTGTGCACGTCGTACACCGGGTCGAAGCCGCGCCAGGACAGGAACGCGAGATAGCGGCCGTCGCTGGTGAAGACCGGATTCTCGTCCTCGAAGCGGCCGTTGGTGACGTCGACGACCGTACGGGCGAAGCTGCCGGCGATCTTGGCCAGCTTGATCTGCCGGAGGGAGCGGCCGATGCCGGGGTGGGACCAGGTCAGCCAGTCGCCGTCGGGGGAGAAGGCGAGGTCGGTGACGGCGCCGTTGATGGAGCGGATGAGTTCGGTGACGGGCTCCGGGGTGGGGGCGGGGTCTGCCGCCGTTGTGGTGTCGGCGGTTGATTCCGTGGAGTCCGTGGCGCCTGCGGTGTCCGTGGTCGGTTCGGGGTCCGACTCCGGTTCGGGTTCCGGTTCGGGTTCCGCGGTGTCTATCAGCAGCAGTCTGCCGTCGTGCGAGGCGATCGCGATCCGCTCCCCGTCCGGGGCCGCCACCATCTCCCGTACGCGGCCCAGTTGTCCGGACGCCAGCCGCCGAGGCTGCCGCTCACCGCTCGCCCTGGGCAGATACGCGATCTCGATCGCGTCCTCGCCCTCCGCGTCGGTGACATACGCGACCTGGCCGCTGTCGCCGAGCATCACCGGGAACCGGACCCGGACGCCGGGGGTGTCCGCGATCGTGCGGGCCGGGCCGTCGCGATGGGTGAGCCAGTACAGGCTGCCGCGTACGGACACGGCGCTCGCCCGGCCCGTCATGTCCACGGAGATCCCGGCGACATGGCTGCTGGCCGGGACCTGGTAGCCGCGCCGCCCCGCGCGCTGACCGCCCAGCCGTACGTCCAGCTTGCGCGGCACCGAGTCGGGCGTCAGCGCGTCGACCAGCCAGAGGTCCCCCGCGCACTGGTAGACGACCCGGCGCCCGTCGGACGAGGCGTGGCGGGCGTAGAAGGCGTCGTGGTCGGTGTGCCGGCGCAGATCGGTGCCGTCGGGACGGCAGGAGTAGAGGTTGCCGACGCCCTCGTGGTCGGAGAGGAACGCGATCCTGCCGTCGACGAACATCGGGCAGTCGAGATGGCCCCCGAGATCCGCGAGCAGCCGTTCGCCGTGCAGCCAGAGCCGGCCCATCGCGCCGCCGCGGTACCGCTTCCAGGCGGCGGGCTCGTGCGGCGGCTTTCCGGTGAGCAGGAGCGTACGGTGCGCGCCGTCCACGTCCGCGACGGCGATGTCGTTGACCGGGCCCCAGGGCAGCGCGCCGCCGGGGGAGCCGTCGAGGGGGAGGCTGTAGGCCCACGCGAAGTACGAGAACGGCTGGCCGTGCGAGGAGACCGCGAGGATCTGGGACTCGCCGTTCTTGTCGGGGGGTGTCCAGCCGCAGACGCGGGTGTCGGTGGCGCCCCAGTAGGTGAGCCGGCGGGCGGGCCCGCCCGCGACCGGGACGAGATGGATCTCGGGGTCGAGGCTGCGCCAGGTCGTATAGGCGAGGTGGCTGCCGTCGGGGGAGAAGCGGGGGTGGCCGACCCTGGTGCGGTCGACGGTGACCCGCCAGGCGCGGGCGGGGCGGTGCCCGGCCGGGACGAGGGGGGCGACCCAGAGGTCGTCCTCGGCGGCGAAGCACAGGGAGTCGTCGTGAAGGTGCGGGAAGCGGAGATACGCGACGTCGTCACTCACCCACCCAATGCTGCACTTTTCGCAGGCGTGGCGCCTCCTGGCGGGGGGTTGTGGCTTGCGGCTGCGGTGCGGTGCGCCTCCGGCGGGGGTGCGGTGCGCCTCCGGCGGGGATGAGGGGGCGTGGTTGGACACGCACCTCCTCCGACCCCGGCCCCCTCCCTCGGTGGGCACGCTCGCCCTCGCGGACGCCTGGGGGGGCTGGGGTGGGGTGCCGATTTCGTCCCGGGTGCCGTCTTTCCGGCGGCGAGTGAGCCGAAGGGGCGCGCCGACGTCGTAAGGGAGAGCGCGCGGAGGTTCGTGAGGAACGAGCGAATCGAGCACGGTCGACCGTCGACGTTGGCTCAAAGCGCCCCGGAGGTGAACCGAGCCCTCAAAAAAAGGTGTCGCAGCGCACATGCGAAACGGTTTCGTTTCGTTGGGGGTGGGGTTATCTTCGTACTGTACGAAACCGTTTCGTTTGGCAGGAGCAGACCGTGGCGCGCAGCAGGCTCACCCCCGAGCGTGAAGCAGAGCTGTACGCCGCCGTGCTCGATCTGCTGCGCGAGGTCGGTTATGACGCCCTCACCATGGACGCCATCGCCGCCCGCACCCGTTCCAGCAAGGCCACCCTCTACCGCCAGTGGGGGAGCAAGCCCGAGCTGGTCGCCCATGCGATGCGGCACAACAAGCCGATCAAGCTCGTCGACGTGGACACCGGCTCGCTGAGCGGTGACTTCCACGCCGTGATGGCACACACCGACGACTGCCAGATGGAGAAGGACAGCGCGCTGATGCGCGGTCTTTTCCATGCCGTCCACGACAACCCCGATCTCCATCAGGCGCTCCGTGAGCTCCTGATCGAACCCGAGCTCAACGGGCTCGCGGAGGTCCTCCAGCGTGCTGTGGACCGGGGCGAGGTCTCCCCGGACAATCCCGCGCTGAAGTACGTCACCCACATGCTGGTCGGCGCCATCGTCGCCCGGCAGCTGATCGAGGACCAGTCGCCCGACCGGGACTTCCTCACCTCGTATTTCGACGCCGTGGTCCTCCCCGCCCTCGGCGTCTGACCGTCCCCCTCAGCACCCGCAGTACCTGACGCGTGCCGCTCTCTCGCCGTCGGGCCGGCTCCCCATGCCCTCAGATCCGTTCACAGACCCGGGAGTACGCCCTCGTGGCCACGTTCCTCTACAAACTCGGACGGTTCGCTTTCCGGCGCCGCAACTATGTCGCCCTGGTATGGGTGGCACTGCTCGCGCTCGCCGGTGTCGGAGCCGCCTCCGCGTCCACGCCCACGTCCAGTTCCTTCTCGATACCGGGGACGGAGGCCCAGAAGGCCTTCGACCTGTTGGAAGAGCGCTTCCCAGGAGCCAGTGCCGACGGTGCGACCGCGCGGGTCGTCTTCAAGGCGCCGGCCGGCGAGAAGATGACCGACGCCGGTCACAAGGCCGAGGTCGGCAAGATCGTCGACGAGCTGTCGGGCGGGTCCGACCAGGTCGGCTCCGTGACCGATCCGTACACCGCGAACGCCGTCTCGAAGGACGGCTCGACGGCGTACGTCCAGGTCTCCTACAAGGTCACCTCGATGGAGCTGACCGACGAGACCCGTACCGCGCTTGAGGAGACCGGCGCCGAGGCGAGGGCGCAGGGGCTGACGGTGGAGGTCGGCGGGGACGCGCTCCAGGCCACCCCCGAGATGGGGTCCACGGAGATCATCGGTGTGGCCGTGGCCGCGGTGGTGCTGGTCATCACGTTCGGTTCGCTGGTCGCGGCGGGGCTGCCGCTGGTGACCGCGCTCATCGGGGTCGGTGTCGGGGTCTCCACGATCACCGCGCTGGCCAGCGTCCTCGACCTGGGCTCCACCACCTCCATCCTGGCGATGATGATCGGCCTGGCGGTCGGGATCGACTACGCGCTGTTCATCGTCTCCCGCTACCGGGCCGAACTGGCCGAGGGCAGGGAGCGCGAGGAGGCGGCGGGCCGGGCCGTCGGCACCGCCGGGTCGGCCGTGGTGTTCGCCGGTCTCACCGTGGTGATCGCGCTCGCCGGGCTGGCCGTCGTCAATATCCCGATGCTCACCAAGATGGGCCTCGCCGCCGCCGGTACGGTCGTGATCGCCGTCCTCATCGCGCTCACCCTCATTCCGGCGACGCTGGGCTTCGCGGGCAAGCGGGTGCACGGGCGCAAGGACCGCAAGGCCATGGACGCCAAGGCGGCGGGCGGCGAGGAGACCGGGAAGCCGAACATGGGCACCCGCTGGGCGCGCTTCGTGCTGCGCCGTCCGGTCGCCGTCCTGGTCACGGCCGTGCTGGGGCTCGGGGTCATCGCGATTCCGGCCACCTCGCTGGAGCTGGGTCTTGGCGACGACGGTTCGCAGCCGCCGAGCACCACCCAGCGCAAGGCGTACGACCTGCTCTCCGACGGCTTCGGGCCCGGGTTCAACGGGCCGCTGATGGTCGTCGTGGACGGCAAGGCCAATGACAACGCCAAGGCGGCGGCCACCGAGCTGTCGGACACGGTGAAGAAGCTGGACGGCGTCGCCGTCGTCACCCCGTCCACCGTCAACAGGGCGGGTGACACGGCGACGATCACGGTGATCCCCGAGGACCGTCCCTCCTCGGTCACGACGGAGGACCTGGTCCACTCCATCCGGGACACCGGCGGGGAGATCGAGGCGGACAACGGTGCCCAGGTCCTGGTCACCGGTTCCACCGCGATGAACATCGACTTCTCGCAGAAGATGAACGACGCGCTGCTGCCCTATCTCGCGCTCGTCGTCGGGCTCGCGTTCCTGCTGCTGATGCTCGTCTTCCGGTCCGTGCTCGTACCGCTCAAGGCCGCTCTCGGCTTCCTGCTCTCCGTGGTCGCCGCCCTCGGCGCGGTCGTCGCGGTCTTCCAGTGGGGCTGGCTCGGGGGGCTGCTCGGGGTCGAGCAGACCGGTCCCGTGATGTCGATGATGCCGATCTTCATGGTGGGTGTGGTCTTCGGTCTCGCCATGGACTACGAGGTCTTCCTCGTCACCCGGATGCGGGAGGCGTATGTCCACGGGGAGCGGCCAGGCGAGGCGATCGTCACCGGGTTCCGGCACGGCGCGCGGGTGGTCTCGGCCGCCGCGGTGATCATGATCGCGGTCTTCGCCGGCTTCATCGGCTCCAGCGAGTCGATGATCAAGATGATCGGCTTCGGGCTGGCCATCGCGGTCTTCTTCGACGCGTTCGTGGTCCGGATGGCGATCGTGCCCGCGGTGCTCGCGCTGCTCGGCGACAAGGCGTGGTGGCTGCCGCGCTGGCTGGACAGGGCGCTGCCCAACGTGGACGTGGAGGGCGAGGCGCTGCGCCACCGGCTCGGGGGCGACGCGTCGCAGGGTCCGGACGGCGGGCCCGGTCAGGACCGTGAGCTGGTGCGCGTCTGATCCCACATACCCCGGGGCCACCGCATGAGCGGTGCGTGGCCCCGGATCGCGCCGGCGGCCGTGGGGACGGGAGCCGGAGCGTCATACGCGGCCCGGTCGTATGCCCTGAGGGGCGGCGGCCGGGCCGCGGTGCGTCTCAGGTCCGGTGGAGGAGCTTGCTCAGCTCGGTCTCGACCTCGATGTCGTGCCGCTCCTGGCCGGCCGGGACCATCGCGTACGAGCTGTCCAGGAACCGGCGCAGCGGCGCGGTGTCGAACTGGACCACCGCCACGCCGTCCGGCGAGTGGAACTCCACCACGATCTGGGCCCGTCCGCAGGGCCACACCTGTACGTCGCCCTCGCCCGAGGGGAGCCGCAGGCCGGATTCGAGCAGGTCGCGGGCGAAGGCCCAGACGACCTCGTCGTCGTTGAGGGAGACCTCGGGAGGGAACACGATACGTATGGCGAGCGGATCGGCGCCGTCGTAGCGGAGTGTGACGGAAACGGTCTTGGGGTGCGGGGCGTCCGTGATGAGACGCGCTGTGGCGGACTGCACGACGATGGGTGACATCGACCTGGCTCCTCGGTGGCTGCTGCGACGGCTGCTTGTGGCGGCCGGTGGCTGGGCGGGATCGGGAGCGCGACTCCTTGAACAGAAGAACCGGACATTTGGCTCTTAATCATACAAAACCTCCCGCATTTGTCCATGGCTTTGCTGTTCGTATATCCGTCGAACACCCTCCCGTCACCGTGCATGTCACATGCTCTTGCGAGGTGTTCGCAAGAGGGCCCTATCATCGAACGGCTCATCACCGCGCCATACGAGCAGGAAGCGGAGCCCCCGCCATGCATGTCCCCGACGGATTCATCGATCTGCCCGTCTCGGCCGCCTCCGGTGCCGTCGCCGCGGGCGCCGTCGCGGTCAGCCTGCGCGGCGCGCGCCGGGAGCTGGACGAGCGCACCGCACCGCTCGCCGGACTCGTCGCCGCGTTCATCTTCGCCGTGCAGATGCTCAACTTCCCGGTGGCCGCCGGGACGAGCGGGCATCTGCTGGGCGGCGCGCTCGCGGCGATACTCGTCGGTCCCTACACCGGGGTCCTGTGCATCTCCGTCGTCCTGCTGATGCAGGGCATCCTCTTCGCGGACGGCGGGCTCACCGCGCTCGGGGTGAACATCACCGACATGGCCGTGGTGACGACCGTCGTCTCGTACGTGCTCTTCCGCGCCCTGGTGAAGCTCCTGCCGCGCACGCGCCGTTCGGTGACCGTCTCGTCGTTCGTGGCGGCGCTGGTCTCCGTACCGGCCGCGGCCCTCGCGTTCACCTTCTTCTACTGGATCGGCGGGACGACCGACATCCCGATCGGCAAGGTGCTGACCGGGATGGCCGGGGTGCATGTGCTCATCGGTATCGGCGAGGCCGCGATCACCGCGCTGACGGTCGGCGCGGTCATCGCCGTACGGCCCGACCTCGTGTACGGCGCCCGGGGGCTGTCCGCGCCGCTGAAGCTGCGGGTGGACGGTGAACTGGTCGACGCCGGCCCGGAGTCCGGCCCCGTACCGGTGGCCGCGCGCTCCACCCGCAAGGTCTGGGCGACCGGGCTGGTCACGGCGCTCGTCCTGGCCGGTTTCGTCTCCTTCTACGCCTCCGCGAACCCCGACGGCCTGGAGAAGGTCGCCGCCGACCAGGGCATCGACCGGAAGACCGAGCCGCACCACACCGCCGACTCCCCGCTCGCCGACTACGGCGTCAGGGACCTCGACGACGCCCGGATCTCCGGCGGGCTCGCCGGGGTGATCGGGGTGGGCGCGACGGTGGCCGTCGGCAGCGGTGTCTTCTGGGTGGTACGGCGGCGCCGTACCACGGCGGACACGGCCACGGCCGGCGGGAACGTCTGACATGGGCGCGGGTCATGCCCACACGCTCTACCGGCACGGAGACTCACCGGTCCACGCACTGCCCCCGCACTGCAAACTGGCCGCCGTCTTCTGCTTCGTGCTCGTGGTGGTCTCCACCCCGCGCGAGGCGGTCTGGGCGTTCGCGCTGTACGCCGTGCTGCTCGCGGCCGTCACGCGCGTGGCCCGTATCCCCGCGGGCGTCCTGCTGCGCCGGCTGCTGATCGAGATCCCGTTCGTGGCCTTCGCGTTCCTCATGCCCTTCGTGGTCCCCGGCGATCAAGTCCCTTTCCTGGGGCTGTCGTTGAGCGTGCCCGGGCTCTGGGGCGCCTGGAACGTCCTCGCGAAGGGGACGCTGGGCGTCACCGCGTCCGTGATCCTCGCCTCCACGACCGAGCTGCGCTCCCTGCTGCTCGGTCTCCAGCGGCTGCGGCTGCCGCCGATGCTGGTACAGATCGCGTCCTTCATGATCCGCTACGGCGATGTCATCACCGACGAGATGCGGCGGATGTCGGTCGCCCGGCGCTCGCGCGGCTTCGAGGCCCGGGGCCTCCGGCACTGGGGCGTCCTCGCCAAGTCCGCCGGCGCGCTCTTCATCCGCTCCTACGAGCGCGGTGAGCGGGTGCACCTGGCGATGGTCAGCAGGGGGTACGCGGGCAGCATGCCCGTCATCGACGAGGTGACCGCGTCCCGGGCGCAGTGGACGTACGCCGCCGCCCTCCCCGTGTCGGCGCTCGCCGTCTGTCTGCTTGGCTGGACCCTATGACCGAGCCCTCCGCCCCCGCCGTGCCCGCGTCCCTCGATGTCAGCGGGCTCGCGTACGCGTATCCCGACGGCCATCAGGCCCTCTTCGGCGTCGATCTGACCGTCGGACGCGGTGAGCGGGTGGCGCTGCTGGGGCCCAACGGCGCCGGGAAGACCACGCTCGTCCTGCATCTCAACGGCATCCTGACCGCCGGGGCCGGTTCGGTCGCGGTCGCCGGGGTGCCGGTGGCGAAGCGGAATCTGGCCGAGATCCGCCGCAGGGTCGGCATCGTCTTCCAGGACCCGGACGACCAGCTGTTCATGCCGACGGTCCGCGAGGACGTGGCGTTCGGCCCGGCGGCCTCCGGGCTGCGCGGCCCCGAGCTGGAGGCCCGGGTCACCGCCGCGCTCGGGCAGGTCGGGATGGCGGAGTACGCGGACCGGCCGCCGCACCATCTCTCCTTCGGCCAGCGCCGCCGGGTCGCGGTGGCGACCGTCCTGGCCATGGAGCCGGAGATCCTCGTCCTCGACGAGCCCTCGTCCAATCTCGACCCGGCGTCCCGGCGCGAACTGGCCGACATCCTGCGGTCGCTGGACATCACCGTACTGATGGTGACGCACGATCTGCCGTACGCTCTCGAACTCTGTCCGCGTGCGGTGATCCTCAGCGAAGGCGTCATCGTGGCGGACGGGCCCACGGGGCAACTGCTCGGCGACGGGAAGCTGATGGGCGCGCACCGGTTGGAGCTGCCGTTCGGTTTCGACCCGCGTTCCGTGTCGCCGGGACACGTTGCACCATAGAAGGGGTCGCGCCGCCGGGGCGTGGCGGGACGACGAGCGGTACGAGGCGTGGGTACCGACGGGCGGGAGTGCGGGCGTGGACGTCCAGGGCACGGTGGAGGCGGGCTTCGAGCCGGTCAGGGACGCGTTCGTACGGAACTTCGAGCGGCTCGGGGAACAGGGCGCGGCCGTCGCCGTGTACCGGGACGGGCGCAAGGTCGTCGATCTGTGGGCGGGCACCCGCGATCTCACCGGACGCGATCTCACCGGGCAGGAGCCGGGTGACCGGGGCGCGGACGGCACGGACGGCGTGGACGCGGCGCCGTGGGCCGTCGACACGGCGCAGATCGTCCGCTCCGCCACGAAGGGCGTCGCCGCCGCCGTACCGCTGCTCCTGTACCAGCGCGGGCAGATCGACCTCGACGCCCCGGTCGGCACGTACTGGCCGGAGTTCAAGTCCGCGGGCAAGGAGCGGGTGCTCGTACGCCACCTCCTGTCGCACCGCGCCGGGGTGCCGGTGCTCGACCGGCCGCTCACCCCGGCCGAGGCCATCGACGGGGAGTCGGGCGCGCGGGCCCTGGCCGCCCAGCGGCCGGAGTGGGAGCCGGGCACCGACCACGGCTACCACGCGCACACCTACAGCTGGCTGATCGCCGAACTGGTCAGGCGGGTCACCGGCCGCGGCGTGGGCCGGTGGATCGCCGAGGAGATCGCCCGTCCGCTGGGGCTGGACTTCTGGGTCGGACTGCCCGCCGAGGAGGCTCACCGGGTCGGCCGGATCGGACCGGTCGAGGAGCCGACGGCGGTCGGCGGCGCGCTCAGACTGCGGCCCAAACGGTCCGTGTCGGAGGCCTACCGCGACGCGGAGTCCCTGACGCGGCGCGCGTTCGGCGTCATCGAACCCCGGCCCGACGAGAACGACCCGGCCTACCGCGCCGCCGAACTCCCCGCCTCCGGAGGCATCTCGACCGCCCGCGCGCTGGCCCGCTGCTACGCCGCGATGATCGGCCCCGTCGACGGCCACCGGCTGTTCGCCCCCGCGACCCTGACGCTCGCGCGTACGGAGGAATCCGCGGGCCCTGACCGGGTCCTGGTCGTCGCCACCCGCTTCGGCCTGGGCTTCATGCTGCACGGCCCGGCCGCCCCGCTGCTCGGCCCCGGCTCCTTCGGACACCCGGGGCGCGGCGGCTCGCTCGGCTTCGCCGACCCGGAGTCGGGCATCGCGCTGGGGTACGTGACGAACGGGATGCGCAAGGGAGTGACGGCGGACCCCCGCGCACAGGCTCTGGTGCGCGCGGTGCGAACGGCGACATCATCGCCGGATGAAGCGATTTGACGGATACGGAGTCCTGATCACCGGAGCGGGCCGGGGCATCGGCGAGGCGACCGCGCGCAGGCTGGCGGAGGAGGGCGCGCGCGTCCTGGTCACGGACCTGGACGAGAAGCGGGCGGTGACGGCCGCCGAGTCCATCCCGGGCGCGGTCGCGTTCGGCTGCGACGTGGCCGACCGGGCGTCGGTGGAGGCGGCGGTGGCGTACGCGGCCGAGACCTTCGGCTCGCTGGACGTGCTGGTGAACAACGCGTACTCGTGCACCAAGGACGCCCCGCTCTTCGAGGACGAGCCGGACGAGGTCTGGGCGCTGGACCTCGACATCACCCTGACCGGCGCCTTCCGCTGCGCCCGCGCGGCGCTGCCGTATCTGGCGGCCTCGGGCCGGGGCGCGATCGTCTCGATCGGCTCGGTCAACGGCGAACAGGACTTCGGCAACCACGCCTACAGCGCGGCCAAGGCCGGCCTGGCGGGCCTGACCCGTACGCTGGCGGGCCACGCGGCCCCGCGCGGCGTCCGTGTCAACCTCGTCGAACCCGGCACGATCCACACCGGCGCCTGGGCGGGCCGCGAGGCGGTGCTGGACCGCGCGGCGGCCCACTACCCGATGGGCCGGGTGGGCACGCCGGCCGATATCGCGGCGGCGGTCGCGTTCCTGGCGTCCGCCGACGCCTCCTGGATCACGGGGGTGACGCTGCCGGTCGACGGCGGGATCCTGACCAGCAATCTGGGGCTGCGGAGGGCGTTCACGGACGACGAGTAGCGCGCGGAGCCGTGGGCGGGGTGCCGCAGGGCGAGGAGTGAGGAGAGGTGCCGGGCGCGGCGGGACGGGGTTGCCGCCCGTGCTGTTGTGGCGCGACGAACCCCCTCCCGCCCGGCGGGTCGAACGGCCTGCACCCCGCGCCCTACACCCCGCGCCCGCGCGCGACCCCGACGACGTTGGTGGCGTCCACCGCCTTGCGCAGGGTCCTGGCCAGACCGATGGCGTCGCCCACGGCCCAGAGGTGGATGAAGAACAGCCGGGGCTCCTCCCTGAGCCCGTGGTTGTGCAGCTCGACCAGGCCGATCCCGCCCTGCCGCAGGATCTTGATGACGTCCTGGACCTCCTCGGCGACCATCACGACATCGCCGTTGAGCGCGGCCCTGCCGTCGCCCAGGGGCTGGAAGATGAAGGCCGAGATCGTGCCCAGGCCGAGGGGCAGCGCCATACCTCTGTCGACGACGACCTCCCGGCGCGCGAAGGTGGTCTTGTAGACCCGGCCTTCCTGCCAGCCCTTCATGCCCAGCGCGGCATCGATGGCGTCGGTGTCCAGATCAACGGGCCCCGGCGGTCGCGGCGGCTCGTCCGGCGGGGCCGCGGTGCGGTCGAGCGCCGCGCGCAGACCTCGGGCGATGGCCACCGGATCCCGTCCGTGCGCGTGGACATGGGTCCACCAGACGTCGGGGGAGTGGGCGAGCAGGTGCTTGTGCAGCGCGGTCTGCTCGATGCCGTGCGCCTGGAGGACGTCCGTCACCTCCTGCAACTCGCCCTCGGTCACCGTGAGATCGCCCATGGCCAGCACGTTGCCGTCGGCGTAGCGGACGAAGGCCACATGGGAGCCCAGGGAGAGTTCCGGTGAGACGGGGACTCCGTAGGAGACGACATGGAGGTCCCGGCGCGGAAAGTGCGTGTTGTACGCCATGTCGCCCGCCATGAAACCCCGCCGGCCCAGCGCCCGCGCGACCTGCTCCCAGTCGGCCGGGGTGGTGGTCACCGGCTGGACCGGCTCGTGCGCGTGGCCGCCGCCCTCCACTGCGGCGGGGGCCGGGTCCTGGGCCTCGGCGCGGGCGGCGGTGGCGCCGATCCCGGCCAGCAGCGGCGCCAGCGCGGCGGCGGTGGTGGTCAGCAGAAGACGCCGCGGCGTCCCCGATCGGTGGTCCGTGTCCCGGTCCCGGTCCGCGTCCCGGTCCGTGTCCTGGTCCGTGTCCCGGTCCTGATCCTGGGTCCGGTCGCCGTCAGGTGTGCCGTGGTGGTCCGCTTCTTCGTGTGGTTGTCCGCTCATCACATCGATACCTCCGTGACGAGAGGAGACCATGAGCGGCTGGATAAACCAGGATCTGTCGGGCGGCGCCCGGCGAGTGTTGCCAAAGTGGCACCGTCCGGACCAAAGGCCCGGGTGGAGGCCCTCAAGGGGCAGCTGGAGGGCCTCAGGGGGTAAGGGCTTCCGTAACCGTTAGGGGTCATGCGGTCTGTAGAAAGTCATACGGGTATTGCCTAGCGAATATGCCCACATGGACGGCGCCCTCATCCGTACAGCTTCCGGGGGTGCCGGTCACAGATAGTCACTAATTCAGGAGTAGGGGAATTGCCATGCGTACACTCACGCGCGTTGCAGTCGCCATGGCAGGCGCGGTCCTGGTGGCACTCGGGGGCACGGCTGCGGCACACGCCGACCCTGCGGCAGTTGAGCCGGCGCCGGTGGTGACTGACGCAGCACCGGGCCCGGTCCCCGGTGACATTGAGTGGGGATAGAAGAAACACAGCAGTAAGGGGCGCGGGCAGCGACTTCCTAAGCGCTGTCCGCCCCTGAGTGCACGTAGTGGGGGGGGAATGCAAACAAATGTTTCACTCAGGATAGAAATTTACGTGCGTACCGGCTCTGGCCGCCCGCGGAACCTGGACACATGTGGACGAGGAAGCACGGGCAGCAGCATGAGCCGGACATTCATCGTTGCGCGCGAGGACCGCGCGGATGCCGTTGACGAGCTGCACCGGCTCGCCGGCGAAGTTGTTCAGGCCGGAGTGGCTGACCGTTACGGGGTCTGCCTCCACCCGGTGCTGTGGAGTTTCGGCAGCACGGGGTGGGGTGTGTACCTGGACGACAGGGCACCGAGCCAGGCTCCGCCTCGCGGGCTCACGCTGCGCACACTGGCTCGCCGGCTCGGGCCCACTGCCTGATCACGAAGCCTGATCACGACAAAGCCCCGCCACTCTTGGGGAAGAGGGCGGGGCTCTGGTCTGAAGTCCCTGGGGTGCCGCATCACACGGCGCCGAACTCTCCGTCCTTGATGCCCGCCACGAACGAGGCGAACGAACTGGCGTGAAAGTCAAGAACGGGCCCGGCGGGGGACTTGCTGTCACGGACGGGGACCACGCTGCGCGAGGCAACGAGGTTGAGAGCGATCTCAACGCAAGCGCCGCCGTTGTTGCTGTATGAAGATTTGAACCAACGCGGGGATTCGGTCGTCACGGAGTGCCCTTTCGTAACTGTTCGATCAAGGCTACGGATGCCTCCTGCGACATGGCTGTCGCCTGTAGTTGATGGTAGGCCCCCAGTATGGGGAGTACGAACTTGCTTTCCCGTTCGAGATGGCCTCGGTGGGCGGACTCGGCGTACGACATGAGAGAGCGGTCCGACAGGGTCAGGATGTAGAGCGGCAGGTCGAACGGTCGGCACTCCCCCATACCGAACGGGGCGACCTGGAGGACAGTGTTCGGTAGTTCCGCGAACTCGACCAGCCGCGTCAACTGGGCCTCCATGATGGCTGGCTCACCGACGGGGCGGCGGATACAGCTTTCGTCCAGCACCACGAAGACCCACGGCGGGGGCGTCCGGGTGAGCGCTGCTTGTCGCTCCGCAACCAGCGCCACCCGCTCGCTGGCCTGATCGGACGTGACCGCCCCACGCTTGACGGCGCTCCCGGCGAGCACTGACGCGTACTCCGGTGTCTGAAGCAGACCGGGGATGACGCCCACTTCGTAGAGTCGGACTTCAGCTGCCCGGCCCTCATGGCCCACGTACTCAGGGAAACCTTCCAGCAGCGAGCCGTGCCGCATGTCCCGCCACTCGCGCTCGAACGAGTCGGCAGTTCCAGCAGTGCCGAACACAAGGTCAAGCTTGCGCGAGAAGGAGAGGGTTGGCGGTTTCCGGGCAGTTTCGATAGCCGAAATATGCTGGCTGGAATATTCCACCTTCCCGGCTAGGTCTTCCTGACTCCAGCCGCGATCTTCCCGCAACCTGCGCACACGGGCGCCAAAGGCCGCTCGCGGGCTGCTCTCAGGGTTTAGCTCCCTGCGGTTGACCATGCTGCTTTCAACCCCTCCTTCGATTCTGGCTAGTTGAAGGGAATCTGACTCTAGGCCACGCTGGGCCGCCCTGGTAGTGATCCCGCTACGGAGAGGAGCGGACATGACCCGGACGTGCCCGTCCCCCAAGCCCCCCAGTGACGCCGACCAGCTGCACGCGCTGATAGCAGCCGGCGGAGTCTGGGGCCTGGCACCCCGCTGGGTTCCCCGTGGCGGATACACGCTGCCAACTCGCTCTGTCCTCCGACGAGTCGAGACGGGTCTCCTGATCGCATCCGTTCCGAGGATCGGTGAGGAGTGGTGAGCGTGAGCCTGTGGGAGTACCTGCGCGGGATCAGGCAGAGGCGGGCCCTCCGGCGGTGCCGGAAGGCAGCACTGAAAGAGCTGGGCCGTACATTGACCCGGCTCCAGATCCTCGAAGCGAATTCAATCCAATGCCAGTTGGCCCGACTGGATAATCCGGAGGATTTTGACCGGACCTTCAGGGGGCCCTCATCCGGCGAAGGAGTAAGCGAATGACCACTCAGGCAGACGACGGGATTCCGGGCACCCTGCCGGGCGATGTGAGGACCGTTCATCGAATGCGCGGCGGCACTCGTACCCAAGAGGGGTCGCATATCTGGCGCGGCGGAACACCCGATTGTGGCGCCGTTCCGGGCGCGGGGCTGGATAGGTGGTCACTCGCAAAAGCGGCTCTGGGTGAGTGGGACGAATGGCACCGCGCCGTCAACTGCCCCGGATGCCTGGAGTGTTCATAAGATCCCGCATCACGCGCGGCACCCTGAAATACGGGGAGCAGTGCGTTGGCGCACTCGCCGCCAATATGGTCACAGCGGCGAGCGTTTTCATCGTCGTCGCGGGCATCAACGGCCACCTCTAGACCCCCCTCCCTCTCCGATGGAAACCGGAAGAGGCTCCCCCCGGCTTCAGGTGATCCGGAGGGGGAGGGGGCTTACCTCCAATCTCCGCCCCTGCCGGGCCAGTTATTCGAGCTTCCCCAGCTTGCGGTACAGGGACTCCGGCAGGGGCGGGCACGGCCATCTCTCATCACATCACTCTGACAATCAACGGAGCACTTCAGCCGATGCGGGATCGGAACCCCGAAATCGCAAACCTGTGGAAGAAAAGAAAGCCGCTCAAGGGCGTTGAGCGGGAAAAGGCGGCCAAAACACTGAAGGGCTGGTACCTGGAAGAGGGCCTTTCCATCCGCGCGATACGCGATGAGACCGGACGGTCTTTCGGATTCGTGCACCGGATGCTGTCAGAGGCGGGGGTGGATTTCCGCTCCCGTGGCGGCGATTTCCGTTCGACTCGGCGTGTGAAATCTAAAGCTAAGAACTAGAAAAGGAAGCGACGAATGACCAATCCCCCTCCTCCTTCCGACAGCGACGACATTCCTGATGAGGAACTGGGCGACGTCGTGAGGCGGTTGGCCTCTGGCACGTCTTCCAACGCGGAGATGCAGCGAGTCCGGGACACCATCAAGAACGAAAGCGCACGGCGAAACTAACCAGCACGAACGCGCCCCGTCGCAACCCGGCGGCGGGGACGCGCCCCACTCCTTGTAGCTCAGTGGCAGAGCCCTGGGACACCGTGGCCGGTGTCACGTATCCAGGCCCCCCGGTTCGATTCCGGGCAAGGAGACTCCTGCCCCGACCGGAAATCAGGAGAGATCATTGATCGGGGCAGGTCCGCAAGTGTCGTGTACTACCCGCCCCACGGTGATGGGTAGTTCAACAGAATCCGTTCACGGAGAGGACACACGCACCATGACCACTCTCACTGAACCGCCGATCCGTAAGCCGCTCGCTGGCATCAACTCGCTTGAGTTGGAGATCACCGGCAAGTGCCAACTCATGTGTACGCACTGCCTTTCTGACTCCAGTCCGCAGGCAACACACGGTGAGATGACCCCTGCTGACTGGCGAACAGTCATCGCCGATGCTGCCGCACTGGGCATCCCGAAAGTCCAGCTGATTGGGGGCGAGCCCACCGTTCATCCGAATTGGCGGGAGTTCGCCGGTCTCGCGCTCTCGCTCGGCCTGGCGGTCGAGATCTACAGCAACCTGTTCCACGTGCGTGAGGAATGGTGGGAGCTGTTCACACGGGACGGGGTGACGCTCGGTACGAGCTACTACAGCGACGATCCCGGGGAGCACGACAAGATCACCGGCCGGACGGGCAGCTACACCCGTACCCGGTGCAACATCCGGGAAGCGGTCAACCGAGGAGCAACGATCCGGGCCGGAATCGTGGACGTCCTGCCGGGACAGCGCGTCGCGGAAGCCCGTGCCGAGTTGGAGTCCATGGGCGTGCGGCACATCAATACGGATCGGGTTCGGGCCGTGGGCCGTGCCGCGCTCCCGGGCGAGTCCCCGGCGCTCGACGAACTGTGCGGGCGGTGCACGCGAGGACGTGCCGCAATCCTTCCGACCGGAGACCTCGCCGGCTGCGTGCTCGCGCGGGATTTCCCGGCGGGCAACGTCCGGGAAACTCTGCTCCGGGACTTGCTCGGAGGGCCGGTCTGGACGGCACTCTCCGCGAGCATTCCGCAACCGGTACGCAGCGCGTGTACTCCGGACGATTCGAGCGACTGCGACCCTGCGAGTACCGAAGCGTGTGATCCCGCGTACTAAGAACTAGGAAGGGCTCGGCATGGATTGGCAGAAGGCCGCGGAAAGCCTCGCGGGCAGTGTGACTGACCCGGATTCCCGGTGGCGCGCCCCGGTGTCCATTGTGCCCCGGCATGAGCTGGTGCCGCGCTGGTGGGAACGTGACGGCTCCGGGGGCTGGTTGCTGCGGGATGGGGCAACCGATCCCGAGTCGTGGTGGAAAGCCGCCTACACCGACCGCTCATTGATCACCAGCGTTGGCGGGCTGCACGCCGACCATGCCGAACCTGGGGACCGGCCCGAGGGGTTACCTACGTCGTCCGCCACTCTGCCGAGTCTGGTCGTGCGCATGCTGAGGCATGGTCGACTCGGGCCCGGACTTGACCTGTTGGACCTTGGCACCGGGGCGGGCGGTCTCACCGCGTACGCCGCTACCCGGCTCGCGGACCAGCGCGTAACGAGCGTGGACGTGGACCCCTACTTGACGAGCGCCGCAGCGGAAAGGCTCGCACGCTTCGGACTGCGTCCTCGGTTCGTTGCACTGGACGCGACCGCAGAGATTCCCGGTACGTATGACCGGATCATTGCAACCGTCGCACTCAGGCCCGGTTCTGCACTCCGAACCGTCCTCGGCGCGCTCCGCGAGGGCGGACGCCTGGTGACCACCCTCGCCAACACCGCGTTGATCCTCACCGCGTGGAAAGGACCGGATGGGGAAGCGCGGGGGCTGATCGAACGCGACACCGCCGGGTTCATGAAGACCCGTACCAGCGACAACTACCCACCGGCACTGACCGAACTGTTCGCACTCGCTCGGAGTGCGGAAGGGGACGAGCGCAGTACGGGCCGCTATCCCGTGGTGGACGTCGCCGAAGCGTGGGAACTCCGATCGATGCTGGAGGTCACGACACCGGGCGTGGAACTCGGATATGAGACTCACGACAGGCACCGGAACGCCTACCTGGTCCATCCGGACGGGTCATGGGCCCGAGCGTCCGCTGAGTGGACCGATCCGCCGGAAGTCCACCAGGGCGGGCGGCAACGGCTCTGGACAGCGCTGGAGCGTATCCGTAACCGGCTCAACGCGGAAGGCTCGCTCCCGCTACTGGGGGCACACGTCCGCATCACCCCGGACGGAGTCGTTCACCTGTCGCGGGGCAACTGGCGCGCGTCCATGGGATAACCATCCGTGTGCTCCGCCCCGTCCGTCTGTTCCGCGTGGCAGACGGGCGGGGCTTTCCTGTCCTCGGCGGGTCCCGCTCTCCGCGGAGGCGACGAGCGGTGTCACCCCGCGGCCAGTACGGACGCCACCACCGGGCCCGCCGCGTCGCCGCCGTGGCCGCCCGCCTGGACGACCGCCGCCGCGGCGAGGTCGTTCTGGTAGCCCGTGAACCAGCTGTTGGAGGTGGCCTGGCCGTCGACCTCCGCGGAACCGGTCTTCGCGCCCTTGTCGCCGCCCAGCCCGGACATCGCGTTCGCGGCCGTACCGCTCGTGGCCGTGACCCGCATCATGGCGCGCAGCTGGCGCGCCACGTCGCCCGGCAGCGGGCGCGCGGCGGTGGCCAGTTCCCGGCCGTCCAGCGAACGCGGCACGATGACGGGCTGTTTGAACGAACCGTTCTTGGCGGTGGCCGTGATGGACGCCATGGTGAGGACGTTCATCTGGACCGTGCCCTGCCCGATGTACTGCGCCGCCGCCTCGCCGCCGGCCGCGGCCGGCACACTGCCGTCGAAGGACGCGACGCCCGTCTTCCAGTTGTCCAGGCCGACGCCGAAGACCTCCTCGGTCTCGGCCTTCAGCGCGGCGTCGTCCTTGGCGTCGTCGATCAGCTTGATGAAGGCGGTGTTGCAGGAGCGGGCGAAGCTCTGCGTGAACGTGCCGCCTACGATGGAGAAACCGTCCAGGTTCGTGAACGTACGGCCCTGGTACAGCGCTTCCTTGGGACACTCGGCCGGCCGGTCGGCGCCCACGAGGCCCTTCTCCAGCAGCATCGCCGCGGTCACGATCTTCATCGTGGAGCCCGGCGCCTGCCTGCCGAGCATCGCCGCGTTCCAGCCGTCCTCGCGGTTGTTGGCGACCGCCAGGATCTCGCCCGTACTCGGCTTGACGGCGGCGACCGACGCCTCGCTGTACTTCTTCACGGCCTGCTCGGCGGCGGCCTGCACGTTCGCGTCCAGCGTGGTCGTCAGCCGGCCGGCCGTGCCCTTGGAGAGCGTGAGCAGCGTCTCGTCCGGCACGCTCTCGGTGTCGCTCCTCAGCACCAGCTCGACACCGGCGGAGCCGCCCGCGTCGTCGCCGTACCGCTTGCGCAGCTCGTCGAGGACCGGCCGGAGCGAGGGGTACTTCTCCTTCGTCAGCTCGGCGCCGTTGCGGTCGACGGCCTTGATCGGGGGCGCGGACGCCTCGCCGGCGACGAGGCGGGTGTCCTTCGTCAGCTTCGGATGGATCACCGAGGGCGCCCAGTCGACCAGCGGCCGGCCGGTGCTGAGTCCGCGCACCACGGTCAGTTCCGAGGTGTACGACCAGGGCCTGGTCTTCCCGTCGAACGTGACGGTGGCCTTCACGGTGAAGGGGACCTTGGCGCCGACCGCCGGGCCCGGCGTGATCACCGCGGTGGTGACCCCGGCCGTGTCGCGGTAGCCGCCGATGACGGTCTCGGCGGTGGCCGGGTCGTTGGTCAGCTGGGCGACCGCGGCGGGGTCGCCCCCCTTCGCCCACGCCGTCAGGAAGTCCTTCGCGGCCTTGTCGACCTCGGCGGCGCTCAGCGGCCCGGTCCTGACCTCGCGCGTCGTGGCGGCGAGGTCGCCGCCCGATGATCCGCTGCCGCCGGTGAGCCCGTCGTACACGTTGTAGGCGCCGTACCCGACCCCGCCCGCGACCACGGCGAACACCCCGCCTATCACGGCGATCTTGGCTCCACTGCGCATGAGTGCAGTCCCCCTCCCCAGGAGTCCCCCGAACTTCTGAACGCGTTCAAGAGGACGACACGTGCACCCTACGGGACCGGTGCGTCACAGGGGGCGAGTGCCGGTGAGTGTTATCGGACCGACGCGCGCCCCGACCGCCGCCGTGGTCCGCCGCCGTGGCCCGCTGTCGTGGTCAGACCCAGGTGTCGAGCCACATCCGGTTGCGCCACGAGTCCAGCGGGATCGCCGTCCCCGTGTACAGCGGCCAGAAGTAGATGAAGTTCCAGATGATCAGCAGGACCAGCACCCCGGCACCGACCGCGCCGATCGTCCTGCGTCTCTCGTCGGAGCCCGCGGGCCCCACGATCGCGCCGATCATCATCGCCACCGCGAGACAGAGGAACGGGACGAACACGACCGCGTAGAAGAGGAAGATCGTCCGCTCCTGGTACAGGAACCAGGGCACCCAGCCCGCCGCCACCGCGCAGGCGATCGCGCCCGCGCGCCAGTCGCGGCGGAAGAACCAGCGGTACAGGACGTAGCAGAGCGCGAAGGCCCCCGCCCACCACAGCAGCGGGGTGCCGATCGCCAGCACCTCGCGGGCGCATTTGCCGGCCGTGGACGCCGGGCAGCCGTCGGTGCCGGCCTCCGGGTCCTCGTAGAAGTACGAGACCGGACGGCCCAGGACGATCCAGCTCCACGGGTTCGACTGGTAGGTGTGGCCCGACGTCAGATTGACGTGGAAGCTGTAGACCTCGTTCTCGTAGTGCCAGAGGCTGCGCAGCCAGTCCGGCAGCCAGGTCCAGGAGCCGCCCTTGCCCGCCGTCTCGGCCCAGTTCCTGAAGTAGCCCTTGTCGCTGACGATCCAGCCGGTCCACGAGGCGATGTACGTGAGGATCGCGACCGGGACCGTCGAGAAGAAGGCCGGCAGCAGATCGCGCCGGAACACCCCCCAGAACGGGCCTCCGCCCGCCGTCCGGCGCGCGCCCAGGTCCCACACCACGCACATGATCCCGAAGGCGGCCAGGATGTAGAGCCCGTTCCACTTCGTCGCGAACGCCAGGCCCAGCATCAGTCCTGCCGCGATCCGCCACGGCCGGAGGCCGAGCCGCAGGTTCTCCGCGACCTCGCGGTCAGGGCGCAGTACGCCCTCCTCGTCCACCGGGAGCGCCGCCGCCAGTCTCCGCCGTGCCCAGTCGCGGTCGATCAGCAGACAGCCGAAGGCGGCCAGTACGAAGAACATCAGCACGAGGTCGAGCAGGGCCGTGCGGCTCATCACGAAGTGCAGGCCGTCCACCGCGAGCAGCGCGCCCGCCAGGCACCCCAGGAACGTGGAACGGAACAGCCGCCGCCCGATCCGGCACAGCATCAGCACCGAGAGCGTGCCGAGCACCGCCACCATGAAGCGCCAGCCGAAGGGGTCGAACCCGAAGAAGTGCTCGCCGAGGCCGATGACCCACTTGCCCACCGGCGGATGCACCACATAGCCGGGATCACTGGGCACCGGGACCGAGGACGGATCCTTCAGGATCGACTTGTCGATGTCCTTGGGCCAGCTGCCCTCGTACCCCTGGTTGATGAGCGCCCAGGCGTCCTTCGCGTAGTACGTCTCATCGAATATCACCGCCTTGGGGCTGCCCAGGTTCCAGAACCGCAGCACCCCGGCGACCAGCGCCACGAGCAGCGGCCCGCCCCACGCGGACCAGCGGATCATCCGGTCCGCGAGCCGGGGAGGCACGCCGAGCACGGCCCACAGCCGCTCCGAGGGCCGGGTGTACGGCGGCACCAGCCGCTCGCGCAGCCCGGTCACCGGCCGGGGCACATGGCCGAATCGGCGCAGCCGCTGAGGCCATGAGGGCGGCTTGTCGCCGGCGTCGTGCCCGTGGAGGGCTTCTGGCGCAGTACTGGTCACCGCGCCATCGTAGGGAACGCCGCTGTGCGTGGGGCGCCTCGCGCCCTGCGAGGATGGCGGATGTGATTGGAACGCTGGTACTCGCAGGGACGCCCATCGGTGATGTCACGGACGCGCCGCCCCGGCTCTCCACCGAGCTGGAGACCGCCGATGTGATCGCCGCGGAGGACACGCGGCGGCTGCGCAGGCTCACCCAGGCGCTCGGGGTGCGGACCCGCGGCCGGGTCGTGTCGTACTTCGAGGGCAATGAGTCCGCGCGCACGCCGGAGCTGGTCGAGGCGCTGACGGGCGGGGCGCGGGTGCTGCTCGTCACGGACGCGGGCATGCCGTCCGTCTCCGACCCCGGCTACCGGCTGGTGGCGGCTGCCGTCGAACGGGACATCAAGGTCACGGCCGTGCCGGGCCCGTCGGCCGTACTGACCGCGCTGGCGCTCTCCGGGCTGCCGGTGGACCGTTTCTGCTTCGAGGGTTTCCTGCCCCGCAAGGCGGGCGAACGGCTCGGCCGGCTGCGGGAGGCCGCGGACGAGCGGCGCACGCTCGTCTACTTCGAGGCGCCGCACCGCCTGGACGACACCCTCGCCGCGATGGCCGAGGTCTTCGGCGCCGACCGCAGGGCGGCCGTCTGCCGCGAACTGACCAAGACGTACGAAGAGGTGCGGCGCGGCGGGCTCGGCGAGCTGGCGGCCTGGGCGGCCGAGGGCGTACGGGGAGAGATCACCGTGGTCGTGGAGGGCGCCCCGGAGCCGGTGCCCGGCGATCTGGAGCCGGAGGAGCTGGTGCGGCGGGTGCGGGTGCGGGAGGAGGCGGGGGAGCGGCGCAAGGAGGCGATCGCCGCCGTCGCCGCCGAGGCGGGCCTGCCCAAGCGCGAGGTGTTCGACGCGGTGGTCGCGGCGAAGAACGCGGCGCGCGCGGCCCCCGGCACGGGGCCGGGGGCCGCGCGGACGGCAAAGGAATAGCGTGAAATGCAAAGCGCAGACCGTGTGCCGGGCTCTTTGGGCATGAGAAGGCCAAGACCAATCCATTAATCGACAGGCCTGATGCGCTCCCGCTGTCAAAGGCGTCCACTTGGTCAGTGGAGAGGAGCTGGCATGAGTGAGATCACGGGTACAGCCGCTGCCCACGAGGCATATGCCTTTTGTTGTATGCGTTGTGGGCACGGCTGGGAGCAGGCGTACGACATAGAGCACCACGTCGACGGCTCGGGCCACAATTTCGTCGTCTACAAGTCCGAGGGTGTGCGGGTGGCTTCCCCGCTGTCCAGCCCGAATTGCGTCAACTGCGGGGGGCACGTCGTCCGCATCATGCGTTCCGGCCAGGTCTCGTCGGTACGGGCGCTCATGGCGGAGCAGCACCACCCGGCGAAGGGCAAGCGCGGGGCGGCGGGCAAGGGGATACCGGCGCAGGCGGGCGAGGAGATAACCGACGGCGCCGGCGGTGCCACCGGGGCCGCCCCGTCGGGGGAGGGCGGGGCGACCGGGAGGCAGCACCACTGGCACCTCTCCGATCTCCTGCACCCCTTCCAGCACCACCACCGCACCTGACGCACCGCGCGGCGACGAGTCGCCTGTACCACCGCGTGTGACCGGCCGGGCGCGGCCCTCGTAGGATCGCGCCCATGAGTGCGAAACAAGCCCCGCCACCGCTGCCCGAGCCCCTTCGGGTCCCGGTCGCGGACGCGCACACCCACCTGGACATGCAGGACGGCACGGTCGAGGACGGTCTCGCCAGGGCCGCTTCGGTCGGTGTGACGACCGTGGTCCAGGTGGGGTGCGACATCAAGGGCTCGCGCTGGGCCGCGGAGACGGCGGCGGCGTACGAGAACGTCCACGCGGCGGTCGCGCTGCACCCCAACGAGGCGCCCCGGATCGTGCACGGCGACCCCGACGGCTGGTCGCGGCAGGGGGCCCGCGAGGGCGGCGGCGACCAGGCGCTGGACGACGCGCTGGCCGAGATCGACCGGCTGGCCGCGCTGGAGCGGGTACGGGCCGTGGGCGAGACGGGGCTCGACCACTTCCGCACGGGCCCCGAGGGCATGGCCGCCCAGGAGCGCTCCTTCCGCGCCCATATCGAGATCGCCAAACGCCACGGCAAGGCGCTCATGATCCATGATCGCGAGGCGCACGCCGATGTGCTGCGCATCCTCGCGGAAGAAGGCGCTCCGGAACGCACGGTGTTCCATTGTTATTCCGGTGACGCGGAAATGGCCGAGGTATGTGCGGCGGCCGGGTATTACATGTCTTTCGCGGGCAATGTCACATTCAAAAACGCTCAGCCGTTGCGTGACGCGCTCACAGTAGCGCCATTGGAGCTTGTTCTCGTCGAGACGGATGCGCCCTTTCTCACGCCGGCGCCCTATCGCGGCCGGCCCAATGCGCCTTATCTCATTCCGGTGACGCTGCGGGCGATGGCGGAGGTGCGGGGGATCGGTGAGGATGCCATGGCCGAGGCGATTTCCGGCAATACGGCGCGGGCGTTCGGTTACTGACGCATAACGGTCCGGAGGGTGTCGGTGGAGAGGGCAGGGTAGCGTCGGCACGCTGCGTAGTCGAGTCGCTTTGGAGAGTGACGACGGCTCCATTAGTCTCCGGGGGCACCGCGGTCGTGGGCGTCCGGGCCGTGGTGGACCGGACCGGACCGGATGCCGTGGAGCGTCGTGAGCAATGCGCAGGGCAGTCACCGTGCCGTACGGGGCGGGTTCGGCCGCCGTAAACCCGCCCCCTCCGATGTCGCGCCGTCCGATGTCCCGACGTCCGGGGGCGCGGCATCGGAGTTCGCGCCGACCGGGAGCGCGACGGCAGGAGGTGCCCCGACGTCGGGAGTCGTCCCGGCACCCCGAGCCGTTCTGTCCGAGGTCTCCCGGCCCGAGGTCTCCCGGCCCGAGGCCGCTCCGCCCGAGGTCGCTCCGCCCAAGGTCTCCCTGCCCAGGCCCGCCGCGTCGCCCGAGGCGCTGCGCCGGCTCGTCCCGCAGGCGCTCGTCGTCGCCTTCCTCGCCGGTGGCACCTCGGCGTTCGTCGTCCACGACAAGGCCGTGAAACTCACCGTCGACGGTGGCGGGCCGCGCACCCTGCACACCTTCGCCGGAGAGGTGGAGGAACTGCTCGCGCACGAGGGCGTGTCGGTCGGCGCGCACGACATCGTCGCCCCGGCGCCCGGCGCGGAGCTCGCCAACGGTGACGACGTCGTCGTCCGCTACGGGCGGCCCGTACTCCTCACCCTCGACGGACACCGGCGCCAGGTGTGGACGACGGCCCGCACCGTCGAGGGCGCGCTGCGCCGGCTCGGGGTGCGCGCGGAGGGCGCGTTCCTCTCCGTCTCGCGCTCCGCCGCGATCTCCCGTTCCGGACTCGCCCTGGACGTACGGACCGAGCGCACCGTCACGTTCATGGCGGACGGCCGCGAGCACACGATCCGTACCAACGCGGCGACCGTCGCCGAGGCCCTGGCGCGGGCCGGCCTCGCGCTGCACGGGCAGGACACCACGTCCGTACCGCCGGACACCTTCCCGCGCGACGGCTCGACGATCACCGTCATGCGGATCACCGCGGGTGAGCGGGTACGCGACGAGCCCATCCCGTACGACACCGTACGGACCGGGGACCCCGGCCTCTTCCGGGGAACCGAGGTCGTCGACCAGCAGGGCAGGCCGGGCGCGCGCCGGGTCACGTACGCCCTGCGCACGGTCAACGGCGTCAAGGAGAAGCCGCGGAAGATCCACGAAGAGGTGGTGCGCCGTGCGGTCACCCAGCGGGTGAGGGTGGGGACGAAGACGGCGCCGGCCTCCGTGTCGGGCGCGGACGGGCTCAACTGGGCCGGGCTCGCCGCCTGCGAGTCGGGGGGCCGCCCGGGGGCCGTCGACGCGTCGGGGAACTACGGCGGGCTGTACCAGTTCGACACCGGCACCTGGCACGCCCTCGGCGGCGGCGGACGCCCGCAGGACGCACCGGCCGCGGAACAGACGTACCGCGCGAAGAAGCTCTACGTGCAGCGGGGGGCGAGCCCCTGGCCCCACTGCGGCCGTAGGCTGACCGGGTGAGCACCACTGAGCCCGATGCCCCTGAGCCCCACGCCGCTGAGCCCGACGCCCCGGATGCCCCTGATGGCGCTGACGCCGCCGATGCCCTTGATGGCGCTGACTCCGCTGACTCCGCTCGCGCCCCTGGTGGCCTCAGCGGCCTCGGTGGCCATGATGGCCTCCTGGGCCCGGCGGACATCCGCGATCTGGCCGCGGCGCTGGGCGTACGCCCGACCAAACAGCGCGGACAGAACTTCGTCATCGACGCCAACACCGTCCGCAGGATCGTCCGCACCGCCGAGGTGCGCCCGGACGATGTCGTCGTGGAGATCGGCCCCGGGCTCGGCTCGCTGACGCTGGCGCTGCTGGAGGCGGCGGACCGCGTGACGGCCGTGGAGATCGACGACGTCCTGGCGGGCGCGCTGCCCGCGACGATCGAGGCGAGGATGCCGGCGCGCGCGGGGCGCTTCTCGCTCGTGCACTCCGACGCGATGCGGGTCCGGGAACTGCCGGGCCCGGCGCCGACCGCGCTGGTCGCGAACCTTCCGTACAACGTGGCCGTGCCCGTCCTGCTGCACATGCTGGAGCGCTTCCCGACGATCGAGCGGACGCTGGTGATGGTGCAGGCGGAGGTCGCCGACCGGCTGGCCGCCGCGCCGGGCAACAAGGTGTACGGGGTGCCGTCCGTGAAGGCCAACTGGTACGCGGACGTCAAGCGGGCCGGCGCCATCGGCCGTACCGTCTTCTGGCCCGCGCCCAATGTGGACTCGGGCCTGGTCTCGCTGGTGCGCAGGGCCGAGCCGGTGAAGACGACGGCCTCCAGGACCGAGGTCTTCGCGGTCGTCGACGCGGCCTTCGCGCAGCGCCGCAAGACGCTGCGCGCGGCGCTGGCCGGCTGGGCGGGTTCGGCCCCGGCGGCGGAGGCGGCGCTGGTCGCGGCGGGCGTCTCGCCGCAGGCGCGCGGTGAGGCACTGACAGTCGAGGAATTCGCGCGGATCGCGGAGTCGAAGGGGGCGGGCGCGTGAGCGTCAGCGGAGGGGCAGCAGGGGCAGCAGGAGCGGCAGGGGTGGCGGAGGCAGCCGGGGCAGCGGGGGCAGCGGAGGCAGTCGGGGCAGCGGGGGCAGCGGGGGCGCGCGTACGCGTACGAGTGCCCGCGAAGGTGAACGTGCAACTGGCGGTGGGCGCGGCCCGCCCCGACGGCTTCCACGACCTGGCGAACGTCTTCCTCGCCGTGGGCCTGTACGACGAGATCACGGTCACCCCGGCCGACGAACTGCGGATCACCTGCACGGGCCCGGACGCGGCGCAGGTCCCCCTCGACCGCACCAACCTCGCTGCCCGCGCGGCGCTGGCACTGGCGGAACGACATGGCATCGACCCGCGCGTCCATATCCATATCGCCAAGGACATCCCCGTCGCGGGCGGCATGGCGGGCGGCAGCGCGGACGGCGCGGGCGCCCTGCTGGCCTGTGACGCCCTCTGGTCGCTGGGCTCCTCGCGGGACGAACTCCTCGCCATCTGCGCCGAGTTGGGCAGTGATGTGCCGTTCAGCCTGATCGGCGGGGCGGCGCTGGGCACCGGGCGGGGCGAACAGCTCACGCCCCTGGAGGTCGGCGGCTCCTTCCACTGGGTGTTCGCGGTCGCCGACGGCGGTCTGTCCACGCCGACGGTGTTCCGCGAGTTCGACCGCCAGACGGAGGGGACCCCCGTCCCCGCCCCGTCCGCCGACCCGTCCCTGCTCGCCGCCCTCCGCGCGGGCGACGCCACCGCCCTGGCCGCCGCGCTGTCCAACGACCTCCAGCCCGCGGCCCTCACGCTGCGCCCCTCTCTCGCCGACACCCTCACCGCGGGCAGGACAGCGGGCGCCCTCGCGGCCCTGGTCTCGGGCTCGGGCCCGACGACGGCCTTCCTGACGAAGGACGCGGACACGGCGGAGGAGGTGTCCCGGGCGCTGCTCGCCTCGGGCACCTGCCGCACGACCCGGGTGGCCCCGTCCCCGGCGCGGGGCGCGACGGTGGTGGAGCGGGCGGGCGCCTGACGTCGGAGCGTCGGCACCGGAGTGAAAACGGCTCACTGTACGTGGACTTGACCAGCACCTACTGTGATGCGGCACACCGCGCTTTCACGGAGGGCTACGCGTATGGAACCGGAGCTGGCCGCTTTGGCGGGCACCGCGGGAACAACACTTGTGACCTTGCTGGCGACCGATACCTGGCAGAGCATGAGAGAGGGGTTACTGCTGCTCTGGCGACGGGCACGGCCCGACCGGGCGCAGGCCATCGCCGGCGAACTCGACTCGTCCCGGGACGAACTGCTCGTCGCCCAGGCATCGGGTGACCGGGAGACCGAGGCGGAGATCCGGGCGGAGTGGCAGGGCCGGGTGCGGCGGTTGCTGACCGCGCATCCCGAACTGGCCGAGGATCTGAGCGCGCTCCTGGCCGAACTGGCCCCGGGTGCCGGCGCCCAGCCAGTCCCGACCCAGCAGGCCATTGCCTCCGGCGAGGCACGGATCTACCAGGCCGGCCGTGACCTCCGCCTCGATCAGCGGTGACCGGTCGCAACGACGGCCGGGCCGAAGACCATGGGCGTGTCTACCAGGCTTCGGGCGACCAGCACATCACCGAGCACCATCACCACGGCCCGTCGTGGTCCGGGCCGGACTCGGTACGCCACCCCGCCGTGGGCCGGGCGCCCGCGATACTCCGTGACCGCGATGAGCTCATGGAGCGTTTGCGGGCCGCTGTCACCGCAGGCGCGGGAAACGGGGTCTTCGTTCTCCACGGTCTCGGAGGCTGCGGAAAGACGGCCGTCGCCTACACGATCTTCCGGTACGCGGTGAACGAGGCCGATCGGCTGAGTCTCTGGGTCAACGCCTCCGACCACGCCTCCTTGCGCGCCGGCATGCTCGCCGTGGCCGCCGACCGGGGAGCGGGCGAGGGCGAGCTCATGGCCGCGCGCAACGGTCTTCGCGCGGCGGCAGACCTGGTCTGGGACCGGCTCGACCATTCCGACCGGCCCTGGTTGTTGGTCCTGGACAACGCGGACGATCCAGCTGTGCTGCGCGACGGTGGCTGGCTGCGCACGAGTCCGCGCGGCACCGTTCTCGTGACCACCCGTCAGGCGGCGCACCACTGGTGGCCCGCCGCCGAACTGCTCCACGTCGGTGTACTGCCACGTGCCGAAGCCGCCCAGGTACTGTGCGACCTCGCGCCGGGCACCGGGACCGTCGAGGAGGCCGGCACCGTCGCCGACCGGCTCGGCCGCCTTCCGCTCGCGCTGACGCTCGCCGGCGGATTCCTGGCCCACCAGGTGATCGAGCCCTGGACCATGGCCGAGTACGGCCGGCGCCTCGAAGACCGCCGGGACCCCATCGAACTGATCGACCAGGGCGCGGGAGCCGCCGCCAACGACTCCCGCCATCTGATCAGCGGCACCTGGCAGCTGTCGCTCAACGCTCTCGTCGGACAGGGACTGCCGGACGCCACCCCGCTGCTGAGGCTGCTGGCCTGCTGGTCGAGCGACCCGCTCCCGCTCTCGCTGCTCGGCGGCGTCGACCTCGGCCCGGAACTGCCCTCCGACCGCGTCGAACTGACGCTGCGTGGACTCCTCGACCACTCGCTCACCGAGCTCGTGGCAGGCGGTGCCGTGCGCTGCCTGCGCACCCACGGGGTGCTGCTCGACAGCGTTGCCCGGGGGATGCCCGACGACCAGCGCGAACGGCTCGCCGCAACGGCCGCCGGTCTCCTGGCGTCGGCCCTTCCCGAAATGCCCGAGCGCGGGACACGGGACGCCCGGCTCAACCTCCTCACCTCGCACGTCCTTGTGCTCCTTCGGCGCGTGCGGGACTGGTCCACCGTGCGACAGCCGACTGCGGAGGCCGCGGTCGCGTGCGCTCTGCGGCTGGTGACGGCTCAGCACCGTGCCGGTGACTACGCGTCGGCGCTCGCCGTCGCGAACCGGTCCGTGGAACTCGCCGGGCCCCTGCTGGGCGAGGACCACCTCCTCGTGCTGAGGCTCCGTCAACGCGTGGGGAAGTCCGTCGATCGTCTGGGACGCCTCGCCGAGGCGGCGGACCTGCATCGCCGGGTGCTCGCCGATCTGGAGCGCGCCCACGGTGCTGATTCACCGGACACGCTGACGAGTTGTCTGCATCTGTCGCGCCCTCTCACCTGGCTCGGTGATACGGCGGAGGCCGTGGCGCTGATGCGCCGGGCGGCGAGGGGCAGGACCGCGCAACTGGGCCCTTGGCACCCACTGACACTGGAGGCGCGAGCGTGCCTGCTGGAGCTGCCGCCGGGAGCGGAGCTGGAGGAGGAAGCCCCGGGAGGGCCCGGCGTGGTCGCCGCCTGCCGCCGCGCACTCGGCCCCGATCACCCGATCACGCTCTCGGCCGAGCTCAACTGCGCACTCGCCTTGTTCAACACCGGTGAACCGGCGGAGGCGCTGCCACTGGCTCGTAGGGCCCTGGCCGCTCATGAGCTGCGTTACGGAGCCGAGTATCCGATCACGATGGCCTCCCGGAGCCTGCTGGGCAGTGTCCTCGCCGCGCTGGGTGAGCTCTCGGAGGCCGTCGAACAGATCGAGACCGTCATCGAGGGGAGAGAGCGGGTACTCGGCCCGAGTCACCCGTGGACGCTGGTGGCCCGGGAGAAGCTCGCCACGTACCAGGGCCTCCGGGGAAACGCGTAGCCACGGGCTCGGGGGCCGAGTGGACCTGCCCGCGGGCCTCCTCTGGCGCGAACTCGTCACTCAGCGTTGCACCGTGATGCGTGCTCGGTCATAATCGCGCCAACTCACCTGGAGGATTCGCGTGATTCGTGCGTGGGAAGCAGATCCCTCTTCGCCGCTGGTCCGTCGTCTGGGTAAAAGCCCCGAGGAATTGGGGACGACGGGCGGTGAGTCCGGCTGCCCGGATATCTGGGAGCTGGAGAACGGTGATATCGCGGTGATCGGGAGAGACCTCACCGACTCCTATCGGGCGGGCCTTCCCGACGGTGTGAAAATCGCCCCGGACGAGCGGTTGGTCATCATTCCGCGCACGACGGCAATGGCTGCGAAGGAGGACATCCCGGATGCTCAGCGCTCTGGCGGATGCGACCGGTGACCGGCTTGAGTTGGACGCTTACCTGGAAGATTTCGACCAGCACTTCTGGCGCGCGGGCAGGGCGGGCTTCTGGAAGCTTGAACGTCAGCAGACCTTCAGAGAGCCCGGGGTGAAGAGCTGGGAAGCGTTCTTCCGTGGCGAGTGGGGGACGGCTCTCTCGCTGATCTCCGAGCAGCGGGGTCATTACGAGAGGTACTTCCGGAAGATCGCGGACCATGGGTTCGGCCTGCACCGTGTCCGTGTGGTCGAGGAGCCCATCTCCCCCTATCTGCAATGGGAACTCCACCTTCTGCGCCTGAAGGAGCAATGCGGAGAGGATACGCGGGTCGTGGGGTTGGACGACATCGCGTTACTCGAACCCGATGGCGCATTACCGGAAATCGCCATCATCGGATCCTCCGTACTGTACGAGATCGTTTATGACGGCGAAGGAAACCTTGCCGGCGGCATCAGATACACCGACAGCGGGGCGATCGCCGAGTGCCGGCGAATCATTCGTGACCTGCATGGATCCGGAGAGCGGCTCGACAGCTTCTTCGGGCGCCGCGTTGCCTCTCTGCCTGCCCCTGCCATGCACCATCTTCGAGCGTAGAGTCCGGGTCTCGTCTCGAGAAATACTGGGTGGGTCGATGCGTGTCATCCTCGTGTCCTATTCGGCGCAGGGATTCGCTGTCCTGCGGGCTGTCTGTGAACGGGCCGGGCACACGCCCGTGGCGTACCTGCACGCACGATCTCTGAGGCCCGGCGGGCCGACCAGGCCCGGCGCGGGACGGGTGATCGGCGAGATCGCCGACGGGATTCCGCAGGGGGTCGATCTCCTTCTGCCCGGCAGCAAGAAGGTGCTGGCGAAGACCCTGCACGGGTATGACGCGGACCTCATGATCTGTTACGGGTTTCCCTGGAAGTTCCCGCCCTCGGCCCTGCGGGCCACATCGCTGGGAGCCATCAACGTTCATACGTCGATGCTGCCGAAATATCGCGGTCCCATCCCCGTCAATTGGGCGATCAGGAACGGTGACCCGGACATCGGGGTGAGTATCCACTGGATGGACGAGGAATTCGATTCGGGTGGAATCCTGATCCAGGAGTCCGGAATCGCGCTGGACGACGACGTACTGCCGGCGCGGATCTGGGGGGCCGTCGACGAATTCATCTCGCGCCTTCTCCCCACGGCTCTTGAGCGTGCGGCCGACGGGTTTCCCGGTACCGCACAGTGCGCCGCACATGCCTCTTACGCGGGGTGGATGGAGCCCGGCTTCTCCCGTATCGACTGGGGGCACCCCAGAGGCCGGATCCACCATCAGGTACGCGCCACGCGATTCGGCAGTTCGGGCAGGTCGGGTCCGACCGCGTTGGTGGCGGGTGAATGGATCAGGGTGGTGCGGACCTCGCTCGAACCCGCCGACGGCGTAGAGGTGACGTGCGCGGACGGTCCTCTGTGGATCATGGAATCGATGCCTGCCTGAGTTCGCGCGGGAGCCCGCGAGGGGAGTGCCGGGACCCCCGGATGACCGCGGGGTGGTCCGCCAGGGCGGGGGTGTCGTGGTGGCGATTACCCTGGGATGTCGATCCGTCCCCCCGTACAGGAGTGAAATGGCCGTCAATCTGGTCAATGTCGAGGCAGTCACCAAGGTGTACGGCACCCGTGCGCTGCTCGACGGTGTCTCTCTCGGCGTCTCCGAGGGAGACCGGATCGGCGTCGTCGGGCGGAACGGCGACGGTAAGACGACCCTCATCCGGCTGCTCAGCAAGCTGGAGGAGGCCGATACCGGGCGGGTCACGCACAGTGGCGGGCTGCGGCTCGGGGTGTTGACGCAGCACGATTCGCTCGATCCCGCCGCCACGGTCAGGCACGAGGTGATCGGCGATCTCGCCGATCATGAGTGGGCCGGGAACGCCAAGATCCGCGATGTGCTCACCGGGCTCTTCGGCGGGCTCGATCTGCCCGGGTTCCCGCAGGGGCTCGACACCGTCATCGCGCCGCTCTCCGGCGGTGAGCGGCGGCGGATCGCGCTCGCGAAGCTGCTGATCGGCGAGCCCGAGCTGATCGTGCTGGACGAGCCCACCAACCACCTCGACGTCGAGGGCATCGCCTGGCTGGCCGAGCATCTGCGGGCGCGGCGGTCCGCGCTCGTGTGTGTGACGCACGACCGGTGGTTCCTCGACCAGGTCTGTACGCGGATGTGGGACGTCCAGCGCGGTGCGGTGCACGAGTACGAGGGCGGCTACTCCGACTATGTCTTCGCGCGCGCCGAGCGCGAGCGCATCGCGGCGACCGAGGAGGCCAAGCGGCAGAACCTGGTCCGCAAGGAGCTGGCCTGGCTGCGGCGCGGGGCTCCCGCGCGTACGTCGAAGCCGCGCTTCCGGGTCGAGGCGGCCAATGAGCTGATCGCGGACGTACCGCCGCCGCGTGACACCTCCGAGCTGATGAAGTTCGCCAACGCCCGGCTCGGCAAGACCGTCTTCGACATGGAGGACGTCACCGTCCAGGCCGGCCCCAAGGTGCTGCTCACCCGTCTCACCTGGCAGCTCGGCCCGGGGGACCGGATCGGGCTGGTCGGGGTGAACGGCGCGGGCAAGACCTCGCTGCTGCGGGCGCTCGCCGAGGCCGCCCGTTCGCAGGGCGATGTCCAGCCCGCCGCCGGGAAGGTCGTGGTCGGCAGGACCGTCAAGCTGGCGTATCTGTCCCAGGAGGTCACCGAACTCAAGCCGTCGCTGCGGGTCCTCGAAGCCGTGCAGCAGGTGCGGGACCGTGTCGACCTCGGCAAGGGGCGGGAGATGACGGCGGGCCAGCTGTGCGAGCAGTTCGGCTTCACCAAGGAGAAGCAGTGGACGCCGGTCGGCGATCTCTCCGGCGGTGAGCGGCGCCGCCTTCAGCTGCTGCGGCTGCTGATGGACGAGCCGAACGTCCTCTTCCTCGACGAGCCCACCAACGATCTCGACATCGAGACGCTCAACCAGCTGGAGGACCTGCTCGACGGCTGGCCGGGCTCGATGGTCGTCATCTCGCACGACCGGTTCTTCATCGAGCGGACCACCGACAAGGTGATGGCGCTGCTCGGTGACGCGAAGCTGCGGATGCTGCCGCGCGGGATCGACGAGTATCTGGAACGCCGCCGCCAGTTGATCGCGTCCGGGGTTCCGGCCGCCGCGCAGGCTCCCGCCGAGGGGCGGTCAGCGGGTACGGGTACAGGTACGGGAGCGGGCGCCGGTACGGGTGCCGGTACAGGGGCGGTATCGGCCAAGGACGGCCGTGCGGCGAAGAAGGAACTGCAGAAGATCGAGCGGCAGTTGGACAAGATGTCCAGCCGTGAGACGACCCTCCATCAGCAGATCGCCGACCATGCCACAGACTTCGAGAAAGTGGCCAAATTGGATGCGGAGCTGCGCGAACTGGTGAGTGAGCGCGACGAGTTGGAAATGCGCTGGCTGGAGCTCGCGGAGGACGCGTAGAGACGCTGTGCAGAGCGCGTAACGAGCACATCACGGGCCGGTCCTCCCTTGGGAACAGGGGCGGACCGGCCCGTCCCGTACGGATGCCCGAGTGATAGAAAGAAGCGCCGCTCGACTGATATGACGATGCGGAAACCGCGCCCGATTCGCTCCATTCCGGTGGCCGGTGATTATCAGCCACCGGAATCGCGGGGGAGTCCGACCGGGTCGCGGACCGAACTAACAGGGGGAAAGCGCTGATGAGCCAACCGCCCAGTCAGCAACCGCCGCAGGGCGGCTTCGGAGCTCCGCAGGACCAGCCGCACGGTGGCCCGCCGGGACAGGGGGGACCGCAGAGTCCGCCGCCGCCCGCGCAGCCGCCGCAGATGCCACCGCCGCCGCAGACGCCGCCGGGTCCGCAGACGCCGCCGGGTCCGCCGGCCGCACAGCCCGGTTACGGCTATCCGCAGGCGGGACCGGCCGGGCAGGGGCAGCCTCAGCCCGGTCCGTACAACCAGCCCGGTCCGTACGGCCAGCAGCCCGGCCCGTACAACCAGCCGGGACCGTACGGACAGCAGCAGCCAGGCCCGTACAACCAGCCGGGGCCGTACAACCAGCCCGGCCCCTACGGTCAGCAGTCCGGTCCTTACGGTCAGCAGCCCGGCCCCTATGGCGGCTATCCGCCCCAGCAGTTCCCCGGCCCGCCCACCGCGCCCGGCGGTGGCGGCGGTAGCGGCAAGAACCCCTTCAAGGGCAAGCCCGGCATGATCGTCGCGGCGGCCGTCGCGGGAGCGCTGGTCATCGGCGGCGGGATATGGCTCGCCGTCGGCGGTGACGACAGCGGCGACAAGCCGGACGTCAGCAAGAGCGGGGACGCCACGCCGAGCGGTTCGCCGAGCGTCGACCAGGGCGACGGCAGCGGCACGGGCCGCGAGGCCGCGGACGACCTCAACGCCGGGCGCAAGGACGGCGAGGCCAAGATCGAGTGGCTTCAGACGAACGACGTGGACCTGCCGCGCAACGGAGCGGATGTGGAAGGCCCGTGGTTCGCCGGCGACACCGTCGTCAAGGCCATGTACCGGCAGGTCGTGGGGTATTCCGCCGCCGACGGCAAGAAGAAGTGGACGCTGTCGCTGCCCGCCGAGATCTGCGCGGCGCCCGTCGCGTCCACGGCCGCCGGCAAGCTGGTCATCGGGGTCAAGAACGGCACCACGGAGAAGGCCGACTGCAACCAGCTCCAGCTGATCGATCTGACGACCGGCAAGACCGGCTGGAAGAAGGAGATACCCGAGACGGGCGCCTTCGACCTGCTCTCCGACATCACCCTCGCGATCAGCGGCGACACGGTGACCGCCGCCCGCACCGGCGCCGTCAACGCCTTCCGGGTGAGCGACGGCAAGGAACTCTTCGGCAAGCTCCCCGGTGACTGCCAGCCGTACGCGCTCACGGGCGGCCCCAAGATGATCGCCGCCGAGAACTGCAACTCCGGCGCGAAACAGATCCAGGAGCTGGACCCGACGACCGGCCGGGCCAAGTGGACCTACAAGCTGGCCGCCGACTGGGAGACCGACAAGGTCTACTCGATCAACCCGCTGGTCGTCTCCCTGAAGAACGACGAGAAGGACACCTGGAGCGTCGTCGCGCTCAACGCGAACGGCACCCTGCGCTCGCAGATCCAGGGGGGCACGGACAAGTTCGCACCGAACTGCGGTGGCGGCTTCATCGTCTTCGGCCAGAACCTGGAGGGCTGCGTCGGTGTCGCCGCCGACGCGAACACCTTCTACATGGCGACCGCGCCCGACAGCAGCGGCACCTCCCGTACCAACGAGATCGTCGCCTTCAGCCTGGACACCGGAAAGTCCACATGGCGCGCCAAGGCGCCCGAGGGCCGCACGATGACGCCGCTGCGCATGGAGGGCGGGAAGGTCCTGGTCTATCTGGACGCCACGTATGACACGGGCGGCGCGGTCGCGACCGTGGCCCCGACCGGTGGCGCCCCGACCACGCTGTTGCGGCACCCGGCGTCCACGGCGCAGATCGAGAACTCCTTCTACTCGCCGAAGTACGCCTATGTGGACGGTCGTTTCTATGTGATGAGCGGCCGGGTCAGCGCGAGCAACGACGAAGAGGAACTGAAGACGAAGACGATGATGGCCTTCGGGAAATGACGCTCCCAGGCCTCCCAGGCCTCCCAGGGCTCTCAGGGCTCTCAGGCATCCCCGGCATCGCTGTCCTCCCCGTTCCCTCTGTCCTCTCCGCTCTCTTCGTCCCCGACGACTTTCCCGAGGTACGCACGTCATGACGCAGCCGCCCCAGCCACCCAACGAGCCCCCGCAGGGAGGGTTCGGCGCTCCGCAGGAACCCCCGGCCGACGGGTTCGGCGCTCCGCAGGAGCCCCCCGCCGGTGGGTTCGGCGCTCCGCAGGACCCGCCGCCCGGTGGGTTCGGTGCTCCGACGCCGCCCCCGCAGAACCCTCCGTACGGCTATCCGCAGACGCCGCCGCAGGGCCCCCCGGCCCAGCCGCCGCAGCCGCCGCCCGGCCAGCAGCCGGGATACGGGTACCCGAACCAGCAGCCGGGGTACGGCTACCCGAACCAGCCGCCCGGGTACGGCTACCCGGGCCAGCCGGGCCAGCCCGGCCAGCCGTCCCCGTACGGTTACCCGACCCAGCCCATGCAGCCGGGGGCCCAGCAGCAGTACCCGTATCCGCAGCCCCCGCAGGGAGGCGCCGGCGGCGGTGGCGGCAAGAAGCTGACCCGTCAGATGCAGATCATCATCGCCGCGTCCGTCGCCGTCGTACTGATCATCGGCGGCGGCATCCTGTTCGCCTCCTCCGGTGGCGACAGCGGGAAGAGCGACGACGCCAAGGGCAACTCGTCCGGCTCCTCCGAGGGCGGTACGGGAGGCACCGGCGGCGGGAAGGCGGCCGACGGCGCGGGCAAGGAGAAGGCGTCGGGCAACACCAGGTCCAAGGTGGCCTTCCAGCTGCCGACGCCCAAGGTCACCGACGTCACCACCGTCACCGGCTCCTGGATGACCGACACCACGTATGTGAAGACCGGCATCAACGAGATCGTCGGCTACGACCTGGACAAGGGCACCAAGCTGTGGTCGATCCCGCTCCCGGGCCAGGTCTGCGCGGCGTCGCCGCACGCCTCCGGGGACAACAAGACGGCGGTCGCGTTCGCGGCGGCCAGGACCACGGCCGACAAGAACTACCAGCAGTGCACCGAGATCGGCGCGATCGACCTGACGGCCGGAAAGCTGCTCTGGTCCAAGTCCGTCAAGGGCTCCAACGTGGGTGACGAGAAGGTCCGGTTCAGCGAGGTCACCCTCAGCGGGAACACCATCGCGGCCGGCGGCACCGACGGCGGGGCGGCCTTCGACCTGGCAGACGGCTCGATCCGGTGGAAGCCCGAGGTCAGCGCCGAGGGCTGCTACGACATGGGGTACGGCGGCGGCGCGGGGCTCGTGGCGGCCCGCAAGTGCGGCTCGTACGACGACCCGCAGGTCTCCATCCAGAACCTGAACCCCTCGACCGGCGCCCCGATCTCCACCTTCCAGATGCCGACCGGTGTCGAGTACGCGAGCGTCATCTCGACCGATCCGCTGGTCGTGGCCGCCGACGTCGGCGACACGGCCGGGGACGGCAGCGGGATCTCGGACTTCTTCTCGATCGACGCGAAGACCGGCAAGCTGATCGCCAAGATCCCGGCGGACGCCGACAAGTACGCGGCGAAGTGCCGCTCCACCGAGGTCGAGTCCTGCCAGATGCTGGCGGTGGGCAACGGCCGGCTCTATCTGCCGACCGAGGAGCACGAGGGCGGCGGGGAGTACGGCGACACCAACGAGATCGTCTCGTTCGACCTCGCCACCGGCAAGGGCACCTCGGACCGCGCCGACGCGGGCGACCGCTACACGATGGTGCCGCTGCGCATGGACGGCGGCAACATCATCGCGTACAAGCGGCCTCCGTACGACAAGGGCGGCCAGATCGTCTCCATCGACGGCGGCACGTTCAAGCAGACGGTGCTGTTGGAGAACCCGGCCGACGAGACCGTGCGTGACGCGGAGACCAGTTTCCTGCCGGACTACGCGGAACTGCTCTACCAGGACGGCCGGTTCTTCATGTCCGACACCACGCTGAGCGAGCCGTCGAATTCGTCGCTGGACGAGAAGTCGTATCTCGCGGTGTCCTTCACGACCAAGTAGCGCTACGACCAAGTAGAGATCGGGTCAACTGACCCTGAGGACACGGCATTTCGGGCCCCGGCCCGTGGGTGACACCACGGGCCGGGGCCCCTTTCGTAGCCGCTCCGGCCGGTCAGTAGTCCCGAATGGCCGGGAATTCGGCAATCCGAGGGGCTTCTGACCGGTAGGGGGCGCGCGATGTCGAACAAGCGTGTAGCTTGCCGGGTCTAGAGGCCGGGGGCCGGGGGGCCGGGCAGGTACCGGGGGACGGGGGGAGGGTTGCTCATGGGTGTGCGGATCATGGTGGTCGACGATCACAGACTGCTCGCCGAGGCGCTCGCCTCGGCGCTGAAACTCCGCGGGCACCGGGTGCTCGCGGCGGCGGCGCCCACGGCGGGCGTCGCCGAACTGGTGGTGAGCAGGGCGCCCGAGGTATGTCTGCTGGGCACGGCGGCGCCCGCGGAGCCGGGGACGTTCGACCCGATCGTACGGATCAAGCGGGAACGCCCGCAGGTGGCGGTGGTGGTGCTCGGTCCGGTGCCCAGCCCGCGCGGGATCGCCGCGGCCTTCGCGGCCGGCGCCTCCGGTTACGTACGGCACGACGAGCGCATCGAGGGCGTGGAGCGGGCCATGGTCAAGGCCCGTGCCGGGGAGGCCGCGGTGGCGCCCCAGCTGCTCCAGGGCGCGTTCACCGAACTGCTCAATCCGGTGGTCCAGCCGGACGACGAGGGCCAGCGGCTGCTGCGGATGCTCACCCCGCGCGAGGTGGAGGTGCTGATACGGGTCGCGGAGGGCGAGGACACCCGGCTGATCGCCGCCGGGATGGGCATCGCGCCGAGCACGGCCAGGACGCATGTGCAGCGGGTGCTGATGAAGCTGGGGGTGGGCTCCCGGCTGGAGGCCGCGGCGCTGGCTGCGCGTACGGGGCTGCTGGACCGGGCCGCGCCGCCCGGAGGGTCCGCGGACCTGGCCAAGGGGCCGGACCACCGCACGCGTCGTGGGTGAAGTCCGGCCCCCGTGACGGCCGTTACTCGGCGGGCGAGGCGGGCGAGGCGGGCGAGGCGGGCGGCGTGGGCGGCGCCGTGGGGCGCAGCTTCAGCCATATGAGGAAGAAGAGCCCCAGGGCCAGCATCCCGAGCCCCGTCCACAGATTGATGTTGATGTCCTGCGCCTTCTTCAGATCGGCGTCGGACACGGTGATCCCGGCGATGGTCACGATGATCCCGTAGACCACGAAGAGCCCGCCGATGATGCGGCGGATGTCGAAGAGCCGTGCCGCGGTGGCGGACTTGGCCTCCAGTTCCTCGACGTCGTTGCGGTAGTCGCTCATGGTGATGTGTTCCTCTCGGCGCCGTCGGCGCCTCGGCGTCAGAACGTCAGAACGTCAGTCAGAACGTCAGAAGGAGAACGGCACGTAGCAGATGGCCGCGAGGATGATCGCGCCCCAGCCCAGCAGGGCCGGCCTGCGGTACCAGGCGTCGTCGCCCTCGGCCGGCGGCTCGTCCATGTCGGGCGAGCGTGTGCCGTACACCAGCCCCGCGAGCTTCTCGGCCGGCTTCGGCCTCGTCACGTACGAGACGACGACCATCACCACGGCGCCGACGACGAACGCGACGATGGAGGAGACGAAGTTCGCGCCCTGGTCGCTCGGGATGTCGACGATCCCGCCCTTGTAGAGCCAGAAGTAGTTCACCATCGCGGCGACCGTGCCGGAGAGCAGCCCCCAGAAACCGGCGGCCGGGGTGGTCCGCTTCCAGAACATGCCGATGATGAAGACCACGAACAGCGGGACGTTGAAGAACGAGAACAGCGTCTGGAGGTAGTTCATGATGTTGCTGAAGCTGGAGGCGATGAACGCCGTACCCATGCCGATCAGCACACCGACCGCCGTGACGACCCGTCCGGTCTTCAGGTAGTACGCGTCCTCCCGGTCCTTCTTGAGGTACGCGCCCCAGATGTCGTTCGTGAAGACGGTGTTGAACGACGAGACGTTGGCGGCCATACCGGCCATGAACGCGGCGAGCAGACCGGTCACGGCGATGCCCAGCACACCGTTCGGCAGCAGATCGCGCATGAGGACCGGGATCGCGTCGTTGTACTGGAGGCCGCTGCCCGCCTTGCCCAGCGTCGGTTCCATGATCAGCGCGATCAGGCCGGGGATGATCACGACCATCGGTATGAGGATCTTGGGGAACGCCGCGATCAGCGGGGTGCGCTTGGCGGCGGAGAGGTTCTTCGCGGACAGCGCGCGCTGCACCTCGGCGAAGTTGGTGGTCCAGTACCCGAAGCTCATCACGAAGCCGAGGCCGAGGACGATGGTCAGCCAGTTCGCGCCGAGCGGGTTGGGCGAGCCGACGCCGGTGCCCTCCCAGGCGCTCAGGAAGGCGCCGCCGTGTGAGCTGGTGAGGGAGTCGGTCAGCCCGTCCCAGCCGCCGACCCGCTTGAGACCGACGATGGTCAGCGGGATCAGCGCGGCGAGGATGACGAAGAACTGGAGCACCTCGTTGTAGATCGCCGAGGAGAGCCCGCCGATGGTGATGTAGGCGAGGACGAAGAAACCGGCGACGACGATCGCGACCCACTCGGGCCAGCCGAGCAGCGCCTCCAGCACGATCGCCATCGCGTAGAGGTTGACGCCCGCGATCAGCACGGACGACACCGCGAAGATGATCGACGAGAGCAGATGGGAGGAGGGTCCGAAGCGGTGCAGCAGGAACTCCGGTACGGAGCGCACCTTCGACCCGTAGTAGAACGGCATCATCACCAGGCCGAGGAAGACCATGGCGGGGATGGCGCCGATCCAGTACCAGTGCACGGTGTAGACGCCGTACTGCGCGCCGTTGGCCGCCATGCCCAGGATCTCGGTGGCGCCGAGGTTGGCGGCGACGAACGCGAGGCCCGTCACCCAGGCGGGCAGGGAGCGCCCGGAGAGGAAGAAGTCCAGGCTGGTCTTCACGCTGGCACGGGCGGCGAAGCCGATGCCGAGGACGACTATGAAGTAGATCGCCAGGATGGTGTAGTCGAGCCCGTTGGTGGGGAGCCGGAGCCCTTCGGCCAGGTATCGCATGGGGGGTACTCGCTTCGTCGCAAGAAGATGACTCCGCCGGAACCTACGCTCCTGTGTTCAGAAAATGAACACTTCTGTTGATTTTCTTTGTTTAATCTTGATCGAGACGTTCGAGGCGTCGGACGCGCCTCGCCGCGCGTGATCTCGTGTGCCCACCCTGCCGCCGTTGACGCATCTGTTTACTTGTGATTTGTTATGTGCGATTCTGTTGATGAGTGGTGTGTGGGTGCGGGCCGTGGAGGCAACCGATGAAGAAGACGGTGACGAGGCTCGCCGACGGTCGTGAGCTGGTCTATTACGACCTGCGGGACGACACCGTGCGCGACGCCCCCGACCGCAGGCCCCTCGGCCCCATCTCCACCACCTCGGAGATCCGCCGGGACCCGCTGCTCGGTGACGCGGTCGCCATCGCCTCGCACCGCCAGGCCCGTACGTACCACCCGCCCGCCGACGAGTGCCCGCTCTGCCCCTCGCGGGACGGCCGGTTCAGCGAGATCCCGGAGCCGGACTACGACGTCGCCGTCTTCGAGAACCGCTTCCCCTCCCTCGCCGGGGACTCGGGACGCTGCGAGGTCGTCTGCTTCACCTCCGACCACGACTCCTCGTTCGCGGACCTCACCGAGGAGCAGGCCGGTCTGGTGCTGGAGGCCTGGACCGACCGCACCGCCGAACTGGCCGAACTGCCCCAGGTCGAGCAGGTGTTCCCGTTCGAGAACCGGGGCGCCGAGATCGGCGTGACACTCGGCCATCCGCACGGGCAGATCTACGCGTACCCCTTCGTCACCCCGCGCACCGCCCTGATGCTCCGCTCCGTACGGGAGCACCGCGCCGCGACCGGCCGCAACCTCTTCGACGACCTCGTCGCGCGCGAGCGGACCGAGGGCGGACGGGTGGTGCTGGAGGGGCGGCACTGGGTGGCGTTCGTGCCGTACGCGGCGCACTGGCCGTACGAGGTGCACCTCTACCCCGTCCGGCGGACCCCCGACCTGCGGGGGCTCGACGACGCGGCGCGCACGGAGTTCCCACAGATCTATCTGGAACTCTTGAGGCGCTTCGACCGGATCTTCGGCGAAGGTGAACCGCCGACGCCGTACATCTCGGCCTGGCACCAGGCGCCCTTCCGTACCGAGGGGCGCCACGACTTCGCGCTTCACCTTGAGCTTTTCACCATCCGCCGCACTTCCGGCAAGCTGAAATTCCTCGCGGGTTCCGAATCCGGCATGAGTGTGTTCATCAACGACGTGCCGCCGGAGGCCGCGGCCGAGCGACTGCGAGAGGTAGCGAGCGAGTGAGCAAGACTGTGTCTTCCCCGGAGACGACCCCCGTACCCCGGAAGTACTTCGTCACGGGCGGTGCGGGGTATGTCGGCAGCGTGGTCGCGGCGCATCTGCTGGAGGCCGGTCACGAGGTGACCGTGCTGGACGACCTCTCCACCGGATTCCGCGAGGGCGTCCCGGCGGGGGCCGACTTCATCGAGGGCCGGATCCAGGATGCGGCGAAGTGGCTCGACCCCTCGTACGACGCGGTGCTGCACTTCGCGGCGTCCTCGCAGGTCGGCGAGTCCGTCGCCAAGCCCGAGAAGTACTGGGACAACAACGTCGGCGGCTCGATGGCGCTGCTCGCCGCGATGCGCGCGGCCGGGGTGCGCACGCTCGTCTTCTCGTCCACCGCCGCGACCTACGGGGAGCCGGTCTCCAGCCCCATCACGGAGAGCGACCCGACGGCGCCCACCAGCCCGTACGGCGCCACCAAGCTGGCCGTCGACCACATGATCAGCGGCGAGTGCGCGGCGCACGGTCTCGCGGCGGTCTCGCTGCGGTACTTCAACGTGGCCGGGGCGTACGGCAGTTGCGGCGAGCGGCACGACCCCGAGTCGCATCTCATCCCGCTGGTCCTCCAGGTCGCCCTCGGCAGGCGGGAGGCGATCTCGGTGTTCGGCGAGGACTACCCGACGCCGGACGGCACCTGCGTACGCGACTACATCCATGTCGCCGATCTCGCCGAGGCCCATCTGCGCGCGCTGGCCGCGGCCACCGCCGGCGAGCATCTGATCTGCAACCTCGGCAACGGCGCGGGCTTCTCGGTCCGCGAGGTCATCGAGACCGTACGCGCGGTCACGGGGCACCCCGTCCCCGAGGTCGTGGCCCCGCGCCGGGGCGGCGACCCCGCCGTCCTGGTCGCCTCAGCCGAAGCGGCCCGCGACCGCCTCGGCTGGACCCCGAGCCGCGCCGACCTGGCGGGGATCGTCGCGGACGCGTGGGCGTTCGCACGCCGGAAGGAGAACCAAGGGTGAGCCGGAGCGGTACGGGCGTCGACGGCACAGTCGTCGGTGACACGGGTATCGGTGGCACGGGTGACCGTGACACGGGTGCCGGCGGGACGGGCGCCGTCGAGACGGGCGTCGGTGAGACGGTGGCCGAGGAGTTCCGGCGGCTGTACGGCGCCGAACCCGAGGGCGTCTGGGCGGCCCCCGGCCGGGTGAACCTGATCGGCGAGTACACCGACTTCAACGACGGCTTCGTGATGCCGCTGGCGCTGCCGCACCGGGTGGTCGCCGCGGTGTCCCGCCGTACGGACTCGGTCCTGCGCGTGCACTCCGCGGATGTCCAGCAGGGTGTCGTCCAGCTCGACGCCGACGCGCTCGTACCGCTCTCCGACACCGGCTGGGCCGCGTATCCGGCCGGTGTCGTCTGGGCGCTGCGCGAGGCCGGGCACCCGGTCGGCGGCGCCGACATCCATCTGGCGTCGTCCGTCCCGACCGGCGCGGGCCTCTCGTCCTCGGCCGCGCTGGAGGTCGTCACCGCGCTCGCCCTGAACGACCTGTACGGACTGGGCCTGTCGGCACCCGAGCTGGCGGTGCTCGCGCAGCGCGCCGAGAACGACTTCGTCGGCGTGCCGTGCGGGGTCATGGACCAGATGGCCTCGGCGTGCTGCACCGAAGGACACGCGCTCCATCTGGACACCCGCGACCTCTCCCAGCGCCAGGTGCCGTTCGACCTGGCGGCCCGCGGCCTGCGGCTGCTGGTCGTCGACACCCGCGTCAAGCACGCGCTCGGCGACGGCGCGTACGCCGAACGGCGCGCGGGCTGCGAGGCGGGCGCGCGGGCGCTCGGCGTGCGCGCGCTGCGCGATGTGGCGTACGAGGACCTGCCCGGGGCGCTCGACCGGCTGGCGGCGGCGGGCGAGAGCGAGACCGTACGCCGCTACGTCCGCCATGTCGTGAGCGACGACCACCGTGTCGAACGGGTCATCGCGCTGCTGGACGCGGGCGATGTCCGCGCCGTCGGCGAGATCCTGGTCGAGGGCCACGCCTCGCTCCGCGACGATCTGCGGGTCTCCTGCGCCGAACTGGACCTGGTGGTCGAGACGGCCACGGCGGCCGGCGCGCTCGGCGCCCGGATGACGGGCGGCGGCTTCGGCGGCTCGGCGGTCGTCCTGGTCGAGGAGCCGGACGCGGAATCCGTGACGAAGGCGGTCACGGAAGCCTTCACGACAGCGGGCCACACGGCCCCGCGGATCTTCCCGGCGATCCCCTCGCGGGGGGCGCACCGGCTGGTCTGAGAGCCCTGCCGGGTGGCGGGGAGGGGTGTCCGGGGACGAGAGGGGAGCGCCGAGTCCCCGGCCTCCACGTACGGTGGGTGACGTCTGTGTACGTCCATGTACGTCGGGCCTCGGCTAAACTTAGTCCAGTGCTTAGTCCGCCCTTGAACGCCTGTGAGGCAGCAGCCATGGAAGCAGCCCGTCAGTACAACGTGCACGAGGCGAAGACGCACTTTTCACGCATCCTGGAGCAGGTGGCCACCGGCGAGGAAGTCGTGATCAGCAAGGCCGGGGTGCCGGTCGCGAAGGTCATACCGCTGCGGCCGGAAGTCAGGCGGACGGGACGCGGCTCCCTCAAAGGGCGGATCCGTATCAACGACGACTTCGACGAACTGCCCGACGACATCGCTGACGCTTTCGGGATGTGCTGATGAGGCTGCTGCTCGACACCCACATCATCCTGTGGTGGCTGGCCGACTCCCCTGATCTGGACGACGGGGTCAAGGATCTGCTGGACAAAGAGCCTTCCGTATATGTCAGCGCGGTGTCGCCATGGGAAATCGCCATCAAGCAGTCGCTCGGCAAACTCGAAGGACCCGAGGACCTGGCGGAGCGTGCCCGGGACAGTCAGTTCACTCCACTGTCGATCACCGCGGGGCATGGAGTGCGTGCGGGCCGGCTGCCGGCACATCACCGGGATCCCTTCGACCGGCTGCTCATCGCTCAGGCGCAGACCGAGGGCATGACACTCGTGACCCGTGACAAGTGGATTCCGCACTACGACGTCCAGGTCATGCTTGTGTAGCCCGTCGGCGCACGCACGATTCAGGCGAGTGCCCTGCTCAGGTCAACGCCTTGATCAGGATGTACTCCGTCACGCCCGGCGGGTAGTCCGTGACCTCGCCGACGACCTGGTAGCCCTGCTTGCGGTAGAAGTCCGGGGCCTGGAAGTCCCAGGTCTCCAGGCGCGCCCGCGCGCACGCGCGTTCCGTCCTGGCCACGCGCTCCGCCTCGGCCAGCAGCCGGCTGCCCAGGCGCCCGCCGCGATGGCGGTCGTCGACCCAGAGCAGATCCACGTGGAGCCAGCGGGCCCAGGTGCGTCCCGCCAGGCCGCCGGCCAGCTCGCCCGTCGTGTCGTCCAGCAGCCAGACCTGGAGCGGGACTTCCTCGCCCAGCGGACTGGTGCGCAGCGCGCGCAGTACCGGTGAGCGGTGCGAGTTGGCCGCGCCCAGCCGTTCGCCGAGCGCGGCGTGCCGTTCGTTGTCGACTTCTGTCTCCATACGAAACATGGGGCCCACCATAAACAGGGCGGCCAACGAGTTCTGCGAATTTCCTTCCGCTTCGGGCCCGCGCCCGTACGCTGGGAAAAAGCACCGGTGGGGGCCGGTGCTGTTCAGGGGTGGAGACACGTCGGGTACGACGCCCGGGATGGGGCAGCGGTCATCAGGCGGCGGCGGCCGCGTCGTTGACCTGTCGCCCCGCGTACCGGGCGCCGTGCCCGCGATGTCGGCCACCCGCCTTCAGGGGGTGTCCATTGGTACGTATCCGGGTTCTCGTGGTGGACGACCATCGCATCTTCGCCGAGTCGCTCGCCGCCGCACTCGCGGCCGAGTCCGACGTCGACGTGTCGGCCGCGGGCAGTGGCCCCGCCGCGCTGCGCTGTCTCGAACGCGCGGCGGCGGAGGGGCGCAGGTTCGATGTGATGCTGGTCGACGCCGATCTGGGCACGGTCCCGGGCGCGGCCGGCGGTTCGGTCAACGGCGTGCTCAACGGGACCGTGGGCGGTTCGGTCAACGGCTCGCTCAACGGCTCGCTCAACCTCAACGGCTCGGCCAACGGGACGGCGGGACCGGCATCGGGACCGGCATCGGGACCGGCTTCCGCTCAGGGCGGCGGGCCGGTTCAGGTACCGGTCGCCCGTGCCGTGCCCGACCACGGCGACATCGCCCTGGTCGACGGCATCTCGCTGGTCGCCGGGGTCCGTTCGGGCCAGCCGTCCGTCCGTACGGTCGTGCTCGCCGAGAAGGACGACCCGCACCGCGCCGCCCTGGCGCTCCAGGCGGGCGCCTCCGGATGGGTCGCGAAGGACTGCTCGCTGCAACGGCTGCTCGCCGTGATGCGGGGCGTCCTTCGGGACGAGACGCATCTGCCGCCCGCCCTGCTCACGGGCGTCCTGCGCGAGCTGACGGCCGCGCGCAAACACCGTACGGAGAGCGAGCGGCTGGTCGAGTCGCTGACACCGCGCGAGCGCGAGGTGCTGCGCTGCATGGTCGCGGGACTGGGGCGCAAGGCCGTCGCCGAACGCCTCTTCCTCTCCCCGCACACCGTCCGTACGCATATGCAGAACGTGCTCGGGAAGCTGGGCGTCCACTCCACCCTGGCCGCCGTCGCCCTGGCCCGCCGCGCGGGCGTCGGGCCGGTCGATCTGGTGCCGCCGCTAGGGAACGTTGTCGAACGGGGCGGTCAACTGGCGTAGCAGCCCGGCCAGTTCACCGCGCTGGGCGCGGGACAGCTCGGCGAGGATCGCGCGCTCCTGGGCGAGCAGCCCGGCGAGCGCCTGATCCGCGCGGTCCCGCCCCTCGGCGGTGAGCCGTACCAGCACGCCGCGCCGGTCGCTGGGGTCGGGCAATCGCTCGACCAGGCCCTTCTTGGCGAGCCGGTCGATACGGTTCGTCATCGTGCCCGAGGTGACCAGGGTCTGTGTCAGCAGCTGGCCGGGCGAGAGCTGATACGGGGCGCCCGCGCGCCGCAGCGAGGTCAGTACGTCGAACTCCCACGGCTCCAGGCCGTGCTCCGAGAACGCGATACGGCGCGCGCGGTCGAGATGGCGGGCCAGCCTGCTCACGCGGCTGAGCACCTCGAGTGGTTCCACGTCGAGGTCGGGGCGCTCCCGGCGCCATGCTGCGACCAGTCGGTCGACCTCGTCCTCCATGACGATCAGTGTAGAGGGTGCCTCGACATGAAGTCTCTTGACGTCAAGATATATGGCGGTGCAGGGTGGGAGACGACCGCCGTGGGCCGCTCCCGCGGTGTACTCCGCGACCGCGATGGGGGCTCCACCATGCACTCCGCACCGTCCCGTTCCTCCTCGTCCGACGAGCTGTCCGCCGAGCCGCCCGCCGCGACCTGGGACCCGGCGCAGTACCTCAGGCACGCCGGCCATCGCAGCCGTCCGTTCCTCGATCTCCTGGCCCGTATCCCCGAGCCCCCCGCGGGCGACGGAGGAGCCGTCAGGATCGCCGACCTCGGCTGCGGCCCCGGCAATGTGACCGCGCTCCTCGCCGACCGCTGGCCCGCCGCCCGGATCACCGGCTTCGACAACTCGCCCGCGATGCTCGACCGGGCCCGCGAGGGGTACGAGGGGCCCACCCCGGGCGGTGGTGCGCTGGACTTCCGGGAGGGTGACGCCGCGCACTGGACGCCCGGCGAACCGTACGGCCTGATCGTCTCCAACGCGGCCCTCCAGTGGGTGCCGAACCACCCCGAGTCCTTCGCCGGCTGGATCGGCGCCCTCGCCCCCGGCGGCACCTTCGCCTTCCAGGTCCCCGGCAACTTCACCGCCCCCAGCCACGCCCTGCTCGCCGAACTGTGCGCCACCCCGCGCTGGCGCGACCGGCTCGACCTCCCGGCGCTGCGGTCCGTGCGCGTCCTGGAGCCCGCGGACTACCTCACGCGCCTCTCGGACCTCGGCTGTGCGGCGGACGTCTGGGAGACGACGTACCTCCAGCTCCTCACCGGCGAGGACCCGGTGCTCGACTGGGTGAAGGGCACGGCCCTGCGGCCCGTCCTCACCGCGCTGGAGGGCGACGAAGCGGCCACGGAGGAATTCACGGCCCAGTACCGCGACCTGCTCCGCACCGCCTACCCCCCGGGCCCGCACGGCACGGTCTTCCCGTTCCGCCGGATCTTCGCGGTCGCGCACAAGGCGGGGTGAGCCCCGCTGGACCGCCGCGCTCAGGCCCGACGCTTCAGCGCGTCGAGAGTGATGTCCAGGTCGATGGTGAACGGGACGCTGAGCTTGAGACGGTCGTGGTGGATGCCCGTCAGCTGGTACGACTTTGAGAGCGGGTCCAACTCGTAGACGCGTACGACCGGATGCCGGTCGGCGCCGGCCATCTCGACCAGCCAGAAGTTCGGGATGCCCGCCGTGGCGTACTTGTGTGGCTTGCTCTCACGGTCACGCGCCTCGGAGTCCGGGGACACCACCTCGACGGCAAGCAGCAGGTCGGCCGCCTCGAAGCGGGTCTGTTCCAGGTCGGTGGCCGCCTCGGCCCGGACGACGAGAACGTCAGGCTCAGGGCCGTTGCGGCGATCGAGGATGACGGTCATCTCTCGCTCGACTTCGACATCCGACGGCGCCGACCGGCTCAGGCCGGTCACCAGCAGGTCGATCATTCGGGCATGGAAACGGCGCTGCGGACGCACGAAAACAAGGCTCCCGTCGATCAGCTCGGTGTGCGGCGGGAGTCCTGGCAGGGTGAACAGATCGTCCACGGTGTAGCCGTCCTGCGGGGGCACAGGCCACTGATGCGTGGCCTTGACCGGCTCTGCGGTCATGATTCCTCCCATGGACGGAATGCTCGGCCCTGTTTCTCCACCGTAGCGGTGGAGAAACGACGTCGTCATCACAATGAGTGACCGTTTGCCCCTGAGGCTGACCGCATGATCAACGGGCGCCGGTCTCAGATCTTGCGGTGGCCTATGAGCCGCGGCTTCGGTTCCAGGTTCTCCAGGCCGTGCCACGCCAGGTTCACCAGATGCGCCGCCACCTCGGACTTCTTCGGGCGGCGCGCGTCCACCCACCACTGGCCCGTCAGCGCCACCATGCCCACCAGCGCCTGGGCGTACAGCGGCGCCAGCTTCGGGTCGAAGCCGCGGGCCTTGAACTCCATGCCGAGGATGTCCTCGACCTGGGTGGCGATATCGCTGATCAGCGAGGCGAACGTGCCCGTGGACTGCGCCACCGGAGAGTCGCGGACCAGGATGCGGAAGCCGTCCGTATACGTCTCGATGTAGTCGAGCAGTGCGAACGCGGCCTGTTCCAGCAGCTCACGGGGGTGGCCGGCGGTGAGGGCGCTGGTGACCATGTCCAGCAGCTGGCGCATCTCGCGGTCCACGACCACCGCGTACAGGCCCTCCTTGCCGCCGAAGTGCTCGTAGACGACGGGCTTGGAGACCCCGGCCTTCGCCGCGATCTCCTCGACCGACGTGGCCTCGAAGCCCTTCTCGGCGAAGACGGTGCGGCCGATGTCCAGCAGCTGTTCGCGCCGTTCCGCACCGGTCATCCGGACCCTGCGGGTCCGCCGCCCTCCCGTGGTCCGGCCCTTGTCGGTGCTGCCCTTGCCGCTCGTGCTGCCGTCGATCGCCACGGTGCCCATCATGCCTTGGCGGGTGCGCTCTTGCGGCGAGTGTCCAGCCGGGAAGCGCTCGGCCAGCGGACGTCCGACGCCCAGCCCAGCAGCTCGAACCAGCGGATGATCCGGGCGCTGGAGTCGAGCTGGCCCCTGAGCACGCCGTGCCGCGCGCTGGTGGGGTCCGCGTGGTGCAGGTTGTGCCAGGACTCGCCGCAGGACAGCACCGCGAGCCACCAGACATTCCCCGAGCGGTCCCGGGACTTGAAGGGGCGCTTGCCGACCGCGTGACAGATGGAGTTGATCGACCACGTGACATGGTGCAGCAGCGCCACCCGCACCAGCGAGCCCCAGAAGAACGCCGTGAACGCCCCCCACCAGGACATCGTCACCAGCCCGCCCACCAGCGGCGGGATGGACAGCGAGACGACCGTCCACAGCGCGAACTGGCGCGAGACCGCGCGGATCGCCGGGTCCTTGATCAGATCGGGCGCGTATTTGTGCTGCGGCGTCTGCTCCTCGTCGAAGAGCCAGCCGATGTGCGCCCACCACAAGCCCTTCATCAGCGCGGGAAGGGTCTCGCCGAACCGCCACGGGGAGTGCGGGTCGCCCTCCGCGTCCGAGTACTTGTGGTGCTTGCGGTGGTCCGCCACCCAGCGGACCAGCGGGCCCTCCACGGCGAGCGAACCGGCCACGGCGAGCAGGATCCGCAGCGGGCGCTTCGCCTTGAAGGAGCCATGGGTGAAGTAGCGGTGGAAGCCGATCGTGATGCCGTGGCAGCCGATGTAGTACATCGCCACCATCAGACCCAGATCGAGCCAGCTCACGCCGCCCCAGGCGAACGCCAGCGGCACCGCCGCGAGCAGCGCCACGAAGGGCACGGCGATGAAGAGCAGCAGGGCGATCTGCTCGATGGACCCCTTGCTGTCCCCGCCGAGCGTGGCGGAGGGAAGCGGGGTGCCATCGGCGTCCGAGCCGGTGGAAGAGGTGGGGGGAGTGGAGGGATCGTCGATCACATCGGGGGGTGTGGGCATGAGGGGGTCCCCTGGGGGTGAGGAGTAGGTCAGAAGTACGAATAGGGCAGAAGGTTGGATACGGGTGCGTAACCTACGGCATCGTAAGTATGGCAGCGCCGCACGGCGCGGCAAGAGGCCTGTGGATAACACCAAGCGAAGGACACCTATCCTTGTTGTCGTCGGACAGCGCGGTCCGCGAGACCTTCTCCCGGAAGGTCTGACGCCTCCAGAACCCTCCAGACGTGCTCAAACACTGCAAGGAGCCGCACCTGTGAGCAGTGCCGACCAGACCTCATCCGCCAGCGCGGAGCTGCGCTCAGACATCCGCCGTCTCGGTGACCTCCTGGGCGAGACCCTCGTACGGCAGGAAGGCCCGGAGCTCCTCGACCTCGTCGAGCGAGTACGCGCGTTGACGCGCGAGAACGGAGAAGCCGCCGCCGAGCTGCTCGGCGACACCGACCTGGAGACCGCCGCCAAGCTGGTGCGCGCCTTCTCCACCTACTTCCACCTGGCCAACGTCACCGAACAGGTCCACCGCGGCAGGGAAATGCGCGAACGGCGCGCCGCCGAGGGCGGCCTCCTCGCCCGCACCGCGGACCGGCTCAAGGACGCCGACCCCGAGCATCTGCGCGAAACCGTCAAGAACCTCAACGTACGGCCCGTGTTCACCGCGCACCCCACCGAAGCCGCGCGCCGCTCCGTACTCAACAAGCTCCGCCGTATCGCCGAACTGCTCGAAGCACCCGTCATCGCCTCCGACCGGCGCCGCCACGATCTGCGGCTCGCCGAGTCCATCGACCTGATCTGGCAGACCGACGAACTGCGCGTCGTACGGCCCGAACCGGCCGACGAGGCCCGCAACGCCATCTACTACCTCGACGAACTCCACGTCGGCGCCGTCGGCGACGTACTCGAGGACCTCGTCGCCGAACTGGAGCGCGTCGGCGTCGAACTGCCCCCCGGCACCCGCCCGCTCACCTTCGGCACCTGGATCGGCGGCGACCGCGACGGCAACCCGAACGTCACCCCCGAGGTCACCCGCGAAGTACTGATCCTCCAGCACGAGCACGGCATCACCGACGCGATCGAACTCATCGACTACCTGCGCGGCCTGCTCTCCAACTCCATCCGCTACACCGGCGCCACGGACGAACTCCTCGACTCCCTCCAGACCGACCTGGCACGCCTCCCGGAGATCAGCCCCCGCTACAAGCGGCTCAACGCAGAAGAGCCCTACCGCCTCAAGGCCACCTGCATCCGCCAGAAGCTCGTCAACACCCGCGAACGCCTCGCCAAGGGCACCCCGCACCAGCCCGGCCGCGACTTCCTCGGCACCGCCGAACTGCTCGACGACCTCACCCTCATCCAGACCTCGCTGCGCCAGCACCGCGGCGGCCTCTTCGCCGACGGCCGCATGGACCGTACGATCCGTACGCTCGCCGCCTTCGGCCTCCAGCTCGCCACCATGGACGTACGCGAACACGCCGACGCCCACCACCACGCGCTCGGACAGCTCTTCGACCGCCTCGGCGAGGAGTCCTGGCGCTACACCGACATGCCGCGCGAATACCGGCAGAAGCTCCTCGCCAAGGAACTGCGCTCCCGCCGGCCGCTCGCCCCCACCCCCGCGCCGCTCGACGCCGCGGGCGAGAAGACCCTCGGTGTCTTCCACACCGTCCGCCAGGCCTTCGAACGGTTCGGGCCCGAGGTCATCGAGTCGTACATCATCTCCATGTGCCAGGGCGCGGACGACGTCTTCGCGGCGGCCGTACTGGCCCGCGAGGCCGGACTCCTCGACCTGCACGGCGGCTGGGCCAAGATCGGCATCGTCCCGCTGCTGGAGACCACGGACGAACTGCGCGCCGCCGACGTCATCCTCGACGAGATGCTCGCCGACCCCTCCTACCGCCGGCTCGTCTCGCTGCGCGGCGACGTCCAGGAGGTCATGCTCGGCTACTCCGACTCGTCCAAGTTCGGCGGCATCACCACCTCGCAGTGGGAGATCCACCGCGCACAGCGCCGGCTGCGCGACGTCGCCCACCGGCACGGCGTACGGCTGCGCCTCTTCCACGGCCGCGGCGGCACCGTCGGCCGCGGCGGCGGCCCCTCGCACGACGCGATCCTCGCCCAGCCCTGGGGCACGCTGGAGGGCGAGATCAAGGTGACCGAGCAGGGCGAGGTCATCTCCGACAAGTATCTGATCCCCTCCCTGGCCAGGGAGAACCTGGAACTGACCGTCGCCGCCACCCTCCAGGCCTCGGCCCTGCACACCGCGCCGCGCCAGTCCGACGAGGCGCTGGCCCGCTGGGACTCGGCGATGGATACCGTCTCGGACTCCGCGCACGCCACGTACCGCGCGCTGGTCGAGGACCCCGACCTGCCCGCGTACTTCTTCGCCTCCACCCCCGTCGACCAGCTCGCCGACCTCCACCTGGGCTCCCGGCCCTCCCGGCGGCCCGACTCCGGCGCAGGTCTGGACGGACTGCGCGCCATCCCCTGGGTCTTCGGCTGGACGCAGTCGCGGCAGATCGTGCCCGGCTGGTACGGGGTCGGCTCGGGCCTGAAGGCCCTGCGCGAGGCCGGACCCGACACCGTGCTCGACGAGATGTACGAGCACTGGCACTTCTTCCAGAACTTCCTGTCGAACGTCGAGATGACGCTCGCCAAGACGGACCTGCGCATCGCACGCCACTACGTGGACACCCTCGTCCCCGACGAGCTGAAGCACGTCTTCGGCGCCATCGAGGCCGAGCACGCGCTCACCGTCCAGGAGGTGCTGCGGATCACCGGCGGCGAGAAGCTCCTCGACTCCAACCCGGCGCTCCAGCAGACCTTCGCGATCCGGGACGCCTACCTCGACCCGATCTCCTACCTCCAGGTCTCGCTGCTCGCCCGCCAGCGCGCGGCGGCGGAGCGGCAGGAAGCGCCCGATCCCCTGCTGGCGCGGGCGCTCCTGCTGACGGTCAACGGGGTCGCGGCGGGGCTGCGCAACACCGGCTGACCGCGGTCACCCGTACGCACGTACACGTACCACGGACGCGACGACCGCCCCCGGCCCGGATCTCCGGGCCGGGGGCGGCGTCGTACCCACGACGTGCCCGCTTCTCAGAGGGCGAAGAACGTGGCCAGCAGCAGCGCGGCGCCCGCCAGCGCCGTCCCCCAGGCCGTCCGGGTCATCCGCAGACCGCCGCCGATGACGAGCGAGGCCAGCAGCAGCGCCCCGCCCAGCGGCACCCACGCGTACAGCAGCCCCGCCATGCCGGTACGGACCAGGTCATCGGTGCCCGGCTTCACGACGACCGGGAACCGCTCGCCCTTCTTGACGGCGACCGACTGCTCGATGGACATCCCCGCGCGGGGGCCGCCGGGGCCGTCGGGATCGTACGGCCCGGTGCAGGTCCCGTCCGCGCAGCGGGACACCGTGAGCGTGCCGTGCTCACGGCCCTTGGAGAGCACCACGTGGTGGGCGGAGTCCCACGAGGTCCAGACGGCCGCGACGAGCAGCAGCGCGGCGACGCAGCCCATCACCGCTCGCCGGCCGAAGGAGAGCACACGGCCGGAGGAGTTCCGCTTCCGCCGCTTCCGCTCTGTCGTCCGTCCCATAGGGCGGGATCTTTGGCCATAGGCATGCGCCCGGTCAACTCAGCGCCGTGAGAGAACTGCCGGAGAGCCGTCGGAGAGCCGTCGGGACGCTGCCCGTGCCGCCCTGACCGTCGACCCCGCCCGTCCCCGCGGTCTGCCCGTCCCCGCGGTCAGTGCAGGATCTTCTCCTTGGCCCGGCGGAACTCCTCGTCGGAGATGTCGCCCCTGGCGCGGATCTCCGAGAGTTTCGCGAGTTGCTCGACCTCGCTGGATTCCCCCGAACCCCTGGCGGTCTCCCGCACATAGGAGTCGAACGCCTTCTGCTGGGCCCGCACATGCTCCGTCTCCCGCCTGCCCATGCCCTTGCCGCGAGCGAGGACGTACACGAGGACGCCGACGAAGGGGAGAACGATCACGAGGACGAGCCACCCGGCCTTGGCCCAGCCGCTCATGGCGTCGTCGCGGAAGATGTCAACGATGATCCGGAAGAGCAGGACGAACCACAGGATCCAGAGGAAGATCCACAGCATGGTCCAGAACGCGCCCAGAAGCGGATAGTCGTACGCCAGATACACGGAACCGTCCATTGTCCTCTCCCAATCCACGCCACCCCCCGCGGTCCGAGCCGCACGGCGGGGCCGACGGCTCACCCTTTCCATGGTCGGGCGCCCAGCCGCTGATCGCCACGCGACCGCCGGAGATGCGGTCCGCGGACCGGGTCGGTGGAATGGAGGACAGGGGCGGTCCGACCGGCGGGAGGCTTGATCGCGTGGACAGACGCTGGGCCGCACGCCTCGCACTGGCGGCGGGAACGGCGGCCCCGCTGGTCCTCCTGGTGTCCGCCGGGCTGCGGAGCGTAGCGCTGGTGGGGGTGGGGGTGGCAGGACTGGCCGTCACGGCCGCCGCCCTGTGGTGGGTGCTCGCGCGCACAGGTCCGGCCAGGGCGCTCGCTCTCGTACTGGCGACCGGCGCACCGGTCGCCGTCCTGGTGTTCTACGCCGTCGCCGGAGTGCTGTGGGTGGTGCTCGTCTCGCTCGCCCTGTGGGTGCTGGCGGTATCCGCCGGCAGAACGGCACTGGCGGACCCCGGCCCGCCGCCCACGCCGGAACCCCGGGCCGCTCCTCCGAGACGGCCGTTCCTCATCATGAACCCGCGCTCGGGCGGCGGGAAGGTCGAGAGGTTCCGCCTGGTGGACAAGGCCAGGGCTCTGGGCGCCGAAGTCGTCGTGCTGGACCCCGCGCATCCGCAGGACGTGGCCGAGCTGGCGAGGCGGGCCGTGGACGACGGCGCCGATCTCCTCGGCGTCGCGGGCGGCGACGGTACGCAGGCCCTGGTCGCGGGCGTGGCGATGGAGCTCGACGTTCCGTTCGTCGTCATCTGCGCCGGGACCCGTAACCATTTCGCCATGGACCTCGGCCTCGACCGCGAGGACCCGTCCGCGTGCCTCCAGGCGCTCACCGACGGCGTCGAGATCCGCGTCGACCTCGGCTTCATCGGCGGGGGAGACGCAGGAGAGCCCTCGGAGGCGGGCCGGGAGCGCGTCTTCGTCAACAACGCCTCCTTCGGGGCGTACGCGACCGTGGTGCGGAGCCCCGCCTACCGCGACGACAAGGCCCGTACGACCCTTCAGCTGCTGCCGGACCTGCTCACCCACCACAGCGGCCCGCGCCTGAAGGTGCGCGCCGATTCCGTCGCCGTCGACGGACCTCAAGCCGTCCTGGTGAGCAACAACCCTTACCGGATGGGGGATCCCGCGGGCCTGGGATACCGGGACCGGCTGGATTCCGGCGTCCTGGGAGTGCTCGGCGTCAAGGTCGACAACGCGGTCCAGGCGGCCTCGCTGCTGCGCGGCCGGCGTGCGCTCGGGCTGACCTCGGCCACCGCCCGGCAGGTCGTCATCGACGCCGACGCACCCTTCGTCCCGGCCGGTGTCGATGGCGAGGCCCTCACCGTGCCCGTACCCGTACGCTGCCGGATCGAGCCGGGCGCGCTGCGCGTACGACTGCCCCGTCACCGCCCGGGTGTGCCGCGTGGGGCGCCGCCGATGAACTGGCGCAGAGTGCGCGGACAGGCCCTGACGGTGGGACGGGCCGCGGCGGGGCGTGACCCGCGCTGACCGACGGCGGCTTCGCGGGCCGCGGGCGAGAACGCTCGCCGGCCGTGATGTCCTCGCCGACCGTGATGTCAGAGGTGCGCGGTAGCGTCGGCCGCAACCGACCGAGGAGCACCGCATGGCGACCAGCTGGAGTCTGACGATCGACTGCGCGCACCCGGCGAAGCTGGCGGAGTTCTGGGCACTGGCGCTGGGCTATACGGAGAAGCACGCACCCACGGGATTCGGGAGCTGGGAGGAATGGTTCTCCCATCACGAGGTCCCGGAAGACGAGTGGGACGACGGCGCGTACCTCTGTGATCCCGAGGGGGCGGGCCCCCAGGTGTCCTTCCTGAAAGTGCCGGAGCCCAAGGCGGCGAAGAATCGCGTGCATCTGGACATACAGGTCGGCGGCGGCCGTGAGACACCGTGGGAGGTGCGATGGCCGCGCGTGGTCGAGGCGGTGGAGCGGCTGACCGCCGCGGGGGCGACCGTGGTTCGTGAGGAGGGCCTGCGCGGCAGGCCCGACCATGTGGTGATGGCTGATCCGGAAGGAAATGAGTTCTGCCTGGTCTGACAGCGGAATGCACCGGCCCGTCAGGAGTCGCGTCAGGAGTCGCGTCAGGAGTCGCCCAGGGTCGCGTCAGGAGTTGTACGTGCTCTGCGCGCGTTCGAGTCCCTCGATCACCAGAGCCTCCACCGCGTCCGCCGCGCGGTCCACGAAGTACCCCAGCTCCTTGCGCTCCACCGACGAGAAGTCCTTCAGGACGAAGTCCGCGACCTGCATCCGGCCCGGCGGCCGGCCGATCCCGAACCGTACCCGGTGGTAGTCCGGGCCCATCGCCTTCGTCATCGACTTCAGACCGTTGTGGCCGTTGTCCCCGCCGCCCAGCTTCAGCCGCAGCACGCCGTAGTCGATGTCCAGCTCGTCATGGATCGCGACGATGTTCGCCGTCGGGACCTTGTAGAAATCACGCAGCCCGGTCACCGGACCACCGGACAGATTCATGTACGAGGCGGGCTTGGCCAGCACCACCCGGCGGTTGGCGGGACCCGGCGGCCCGATCCGGCCCTCGATCACCTGCGCCTGCGCCTTCTGCGCCCGCTTGAAGGAACCGCCGATACGCTCCGCCAGCAGATCGGCCACCATGAACCCGACATTGTGCCGGTTGGCCGCGTAACCGGGCCCGGGATTCCCCAGGCCGACGATCAGCCAGGGGGCATTGGCATCCGTGGTCATCCGCGCTGCGTCTCCTCTGGATCGGATGGATCGGGTGGATCAAGGTGCATCGGGTGGATCAAGCGGACCGGAGTCGGCCGGGGGCGTACGGACAGCCGAACGGGGTGGCGGGCCCCGGCCCGCCACCCCGTGGGGCACAGCGTACGGATCAGCCCTCGGCGCCCTCGGCCGCCTCGGCCTCGTCCGCGGACGGCTCCTCGGCCTGCGCGGCCAGGATCTGGATGACGACCGCGTCCTCGTCCGTGACCAGCGTGGTGCCGGACGGCAGCGGGACATCCTTGGCGACGATCGAGTCACCGGCGTCCAGACCCGCGATGGAGACCGTGACGGACTCCGGGATGTGGGTGGCCTCGGCCTCGACGGTCAGGGTGTTGAGGACGTTCTCCAGCAGGTTGGCGCCCGGGGCCAGCTCGCCCTCGGTGTGCACCGCGACCTCGACCGTGACTTTCTCGCCGCGCTTCACCGCGAGCAGGTCGACGTGCTCGATGTGGCCCTTGATCGCGTTGCGCTGGACGGCCTTCGGGATGACCAGTTCCTTGCGGCCCTCGATGTCCAGGGAGATCAGCGCGTTCGCCGTCTTCAGCGCCATCATCAGGTCGTGGCCCGGCAGGGTCACGTGGACGGTGTCGGCGCCGTGGCCGTAGATGACGGCGGGGACCTTGTTGGCACGACGGGTACGGCGGGCGGCGCCCTTGCCGAACTCGGAACGGACCTCGGCGCTGATCTTCACTTCAGCCATGACGGCACTCCTCGTAGGTGACAGGAAATCGGCCGTCACCCGGCCACGACAGGCCTGCTACGAAGAGCGCGTCGATAACGGACCGCCGCACATGAGTGCGGCCTCCCTCGCCGAGCAACTCGCTGAGTCTACCCGGCGGGGAGGCCGCCTCAGAAATCGATCTTGCGGGCCCAGGGCTCACGGGCGCTGCGGGAGCGCTGCGGGCGCTGCGCCAGAACCCAGAAGTACCGTTACGCCTGCTCCTCGAAGAGGCTGGTCACCGAACCGTCCTCGAACACCTCACGCACCGCACGGGCGATCGTCGGCGCGATCGACAGGACCGTGATCTTGTCGAGGTCGAGGTTGCCGGGATCGGGCAGCGAATTCGTGAAGACGAACTCGCTGACCTTCGAGTTCTTCAGCCGGTCGGCCGCCGGACCCGACAGCACGCCGTGCGTGGCCGTCACTATGACGTCCTCCGCGCCGTGCGCGAAGAGCGCGTCCGCCGCCGCGCAGATCGTGCCACCGGTGTCGATCATGTCGTCCACCAGGACACAGACCCGGCCGGCCACATTTCCGACGACCTCGTGGACGGTCACCTGATTGGCGACGTCCTTGTCACGGCGCTTGTGCACGATCGCCAGCGGCGCCCCCAGCCGGTCGCACCAGCGGTCCGCGACCCGAACCCGGCCCGCGTCCGGCGAGACCACCGTCAGCTTCGACCGGTCCACCTTCCCGGCCACATAGTCCGCCAGCACCGGCAGCGCGAAGAGATGGTCCACCGGACCGTCGAAGAAGCCCTGGATCTGGTCCGTGTGCAGATCGACCGTCAGGATCCGGTCAGCCCCCGCGGTCTTCATCAGATCGGCGACCAGCCGGGCCGAAATCGGCTCCCGGCCACGGTGCTTCTTGTCCTGCCTGGCATAGCCGTAGAACGGCACGATCACGGTGATGCTCCGGGCCGAGGCCCGCTTCAGCGCATCGATCATGATCAGCTGTTCCATGATCCACTTATTGATCGGAGCGGTATGGCTCTGGATCAGGAAGCAGTCCGCGCCACGGGCCGACTCCTGATAGCGCACGTAGATCTCACCATTGGCGAAATCGAATGCCTTGGTCGGCACAATCCCGACACCCAGCTGTTGCGCGACCTCCTCGGCCAGCTCGGGGTGGGCGCGGCCGGAGAAGAGCATCAACTTCTTCTCGCCGGTCGTCTTGATCCCGGTCACAGCACTGTCTCCTCAGACGTGTTGATGGCCGCTGCACCCGCGCGTCCCTGCGAGCCAGCCGAATCGTGCAGTTATCACGGTACGCCGAGATCGGCGCATCTCTTTCCGGTCAGCTTTCGTTCTCGTCACCGACCGAGGTGGTCCCGGCCGCCTGAGCCGCCTGAGCGGAGGCACTCCCCGGCCGCTTCCTGGCCACCCAACCCTCGATATTCCTTTGCTGGCCCCGGGCCACGGCCAGCGAACCGGGCGGTACGTCCTTCGTGATGACCGACCCCGCCGCCGTGTACGCGCCGTCCCCCACCGTGACGGGCGCCACAAACATGTTGTCCGAGCCCGTCTTGCAGTGCGAGCCGACCGTCGTGTGGTGCTTCGCCTCACCGTCGTAGTTCACGAACACGCTCGCGGCACCGATGTTCGTGTACTCACCGATCGTCGCATCCCCGACATACGACAGATGCGGCACCTTCGTGCCCTCACCGATCGTCGCGTTCTTCATCTCCACGTACGTACCGGCCTTCGCCCGCACACCCAGCCGCGTACCCGGCCGCAGATACGCGTACGGCCCCACCGAGGCGGCCTCACCGATCTCCGCGCCGTCCGCCACCGTGTTGTCCACCCGCGCACCCGCGCCGACCACCGTGTCCTTCAGCCGCGAATTCGGGCCCACCTCGGCACCCTCGCCCAGCTGCGTGGCGCCCAGCAACTGCGTACCGGGATGCACGACCGCGTCCTGCTCGAACGTGACCGACACATCGACGAGGACCGACGCCGGATCCACCACCGTCACCCCCGCCAGCATCGCCCGCTCCAGCAGCCGCGCGTTCAGCAGCCGGCGCGCCTCCGCCAGCTGCACGCGGTTGTTGATGCCCAGGATCTCGCGGTGATCGACGGCGACCGACGCGCCGACGCGATGGCCCGCCTCCCGCAGGATGCCGAGCACATCGGTGAGGTACTCCTCGCCCTGGCTGTTGTCCGTACGCACCTTGCCCAGCGCGTCCGCCAGCAGCGGCCCGTCGAACGCGAAGACGCCCGAATTGATCTCGCGGATCGCGCGCTGCGCGTCGGTGGCGTCCTTGTGCTCCACGATCGCCGTGACCGCGCCGCTCGCCCCGTCCCGGACGATCCGCCCGTACCCGGTCGAGTCCGGGACCTCGGCGGTCAGCACCGTCACCGCGTTGCCGTCGGCGGCATGCGTCGCGGCCAGCGCGTTGAGCGTGTCGCCGGAGAGCAGCGGGGTGTCGCCACAGGCGACGATCACGGTCCCGTGCGGCGTGGAACCCAGCTCCTGGAGGGCGATCCGTACGGCATGGCCGGTCCCGTGCTGCTCGGCCTGGTAGGCGGTGCGGACACCGGCGTGCTCGGCGGAGAGATGCGCCTCGACCTGCTCACGCGCGTGTCCTACGACCACGACGAGCTGCTCGGGGCCCAGCTCGCGGGCGGCGGACACGACATGCCCGACGAGTGAGCGCCCGCAGACCTCATGCAGAACCTTGGGGGTCTTCGACTTCATGCGGGTTCCTTCACCCGCTGCGAGAACGACGACGGCGGCCGGTGGGGTCTCCCCTGTTCGAGCGGAGCCGAGAACTTGGGGAAGGTTGGCGCTCACGGGAATGCCCTTCGGCTTCGGGTGATGGACAACCGCAGGATACCGGTGGGTTTCGGGACGGAAACGAGGACGGGTCCTGACCGGCGAGGTCAGGACCCGAACTGCGCAGCTCCCGGGGAAGGAATCGAACCCTCATTCAATGGACCAAAACCATTTGTCCTGCCTTTAGACGACCCGGGATGGTTTGTCGCCTATGCCCGATTTGATGGGTCGGGCGCGAGTGCAGCCCCCACTATGCCGTACCACCAGCCCTCGATGCGACGGTACATATCGGCGCTTTGTGATACGCGAACGACGAAGCACCCGTGGTAGCCGTCGCCAACATTCCCGCGGACGGTCTTCGGGTTGTGTCTCTTGAGTGTCGTCTTGCCGAGGGCGGCGATGTCGACGCCCGCGACGTCCGCCCAGAAGCGTTCGGCGGCTGGTACATCGGCGGACTCATGGATCTGCAGCTGATACCGCAATCGCTCCCGCTCGACGCCCAGCAGGCCGAGCCACGCCAGGAAGACAGCGATCATCTGCGGATCGCTGTTGATGAAGCTCACTCTCTCCTGTGGGCGGTGGGCCTTGGACTTGGCTCCTTCCGACCAGTAGAGGCCGACGCCGAGCAGGAACAGTTCGCGGTCGGACATCGCGCCGATCTCGGCCGTCGCCGCGGCCTTCGTCCGCTGACGCCTCTCGTCACGTACCGCCAGCTCGTGGTCCCAGCGTTTCCGGGCCGCCAGCTTCGCCTGCTCCGCCGCTTCGCGCCGCTCCGGCTTCGGCAGATCCCGTACCCACAGGGAGATCGAACTCTTCGAGCAGCCCAGCTCCAACTGGATCCGGTCGTACGTGTGCCCCTTCAGGCGCAGCTCGCGCGCCCTCGCGCGCAGGTCGTCCTTCGCGTTCGGGCGTGTCGTCCAGTCCGGGGGCGGCTCGCCCTCCAGGAGGCGGTTGAGGATGTCGTTGTTGTGTACGTGGAGCCGGTCACGTATCTGGCGGCGGCTGAGGCCCTGGCGGCGCAGTGCGACGGCCTGTTGCCGCAGTCCCTCGAAATCGGCGTATCCGCCGTGGATCGCTGTCATGCGGAGATCGTCGTCCGGAATGCGGACGTCCGGCTCGAATGTGCGGGCGATTCACCAGTTCGAGGTATCGATGTGCCTTCCCCGCGTGTCCCGTCCCGGTTCGTGCTGCGGCGGTCGCCGGAAAATGGGGAGCGGGCGCCCGTAGGCTGGGAGACATGACCACAACGGGGGCACATCAGGACGCCGCGGGCGCGAACGCTCGCGGTTGGTGGTGGTGGGGACGACGGCGCAGTGCCGTACTGGATGTGGGGCTGGCGCTGGTGTCGGCGCTGGAGTGCGGGCTGGAGGGGATCAGGTTCGCGGACGCGGCCACGCTGCCCGTGCCGCTGGGGGTGGCCTTCGGGCTGCTGGCCGGTGCGGTGCTGTTGGTACGGCGGCGGTGGCCGTTCGTCGTGGTGCTTGTCGCGGTCGCGATCACACCCGCGGAGATGGGTTATCTGATGACCCTGGTCGGGCTGTACACGCTCGCCGCCGCGGAGACGCCGCGCCGGATCGTCGGCGCGCTGGCCGGTATGTCGCTGGTCGGGACGCTGATCGTCACGTATGTACGGACGCGGCAGAACGTGGTGGCCGACTCGGGGTTCGATTCGGCGCAGTGGTACGTGCCCATGGTCGCGGTCCTGATGTCGCTGGGGATGACGGCGCCGCCGGTGCTGTTCGGGCTCTACGTCGGGGCGCGGCGGCGGCTGATGGAGAGCCTGCGCGAGCGGGCGGACAGTCTGGAGCAGGAGCTGTCGCTGCTGGCCGACCGGGCCGAGCAGCGTGCGGAGTGGGCGCGTACGGAGGAGCGGACGCGGATCGCGCGGGAGATGCATGACGTCGTGGCGCACCGGGTGAGTCTGATGGTGGTGCACGCGGCGGCGCTCCAGGCGGTGGCGCTGAAGGATCCGTCGAAGGCGGTGAAGAACGCCGCTCTGGTGGGGGACATGGGGCGGCAGGCGCTCACGGAGCTGCGGGAGATGCTCGGGGTGCTGCGGGCCGGGGAGCAGGTGGCGGCGCGCCGGGCGTCGGACGCGGTGCCGGCGAACGCTCCGGCGGCGGTGCCGCTGGCGGCTGTGGGCGCTGCCGCCGCTGCCGCCGCTGCCGCCGCCGCGGAGGACGGTCCCGGTATGGGGGACATCGAGGTGCTGGTCGGGGAGTCCCGGGACACGGGGATGGTCGTGGAGCTGACGGTGCAGGGCGAGTCCCGTGCGTACGCGCCCGAGGTGGAGCAGACGGCGTACCGCGTGGTGCAGGAGGCGCTGACGAATGTGCTGAAGCACGCGGCGGGCGCGAAGGTGATGGTCCGGCTGGCGCATCGTGAGGAGGAGGTCGCGATGCAGGTCGAGAACGGGCCTTCGGACGGTGGCGCGCAGGATGTGGGGCTGCCGAGCGGCGGCAACGGTCTGCTGGGGATGCGGGAGCGGGTGATGGCGCTGGGCGGGGTGTTCGTCTCGGGTGAGACGGACGCGGGGGGTTTCCGCGTGTCGGCGGTGCTGCCGCATCGCCGGGCCGCCTGACGCCTGACGCCTGATGCCGGACGTCTGACGTCTCTCCGTCTTGGCCGTCCTGGCCGTCCGGTCCGTCGGGTTCGGAAGCGGGCGCGTCTCGGCCCCCGGTTCGCCCCGGGCGTCAGCCCGAGGTCAGGCGCGCCGGTTCCAGGCCCGTGAGCAGTGTGCCGAGCGCCCGGTCGAGGTCCGGTCCCAGGTACCAGTCGCCGGTGTGGTCGATGCTGAAGACGCGGCCCGTGCTGTCGATCGCGAGGGTGGCCTGTCCGTCGCCCTCCTCGCCGAGCGGGCTGATCTCCGTGTCCAGGGAGCGGCCGAGGTCGGCGAGCGTACGGGCGAGGTGGATGCCCGCCATGGGGTCGATCCGTACGACGGCCGGGGCGATCTGGCGGCCGGGGCCGGGCGCGATGACGCGCAGCCCGCCGAATTCGGCCCACGCCTCGACGGCGGCGGGGAAGACGGCGTGCCGGTGGCCGGCGGGGGTGATGTGCGCGCGCAGGGCGTCGGCCCACTCCTCGGCCTGCCGTATGTCCCAGCGTCCTGGCTGCCAGCCTGCCTCGCGCAGTGCGGCGTCGACGGGGACGGGGAAGCGGGTGGTGTGGAGGTCGCGCATGCTCAGCCGTTCTCGGTGGGGTCGACGGGCCGTACGCCGAAGTGAGCGAGGAGCGGCGCGCAGGAGCGGCAGGGCGGGGCGTAGCTGCCGTGCTGCGGGTCGCCGTCCTCACGGATGCGGCGGGCGGTCAGCTTGGCGTGTTTGAGGGAGCGGCGTGCCTCGCTGTGGGACAGGGGTTTTCGTCTCGCGCGTTTGGAGCGTCCGGCCTCGGCGGCGGTCAGATGGCGGGAGAGCAGGATCGCCTCGGGGCAGCGGCCGGTGAAACGTTCGCGCTGGCCGCTGGTGAGGGTGTCGAGGAAGTCCTGTACGAGAGGGTGGAGTACGGGTGGCTGGTCGGCCTTGCCCGCGGTACAGGTGAGGGTCTCGCCGCGGACGGAGAGCGCGGCGGCGACGGCGGGCAGGATGCCGTCCCGGCGTCGGTGGAGCAGCGGTGGACGGTGTGGTTCGGTGCTGCTCCAGCTGAGGCGTGGGTCCCCGGACGCGTCGGTTGGTGCGGTGTGCATGTGCTGTCCCCTCCCGGTGCCGGCGGCCGGACAGCCGCTCGTTCACGCCCCCGTTTTCCCGCTGTCACGCCCCTGTTCGCCTGCACAGCCTGCCAAATGCGGCGCGCTGTCGGGAAGCTGGGGCGTGGATCGTGGCGTGGCGTCGGCGCTGGGTCACGCCTGCGTGACCGTTGGTTACGGGGTCGGCCGGTCCCGTAGGAGTACGCCCGATCGGCGTACGCGGCGGAGACGGGACAGAGGCGCCGGGGCCGCGGGCGGGAGTTGGAAGCGAGGTGGGGACGGGCGCGTGGCGGCGCCGCGACGGGTGTCGGGCAGGGCGTCGGAACGGGCGTCGGACAGGGCGTCGGAACGGGCGGATACGGCCGGGGGAGGAGCGTCGGATCCCCTCTTGCCCCACCACATAGGCTGTCCTGCAACCAGGGCTGTGGAACCAGCCGGAAGCGCAGCAGGGGGCAACCGCCATGACGACAGGTCGGCTCGGGCAGCAAGCCGCGCCACCGAACGCGGCCTACGCCGGGCAGGTCGTGCATTTCCCGGATCCGGTCCGGGCCTCCCGTCACCCCAGAGGTGTACGGGTGGATGACGACGGCTATCCGGACTTCTCGCCGTACGCGCGTGCCGCCGCGGAGATAGCCGAGCCCCCCGAGGGGTTCGGCGTGGACGAACTGCGGCTCACGGACTATGTGTCGGCCAATGCCGCGCTGGCCGCCGCGGGGCATGAGCTGTGGGACACGATCCCGTCGGTGGCCACACCGCACGGCTGGACGTGGCACCATCTGCCGGCCTCGCGCCGGATGGTGCTGATTCCGGTCGAGGTGAAGGCGCTGCTGCGCCATCACGGCGGGCTGGCGACGACGCGCGTGGACCACGGCAAGCGGGGGACGCGTCCTCTCCAGGAGACCCGGCCGGCCCATTTCGGGCTGCCGAAGGGCTCGTTGCCGGTCAGCGAGCAGCAGTTGCAGGGGGTGGAGGAGGACCTCGGTTACCGGCTGCCGGGTGCGTACCGTTCGTTCCTGAAGGCGGCCGGCGGCTGCGCGCCGGTGGGCGCGGCGCTGGACGCGGAGCTGGGACTGCTGGTGGACCAGCCGCTCCTGACCGTCCGGGACGTGGCCGCCGTCAATGACCTGGTGTACGTCAACAAGTGCCTGCGGGACCATCTGACCAAGGACTATCTGGCCGTCGGTTTCGTCCAGGGCGGCATTCTGGCGGTCAAGGTCAAGGGCGACCGGGTCGGTTCTGTCTGGTTCTGCGCGTACGACGACGCCAGGGACCAGGACGGCTGGAGCGTGGCGGAGCGGGTGGAGCGGCTGTTGCTGCCCTGCGGTGACGACTTCGACGCCTTCCTGCTGCGGCTGGCGGGCAATCCGCCGGAGCTGGAGACCGTGGCGAACCTGATGGTGGACGGCGGCTTCGCGCGCGCCGTCCCGGTGGAGGGGTGAGCGCGATGGTGACCTTCGCTCAGGCGCAGGAGCGCGCGGAAGAGTGGGTGAACGCCGATCTGCCCGGTTACCAGCATCGTGAGGTGCGGGTACGGGAGTTCGAGCTGGGTTTCGTGGTGTGGGCGGAGGACCGCGAGGGCGGTCCGACGTCGGACGGAGGCCGGCAGCGCCTGGTGATCGCCAGGGACAGCGGTGAGGCGACGCTGTGGCCGGGGCTTCCGGTGGGTGAGGTGATCCGCCGGTACGAGGAGGAGTACGGGGCGCCCGCGGTGGCGCCGGCCGCTCCTGAGGCGCCGCAGCGTATCGACCTGAATCAGACGTCGTTCCTGCTGACGCCGCCGGAGTGGCTCCAGGACGCGGCGGACAAGCTGGGGATTCCGGACGGGCGGACGCCGGAGGATCCGTCCTCCTCTTCGTCCTCCTCTCCTTCACCCGTACCCGCTCCCGTACCCGCTCCCGCCGCTTCGGGTGGCGGCGCTTCGAGTACGGGCGGGTCGCCCGGTGGGGGCAACGCCTCGCAGGGCAGCTCCGCCTGGTCCGGTGGGTACGAGCCCACCTCCGACGACGGGGTGCCCGCCTCGACGCCGGGTGTGCCGACCGGGGCCACGCCCTGGGCCGGGACCGACACCAACGGTTCGTCCGCCGTGCCGGAGGACGGTTCCGTACCGCTGCCCGCGACGGTCTTCGCGCCGCCGCTCTCGGGGACGGACGACGAGGACACACCGCCGCCGGGCGTGGCTGCCGAGGCGCCGACCGCGCTGATGTCGGGCGGCGGTCACTTGGCGCGTACCGCGGTCGCCCCGGGGCCGGCGGGACAGGCGCCGGGGCCGGAGTCCGGGGGATCCGGGCGGCCTGGTTCCGGTGCCGGCGCGGCGTCCGGGGGCGGGCCCGGCGCAGGTGCGGGGGCCGCCGATATCGCCGACGCCGCGACCAGCAAGGCACCCGTACCGCCGCGTGGTGCGCGCGGTGGTGGTGCGACGACTCCGCCGCCGCCGAGCCCGCCCGGCGTCCCCGGCGCGCGTCCGCCGGGTGCGACCCCGCCGCCGTCGGGTCCCGGTAGGCCCGGTGTTCCGGCGGGTGGCTATCTGCCGACGCAGCTGGCTCCGAGCCTCGGCGGACCCGGCGCCAACGGACCACAGCCTCCGGCCGCTCCTGGGCCTCCTGGGCCTCCGGGCCCTCCTGGACCTCCTGGCGCGCCTGGCGTTGCGCAGCCTCCTGGCCCTCCTGGCCCTCCTGGTCCCCCTGGTCCGCCGGGGGTTCCTGGTACGCCGCCGGGTGGGGTGCATCACGCGGCGACGATGTTCGCGGACGCGAGCCTGGGCGGCCAGGCACCGCAGCCGCCACGGCCTCCGGGCGCTCCGGGGGTTCCTGGTACGCCCCCGGGGGGCGTGCACCACGCGGCGACCATGCTCGCGGGACCGGGACAGACGGGACAGACGGGCTCGCAGCCGCCTGGCCCGCCCGGTCCGCCCAGCCCGCCCGGTCCGCCGGGAGCGCCTCCCGGCATGCCGCCGGGGAGCCCCGTACCCGGTGGCCCCGTCCCCGGCGGTCCCGTACCGCCGGCGGCTCCGCACGCCCAGCCCCCGGCGTACGGCTATCCGCAGCAGCCGTCCGGTCTGCCGACCGTCGGCCCCGGCTATCAGGCCGTGCTGCGCTACCGCGCGCCCGACGGTTCGGAGGCCCAGCTCATCCGCCGCTCCGCGCCCGGCACCCCGCACCCGGAGTGGCAGATCCTGCACGAGCTGCGCGCCATGAACGTGCCGCCGCAGCAGGTGCTCGAACTCCACACGGAGCTGGAGTCCTGCGAGCTGCCCGGCGGCTACTGCGCCCGGATGATCCGGGAGACCTGGCCGCAGGTGCGGATCACGAGCGTCGCCCCGTACGGCCAGGACCACGCCAGCAGGCAGCAGGGCATGCGGCATCTGCTCACGCATCAGGGCGAGTTGCACCAGGTCGCGGACGGTCCCGCGCGGCCCGCGCCGGTGCGCGCTCCGCTGCCGCAGATGCCGCCCGCGCCGCCGATCCCGCCCGAGGGGGTCGCGCAGGAGCTGATGGGCGCGTTCGGTCCGCAGGGCATCTGCCGGTTCGACCAGCGGGCGGTGTCCCGTCAGGGCGTGCCGGAGCTCGTGGCGCGCACGCTCGTATGGGCGGGTCTGCCGGCCGACTTCGGGCCGTTCTTCTGGGCGCAGCCCGCCCAGCCGGTGGTGCCGACGCTGGCCGAAGTGGCCGCGCAGCGGCAGGTGCGGCCGGCCGCCGACGCCGGGTCGTATCTGGTGATGGGCACGGACTTCGGCCGCGCGCTGTGTGTCCAGTACGGTACGGCGCACATCATGGCCGTACCGGTCGAGGCGGGTCCGGGCGGACAGCCGGTGCCTCCGCAGTTCGTGAACACCGGACTGCCGGAGTTCACGCGCTCGCTGGCGCTGCTCGGACGGATGTGGCGGCTGAGGTTCGGTCTCAACCCGGAGCAGGCGGGCCGTTGGACCGTCGACTTCCAGGCGCAGCTCTCGGCGCTGGACCCGGCGGCGCTGTCGTCGCCGGAGAACTGGTGGTCGGTGCTGCTGGAGCAGATGTGGGACGGACTGCTCTGACGACCTGAACGCAGCGACCTGGACGCAGTGATCTGAACGCAGTGACCTGGACGCAGTGACCCGGACCTGACGGACGGCCGGGGCGCCCCCCCCCATTACCTTTTTCGTGGTTCCGCAATGGGGCTCCCGGCCTCCGGGACCGGCATGACTGCTCCCCCCTGTTGAAGGTATGGCCCGGGGGGTG
>NZ_PHRF01000017.1 GCF_004151105.1 Streptomyces sp. L-9-10
GGTCTGGACGCGTTCGTGGTGTTCTCCTCTGTCGCGGGTGTGTTCGGTGGTGCCGGGCAGGGTAATTACGCGGCGGCCAATACGTTCCTGGACGCTTTGGTGGCGTGTAGGCGGGCCGAGGGTCTGCCGGGTGTGTCGCTGGCCTGGGGTCCGTGGGATCAGGTGGGCGGGATGACCGGGACGGTGAGCGAGGCGGACATGCGGCGCCTGGCACGCTCCGGGATGCCGCCGCTCTCCGTCGAGCAGGGCGTCGCCCTCTTCGACGCGGCG
>NZ_PHRF01000018.1 GCF_004151105.1 Streptomyces sp. L-9-10
GATCGGCTCGATGACCGTTTCCGGCTGCTGACCAGCGGGAGCCGGACCGTTCTGCCGCGCCAGCAGACGCTGCGCGCGGTCGTCGACTGGTCCTGGGACCTGCTGGACGAGCGGGAGCGTACGGTCCTGCGCGAGGTGTCCGTCTTCGCGGGCGGCTGGAATCTGACGGCGGCCGAGGGCGTGTGCGGCGGAGGGACGGGCGTGCCCTCCGGCAGTGTGGTGGGCGGTGCGGTGGGCGGTGCGGTGGGCGCCCTCTCGGGCCGCGCGTCCCCCGATGCGTTCCATGGGCCCTCCGGCCGAGCGTCCCCCGACTCGCCCCGTGCCCTCAACGCGCCCCGTGCTCCCGACGCGCCCCGTGCTCCCGACGCCCCCGATGTCCCCGGTCTGCTGGGCGCGCTGGTCGACAAGTCCCTCGTCGTCGCCACCCCGGCCCCCGGCCCCGGCGGCGCGATGCGCTACCGCCTCCTGGAGACCATCCACGAGTACGCCACGGAACGCGCCGCCGAGACACCTGCCGTACGGTCCGCCGCCGAGCGCGCGCACACCGCGTACTTCACCGCTCTCGCCGAAGAGGCCGAACCCCGACTGCGCTCCGGGGAGCAACTTCCCTGGATCCGCCGCCTGGAGATCGACCTCGACAACATACGGGCCGCCCTCCACCGCAGCGTCCTGGCGGGCGACGAGGAGACGACGCTACGGCTGATCTTCGCCACGGGCTGGTTCTGGTGGCTGCGCAACCACCGCCCCGAGGGCCTCGCCTGGGTGGAGTGCGCGCTCAGCCTCGGCCCCGAACCGGCCGGCCCCGACGACCCCCGGTACTGGCCCCGGATGCAGCTCCAGGTGCTCCGGGTCTTTCTCGCCGGGGAGAGCGGCCAGACCGAGAAGCTCCGCAACGACCCGCACTTCCAGGAACTCATCCGGCGGATCCGCGAGGTCTTCGGCAGACCGGGTCCGCAGTCCGCCCGCTTCCCCGGGCTCCTCTGGGGACTGATCGTCTACGACAGTGACGAGAAGCTGGACATCCGCGCCGCGATGGACGCGTCCATCGCGAACTGCCGTGCGTACGGCGGCGACTGGGAGACGGGCGTGCTGCTGATGGGCCGTACGCACATGGTCGTCGACATGCCGGGCGGACTGGAGGGCGTCGATCAGGACCTGGCCGAGCTGCGCGAGCTGAGCCGACGCGTCGGCGACCGCTGGATGCGCGCCCAGGTGGCGAGCGCCGTCGGCGAGGCGGGCATGGCGCGCGGGCGGTACGAGGAGGCGCGGTGCGCGTACGAGGAAGCGCTGCGGTTCGCCCGCGAGGTGGGGGCGCACGCCGAGGCGCCGCTGCTGCTCGCGCGCCTGGCCGAGCTGGCGTACCGCGCCGGTGACACGGCCGCCGCGGAGAGAAGGCTCGACCGCGCCGCCGAAGAGGCCGAGCGCCATCAGGTCCAGGACGCCCGCGCTGTCGTCCCCTTCATGCGGGCGATCTTCGCCCTGGACCGGGGCGAGGTCTCCCGGGCCAGACCGCTGCTGGACGAGGCGAGGTCCGAGAGCGAGCACGGCACACCACCCCCGCTCTTCTCCGCGGTGGTCGACGCGCTGGACGCGCGTATCGCCGCGTACGAGACGAAGGGGCCGGTGGCCGCGGCCCGTTGGCTGGCGGCCGTGCTGCGTACGGCGAGGAAGCGCGGGCTGACGGATCCGATCGTCGCCCAGCTCGCCGAGATGGCGGCCCCGGTGGTGCTGCTCGCCGGTGATCCCCGCGTCGCTGTGCGGATCCTGGCCGCCGCCGGGGCCTGGCGGGCGGGCTGCCCGCGCTCCGTACCGGAGTTGATCGAGGCCCGGCGGGTCGAGACGCGCGCCCGCGCGGAGCTGGGCGCGGGCGGGTACGAGGCGGAGCACGAGGCCGGCCGCGTCCTCACCCCCGACGAGGTCGCCGAACTGCTGGAGCTGCCGGGCCACGCGCTCGCTCCGCCGCCCCTCCACGCCCAGGAGCGTGAGCGCCACGGACGGCCCGACGAACGCCACGGACGGCCGGAAGGACGGGACCGGGCGGACGGGGAGGAGCGGGCCGACGGCTAGGCGCCGTGCGGCGGTCCGGGGGCGGCGGTCCGGGGGCGGTGGTTCGGGTGCTCGTCCGGGCGCCGAGCCGTCAGCGGCAGCTGATCCGGGACCGCGCCCAGTCGGCGAGCGCCACCACGTCGAACGGCGTATGCGGCTCGACCACCAGCCGGATGGTCTTCCGCCCGGCGATCCCCACGTCCACGGGTACGGCCGCGTCGCCCCCGCTCAGCACGGGCGAGCGCCAGAGCCGCGTCCCGTCGCCGTACAGCGAGAAGCGCACGGAACCGAGCCCCATCGTGAGATCGTCCACGCCGACCAGGGCCGCGTAGCGGGAGCAGCTCCGGTTGAGATCGATGGTGACCGACGAGGCGGAGTGCATGGTCACGCCATGGCCGTAGCGGGTGCCGCCGATCGACACGCCCGACCGCTGCCAGAGCCAGCCGCTCGCGCCGAGCCGTACCTCCGGTTTGGAGCCGTCGCCGATGGGACCGAACGCCAGTTGGTTCACCTGGAAGTCTGCCGGGGCCGGGGGTGGCTTCGGGCTGGGGGGCGGCTTCGGCGCGGGAGGCGCCGGTGGTTCGGGCCTGGGCTTGGGCGGGGGCTTCGGGGCGGGGGTCCGTGACGGAGTGGGCTTCGGCGAGGGGGAGGGCTTCTCGCTGGGTCGGGCGGTGGGCGTCGGTGCGGGCGGGGTCGGCTTGGGCGCGGCCGGTTCCGGCGGCTCGGGCGACGGGGCCGGCTTCCGCGGTACGAGGGGCTGCGCGACCGGCGGCTTGGCCTTGGGCGGCCGATCGGGTTCGGAGTTGTTCGCCAGCGCGAAGACGAGACCGGCCGCCGCGGCGACGGCCACCAGCCCGCCGATACCGGCCTTCGCCGGGGCACCGAGCCCCTCGGACGCGACGGCTCCACCGCCCGCGCCACTAGCCGAGCCGCCTGCTGCGCCGCCTGCTGCGCCGCCCGCTGCGCCGCCCGCGGCCCCACTGGCTGCCCCGCCCGCGACTCCGCCCGCTGCCCCGCCGG
>NZ_PHRF01000019.1 GCF_004151105.1 Streptomyces sp. L-9-10
ATTCGGACTCGCTTTCGCTACGGCTTCCCCACACGGGTTAACCTCGCAACACACCGCAAACTCGCAGGCTCATTCTTCAAAAGGCACGCAGTCACGACTGTATGTGCAAGCACACACAGCGACGCTCCCACGGCTTGTAGGCACACGGTTTCAGGTACTATTTCACTCCGCTCCCGCGGTACTTTTCACCATTCCCTCACGGTACTATCCGCTATC
>NZ_PHRF01000020.1 GCF_004151105.1 Streptomyces sp. L-9-10
GACGAGCAGACGTCCTCTTCGCCATGCTCCGAGACGGCACCTTCTACGAACCCCAACCCGCCCCCACGGGTTGACGAAACCCATAGGGGCACCCCCCCCCGTCACCGCCCCTCGGCCGGCCTCTCCCTCTCCTTCCTCTCCCTCGGTTGCGCCTCCTCCAGCGCCTCCGCGAGCACCTCCGCCAGATGCCGTGCCCGGTGGCCGCCCAGCTGCGCCAGCTGGGTACGGCACGAGAAGCCGTCCGCCAGGATCTCCGTCCCCTTTCCGGCCGCCCGCACCGACGGCAGCAGCTGGTCCTCCGCGCAGGCCACCGAGACGTCGTAATGGCCGCGTTCGAAGCCGAAGTTGCCCGCCAGCCCGCAGCAGCCGCCGCTCAGTTCGCCGGTCAGGCCCGCGCGTTCCCGCAGCCTGCGGTCCGCCTCGTCGCCCAGGACCGCGTGCTGGTGGCAGTGCGTCTGGCCGGTGACCCGACGGTCGAGCCGGGGCGGCCGCCACCACGGCGCGCACTCCTCCAGAGCCTGGGCGAAGGTCCGTACGGCCGCGGCCAGCCGCGCCGCGCGCGGGTCGTCGCCGAGCAGCTCCGGCAGGTCCGTGGTGAGCGCGCCCGCGCAGCTCGGTTCCAGGACGACGACCGGCAGGCCGGCGTCCAGCAGCGGTTCCATCAGATCCAGCGTGCGGCGCATGACCGTACGCGCGCGGTCGAGCTGGCCCGTCGAGACATACGTCAGTCCGCAGCAGACCCGGCCCCCCTGCGGCGGCGCCACGACACCGATCCCGGCCGACTCGAAGACCCGTACCGCCGCCCGGCCCACCGACGGCGTCAGATACTCGGTGAAGGTGTCCGGCCACAGGACCGCGGAACGGCTTCGCGCGAAGACCTCCGTACGGGCCTTCAGATGCCGCCCCAGCCATCGCCCGAACGGTTCGGGCGCCAGCCGCGGAATCGTACGCTCCGGGGCGATGCCCCCCAGCAGCTTGGCGAGCGACGCCAGCGGGGGCACCCGCGCCGCCGCGTTCAGCACCCGCGCGAACGGCGCCGCCAGCCGCAGCCAGCGCGGCAGCAGGCCCATCGCGTAGTGCGCGGCGGGCCGCATCCGGCCCGCGTAGTGGTGGTGCAGGAACTCCGCCTTGTACGTGGCCATGTCCACGCCCACCGGGCAGTCGCTGCGGCAGCCCTTGCAGGACAGACAGAGGTCCAGCGCGTCCCGTACCTCCGTCGAGCGCCAGCCGTCCGTCACCACCTCGCCCGCGAGCATCTCGTGGAGCAGCCGGGCGCGCCCGCGCGTGGAGTGCTGTTCCTCGCCCGTCGCGCGGAACGACGGGCACATCACCCCCGGCCCGGAAGCCGCGCCGGAACCCGATCCGGAAGCCGCGCCGGAGCCCTGCCCGGAAGCCGGCCCGGAACCCGCTGTCGCTCCCGGACCCGGCCCGCCCACCCGGCACTTGGCGACGCCCACACACCTGCGCACGGCCGCCGAGAAGTCCCCGCCTCCCGGCCCGTCGTGCGGATAGCCGAACGCGACCTCGACGCGCTCGCGCGGCAGCACCGCGAAGCGCAGGTTCTCGTCGAGCCGTGCCGGGCGGGCCAGCACGCCCGGGTTCATCCCGCCCGCCGGATCCCACAGGTCCTTGAACCGGCCGAAGAGCCCGACCAGCTCCTCCCCGTACATCCTCGGCAGCAGCTCCGAGCGCGCCAGTCCGTCGCCGTGCTCGCCGGAGAGCGAGCCGCCGTGCGCGACGACCAGCGACGCCACCTCCTGCGAGAAGCGCCGGAAGCGCCGTACGCCGTCGTCGGTCAGCAGATCGAAGTCGATACGGACATGGATGCAGCCGTCGCCGAAGTGTCCGTAGGGCGTGCCGCGCAGGCCGTGTTCGGCGAGCAGCGCGCGGAAGTCGCGCAGATACGCGCCGAGCCGGGCGGGCGGCACCGCGCAGTCCTCCCAGCCCGGCCACGCCTCCGTGTCGTCGGGCATCCGGGTCGCGGTCCCCGCGGCGTCCTCCCGTACGCGCCACAGCGCCCGCTGTCCGGCCGGATCGGCCACGACCGTCCCGTCCAGCGCGTCGGCCGCGCGCAGGATCGTGGCGGCGGCGGCCCGCGCCTCGCCGGGCGTCGCGCCGCCGGTCTCCACGAACAGCCAGGCCCCGCCGCGCGGCAGTCCGTGCCCGCCGTCGCCCCGTACGCGTACGAGGTCCTCGGACATGCCCTCGACCGTCAGCGGACCGTACGGGAGCAGCCCGGCCGCGGCTTCGGCGGCGGCGCTCTCGTCCGGGTAGCCGAGGACGGCCAGGGCGCGGGCCGGGGGCGACTCAACGAGCCGTACCGTCGCTTCGGTGACGACCCCGAGCGTGCCCTCGCTGCCGCAGAAGGCGCGGGCCAGATCGGGGCCGGCCTCGGGCAGCAGCGCGTCCAGCGCGTAGCCGGAGATCCGCCGGGGCAGCCCGGCGGGGAAGCCGGTGCGCAGCGGCGCGAGATTGCTCTCGACCAGCTCGCGCACCCCGGCGGGAGCGCCGTCCCAGCCCTTGCCGAGGCGCAGTGCGGCGCCGCCGTAGGTGGTCACCGACAGCTCGTGGACGTTGTCGGCCGTCGTACCCCAGGCCACCGAGTGCGCTCCGCACGAGTTGTTGCCGATCATCCCGCCGAGCGTGCACCGGCTGTGCGTGGACGGATCGGGGCCGAACGTCAGCCCGTGGGGCCGTACGGCCTCGCGCAGCTCGTCCAGGATGACGCCGGGCTGGACGACCGCCGTGCGCGCCGCCGTGTCCACCGACACGATCGACCGCAGATGGCGGGTGAGGTCGAGCACCACGCCCAGGCCCGTGGCGTTCCCGGCGATCGAGGTCCCGGCGCCCCGCGGCACCACCGGCACCCCGTACGTACGGCAGACCGCCAGCGCCGCCGCCACGTCGGCCGCGTCGTACGGGGCGACGACGCCGACCGGTACCCGCCGGTAGTTGGACGCGTCCATGGTCGTCAGGGCTCTGGCGGCCGCGCCGAAGTCCACCTCGCCGCGCACGGCCGCCGTCAGCGCCGCGGCCACTTCGGTGGCCGGTGCCGTGTCTCCCGCCTGTGCCGTCGCTTTTCGTGCGTTGCGTGTATCCCGCATATCCCGCGTTTCGCGCTCAGCCATGAATCCAGCATGCCCCCGTCGCACTCACCGTCCCGGTTTTTCCCGGTTCGCCGCTCCCGGAACAGCGAAGAAAGGAAACAGGAACCTCCCAAACTGATCGTCAATTCTCATATAGTGGCCACCGTTTGAGCACTATCCAACAGCGCCCGCGCCCCTCATCCCCGGACGGCCCGGGCGGCCGACCGCCTTCCCGATCCCCACATCCTGGAGCAGGTGCGCGTTGGACTCCGCAACCTCCGAACGGGCCACCAGCCCGTCAACGGCCCGGCCGACCCTGGCCAGTACCGCCGACAACGGCCTGAAGATCGTCATCGTCGGCGGCTTCGGTGTCGGCAAGACGACCATGGTCCGTTCCGTCAGCGAGATCCGTCCCCTCAACACCGAGGAGGCGATGACGCGCGCGGGCCAGGACATCGGCGAACTCGCGGGACTCGACGGACTCCAGAGAAAGAGCACGACCACCGTCGCCTTCGACTTCGGCCGGATCTCCCTCGACGCGCGCTCGGTGCTCTATCTCTTCGGGGCCCCTGGGCAGGAACGTTTCTGGTATCTCTGGGACCGGCTCTTCTCCGGCACCCTCGGCGCGGTCGTACTCGTCGACACCCGCCGTCTCTCCGACTCCTGGTACGCGATCGACCGGCTGGAGCACCACGGCATACCTTTCATGGTGGCCTGCAACGACTTCGGCGGGCCCGTCCACACCGAGGAGGAGATCCGCGCGGCGCTCGTCCTGACGCCGGACGTGCCGCTCGTGGAGTGCGACGCGCGGGACCGCTCCTCCAGCAAGTACGTGCTGATCACGCTCGTCGAGTACCTCCACGCCCTGTCCGAGAAGAGAGCGGCGGCCCCGGGGGTGTCTCCCTGAGGACCGTCGCACTCCGACCATGCACTCCGTACGGGTGAAGCTCCGGGCGGGAGGCCGGGGTGGCGGCGACACGCGCGGGACCGCCGCGACCCCCTTCCCGCCGCCCGCTTCCCGGCGCCCGCGCGGGTGTCTCACCCGACGGACACGGTTTTCGGCCGTGTGACGTAAGGGACTACGCTCCGGCCCGTGGCCGATATCCAGATTCCCGCTGACATCAAGCCCGCCGACGGCCGTTTCGGCGCAGGCCCCTCCAAGGTGCGGACGGAGGCGGTGGACGCGCTGGCCGCCACCGGCACCTCGCTCCTCGGCACGTCCCACCGCCAGGCCCCGGTCAAGAACCTGGTCGGCGCGGTGCGCGAGGGCGTACGGAGCCTCTTCGAGCTTCCCGAGGGCTACGAGGTGATCCTGGGCAACGGCGGCTCCACCGCCTTCTGGGACATCGCGACGCACGGACTGATCGAGAACAAGTCCCAGCACCTCTCCTTCGGTGAGTTCTCCTCCAAGTTCGCCAAGGCGGCGAAGCTCGCGCCATGGCTGGCCGACCCGACCGTCATCTCCTCCGACCCCGGCTCGCACCCGGACCCGGAGGCCGAGGCGGGCGTCGACGTCTACGCGTTCACCCACAACGAGACCTCCACCGGTGTCGCGGCCCCGGTCAAGCGCGTCGCGGGCGCCGACGAAGGGTCGCTCGTGCTGGTCGACGCGACCTCCGGCGCCGGCGGCCTGCCGGTCGACATCGCCGAGACGGACGTCTACTACTTCGCCCCGCAGAAGTCCTTCGCCTCCGACGGCGGCCTGTGGATCGGCGTCTTCTCGCCGGCCGCGCTGGAGCGCGCCGCGCGCGTCCACGCCTCGGGACGCCATGTCCCCGAGTTCTTCTCGCTGCCGACCGCGATCGACAACTCGCTGAAGAACCAGACGTACAACACTCCGGCGCTGGCCACGCTCTTCCTCCTCAACGAGCAGCTCACATGGCTCAACTCCCAGGGCGGCCTGGACTGGTCGGTGCGCCGTACGGCCACCTCCTCGCGCACGCTCTACGGATGGGCCGACGCCTCCAAGTACGCGACCCCGTTCGTCGTCGACCCGGCGAAGCGCTCGCAGGTCATCGGCACGATCGACTTCGCGGACGAGATCGACGCGGCGGCCGTCGCCAAGACGCTGCGCGCCAACGGCATCGTCGACACCGAGCCCTACCGCAAGCTGGGCCGCAACCAGCTGCGCGTGGCGATGTTCCCGGCGATCGACCCGGCGGACATCTCGGCGCTGACGGAGTGCATCGACTACGTGATCGAACGCCTCTGACAGCCGCTGACGTCTCCGAGCGGTCTCTGAGCCGCCTCCGAGCCGCCTCCGAGTGGTCTCTGACGGTTCGGATCCGGTGATCCTCGGCTTCGCCTCCCGGGCCCCGGCGCACGCACACCGCGCCGGGGCCCGTCGCATGCGCCCCCGGACCTCATCTCATCTGCTCAGCCGCTGGAACCTCCGTACCGCCAGGGGTACGAACACCGCCGTCAGCGCCACCGGCCAGGCCACCGACAGCAGCAGGGCGTGCTCCTCGGGCCAGCTGCCGCCGCTCGCCACCGGATTGCCGAACAACTCACGCGTCGCCGTCACCGTCGAGGACACCGGGTTCCACGCGGCCACGGTGCCCAGCCAGTCCGGCATCAGCGAGGGCGCCACGAAGATGCTGGAGATCATCGTGAGCGGGAAGGCCACCACGAAGAGGTTCCCGGCGGCTTCCGGGCCGGGCACCAGCAGCCCCAGCCATACCCCCACCCATATCAGCGCGAAGCGCAGGAGCAGCAGCAGTCCGAAGGCCCGGAGCGCCCCCGGGAACCCGCTGTCCCACCGCCAGCCGATCGCGTACGCCGTCACGGCCAGGATCAGCAGCTCCGCGACCGCCGTGAGCAGATCGCCGACCCCCCGGCCCGTGACCACCGCAGACGGCGCCATCGGCATCGACCGGAAGCGGTCGATGACCCCCTTCGTGCTGTCGGTGACCACCGCCACCGCCGTGTTCATGAAGCCGAAGGCCATCGTCATCGCGAACATCCCGGGCATCAGGAACTCCCGGTAGTCACCCCCGCCCGGCACCGTCATGGCGCTGCCGAAGACATACCCGTACAGCAGCACGGAGACGATCGGGAAGCCCAGCTGCCAGAGGATGAAGACCGGCTGACGCTGGTAGTGCGTCAGCCCTCGCCGTACGACGTTCCAGCAGTCGGCCACCGCCCAGTACGCACGGCCATGGCCGCTCCCGTAGTCGCTCCCTGTCTCCAGATCCAGCGCGACGCTCATGCCGCCATCCCCTCCTTCACACCCGTGGCCACGTCCCCGTCCGGGCCCCTGTCCGTGCCCCCGCCTGAGCCGGCGTCGGCGTCCGCGTCGGCGCCCGTACGGCGCCCGGTCAGCCGGAGGAACACATCGTCGAGGCTCGGCCTGCGCAGCCCGATGTCCTCCACCGCCGTCCCCCGGTCCTGGAGCGTGCGCGCCACCTCCGTCAGCGCGGCCACCCGGTCGCTCACCGCCGCGTGCACCCGGCGGGCCGCGCCGTCCGTCTCCACCGCCGCGTCGGCCACCCGCGCCACCGCCTCGACCGCCACCGGTATGTCCGCGGGCTCCGCCACCACGACCTCGATCCGGTCACCGCCCACGGTGTTCTTCAGCTCCGCGGGGCTGTCGTCCGCGATCGCCCGCCCCTGGTCGATGACCGTGATGCGCGAGGCGAGCTTGTCCGCCTCGTCCAGATACTGCGTGGTGAGCAGTACGGTCGTACCACCCGCCACCAGGGCCCGCACCGCGTCCCAGACCTCACCGCGGCCGCGCGGGTCGAGACCCGTCGTCGGCTCGTCGAGGAAGAGGACCTGCGGAGCGAGGATCATCGACGCGGCCAGGTCCAGACGGCGCCTCATCCCGCCGCTGTACTCGCCGACGCCCTTGCCTCCCGCCTCCACCAGATCGAACTGCTCCAGCAGCTCACCGGCGCGCAGCGCCGCCCGCCGCCCGCCCAGATGGAAGAGACGGCCGAACATCTCCAGGTTCTGCCGGCCCGTCAGGATCTCGTCGACCGCCGCGTACTGCCCGGCGAGGCCGACCCTGCTCCGCACCCGCCGGGGATCGCGCGCCACATCGACGCCCGCCACCTCCGCCCGCCCGCCGTCGAACCGCAGCAGGGTCGCCAGAACACGGACCGCGGTGGTCTTGCCCGCGCCATTGGGCCCGAGCAGTCCGTGCACGGTGCCTCTGCCCACGGCGAGGTCGAAGCCGTCGAGCGCGTACTTCCCTCCCCGCTCCCCGTACCTCTTCTGGATCGCCTCCGCCAACACGGCATGGTCGCTCACAGCCCCTCCAAGGCAAGCCATCGATCAACTGAGTACAGCGTACCCACAGCAGAGTACACCGTACCCATTTTCTTTCCAGGGGATTACGCTGAGCCCATGACATCGACGGAATCGACCGGCAGCGGCAATGTCACGCGCAGTCTCGAACTCCTCTGGGGCTCGGGCGAACGCCCCAGCCGCGGCCCCAAACCCGGCCTCACGCTCGACCGCATAGTCACGACCGCCGTCGCGCTCGCCGACGCCGAGGGGCTGGACGCGGTCTCGATGCGCCGGCTCTCCACCGAGCTGGGCACGGGCACCATGTCGCTCTACCGGTACGTGCCGGGCAAGGCCGAGCTGATCGACCTGATGCTGAACCAGGTACAGGGCGAGACGGTCGCGCCGGCCGAGAGCCCCGACCCCGCCCCCGGCTCCGGTTCCGACTCCGAACTCGGCTCCGCCCCCGGCACCGGCTGGCGCGCCGCCGCCGAGGCGATGGCGCGCGACGCGCTCGCGCTCCATCAGCGCCACCCCTGGCTGCTCTCCGTGAACCAGGCCAGGCCGGTCCTCGGCCCGAACTCGGTCAGCGGACTGGAGAGGAAACTCGCCGCCATCAAGGGCATGGGTCTGAGCGACCCGGAGCTGATCTCAGTGATCATCATGGTCGAGGGCTATGTCACCGGGGTCGCCCGCACGCACGTCCATGCCGTCGAGGCGGAGAAGAAGTCGGGTATCACCGACCAGGAGTTCTGGCAGGCGCAGGAGCCCGTCCTGTCGAAGGCCATGACCAGCGGGGTGTATCCGGTCATGGCCTCCATGTCCGAGGAGGCGTTCGCCCCCGAATTCGACCACTTCGCATTCGGGCTCCAGCGGATCCTCGACGGTTTGGAGGTGCTGGTCGAACGACGCGCGGCAGAGGGGGGTACGACGGAGCGGGGTATGGCAGAGCGGGGAAAGGCGGAGCAGGGAAAGGCGGGTTGACGCGAACCCGGGACGGCCGACTGAGGCCGGACGGTCGGCCGACGCGAGACGGCGGCCGACGTGGGACGGCAGCCGACGTGGGACGGCGGACGACGTGGGACGGCGGACGTGAGACGGCGGACATGAGACGGCCGGCGCGTGACGGCTAGCGCGTGACGGCCGGCGCTCCGCCTCAGCCCTTCCGGCGCATGCGCTTGAAGGCGAGGACCAGCGCGGCCCCACCGATGACGATGATCGCGCCGAGGGTGGCGTTCCCCTGCTTCCCGCCGTCGCCCGCGCCGTCGGCGGTACCCCCGTCCCCTCCCCCGCCTGACGCGGAACTCCCGCCGCCGGAGGACGAGTTGCCACCGGAGGCCGGGCCGCCGGTGTCCTTCTCCAGCTCCACCCGCACCACCCCGCTCTCCTTGCCCTCGGCGCCGAACATCAGCGCCTTGCCGTCCGCCGTGTAGGTCACCGACTCGGCCTGCCCCTGGAACGGCGCACTGACCGGGCGCTCCTCACCCAGCCGGCCGTTCTGCCACGCATAGGCACGCGCGCTGAGGTACGAGCGCAGCACCAACTCCTTGCCGTCCGGCGAGAACGCCCCGTCCGTCACCCAGGGCACGTCGTCGATCCGCCGGAAGGTGTTCGTCCCGGACGAGGTCAGCTCGGCCGGGCCCTCGTACAGGCCGCCGCCGTTGTCGTTCTTCGAGGCGATATAGACCCGCCCGGTCTTGGGGTCGACCATCATCGACTCGGCGTCACGCGGCCCGTCGGCGTACTTCACGGTGAACTGCGTGGCGCGCACCGTCGCGTCCTTGAGCTGTTCGGGCTCGGGAAAGCGGTAGATCCACACGTGGTCCCAGGTGCCGTTCAGGTTGTCGCCGATATCGCCGACATACACATTCCCATCGGGCCCCATGGAGATGGCCTCTACATCCCGGGGCTTGCCCACGCCTTCAAGGGTGAGCGTCGCGACCGTCTCACCGGTCCTGGAGTCCACGGCATAGATCTGGGGCCCATAACCACTGTCGTTATGTGTCCAGTAGACGCCGGGATGGGCCCGGCTGGCGGCCAGACCGCTGGACTCGGTGATCCTCGGGTCCTTGATCGTGAAGCTCTGGTCGGGTGCTCCGTCGGCCGCCGCGGCGGGAGTGGCGGCGGGCGCGAGCACCACCGCTGAGGCCGTCGTGAGCAGTACGGCGGCGAGGGCACCGGCGGTGGCGGTGGCGGCACCGGAAACGCGCGGGCCGGGGTGGCGCGGAAGCGAACGCATCCACCAAGACTGCCATCCCCGCACACACCGGCCGGTCCGGGTGGAAGGTCCGGACAGCCAGTCCGTATGACCGGTCCGTACGACCAGTCCGTACGACCGGTCCGGGGTGACGCTCCAGGCCGAGCTGCGATGCGACCGAGACGTTCCCGCCGGCCGTCGGTCAGCGGATGTGGCGGCGCACCGCGTCGAGGAGCTGGTCGATGTCGTCGGCGCTGTGGGAGAAGGCGGTGACGAACCGGACGATCCCCGGCTCCCAGCGGTCGTGGTAGAAGGCGTAGCCCTCGGCGAGGAGTCCTTCGGTGACCTGCTGGGGCAGGCGGCAGAAGAGGATGTTGGCCTGCGGCGTGGCCAGAAGGCCGGCACCGGGGACGGCCTTGAGGCCGTCGCCGAGCCGGGTGGCCATCGCGTTGGCCTGGCGGGCGTTGCGCAGCCACAGGCCGTCGGTGAGGTACGCGTCGATCTGGGCCGCGTGGAAGCGCATCTTGGAGGCGAGCTGGCCGGCGCGCTTGGCGCGGAAGGCGAGCTCGGTGGCGAGTGCGGGGTCGAAGGAGACGATGGCGTCGGCGGTCATCGCGCCGTTCTTGGTGGCGCCGAAGGACAGGACGTCGATGCCGGCCTTCCAGGTCATCTCGGCCGGGGTGGCGCCGAGATGGTCCAGGGCGTTGGCGAAGCGCGCGCCGTCCATGTGGACGCGCAGTCCCGCGTCCTTGGAGATGGCGGACAGCCGGCGGATCTCCTCCAGGGTGTAGACGCTGCCGCTCTCGGTGGCCTGGCTGATGCTCACCACGGACGGCTGCACGCTGTGCACGTCACCGGCCCGGCGGCGCACCACCGGCTGCAACGCCTCGGGGGCGATCTTGCTGTCGGGACCCGGGACACCGACGAGTTTGGCGCCGCTGGTGAAGAACTCCGGAGCGCCGCATTCGTCGTGGTTGATGTGGCTGTCGGGGTGGGAGAGCACGCTGCCCCACGGCGGGGTGAGGGCGGCCAGGCTCAGGCCGTTCGCGGCGGACCCGGTGGAGACCGGGAAGACATCGACGTCCCGGTCGAAGATCTCGTTCAGCCTGCGGCGGGCGCTCTCGGTGAAGGGGTCGTTGCCGTACGGCAGGACCTGCCCGGCGGCCGCGTCGGTGACGGCCTGGGCTATCTCCGGGGACGCCCCGGCCATGTTGTCGCTGATGAAGGCACGGCTGGAGGGGGTGATGGCGATGGTGGCGCTCATGAGCGGTCTTCCTTGGTCTCAGGTGCTGATGGGGGAGGCGAAGACGACGGTGATGTCCACTTCCTCGGCACCGGTCCGGTAGAAGTGCGGGGCGTCCCCGGCGAAGGCGAGCATGTCTCCGGGCCCCAGTTCCTGCGGGGCGTCGACGGGTCCGGCGGTGACATGCCCGGTGGCGATGAGCAGGTGCTCGATCGTGCCGGTGGCATGCGGGACGCCGGGCAGCTCCGTCTCGGGCGGAATGCGCAGCCGCCAGATCTCCAGGCTGTTGCCGCTGCTGATGCGGCGCAGCAGTTCCCGGGAGACCTCGCCGGGCTCGATGTCCGTGCCCGGCCGGAAGACCGGTCCGGTGTCGGCGTCACGCGCCAGCAGGTCGGCGATCGGGATGCGCAGGGCGATCGCGATCGCGTCCAGGGTGTCGATCGTCGGATTGCCGTTGCCGGCCTCCAGCTGCGACAGCGTGGCCTTGCTCAGCCCGGCGCGCCGGGCCATCTCCGCGGCGCTCATGCCGCGCTGCTGGCGGCGCAGGCGGATCTTCGTACCGACCGCGGCCGCGGTGCTGCTCACCGGTCGACGGCCGGACGACGGGGGCGTCATCAGCGGCTCCCGCGCGTGTCATCGAGGTGGACGCCGGCCCGTGCGCCTACCCGAGAAGCCTCGATTGAATGAACCATGCGTTCACTATACCGAACAACCCCCACCATAACGAACCCTGCGTTCGTTTTACCGAACGACCGACCTGGATCATGCCCACCGGGATTCCCCGCCCCCACCTACGCCCTACGCACACCGGGACCTACGCACCCCCGGGCTCCACCCCGAGCTGAGGGTCGATCGGTGCCCGGGTGAGCCGATTGGCCAGAGTCGACAGCGTGTACGTGCCGATGCCGAGCACGACTTCCAGGGCGTTGCGCTCCGTATATCCGTGCGCGAGAAAGGCGTCGAGCGTCTCGTCGTCAACACCCCCGGCGGTCGCGAGCACAGCGAGGGTGAACTGCCGTACGGCTTCGAGGCGTTCGTCCGGCAGCGGCCGGCCCGGACGCTGCTCCCGCAGCGCGTCGATCAGCTCGTCACCGGCGCCGAGCGCCCTGAGCTTCCCGGTGTGCATGACGACACAGAGATGACATGCGTTGCGTACGGCGACCGTCATGACGACCACCTCACGCGCGAGCGGATCGAGCGTCGTGGACTCGAAGAGGCCCGTGAGTTTCTGGAAGCCGTCGAGCAACTGCGGCGAGGTGGCAAGACGAGCCACCGCGGACGGCAGAAAGCCCAGATGGCGGGTGGTGGCCTCCATGGCGCGACGGGAGGCGGCGGGCGCGGATTCAAGGGTGTGGTCAACGAAGCGGGAAGGCACGGGGAGGACTCTCCTCGATAGAATGGACAACATGGTTGACGATAAAAAGGTAAACCAGGTTGTCGGGTTCTGCAATGACTGAGCGCACGGAGGGCGGGGGCCGAGGTGACGCCCCGGACGCGCCCGGCTACGAGCTGCCCCTGCTGCTCTTCGCCGGATTCCGGTCCCTGATCGACCAGTTGCACATCGAACTCGCCCGCCAGGGCCACCCGGACGTACGGCCGGTCCACGGCTTCGCCATGCAGGCCATCGGCCGCGACGGCGCCACGGCGGTCACCCTCGGCCGCCGCCTCGGCGTCTCCAAACAGGCCGCGGGCAAAACGGTCGACCGCCTGGAAGCCCTGGGCTACGCGGTACGCACCGACGACCCCACGGACGCCCGCCGCAAACTGATCCGCCTCACCCCACACGGCTTCGACGCCCTCGCCCGCTCGGCCGCGATCTTCGACCGCCTGCGCGACGAGTGGTCCGAGACGCTGGGCCGGGACCGCGTCCAGGCCATGGAGTCGGACCTCCGCGCGGTCACCCCGCCCCAGGCCTTCCGCCTGGACGCGGCGGGGTGGCTGGGGGGATAGGTGGGGGGAGGGAGAGATGCGTACAGGTTCACGCCGAGGGGTAGTCGGGGTGACCCGGAATTCATCATGGCGGGTGGGGGCCGCATACCCCGCGAGCTCAACGGCCGCTACCTGCGCAACGGCCCCAACGCCCTCGGCCTTGAGGACCCCCTGGCGCACCACTGGATGCTCGGCGACGGGATGGTCCACGGCGTACGCCTAAGGAACGGCCGCGCCGAGTGGTACCGCAACCGCTGGATACGGTCGGCCGCCGTGGCCCGCAAGCTGGGCGAGCCGTACGACGGTCCGGTTCCGGACAGCGACTTCGCGACCAACACCCATGTGATCCCGTACAAGGGGCGCGTTCTGGCGGTGCAGGAGAGCGGGCCGCTGCCGTACGAACTCGACGACGAACTGAACACCGTCGGCACGCACGACTTCGGCGGAACGCTGAGTGGCGCGTTCACCGCGCACAGCAAGTTCGACGCGCGGGCCGACGAGTTGCACGCGATCACGTACTACCCGTCGTGGGACCACGTCCGGCATCTCGTCGTGGACCGCACCGGCCGGGTCGTACGGACCACGAGGATCCCGGTGGCCGACAGCCCGATGATGCATGACTTCGCCCTGACCGAGAAGTATGTGGTCGTCTTCGACATGCCGGTCACCTTCGACCCCGTGGCGGCCGGGGCCGGCGCTCTCGTCCCGTACGTCTGGAACGACCGGCATCCGGCACGCGTCGGGGTGATGCCACGGGCCGGCGGCCGGATCCGCTGGTTCGAGGTGCCGTCCGCCTTCTACTCGCACACCCTCAACGCGTATGACGAGGGCTCGTCCGTGGTCGTGGATCTCACCACCATGCCGGCGCCCTTCTTCGTGGCCGGACGGGGCTCCGGTGGCCCCACGGCGCTCGGAACCCCGTCCCTCGACCGCTGGACCATCGACCTGGCGCACGGCCGCGTGCGTACGCGGCGTCTCGACGACCGTCCGCAGGAATTCCCGCGCGTCGACCAGGCGTTGGTGTCACGGCGGCATCGCTACGCGTACTCCGCCACGGCCGGGGCGATGTGGCAGGCGTACCCGACGGCTGACGGCGTCCCGCCGGACCGCGCCTTCGGCAACGCCCTGATCAAGCACGATCTGTTCCGCGGCACCACCGAGGTGCACCGCTTCCCCCCGGACGCGGCGGCGAGCGAGGCCGTGTTCGTACCGTCGCGGGCGGAGACCGGCGTCGCCGAGGACACCCGCACCGAGGACACCCGCGCCGAGGACGACGGTTACGCCCTCGCCTACGTGCACAACCCCGAGCGCGGGGCGCCCGGCCTGGTCGTCCTCGCCTCCCAGGACTTCACGGGGGAGCCGGTCGCCCGTATCCATCTGCCGGGGCGGGTACCCCTCGGCTTCCACGGCAGTTGGATCCCCGACGCGTAACCGTGTGACGGCGCAGCCGCGTGACGGCATGATCGCCCGGCCCGGTCAGCCCCCGGTACCCGGACCCGGACCAGTCCCCAAGGCCGCCCGGTCCGCGATCCGTTGCCGCATCGGACGGCGGTCCAGCGCCTCCAGTGCCTCACCGATCAGCCGGCTCAGCGGGTACGGCAGCTCCGCCTCGAACTCCGCCGCCGCGGCCGAGGTCGCCTCCCACTCGACGTTCAGCGCCGGAAGCAGTTCCTCCGCCTCAGGTGTCAGACGGACCATGCGCTGGCGGACGTCGTCCCCCGGAGCCAGAGCGACCAGCCCGTCCCTGGCCATCCGCGCGACGGTCTGACTCGCCGCGGAGTGCGTCACCCCGGTCGTCCGCGCCAGTTCGCGGATGGAACACGGCCCCGGAGCGGCGGCCAGGGCTCGGGCGACGGGGGCGTAGCGGGGCCGGAAGCCGTCCAGGCCGAGATCCGTGTACGTGGCCTCGACGCCGGCTTCGAGACGATCGAGGAGATGCCGTAGCCGGGTCCCGAGCAGCTCGGGACCCGGACCCGGTGAACCAGGACTGTCTGAAGTCATAAAAGGAAATGTAACAGCGCTGTTGCATCTGTAGGGTCGGCGCCGTCCCCAACGAATCCACCGACTGAACCAACGCCCCGCGCGCCGCGCGCCGCACCCATGGAGCCCGCCCATGCCCCAGTCCCCATCTCGGCCCCAGCCCCAGCCCCAGCCCCAGCCCCAGTCATCGGACCCGCTCTACCCGCCCACCGACCCCTACGACCACGGCATGCTCGACGTCGGCGACGGCAATCTCGTCCACTGGGAAGTCTGCGGCAATCCGCGGGGCAAGCCCGCGCTCGTCGTCCACGGCGGCCCTGGATCGGGAACCGGTCCGCATTCCCGGCGGTTGTTCGACCCCGAGCGCTACCGCACCGTCCTGTTCGACCAACGCAACTGCGGACGCAGCACCCCGCACGCGAGCGACCCGGCCGCCGACCTGCGCCACAACACCACCGACCATCTCATCGCCGACATGGAGCGGTTGCGGATCCATCTGGGGATCGACCGCTGGCTGCTGTTCGGCGGCTCCTGGGGCTCGACACTGATCCTCGCGTACGCCGAGCGGCACCCGGAGCGAGTCTCCGAGATCGTCATCTCCGGGGTCACCACGACCCGGCGGTCGGAGATCGACTGGCTGTACGGGGGTGCCGGACAGATCTTCCCCGAGGAGTGGGACCGCTTCCGCGCGGGCGTCCCGGAGGCCGAGCGCGGCGAGCGCACCGCCGATCTCGTCGCCGCCTACGCCCGGCTGACGGAGCACCCCGACCCCGCCGTACGGGAGCGGGCCACGGCCGACTGGTGCGCGTGGGAGGACGCCGTACTCTCCATGGAGCCGCACGGCTCGGCCCATCCGTATGGCGACCGGGACCCCGCCGCCCGGCGGGCCGTCGTCCGTATCTGCGCGCACTACTTCTCGCACGGCGCCTGGCTCGACGAGGGCGCGCTGCTGCGCGACGCGGGGCGGCTGGCGGGGATCCCGGGCGTACTGGTGCACGGCCGCTTCGATCTGGGCGCGCCCCTCGGCACGGCATGGGAGTTGGCCCGCCTCTGGCCGGACGCCCGGCTGGTCGTCATCGAGGACGCGGGACACAAGGGCAGCGCGGCGGAGCGGCGCGAAGTACGGTCGGCCCTCGACGCGTTCGCGAACGGAGACGAACCGAGACAAGCGGAGACAGGCTGAGACGGGCCGAGGGGGACTGAGGCGGACGGACTGAGGCGGACTGAGACGTGCCGAGGCGGCCACAAGGCTCAGCAGGGGTTGCTTCGAGTGCGCTCGAACGCGTTGGCTGTGGAGTCATGAAGTACACGCAGCTCGGACGCACCGGACTCAAGGTAAGCCGACTCGTCCTCGGGACGATGAACTTCGGCCCGCTCACCAACGAGGCCGACAGTCACACGATCATGGACGCCGCGCTCGACGCGGGCATCAATTTCTTCGACACTGCCAATGTCTACGGCTGGGGCGACAACAAGGGCCGTACCGAGGAGATCCTCGGAACCTGGTTCGCCAAGGGCGGCGACCGCCGCGACAAGGTCGTCCTCGCCACCAAGGTCTACGGGAACATGGGCGGCGACGGCCCCGCGTGGCCCAACCACGACAAGCTCTCCGCCCTCAATATCCGCCGCGCGGTCGACGCCAGCCTCAAGCGGCTCCAGACCGACCACATCGATCTCTACCAGTTCCACCACATCGACCGCGACACCCCGGTCGAGGAGATCTGGCAGGCCATCGACACCCTGATCCAGCAGGGCAAGATCCTTTACGCGGGCTCCTCCAACTTCCCCGGCTGGAAGATCGCCCAGACCAACGAGACGGCCCGCAGGCTCGGCTCGTACGGTCTGGTCAGCGAGCAGTGCCTGTACAACCTGGCCGAGCGCCGCGCCGAGATGGAGGTCATCCCGGCCGCGCAGGAGTACGGCCTCGGGGTCATCCCCTGGTCGCCGCTGAGCGGCGGTCTGCTGGGCGGCGCGATCCGCAAGGAGCGCGAGGGCGGCGGATCCCGTACGACCCAGGGCCGTTCGGGCAGCGGGCTCGCCAACACGACGATCCGGGCGCAGGTCCAGTCGTACGAGGACCTGCTCGACAAGCACGGCATCGACCCCGGCGAGGCGGCGCTGGCCTGGCTGCTCACCCGGCCCGGGGTGACGGGCCCGATCGTCGGCCCGCGGACGCTGGAGCAGCTGGAGTCGGCCCGGCGCGCGGTCGAGCTGGAGCTGTCGGAGGAGGTCCTGTCCGCTCTGGACGAGATCTTCCCGGGTCCCGGCCCGTCGCCGGAGGCCTTCGCCTGGTAGTGACGCCTTGTCGTAACGCCTGGCAGCCACCCACGGACGCGGCTGAGAGACGTAGCTGAGCGCGGCCGGGGCCGGTGACCGGTCCTGTCCGGCCGGACAGGACCTAACCGACCGCGGCCGCCACAGCGATGATCACGAACATCAGCACAAGCACGCCCGCCATGATGCGGTTCCGGGTTTTGGGGTCCACGCGACGAGGTTAACGGCCGGGGGTGACAGCACCGACGCCCGGGTTACCCGGACGCCCCCGGCCGAGCCCGGCCGAGCGGCATGCGTGCGACCGCCTCGTACCGCGGCTGCTCCCTCGGCACCCCGCTCACCGGCAGCCGGCTGTGGACGAGCACCAGCTCGGCCACCTCCCACGGCGTGCCCTCGAACCCGCTCAGGGCCTCCGCGTACAGCCGCAGGTCCACGTCCGTACTGTCAGTCACACCCACCGCATCGCCCGCATCCCCCGCGTCCCCCGCGTTCCTACGGCTGCCACGGCTGCCACGGCTGCGCGCGAGCGTCAGATGCGCCTGGTAGTGGTGGTGCTCCTCCATCGGCACCCCGGCCCGCCGCGCCGCCGCACCGGCGCGCTCCGCGAGGAGGCGCACGTCACCGATCCCCCCGGCGGCCCCGGCCCACAGGGCCCGTCCGCCGAAGTGCCCGCCCCCGTGAATACGGAACGGAAACGGCTCCGTACGCCGCGCGGCCCGCTCCAGGCGCTCGGTCAGGTCGGGAAGCAGCCGGTCCTCGACCTCGCCCATGAAGGCGAGCGTGAAGTGCCAGCCGTCGCGACCGGTCCACCGCAGCCCGTCGGCGCCGGGCAGCCCCCGGAGCCGGTCCACGGCACGGTCCAGTTCCTCGACGGCTTCGGCGGGCGGCAGTACGGCGGCGAACAGTCTCATGGTCATGAACCTCCCCTGCTCATGAAGCCGAGTCTCCCAGCCGTCCGAAACCGTACGTACCCGGTCACCGTGCGTATCGTTGTACTGATCGGTACGGACCACCGCCGCCGTCGCCTCACGCGGCCGTCGCCAGTTCCTCCTTCTTCGGTACGAACGCCACATGCGGCCGTCCGCCGCGCAGGCCGACCTTCAGCCGTACCCCCACCACCCGGGTCAGGATCAGGCCGATCGTCGCCGCCGCGAGCAGCGAGACCAGGCCGCCCGTGGCGAAGCCGACGCGGGCGCCGTACGTGTCGGTGACCCAGCCGAGGAGCGGGCCGCCGATGGGGGTGCCGCCGACGAAGACCATCATGTAGAGGCTCATCACGCGGCCCCGCATCTCGGGGTCGGACGCCATCTGGACGCTCGTGTTGGCGCTGATGTTGGTCGTCAGGCCGAGCATGCCGATGGGCAGGAGCAGCAGCGAGAACAGCCAGACCCACGGCGAGAAGGACACCACGATCTCCAGCACGCCGAAGGCCATCGCCGCGAGGACGAGCAGCCGCAGCCGGCTGGTGCCGCGCCGGGCGGCGAGCAGGGCGCCCGCCAGGGAACCGGCCGCCATCAGAATGTTGAAGAAGGAGTACAGCCCGGCGCCGCCGTCGTAGACCTCGTGCGCGAAGGCCGTCAGCCAGATCGGGAAGTTGAAGCCGAAGGTGCCGATGAAGCCGACGAGGACGATCGGCCAGATCAGCTCGGGGCGGCCTCGCACATAGTTCAGTCCCTCCCTGAGCTGTCCCTTTCCACGCGGTACGCGGACGGACTTGTGCAGCTCGTGCTGGCGCATCAGCAGCAGGCCGGTGAGCGGGGCGATGAAGGACAGTCCGTTGAGCATGAACGCCCAGCCGCTGCCGACGGTGGTGATCAGGACGCCCGCGACGGCGGGGCCGATGAGCCGCGCGGACTGGAAGTTGGCCGAGTTGAGGCTGACCGCGTTGCGCAGCTGGCTCGGGCCGACCATCTCGGAGACGAAGGACTGGCGGCTCGGGTTGTCGACGACCGTCACCATGCCGAGCAGGAAGGCGATCAGATAGACGTGCCAGACCTGGACGTGTCCGGAGAGTGTGAGGAAGGCGAGCGCGAGACCGCACAGGCCCATCGCGCCCTGGGTGAGGAGCAGGATCTGACGCTTCGGATAGCGGTCGGCGATGACGCCGCCGTAGAGGCCGAAGAGCAGCATCGGCAGAAACTGGAGGGCCGTCGTGATGCCGACGGCCGCCGATGAGCCGGTCAGGCTGAGGACCAGCCAGTCCTGGGTGATGCGGGACATCCACGTACCGATGTTGGAGACGACGGCGCCCGTCGCGAACAGCCGGTAGTTGCGGATCCTCAGCGACGAGAACGTCCCGCCGCCGGTCGTGCGCTCGACGGCCGCGCCGTCGGCTATCTCACCGTCGGGTATCGCACCGTCGGATATGCCGCTGTCGGATATGTCGCTGTCAGGTATGGCTGTCCCGCTGTTGGCTGTCCCGCTGGCGGGTGTGCCGCTGGCGGGTGTGCCGCTGTCGCGCGGACAGCTGTCCTGAGTCGCACGCTCCGAAGTCGTTTTCTCCGAAGCCTTGTTGGCTCTGTCCGAGGTGGTGAGGTCGTGGGCGGATTTCGGTGCGGGGGCGGAGTCTGCTCCGGATCCCGTACTCAAAGTGGGTTCGCCTCCTTACGGCGCGCGGATTACAAGTGGGCGAGCTTCTCCAGTACGGGGGCGGCAGCGCGCAGCTTCGCCCACTCGTCATCGTCCAGGCCTTCAGCGAGGGACGCCAGCCAGACATTGCGCTTGCGACGGCTCTCTTCGAGCATCGCCTCGGCCCGTTCTGTCTGGCTGACCACCTTCTGCCGACGGTCGTCGGGGTGCGGCTCGAGCCTGACGAGACCCTTCGCTTCCAGCAGCGCCACGATGCGCGTCATCGACGGCGGCTGGACATGCTCCTTGCGCGCCAGCTCGCCCGGGGTGGCGGAACCGCAGCGGGCGAGGGTGCCCAGTACCGACATCTCGGTGGGACTCAGCGACTCGTCCACACGTTGGTGCTTCAGGCGCCGGCCCAGCCGCATGACGGCGGAGCGAAGGGAGTTCACGGCGGCTTCGTTCTCGTCGCCGTGGAGCAGGTCAGGCATGTTTGTTAGCGTAACTCATTACCCAACCTAAATACCACCCGGCTACACGCGCCCCACGGCATGCTCCGCAGCGACCGCGAAGATCATGCGAAGGATCACCCAAACGAGTGAGAGCGCTGCGGAAAGTGACACACCGGGGCACGTACGGGCCCGACTCTGGTGCGTATGGGATCGACAGTGCTCAGCCTGCGGATCGACGGTGAGCTGCTCGACCGGCTCCGGCACCATGCCGCCATACGCGGAATGAGCGTCCAGGACTATGTGGTCCGGACGCTCATTCGCGATGACTTCGACGAACGCTTCAAGTCGGCCGTCGAGGAGACGGAAAAGTTCTACGGGGTGAAATGAGGCGGCCCCCGCGGACCCTGGCCCTGGCCCTGGCCTCGGCCCCGGCCGCTACGTCAGACCGAGCGCCGGCATCGCGTAGTAGAAGACGAAGACCGCCGAGACGAGATACATCGCCACCGGCACCTCGCGCCCCCGCCCGGCCGCCAGCCGCAGCACGCTGAAGCTGATGAAGCCGATGCCGATGCCGTTGGTGATCGAGTACGTGAACGGCATCATCACCATCGCCAGGAAGGCCGGAACGGCGATGGTGAAGTCGCTCCAGTCGATGTCCCGTACCGAACCGGCCAGGATCAGGAAGCCGACCGCCACCAGAGCGGGCGTCGCCGCCTGGGACGGGACCATCGTCGCCAGTGGTGTGAGGAACAGCGCCACCGTGAAGAGCAGACCCGAGACGATGGAGGCCAGTCCGGTCCTCGCCCCCTCGCCGACACCGGCCGTGGACTCCACGAAGCAGGTGTTCGCCGAGGCCGAGGACGCGCCGCCGGCCGCCACCGCGATGCCGTCGACGAAGAGGACCTTGTTGATACCGGGCAGGTTCCCCCGCTTGTCCATCAGCTTGGCCTCGTCACCGACGCCGAGGATCGTGCCCATCGCGTCGAAGAAGGACGACAGCAGCACGGTGAAGACGAACAGCACGCCGGTCAGGATGCCGACCTTCTCGAAGCCGCCGAACAGACTGAAGTCCCCGATCAGGCTGAAGTCCGGGGTGGAGACCGGATTCCCCGGCCACTTCGGGGTCGTCAGTCCCCAGCTCGGCACCTTCGCGACCGCATCGATGATCATCGCCAGGACCGTCATCGCCACGATGGAGATCAGGATCGCGCCCGGCACCTTGCGGACGATCAGCGCGAGCGTGAGCAGCACCCCGATGACGAAGACCAGCACCGGCCAGCCGTACAGATGCCCGTTGGAGCCGAGCTGGAGCGGCACGGTGGTCTGGGCGATGTCCGGGATACGCGACACGAAGCCGGAGTCGACCAGACCGATCAGCATGATGAACAGGCCGATACCGATCGCGATGCCCTTGCGCAGCCCGAGCGGCACGGCGCTCATCACGCGCTCCCGCAGACCGGTCGCCACCAGCAGCATCACCACGAGACCGGCGAGTACGACCATGCCCATCGCGTCCGGCCAGCTCATCCTGGGGGCGAGCTGGAGGGCGACGACGGTGTTGATGCCGAGGCCGGCCGCCAGGGCGATCGGCACATTGCCGATGACCCCCATCAGCAGAGTGGAGAAGGCGGCGGTCAGTACGGTCGCGGTGACCAGCTGGCCGTTGTCGAGCTGATGCCCGTACATGTCCTTCGCGCTGCCGAGAATGATCGGGTTCAGCACGATGATGTACGCCATCGCAAAGAAGGTGGCGAAGCCGCCGCGTACCTCACGGCCGACCGTGGAGCCACGCTCCGAGATCTTGAAGAACCGGTCCAGCCCGCCGGACGGCTGCCCGGGGGTCGGCGGCTGGGCATCGGAACCGACCGGAGCGGTGGCCGAGGGGGGCATGCGGAACCTCAGTCGTCGTACGAGAAGGACGTGCAGGACAAAGGACGTGCGGGACGTGCAGGGCAGGCGGGTCAGGCAGGTCAGGCGAGCGGGGAAGAACAACGAGACAGCAAAAGAACGGACGAGCGAGCGAAATCCAGCCGGACTTGGACATTCAAACGAACAAAACCAGTCAGCCAGAAACCGTTTCAGTATGAATACATGAGTCGAAGATCGCTATCTCCGCGCGTAGATACTGCCGGCGCCCGCCTCCGCGGCCCCCTGGAGGCCCCGCATAGACTGACGGGCATGACCGGTTCTTGGACGGGAACTCCCCGGCGTGCGGCGCCCGAGCCCCTTGAGGGGCCGGTCGTCGGCACCATCACGGGCGGCACGATCATCTGGTTCGCCCTCTTCCTTCTCCAGCTCCCGTTCTATGGCTGGTTCAGTGACCATGGGCACACCTGGTGGATCTGGACCTGCCTCGCCGGCGGCGGGCTCGGGCTCATCGGCATCTGGTACGTACGGGGACGGGACGCGGCGATCAAGCGCGCGGCGGCCGCGGCGGCGAACACGTCGGACGGGACGGACGGCTCCGACCACCCTCACGGCACCACCCCCTGAACCGCGGCTGCGACCCCGGCCAAAGTCACATCCCCGGCCCCCTCGCCGTACCGCCGGAGAACGATCCGCCTCATTCCCGGGTCGGATCTTCCCCCCGGCCGGCGGGTGAACGCGCCCGGCCGGCCGTACCGTCGAAACCATGACGCAGCGGGCGAAGATCGACACCGACGGCCCCGAGCCGCACGGCCGCGGATCTCACGGCCCGACCGACCCCACCGGCCCGTCCGGCTCCAGTGGCCCGGCCATCGACGCGGGCGCCGAACTCGACCCCGTACACCCCATGCGACCGCCCCGGCCCGGCGATCGCCACAGTGGTCTGACCGCCGCCGAGGTGGCGCGGCATGTCGCCCGCGGCGAGGTCAACGACGTCCCGGTCCGCAGCAGCCGCTCGCTCTCCGAGATCATCCGCGCCAACGTCTTCACCCGCTTCAACGCGATCATCGGCGTGCTCTGGGTGATCATGTTCTTCGTCGCGCCGATCCAGGACACCCTCTTCGGCTTCGTGATCATCGCCAACACCGGGATCGGCATCATCCAGGAGTGGCGCGCCAAGCGGACCCTGGACGGGCTCGCGGTCATCGGTGAGGCGAAGCCGACCGTACGGCGTGACGGCGTCTCCGCCGGGATCTCCACCAGTGAGATCGTCCTCGGGGACCTCATCGAACTGGGCCCCGGTGACAAAGTCGTGGTCGACGGCGAGATGGTCGAGGCCGACAGCATCGAGGTCGACGAGTCGCTGCTCACCGGCGAGGCCGATCCGGTGCTGAAACGCCCCGGCGACCAGGTGATGTCCGGCAGCTTCGTGGTCGTGGGCGGCGGCGCGTTCCGGGCGACCAAGGTCGGGCGCGACGCCTATGCCGCGCAGCTCGCGGAGGAGGCGTCCCGCTTCACGCTGGTCGACTCCGAGCTGCGCAACGGCATCAGCACGATCCTGAAGTACGTCACGTGGATGATGATCCCGACCGCCCTCGGACTGATCATCAGCCAGCTGGTCGTCCAACAGAACGACTTCAAGAACTCCGTCGCCAGGACCGTCGGCGGCATCGTCCCGATGATCCCCGAGGGCCTCGTCCTCCTGACCTCCGTCGCCTTCGCGATCGGGGTCATCCGGCTCGGCCGCAAGCAGTGCCTGGTGCAGGAGCTGCCCGCCATCGAGGGGCTGGCGCGCGTCGATGTCGTCTGTCTCGACAAGACGGGCACGCTCACCGAGGGCGGGATGGACGTCCGCGAGCTGCGACCGCTGAACGGCGCGGACGTGACGTACGTACGGCAGGTCCTCGGCGCGATCGGGCAGTCCGATCCGCGTCCGAACGCCAGCCTCCGGGCGATCATCGACGCGTACCGCGAGGAGAGCGGGCGGTGGCCCGTCACGAAGGCGCTGCCCTTCTCCTCCGTGCGCAAGTACAGCGGCGCCGCCTTCGGCGAGCCGGCCGGCGAGTCCTCCCGCTGGCTGCTCGGCGCGCCCGATGTGCTGCTGCCCTCCGACGACCCCGCGCTCGCCGAGATCGACCACCTCAACCAGCAGGGCCTGCGCGTCCTGCTGCTCGCCCGCACCGACCGTGCGCTGGACGCCCCCGACGCCGCCTCCGGGGCCCGCGCGACCGCGCTCGTCGTCCTGGAGCAGCGGCTACGGCCCGACGCCGCCGACACCCTCGCCTACTTCGCGGAACAGGACGTCGCCGCCAAGGTCATCTCCGGCGACAACGCGGTCTCGGTCGGCGCGGTGGCCGGAAAGCTCGGCCTCCCGGGCGCGGAGCACCCGGTCGACGCCCGCCACCTGCCCGCCGACCGGGCGGAGATGGCCGAGGTGCTCGACTCCGGCGCGGTCTTCGGCCGGGTCACCCCGCAGCAGAAACGCGACATGGTCGGCGCGCTCCAGTCACGCGGGCATACGGTCGCGATGACCGGGGACGGCGTCAACGACGTCCTGGCGCTGAAGGACGCGGACATCGGCGTCTCGATGGGCTCGGGCTCGGAGGCGACGCGCGCCGTCGCCCAGATCGTGCTGCTGAACAACAGCTTCTCGACGCTGCCGTCGGTGGTCGCCGAGGGCCGCAGGGTCATCGGCAACATCACGCGCGTGGCGACGCTCTTCCTGACGAAGACGGTCTACTCGGTGCTGCTGGCGATCCTGGTGGCCTGTTTCCAGGTGGAGTACCCGTTCCTGCCGCGCCATCTGACGCTGCTCTCCACGCTGACGATCGGCATCCCGGCGTTCTTCCTGGCGCTGGCCCCGAACACCGAACGCGCGCGGCCGAACTTCGTTCGCAGGGTGATGCGGTACGCGATCCCCTCGGGTGTCATCGCGGCGATCGCCACCTTCGTCACGTATCTGCTGGCCCGGAGCCACTATTCGGGCCCCGGCGCCCTGAACGCGGAGACCAGCGCGGCCACGCTCACGCTGTTCCTGGTCTCCATGTGGGTGCTGGCGATCGTGGCGCGCCCCTACACCTGGTGGCGGATCGGCCTGGTGGTGTCCATGGGGGCGGCGTTCCTGGTGGTGCTGGCCGTGCCGTGGCTCCAGCACTTCTTCGCGCTGAAACTGGTGGGTACGACGATGCCGTGGACGGCGGTCGCCATCGCGGTGGTGGCATCGGCGGCGCTGGAGTTCTGCTGGCGGTGGGTGGGCCGCAGATTCACGGCGTAGTTGCCGGCGGTGGCGACAGAGCCAGGAGGGGCCCGGCAGTCGGCCGGGCCCCTCCTGGCTTCTGTCGCCACCGCACGCTCGGGCTACTTCACGTCGACGAAGTCACCGGTGGCGCTGACCGCGGGGGTCGAGGCCGTACCGGCGAAGCTCCAGCGCCAGTAGCCGTCCTCGACGGCCTTGACCGTGGTCTTCAGCGTGCCGGTGCTGGAGCCCTTCACGGTCTTGACGGTGGTGTAGGTGCTGCTGTTCTTCTTCCGGAACTGGAGCTTCACGGACTGGGTGGCGTAACCCTTGTAGGTGCCGGTCTCCCAGTTGGCGCGCGACAGCTTGCCGGTGACCGTGATGGTCTTGCCCTTCTTCACCGGCTCCGGGGCGGCGTTGACGTCCAGCTTGGAGAGACGCTGCATCCGGATCTGCGCGGCGGTGTACTTCTCCGCGATCTCGAAGTCGTTGGAGAGGACGAAGGCGGCGGCCTTCCAGTACGTGGCCGTCGCGTTGGTGAGATACCACGGGTCGACCGTGACACTCAGCGTGCAGGTCGAGGTGGTGGCGCTGGCCGCCTTGCACGTGGCGGCGTCCTCGTTCTGGTCGAAGCCGTAGTACATGTCCGTGGCGGCGTCCTTGCTGAACCAGAGGAACGTCGCCGCGTCGGCGATACCCGACTTGTGGGACGCGGTGATCGCGATCGACACCTTCTTGGTGGCGGTGGTGCCGACGACGATGGGCTTGCCGCCGTTCACGACGACCTTGCTGATCACCGGAAGCGCGGCGGCCTTCGACGCGGCGAGTCCCTTGGCCTTGGGCGCGGCGGCTCGGTCCTGCGCCGGGAAACCGAAGGACGTGATCGCCGGGAGGTCGTCGTGGGACTGAGCCGCCTGGGACGCCGGTACGGCGAGGGCGGACAGGGCCAGGGCGCCGGAGACAGCGGCAACGGTGGCACGAATACGCATGTGTTCCCCAAGTCTGGTCTGTGGGTCTGCTGACCCGACTGACCAGACCTGGGACCAACGTGAAAGGTTGTGCACAAAGGTGAAGTTTTCGCGAAGGCATGTTTGGGGCTGATGTCTGGGACTGCCAACACACCGCCCCGGACCGTCAGTCGAACCAGCGGTCCCTGGCCAGCTCCGCCGTCCGCGACGGATCCTCCAGCAGCGCCGCCACCTCGAAGCGCCTCGGCCACTGGCCCGCCGCCCAGGCGAGCCCCGCCGCCACACCCTCCAGCGTCGCCGCGTGCAGCACTCCGTCCGGCGTGCGGCGCCAGTCCAGCTCGACGCCGCCCGCGAGGAGTTCCTCGTGCTCCACATAGGTGTCGGGGGTGCCCGCGCCGAGCAGTACACGCACGGACTCCGGGACGGTGTGCTCCTCGCCCTCCGTCGTCACCTCCGCCGCGCCGGCCACCACCTCGCTCAGCCGCCGCACCTGAAGCAGCTCGGCCAGCTCGCTCACCCGGGCCGGCGACACCGGCAGCAGCGGCAGCCCGCCCGCCAGCGGCAGCAGATCGGGCGCGTCCGCGATCACGGTGTCCGCCGCGTCGGCCACCCGCACCTCGCCGTCGACGACCGCGCGCAGCTCGTCCGGGAGCGTCACCTGCTCGGGATCGAGGCCCGCGAGCGCCGTGTAGAGCCCGTGCAGCTGCTCCGGGCTCACCTCCCGCTCCGGGTCGGCCAGCCTCCCCAGCAGCTCCGCCGCGCCGCCCGGCTCGTCCAGCAGCGCGGCGACCGAGGTCCGTACCCCCAGCGCCCGCAGCACCTGCGCGTCGTCGAAGCCCGTCGCGTCCACGGAGTCGTACAGCCCCGCCAGCAGCGGGTCACCGCTCGCGGCCCGCAGTCCGGCCGGGCGGCGCCCGTCGAGTACGGGATGGTCGCGCAGCCACCACGCGGTGTACGAACGCACCGTCTCCGTCGTACCGTCCGGCAGCAGCACCCGTACGGACTGGGTCAGCGCGTCCCGCAGCGGCGGCCGTGCCAGCAGCGCCAGCGCACGCGGCCACGCGTCGTCGTCGACCAGGTCGAGGTCCCGTACGGCCACGATCTCCGTCGCGACCGGCGGTACGGGCGTCTCCGGCAGCCGGTCCAGTACGTCCTCGCACCACACGTCGACGGCGTCCAGCAGCCCGGCGTCGTCGGGCTCGGCGAAGTCCCCTTCGCGGGGCTCCAGTTCATCGGGGTCCAGAACGACGTCCGTGGCCCGTACGAGCGCGAAGTCCGCCAGGACACCGCACGCGGCCAGTGGCTGCGCGCCCCAGCGCTCGGCCAGCTCCGCGTCGCAGAAGGCGAGTTCGTCCTCGCGGAGCACGGACGCGAACGAGCCGCCGGGCAGCACCAGTTCACCGGCCGGCGCCAGCTCCCCGTCCTCGTCGGTCAGCGCCAGCGCGCCGAGCCACGGCTCGTCCCCCGCCTCCAGACCGGCGTCCCGTACGAGACCGAGCACGATCTCGGCGAGTTCCTCCGCGTCGGGCGTGTCGGCGTCCTCGTCCCAGACCTCGCCCGCGTCCAGCGAAGCGGCGACCGCCGCGCGCACCTGCGGGGTCGTCAGTACGGCACGAGGCGTGGCGGGCAGCGCGCCCAGCTTCTCCAGCAGCGGATGCGCCGCCTCCGGATGCGCCACCTTCAGCCCCAGCCGGGCCAGTTCGGCCGACCCCACGGCGTCGGGCAGCGGCAGCAGGATCTGCCGCGGCCCGATCGTCGTACGCCCATTGGCCAGCGGCACCGGCAGCCCGGACAGCCGCTCGGGATCGACGCCCGCCAGCGACTCGTACAGCCGCCGCCACCAGGCCGGCGGGCGCTCGGCGCCCGCGATCCGCTCGATGGCCTCGCCGAGCGGCAGCCGCCCGACGCCCAGCGTGCGCAACTCCACCCGCCGCTCGAACCCGGCGGGCAGCAGGGTCGGCAGCACCTCCGCCAGCACGCTCACGGTGTCGGCGCCCGCACCCTCCACGACCTCCGCCTCGAACGGCCGCAGCGCGGTCAGCTCCTCGCTCGGAGCGGCCGGGGCGAGGAAGGCCACCCGGGGCAGCCGCTCCAGGATCGCGGCCCGCAGCCGGCCGTCCAGCTCACCCTTGCCGAGCGGGCCCGGCACCAGATCGATCGTCCCGGTCGAGACCGGCTCCCAGCCCCGCAGCAGCTCCGCGAACGCGTCGGCCGCCTTCCCGACCAGGAAATCGGTGAGCGGTCCCGGCGCGGGATGGCGCCGCGTGGTGTCGAGCGGCAGCGAGGCGATCAGCAGCGCGGGCACACCGAGCGGCTCGTCCGTGGGCGTCGGCGCGTGCACGACGGGCGCGGTACGGGGCCGCGCCGGGGCGCCCTCTCCGTCCACGGGCACGGCCCACGTGACGGACCAGTGGGGCCGCAGCCGCTCCTCGACGGGCCGCCCTTCGAGCAGCGCGGGCGGTGTCGCGCCATGGTGAGCGACAACCCGCCAGCGGTGCGTGGCGCCGTCCGCGCTGTCGTCCACGTCGATGTACGGCCCGTCCTGCGAGCGGCGCAACACCCGTTCCCCGTCGGGGGTTTCGACCACGACCTCGGCGAGACCGGCGAGCGTCAGCAGCAGCGCGTCATCGACCCCGGCGAGGAGCCGCGCCACCAGATCGGCGGCGGTGCCGTCCCGCAGCGGCAGGATCACCACCGTGTCGTACCCGTCGGGGGCCGTGCCCTCCGCCGGCAGCGGCAGCCGCAGCAGCGGTACGTGTCCGTCACGGCGCCGCAGCTCGTCCCCGAGCCCGGGGCTCGCCTGGGCGACCCGCCCGGCCAGCTCACGGGCCTCCGCGAGCGACCAGCGGACCCCGCCGTGCCGTCCGATGACGGCGGGCTCGTCGCTGACGGCGAGCACGGCGGCGAACCCGACGCCGAACCGGCCGACGGCGCTCTCGTGCCCCTCGCGCTTGGCCGAGGCCCGCAGCGTACTGAGCGACTCGACGCCGGTCGCGTCGAGCGGCGCGCCGGTATTGGCGGCGACGAGCACGGCGGGAGCGCTGGCGTCGGGGCCGCCGGGGCGCAGGGTCAGCCTGAGCCGGCCGGGCACGCCGGCGCGGGCGGCCGCGTCGGCGGCGTTCTGGGCCAGCTCGATGACGAGCCGGTCGCGGTAGCCGCCGAGCGCGAGGTCTTCCTCGGCGTTGGCGTCCTCCCGGAACCGCGCGGGGCTGGCGCCCCAGGCATCGAGCACTCCACGCCGCAGCCGAGCCGTCCCGAACGGGTCGGCCCCTTCGGTGGTCCTGACGCTCACGCTGTGACTCCGCTCTTTCGCTGTCGCGTACGTGCGGGCCGAAGGTACCGCGAGGCGCCGTCCGGCGGGGGTGCGGGGGCGGTGCGCCGTCCGGCGGGGGGTGCGGTGCGCCTCCGGCGGGGGGTGCGGTGCGGTCGCCGGGTTGCGGTTGCGGTTGCGTTGTCGTGGGCCGGGGGCCGGGGCCTCCGGAGGTACATGTCCGGACGGCATGATTTACGGCGCGACTCCGCCCTGACGATGGTTCGGGCGTCCGTGCGCCACACATCACGCTTTAGTGTCCGGACACGCACCTCCTACGCCCCCGACCCCCTCCCGCCGGTGGTCCCCCCACAACCCGCCGACCTGGTGGGGGTACGGGGTCGAGTGCGGCCCGGTGGCCCCGGCCATTCGCCGTCCCGGTGGAGGTGAGTGGGCTGGTGCGGTCCGGTGGCCTCGCCACTCGCCACCCTGTCCGGGTGCGGGAGGGCGCATCCGCCCTTCCCGACTGCCCTCGCGCACGGCGGTGTCGGGAAGGATGCCGCCACCTCTCCCACCCCCCGCGCACGGCCGGGCCGCTTGTGCGGGCGGTGAAGGCGGGCGCGCAGGGGTCGTGTCCGGGACGTAGAGCGTGATGTGTGGCGCGCGAACGCCCGAACCATCGATCGGGCAGAGTCGCGCCGTACGGGGGTCCGGGGGTGTCCCCCGGGAAAGCACAGCATGCAGTCCCGGACGCGAGCCCCGGAGCGCAACCCGGCAACAACCCGCACCCGGACCACCGGCCCAAGCCGAGACGCACCCACGACCACGACCCCCAGCCGGGAGGCTAAGAGTGGCCCAGGTCCTCCGAGTCGTCCTCCGCCGTGACCACCGACCCGCTGTCCGGCGACGGTCTCAGCGGAAACGCGTCCGTCGCCATCGAGTCCAGCACCGGCGCCGCCCGCCTCGGCGGCTTCGGCATCACCGCCGCCTCCGAGTGCCCCCCGCACCCGTACGCCAGCGACACGACCCGCCCGTCCGCCGGCGAGAACTCGTTCGCGCAGACGCCGAACGCCTGCCGCAGCGAGCCCGCGAGCGGCAGCAGGAAGCCGCAGGTCACGCAGGGCGCGGGCGCCGCCTGTGCCATCGGGGTCTTCGCGCCGAACGCCTCGTCCCAGCGGTCCGCCGCCGCGTGCAGCCCGTACCGCGACAGCACTCGCGCCCGGCGCATGCCGAGTTCCTCGGCGACCGACGCGATCGAGCCGCGCTCGGGCGCGGGCGACGTGTCCGTCGTGCCGCCGGCCGGTTCGGGGGTTTCCGGTCCCGCGTCCTCCGCCTCGACGAGGTCCGCGAGGTTCTGCGGAGTCACCACGTCCGGCAGGACCGAGTTCGGCGGCGGTGCGTCCGCGCCGGAGTAGCCGGGCTCCAGCCGCAGATCCTCCGCCTCGGTGGGCAGCAGATCGCCGGGGCCCATGTCGCCGGGCCGGAGCCGTTCGCTCCAGGGGACCCACTCGGGGGCCAGCAGGGCGTCGGGTCCTGGCAGCAGCACCGTTTCGTCCAGCGTGACGACCTTCGCGCGGGATGCCCGCGCGACCGTCACCGCCCAGCGCCAGCCCCGGTAACCGGGCTCCTTGCACTCGAAGAAGTGCGTGACGACCCGGTCTCCGTCCGCCACCACCGAGACATGTTCCCCGACGACGCCGGGCGCGGCGGCCTCCTCGGCAGCCGACCTGGCGAGGTCTACCGCCTCGGCGCACAGGCGGTCGGGGGTTCGGCTTCGCGTCGTCGCAGCACTCACAGGTCTCGCTTCTCTCCTACGCCGTCTCACGGGTGCGCCGGCCGATTCGCGATGTACGAGCCGAGGGCGGAGCGGACCTGAGGGCCGCATCGACGTCCACGCCCGATCTCTTCTCGGGCACACCTATCGTTATCCATTCTGCGGGATGACGAAGAGGCGCGCGGCCGAGAACAACCGCCGGTGGCGCGCTACGCACGCTACCCCCTCTCTCGCCCCCCGCCCACCTGCACGCCGCCTTTCCCGGACTTCGGACCACACCGCAACCAGGCCGTGACCCGGAGAAACCCCATGGTGGGAGGCCGACAATGTGTTCGGATCCACCCGGGAGACCACCCGGGAGAGATTCCGGGCGCGTCCGTCGCTCCAGTACCGGACCGCCTCGCTCCGGTACCGGCCGGTGAACTCCCTCCGGCTCGCCGGTGACCCGCGCCGGCTCGTCCGTCATGGCAGCGTCACGGCCCCGTCATGCTCGGGTTCGGTTCGCACCAGGGGCCCTTGGGGCACTATGACGAGGTGACAGCCGTGAGGTCGTCCGACACGCGTACGGCCGGCCCGCTCCGGAGGACCGGGCGGGCCATCGGTCATGCCCTGCGGCTTCCTTTCGCGGCCGGGGCGAGGTGGATCCGCAAGGCCACCCACGCGCACGGCGCGGGTGAGTCGGGTCTCGGCAAGCTGATCGAGCTGCACGCCGTGAACGGCGCGGGCGATGTCATGATCACCGTCGCTCTCGCGTCCACGGTCTTCTTCTCCGTACCGACGGACGAGGCGCGGGGCCGCGTCGCGCTCTATCTCGCCGTCACGATGGCGCCCTTCACCCTGCTCGCCCCCGTCATCGGCCCGCTCCTCGACCATCTGCCGCACGGCCGCAGGGCCGCCATGGCCTGCGCCATGTTCACCCGGGCCGCGCTCGCGATCCTGATGTCGACCGCCGTCATAACGGGCAGTCTGGAGCTGTATCCCGCCGCGCTCGGGGTGCTCGTGGCGTCGAAGGCGTACGGGGTGGTCCGCAGCGCGGTCGTGCCCCGGCTGCTGCCGCCCCGTTTCTCGCTCGTGCGGGCCAACTCCCGGGTCACGCTGGCCGGGCTGCTGGCGACCGGCGTGGCGGCGCCGATCGGCGCGGGGCTGCATCAGATCGGTCCGAAGTGGCCTCTGTACGGCGCGTGTCTGATCTTTCTCGCCGGTACGTTCCTGGCGTTCACGCTGCCGGGCAAGGTGGACTCCGCGAAGGGCGAGCGCAGGGCGCGGCTGGTCACGGTCGTCCACGGGGAGAAGCGGAAGCCGTCGCTTCGTACGGTCGGCCCGGCGGTGCTGCACGGCCTCCAGGCGAACGCGTCCCATCGCGCCCTCTCGGGCTTCCTGACCTTCTTCCTCGCCTTCCTGCTGCGCGAGCACCCGCTGTTCGGTCACAGCGCCGTCGTCTCGCTGGGCATCGTGGGTGTCGCCGCCGGTGCGGGCAACGCCCTGGGTACGGCGGTCGGCGCCTGGCTGAAGGCCCGTGGTCCCGAACTGATCATCGCCACGGTCCTGGGCATCGCCCTCACCGCGGCGATCGTCGCGGCGCTGCTCTTCGGCGGCCTGATGATGGCGGTGCTGTGCGCGGTGGCCGGTTTCACCCAGGCCCTGTCGAAGCTGTCCCTGGACGCGGTGATCCAGCGGGACGTCCCCGAGCAGGTACGGACCTCCGCCTTCGCCCGCTCCGAGACGCTGCTCCAGATGTCCTGGGTGGTGGGCGGCGCGATCGGTATCGCGCTGCCGCTCAACGGCGTGCTGGGCATGTCGGTCGCCGCGGCGATCGTCGGGATCGGGGCGGTCACCGCCGCGCGCGGACTGCTGACCGCGGCCCGTCGCGGCACGGCCCACGCGCGCGTCGCGTGACACGGCCCGACGTGACACCGGCCCAACGTGACACCGGAGGGCGCGGCGGCCCGCCGGCGCCCGCGGTACGTCCGGTCGACGGCTCGCCGTACCCCCTCGCGGCGTGGGCGCGGGCGACCGATAGCCTTCGCCCCATGACCGTTGCGTTCTTCTCTGGTAGGTCCCGCCGGGCAGGCGTCGCCCTCGGCGCGGTGTCCGCCGGGCTCCTCGTCCTCGCCGCCTGTGAAAAGCCGACGCCGCTCGCGACCGTGACGGTCGGTGACAACTCGATCAACACCGCGGCGGCCTGCTACAACGACGGCAAGGCGATCAAGACCGCCGACATCCAGCCCTGCCTGAACAAGAAGGCGGAGAAGGTCGTCGAGATCTCGATGGACGACAAGGTCCACTTCGGGGTCGACCCGACGATCGCCGAGCACGGCTGGACGCTCTTCATCAACGGCCAGCAGGCCGAGCAGGAGCCGTACAAGAAGACCTACCGGACCATCCCCGGCAACGCGTTCTTCTCCACCCAGACCGGCGAGACCACGAGCGACACGCAGGTCAGCATCGTCGAGACCAACGGCAAGACGCTGACCGGCATCTGGCACTTCGAGTTCAAGAAGAATTCCTGACCGACCCGGTGATCCGGCGGCCGGTCGGCCCCGGAGGCCGGGCGCCCCTGGAGGCTCCCGCCATGCGTGTACTTGTCGTCACGGCGGTGGCCGCGGAGGCGGACTCCGTCGCCGCGGGCCTCGACCGGTTCGCGGGCGCCGGTGTCCGGGAGCTGACGGGTGGGTACGAGATGACGACCCACGCGCAGTTCACCCCGCGGCCGGGGTCCGTGCGGATACCGGTGGTGGAGGTCCTGGCGGGCGGCGCGGGACCGGTGGCCGCCGCGGTCGCCACGGCGACGGCGCTGGCGGCCTCCCCGTACGACCCTCCGTACGATCTGGTCATCTCCGCCGGTATCGGCGGCGGCTTCGCGCCCCACGCCCCGCTCGGCTCGCTCGTCGTCGCGGACACGATCATCGCCGCGGATCTGGGCGCCGACGCCCCCGACGGCTTTCTGCCGGTCGAGGAGCTGGGTTTCGGCCGTAGCGTCCACTCTCCGCCGGCCGCGCTGACCGCCCGGCTGTCGAAGGTCCTGGACGCCGATCCGCGGGTCCGCTCGGTCCTCGCGCCCGTCCTCACCGTCACGACGGCGACCGGCACGGCCGCCCGTACCGCCGAGCTGACCGCGCGTCATCCGCGCGCCGCCGCCGAGGCGATGGAGGGCTTCGGGGTCGCGGAGGCCGCCGCCGCCCACTCCGTACCGTGCGCCGAGATCCGCGCGATCTCCAACACCGTCGGCCCGCGCGACCGCGCCAGTTGGCGGATCGGCGAGGCGCTGGACGCGCTGCGGTACGCGTTCACGCTGCTCACCCCCGTATTCGAGGAGCCGTCATGACCCCGCAGCCGCTGCAGATCGCCTACTCGCCCTGCCCCAACGACACCTTCGTCTTCGAGGCGTGGGCGCACGGCAGGGTCACCGGCGCGCCCGACATCGACGTCACGTTCGCGGACATCGACATCACCAACGGCATGGCGGAGCGCGGGGAGTTCGACGTACTGAAGGTCTCGTACGCGGTACTGCCCTGGGTCCTGGACGAGTACACCCTGCTGCCCTGCGGCGGCGCGCTGGGCCGGGGCTGCGGCCCGCTCGTCCTGACGAAGGAGCCGGGCGCCGATCTGACCGGTAGAACGGTCGCCGTACCGAGCGAGCGTTCCACGGCCTATCTGCTCTTCCGGCTGTGGGCGGCGGATGTGCTCCCCGGCGGGGTGGGCGAGGTCGTCGTGCTGCCCTTCCACGAGATCATGCCCGCGGTACGCGACGGCAAGGTGGACGCCGGACTCGTCATCCACGAGGCGCGCTTCACCTATCAGGACTACGGGCTGCACCGCCTCGCCGACATGGGCGAGCACTGGGAGTCCACGACCGGGCTGCCGATCCCGCTCGGCGCGATCATCGCGAAGCGCTCGCTGGGCACCGAGGCGCTCCAGCTGCTGGCCGGGTCGATCCGCAGGTCGGTACGGATGGCCTGGGACGATCCGGAGACCTCACGGCCGTATGTGCTGGCGCACTCCCAGGAGATGGACCCGGCGGTCGCGGACCAGCACATCGGGCTGTACGTCAACGAGTTCACCGCGGACCTGGGCGAGGACGGCTACGCGGCGGTCCGCGGGCTGCTCACCCGCGCCGCGGCCGAGGGGCTCGTACCGCCTCTCGGCCACGACGCGCTGCGTTTCGTCTGATCCTGATCCGCCCGGCCGGTCACCGCCGTGGCCGCGTGTCCGAACCGTCCGGCCGGCCGCCGCCTGGGGCACGCGCCGGAACCGCCCCCGTGCGGCTCACACGTCCAGTTGGTCGGCCACCGCGCGCAGCAGGCCGGCGATCTTCCCGCCCTGCGCCTTGTCGGGGTAGCGCCCGCGCTCCAGCATCGGCGTGATGTTCTCCAGCAGCGTCGTCAGATCCTGGACGATGGAGGCCAGTTCGTCGGGCTTGCGGCGCTGGGCCGCCGCGACCGAGGGCGTCGGGTCGAGGACCGTCACCGAGAGAGCCTGGTCACCGCGCTGTCCCGCCACCACGCCGAACTCCACGCGCTGGCCTGGCTTGAGCGCGTCGACTCCGGCGGGGAGGACCGACGAGTGCACGAAGACGTCGCCGCCGTCGTCGCGGGAGAGAAAGCCGAAGCCCTTCTCGCTGTTGAACCACTTGACCTTGCCGGTAGGCACGTCTGTCCTCGTCCTCGTACTCGTTGGGGCGCCGGAGGATGTCGACACCCCCTGACGCACAAAAACGGCTCTGGATAGCACTACAGCGGGTCCATCGACCCGCCATCACCAAGGCTAATGGTCCAGAGGCTGGTGACAAGACGTCGCCGGATGGTTCCTGTCCGCTGCTTTCCGCAGGGAACTACCCTGGTGGCGTGACTGCTACTCCTGAACCACGTGCGACGGAAGAGGCCGGCCCCGGCGACGGACTGGTCCGTATCGGCGCGATCGTCTTCATCGTCGGCGCTCTCGCCACCCTGATCACCGTCGCGCCGCTGTTCCTCGGCACCGAGCCCTTCCCGTCCCTCGCGTACGCCGTCTGCATGCTGATGGGAGTGGGTTTCCTGATCGCGGGCGCGGGTGTGCTGCGCTCGATCGCGGCCCAGCGCCGGCGGGCCCACCCGTCTCAGCCTGCGGCGTAACCCTCCAGCCAGGCGGGGAAGACCGTCAGGTCGGGCAGGATCACATCGGCTCCCGCCCGGCGCAGCTCCTCCTCGTCGCACGGCCCGGTGGGTACGGCGACGGCGAGCGCCTCCGCCGTGTGCGCCCCTCGTACATCACCGATGTGGTCGCCGACGAACACCGACGCGCCGTGCTCCCGCAGCGCCTCGCCCTTGGCCTCGGCCCACAGCCAGCCGATCGCCACATCTGGCTCGATCCCGAGGTGGGTGAGGTGGAGTTTGGCGTTCGGCTCGTGCTTGGCCGTGACGACGATCGCGCGCCCGCCCAGCTCCTGGACGGCGGTCACGGCCTCCCGGGCGCCGGGCAGCGCGCGCGTCGGCGGGATCGCGAATGTGGGATAGATCTCCCGGTAACGGTCGGCCACTTCACCGACCCGCTCCTCCGGAAACCAGTGCGCCAGCTCCTGTTCGAGCGGCGGCCCGAGCCGGGTGACCGCGAGATCGGCGTCGATCGGCACCCCGGTCTCCTCGGAGAGCGCCTGGTAGACGGCGCGGATCCCGGGCCGTGAGTCGATCAGGGTCATGTCGAGGTCGAAGCCGACGGTGAGCGGTCGCCGAGCCGTGAGGGAAGCCATGGGGCCATTGTGCCCAGGGCGCCGGTACCCGCGTCGGGCCCCGGGAGGTGGCCGAAACCGGGTGCTTAGACTTAGCCAAGCCTAACCACCGCCGGTCTTCGTCCGCCCGTCCCTCTTCGTCCGTCCCTCCGTCTTCGCCCGCCCCCTCTCCCGTCCCGCCGTCGCTCGCCCGTCCTGTCGCACCGTCCGATTGGTTCCGATGCCAGCCGCCGCCCCGCCGACCCACAGCACCAGACACGCCCTGGTCGCCCGCCGTATCGGCTGGACGGCGGCAGCCGTGGCCGCCGTGCTGCTCTCGGTCCTGCTGAGCCTCGCGGTCGGGGCGCGCGCCGTCGCTCCCTCCGCCGTCGTCGACGCGCTGCTGCACGGCGGCCACAGCGACGACGCCGAGGTCATCCGCCAACTACGTGTGCCACGCACGCTCATCGGACTGATGGTCGGCGCCGCGCTCGCCCTGGCGGGCACCGCGCTCCAGGGCATCACGCGCAACCCGATCGCCGACCCCGGCATCCTCGGCATCAGCCAGGGCTCCTCCGTGGGCGTCGTCCTGGCCATCGCCTTCGCCGGGGTGCACACCCTCTCCGGCTATGTCTGGTACGCCTTCGCGGGCGCGGCGGTGGCGTCGGTGGCGGTGTACGCGATCGCCTCCCGGGGACGCGGCGGCGCGACCCCCGTCACACTCGCCCTCGGCGGCGCGGCGATCAACGCGCTGCTGGTCTCCGTGACGATGGGGGTCCTGACGACGAGCGCGGCGACGCTGGACGAGTTCCGCTTCTGGCAGGTGGGCTCGATCGCGGGCCGGGACGCCGAAGTGGCCGGTCAGGTCTGGCCGTTCCTGCTGCTCGGCACCGTACTGGTGATATCCGTGGCCCGCGGCCTGGACGCCCTGGCCCTCGGCGAGGACGTGGCGAAGGGCCTGGGGCAGAACGTCGCGGCCGTCCGGATCGTCGGCGGCCTCGGCGCGACCGTACTGACCGGAGTGGCGGTCGCGGCGGCGGGGCCGATCGCCTTCATCGGGCTCGCCGTTCCGCACATCGCCCGCGCGATCGTCGGCTCGGACCACCGCTGGGTGCTGCCGATGGCGGCCCTGATCGGTCCCGTGATGCTGCTGGTCTCCGATGTCATCGGGCGGATCGTCTTCCCGCCGAGCGAGGTCCCGGCGGGTGTGATGACGGCCCTGCTCGGGGTGCCGTTCCTGGTCGCTCTCGTACGCCGGAAGGCGGTGCCGGCATGACGACGGCTCTCAAGGAGGCCCCGGCGCGTGTCGCCGGGGCCGGCGGGATCCGCCCGGCGGGCTGTACGCGGGTACGGATCGGACGCGCCTCGTTCCTGCTGCACCGGCGGGCGGCGGCCGTGGCGGTCGCGCTCGCCGTCGCGCTGGCCGCCGTGTGCGTGGCGTATCTGAGCGTCGGCGAGAGCTTCATAGCACCGTCCGAGGTCCTGAAGGTGCTGCTCGGACAGACCTCGTCGGCCGATCTGGTGGTCGGCACGCTGCGGCTGCCCCGCATGGTGGTCGGGCTGCTGGTCGGGCTCGCGTTCGGCATCGCGGGCGCGCTGATCCAGACCGTGGCGCGCAACCCGCTCGCCAGCCCCGACATCATCGGCATCAGCCAGGGCGCGAGCGCGCTCACGGTCGGCGCGATGACCTTCGGTGTCACCTCGTACACCGTCCTGCCGTATCTCTCCGTCGCCGGCGGCATCGTCGCAGCGGCGCTGGTGTACCTCTTCGCCTGGCGCGGCGGGCTGCACGCCACGCGCTTCGTGCTGATCGGCATCGGCTTCGCGATCGCCCTGCGCTCCGTCACGACGCTCTTCCTGACCAAGGGCGACTATCTGGTCGCCCAGCAGGCCCAGGTCTGGATGACCGGCTCGCTCAACGGCCGGGGCTGGGACTCCGCCGCGCCGCTCGGCTGGCTGCTGCTCGCGCTGGTGCCCGCGGTGCTGTGGGCGGCGCGCGCGCAGCGCACGGTCTCGATGGACGACGACACCGCCACGGGCCTGGGCGTACGGCTCGGCCGCGTACGGCTCGGGCTCGTCCTGCTCGGCGTGGTGCTGGCGTCGGTGGCGACGGGCGCGGCGGGCCCGGTCGACTTCGTGGCGCTGCTGGCGCCGCAGATCGCCCGGCGCATGACCCGTACCGCGCAGATCCCGCTGCTGTGTTCCGCGTTGACCGGCGCGGTGATCGTCGTCCTCGCCGATCTGCTGGCCCGCAGGCTGCTCTCACCGACCGAACTCCCCGTGGGTGTCCTGACGGCGGCGGTCGGCGCCCCGTATCTGATCTGGCTGATCATCCGCGGCCGTACCGGCCGTACCGCAGGAGGCAAGGCATGAGCAGGATCGTCGCCCGCGAGCTGACGCTCGCGTACGAGGACCGCACGGTCGTCCACGAACTGGACCTGGCCGTCCCCGACGGGCAGGTGTCGGTGATCGTCGGCCCGAACGCCTGCGGGAAGTCGACGACCCTGCGCGCGCTCGGCCGGCTGCTGAAGCCGCGCGGCGGTTCTGTGCTGCTGGACGGTACGGAGCTGGCGCGGATCCCGACCCGGAAGATCGCGCAGTCCATCGGCCTGCTCCCGCAGTCGCCGGTCGCCCCGGAGGCCATCACGGTCGCCGACCTGGTCTCGCGCGGGCGCCAGCCGCACCAGCACTGGTGGCAGCAGTGGTCGGACGAGGACGAGCGCGCGGTGACGGACGCGATGGAGCGTACGGACGTGACGGCCCTCGCCGACCGCTCGGTGGACGAACTGTCGGGCGGCCAGCGCCAGCGGGTGTGGATCGCGATGGCGCTGGCGCAGGAGACGGATCTGCTGCTGCTGGACGAGCCGACGACGTTCCTGGACATCGCGCACCAGGTGGAGGTGCTCGATCTGGTCCGCCGCCTCAACCACGACCAGGGCCGTACGGTCGTGATCGTGCTCCACGACCTCAACCAGGCGGCGCGGTACGCGGATCACCTGGTCGCGATGAAGGCGGGGCGGATCGTGGCGGAGGGGCGGCCCGGGGAGATCGTGACGGCGGAGCTGGTGCGGGAGGTCTTCGGCCTGGAGTCGGTGGTGGTACCGGACCCGGTGACGGGATCGCCGCTGGTGGTGCCGGGCGCGCCGTACCGGCCGGGTGGCGGCCCCTCGTAAGCCTCGCGGCCGCCTCCGCGCCGCGTGGCCCCGCCGCGGCCGACCCGACAGGACCGGGCACGGATTGCCGGGTCCGGTGGGGCGGTCCCTCCCTAACGTGGCTGATCAGTAAGGGAAGGAGGTCCGGTGATGCTGGAACGGCTGAACCAGGCCATGGAGCACATCGAGCGGAACCTCGGTCAGCCGATCGAGGTGGCCGAACTCGCGCGGATCGCGGTCACGTCGGAGTACCACTTCCGGCGGCTGTTCTCCGCGCTGGCGGGCATACCGCTCTCCGAGTACATCCGCCGCAGACGGCTCACCGTCGCGGGCGCGGACGTGCTCGGCGGGGAGCGGACGCTGCTCGATGTCGCGGTGCGGTACGGGTACGGCTCGGGCGAGGCGTTCGCGCGCGCGTTCCGTGCCCTGCACGGCGTCGGGCCCGGCGAGGCCCGGCGGACCGGCGCGACGCTGCGCTCCCAGCCACGGATGTCCTTTCGCCTCATCGTCGAAGGGAGTACCGACATGCGGTACCGAGTAGTCCAGAAGCCGGAGTTCAGGGTGGTCGGCCCGAAGACACGGGTCCCGCTCGTGCACGAGGGCATGAACCCGGCGATCGTCTCGTTCATCCGGGGCCTCGGCCGGGAGACGCTCCAGCGGCTGGAGGAGCTCGGGGAGCGCTCCGGCCAGGAGCCGCGCGGGATCGTCGCCGTCACCGACGACCTCTCCGAGAGTCGCGCGGAGGGCACCGAACTCGACTACCTGCACGGCGTGGTGACCGATGCCGCCGCGCCCGAGGGGATGGAGACGCTGACGGTCCCGGCCGGGACGTGGGCGGTCTTCGAGAGTTCGGGGGAGTTCCCGCGGGCGCTCCAGTACCTGTGGCGGGACGTCTACACGCAGTGGTTCCCGTCCAACCCGTACCGGAGCGTGCCGGGCCCGGAGCTGCTGCGCACCCGGCTGTCGGAGGACGGGACGCAGGCGGACGCGGAGTTGTGGATCCGGGTCGAGCGCGAGGTGGAGTGAGGGGTTGATTGAGGGGTTGCTTGAGGGCGGCGGGGTGCGTACGGGTGTCCGGACGCCCGTACGCACCCCGCCGGACCCAGTCGGACCCCGCCCCCGAGGCCCTACCCCGCGGACTTCCGCCGCGCACGCCACACCAGAAACAGCGCCGAGGTCACCGCCGCCGTACGGAGCACCACCGGCCAGGCGCTGGACAGGGCGTCGGCGATCCCGTCCTCCGGGATCGCCTCGCCCCAGCGGCCGTCCAGCCGCCCCCAGAGCCAGAGCAGACCCCCGGCGGCCGAGATCCCGGGAAGGCCGAAGACCGCCCATTTCGCCTCGGCGCGGGAGAGCGTGCGGGAGGCGTACGCGAGGAGCCAGCCGCCGCCCAGGGCCAGCAAGGAGCCGAACACCGCCCCGGCGACCAGCAGCGCGGCGGCGAGCAGCAGGAACGGGTGGGCGAGTCCGCCGGCCCGTCCGCCTGCCCCCTTCTCCGCGCTCTGCTTCCGGCGGGCGAGCCGGAGGAGCCGGCGGCGACGGCCCGCGCCCCGCGCCGCCTCTCGCGCCTGGTCCTCCGCCGTGTCCTCATCCTCCGCGGACTCGGCGCCCTCGACGGCCTCGGCGCCGTCAGCGGCCTCGGCACCCTCCGCCGTCCTGCCCGGCTTCTGCTTCGGCGGCGGCTTGAGTATCTCGGGGATCTCGACCCCGCCCACGAACCCCGGCACCTGCTCGGCCGGGCCCGCGCCCATCGGCCCCGTCTCGATCCGCCACCAGTCGGGCTGCCGGCCGGACGGGCCCAGCTCGTCCATGCCCGCCAGATGCGGCGGCGACGCGGCGGGCATCGCGGGGGCGGGCGACTCCGACGCCTGTTCCGGGATGACCAGTCTCCTGGCTCCCTTCACCCGGCGGGCGCGCTGCTCCGGCAGCGCGGTCCGCGGTTCCGGCGCACGGGCGGGGGCGTCGTCGCCCGAGGAGCCCTGGGAGGCCGCCTGTACCACCGCGTCCGGTGTCCCCAGCCGCCCCAGGATGCGGCGCACGGCGGCCGGGCTGTCCCCGCCGGCCTTTCCGCGCTGCTCGTCGATCTCGTTCCGCAGCGACGACACGAGCCGCATCCGGTCCCCGGAGGGCAGATGCCGCTGCTGAGCCTCGTCTCCCACGCGGCTCAGATAGTCATAGACCAGCTGATCGCTCTCGATCCCCACACAGTCCTCCGCACACGCACGCCCGGCAGCCGCCATCACGACGGATACCCGTAGGCGATCGTGTCGAAGTCACTCCCGTACGTCCACCCCGGCACCGCCGCGCCCCGCCCGCGCGCCCACTCGCACATCCGCCCGTACATCCAGTACGAAACATCCAGTACGAAGAAGGCGCGGCGGCGCCCCGTGGCCCGGGGGCGCGGGCGGAGCGCCTCCCAGGGGCTAACGTGGAACGGATGGGGACCCGCGAAGCCTGACCAGGAGGCGCACGTGCCAGAAGGAACCGGCGGTACGCCACCGCGTACGCTCGCGGAGGCCCTGCGCACCCAGGGTGACGGCTCGCTCGTCGCGCTCCTGCGTGCCCGCCCCGATCTGCTCAACCCCGTACCGAGCGACCTCTCGCAGCTCGCGACGCGCGCGGGCACCCGCGCCTCCGTCGTACGGGCGCTGGAACGGCTCGACCGGTTCACGCTCCAGACCGCGGAGGCCCTGGCCGTCGCCACGGAGCCCGCGCCGTACGACACGCTGCGCGCGCTGCTGACCGGCGACGAGGGCGACCCGGAGATCGAGGCGGCCCTGCCCCGCGCGGTGGAGACCCTCCGCGACCGGGCGCTGATCTGGGGCGCGGACGACCGGCTGCGGCTGGTACGCACCGCCCGCGAGCTGCTCGCCCCCTCCCCCACCCATCCCTCGCCGACCGGGCTCGGCCCGACGGTCGCCGAGGCCACCGCGGGCATGTCGCCGGGCCGGCTCCAGGAGATCCTGACCGCCGCCGGGCTGCCGTCCACCCACGATCCGGTATCCGCCGTGGCCTCGCTCACCGCGCTCTTCACCGACCGTACGCGGATGGCGGCGCTGCTCGACACGGCCCCCGTGGAGGCCCTGTCGGTGCTGGACCGGCTGGTGTGGGGGCCGCCGTACGGCGAGGTCACCTCCAGCCCCACCCCACCCGTGCAGTGGCTGCGCGACCGCGGGCTGCTGCTGCCCGCGACCACCCGCACGGTCGTCCTGCCGCGCGAGGCGGCGCTGCATCTGCGCGCCGGGCGCGCGCACCGTACGCCGGAGCCCGTGGCGCCCGCCATCGCGCCCCGCGCCTCGGATGCGAGCGCGGGCGCCCGTCCACAGGTTGTGGACAACACGGCGGCCGGGCAGGCGTACACGGCACTCGCCACCATCGAGGAACTGGCCAAGGACTGGAACGAGGGCGGCCCGAACGTCCTGCGGGCCGGCGGTCTGTCCGTACGTGACCTCAAGCGCACCGCCACCGCTCTCGACGTGACCGAGCCCGTGGCCGCGTTCTGGGTCGAACTCGCCTACGCGGCAGGGCTGCTGGCGGCCGACGGCGAAACCGACGAACGGTACGCCCCGACGCCCGCCTACGACGACTGGCAGGAACTGCCCGCCCCGGAGCAGTGGGCACGGCTCGCCACGGCCTGGCTGACGGCGACCCGCACGGCCGGTCTGGTCGGCAGCCAGGACTCCAAGGGCCGTACGCTCGCCGCGCTCGGCCCCGACCTGGACCGCGGCGCCGCGCCCGAGGTACGGCGCCGGATCCTCGACCTCCTCGCCACCCTCCCCGAAGGCACGGCCCCCGACCCCGAATCGCTGCTCGGCAGACTGCGCTGGGAACGCCCCCTGCGCGGCGCGTCCGGCACCGGCCGGCATGACGATCTGCGGGCACGGCTGGCGGCCTGGACGCTGAACGAGGCGGAGATGCTGGGCATCACGGGCCGGGGAGCGCTCGCGTCGCACGCACGCGCACTGCTGGCACCGGACGCCATGGACGCCCCCGCTGCCACCGACGTCGTACGCGCCTCAGGCGACCCGGCCGGCACCGACGTCGCACGCACCCCCGCCGAACTGGCCGGAGCGGGCGCACGAGCGGCCCGCGCCCTCGCGCCGCTCCTCCCCGAACCGCTCGACCACGTCCTCCTCCAGGCGGACCTGACCGCCGTGGCACCGGGCCCGCTCCTGCGCCCGCTGGCCGAACTGCTCGCCATCGCGGCCGATGTCGAGTCGAAGGGCGGGGCGACCGTCTACCGCTTCACCCCCGGCTCCGTACGCCGCGCGCTCGACGCCGGACAGTCGGCCTCCGACCTGCACGACTTCCTCAGGAACCACAGCCGTACGCCCGTACCCCAGCCGCTCGCCTACCTCATCGACGACGTGGCCCGTAAACACGGCCACCTCCGGGTCGGCGCGGCCTCCGCCTACGTACGCTGCGACGACGAGGCCGTACTCGACGAGATCCTCGCCGACAAACGCTCCCAGGGCCTACGGCTGCGCCGCCTCGCCCCGACCGTACTGGCCGGCCACGCCGACGCGGTGACCCTGCTCGACGGGCTGCGCGTCATGGGCTTCGCACCGGCCGCGGAGTCGGCCGAGGGCGACGTGATGATCACCCGCGCCCACGCCCACCGCACCCCACCCAGAACGGCTCCCGCCCCGGTCCCGGACGGACCCCCCACCCCGGACACGGCGCTGCTCGGCGCGGCGGTGAAGGCGATCCGCGCGGGCGACCTGGCCGCCACGGTCGTCCACAAACCGGTCCCCGAACCCTCCGGCTCCGGCTCGGCGGCCCTGGCCTCCGCGGCAGCCGCCTCCAGAAACGGCGCTCTCCCCCGCACCACCTCCGCCGAGACCCTCGCCACGGTCCAGGCCGCCGCCATGACCGGCTCAGCGGTCTGGATCGGCTACGTCAACGCGGAGGGCGCGGCCAGCCAGCGCGTCATCGCCCCGGTCCGGGTGGAGGGCGGCTACGTCACGGGCTACGACCACACGGCGGACGAGGTCCGCACGTACCCGCTGCACCGCATCACGGGAGTAGCGGAACTGGCGGACGACCCGGCGTAGTTGGTGGGCACCCGGAACGAATCGGCACCCCGCCCCAGTCCGCACCCCGTACGTCGGACTGGGGCGACCACTTCACCGGACGTCGCCTTCGAGCCGTGCCTGCCCGACCCGGAGCAGCTCAGCCACCGTCTCCGGGAGGCACAGCTTCCCGGCCCGTCTCACCGGCACGGCCCAGTACGGCGTGACGGGAGCCGGTTCCGTACGGTCGGGCCGGGGGATGCCGAGCCAGCCGCCCCGGCCCCGGACCACAGCCACCGGGGAGCGCCAGTTCTCGGGACTACTACCGGGACTTGATCACCCTTGCACCGGACGCGAGCGTCGCCAGAGAGTGGGGAGACCGCTACCGATCCGAATGGAGCCGCGCTTGAGCGCCGCCGAGCTGGACGTCCGACACTTCACGCACGAGGACCTGCCGCAGATCAGGCAGATGATCATCGACGTGCACGCCGAAGCCCAAGGCACCGACAGGGATGACGAGTTCAAGAAGAAGTTCCCCTGGTTCGTGGACCACTGGGGCGGCACCCCTGCCTTCGCCTGTGTGATCGCGTACGACGGTGACGAGCCAGTGGCCTTCGCGTACGGTGCCCCCGCCAACCCGGACCGCGAGTGGTGGCGCGAGCACCTCGACCCCGCGCCGAAGAAGACCCGTACGTTCGCCTACTCCGAGCTGGCCGTCCGCCCGAAGTGGCGCAAGAAGGGCGTCGCCGAGCTGGTCACGCGCATGCTGCTCGAAACCCGCGACGAGGATCTCGCCGTCCTCTTGGTGGACGTAGAACATCCCAGGGTTCAGGGCCTGCACGAGTCCTGGGGCTTCCGGAAAGTCGGGGAGCGCCGGCCCTTCCCTGACTCGCCGGTGTACGCGGTGATGTTGACGGAACTTCCGCTGAACTGAGCCCGGACGGGTGACCGCCCGAGGCGCCCCTGCCCCAGCCGGGCGGCGGCCGGGGCCGACCACGGGCGGGAGGGGGCGGGGTCGGAGGAGGTGCGTGTCCGGACGTAAAGCGTCGCAGCTCGCGCGAAGCGCGGTGACCACGCGACGGAGTCGCATATGGATCGCAGCGCAGTCCGGACACGGACCTCCGGAGACCCCGACCCCCGGCACCACCACCGGCCCCAGCGCCGCAGGCGCACCCCGCACCCCGCACCGGAGGCGCACCGCACCCGCACCCCGCCGGACGGCGCACCGCATCCCGCCGTGAGGCGATCAGCGCCGACCGAGCCGGCCAAGCCGCTCGCGCCAAGCCGCCCCAGGCGCCGAGCCGGACCGCTTCGTCTTGGCCCCGGCCTTCGCCGCAGCCGACTTCGCCTTCGTCGCCCCAGACCTGACCTTCGGCTTCGCCTTCGTCATCACAGGCCTACCCTTCGGCTTCGCCTGGGGCCGCCGCCCAGGCTCCGACTTCCGCCCGGCGGACGAACCCGCACCCGCACCCGGCGCGCCCTGCGCGCCCACCGCGCCCAGCGCGTGGAAGCGCCGCCCGATCAGCCTCCCCACCAGCACATACGCGATCAACGCACCACTCGTGTTCAGAATCACGTCGTCCACATCAAACGCCCGCCCCTGCACCACGGCCCCCTGCGCCAGCTCCACCAGCACCATCACCAGCGCCGTCAGCACCACCACCCGCACCATCCGCAGCCTGCGCGGTACAAGCACCGGAAGGATCAGTCCGAACGGCGCCCCCATCAGCAGATTCCCGCCGATCTGCTTGCACGCGGCGAGGAACGTGTAGTCCTCCGCGTACTGCCTCAGGGAGTGCCCCGGCCTGAGATTGGCACCCGCGATCTCCGCGGACGCGGGAGACGGCGTCAGAGTCAGTTCGGCCAGTACCGCGGCGAACCCCGTCAGGGCGACCAGCGCCACCGTCATGATGAGAATCCGCAGCACAGCACGCCCCCACGGAATACTCCCTGGGACAGCCTTCGCCGGGTTGGGCCTTTCCGTCTCTGCGGTCATAGACCCCGGGTGCCCCGGCCCGTCACGGATACGCGCCCCCGGCCCCGGAGACAGGCCCCGGATACGCGCCCCCGTCCCCGATCCGCCGAAGATGCGCGACACTGGTCATTTGGCCACTGGTCATTCGGCCGTGCAGAGCCATCCCCGAAAGGCAGCCGCGCGTGAACGGACCCCTCATCGTCCAGAGCGACAAGACCCTGTTGCTCGAAGTCGACCACGAGCAGGCCGACGCCTGCCGCCGCGCCATCGCGCCCTTCGCCGAGCTGGAGCGCGCCCCCGAGCACATCCATACCTACCGGCTGACCCCGCTCGGGCTGTGGAACGCCCGTGCCGCCGGGCATGACGCCGAGCAGGTGGTCGACGCGCTCGTGGAGTACTCCCGGTATCCCGTGCCGCACGCGCTGCTCGTCGATGTCGCCGAGACGATGGCCCGCTACGGCCGGCTCACCCTCTCCAAGCACCCCTCCCACGGGCTGGTCCTGACCTCCACCGACCGTCCCGTGCTGGAGGAGATCCTCCGTTCCAAGAAGGTCCAGCCGCTGGTCGGCAACCGCATCGACCCGGACACCGTCGCCGTCCACCCCTCGGAGCGCGGCCAGATCAAGCAGACGCTCCTCAAGCTGGGCTGGCCGGCCGAGGACCTCGCCGGTTATGTCGACGGCGAGGCCCACGCCATCGAGCTGGACGAGTCGGGCTGGGCGCTGCGCCCGTATCAGAAGCAGGCCGTCGAGGGGTTCTGGCATGGCGGTTCGGGTGTGGTCGTGCTGCCTTGTGGCGCGGGAAAGACGCTGGTCGGGGCCGGTGCGATGGCCGAGGCCAAGGCGACGACGCTGATTCTGGTGACCAATACCGTCTCGGCCCGCCAGTGGAAGCACGAGCTGGTGAAGCGCACGTCACTGACCGAGGACGAGATCGGCGAGTACAGCGGTACGAAGAAGGAGATCCGCCCGGTCACCATCGCCACGTACCAGGTGCTGACCACCCGCCGTAAGGGCGTCTACCCGCACCTGGAGCTGTTCGACTCCCGTGACTGGGGCCTGGTCATCTACGACGAGGTGCATCTGCTGCCCGCGCCCGTCTTCAAGTTCACCGCCGATCTCCAGGCCCGGCGCCGCCTCGGGCTGACGGCGACGCTCGTACGGGAGGACGGCCGCGAGTCGGACGTCTTCTCGCTCATCGGGCCGAAGCGGTTCGACGCGCCGTGGAAGGAGATCGAGGCGCAGGGCTATATCGCTCCGGCGGACTGTGTCGAGGTACGGGTCAATCTGACCGACAGCGAGCGACTGGCGTACGCGACGGCCGAGACCGAGGAGAAGTACCGCTTCTGCGCGACGACCGCGACGAAGCGGAAGGTGACGGAGGCGCTGGTACGCAAGCACCGGGGCGAGCAGACCCTCGTCATCGGTCAGTACATCGACCAGCTCGACGAGCTGGGCGAGCATCTGGACGCCCCCGTCATCAAGGGCGAGACCAGCAACGCGCAGCGCGAGAAGCTCTTCGAGGCGTTCCGGCAGGGCGAGATCTCGGTGCTGGTCGTGTCGAAGGTCGCGAACTTCTCGATCGATCTGCCGGAGGCGACGGTCGCGATCCAGGTCTCGGGTACGTTCGGCTCCCGCCAGGAGGAGGCCCAGCGCCTGGGGCGTGTCCTGCGCCCGAAGGCGGACGGCCACGAGGCCCGCTTCTACTCGGTGGTCGCGCGCGACACGATCGACCAGGATTTCGCGGCGCACCGCCAGCGGTTCCTGGCGGAGCAGGGCTACGCCTACCGGATCGTCGACGCGGACGAGCTGCTGGCGGAGAACTGAGCCGGGCTTCCGGGCCACGGGCCTCCGGGCCCATGGGATTCCGCGCGCCTCCGTGCCCACCGGCCCCCGGGCCCCCGGGCCTCAGGGACCCCACGTGCCCCCGGCCCCCCGGGCCGTCTCAGTCCATCAGCGCCAGCACCGGCCCCGCCGCCAGCAGCACGTACTGCGCCCCCACCGCCCCGCTCCGCACGCCCCGCAGCATCGAGCCACCCGGCAGCGCCGCCGCGGCCAGACCGATGAGCCCGGACAGGTGGAGGGACCAGAAGCCCGCGCTGATGTACGCGCCCGCGACGCCGTCGCCCGGATCGACCGCGTCGGTCAGCGCGATGACGGCCAACAGGACATAGCCGCCCAGCAGCAGCCCGAGACCGCCCAGCGCCCAGAGCCGGAGAGCGAGGAGGGCGCCGCGGTCGGTGGTCTGTTCCGGAGTGGGGGTGGGGACCGTCGTCGTTTCCATGCCCCGATGACATCACCGGGACGGGGCGCCCCGCTTCGGCGCCCGTACTCACCCCGTACCCGCCGTCGTACTCACCCCCGAGCCGGCCTCCGCACGCTGCACCGGAAGGACGAGGGCGGAGTCCCCCTTGTCCGCCCCCGGGCCCGTGCGCCACGCCGCGAACACCAGCAGCCCCAGCGCGAGCAGCGGGTACGGCGACGCCGGCACCTGCTGCCACCACGGCAGCCGGAGGTCCAGATCGCCGTCGTGCGGCACGATCCAGAAGGTGCGCGCCGTCCACACCACCCCGACCGCCGCCGCCGTACGGAACCGGCGCTCCGCGATCAGCACCGCCAGCAGCGGTACGCACCACACCCAGTGGTGCGACCAGCTGATCGGCGACACGAGCAGCGCGGTCAGCGCCATGACCAGCACGCCCCAGGTCTCCAGCCCGGCCCGTACGACGGCCCGGCGGGCGATCCACAGCCCGGCGACCGCCGTGGCCCCGGCGGCCACGGCCCACACCACGCCCGGCTCCGCGGTGTGCAGGAGGCGTCCCAGCATCCCTTGCAGCGACTGGTTGTCGACGATCCACGCCTTGCCGACCCGGCCCGTCTCGAAAAGACGCGTCGTCCAGAACTCGCCACTCGCCTCGGGCAGTACGAGCGCGCCGAGCAGCACGGTGCCGGTGAAGGCGGCCAGGCCGATCAGTCCTGACCGTACGCGCCCGGTCACCAGCAGATACACGATGAAGACGGCCGGAGTCAGCTTGATGCCCGCCGCGACACCGAGCGCGAACCCCTTGCCGAGCGCCTGCTCGGGCCGCGACAGGTCCCACAGGACGAGGCAGACGAGTGCGAGGTTGATCTGTCCGAAGAGGACGGTCTGGAAGACGGGTTCGAGCCAGAGCCCGACGGCGACGGCGGCCAGCAGCGGCACAGGACCGGCGGGCATCCCCGCGAACCGCCAGGACAGCCGTACGAGCAGCGCCAGCAGCGCCGCGTTCCCGATGACGAAGACGACCTTGAGGGCGTCGAGGGACAGCCAGGTGGTGGGTACGAAGAGGATCGCGGCGAACGGCGGGTAGGTGGCGGGAAGTTGCCACTGGGTGACCGTGAAACCGTAGAGATCGGTGCCGTCCACGACGGCAGCGCCTTCCGCACGGTAGACGAGTGTGTCGGCCATGGGGATGCGCCGGGCGACGCAGAGAGTGGCGAGTGCGGCCAGCGACAGGGCGAGCGCGCCCACTGCGGCGAGTGAACGAGGCGTCACGGTCCGGTAGGTCACGGCCGCGACCCTAGTGGATCAGAGGCGCTACTCAGGAGCGCGGCGGGACGGGGTGGCGCGCGATTGGCGCGATACGCGCCGGCGGTGCTCGGTACGGGTCAGCGGCGCTTGATACCCGCCTCCTCCGCGTACTCCCCGAGGACGGCCACGTTGAACGCGGCGCTCACGAAGACCTTGACGGCACGCAGCGCGTTGCCGACGTGGTGGGCGTGGTGGGAGACGGAACCCGTGGCGGTCGCGCCGGGGAGCGGCGAACCGTGCGGGGCATGGGCCGGGGTAAAGGTCGCGGTACTCATACATCCATGATGGGCACATGCGCCGGATGAGTCATCGCCCTGCGGTTTGAGCCTCGTGCGAGGCCGTGTACGACTCCGGTCCCGTGGCATCCCCTACGGGGTGGAGGCCGCGGATGGCCCGCAGGACGGACGCGCTCCCGCCGCCGAGGACCCCCGCGGGACCGTACGCACGCCCCCGCCGGAACGTACGCACGCCCCGCGCCGGACCGGTACGCACGCCCCGCGGCGTGAGCCCCCGCGGAAAACCATTCGTCTCCTCGTCACCTGCTGGCTACAATCGCCCACCTTGCCCGCCTCCCTCGCGGAGCGCCGTCGTCCGGACGGAAACCGGACGGCCGACCGCCATGACGTGATCCACGCCGAACGGCCACCGCGGCCCGTCGCCCGACGGGGTGCGGCCCGTCGGCCTGCGTAAAGCCCCCGGAGGCACCACCGTGTCCGCGCACGCCCCTGACCCCGCCACGACCCCCGGCAACGACTCCCAGGACCCCCTGCTGGCGCGGGAGCGCGCCCACCTCGCCGCCTCCCGCTCCGCCCTCCGCGCCATGCGTGAGGACGTCCAGGCGCTCGACATCCGCGATGTCACCGCGAACTGGGTCAACGCGGCCGTCCTGGAGGCCCAGATCGAGGACCGCGTCAAGGCGCTCGCCGATCTCGCCCACACCCCGCTCTTCTTCGGCCGCCTCGACTACCTGCACCCCGTGGGCGCGGCCGAGGCCGAGGGCGCGGAGGGCGAGCGCTTCTATATCGGCCGGCGCCATGTCCACGACGCCGGCGGCGATCCCATGGTCATCGACTGGCGCGCCCCCGCCTCCCAGCCGTTCTACCGGGCGTCCAGGAAGGAGCCGCTGGACGTCGGGCTGCGCAGGCGCTTCGGCTACACGGCCGGCGACATCACCGCGTACGAGGACGAGCACCTGTCCGATCCCGCCGAGGCCGCGCGCTCCAGCAAACTGCTCCAGGCCGAGATCGAACGGCCGCGCGTCGGCCCGATGCGCGACATCGTCGCGACGATCCAGCCCGAGCAGGACGAGATCGTACGGAGCGGCCTCGGCGGCTCCGTCTGCGTCCAGGGCGGCCCCGGCACCGGCAAGACGGCCGTCGGCCTGCACCGGGTCGCGTATCTCCTGTACGCGCACCGCGAGCGGCTGGCCCGTACCGGCACGCTCGTCATCGGCCCGAACGCCTCCTTCCTCCAATACATCGAGCAAGTCCTGCCCGCGCTGGGCGAGTTGGAGGTACGGCAGGCGACGGTGGACGATCTGGTCGGCTCGGTGGACGTACGCGGCGCGGACCCCGCGCCCGCCGCCGTCGTCAAGGGCGACGCCCGCATGGCCGAAGTCCTCAGACGGGCCGTACGGTCCCACGTCACACCGCCGGCCGAGCCCGTCGTGGTCGTACGCGGCTCGCGGCGGTGGCGGGTACCGGCGTACGAACTCGAAGAGATGGTCGGACAGCTGCTCGCCCGGGACATGCGCTACGGCGCCGCGCGCGAGGCTCTCCCGCAGCGGATCGCACACGCCGTGCTCGTCCGGATGGAGGAGGCGGGCGAGGCGCCGGACGACCGCGTACAGGACGCGGTGGCCCGCAACCCGGCGGTGAAGGCGGCGGTGAAGGCGATCTGGCCACCCGTCGATCCGGCGAAGCTGGTGCTGCGGCTGCTCTCCGACGCGGAGTTCCTCGCGGCGCACGCGGAGGGCGTCCTCACGCCCGACGAGCAGAAGACGATCCTGTGGACGAAGCCGGCGCGGAGCGTGAAGTCGGCGAAGTGGTCGGCGGCGGACGCGGTACTGATCGACGAGGCGGGCGATCTGATCGCCCGCACCCACTCGCTGGGCCACGTCGTGCTCGACGAGGCGCAGGATCTGTCCCCCATGCAGTACCGCGCGGTGGGCCGCCGCTGCTCGACCGGCTCGGCGACGGTACTGGGCGATCTGGCGCAGGGGACGACGCCCTGGGCGACGACGAGCTGGGCCGACGCGCTGCGGCACCTGGGCAAGGCGGACGCGGTGGTGGAGGAACTGACGGCGGGCTTCCGCGTGCCGCGCGAGGTGATCGCGTACGCGTCGAGACTGCTGCCGTCGATCGCGCCGGGGCTGGCGGAGGTGGCGTCGGTCCGTGAGTCGCCGGGCTCGCTCTCGGTACGGTCGGTGGCGGCGGAGGGCCTCGACGGCGCTGTCGTCGCCGCCTGCGTGGAATCACTCGCGCACGAGGGCTCCACGGGTCTGATCGCGGCGGACGCCCGTGTCCCGGCGCTGCGGGAGGCGCTGACGGCGGCGGGGCTGCCGTACCTGTCCCCGGGCGAGGAGACGACGGCCGAGGCCCGTCTGACGCTGGTGCCCGCGTCCCTGGCGAAGGGCCTGGAGTACGACTACGTGGTCCTGGACGAGCCGTCGGCGGTGGTCGACGGCGAACCGGACGAGCGGACGGGGCTGCGGCGGCTGTACGTGGCGTTGACGCGAGCCGTGTCGGGCCTGATCGTGGTGCACGCGACGGAGATGCCGGGGTCACTGTCCGCGTAGCGCCGTCCGGCGGGGGCGGGGGGTGCGGGGTGCGGTCGCCGGGTTGCGGTTGCGTTGTCGTGGGCCGGGCGCCGGGGCCTCCGGAGGCGCATGTCCGGACGGCATGATGTACGGCGCGACTCCGGCCAGTCGATGGTTCGGGCGTCCGTGCGCCGTACGGGGGTCCGGGGGTGTCCCCCCGGGAAAGCACAGCATGCAGTCCCGGACGCGAGCCCCGGAGCACACCCCGGCAACAACCCGCACCCGGACCACCGGCACCAGCCAAAGACAAACGCCCCCGGCAACAACCCGCACACGAAAACCGGCCCCAGCCAAAGACGAACCCCCCGGACGCCCCCCCGCCGGAAGGCGCTACGCGTCGATGACGTCGCGCCACCCCCGTACCGCCTCCGCCGATACCGATCCCCCCCAGCCCCCCAACCTCGCCGCGCCCCCGATGTGGAACGCGTCCACCCGCGCCGCCAGCAGCGCCCCCACGTGGTCCAGCCGCAGTCCGCCGCCCACCATCAGCCGCGCCCCGTACCCCGGTTCCCCCCGCGCCCCGGCCTCCGACTCCGCCAGCAGCGTTGGCAGCCCGTCGTCCACGCCCGCCGCCGAGCCCGCCGTGAGGTACGTGTCCAGGCCCGGCAGATCCGCCAGTTGCTTGCGGAGCGCGTCCCGGTCGGCCGCGCGGTCGATCGCCCGGTGGAAGGTCCACCGGCAGCCGTCCAGCTCCGCGATCAGGCGTTCCACCGTGACCAGGTCCGGCGTCCCGTCCGCGTCGAGGAAGCCGAGGACGAACTCGTCCGCCCCCTCCGCCCGCAGCCCCCGCGCCACCTCGGCCAGGGCGTCCGCGCCTCCCGGCTCGCCCACCGCGAATCCGTCGGCCAGCCGCAGCATCACCCTCAGCGGGATGTCGACGGCGGCCCGGATCTTCGCGAAGGTCTCGCGGGGTGGGGTCAGCCCGTCCGCCGCCATGTCGGTGACGAGTTCAAGGCGGTCCGCGCCTCCGTTCCGGGCGGCGACCGCGTCCTCCGCGTCGAGAGCGATCACCTCCAGGAGTGCACGCTTACTCATGGGACCTCATTCATACGTATGCCGGCGGGTCAGGGACATGACTGGACAGGACCCCGATATAGGTCTAGTCCAATATCCCAGCCTACGGGGCCCTCCCGCCCGCGCGCATCAGCGCATCCACGGACATCCCTTGCGTTACATACCCCATGGGGGTATAGATAGAGGAGTGAGATACCCCTAGGGGGTAGGATGAACATTGTCGAGGAGAAGGAGCCGTCAGCCATGAGCCCCACACGGACCACCGCCGGCACAGCCGCCGAAGTCGAGCTCATGATCGGCGGTATGACCTGCGCATCCTGCGCGGCGCGGATCGAGAAGAAGCTGAACCGGATGGACGGGGTCGAGGCCACCGTCAATTACGCCACCGAAAAGGCCAAGGTCAGCTACCGGGGCCAGGACGTCGCGGTCGAGGATCTGATCGCCACCGTCGAAGCCACCGGCTACAGCGCCACCCGGCCGGCACCCGCACCCGTACTCGTCCCGGCGGACACCGACACCGTCGGCACCCCGGGCGAGACGGACGCGACCGCCACGACGGACACCGCCAGAGACCCCGCCGACGTGACACTGCGGCAGCGGCTGATCACCGCCGTCCTCCTGTCCGTCCCCGTGATCGCGATGGCGATGATCCCCGCCCTCCAGTTCGAGTACTGGCAGTGGCTCTCGCTCACCCTCGCCGCCCCCGTCGTCACGTACGCCGCCTGGCCCTTCCACCGCGCGGCCTGGGCCAACGCCCGCCACGGCGCCGCCACCATGGACACCCTGATCTCGGTCGGCGTCTCGGCCGCGTTCCTCTGGTCCCTGTGGGCCCTGTTCTTCGGTCACGCCGGCATGCCCGGCATGACCCACCCCTTCGAGCTGACCGTCGCCCGCACCGACGGCGCGAGCAACATCTATCTCGAAGCCGCCGCCGGCGTCACCGCGTTCATCCTGGCCGGCCGCTACTTCGAAGCCCGCTCGAAGCGCAAGGCCGGTGCCGCCCTGCGCGCCCTGCTCGAACTCGGTGCCAAGGAAGTCACCGTCCTGCGCGACGGCGGCGAGGTGACCATCCCCACCGCGCGGCTACGGACCGGTGATCACTTCCTCGTCCGGCCCGGCGAGAAGATCGCCACCGACGGCACGGTCATCGACGGCTCGTCCGCCATCGACGCCTCCATGCTCACCGGCGAGTCCGTCCCCGTGGAGGTCACCGCCGGGGACCCCGTCACCGGTGCCACCCTCAACGCCGGGGGCCGTCTCGTCGTCGAAGCCACCCGCGTCGGCGCCGACACCCAGCTCGCCCGCATGGCCCGCATGGTCGAGGACGCCCAGAACGGCAAGGCCGCCGCCCAGCGCCTCGCCGACCGGATCTCCGCCGTCTTCGTCCCCTTCGTCATCCTGCTGGCCCTGGCCACCCTCGGCTTCTGGCTCCTCACCGGCGCCGGACTCACGGCCGCCTTCACCGCCGCCGTCGCCGTCCTGATCATCGCCTGCCCCTGCGCCCTCGGCCTGGCCACCCCGACCGCCCTCATGGTCGGCACCGGCCGCGGCGCCCAGCTCGGCATCCTCATCAAGGGCCCCGAAGTCCTCGAATCCACCCGCCGCGCCGACACCATCGTCCTGGACAAGACCGGCACCGTCACCACCGGCCACATGACCCTCCTCGCCACCCACACCGCCACCGGCACCACCGAGACCGAGGTGCTGCGGCTGGCGGGCGCGCTGGAGCACGCCTCCGAACACCCCATCGCCCAGGCCGTCGCCACCGGTGCCGCCGAGCGGATCGGTACGCTCCCCACGCCCGAGGACTTCGCCAACGTCCCGGGCCTCGGCGTCCAGGGCGTCGTGGACGGCCACGCCGTCCTCGTCGGCCGCGCGAAGCTGCTCGCCGAGTGGGAGATCCGTCTCCCCGAGGACCTGGAGCGCGCGAAGGAGGCGGCCGAGGCCGCCGGACGCACCGCCATCGCCGTCGCGTGGGACGGAGAGGCACGCGCCGTTCTCGAAGTCGCCGACGCCGTCAAGGACACCAGCCCCGAGGCCATCCGCCGACTGCGCGCCCTCGGTCTCACGCCGCTGCTCCTGACCGGCGACAACCAGGCCGTCGCCCACGCCGTCGCCAAGGAAGTCGGGATCGACCCCGAGCAGGTCATCGCCGACGTCATGCCCGAGGACAAGGTCGACGTCGTCAAGCGGCTCCAGGCGGAGGGCCGGTCCGTCGCGATGGTCGGGGACGGGGTCAACGACGCCGCCGCACTCGCCCAGGCCGACCTCGGACTCGCCATGGGCACCGGCACCGACGCCGCCATCGAAGCGGGCGACCTCACCCTCGTCCGCGGTGATCTGCGCGTCGCCGCCGACGCCATCCGGCTCGCCCGCCGCACGCTCACCACCATCCGCGTCAACCTCTTCTGGGCCTTCGCCTACAACGTCGCCGCGCTCCCGCTCGCCGCCGCCGGACTCCTCAACCCCATGATCGCCGGCGCCGCCATGGCCTTCTCCTCCGTCTTCGTCGTCGGCAACAGCCTCCGGCTCCGCGGATTCAAGGCCGTGTGACCCCGCGCGCGGCAGCCGCGCGACGACGGCACCGAGCCGGGCCCCGGAACCCCCGTTCCGCGGCCCGGCTCTATCGTCGTCCCATGCCCGTACCTGATCTGCGCAGCCGGTTCGTGACCACGCTCCTCGCACTCCGGGAGGGAACCGGGAAAGCCGGAGAAGCCAGGGAAGCCGGGGAAGCCGGGCGGGGCGAGGGCCCCGACCCGTACGCGTACGCCGACCGCCTCCTCGCCCGCTGGGCCGAGCCCCAGCGCCGCTACCACACCACCGATCATCTGCTCGCCGTCCTGGACCACATCGACACGCTCGCCGAGTACGCCGACGACCCCGACGTCGTACGTCTCGCCGCCTGGTTCCACGACGCCGTCTACCAGCCCGACCGCTCCGAGAACGAGGAGCGCTCCGCCCGCCTCGCCGAACGCGCCCTTCCCGAGGCCGGGCTGAGCGACGACCGTACGCGCGAGGTCGCCCGGCTCGTCCGCCTCACCACCACCCATGCCGCCGCGCCCGGCGACCGCGACGGCGCCGTCCTGTGCGACGCGGACCTCGCCGTCCTGGCGGGCGGCCCGGAGGCGTACGCGGCCTACACCACGGCGGTACGGGAGGAGTACGGCTTCGTCCCCGACGACGCGTTCCGCACCGGCAGGGCCGCCGTACTGGAACAGCTGCTCGGCCTGCCCGCGCTGTTCCGTACCCCCTACGGCGCGCGCGAGTGGGAGGCGCGCGCCCGCGCGAACCTGGCCGACGAACTGCGCGGCCTCACCCGTCTCACCAGCTGAGAGCCGACGCTCCGCCGGAATGTAACGGCCGATACGACCGTTGGCACCTGTCATGCCCGACTCCGCCGATTCCCCGCCGCCGAAGCCGACGCCAAAGTCGATGTCGAAGCCGATACCGAAGCCGATGTCGAAGCCGCTCTCGTCCCCGGCCCGGACCCCCGCACCCGCCCGTATGCCGCTCGCCGTCTACATCCTCGGCCTCTCCGTCTTCGCTCTCGGCACGAGCGAGTTCATGCTCTCCGGCCTGCTGCCGCCCCTCGCCGACGACATGAACGTCTCCATCCCCACGGCCGGGCTCCTGATATCCGCCTTCGCGATCGGCATGGTCGTGGGCGCGCCCCTGCTCGCCGTCGCCACTCTGCGCCTCCCCCGCCGCACCACACTCATCGCCCTGATCTCGGTCTTCGGCCTCGGCCAGGTCGCGGGCGCCCTCGCCCCGACGTACGAGATCCTCTTCGCGTCCCGCGTCATCAGCGCGTTCGCCTGCGCCGGGTTCTGGGCGGTCGGCGCGGCCGTCGCCATCGCGATGGTCCCGCACACCGCGCGCGCCCGCGCGATGGCCGTCATGATCGGCGGGCTCTCCATCGCGAACGTCCTCGGCGTCCCGGTCGGCGCGTTCCTCGGCGAACACCTCGGCTGGCGCTCGGCGTTCTGGGCGGTCGGCGCGGCTTCCGCGGTCGCGCTCGTCGGTGTCGTCACACTCATCCCGCGCATCCCGCTCCCCGCCGAGAAGCCCCAGCTCAAGCGGGAGTTGACCATCTACCGCGACCGTCAGGTCTGGCTCTCGATCGCCGTGACCGCGCTCGCGGCGGGCGGTGTCTTCTGCGCGTTCTCGTATCTCGCCCCGCTGCTCACGGACGTGGCCGGGCTGGACAGCGGCTGGGTGCCGACCGTGCTGGCGCTCTTCGGTGTCGGCGCGCTGGTCGGTACGGCGCTCGGCGGCCGGTTCGCGGACGCGCATCTCTTCGGTGTCATGATCAGCGGCGTCACCGCGTCGACGGTCCTGCTCGCCCTGCTGGCGCTCACCGCCTCGCACCCGGCCGCCGTCATCACGCTGGCCTTCCTGCTGGGCGTCTCGGCGTTCTTCACGGCCCCGGCCCTCAACGCCCGTATGTTCAACATCGCCGCCGCGGCCCCCACCCTCGCGGGCGCCACCACCACCGCCGCCTTCAACCTCGGCAACACCGGCGGTCCCTGGCTCGGCGGCACGGTCATCGACGCGGACTTCGGCTTCGCCTCGACGGCCTGGGCGGGCGCGGCGATGACGGTCGTCGCGATCGGCCTGGCGGCGCTCTCGCTGCGCTACCACCGCGCGACGACGGGCAGCCGGGTGGTCGCGGGCTCGCTCGTGGCCTCGTCGGCCGAGCCGGCCGAGTCCGCCGCCACCGCCGACCGCTGACAGAGGACCGCCGCCGGACGACCGCTGACGGACGACGATCACACCGCTGCCGTCTGTTACGTAACACTCCCCACGCCCCCCTCGGCAATCTAGAGTTGAGGCACCATCAGCTTCAGGGGGCGGAGAAACCGGGATGTCGCAGCACGCGCCGGACGGGACCGAGGGACAGACGCTGCCGTTCTGGGTCGACGTCGTCGAGGAAGAGGGCGACGAGGGCAACGCCATGGGCGGCCTCTTCCGGCACGACGGCGAGGCCGTCCTGCGCTCGGTCCCCCTCGGCCCCCTCCGCAAGAATCTCGCCGACACGGTCGACGCCCTCCAGAAGGTCTTCGAGGAGGTCGCCGACCGCGGCGGCGCGCTCCCGCTCGCCGAGGCCCAGCTCTCCTTCCAGGTCACCGCCACCGGCGGCATCCAGCTCATCGGCAGTGGCCAGGTGCAGGGGACCCGCGGTCTGACTCTGACGTTCAAGCGCCCGTCGTAGCGGCTCCATGCCACGTCACAAGGCTCTCCTCATCGGAGCCAGCGAGTACGACGACGAGACGATCCGCTCGCTGCCCTTCGTCCGCGACGACCTCCAGCGGCTGGAGGGCGCGCTCTCCGACCGCGGGTTCCGCCCGGTGGAGATCGCCGAGTCCCAGCGCGGCATCACCCCGAACGCCGTCAACCGCCACGTCCTGCGCTTCCTGCGCGAGGCCGGCCGCGGCGACACCCTGTTCGTCATGCTCAGCGGCCACGGGGTGCACTTCGACGGCCGGGACTATCTCGTCCCGGAGGACGCCTACTACGAGAGCGAGCCGTTCGCCGAGAGCTGCGTCGAGATCGGCTGGCAGAAGGAGCTGGAGGATTCCCCCGCCGGCCAGGTGGTCTTCCTCATCGACGCCTGCCGCGAAGGGTCGGCCCGCCGGACCAAGGCCCCCACCAGGATGCCCGGTTGGGAACGCCCCAAGATCGCCGCGACGCTGCGCCGCAAGGTCGCGTACGTGTACGCGTGCTCCAAGGCCCAGTACGCGCTGTACGTGGACGAGTCCGAAGCCGTACTCCCCCAGCACGCCGACGCCGCCGGCACCCAGCCGAAGGACTCGTTCAGTCTCTTCTCCCGCGCCGTCTCGGACGTCGTGTCGGCCGTGCCGCACACCCTGCACATGGGCGAGTTCCTGGACGAGGTGCAGCGCCGGGTGACCGCACTGCACACCGCGTACGGCAAGACGCAGCCGGTCCAGCGGGTCAGGGCCGAGACCGACATCCCCTGGCAGGAGTTCACGGTCCTGCCGGGCCCCGCCCGGGACGCCGCCGAACATCCCTGGGTACGCGGCACCGCCACCCACCCCGCATGGGAACGGACCACCCCCGGCGTCGCCCGCGAGGCGCTCAAGGACGTCTGCGCCACCCTCGCCGCCCGGCTCGCCGAGGGGTACGAGACGGCGGCGGCCACACTGCGGGACGACCCGTGGCACGACGCGGAGCTGGCCAAGCGCGCCCAGGACCGGCTGGGCTTTCTCACCGGGCGGCTGGCGGCCGGTGCGGAACTCTCCCCGACCGAAGGCGCGTTGACGGTCCTGCTGCCCCTGCTCGGCCAGGCGTTCTGGACGCACGAAGCGGCCCAGCGGGCGCCGGTGGTCACCGCGGGACCGGCCGACCAGCCCACCCCCGAGCGCGACCGCTTCGGCAAGTTCGCCCAGGGGTTCCCCCGCCTCCAGCGCCGGCTGCGCACCCTGGAGCAGCGCGGCGTCTCGGACGGATCGGCCGAACGCATCCGCTGGTGGCTGTTCCACCGCTGGCTCATCCGGCAGCCCGAGCTGTACGCGTCCCAGACCCTGAAGACTCTGCTCGGCCCGCCGCCGGGCGGCACGCGGTGCCCGGAGTGGGTGACGGAAGCCCTGTCCGGGGAGCGGTTCATGCGCTTCCTCCAGGAGCTGCGGGCGGCGCCGTTCGCCGTACCCCGCCACACCCCCGGCCGGCCGGGCGACCAGCGCGACGGCGACTGCGACGTCATCGCCGCCAGTACGAGGGACGAGCACGAGGTACGCGAATCCCTCGTCGCGTCCCTCGCCAAGGCCGCCCAGGCGTTCGCCGTGGACGCGGTGGACCTGCCGGAGATCCTCGTCGAGCACATCGGCATCTCCGACAGCGTGGACCTCGGCGATCTGCTGACGACGATCCGCGGCTCCGACTGGCGCACCTCGGGGCTCGGCCGCTCCCTGAACGCGGTCTGCGGGCATCCGGCCGTCCAGATCGCCCTGCGCGAGCACGCCCGCCGGGTGGACGGACTGCTGCGCGACATCAACCGGACGTCGGCGCTCGCCCCGCTCCGCTCCCTGCCCCCGTACGCCGACGCCGACCGCGTCAGGCTCGGCGGCAACACCCCCACGCATCTGGCCGACGGCATCCGCTTCCAGCTCGCCGAGGACCGGGTGCAGGAGCTGCTGATGGGCGAGGAGCTGTACGGCGAACGCGAGCTGGCGATCCGGGAGCTGTACCAGAACGCGCTGGACGCCGTCCGCTACCGGGACCGCCGTACGGAATACCTGCGCCGGACCCGTGAAGCCGACCGGACGGGCGAGATGCCCACGCGGTGGGACGGCCTCATCGAGTTCGTCCAGAAGGCCGACGCCCAGGGCCGCCCGTACCTGGAGTGCCGGGACAACGGCGTCGGCATGGGCCTCGACGAGCTGCGCGACGTCTTCTCCCAGGGCGGCGCCCGCTTCGTCGACCTGCCGGAGTACATCGAGGAGCAGACGGCCTGGGCGGAGCTGGGCGAACCCCGCATCGAGCTGCACCCCAACAGCCGTTTCGGCATCGGTGTGCTGAGCTACTTCATGCTCGCGGACGAGATCGAGGTGACGACGTGCCGCATGGCCCGCGACGGCCGCCCCGGCAACAAGTACCAGGTGAAGATCGCGGGCCCGGGAAACCTGTTCCGCGTCGACGACCTGGGGCCGGGCACGGACTCCGGCACGACGGTGCGGCTGCTGCTGACCGACCACAAGGAGCGCGTGTCCTGCGTGGACACCTTGCAGCGCGTGCTGTGGCTTGCTCCGTACCGTACGACCGCCGAGCACGGCTCACGGCGGCACGAGTGGGAGCCGGGACAGCTCTCGCTCAGCGGTCCCGAGCTGTCGTGGATGGACGACTCGGAGATGTTCCTGCGCTCGGGGGCCTGTTATCCGTCGGGGATCTCGGACGTGTGGTGGGTGGACGGCACGGGACAATTCCTTGCGGACGGTCTGTTCGCGGAGACCCCGCAGTACGGCCAAGTGCACGGCGCCAAGGGCCCCTACGGAACGGTGATCAATCTCCAGGGTGAGTATCAGCCGGAGCTGAGCGTCGACCGGAGGAAGATCCGTTCCAAGGACGACGACCACGTCAAGGCGGTGTTGAGCGAGGCACTGCCCACCCTGTTCTCCACCGCGCTACCGCTCCTGACACCGGACTGGCTGGTCGAAGTCAGCCTCTCCTCGATCCGGTTCGCGGACGAGGTGGCCGAACGTGCCCGGACGAGTGGGGTGTCCTGGCCCATGGGCGACACCGAACGGCCGTTCGACGCTTTGGGTTTCTTCCGTCCCGACCAGACGTTGCTGCCGCTCGTCACCGGTGACTACCCGTCGGCACGCGAAACTCACGGACCTTCCTTTCTGCGCACCATCCCCGCGCCCGTACTGCGCTGGAGACTGCTCACGCTCTACCGGGCGGGTCTGGGGGATCCGCTGACCGAGGCCGCGCGGATCTCGCCTCCGCTGCCGTGCGCGCGTCCGTCGGACCATCTCCTGCTGACCGTCGGCGGTCTGCACATCACGCTCGACTGGGCCAGGAACTACAAGGGGTGGCTCGCCGGACCGGACAACGCTCAAAGGTCTTTTGGCTCTTCCCGGTTCGTCCTGGACTCGGGCATCTACAGCATCGAAGTAACGGCCAAGTGGCGCGACCCCGAGCAGCTGGTCACCCTCGATGACATCTTCCAACTGGTGGCAAGGACCGAACTCACCGCCGGAAACGTCGCGGAGCGTCTGGCGTCCCTCGGCTATCAGGTCGTTCCCCCGACCGGCAGCGAGGAGGTCGGGAGGACGGATCTCCCCCTGCTCCGCCCCCTGGGCTCGGTCAGGGAAGGCTGGCTGAGTCCCGGTGGTGAGCTGTCGGTCGCTCAGCTCTGTTTCAGCGCCGCGCGGGCCATGCGGTCGACACACGAAGCGGCTGACAGGCTCCGGGAACTGGGATTCGGCATCCCTGCGGGGTATCCGAACTCCGACGCCTGGACGTCGGAGGACCGCGAGGTGCTGCGGAGGCTGTGGGGACTGCACGCCGATCCGGTACCGCTCGACCGGGCCCAGGAGATCACCTACGCGCAGCTGATCAGTGTGGCGCGCGCCGCCGGGGCGACCACGCTCGCGGTCGCCGAACTGCTGGAGAACACCGGCTTCACGTTGCCCCCGCGATACGCGCCGGAGCAGACGTTCGAAGACGATGAATGGGCACTGCTCGTCTACAACGGCATCTCTCTCGACGTGGACCGCGAGGTCCCGCTCCCCCATGTGATCGGGGTGGCCTATCGCACCGCGCAGACACCGGAGGAAGTCGCCGTACGACTGCGCGCGCTCGGTTTCGACGTTCCCGAGCTCCCCGCCGGCCCGCCGCCGCTGAGCAAACAGGACGTCAACTTCCTCTATGGACGGTACGAATCGGCGTCCAGCAGGGCATGGCCCGAGCCAGGTCGCCCGATGGGGCTCCGCGCGATCGCGGAGCGAGCCACCCGCTCCACCCTGTCCATGGCGGAAACGGCCGCCAAACTGAGCGGTCTCGGGTACAGCTGCGCTCCGGATCAGTCGCTGCTCGACCGCCTCCAGGAACAGGACCACGACGCGCTCAGGTGGGGCACACCCGCCGAGGGCGAGTCGGCGACGGTCTCTCCGGTACAGCTCTACGCGGTGGCCGAACACCTGGGGCGCCCCGCGGAAGATGTCGCCCAGTCGCTCACGGACTTCGGCTACGACGTCGCCGAGATCCCCGACACCTGGCTCCAGGAGCGGAAGGCGGAAGCCGACCTGATCGATGTCCTCTCGCGCGGAGAAGAGCCGATCGTCGACATCGAGTACACGGTCGAGCTCTCGCTTCCCACCCTCGCCACCGTGGCCATGCGCCTGGGGCTGCCCTTCCGGACGGTCGCCCTCAAGGCCACCTCCCTCGGCATGCGCCACGAGGCGGAGACCTGGTTCGCCGCCGGCTGATCCCATGTGTCACAGACCGCTGATCCCGTGTGTCACAGATCATCGACAGCGCGAACCGATCGCACCGGTTGTCCTCTCTTGTGGGACGGACGGGGACACACCGTCCGCCGCCCGCGCCAGCGCGCCACCCGAGGAGACGCCCGCCATGCCCGAGACCTCAACTTCCCTGTTCCGGAGCCTTCGTGGCCGGGTCACGGGAATCGCCGTCGCCGGTACGGCCCTCGCGCTCCTCGCCCCGGTCCCGGCGATGGCCGCGAGCGCCCAGGCCAGTGCCACCGCCGCCGACCCGGTCTCCGTTCTGAAGTACACGGCCAAGGAGCGGCGGGAGGCCCTCGCCTACTGGACGACCGCCCGCATCAAGGCCGTCGGGAAGTCCGTGGACCTCGGTCCGACCGGGCCGAAGGCCAAGCCGTACAAGGGCGCCACGCTGAAGACCGTGGGCCGGCTCTTCTTCGTCAACGCGCGGGGCGCCGACACCTGGTGCACGGCCACCGCCGTCAAGAGCGCCAACCGCTCCGCCGTGATGACCGCCGCCCACTGCGTGCGCATGGGCTCCTCCCCCGGCAACACCAACACCTCGATGGTGTTCGTCCCCGCCTACGACAAGGGCAAGCAGCCGTACGGCGCGTTCGCGGTCCGCTCCGCCGCGACCCCGCGCACCTGGGAGAACGACTCCCTCAACGACATGTCCGCGCTGGTCGTCGACGCCGACAAGAAGGGCCGCGAGCTCACCGACGTGGTGGGCGGCCAGCCCATCTCCTTCGACCGCGCCGTCGGCGGCACGGTCACCGCCCTCGGCTACTCCGCCACCCGCCCGCAGCTCGGCGAGGAACTCCTCCGCTGTGTCGGCAAGACGAAGCGGGAGAACGGCACGCAGATGATCCCCTGCGACCTGACCGGCGGGGCCAGCGGCGGCCCGTGGCTGGCCGACTTCGACGCCACCACCGGCAAGGGCAAGGGCGTCCTGGTCTCGGTCAACGCCTCGCTGGACAGCCTGGAACCGACCAAGATGTACGGAGAGGTGCTGAGGTCCACGGCCAAGAAGGTGTACGACAAAGCCCAGAAGAGCTGACAGCTGTCAGCTGACACAGGAGCACGGGCGGGCAGGCGTCACCATCATCGGTATCCGGTGACGCCTGCGACCGCGAGACGCGAGACCGCGAAATACCCGCTACGCCGCCGGCCGCCCCTTCGGCCGCCGCAGCCCCGCCTCCGTGATCCGGCGTACCAGCTCCTTGGAGCCGATCTCCGCCGCGCCCGCCCGCACCGCGTCCCCGTAACGCTCCGCCGGTACGTCGTAATGGTCGCGCTCGAAGGCGCGCGCCGGGCAGCCGATGGACGCGGCGAAGGCGTGCAGCTCACCGAACGAGTCGTCGCTGACCAGGTGTGACCACATCCGCCCGTGCCCCGGCCAGGTCGGCGGATCGATGTAGACCGTCACGAAGCCCCCTGCCCGCCCCGGTCCCCCCGCGAGCCCAGCGCGCCGACCGCCGCGACCACCACCCCCGCCTTCGCGCACACCCAGTGCGGGTCGGGCCCCAGCTCCGGTTCCACCTCCAGCGCGTGCGGCCCGTCCGATCCGTGCGGTCCGCCCGGCCCGCCCGGCCCATCCGATCCGGCCTCGGCGCACACCGGGCACAGCGGCCACCGCCCGTACCGTTCCAACAACGCGTCCTGTACGTCCTGCGCCACCAGCCCGGCCACGTACGCGACGCCCTCCGGCCACTGCTCGACCCACCAGCGCCGGTGCGACACCGCGTCCTCCACCAGCGACACGACCTCGGCACGTGCGACATCGCCCGCCGCCAGGTCGGCCAGCACCAGGGCGCGGGCGGCGTGCAGCGCCTGCTCCAGCGCATCCACATCAGGTCTCGGATCGGGTCGCGAATCAGGTCTCGGGTCGTCCATTCAGCCATTGTCGGTGACTGCGGGGGGTTGACGACCGCCGAATTCCGAAAATATCTTTCATAAGTGACCCCAGACGTGAAGGAAAGTTTCAGCGGAGAGCCCCCACCCGCCCCCGCCGCCCTGGCCGCCAAGGTACGGACCCTCGCGCCGACCATGACCCGCTCCATGCAGCTCGTCGCCGAGGCCGTCGCCGGTGACCCCGCCGGCTGCGCCGCCCTCACCGTCACCGGTCTCGCCGAGCTGACCGGCACGAGCGAGGCCACCGTGGTCCGTACCGCCCGCCTCCTCGGCTACCCCGGCTACCGCGATCTGCGCCTCGCGCTCGCCGGTCTCGCCGCCCAGCAGCAGTCCGGACGCGCCCCCTCCGTCACGGCCGACATAGCCGTCGACGACCCCATCGCGGACGTCGTCGCCAAGCTCGCCTACGACGAACAGCAGACGCTCGCCGATACCGCCGCCGGACTCGACACCGTCCAGCTCGGCGCGGTCGTCGCCGCTGCCGCCACCGCCCGCCGTATCGACATCTACGGCGTCGGCGCCTCCTGTCTGGTCGGTATGGACCTCGCCCAGAAGCTGCTGCGCATCGGCCTGATCGCGCACGCCCACTCCGACCCGCATCTCGCCGTCACCAACGCCGTGCAGCTCCGGGCCGGCGACGTCGCCATCGCCATCACCCACTCCGGCTCCACCGGCGATGTCATCGAGCCGCTCCGCGTCGCCTTCGACCGGGGCGCGACGACGGTCGCGATCACCGGCCGCCCCGACGCTCCCGTATCGCAGTACGCCGACCACGTACTGACCACGTCCACCGCCCGCGAGAGCGAGCTGCGCCCCGCCGCCATGTCGAGCCGTACGAGCCAGCTCCTCGTCGTCGACTGCCTGTTCATAGGCGTGGCGCAGCGTACGTACGAGACGGCCGCGCCCGCGCTCTCCGACTCGTACGAGGCCCTCGCACACCGCCACAGCCCGCGCAGCACCCGCTGATCTCTCGCGTACGTGACGGCACCCGCATCCGCACCCGCACCCGCATACCGCGTACTCAGCAGAAAGAGCGCTCTTTCATGACCTCTCAGTACGGCGAACTCCGCGCGCAGCTCGAAACCCTCACCACCGAGGCGTTCCGCCCCGAGCTCGCCGAGATCGACCAGCTGCCGACCCTCGAAATCGCCCGCATCATGAACGGCGAGGACAGCACCGTCCCCACCGCCGTCGCCGCCCAGCTCCCCCGGATCGCCGCCGCCATCGACGCCACCGCCGAGCGCGCGGCCCGTGGCGGCCGGCTGATCTACGCGGGCGCCGGTACGGCGGGCCGGCTCGGCGTGCTGGACGCCAGCGAGTGCCCGCCCACCTTCAACACCGACCCGGAGGAGGTCGTCGGCCTGATCGCGGGCGGTCCCGGCGCGATGGTGACGGCCGTCGAAGGGGCCGAGGACTCCAAGGAGCTGGCAGCCGCCGATCTGACCGCCATGAAGCTCTGCGCGGAGGACACGGTCGTCGGTATCTCCGCCTCCGGCCGTACCCCGTACGCGATCGGCGCCGTCGAGCATGCCCGCAGCCTGGGCGCGCTCACCATCGGGCTCTCCTGCAACGCGGACAGCGCGCTGGCCGAAGCCGCCGAGCACGGCATCGAGATCGTCGTCGGCCCCGAACTGCTCACCGGCTCCACCCGGCTCAAGGCCGGTACGGCACAGAAGCTCGTCCTCAACATGCTCTCGACGATCACCATGATCCGGCGCGGCAAGACGTACGGAAACCTGATGGTCGACGTCCGCGCCTCCAACGAGAAGCTGCGCGCCCGCTCCCGGCGGATCGTCTCGCTCGCCACGGGCGCGTCGGACGACGAGATCGAGGCCGCGCTCGCCGCCACCGACGGCGAGGTCAAGAACGCCATCCTCACCATCCTCGGCGCCGTCGACGGACCCACCGCCGCGTCGCTCCTCACCGATTCCGACGGCCACTTGCGCGCCGCGCTGAAGGCCGCCCGCACCCACTGAAAGACCACGCACCATGGCACCAGCAGACACATCTGACAGAAACCGCGCCACGGCCGAGGCGATCCTCCCGCTCGTCGGAGGCGCCGCGAACATCGCGTCCGTCGCCCACTGCATGACCCGGCTCCGCCTCGGCCTGCACGACCGTTCCCTCGTCCAGGACGAGGCGCTCAAGGCGCTCCCTGCGGTACTGGGCGTGGTCGAGGACGAGACGTACCAGATCGTCCTGGGCCCGGGGGCCGTTGCCCGGGTGACGCCCGAGTTCGAGCGCCTGGTGGAAGCGGGACGCGCGCCTCGGGCGGCGACCCCCACCGCGGCCGGACTGGCCGAACGCGGAGCGGCCATCAAGGCGGCACGGAAAGCCAGGAACGCCACCCCGTTCAAGCTGTTCCTCCGCCGCATCGCCAACATCTTCGTCCCGCTCATCCCGGCGCTCATCGGCTGCGGCATCATCGCGGGCCTCAACGGCCTTCTCACGAACCTCCACTGGCTCCCGGCCCTCGTCCCCGCGCTCGCCGCCCTCGCGTCGGGCTTCATGTCGCTGATCGCGGTCTTCGTCGGCTACAACACGGCGAAGGAGTTCGGCGGTACGCCCATTCTGGGCGGCGCGGTCGCCGCGATCATCGTCTTCCCCGGCGTCGCCGACGTCGACGCGTTCGGCCGGCAGCTGGCCCCCGGCCAGGGCGGCGTGCTCGGCGCACTGGGCGCGGCGGTGCTCGCGGTGTACGTCGAGAAGTGGTGCAGGCGGGTGGTCCCGGAGGCACTCGACGTCCTCGTCACCCCGACCCTGACCGTCCTCGTCTCCGGCCTGGTCACGCTGTACGGCCTGATGTACGTGGCCGGTGAGGTCTCCACGGCCATCGGCGATGCCGCGAACTGGCTGCTGGCGAACGGCGGCGCGGGCGCCGGCCTCGTCCTCGGCGGTCTCTTCCTCCCCCTGGTCATGCTGGGGCTGCACCAGGCCCTGATCCCCATCCACACCACCCTGATCGAGCAGCAGGGCTACACCGTCCTGCTCCCCATCCTCGCCATGGCGGGCGCGGGCCAGGTCGGCGCGGCGGCGGCGGTCTACGTCCGGCTCCCCCGCAACGGCTCGATCCGCCGCACCATCAGGTCCGCCCTCCCGGCCGGTTTCCTGGGCGTCGGCGAACCGCTCATCTACGGCGTCTCCCTCCCCCTCGGCCGCCCCTTCATCACGGCCTGCGTGGGCGGTGCCTTCGGCGGCGGCTTCGTGGGCCTCTTCAACCAGCTCGGCGCGGCGGTCGGTTCGACGGCGATCGGCCCGTCCGGCTGGGCGCTGTTCCCGCTGCTCGACGGCAACAAGGGCCTCGGCGAGATGGTCGTGGTGTACGGGGGCGGACTGCTGGTCGGCTATGCCGTGGGCTTCGTCGCCACGTACTACTTCGGCTTCACGAAGTCGATGCTGACGGACCTCAACGCACCGGCGGAGACCGCTTCGCGGACGGAGACCGCTTCACCGGCAGAACCCTCAGCCGTGCCCTCAGCCGTGCCGGAAAGCGGCCCGGTACCCGTGCGGGCTGGTGCCGACGACCCGCTTGAACCGGTCGCGGAAGGCCGTGGGTGACCCGAACCCCACCTGGGTCGCGATCCGGTCGACCGGGTGCGTGGTCGCCTCCAGCAGGTACTGGGCCTGCCGGATACGGGCCCGGTGCAGCCACTGCAACGGAGTCGTCCCCGTCTGCTCCCGGAACCGCCGGTTGAGGGTGCGCGTACTGGTCGCCGCCCGCGCGGCGATGTCCTTGAGGGTCAGCTCGCGCCCCGCGTTCTCCTCCATCCACCGCAGAAGGGGTTCCATCGTGGCCCCGGCGGGCACCGGAGGCTGCTCAAGGACGATGAACTGCGCCTGGCCGCCCTCCCGTTCCAACGGCATGACGGACAGCCGCGCCGCGTCGGCGGCGACGGCCGAGCCGTGGTCCCTGCGGATCAGGTGCAGACACAGATCGAGCGCGGCGGCGGCCCCGGCCGAGGTGAGGAGCTGGCCGTTGTCGACGTACAGCACATCCGGGTCGACAGTGACCGCCGGATGGTTCGCGGCCAGCAGCGGGGCGGCCACCCAGTGGGTGGTGGCGCGCAGCCCGTCGAGCAGCCCGGTGGCGGCGAGGATGAAGGCGCCGGTGCACACGGACGCGATACGGGTGCCGCGCGCGGCGGCGGCCCGCAGCGCGTCGAGTACGGCCGGGGGCACCGGGGCGGCCGGATCGTCCGTACCGGGCAGGATGATCGTGTCGGCCTCGGCGAGCACATCGAGACCGTACGGCGCCCGGAGCGCGAACGGCCCGGCGTTGATCTCGGCCCCGGCCGAGACCGCGCAGACCACGACCCGGTAGGCGGCGCCGCCGTCGGGAAGCCGGGTACGGGAGAAGACCTCGATCGGTGAGGACAGGTCGAAGGGGATGACCCGGTCGAGCGCCAGTACGGCCACGGTGTGCATGCCGACAGGCTAGGCCGTGTCCGCAAAGTATCGCCGTCCGCCCGCAGGGCGGGGTTCGCGGCGTCCGGTGCGTGCGATCGCAAGGCGGAGGATCGTCCTCGTACTGGACGTACTTGGACGACTCCGACAACGCGGCGAGCGTGCGTGCCGGGCGTCGCGAACCAGGCGAGACTTTACGGACACGGCCTAAGGGCTGCCCCGTCCGCGCCAAGGGCTGCCCGTCGCGTCAGTCCGTGCCCGGCAGAGCCTGTCCGAGGAGGACCTCCGCCGCCGCCCGCGCGTGCCGTCCGTAGTCCGCGTCGCACAGCACCATGGCGCGGCTGGCCGCCCCGTCCGCGAGGATGGCCAGCTGTTCGGCGAGCGCGGCTGGTTCGCGGCAGCCCAGCTCCGCCAGCGAGGCGGCGATCAGTTCCACCATGCGCAGTTTCTGTTCGCGGGCGTAGGAGTGCACCGCGCTCTCCGGGTCGGGGAACTCCACGGCGGCATCGATGAACGGACATCCGCGCACCGGCGCCGTGTCCGCCTCCGGCGACGGGTCGAACAGCTTGAGGATCCGTTCTCGCGGCGGGATGTCCTCGCGGGTCAGCACGCTTTCCAGGGTGGCGCCCGACAGCGCGAGGCTCTGCAAGTGGGCGATGACCAGATCGTTCTTGGTCCGGAAGTGCGCGTACAGCGTCCGCTTGGACACCGGCGCTTCCTCCGCGATCTGTTCCATGCCGGTCGCGTTGATCCCCTGGGTCGCGAACAGCTGAGCGGCGGCGGCCAGAACGCGCTCCCGGCCGCCACGCCCTCGCCGCGGAGATGCCGTGGCCGTCGTCGTACTCATACGGGAAGTATACGCACGCGTTTACTTCGAGCGGAGCGCCCTGTTAAGGTCACCCACACAAGTAAACGCTCCCGTTTACTTGAGCTGTCATGAAGGAGTCCCATGGACAGGTCGATTCGGTCGATCAGGTCGATTCCCACGGAGCTGAGCGGCCTCGCGGAGAAGCTGATACGTGGCCGCCACGCGACCCGTGCGTTCCGCCCGGAGGCCGTCCCCGAGGACACGATGCGCGCGATCTTCTCGCTGGCCGGCGCCGCGCCGTCCAGTTCCAATACGCAGCCGTGGCACGTGGAGGTGGCGAGCGGCGCGGCGCGCGACCGTCTGGCGGATGCCTTGCGGACGGCCCACGCCGAGAGGCGAACCTCGGTGGACGTCCCGTATTCCGAAGGGATGTACTCGCGGGCGCACCAGACACGCCGGGCGGCGTTCGGCGCCGAGCTGTACGGAGCGCTGGGCATCGGCCATGACGATCACACGGCACGCACGGCCTACGACGCGGAGAGCCTGGGCTTCTACGGCGCCCCACACGCCGCGTTCCTGTTCGTCGACGGTGACGGCGACGGCGGGGCACGGCTGGCCGCGGATGTCGGCTCCTACATGCAGACGCTGCTCCTGGCCATGACGGGGTACGGCGTGGACAGCTGCCCGCAGGGGCTGCTGAGCTTCTACGCCGACACGGTCCGCGCCGAACTCGGCGTCACCGGCGGAAGCCTGCTCGTCGGCATCTCCTTCGGCTACGCCGACGAGACCGCGCCGGTGAACCGGGTCACGACCGAGCGGGCTCCGCTTGAGTCGACCACGACGTTCCACGGATAAGCCGTGTCCGGCCGGTCTTCGTGGGCCCGACAACACAGCACACCGCCGCTCCCGGCTCCGCGCGTCATCGCCCGGACACGTCCTGGCGAAAGTTGTTGAACGCGATGCCGTTGGTGAGGGAGGTGATGCCGCTCTGCACACCGTCGATCTTGACGGTCTGTCCGGATACGTGTTTCACGTAGACACGCATCAGGAATGTCCGGCTGCCGCACGCGGGGTCGACGGGGATGTTGGACAGGGCGGAGTAGCCGACGGCGTGGTGCGCGTCGTCGGTGACGGTCCGACGGGCGGGCGCACTGTGGGTCCGGCAAGCATGGGCGGTGGCATCGAGCTGGATGAATTCGAAGCGGGTGTCCACGACCGCGTTCTGACCGCGCGGGTGGACCTGCATCGTTTCGGCGCAGGAAGCGGTTCCCCGGTAGCACGTGGTCAGTTCGACATTCGCTTGTGCCGAGACGCTGACCGCGTCGGGGTGTGCCTGCCACTTGTGGACCGGTGTTCCGTCGTCGTAGAAGACCCAGGCATCCCGGCGGGCGGCTCCGCCACCGACATACGTGCACGCACCGGCTGTGTCGGCACTCTCGCAGGCAGGGTTCTGCCACCAGCGCGCACCTTGCCGGTGGGTGTCGTCGCTCTCCAGCCACGTGCTGTTGGCGACCGCTGTGAGATGGTAGGTGCCCGGCAGCGTCGAGTAGGCCGTGCCCTGGAGCACGCAGGTATAGACACCGGCAGTCGGCGCGGTGAACAGCAGATCGGCGTAGAGCGGCAGATGGCCTGGGGTCGCGTACGTGGTGGTGTCACTGCCTTCGTGGTTACGGGCGGACGCCGCGACGACGGGCACGGTCTGGCCCGTTGAGTTCAGGCACCTGATGCGCTCTGTCAGACCGACAATTCCGGTCGTGCTGCTGGTGGCTTCGAGCCGGCCACGCAGATGCCGTTTCTCCCCAGCCGCAAGGGTCATCGTCCGTCGCAGCAGGTCGACAGTGGCACCTCGGGGTATGTCCGTGTCGGCGGCCAGGGTGAGACGGCCGACGCCACCGGCGGCCGCCTCGGTCACGCCGGCCGCTTCGGTTGCTTCGGCTGGAGCCCACAAAAGCGGCATGAGCAGCGCCGCCGTCAGAACGGCCGTGAGAGCCTTGCGCACATCTCTGTTCCTGATGGTGCCCATGTACCTGCCTGTCCGTTCCTGTCCGCTCCTGCTGCGTCGGCGGCTGAGGCACAAAAGGAAGTGTGACCTCAGCCGCCGGAGAGCACCGTGCCCTGAAGTAAGAGAAGGCCAGGTCGGAGACAGCCCGTGGACAGCCCCGACCCAAGGCTCACGGGCGCGCGTTGCCCATGCACACCAGGTCGCCATAGGCGGCGCCCAGGTTGGGGACACCGATATTGCTGCTGAATCCGCCGCCCACCAACGTACGGGCCACCTTGTAGACACCGACGTCGGCGTAGTAGTGCCAGACCTTCGCGTCCACCGACAGGTTGTTGTCGTACGACACGATGGTGCCGAACGTGAAGTCCTGAGGGAAGAAACAGGAGTTGGTACTGCCGCTGGCAATGCGATTACCACCGAAACTTGTCGCGTCGTAGACGCAGACGCGGTTCGCCGGGCATGGGCCGTCCGCGGCGGCCGGTGGCGCCGTCACCATCATGCCCCCCGCCGCCAGGAGCATGACCGAGGCGGTGCCGGCGGTTCTCTTCTTCCACGACACGTGTGTTCCCCCCAGGGGTCTGGTGTGTTTGCGTTCGATGACGGAGAGATGGCATTGAGCGGCCCGTCAGCTTCGTTTTCGTTTCCTTTCCGCTCGTCACCCACTCTCGCCATTCCCGCCCGTGCCGTCTTTGACGGAGGGTGCACAACACTTGTCTCTGCGTCCACAGATCCTGAGCTGATTCATCCGCTACCCCCGCTTCAGCCGCGTCCTCCGCACCGCCTGTGGCCACCCGGCCGGTGGTGGCGAGAATCCGGCGGTTCCTGGCAATCGAGCCACTACTACGTGCGTGAGCAGCGCCTTAGCGTCGGCATGAGCACTGCCGGACCCCCCGCTGTAGCCGAAGTCGTAACCGAAGCCGAAGCCGAAGCCGAAAGAGCGATCCCCGCCGTGACGAAGTTCCTGCTCGCCGTTCATGTCCTCGCCGCGATCGTCGCGATCGGCCCGGTCACCGTCGCCGCCAGCATGTTCCCCCCGTATGCGAGGCGGGCGATGGCAGCGCCCGGGGATCCCCGGGCGCTGTCGTCGGTCCAGCTGCTGCACCGCATCTGCCGCGTCTACGCGGCGGTGGGCCTCGCCGTGCCGGTCTTCGGCTTCGCCACGGGCAGCGCGATGGGCGTCCTGGGCGACACCTGGCTGATCGTCTCGATCATCCTGACCGGGCTCGCGGCCGTCACGCTCATGGTGCTGGTACTGCCGCGCCAGGAGGCGATAGTGACGGACCTCGAAGAGGCCACCGGAACATCGACGACCAAGCTGACCGCGCGTCTGGGCATGCACACGGGGATCTTCAACCTCCTGTGGGCGACGGTCACGGTCCTGATGATCATCCGCCCCGGCTCCACGACGGGCGCGTGAACGTCCAGCAGGTCATGGCCATTCAACCCACCGCCGCCGTACGCAGGAACCGCACCAGGTCGTCCACGCTGTACCCGAGCAGCGGCCCGCGCTCGGCGGCCATCAGCAGCAACTGCCCCACCACCTCCGCGCCCCGGCCGTCGGTCCCGTCGGAGGCCCACTCCCAGAGCCCCTCGATCCCGAGATCGGTCATGAGCAGGCCGTGTTCGGCCCTGATCTCCGCGCACAGCGGCGCCACCGCGTCGAGCAGGGTCGCACCCCGGCGCGCGCAGCGCAGACTGAAGTACGCCTCGAATCGCACCACCGTGCATCCCTCCGGCGGCCGGGCCTTGAGCCCGTCGTAACGGGGGTCGTCGAAGTCCGGGGAACTGTCGGCTGAGCAGTGCACGAGGCTGAACTGGTGCGTGACGGCATCTCTTGTGTCCTGGGTACGAAGCAACGCAACTCTCCACTGTGTGTGACCGACCGGGCTACACAGAGTGGCCGACAGTCGCTAGCGTGAACAGAGGAAGCAGCACAACACCGACATCTGTCTCACCGGGAGCACCTGTGCCTGGACCCAAGCCACTTGACCCGTCGTCATCACCCCGCGCCATGCTCGGCGCCGAGCTACGACATCAGCGCGACGAAGCGGACATGTCCCAGGAAGAGCTGGGCAGGCCGATCTTCGTCAGCGGATCGCTCATCGGCCAGATCGAGGCGGGTACGCGCCGAATGCAGCCGGAATACGCCATTCACTTCGATGAGGTCTTCAAGACGGACGGCTTCTTCCTGCGGAATTGCGAGGCACTGCGGAAGTCGAAATACCCGGATCACTTCGCGGAGGCGGCGGAGGCCGAGGCGATCGCGACGATGATCAAGGAGTACGCGCCGCAGCTGATCCCTGGGCTATTGCAGACGGAGGCGTACGCGCGGGCGGTGTTTCGCAGGTATCACCCGACGGCGACGGAGGAGGTCATCGACGAGTTGGTGGCAGCGCGACTGGATCGCGCAAAGCTGCTGAAGGATCCAACAAGGCCCGTTGTGTGGACGGTGCTTGACGAGGCGATTCTGCGCCGACCCGTGGGCGGACCTGCGGTGATGGCGGAGGCGCTGCGCCATGTCGCTGCCCTCATCCGGCGGCACAGGATCATCGTGCAGGTGCTGCCGTTCAGCGCAGGCGCGCACGCCGCGCTTGAGGGCGCGATCAAGCTCATGTCCTTCGAGGACGCACCCCCGCTCGCCTACCTCCAGGGCACAGGAACAGGCCAGTTGCTGGACGATCCAGCAACGGTGACCCGCCACGAACTGACCTACGATCTATTGGGGGCCAGCGCACTCTCACCGGAAAAGTCCTTGGCCCTGATCGAATCAGTGGCGGAGGATTATGAACATGCAGAGCAGCAGCCATGAGTACGACTTGAGCGCCGTTTCCTGGCACAAGTCCAGCTACAGCGGCGGCAGCGGCGGCGACTGCCTCGAAGTGGGCACCTGGCAGAAGTCGACGTACAGCGACGGCAGCGGCGGCAACTGCCTGGAGATCGGCACCTCCTGGCGCAAGTCGACCCACAGCGGCGGGGACGGCGGGAACTGCCTCGAAGTAGGCACCGTCTGGCACAAGTCGACCCACAGCGGCGGCAGCGGCGGGAACTGCGTCGAAGTAGGCGGGATCTGGCGCAAGTCAACGCACAGCGGAGGCAGCGGCGGAAGCTGTGTCGAGGTGGCCGACGGTCACCCCGACATCGTCCCCGTCCGCGACTCCAAGTTCCCCGACCGCCCGGCGCTCGTCTTCCGTACGGCGTCCTGGTCCACCTTCCTCTCCGACATCAAGGCCGACAGCAACGCCGGCTGACCGGCGGAGTGGCCTGACACGCGTTGTCAGACCCCTCCACTAGGTTGCCGCCATGACTGACTTCGTACTGGTACCAGGAGCATGGCTCGGTTCGTGGGCGTGGGACGAGGTGGTGCCGGAGCTGCGCGCGGCGGGCCACGGCGCCCACGCGTTGACGCTGTCCGGTCTCGCCGAGAAGCAGGGCGTACCGGCCGGGCAGCAGACGCACGTCCGGGACATCGTCGACGCGGTCGAGCGGAACGATCTGCGGGACGTCGTCCTGGTCGGGCACAGCTATTCGGGCATCCCGGTCGGCCAGGCCGCCGAGCTGATCGGTGACCGGCTCACGCGCGTGGTCTTCGTGGACTCCGCCGTTCCGGTGGACGGCGAGTCGTTCGTCTCCGACTGGCCGGACGGCCGGGCGACGGTGGAGCCGGTGATCGCCGAGACCGGTGGTTTCTGGCCCCCGCTGCCCGCGCCCGACTACGCCGGTCAGGGCCTGACCGACGCGCAGATCACCCGGATCGTCACCGGCTCGACGCCCCACCCGGGCGCCTCCCTGACCGAGCCCGCCAAGCTGCGCCGCCCGCTCGGCGAGCTTCCGGCGACGTACGTCAAGTGCCTGCTCGACGGCGCCGAGCCGAACCCCCGCGTTGCGGAGCTGCTGACCAGCGACCGCTGGCGGCTGGTCGAGCTGGACACCGGCCACTGGCCGATGTTCTCCGCGCCCCACGAACTGGCCCGCATCCTTCTCGGACGTATGTGAGGTCCCGGCCACCGCCCCGGGTCACTTACGCTCGGACCATGGTGCAGAGCCAGGCGGAAGATGTGGACGGCTACCTTGCCGAGGTTCCCGAGGAACGCAAGGAGGCTCTGACCCGGCTGCGTGAGCTGTGCCGTGCGGAGCTGCGGGGATTCACCGAGGTGATGGCGTACGGGATGCCCGCCTACGAGCGGAACGGCACGGGGGAGATCGCCTTCGCGAGCCAGAAGCAGTACATCTCCGTCTATGTGCTGCGCGGCGACGTCCGCGATTCCTTCGCCGACCGGCTGGCGGGCCATGACATGGGCAAGGGCTGCCTGCGCTTCCGAAAGCCGGAGAAGATCGACTTCGAGCTTCTCCGGGATCTGCTGCGGGCCACGGCGGCCGGGCCGGGCAAGGTCTGCTGAGCCGGCGGCCTTGAGCACTCGCGCGGACTACCTGGCACCGACCATGATTCTGGGCGTCCACGGCGTCCTCGATCTGGAGCCGTGGATCCGCCGGGCCCATGACGACGACAGCCTCGAAGAGGACATGTACAGCCTCGTTGTGAAGCGCACGGTCGCCTACGGGCTGAGTTCGTTCCACGCGGGCGGCCCGGAGGGCGAGCGGTGGGGGCACAACGACGCGGGCGGGGACTGGACCCAGGACGGAGAGATCCGCCAACTGGCCTGGCTCCAGGTCGCCGTCAGCGAGGAGCTTCCCGGGCAGCGGCTGCCGGTCCAGCCCGCGGCGACGGTCCTCCGCGACGTCCTGACCCGCCTCGGCCGCTTCCGCCTGACGGGCCTGCACACCCTGGCGCCTCTCCATCTGGCCCCCGACGGCCGTGCCGATCTCGCCGACGCGGCGGCCTGGTTCGCCCTCACGGACCCGGCCCTGGACCCGGGCGCGGCGGTCGACCTCACCGTGTCCGTATGGGCCGCCGAAACCGCCAACCTGCTCGCCCGCGCGGCCGACCTCCTCACCGCGGCCCGGCAGCGTACGTACGACGCGATGACGATTCGGCCCGCACCGGCCGCCACGGCCACGACGACCGCTCAGGAAGGTCTGGCCCTCCCCCTGGCGGGAGAGGTCCAGACGGAGGGAATGCGCCCCGGACCCGCGTTCCGTTGCCGCGTCCGTGCATGGTCACTCGATGTGGCCGCATGGACGACGGAGATCTTCGTGGACGCCCTGAGGTCCACGGGAACGACCGCCCCGGCACTGATCACCGTGTCGGCCCGGGAGCGCACTCAACAGGAAGAACCCACTCAGCCGGCTATGCGGTAGCCGAAGTTGCCGCCGCTGGTCAGGCCCCCGAGGGTGCCCAGGTGGAAGCTGGTGGAGCCGGTGGCCGTGACGCCGGTGGGGCCGGTCGGGAACGTCCAGACCCGGCCCTTGTAGCCGTCCTCGCCGTTGCCGCCGACGTAGACCTCGGGGCTGCCGTCCTTGTCGGAGTCGAGCACGGCCGCCGCAGCACCGAAGTGGTCCTCGTTCTCGGACGTGCTCGGGACGCTCTTGGAGTTCTGGGTGAACGTCACGGCACCCGTGGTGGTGATGCCCGTGGCGCTGCCGCGCAGCACGGTGAACGCACCCGACTGCGAGGTGGTCGCCGGGTCGGAGGCGGTCTCGTAGGAGGCGCCGATGATCACGTCGTCGTAGCCGTCCTGGTCGGTGTCCCCCATGGCCACCGCCGACCCGAACTTGTCGCCCGCCTCTTCGGTCCCCGGAACGCCCGTGCTGGCCTGGCTGTAGGAGCGGGGCTTCAGGGTGTCGCTCAGACCGTTCGGGCCGCCGTAGGTCACATAGACCTTGTTCTGGTCCGAGTGGCCGCTGACCAGGTCCTGGTAGCCGTCCTTGTTCAGATCGCCGAAGGCCGCCGGATAGGAGGTCTCGTACTGGTGCAGCCCGCTGAACGTACCGCTCTTGACCAGCCCGGTGGCCGACCCCTTGAGCACCATGGCGCCCGGCTTGCCGTTCCCGAGCACGACACCCCCGCTCGCGACGACATCGTCGACGCCGTCACCCGTCAGGTCCCCCACGTAGACGGCGGAGGTCGACTGCTTGTCGAGCTTCCCGGTGTTGCGGAACCAGGCCCCGGCCGACACACCCGTGGTCCGGTTCATCGGACCGAGCCGGACGGAAAGGCCATAGGTCATGCCGTCGTGTCCGCGGGTGACGAAGTCGTCCACCCCGTCACCGTTGACGTCCCCCACGCCGACGGTGCCGCCGAGCAGCCTCGGATGCCCGGCGGAGGTCTTCTCGACCGGAATGGTCGTGCCCGCGCCGGTGATGCCGTCCGCGCTCCCCCAGAGCACCATGAACCGCTCGGCCCAGTGGATCACCAGGTCGTCGTACCCGTCCCCGTCCAGATCCCCGAACGAACCGACTTCCCGCCACTTCCCGTCGTCCACCGGGTCCCCCGGGACCCCCGGCGTGGCCTGGCTGATGATGGAGGCGCTGCTGAGCTTCAGCCCCTCGGCCGACCCGTAGGCGACGGTGACCACTCCGGCCCGCTTGACGGCCCCCACCGTCGCGGTGTGCGCTCCGGTGGCGAAGTCCGGATACCCGTCGCCGTTGAAGTCGGCGTCCTTTCCCCCCGCGGCCTTCTGCCCCGCGGTCTTTCCCCCCACAGCCTTTTCCCCCACAGCCACCGGCGCGGCGCCGGCGACCGGCGCCACAGCGGTGACACCAAGCACAGCGGCCGCGCAGACGGCAGCCATGGTGAGCGCTCTTTCGCGCATCAGAACCCCCCAGGTTCCTGCGGGCGGCCCGAACGGCCGCCCCAAAAGATCGAATACGCGTGTGATCCTACGGGCCGCCTCTGACAATGGCTCTGCCCTTTTTGCCGCCTACGCTCAAGGCGCCTGCGCTCACGGTCGGCCCGACGGCAGGACACCCTGTTCGCTCGAAACGACGCCCTGCTCGCTCGGCACGGATCCCTGCTCGCCCGGTACGGATCCGCGCTCGCCCGGTGCGGACCCGCGCTCGTCCGGTGCGGACCCCTGCTCGCCCGGCCGCACCTCGACCTCGGGTGTGGCCGCCGATGGTTCGGTGATGCCAGGGGTTCGGGCGGGCGGCACCGGAGCGGGCTCGCGCGGGCCGCCGGGCAGCAGCGCGGACAGGTATATGGCCACCACCGCGGCGGCCACACCGAGCCCGGCGAGGGCGACCCCGCGCACCCGGCGCATGCTCCAAGCGCGGCCCTGCGGGGGTGCGTCGTGCCGCAGATCGCGGTGGGTGACGAGCGCGGCCCGTGCGGCCAGCGCGGCGCGCAGCCGGTCCTCGGTCGCCAGGCGGCGGTCCTCGGCATCCTGCTTCATCGGACCACCTCCAGCTTCTTCTCCAGCGCGTCCAGCGCACGGCTCGCGGTGGACTTCACGGTGCCGCGCGACAGACCGAGTGTCTTCGCGATCTGCGCCTCGGTCAGCTCCGACCAGTAGCGCAGCACCAGCACCTCGCGCTGCCGCCGGGTCAACTGGGCGAGTGCGTCGAGGACTTGACGGTGTTCCTCGGCGAGCAGCAGCCCCTCGTCCACGGGCGGCCCGTACCCCTCATGGGGCGGGGTGTGGCCACGCGCGGTGCGGCGTCTGCGCAGTACGGAACGGGCCGCGTTGACCACGGCGGTGTGCAGGTAGGCCGCCGGGTCCTGGAGCCCGTCGAGCGAGGTGCCGTGATGACGGCAGACCGCGGCGAAGGCGTCCTGGACGACGTCCTCGGCGGTGTGCAGATCGTCCACCAGGAACAGCGCGAGCCGCACCATGTCGAGTCGCCGCGCCCGGTACAGCTCGGCCAGAGTGGGCCGTGGCTCGTCGTGGTGCGGCGTACCGAGTGCCCGCAGGTGACGCCCCCGCGTCGGCATGTCCTCGGTCGGGGACATACGGGCGAGCAGGCGGGACCACCAGGGCGGCGGTGCGGGGATGGCGTACTGCATGGACCTCGTTCCGTTGCGGGAGGGGCGGGCGGCCCGGGGGTGACCGACCCGCCCCGTGGTGCTGCCCCGCGGCGCTTAGTTCACCGAGGCGGGCCGGCCCTCGGAGACGACCTTCGGCGCCTTGCCCTCAGCGGCGGGCACGCTCTCGGCGGCAGCCTCCGGCGCCACGCCCTCGGCGACGGCCTTGGGCGCCACGGACTTCGGCGCCTTGGCCTCAGCACCCGGCTTGCCCTCGGCGACCACCTCCGGCGCGACGGACTTCGGCGCCTTGGCCTCACCGGCCGGCGTGCCGTCGTCGACGACGTCCGGCGCGACCGGAGACGGCTTCTTCTCGCCGGAGTCGGCGACGGCCTGCGTGGCGAACCCGGCACCCAGCAGCAGCGCGGCACCGATGGCGGCGCCCATGCCCCGGCGAAGGGAACGGCGGTTCGGCTTGGCCTGCGAAGACATGAGTTTCTCCCGAACTGTACGACTACACGGTCTGGAACATCAGCTGAAGGGCGCCTTCAACCCACCAGACGTGCGACACCCCCCGGGGTTGCGTCCGCCTCCGAAAAACTTCCTCACGGCCCGGGGCTCAAGCCTCAGGGTCCGAGCCCTCTTTCCAAGGAATGGAAGGCGGGTCTCTCCCCACCCACCCTCCCTGCCTGGGGGGTTGACTTTTCGTGACCGACTTGCCACGCAGGGTCGCGACGCTTTAGCGTGCCGCACAGAGCACAAAACGGGCCCCCGCCGATGCTTGCGACATCTGGCGAGGGCCTAACCAACAAGATCGACGCCTACACGAAAGGCGATCTCATGGCTGAGAGCCAGCTTAGTGCCGCCGCGCCCGAGACGCACGCGGCCTCGCCCGCTTCACCCTCTTCTCCCCCGATGGCGTCCCCCGGGTACGGCAAGCGTTCGACACCCGGTCAACAGGCCCGCAGCGCCGACGCCTTCGCGCACCTGCCACCGCGCGAGGCCGCCGTCGCCGCGTTCGTCGACCGGCTGCCCGAGGGCACGGACATCTCGGTGAAGGCCCTCGCCAAGGTGCTCCCGTACGGGCAGTGCGCCCTGCGTACCGCGCTCCGCCGCCTCCAGGTGGCCGGGCATCTGCGGCGCGGCAAGGAACACCTCTCCGGGCCGGACGGCATGCGCTGGGTGACGCGTACGTGGTTCTCCCGTACCGCGCGGGACAACGACTGGTGGGCGGCGTTCGTCTCCGGCGACCTGGCCACCGCGGACGCGCGGGCCAACACCTCGGACCCGCCGACCCGTTCGCGCGCCTTCATCCTGCTCGCCGCGCTCGGCCGCAGCGCGCCGGTGATGTCGCTGTCGGCGGCCGACTGCGCGGCCCTGGAGCCGCTGACCACGCCATGGTTCGAACGGGGCGCCACCGAGAGGGACATCCTGCACGCCCTCACCGCCGGACTTCCCGCCGTCGTCCACCACCCGGCGGCGCTCGCCCGCGTACGGCTGACGTCCAAGCTCCCACCGGAGCGGATCCGCGCGCCACGCCCGCCGCTGCGGGTCCTGGAGTGTGCGAAGTGCGGCGCCCCCGGCCGTCCCGAGGCACTCACGGACGGCGAGTGCGGCCCGTGCCGGGGCGAGCCCGCCCCCGTACGCCCTCCCGGCCCGCTCCCACCCACCAAGGTCCATGCCCTGGCGGCCCAGGCCCGCGCGGCGGCGACCCGTCCACCCGAGAGGATCCCGACATGACCGTCCAGTCGATGCGCCGCCATAAATCCGGGGCACCATGGAGGGGAGGAGGCGACACCATGACCCCCAGCACCGCTGATCACGCCCAGATGTCCGTCGAGGAATTTGAGCAGATCGCCCACGCGGCCCCCGAGACCGTGACGCTCGAATTCATCAAAGGAAAGCTGGAGGTCAAGCCCGTGCCGGACGGCGACCACGGAGAAATCATCATGTGGCTGCTGCGCCAGTGCATGCAGCAGCGCCCTGAACTGGGGCTGTACCCGGAGCAGGGCCTGAAGGTAGAGACCTACCGCAATGGCCGCGCCCGCCCGGACGGAGCCCTCGCACCAGTGGGTCACTTCGCGGGTCAGGGCGAGTGGGGTGACACCAACGGCGTGCTCATGACGGTCGAGGTGACCTCCCACGATCACGACACCGATCGCCGCGATCGCAAGGAAAAGCGCGATGGCTACGCCGCCGCCGGAGTCCCCGTCTATCTCCTCGTCGACAGGGACGCGGGGCTGTTGGTGATCTACACCGATCCGCAGAACGGGCGGTACCAGCTCCGTACCTCACGCCCGTACGGCGCGACGGTCAAGATCCCGGCCCCCGTCGGCATCGTTCTGGAAACCGAAGCGCTCAAGGACTTCAGTCGCTGAAACGCCCGAGGGCGGCACCCCCGCGAAGGGGTACCGCCCTCGGTCACTTCAGACCATGGACCAGGTCCGAGCCGTCAGGCTCAGAAGTCCATGTCACCGCCCGGCATGCCGCCGCCGGCCGGGGCCGCGCCGGCCTTCTCCGGCTTGTCGGCGATGACAGCCTCGGTGGTGAGGAACAGCGCCGCGATGGAGGCGGCGTTCTGCAGGGCAGAGCGCGTCACCTTCGCGGGGTCGATGATGCCCTCGGCGATCATGTCGACGTACTCGCCGGTCGCGGCGTTCAGGCCGTGACCGATCGGCAGGTTGCGGACCTTCTCCACAACAACGCCGCCCTCAAGACCACCGTTGACGGCGATCTGCTTGAGCGGGGCCTCCAGCGCGAGCTTGACGGCCTGCGCGCCGGTCGCCTCGTCGCCCGTCAGCTCAAGCTTCTCGAAGACCGAGGAAGCCTGGAGCAGAGCCACGCCACCACCGGCGACGATGCCCTCCTCGACGGCGGCCTTGGCGTTGCGCACCGCGTCCTCGATGCGGTGCTTGCGCTCCTTGAGCTCGACCTCGGTCGCGGCGCCGGCCTTGATGACGGCCACGCCGCCGGCCAGCTTCGCGAGGCGCTCCTGGAGCTTCTCGCGGTCGTAGTCCGAGTCGCTGTTCTCGATCTCGGCACGGATCTGGTTGACCCGCCCGGCGACCTGGTCGCTGTCACCGGCACCGTCGACGATGGTGGTCTCGTCCTTGGTGATGACGACCTTGCGGGCGCGGCCCAGCAGGTCCAGGCCGGCGTTCTCCAGCTTGAGGCCGACCTCCTCGGAGATGACCGTGCCGCCGGTGAGGATGGCGATGTCGTTGAGCATGGCCTTGCGGCGGTCACCGAAGCCCGGGGCCTTGACGGCGACGGACTTGAAGGTGCCACGGATCTTGTTGACGACCAGGGTCGACAGCGCCTCGCCCTCGACGTCCTCCGCGATGATCAGCAGGGGCTTGCCCGACTGCATGACCTTCTCCAGCAGCGGAAGGAGGTCCTTCACGTTGCCGATCTTGGAGTTGACGATCAGGAGGTACGGGTCGTCCAGGGACGCCTCCATACGCTCCATGTCGGTGGCGAAGTACGCCGAGATGTAGCCCTTGTCGAAGCGCATGCCCTCGGTGAGCTCAAGCTCAAGACCGAAGGTCTGCGACTCCTCGACGGTGATGACGCCTTCCTTGCCGACCTTGTCCATGGCCTCGGCGATCAGCTCGCCGATCTGGGTGTCGGCGGCGGAGATGGAGGCGGTCGAAGCGATCTGCTCCTTGGTCTCCACGTCCTTGGCCTGCTCCAGCAGGGCACCGGAGACGGCCTCGACGGCCTTCTCGATACCGCGCTTGAGGGCCATCGGGTTGGCGCCGGCGGCCACGTTGCGCAGGCCCTCGCGGACCAGCGCCTGGGCGAGCACCGTGGCGGTGGTCGTACCGTCACCGGCGACGTCGTCCGTCTTCTTGGCGACTTCCTTGACCAGCTCGGCGCCGATCTTCTCGTACGGGTCCTCGAGCTCGATCTCCTTGGCGATGGACACACCATCGTTGGTGATCGTGGGGGCGCCCCACTTCTTCTCGAGGACGACGTTTCGGCCCTTGGGGCCAAGGGTGACCTTGACGGCGTCGGCGAGCTGGTTCATCCCGCGCTCGAGACCGCGCCGTGCCTCCTCGTCGAACGCGATGATCTTGGCCATGTGAAGTGGTCCTCCCGGACATGGGGTGGATTGCTCCGGACCGTGCTGGCGCCCGCGACGGACGGCCTGAGAGCCGTGCGGTTCCTTGCCCCACCGGCTCTTCGGGCCTCACCGACCCGGTCCTTAAGTTGTCACTCTCACTTGCAGAGTGCTAACGCCAATGATTAGCACTCGACCCCCGAGAGTGCAAGCTCCCATGGTCCCCGCCGCCCGGCGCCCGCGCCGCTCCAGGACGCGGGAACGCCGCTCCAGGACACGGGAAGCCGCCCCGGAGGAACAGGGGGCACCGGGAACGCCCGAAGGGTCCGCATCCCCTGTTCGGGATGCGGACCCTTCGGCGTGAGTACGTGTACGTCAGTGCGTCGGTGGCCGATCGCGCCGGGATCAGACGGCGAGCTTGACCATGTCCGCCTGCGGACCCTTCTGGCCCTGCGAGATCTCGAACTCCACTCGCTGACCTTCTTCAAGGGTGCGGTAACCGTCCATCTGGATCGCGCTGTAGTGGACGAATACATCCGCACCACCGTCTACCGCGATGAAGCCGTAGCCCTTCTCCGCGTTGAACCACTTGACGGTGCCCTGAGCCATGCCTAACTCCCCTATTACTGGCCCTTGCACGGGGCCACACTTCGCGCCGGAACGCGTCGACCGCGGCTGAATGTATCTGCCCAACTGCCCTCTGCAACAGGTCAATCGGACGAGAATTCTGGGCATGGCCGAACACACATAGAGATGAATTCCCAGCGTTCCAGGGCAAGTCGGGCCGGGCAAAGCGCACCTACGGCGCATACGGCACTCCGACATCGGCCTCATGTTGTCGCGTTCTCGCATGCCTTCGGCAGGGGCGACAGCGGGGCGTTCCCACACTGTACCCCGCTCAACCATGTAGAACGGCCCCCTCCGCTTCTCTCACGGAGGGGGCCGTACCAGTCACAGAGCGGAGGAAATCCGGGGAATCCGGAAACCCGCGGAATCCGGGCGGTCAGCCTCCGGCGACCGCGGGGATGATCGAGACGCCGGCGCCCGCCGGGGTGGCGGTCTCCAGGCCCTGCTCGAAGCGGACGTCGTCGTCGTTCACGTACACGTTCACGAAGCGGCGCAGCTTGCCCTGGTCGTCCAGGACGCGGCCGGCGATGCCCGGGTGGTTGGCCTCCAGGGACTGGATGACCTCGGAGAGGGTGGCCCCCTCGGCGGCGACCTCGGCCTTGCCGCCGGTGTACGTACGGAGAATGGTGGGGATGCGGACGTTGACGCTCATGGTGGTGTTCTGCCTTCCGTCTTCCGAAACGTCGGAAACGTCGTGATGGTCGTCAGCTGCCGGCCAGGCCGGCGTCGCGGAACGCGTCCAGGCTCGGGCGGATGGTCGCCGTCGGGCCGGTCGTCGGGGCGACGGCGTCGAGCGTCTTGAGGCCGTCGCCGGTGTTCAGGACGACGGTGGTGAGCGCCGGGTCGAGGACACCGGCCTCGATCAGCTTCTTCGTCACGCCGACGGTCACACCCCCGGCCGTCTCCGCGAAGATGCCCTCGGTGCGCGCCAGCAGCTTGATCGCGTCGACGATCTGCTCGTCGGTGACGTCCTCGACGGCGCCGCCGGTGCGGCGGGCGATGTCCAGGACGTAGGGGCCGTCGGCCGGGTTGCCGATCGCCAGGGACTTGGCGATGGTGTCCGGCTTCTGCGGCCGTACGACGTCGTGTCCGGCCTTGAAGGCGGTGGACACCGGCGAGCAGCCCTCGGCCTGGGCGCCGAAGATCTTGTACGGCTTGCCCTCGACCAGGCCGAGCTTGATCAGCTCCTGGAGACCCTTGTCGATCTTCGTGAGCTGCGAGCCCGAGGCGATCGGGACGACGATCTGGTCGGGCAGCCGCCAGCCGAGCTGCTCGCAGATCTCGTACGCCAGCGTCTTGGAGCCCTCGCCGTAGTACGGGCGCAGGTTGACGTTGACGAAGCCCCAGCCCTCGCCGAGCGGGTCGCCGATCAGCTCGGAACAGAAGCGGTTGACGTCGTCGTAGTTGCCCTCGATACCGACGAGTTCACCGCCGTACACCGCCGCCATGACGACCTTGCCCTGCTCCAGGTCGTGCGGGATGAAGACGCAGGAGCGGAAGCCGGCGCGGGCGGCGGCGGCGCCGACGGCGCCGGCCAGATTGCCCGTGGAGGAGCAGGAGAGCGTGGTGAATCCGAAGGCGCGGGCGGCCTCGACGGCGATGGCGACGACACGGTCCTTGAAGGAGTGCGTCGGGTTGCCGGAGTCGTCCTTGATGTGGAGGGAGCCGGTGACGCCCAGTTCACGGGCGAGGTTGTCGGCTTTGACGAGCTTGGTGAAGCCGGGGTTGATGTTGGGCTTCGTGGCCACGTCGGCGGGGACGGGCAGCAGCGGCGCGTAGCGCCAGATGTTGTCCGGGCCCTCGGCGATGCGCTTCTTCAGCTCTTCGGGGGTGCCGCTCGGCAGGTCGTACGCGACTTCGAGCGGCCCGAAACAGCTGGCACAGGCGAAGATCGGGCCGAGGTCGAAGCGCTCTCCGCATTCGCGGCACGAGAGTGCGGCGGCGGGTCCGAGATCAACGGCGCCGGTGTCGGAGCCGGTGTTCTGTTCGGCGGTCTGCACAGCCATGGAGGCGAGGCCCTTTCTCCTCATCTTCCTCGCGACGTACTTCGCCACGAGACGGAATTGGCACCTTCCCCACCGTGACCTCGAATGGTCGGCGGGAGGGTTGCCGGGACTTCAACGGGCCGTTCCCTCAGTCCCTCTGGATGAGCGCTATGGCACCGGACCCGGGGTCCGGTGCGTTTTTCCACGTAACGACCCCCGGCATGCGTGGGTCATTCGTGTTGTTCAAGACTGTAACCGAAGGAACGGACGGTTGAGATAGTGGTCCGCACCGCGAGATGGATCACGTTCATGGCACACGCACAGGGAGTACCGACCGTGCTGGAAGAGGTGGAGCACTGGCTGACCAGGCGTTCCTGGTCCGTGGCCGACCGCCCGCTCGACCGGCTGATGGTGGCGAAGGCCGCGCGCGGGACGACGGTGAGTGTGGTCCTTCCGGCGCTGGACGAGGAGGAGACGGTCGGCGAGATCGTGTCCGTGATCCGGCGCGAACTGATGGAGCGGGTGCGGCTCGTCGATGAACTGGTGGTGGTCGATTCCGGTTCCACCGACCGGACGGCCGCGGTCGCCGCGGCGGCGGGCGCGCGGGTGGAGCACCGGGACGCGATACTGCCGCGGCTGCCGGCTCTGCCCGGCAAGGGCGAGGTGCTGTGGCGGTCGCTGCTGGTGACGAGCGGCGAGGTCGTGTGCTTCGTGGACGCCGATCTGCGGAGGTTTTCGGCCGATTTCGTGTCGGGGATCGTGGGGCCGCTGCTGACCGACCAGGACGTGCAGTTCGTCAAGGCGATGTACGACCGTCCGCTGCTCCAGCCCGCGGCGGGACACCCCGGCCGGAGCGGTCAGGGCGGGCAGGGCGGCCAGGGGAGCCAGGGCGGGCGCGTGACCGAGCTGGTGGCCCGGCCGCTGCTCAATCTGCACTGGCCCCGGCTGGCCGGTTTCGTTCAGCCGCTGGGCGGTGAGTACGCGGCGCGGCGCTCGCTGCTGGAGCGGCTGCCGTTCCCCGTCGGGTACGGCGTGGAACTGGGGCTGCTCGTGGACGCGCTGCACACGGCGGGTCTCGACGCGCTGGGGCAGGTCGACGTCGGGGTGCGGATCCACCGCCACCAGGACGAGCGGGCGCTGGGGCGGATGGCCGCGGCGATCTACCGTACGGCGCAGCTGCGGCTGTCCCGGGCGCACTTGGTACGGCCGGAGCTGACGCAGTTCGAGCGCGGCGAGAACGGTTTCGTGCCGCGTACGCACGCGGTGGACACGGAGGAACGGCCGCCGGTACGGGAGATCGCGGAGTACACGGCCGGACGCGCGGCGTAACGGAATGCGATCATGTGAATTATCTAGATTGCCCAGTTATGGGCATGAATCATGTGTGGGCTGGAGCGCTGACCGGGCCGCTGGCCGCCGCCGTGCACGCGCACCTGGCCGGGGCGGGAAGCGCCGCCGAGCGACTGTGGCTGCTGGGCGGGGTGGTGCTCGCGCTGAGCGGCGCCGGGGTGGTCGCGCTGGCGGCCCTGCGCGGCAGGCGGGACTGACGGCGGTTGCCGCCCCCGTGACGGTGGCGGGACTGACGGCGGTGCCGCCCCCGTGACGGTCGACACAGCCGCCGACATGGTCGCGCCCGTACGTTTGAGCGTTTCCGTGACGGGCTAGGTTCGGCACATGGTTACCGAGCCGCCCTCCCGGGCCCAGGTCCTCGTCGCGTCCAACCGCGGCCCCGTCTCGTACACGCTGCGCGACGACGGCGCGCTGGAGGCCAAGCGGGGCGGCGGCGGACTGGTGTCCGGCCTGTCGGCCATCGGGCAGGACGCGGACGCGGTGTGGGTGTGCGCGGCGCTCGGGGACGGCGACCGCGAGGCTGTACGGCGCACGGGCGGCCGGCTCGACACCGGCGACACCGGCGGCCAGCGCGTACGGATGCTGGGCATCGCGCCCGAGGTGTACGCGGACGCGTACAACGGCGTCGCCAACAGCGCGCTCTGGTTCGTCCACCACCTGCTCTACCAGACCCCGCTTGAGCCGTCCTTCGGCCCGGAGTTCCGCGCGCGGTGGGCGTCGTACGAGACGTACAACCGCGCCTTCGCGGAGGCGCTGGCCGACGAGGCGGCCGACGGCGCGGCCGTGCTGGTGCAGGACTACCACCTGGCGCTGGTGCCCGGGATGCTGCGCGCCCTGCGCCCCGACCTGAGGATCGGGCACTTCTCGCACACGCCCTGGGCGCCGGTGGACTACTTCCGGCTGCTGCCCGACGACATCGCGCGCCAGCTCCTGCGCGGCATCCTCGGCGCGGACCGCGCGGCCTTCCTGACGCACCGGTGGGCGGACGCCTTCACGGCGTGCTGCACGGAGCTGCTGGGCGGGACGGGCAACACCGCGATCGGGGTGCACGGCCTCGGCGCGGACGGCGACTTCCTGCGCGAGCGCGCGCACCGCCCCGACGTGGACGAGCGGATCGTCACCCTGCGCGGGCAGATCGGCCGTACGAGCGCGGGCGAGGAGCGGAAGACCATCGTCCGGGTGGACCGTACGGAACTGTCCAAGAACATCGTGCGCGGACTGCTCGCCTACCGGCTGCTGCTGACCGACCGTCCCGAATGGCGCGAACGCGTCGTCCATGTCGCCTTCGCCTACCCGTCCCGGCAGGATCTGGCGGTCTACCGCGAGTACACCGCCGAGGTCCAGCGGGTGGCCGACGAGATCAACGCCGAGTTCGGCACGGACGGCTGGGTCCCGGTCGTCCTCCATGTCCAGGACGACTTCGCCCGCTCCCTGGGCGCCTACCGGCTGGCGGACGTGGCGCTGGTCAACCCGATCCGCGACGGCATGAACCTGGTCGCGAAGGAGATCCCCCTCGTCTCCGAGCGCGGCTGCGCGCTGGTGCTGTCGCGGGAGGCGGGGGCGTACGAGGAGCTGGGCGAGGACGCGCTGGTGGTGAACCCGTACGACATCAGCGCCACGGCGACCGCCCTCCACGAGGCGCTGACCATGCCGGCCGCCGAGCGCGCGGAACGCGCCAAGCGGCTGGCCGCGGCGGCGACGGCGCTGCCGCCGAAGCAGTGGTTCCTGGACCAGCTGACGGCGCTGCGCGCCTGACACGCCCGACGGCGCCCGGCGCCTGGAGGGAGGCTCCGGGTCGGGCGCGCCGGCCGTCTCTCAGTCCATCGCCTCCGCCAGCGCCGCCAGGAAGTCCGCCAGCGCCGCCGGTCCCGGCAGCAGCAGGTCGGCGCGCTCGGCCAGTTCGGGTACTTCCGTGCCGCTACAGATCAGCAGGCCCTGGTAGCCGTCCGAGCGGAGCTTCTCCACCGCCGCGTAGGCCGGGAGGTCGCCGAGGTCGTCGCCCGCGTACAGGACCGTCCTGGCGCCGACCTCGCGTACGTACTCCAGCAGCGCCACGCCCTTGTCCACGCCGGGCGGGCGCAACTCCAGGACCATCCGGCCCGGTTCGACGATCAGGCCGTGGCGGGCCGCCAGTTCGGTGAGCGGGTCGCGCAGGGCGTCGAAGGCAGCCTGCGGGTCGGAGGCGCGGCGGGTGTGGACCGCGACCGCCTGCCCCTTCTCCTCGATCCACGTGCCGCGCCAGGCACCGAACCGGTCGAGGACGCCGGGGAGTTCGGCGCGGGCCGCCGCGACGCCCTCGTGCGGGGTGGGGGTGTGGACGGAGCCGGAGACGGCGTCCCAGCGCTCGGCGCCGTAGTGGCCGAGGACCACGAGATGGTCCAGGCCCGGCACTCCGGCGAAGCCGCCGTACCGCACGGCGACCCCGGCCGGGCGGCCGGTGATGACCGCGACCGACGCGACGTGCGGCGCGAGCGCGGCCAGGGCGGGGACGGCGCGCGGGTGCGCGCGGGCCTGTTCGGGGTCGGGGACGATCTCGGCGAGGGTGCCGTCGAAGTCGAACGCGGCGACGGCCTCGCCCGGCCGCGCGAGGAGCGCGGCCAGAGCGTCGGCGCCTGCGGGGGTGGCCGGTTTCGGCAGGGGGTACGGATTGCTGCCCATGCCCCCGAGCCTATCGGCGCCCGCCGCCGCGGGGGGCCCGTCCGGCCAATGGGGCCTCTGGGGTCTCTGCTCTAACGTCGGCGGCGCTTCTCGTCCCTGATCCGCCGCAGTCTGTTCACCGTCACCGGGTCGTGCTCCAGCGCCAGCGGATCGTCCAGCAGCGCGCCCAGCAGCTGGTAGTAGCGGGTCGGCGACAGGCCGAGCCCCTCCCTGATCGCCCGCTCCTTGGCGCCGGGCCCCGGCCAGCCGCGCCGCTCCATGGCGAGTACGGCGCGGTCCCGCTCGGACAGCCCGGCGGGCTCGGCGGGGGCGGCGGGGGCGGCGGGGGCGGCGGGACCACCGGGCTCGGCGGGCTCAGGCGCGGTCATATGACCACACGCTACTCGGCGGCCTCGGCCGCCGCCGCGTCCCTGGCGATCCCTCCGAGGACGTTCGACGGGCTGGCGCCGGGCTCGACGGCCTTGCCGATGTTCTTCTTGAAGCTCTCGCTCACGCTCGCCCACGAGTTCTTGCCGTACGGGAGCAGCTCGGAGGTGGGCAGTGCGTCCAGGAACTTGCGCAGGTCCCCGTACTGCGGGTCCGCCGCCATCGCCTCGTTGGCGCTGTAGGTGACCGGCAGCAGGTCGTACTGCGCGGCGAAGGACATCACGTTCTTGTCGTCGTACGCGAAGTCCAGGAACTTGCCGATCGCCGTGCGGTGGCCGTTCTGCTTGAAGGCCATCATCCAGTCGGCCACGCCCATGGACGCCTTGGCCTTGCCGTTGACGCCGGGCAGCGGCACCATCCCGACCTTGACGCCCTGCTTGGCGGCCTCCTCCATCAGGGAGGGATGGCCGTTGAGCATGCCGACCTGACCGCTGGTGAACGCCTTGAACGCGATGGCGCGGTCGAGCTTCCCGGGGGCGACGGGGCCGGTCAGCCCCTTGCCGACAAGCTGCTTCTGGAGCCACTCGAACGTCTTGATGTTCTGCTGCGAGTCGATGTTGTACGAGCCGTCGGCGGTGTCCGTGTAGCCGCCCCCGCCGCTCAGCAGCCACATCAGGGTCTCGCCCTGTGCCTCCTCGGAGCCCAGCGGCAGCGCGAACGGCGTGGTCACGCCGATGGACTTGAGCGCCTCGGCGTCGGCCTGGATGTCGTCCCAGTTCTTCGGGGCGTCGAGACCGGCCTGGTCGAAGAGCTTCGTGTTGTAGAAGAGCAGCCGGGTGGAGGCGACGAACGGCAGTCCGTACTGGATGCGGTTGACCTTGCCGGCGTCGGAGAGCTGGGAGAGGAAGTTCGCCTGCGTGGGGACGGAGAGCACTTCGTCGGCGGCGTAAAGCTCGCCCTGCTTCACGTAGTTGGCGTACGAGCCGACCTGCGCGATGTCGGGCGCCTCGCCCTCCTCGACCATCGTGGCGACATCGCTGTCGACGGTCTTCCAGGGGCGGACGTTGACGTCGACCTTGATGCCGGGGTTCTTGGACTCGAACGCCGAGGCGAGCGCGGACCAGTACTTCTCCGAGGAGTTCTCCGAGTTGGTGCCGTAGTCCGCGGCGACGACCTTGAGGGTGACCTCGTCCCCGGACTCTCCCGTGCTGCCGCAGCCGGCCAGCGCCATCGTCATGCCCCAGGCGGCTATCGCCGCGGTCATTCCCAGATAGCGCTGTCGTCGCACGGCTGTGTTCCCGCCCTTGTTCTTCGATTGCGCGTAAGGCCCCGGTCGGTCCCCCGTGACGCACTGTTATAGAGGCAAGTGATTTTCCCTCATCCGGAGGTTTGGGGGCCACCTGGGGTTGATCTCACTTGAGCAACGCCCGTCCCATCGCTCATCCGGGTCGCGCGTTTGTATGGAGACTCAACAATCCTGGACAGTGGACTAGACCTTTCAAGGGTCTACGCGCGAGACTGTTCTCGTGAGACACGTCATCGCCCTGGATGTGGGCGGCACCGGCATGAAAGCCGCCCTGGTGGGGGCGGACGGCGCGCTGCTGTATCAGGCGCGGCGGGCGACCGGCAGGGAGCGCGGCCCCGAGGCCGTCGTGGAGACCATCCTCGGTTTCGCCGCGGACCTGCGCGCGTACGGCATCGAGCACTTCGGCGAGAGCGCCGTCGCGGCCGGGGTCGCCGTGCCCGGCATCGTCGACGCCGAGCGCGGTATCGCGGTGTACTCCGCCAACCTCGACTGGCACGACGTACCGATGCGCGATCTTCTCGGCGCCCGGCTCGGCGGCGTGCCCGTCGCGCTCGGGCACGACGTACGCACCGGCGGGCTCGCCGAGGGGCGGCTCGGCGCGGGCGGGGGCGCCGACCGGTTCCTGTTCGTGCCACTGGGCACCGGGATCGCCGGGGCCATCGGCATCGCGGGCGCCATCGAGGCCGGCGCGCACGGCTACGCGGGCGAGATCGGTCACATCGTGGTCCGCCCCGACGGGCCCGACTGCGGCTGCGGGCAGCGCGGCTGTCTGGAGACCCTCGCCTCCGCCGCGGCCGTGACCCGCGCCTGGGCGGCGGCGAGCGGCGACCCGGAGGCGGACGCCGCCGACTGCGCGAAGGCCGTGGAATCCGGCGACCCCGCGGCCGTACGGGTCTGGCTGGACGCGGTCGACGCGCTCGCCGCAGGACTGGTCACCGCGCTCACCCTGCTCGACCCCCGCACGCTGATCATCGGTGGCGGTCTCGCCGAAGCCGGGGAAACCTTGTTCACACCCCTGCGGGCGGCGGTCGAGAAGCGGGTGACGTTCCAGAAACTGCCCGAGATCGTCCCGGCGGCCCTCGGTGACACCGCCGGCTGTCTGGGCGCGGGGCTGCTCGCCTGGGACCTGCTCGCCGCCGCCGGGTCCTCCGCCGACGTACGCCCCACCGACGCGCGACCCACCGGAACACGACCCGCGGAAGCCCGACCCGCCGACGACAACGACCCGCCCGCCGACGATCCACTCGCCACGGAGGTATCCGCCTGATGGCCGCTAGCGCCCCACGCGCCGCGCACGCCGCACGCGCCCCACGCGCCGACAGCACCGTTCTCACCGGCGCCCGGGTGGTGCTGCCCACCGGAACCGTGGACGGCGGGCGGGTGATCATCGAGGACGGCCGGATCGCGGGCGCCGCCCGCGACGACGCCGCCTCGCTGGATCTCTCCGGCCACTGGATCGTCCCCGGCTTCGTGGACATGCACAACCACGGCGGCGGCGGCGCCTCGTTCACCTCCGGCTCGGTGGACGACGTGCTCAAGGGCATCCGCACGCACCGCGAGCACGGCACCACCACCCTCGTCGCCTCCACCGTCACCGGCGAGATGGACTTCCTCGCCCACCGCGCCGGCTTCCTCTCCGAGTTGGTCGAGCAGGGCGAGCTGGCCGGGATCCACTTCGAGGGCCCGTTCATCTCCCCCTGCCGCAAGGGCGCCCACAGCGAGGCGCTGCTGCGCGACCCCGACCCGGCCGAGATCCGCAAGCTGCTCGACGCGGCGCGCGGCACGGCCAGGATGGTCACGCTCGCCACCGAACTCCCGGGCGGTATCGACTCCGTACGGCTGCTCGTGGAGCACGGCGTGATCGCCGCCGTCGGCCACACGGACGCGACATACGAGCAGACCGTGCGGGCCATCGACGCGGGCGCGACCGTCGCGACGCATCTCTTCAACGCGATGCCGCCGCTCGGACACCGCGCCCCGGGACCGATCGCCGCGCTGCTGGAGGACGAGCGGGTCACGGTCGAGCTGATCAACGACGGCACGCATCTGCACCCCGCGGCCCTGGAGCTGGCCTTCCACCGCGCGGGCGCGGACCGGGTCGCCTTCGTCACGGACGCGATGGACGCGGCCGGGTTCGGCGACGGGCGCTACCAGCTCGGCCCGCTCGCGGTCGAGGTCAAGGACGGCGTCGCGCGGCTGGTGGAGGGCGGCTCGATCGCCGGCTCCACGCTGACCCAGGACACCGCGTTCAAGCGGGCGGCGACGGTGGACCGGCTGCCGGTGGAGGACATCGTCCAGGCGATCTCCGCCAATCCGGCGCGACTGCTGGGCGTGTACGACAAGGTCGGTTCGCTGGAGCCGGGCAAGGACGCGGACCTGGTGGTCCTGGACGAGGAGTTCTCGGTCAAGGGTGTCCTGCACAAGGGCGAATGGGTAATTGACCCCAAGTAGGCCGATTCATTTGAATCAGCGACAAGTCAGCTGATTCGACCGCAAAGCAGAAGAAAGCCATACGAAGGCGGTCGGCTCGGGGTCTGGGCCTACCGCCTTCTGTTTGGCATGATCGCTCCGGTAATCGGCCGAGCGGGTATCGGCCACATGAGCGCGTTTTCCCCGGGGGTGCGACGGATGATCGTGACGGTCACGCTCAATGCCGCGCTGGACATCACCTACCGCACCCCCGAGCTGATCCCGCACACGACGCACCGCGTCAGCGATGTCGTCGAGCGCCCCGGCGGCAAGGGCCTGAACGTCGCACGGGTGCTGTCGGCGCTGGGCCACGAGTCGGTGGTGACGGGGTTCGCGGGCGGCCGGACGGGCGACGTACTGCGGGAGCTGCTCGCCGGCTGCGGCCCGGAGGGCTCCAGGGGCCGGCCGGCCGACGCGCTCGTACCGATCTCCGGGTCCACCCGCCGCACGCTCGCCGTCGTCGACGAGGCCACCGGCGACACCACCCAGCTCAACGAGCCGGGCCCGACCGTCTCGTCCAGCGAGTGGTCCGCCTTCCTCGGCACGTACGAGCGACTGCTCACCGGCGCCGACGCCGTGGCCCTGTGCGGCAGCCTGCCGCCCGGCATCCATGTCGGCGCGTACGCCGAACTGATCCGCCGGGCCCGTGCGGCGGGCGTGCCGACGCTCCTCGACACCAGCGGCGAACCGCTGCGCCGCGGCGTCGCCGCCCGCCCCGATCTGGTCAAGCCGAACGCCGACGAACTCGCCCGGCTCACCGGCTCCCGGGAGCCGCTGCGCGCCGCGCGCGACGCCCGGCGCCGCGGCGCGCACGCCGTCATCGCCTCGCTCGGACCGGACGGCATCCTCGCGGCCACGCCGGACGGTGTCTGGCAGGCGACCCCGCCCGCGCCTGTGAAGGGCAACCCGACGGGCGCGGGCGACTCGGCGGTGGCCGGGCTGCTCTCGGGCCTCGTCGAGCAGCTGCCCTGGCCGGCCCGGCTGGCCCGCGCGGTCGCGCTGGCCACGGCGACGGTCCTGGCACCGACGGCGGGCGAGTTCGACGCGGAGGCGTACGAGGAGCTGCTGCCGCGGGTGGCGGTGACGGAACACCCCGGACCGTAGCGCCGGGACCGATCCGCGAGCTGGAAGAACCGCGAGCTGGAAGAACTGAGGGACACATGCCACTCGTCAGCACCGGTGAACTCGTCACGGCCGCCAGGGCCGGAAACCACGGGATCGCCGCGTTCAACGTCATCACCCTGGAGCACGCCGAGGCGATCGCCACCGGCGCCGAGCGGGCCGGTGCGCCCGCGATCCTCCAGATATCGGAGAACGCGGTGACGTTCCACGGCGGCGACCCCGGCGCGGTCACCGCCGCCGCGGCGGCCGTCGCCCGCGCCTCCTCCGCGCCGCTCTCCCTCCACCTCGACCATGTCGAATCGGCCGCACTGCTGCGGGCCGCGCCCGGGGCCGGCTTCAGCTCGGTGATGTTCGACGCGTCGAAGCTGCCGTACGCGGAGAATCTCGCGGCCACCGCCGAGGCCGTGCGCTGGGGCCACGACCACGGCATCTGGGTCGAGGCGGAGCTGGGCGCGGTGGGCGGCAAGGACGGCGAGCCGTCCCTCGACGCACACGCCCCGGGGGTACGGACGGATCCGGCCGAGGCGGTCGTCTACGTGGCCGAGACCGGCGTGGACGCGCTGGCCGTCGCGGTCGGCTCGTCCCACGCGATGACGCACCGCACGGCCGCCCTGGACCACACCCTGATCGCCACGCTGCGCGACGCCGTCCCCGTACCGCTGGTCCTGCACGGCTCGTCCGGTGTCCCGGACGAGGAGATCCGCCGGGCGGTCGCCTCCGGCATGGTCAAGATCAACGTGGGCACGGCCCTCAACACCGCCTTCACCGGCGCCGTACGCGAGTACCTCGCGGCGCACCCGACGACGGTGGACCCCCGGAAATACCTCGTCCCGGCTCGCGAGGCGATGGCCGGGACGGTGGCGGACTTCCTGCGGGCGGTCGGCTCCGCGACGACGTGATCACTACCCCTTGGGGGGCGTGACCTCCAGCCAGTCGAGGATGGCGTCGCACTGATTGCCCTGCTCGCAGGAGATCTTGAGGGTGTTCTTGCCCTTCTTGAGCTCCACCGGCGCCCACGTGGTCTGCCAGTTCTTCGACCAGTCGGGGTCGTCGGAGCTGATGAAGTTCTTCAGCCCGAGCGGGGAGTTGTTCGCCTTGCCGTTGACGGTCAGGGTGGCGTTGGCGTCCTTGGCGGGGATGGCGTAGCGCACGGACAGCGCGTAGGCGCCGGCCTTCTCGATGTCGGCGGTCCAGGTCACCGAGGCGCCGACGGCGTTGAAGCCGGTCACATACGAACCATTGGTGCCCTGGGCGCCGTCGATGTCCGTCGCGAGGGCGGCGGGCGGTCCCAGCTGGAGGGTCGCCGCGTCCTGCTTGGGGAGGCCGATCCCGTCGGGCGACGTCTCGTCCTTGCCGCTCGCCCCGTCGGTGGGCTGCTGCGACTGCTCGGCCGAGGGGACCGGGCCGCCGGACGGGGTCGCGTCGGCGTTGTCGTTCTTGTCGTCGCCGTTGCTGAGCAGCGCGGCCGTGATACCGATCACGACCACCGCGACGACGGCGATCGCGCCGATCAGCAGGCCCTTGGTGTTGGGGCCGCCGCCGCTGCCGCGTCCGCCGCCCCGCTGCGCCGGCACCTGACGGGTGGTGGCACCGCCGGGGTGGGTCTCGGGGGCCGCGTAGTGCGGGTTCTGCTGCTGGCCGTACGGTGCCTGGCCGTAGGGCGCCTGCTGCTGGCCGTAGGGAGCCTGGCCGGACTGGCCGTACTGCGGCTGCTGACCGTACTGCGGCTGCTGCGGCGGGGCCGCCTGCTGCTGGCCGTACTGGCGCTCGCCGACCGTCCTGACCTGGTTGTACGACGTCCTGGGCACGCCAGGCTGCGCGGCCGGACCGGGGTAGCCGTAGCCGCCTTGGCGTCGCTGATTGGCGCCCGCCGCCTGCCCGTCCTCGTACAGATAGCCGAACGGATCGTCGTCCTCGGGCGTGCTAGCGCCGTTGTTCCCGGCCGTCATCCCTGGTCACTCCTTACCATCTCGCCAGCGTCGCCGACCGGCCGAGCCTACCTCGAATGGGCAAGGCCACGGACGGGCCTTGAGGGGTGTCAGCCAGTCTGCGCCCCGTGGATGAACAACGGATCGCGGACATGTCGCAGCCCTGTCCCGAACAGTTCGGGAACACGGCTTCCGACCCGTCCCGAGGACCCGTCCACGAGCGTCTACCCCGCACGCCGGTGAACCTTGCTCCGCGATCGCTTCTCGATATACATCCGCTGGTCAGCGGATTGCAGCACTTCCTCCACCGACATCCCGCAGCTCGCCCAGCTGATACCGAAGCTCGCCCCGACCCGGACCGCCCGGCCGTCGACCCTGATCGGCGGAATGATCGCGTTCCGCAGCCGTACGGCGAGGTCGGCGGCGTCCGCCGAACCGAGTCCGTCCGCGAGAACGACGAATTCGTCACCCCCGAGGCGCGCGACGGTGTCCCCGTCCCGTACGCCCGTGGTCAGCCTGCGCGCGACCTCGATCAGCACCGCGTCGCCGGTGTTGTGGCCGAACCGGTCGTTGATGGACTTGAAGCCGTCGAGGTCGCAGAAGAGGACCGCGAGGCCCTTCGTCCCGTCGTCGGCCTCGGGGTCGTCGCTGGGCGCGACCATGTGCACATGGTGGTCGGGGGGCACGCCGCCGACCGCGGGGACGACGGAGCGTCCGCCGCCCTGCCGGCCGCCGCGCTCCTCGTACTGGTCGTAGCCGTCATAGCCGTCGTACGCGTCGTATCCGGGCTCGTACAGGACGGTGCCCTCGTACCCTCCGTACGCCGCGTCCAGCGCCTCGACCGCGGTCTCGCGCATCGCGTGGGGCCGCGAGCAGAGCCGGGCGCTGAGGCGGGAGCGCAGCTCGGCGCTGTTCGGCAGGCCAGTGAGCGAGTCGTGCGAGGCGCGGTGCGCGAGCTGGAGCTCGCGGCTCTTGCGCTCCTCGATGTCCTCGACGTGGGTGAGCAGGAAGCGCGGGCCGTCGGCGGTGTCGGCGACCACGGAGTTGCGCAGCGAGACCCAGACGTACGTGCCGTCGCGCCGCAGCAGCCGCAGTTCTGCGCGGCCCCCCTCGGCGGAGGTGCGCAGGAGGGTCCCGATGTCCTCGGGGTGGACCAGATCGGAGAACGAGTGGCGGCGCATCGCCGAGGCCGGGCGGCCCAGCAGCCGGCAGAGCGCGTCATTGGTCCGCAGCAGCCGGCCGTGCTGGTCGCCGCCCATCTCGGCGATGGCCATCCCGCTGGGTGCGTACTCGAACGCCTGACGGAAGGATTCCTCACTGGCCCGCAGCGCCTGCTGTTCGCGTTCGAGACGGACCAGCGCGCGCTGCATATTTGCTCGGAGGCGAGCGTTACTGATCGCAATGGCGGCCTGGGACGCGTACATCTGGAGCGCTTCCTGCCCCCAGGGGCCCGGACGGCGCCCGCCGCGCGGCCGGTCGACGGAGATGACGCCGAGCAGCTCGCTCCCGCCACCGGAGGCGTACATCGGGGCGTAGAGCCGGTCCTGCGGGTGCCACTCGTCCTCGAAACGGGGATCGGGGCCCTCGGTGTACCACTGCGGAACGTCGTCCTCCAGCAGCACCCAGCCCTCGGTGTGCGGTATGAAGCGCAGCTCGCCCCAGCTCTCGCCCATCAGCAGCCGCCGCTCCCAGGAGGCCCGGGAGCCGACGCGGCCCGTGATCAGGGCTTCCGCGGCGGCGCTTCCGGCGAAGGCGGCGACGACGAGGTCGCCGTCGGCCTGGACGACATTGACGCAGGCCAGTTCGTAGCCGAGCCCGGAGACGACCCCGTCGGCCACGGTCTGCAGGGTGTCCGCCAGGCTGCGGGCGGTGTTGAGTTCGGCGACGGCCTCATGCAGCTGCCGCAGGGTCGCAAGACGGACATACGGCTCCGACTCGGTCTCCATTGCTCGCTCTCCCCGAGACCTCGACAGCAACTCCAGGATTCTCATCGGCTCTCGTCTTGCACTGGCATCGCCACTGAATCACAGGGAGCTGCGCGCTCGGTACACAGGGTCAACAATTACCCCACTCTGTGAGTCAAGTCACATGATCCGATCAAGAGGCGAAAAGCCTGATGGGAGCGCTCCACACCTTTCGTGAACGCAAATTTTACGACGGCCCTCGGGGGACGCGGGCGCGGGCGTTGACGGCGGGCGCGGGCGTTGACGGCGGGCGCGGGCGTTGACGGCGCGGGCGGGCGTTGACGGCGGCGGCGGGGGCCGGCGCGATCGGATGTCGCCGGCGCGATCAGATGTCGAGGAAGCGCACGTCCTTGGCGTTGCGCTGGATGAAGGAGCGCCGGGCCTCGACGTCCTCACCCATCAGGACGGAGAAGAGAGCGTCGGCAACGGCCGCGTCGTCGAGGGTGACCTGGCCCAGGACGCGGTGCTCCTGGTCCATGGTCGTGATCCGCAGTTCCTCGGCGTTCATCTCACCCAGGCCCTTGAACCGCTGGACGGAGTCGTCCCTGACCCGGCGGCCGTCCCGTCGGCCCCGTTCCAGCAGTACGTCGCGTTCGCGGTCGGAGTAGGCGTACTCCACGTGGTCCCGGCCCCACTTGATCTTGTAGAGCGGGGGGCGGGAGAGGTAGACGTGCCCGTGCTCGATCAGAGGCCGCATGAAGCGGAACAGGAAGGTCAGCAGCAGGGTGTTGATGTGCTGACCGTCGACATCGGCGTCCGCCATCAAAATGATCTTGTGGTACCGGAGCTTCCCGATGCCGAAGTCCTCGCGCACGCCCGTGCCGAACGCGGAGATCATCGACTGGACCTCCTGGTTGTGCAGGATCTTGTCGATACGGGCCTTCTCGACATTGAGGATCTTGCCGCGGATGGGAAGGATCGCCTGGTACCGCGGGTCGCGGCCGGACTTGGCCGAGCCACCGGCGGAGTCCCCCTCGACGATGAAGATCTCGCTCTTCGCCGGATCGCTGGACTGGCAGTCGGACAGCTTGCCCGGCAGGGCCGCCGACTCCAGCAGGCCCTTGCGGCGGGTCAGGTCCCGGGCCTTGCGGGCCGCCAGCCGGGCGGTGGCCGCCCGCGTCGCCTTGCGGACGATGTCGGCCGCCTCGTGGGGGTTGCTGTCGAACCAGTCCGTCAGGTGCTCGTGCACGACCTTCTGCACGAACGTCCTGGCCTCGCCGTTGCCCAGCTTGGTCTTGGTCTGGCCCTCGAACTGCGGCTCCCCCAGCTTGACCGAGATGATCGCCGTCAGACCCTCGCGGATGTCCTCACCCGTGAGGTTGCCGTCCTTCTCGCGCAGCAGCCTCTTCTCACGCGCGTACCGGTTGACGACCGTGGTCAGCGCCATGCGGAAGCCCTCCTCATGGGTGCCGCCCTCGTGCGTGTGGATGGTGTTGGCGTACGAGTAGACGCTGTCGGCGAACTGGCTGTTCCACTGCAACGCGGCCTCCACCGACAGCAGCCGCTCGGCGTCCTCGGCGGCGATGGAGACGACGGAGGGATGGGCCGGCTCACCTTTGCGGGCATTGAGGTGGACGACGAAGTCGGCGATGCCGCCGTCGTAGCGGTAGGAGACCGTCTTCGCGGCCTGCTCCCCGGCGGTGTCCGAACCCGCTTCGTCCGCCGCGGCGGTCGCGCGGGCCGACGCACGCTCATCGGTGAGGGTGAGGGTCAGCCCCCGGTTGAGGAAGGCCATCTCCTGGAGCCGTCTGGCCAGCGTCTCGAAGGAGTACTCGGTGGTCTCGAAGATGCCGCCGTCGGCCCAGAACGTCAGGGATGTGCCCGTCCTCGATGTGGCCTCGTGGCGGGCCGGCGGCGCGGTCGGCGCCCCGTCCTTGTACTCCTGGGTCCACCGGTGACCGTCGGTCCGGATCTCCACCGACAGCCTCGTCGAGAGCGCGTTGACCACCGACAGGCCCACACCGTGCAGACCTCCGGAGACGGCGTACCCGCCGCCCCCGAACTTGCCGCCCGCGTGCAGCACGGTCAGTACGACTTCCACGGCCGGCTTCCCCTCCACCGGGTGCGTGCCCACCGGGATGCCGCGCCCGTTGTCGACCACCCGCACGCCACCGTCGGCCAGGATCGTCACGTCGATCCGGTCGGCCACCCCGGCCAGCGCCTCGTCGACGGAGTTGTCCACGATCTCCTGCACCAGATGGTGCAGACCCCTCTCGCCTGTGGAGCCGATGTACATCCCGGGCCGCTTGCGTACCGCGTCCAGCCCGTCCAGGACGGTGATCGCGTTGGCGTCATACGCGGCAGACCCGGCATGGCCGTTCTGCTCGACGCCGGAACTCTCGGAGGTCGCTGGGGCGGTGGGAGCGCCGGAAGTAGTCACAAGGCTCTCTTTTCGGACATGGCGAACCGCGCTCCCGCGCGCCACGGCGCGAGAGCGGTCGGATCGCTGGACGGAAAACATGTCGCGGACAGACCGAAGAGGACCCTCCGGGCCCGCGGATCCCGGCGCCGGGGGCGACGGGACGCTTCTCAGATTACCGAAGGTCCCACGCGGACCCGGGGCAAGAAGCCCCACAGGCGCCCCTCTCGTCGCCGCCGATCCTGTCGGCCAATCCCCCCTGCCTGATTAGCGGGAAAATCCCGGAGGATGGCACACGGGGGGTTTCTGGGCGGTTCAACGCGTCGGGTTACAAGGGCTTTTTCGGCGTGGCAGCGCGTGAGGGAACGAGTGACACGGCGACGGCGACGGCGGCGGTGGCGCTCACATGGCGGCTCCTGGTCCTAGGACCGGGCTGGTCCCCTGGCCCGATGCGGGCGCGGGCCGCCGGGGCTAGCGTCTTCTCCGTGCACCAAACGCCCCCTGACACCCGTACCGAAGCCGTCGACGCCATCCCTCATCCTGAGGGGGTGAGCAACGAAGAGTTCCGCGCCGCCCTCGCCCGGCTGGCCGCGGGTGTGGTGCTGGTGACAGCGCACGAGCCTCCTTTGAGCGCCACCGGACCGCGCGGCGAGGACGCCGGGATGACGGCGACCGCCTTCATGTCGGTCTCGCTGGACCCGCCGCTGGTCCTGGTCAGCGTGCGCAACGGCTCCCGCATGGACGACCTGCTCGCCGAACAGCCGCTGTGGGCGGCCTCCTTGCTCTCCGAGAGCCAGCGGCATGTCGCGGGCCGGTTCGCGATGAAGGGCCGGATCAGTGACCGGCTGCTGTTCGAGGACGTCCCGTACCGCCGGGGCGAGGTGAGCGGCGCGCTGCTGATCGGGGGGTCGCTGGCGTTGCTGGAGTGCTGTACGGAACAGCGGATCGAGGCGGGCGACCACACGCTGGTCATCGGCCGGGTGCTGACGGCGGAGCTGCCGAGCGCGGACGGCGGGCCGCTGATGTATTTCAAGGGGCGCTACCGGCAGTTGGGTTCGTAGGATCGGCGGATGACGCCGCTGAACCCACCTCTGCCCCCACGGCTGCTCCCTCTGCTCGATCAGTTCGACTTCGCGCGGACGCGGCTCGCCGACCGTCTGGCGGGCCCGGTCATGGACAGCGGCAACGGCACGGACGTCGACGTCGTCCCGATGACCGACGAGGAGTATCTCTGGGAGCCGGTAGCCGGCTGCTGGTCGGTCCGCCGCCGTGCGGACGGGCCGGGGCCCGGGGCGACGCTGCTCATCGGCGCGGGCGAGTGGGGGCACGACTACGCGGCCGCCCCGCACCCCGCGCCGCCGCCGTTCACCACCATCGCCTGGCGGTTGAGCCACCTCAGTGAACTGCTGACCCTCCGCGCCGACCACACGACCGGAACCCACACCCTGACCCGGGACGACTACCGGGTGAGCGGGGACGCCGCGGGCGCGATGGCGGCCTTCGACGCGGGGGCCGACGCGTGGCGGAAGGCGCTGCTCGCCACGGACGAGACCGCGCTGGACACGGTGGGACGCAGCACCTACCCGCACGGCAGCGACCGGGAGAACGTCTTCATCGACATCGTGTGGTGGGTCAACCAGGAACTGCTGCACCACGGGGCCGAGGTCGCCCTGATACGGGACCTCTACCGCCACCGGTGAAGGACGGGACTCCGGACGTACTCGTCCTGGGCCTGGGCCTGGGCCTGGGCCTGGGCCTGGGGCCTGGGCCTGGGGCCTGGGCCTGGGCCTGGGGCCTAGGTCCAGCCACGGCCGGTACGGCCGCGCTTCGTCTCGGCGCGCTGCTTCTTCTCGCGCAGCCGGCGTTCGTTGATCCCGCGCGGGATCTTCGTCTTACGGCGCGGGCGCGGTGGCGGAGCGGTCGCCTCCGCCAGCAGGGAGGCGAGCCGTACGGCCGCGGTCTCGCGGTTGCGCCACTGAGAGCGGTGCTCCGACGCGCGTACGGTGATCACGCCGTCCACGAGCCGGTCCGCGAGCCGCTCCAGCGCGCGTTCCTTCCAGACCGGCGGCAGCGCTTCCGTCTTCGCGAGATCGAAGCGCAGTTCCGCCTTCGAGTCACTCGTGTTGACGTGCTGTCCGCCGGGCCCGGAGGACCTTGAGAAACGCCACATCAGTTCGGCCTCCGGCAGGGAGACCGAACCGCGGATGACATGAGCGGGTCCGGACATGCCCCCATGGTCCCGTGTCCGGCCCGATTCCGTCACCCTCTTTTCCCTGCGTTCCCGGCGGGGAGCGGCGGGGAGCGGCGCGGGTAAAGAAAGCAAAGAGGTGAGGAACCTCCCGGGCCTCTGCCTTCGTTATGCCGGGTGACGGTAGCTTCGGGACCACTCGAAGCCCGCACACGACAACGAAAGGGACATCCCCATGGCTGTAAGCCTGTCCAAGGGCGGCAACGTCTCGCTCACCAAGGAGGCACCGGGCCTGACAGCCGTCACGGTCGGCCTCGGCTGGGACGTCCGTACCACCACCGGCACCGACTTCGACCTCGACGCCTCGGCGATCGCGGTCAACGGAGGCGGAAAGGTCGTCTCCGACGGCCACTTCGTCTTCTTCAACAACAAGTCGACGCCGGACCAGACGATCGTCCACACGGGTGACAACCGCACGGGTGAGGGCGAGGGCGACGACGAGGCGATCAACGTCAACCTGGCGGGCCTGCCGGCCGACGTCGAAAAGATCGTCTTCCCGGTCTCGATCTACGACGCCGAGTCCCGCAGCCAGAACTTCGGCCAGGTGCGGAACGCGTACATCCGCATCGTCAACCAGGCCGGCGGCACCGAGATCGCCCGCTACGACCTGAGCGAGGACGCCGCCACCGAGACCGCGATGGTCTTCGGCGAGCTGTACCGCAACGGCGCGGAGTGGAAGTTCCGCGCGGTCGGCCAGGGCTACGCCTCGGGTCTCGTGGGCATCGCCACGGACTTCGGCGTCAACCTCTGACCCGAACGCCGCGCGCGGAGCGACGCGAAACGAGTGGGCCCCGGCTCCGGCCGGGGCCCACCCGTCTGCGCGGACGCACACCGGGGACAGTCGGGGCGCCCCGGGACGTTTGATGTCGGGCGGGGGCCGCCCCGACTACCCCTCACCCCTCACCCTCACCCCCACCCGCACCCGCACCCGCACCCGCTACTCCAGCGACGGCTTGTCCTCCCCGTACAGCCAGGTGTCCCACAGGTCTCCGAGGTCGCGGCCCGACTCCCGCTCCACGTACGTCGTGAAGTCGTGGGTGTCCGCGTTGCCGTGACGGTGCGTCCGGGCCCAGCCGCGTACGAGACGGAAGAAGGCGGCGTCGCCCACGGTCTCCCGTACGCGCTGGAGCACCATGGCGCCGCGTCCGTACACCGGCGGGTCGGAGATGTTCACCGCGGAGGGCGGGCGGGCCGGCGGGAAAGCCCAGTTCGCGTCGGCGTCGTACGCGTCGGCGAAGCTCTGGCGGACCGGTACTCGCTCGGTGTGTTCCGTCCAGAGCCACTCCGTGTACTCGGCGAAGCCCTCGCTGAGCCACATGTCCTGCCATGACTTGGGGGTCACGGAGTTGCCGAACCACTGGTGGGCCATCTCGTGGACCAGCGTCGCGACGCTGGTGGGGCCGGGGAGGAACGGCCTGTTCTGGGTCTCCAGGGCGTACCCGGAGTCGCCCGGCCGCCCGATCACCACACCGGTCGAGGAGAAGGGATACGGCCCGAAGGTCTTCTCCTGCCATTTCACGATCGCGGGCAGCTCCTTGAGGAGCCGCGCGCCGCTGCGGGCGGCGGTCGGGTCGACCGCCGTGAAGACGGGCACCGCCCCCTTCGTCCCGTCGGTCCGACGCGTCTTGTACGGGCCGATGGCGACCATGGCCACATAGCTCGCCATCGGCTCCGCCGCATGCCAGTCGAAGGACGTGTGCCCGTCCGCCGTGCGCTCATCGCGCAGTTCACCGTTGGAGACGGCCTTCAGTCCCTCGGGGACGGTGATCCGGATGTCGTAGGACGCCTTGTCGCTCGGGTGGTGGTTGCCCGGGAACCACGCCATCGATCCGGTCGGCTCCCCCAGCCCGACCGCGCGCTCCCCGGACCGCAGCCAGCCCTCCTCCGAGGCGTCGGGGTCGGTGATGCGGCGGGGCGCGCCGGAGTAGCGGACGACCGTACGGAAGGTGGCGCCCCGGCGGAGGTCGTCGCCGGGGCGCAGCGTCAGTTCCGTACCCGCGTGGTGGAACGCGGCCTTCTCGCCGTCGACGGTCACGGAGTCCACCGTCAGCCCGTCGAGATCGAGGTTGAAGGCGCTGAGGTCCTGCGTGGCACGGGCGGTGATCTCGGCGGTGCCGCTGAGCCGGCCGGTGTCCGGCGCGTAGTCGAGGGTCAGGCCGTAGTGCTGGACGTCGTACCCGCCGTTGCCGATCCGCGGGAAGTAGGGATCGCGCAGGCTCGCGGCACCCGGCCTGCCGTGCACGCCGCCGCCCGGCACACAGCCGCCGAGAACGAGAACGAGGACAAGGGCAGTGGTGAGGGAGAGAGCGACAGGGAGTGCAGGGGCGGGGCCGGAGGCGGAGGCGGGGCGGAGTGCCGGACGCGGGTACACCCGGTGATCGTAGGCCGGGTGGCGTTGACTCGCCGGTCGGCGGGGACTCGCCGGGTCACCGGGACACCAGGTCGCCGGGGCACCGGGCCGCCGGGACACCAGGTCACCGGGACACCAGGTCACCGGGACACCAGGTCACCGGACGTCAGAGCACCAAGGCACCTGCACCGGCACCGGGGGGCACCAGGTCACCTCGACGCGAGGCACCGCGACACCGAGGCGTCGCGACACCGAAGCACGGAGGCACAACGGAGGCACCGAGGCATCCGCCCCGTGCTCGACCACCCCCACGAGCCCGTCTGGCCGGCCGTGACACCATCGGGCCCGTGCTCGACATCGGCTACTCCCTCTCCCGGCGCTTTCCCGATCCCCCGCAGACCGACTACCGCCTCGCGGATGTCCGGGCGCTGCGGCACGACCTGTTCTGCGGGGATGTCTATCTCGCGGACACCCACGCGGACCGCGAGGTGTCCACCGCCTGGGGATGGGTACCGGTGCTCGACTTCGCCTGGGCGCTGTGCGACATCGTGGAGCAGCTCGACCGCGATCCGCGCGGCAGCCGCGCGGCCAAGCCGCAGTACGCCGAGCTGGACTTCACCGAGTCCGCCGACCGCATGCTCTTCCAGCGGCGCTTCGGCTGGGTCGATGTGGAGGCCGACTGGATGCCCGGCGACGAGCCGCCACTCACCTTCAGCCACCGTCTGCTGCGCCGTGAGGCACGTGACTTCCTGCACGATCTGATCGCGGATCTCGCCGACATGCACGAGGGCCTGGCCGACAATCCGATCGTCTGGGACCTCCAGTCCCGCTTCCCCCGCAGCTGACCCGCCCAGGCGGAGATCCAGACGGGGACCCAGGCGGAGACCCAGACGGAGGCTCAGCCGCCGACCCGGCGAAGCCCCAGGTCAGGGCCGGGCGCGGGCCGGGCACGGGCAGGGGACACCTCGCGGGCCGACGGTCCCGGCCGTGGCCACCGCATCACCCCCACACCGCGGTCACACACCCCACTCATCGAATTTCGAATCGGCAGGCGTACATCCCTCGGCACCGGGCAGACGAGGTCCTGCCGGGGCACTGCCGGGAACCGGGCGACCGCTTCCTCCCCCCACTGAAGGCCGTGCCTCTGGAGCACCACGAAGGCCCCGACCCATCCCCCCAGGTCGGGGCCTTCGAAGGACGGGGCGGGTCCTCATCGGTCCTTCTCATCGGTCCTCGTCATCAGTCCTCCACCCGCACCCCGATCTGCGCCGCGAACGCCGGTGCCAGCTGTAGCAGTTGGGCCGAGCTGATGACCGCTCCCGCCAGCCGGTCCATACCGCGCGCGATATCCAGCTCGGCGACCGTCCGCAGATCGACGTCCTTCATCCGGGCACCGCTCAGATCGGCCCGCCTGAGCACGCAGTCCCGGAACTCGACCCGTACCAACTCCGCTCCCCCGAAGTCCGGTTCGGACAGGACGACGCCCTCGAACACGACGTCCTTGAGCCGGGCCTTCCGGAAGTTCAGATAGTCGATCTTCCCGCCCCGGATCAGCACCCGCTCCAGCACGGCGCCATGCAGCTGCGTCCCGCCCAGCCGCGCGTCCACCACCTCCACATCGCGCAGCGACGCCCCGGCCAGATCCGTGCCCACACCCCGGACACCGCTCAGTACGGAGTCGATGAACCGCGCCCGCCCCAGCGCCGTCTCGTCCAGTCCGCAGTCCCGCAGCGCGCAGTCGATGAACCGCGAGCCGGGCCCCTCCTGTCCCGACAGGTCGAGATCCTTGAACTCCAGCCCGTCGTAGTCGCCGTCCGGGTCGAGCCCGCCGCCGTACGGGCTCAGCGGCGGCAGCCGTACCTCTGCCCGCCGCGCCGCCGGGACCCCGCCCGCCCCGCCCGCGCCGCTCTTCGTTGTCTTCCGTGCCATGCCCCCATGGTGACGTACACCACTGACAACGCGCCGATGTCACATCCGGCTGTCCAGTTCCCGTCACAGGGGTGAGAGCGAGCGAAGGAGAGAGACAGACCATGAATCCCAGCCATCGCGTCACCGTCATCGGCGGCGGCTTCGCCGGGCTCACCGCCGCCATCAGCGCCGCCGAGTCGGGCGCCGCCGTCACCCTGTACGAGGCCCACCGCACCCTCGGCGGCCGGGGCCGCACCGCTCAGGGCCCGTACGCGGCCAACGACGGGCCGCACGCCCTCTACAGCCACGGGCCGCACTGGGCCTGGCTGCGCCGGCGCGGTCTGCTCGGTCCGATGGCGTCCGCGCCCCTGCGCGAGGGCCACCGCTTCCGCTTCCACCGGGCCGGGGCACTGCGCAGGACCCCGCCCCTCGGGGTGTTCACCCTCGCCCGCCGCAAGACCGAAACCGCCCCGGTGGACACCGACTTCATGACCTGGGCCACGGAGCTGGCCGGCGCCTCCACCGCACGCGCCGCCGCACACTTCGCCGCCGTCGCCCTCTTCCACCACGACCCCGGCGCGCTCTCCGCCGCCTTCGTCCAGGAGCGGCTGCGGCGCGCCACCGCCATGCCGCCCGAGGCCCGCTACCCGGTCGGCGGCTGGGGCCGGTTGACCGACCGGATGGCCGCGCACGCCCGGAGTCTGGGCGTGCGGATCGAGACCGGCGTACGGATCGACAGCCTCCCCGAGCACACCCCCGTGATCGTCGCGACCTCCCTGGAAGCGGCCCGCCGCCTGCTCAAGGACGACAGCCTGCGCTGGACCGGCGGCCGAACCGCGCTGCTGGACCTCGCGCTGCGTACGCGCAAGGGCGACCCGTTCATCGTCTCGGACCTCGACGCGCCCGGCTGGCTCGAACGGTTCACCGCGCAGGATCCGTCCCTCGCCCCGACCGGTGAGCAACTGCTCCAGGGCCACTTCCCCATCGGCCCCGACGCGTCCAAGGCCGAGGGCATCGCCCGCGCCGAAACCCTGCTCGACCTGGGGTTTCCCGGCTGGCGCGACCGTACCGCCTGGCGGCGCGAGTCCCTCGCGACGGGCCGTACCGGAGCCGTCGACCCGCCGGGCACCACCTGGCGGGACCGGCCCCGTATCGACCGGGGCCAGGGCGTCTTCCTCGCGGGTGACGAGGTCGCCGCGCCCGGGGTGCTCACGGAGGTCTCGTTCAACAGCGGGATCGGCGCGGCGGCGCTGGCCGTCCAGCAGCTCTCGGCCCTCAACCAGCAGAGCTCCGACGCCGCTTGACCGCTCCCTCGCTCGGCCGCCCGACCGCTCGGCCGCTCGGCCGCTCGGCCGCTCGGCCGCATGCCGGCCTGCCCGCCGGACCGCCACACCGCCCGGACCGCCGGACCGCCGGACCGCCGGACCGCCGTGCCGCTGTGCCGCTGTGCCGCTGTGCCGCTGTGCCGCTGTGCCGCCATACCGCTGTGCCGCTTGACCTCAACCATGCTTGAGGTCATTGGCTGTTCCCCGTACGCCGGACACCTTCGTACGCCGGACCACCCCTGGGAGCCCGCCATGCACGCCATCCGCCTCCACGCCTTCGGCCCCGCCGAGAACCTCGTCCACGAGCGGACCGACGACCCCGTACCCGGCCCCGGCCAGGTCCGGATCGCCGTCGCCGCGGCCGGGGTCCATCTCCTCGACACCGCCCTGCGCGAGGGCATGCGGGGCCCGTACCCCGCCCCCGCCGAACTGCCCACCATCCCCGGCCGCGAGGTGGCCGGTACGGTCGAGTCGCTCGGCGAGGGCGTGGACACGGGCTGGCTCGGCAAGCGGGTCGTCGCCCATCTCGGGATGGTCCCGGGCGGTTACGCGGAGCTGGCCGTCACCGACACGGCACGGCTCCACGAGATCCCGGCCGGGCTCGACGAGGCCGAGGCCGTCGCCATGATCGGCACGGGCCGTACGACCATGGGCATCCTCCAGTTCACGGATCTCGGCCCCGACGACATCGCCCTCGTACCGGCGGCGGCCGGCGGCATCGGCACGCTCCTCGTCCAGTACGCGAAGAACGCCGGCGCCACCGTCATCGGACTGGCGGGCGGCGCGGCCAAGGTCGCGCGGGTCGCCGCGAACGGCGCCGACCTCGCCGTCGACTACACCCTGCCCGACTGGCCCGAGCGGGTCCGCGCCCACCTGCGCGACCGGCTGGGCGACCGGCGCGCGACCGTCGTCTTCGACTCCGTCGGCGGGGCGACCGGGCGCGCCGCCGTCGACCTTCTCGGCAAGGGCGGCAAGCACATCGTCTTCGGCTGGTCGGGCGAGGGGCCGCACGACGGGGAGCCGCTGACCTTCACCGACGAGGAACTGGCGGAGCGCGGCATCACCTCCGAGTCCGTCCTCGGGCCGGTGATGATCGCCAAGGCGGGCGGCGACGTCCGCGCGCTCGAAGAGCGGTCACTTGCCGAGGCCGCCGCGGGACGGCTGCGCCCCGCCGTACAGCGCTTCCCGCTGGCGAACGCGGCCTGGGCGCACCGCGCGCTGGAGACCCGCGGAACGATGGGGAAGGTCGTCCTGGAGCCGTAACCGGCCGTCCGGAATGGGGGGAAGACCCCGTACCGGCGCCGGGACGGGGGTCCAGCGCCGGTACGGCACCCCCCCTCGCACCCCCTCGCGCCCCCTCGCACTCCTTTCGCGTCACCTGAAGGGGGAGGGGCGCGAGAAGCGAAGACCACCGATTCGTGGTGTTCTGTGCAGAGATTTGACTGACGCGATGCGAGGGGCGATCCGGCAGAGATTCACGGTGAGGGGTGAGGGGTGAGGGCGGTGAGCGCTGTGAGGGCGGTGAGGGACGATCCCGATGAGTGACCCGCCGGCGTCCGGCGCACAGCCACCCCCACCGCCGCCACCCCCACCGCCGCCTCCACGGCCACCCGGCCCGCTGCCCGGCGCCGTGGTCGACCCCCACCGCTGGTGGGCCCTGGCCGTCATCGCGACGGCTCAGCTCATGGTCGTGCTCGACGCCACCATCGTGAACATCGCCCTGCCCTCCGCCCAGCGCGATCTCGGCCTCACCAACGGCAACCGGCAGTGGGTGATCACCGCCTACACCCTCGCCTTCGGCGGACTCCTGCTGCTCGGCGGCCGGATCGCCGACCTCGTCGGCCGCAAACGCACCTTCATCGTCGGACTGATCGGCTTCGCCGCGGCTTCCGCGATCGGCGGCGCGTCCACCGGCCCCGAGATGCTCTTCGCCGCCCGCGCGCTCCAGGGCGTCTTCGCCGCGCTCCTCGCGCCGTCCGCGCTCTCCCTGCTCACCACCACCTTCACCGGTGGCACCGAGCGGGCCAAGGCGTTCGGGATCTTCAGCGCCATCGCGGGCGCGGGCTCCGCCATCGGACTGCTCGTCGGCGGCGTGCTCACCGAGTTCCTCAGCTGGCGCTGGTGCCTCTACGTCAATGTCCCGATCGCCGTGATCGCCGTCGTCGGCGCGCTCACCCTCCTCAGCGACCGGGCGGGCACCCGGGGAGCGCACCTCGACATCCCCGGTGTCGTCCTCGGCTGCGGCGGGCTCGTCGCCCTCGTCTACGGGCTCAGCGAGGCCGAGACCGACGGCTGGACCGCCCCGCTCGTCCTGGGCCTGCTCCTCGGGGGCGTCGCGCTGCTCGGCGTCTTCACGTGGTGGCAGACCCGCTCCCCCGGCCCGCTGCTGCCCCCGCACGTCATCCGCGACCGCAACCGCGGCGGCTCGGTGCTCACCATGTGCCTGACGACCATCGGGCTGTTCGGGGCGTTCCTGTTCATGACGTACTTCTTCCAGAACATCCTCGGCTACTCACCGCTCAGAACCGGTCTCGCCTTCCTGCCGCTGACCGTCGCGATCGTCGTCGGATCCACCCAGATCTCCGCCCGGCTGCTGCCCTACGTACCGCCGCGGCTGCTGCTGGGACCGGGGCTGCTGCTCGCCTCCGGCGGGCTGTACACGCTGACCTTCATCGACACCCACTCCAGCTACCCCACCCACATCCTGCCCGGCACGCTGCTGCTCGGGCTGGGCCTGGGGCTGACGTTCATGCCCGCCATCTCCACCGCCACCACGGGCGTCGCGCCGAAGGACGCCGGGGTCAGCTCCGCCACCGTCAACACGGCTCAGCAGATCGGGGGTTCCATCGGTACGGCGCTGCTCAACACCCTCGCGACGACCGCCACGGCGACGTACCTGACGAGTCATCTCGCGGCGGCGGAGCGGCAGGCGGCACCGAAGGGAGGGCTCACGCCCGCGCAGAAGGCCGACATCGTGAACACCGGCACCGTCCACGGCTTCACCGTCGCCATGGCCTGGGCGGCCGTCATTCTGCTGGTGGCGGCGGCGATCGCCGTGCTGCTCGTCAACGGCGGTTCGCCGCGCAGCAGGGAGGCGGCGGGCGAGGCGGCACCGGCCGCCTGACGCCGCCCCCGTACTGATCCCGGCTACCGGGACGACGCCCCCAGCGCGCCGAGCGCCTCGTCCGTCAGCCGGAACACCGTCCACTCGTCCTGCGGCGCCGCGCCCAGCGACCGGTAGAACGCGATCGACGGCTCGTTCCAGTCCAGGACGGACCACTCCAGCCGCTCGTACCCGCGCTCCACACAGATCCGCGCCAGCTCGGTCAGCAGCGCCTTGCCGTGCCCGCCGCCACGCCGGTCGGGGCGTACGTACAGATCCTCCAGGTAGATTCCCCGGACGCCACGCCACGTGGAGAAGTTGAGGAACCAGAGCGCGAACCCGGCGGGCTCCCCGTCCTCCGTCTCCGCGATATGCGCGTACGCGGCGGGCCGCTCCCCGAACAGCGCCTCGCGCAGCTGCTCCTCGGTCGCGCGTGCCTCGTCCAGGGCCTTCTCATACTCCGCCAGCTCACGGATCATCGCGTGGATCACCGGAACGTCAGCGGGTGTGGCGGTACGAATCATGGGCCCAGACTCCCCTGCCGCCCGGCACTCGCGCCAGTTGTCCCTGCCGCCCGTCCCGCCAGTTGTCCCCGCCGGCCCTCGCACCGGTTGTCCCCGCCCGCCCTCGCACCGGTTGTCCCCGCCGACTGCCCCGCCGGCTATCGCGCCAGCAGCGACCGGGCGATCGACACCTGGTCCGGTTGCAGCGCGCGCTCCCCGTCCGCCACGTGCCACAGACTGTTCTGGAGCACCCGCCCCAGCGTCCAGGCCCGCGCCCGCGCCCGGTCAAGGCCCAGCACGTCCGTCATCAGGTCGAAGCGCCACAGCGTCCCCGCCGCGTCGAACCGGTTGTCGAGGGCCGGCATCAGCTCGAACCCCGGGTCGCCCGCCAACGGCTTCGGGTCGATCGCCAGCCACGGTTCCCGGGGGTCGTCGGGGTGGGACGCGAGCACGTTCTCGTAGTGCAGATCCCAGTGCAGCAGCCGGTCCCCGGGCTCGCCCGCCACCTCGCGCACCGCCGCCGCGCAGTCGCGCAGCAGCCTCCGCTCGCCCTCGTCCGGCAGCGACCGCGACGCGACCGGTACGTCGTCGAGCATGCGCGCGGCGATGTCCCCCAGGGTGCGCATCCCGGCCGGGGCCGGCACCGACGTCAGCCGCGCCAGCAACTCCGCGATGATGCGGACCGCCTCGCGCGAGTCCACCGCGCCCAGGTCCCGGGTGGCGAGCCGCTCCAGCAGCAGCGTGCCCGTCTCGTCGTCGTACTCCAGCAGCCGTACGGCACCGTCGCCGTCCCACACGCGCAGCGCCACCGGCTCCCCGGCCGACTCCTCGTCCAGATGCTGGAGCTTCAGCACGGCGGGCGTACCGTCCACCCGCTCCACCGGCAGCACCAGCGCGCACATGCCGTACATCGAAGGGCCGGTACGGCGCAGCTTCCACCGCTCCAGGAAATCGGCCGCCCGGCCAGGCAGCGCCGCGATGAAGGCGCGGCCGGCCTCGCCCAGGATCTTCGACTGTGTTTCCGCCAACTCCACCGGAATGTCAATCACGTCACCGATCCTACGGGCGTGGGTGAATCGGCCCATGCGCCGTTTCCTCCGCCAGGCACGCCGGGCCTCCCGGGCCCGCCAGGCACCCCAGGCCTCCCGGGCCCGCCAGGTCCGCCGGGTCCGCCGCGCGGTCCGCGCCGGGATCGTCTGGATCACGAGCGCCCCCGGCACCTATCTCTGGCTGGCGGCCCTCTTCGTCACCACCGTCGCCCTCCACCGCATGTCACCGGGGTTCGAGGAGGACTTCCTGCGCCGGCGCTCCACCAACATCCACGAGCTGTCCACCGACCCGGTCCGGGTGCTCATCGCCAGCGCCTTCTATATCGACGGCGGTACGTGGGCCCCGTACGCCGTGCTCTACACGGTCTTCCACGCACCGGCGGAACACTGGCTCGGCACCGCGCGCTGGCTGGCCGTCGTCGCCCTCGCGCATGTCGGCGCCACGCTGATCAGCGAAGGCGTCCTGAGCTGGGCCATCCGGCACGGTCACGCCCCGCAGTCCGCCGTCAACACGCTCGATATCGGGGTCAGCTACGCGCTCGCCGGCGTCATCGCCGTCCTGACGTACCGCGTGCCGAAGCCCTGGCATCTGCCCTACCTCGGCGCCATCCTCATCTTCTTCGGCACCCCCCTGATCGCCGAGCGCAGCTTCACCGACCTCGGCCACTTCGCCGCCGTCCTGATCGGCCTCGCCTGCTACCCGCTCACGCGGGTCCGCGGACGCCGCCGAAACCTGGACAGACGTACGGACAACGGTGTACGAACACCCTCATGACCAGCGCGAACAACGGCGGCACGAGCCACAGCGGCACGAGCAACGGCGGTATCTCCTTCTGGTACGCGCGGGACGGCATCCCCGCCCCCCGCGAGCCACTGCCGGGCGACGCGACCGCCGATGTCTGCATCGTCGGCGGCGGCTATACCGGCCTGTGGACGGCGTACTACCTCAAGAAGGCCGTCCCGTTCCTGACCATCACCGTCCTGGAAGGCAAGTTCTGCGGCTACGGCGCCTCCGGCCGCAACGGCGGCTGGCTCTACAACGGCGTCGCGGGCCGCGACCGCTACGCCCAACTGCACGGCCACGAGTCCGCCGTCCGCCTCCAGCGGGCCATGAACGACACCGTCGCCGAGGTCATACGCGTGGCCGACGAGGAGCGGATCGACGCCGACATCCACCGGGGCGGCGTCCTCGAAGTCGCCCGTACGCCCGCCCAGCTCGCCCGCCTCAAGGCGTTCCACGCCGCCGAGATCGCCTTCGGCGAGAGCGACCGCACCCTCCACGGCGCCCGCGAGACCGCCGAACGCGTCCGGGTCGCCGGAGCCGTCGGGTCCAGCTGGACCCCGCACGGCGCCCGGCTGCACCCCGCCAAGCTGGTCACGGGCCTCGCCGCGGCCGTCGAGGCGCTCGGCGTCACGATCCACGAGTCGACGCCGGTCACCGAGATCAAGCCGAAACACGCCGTCACCCCGTACGGCACGGTCCGCGCGCCCTACATCCTGCGCTGCACCGAAGGCTTCACGGCGACCCTCAAGGGCGCCCGCCGCGCCTGGCTCCCGATGAACTCCTCGATGATCGCCACCGAACCGCTCCCCGCCGAGATCTGGGACACCATCGGCTGGGACGGCCGCGAAACCCTCGGCGACATGGCCCACACCTACATGTACGCGCAGCGCACCGCCGACGACCGCATCGCCCTCGGTGGCCGCGGCCACCCGTACCGCTACGGCTCGAGGGCGGCCCGCCTCGGCCACCCGTCCGGCACCGAGCCCGCCACCATCGAGGCCCTGCGCGGCATCCTGGCCGACTTCTTCCCCACCACCGCGGGCGTCCGTATCGACCACGCCTGGTCCGGCGTCCTCGGCGTCCCCCGCGACTGGTGCGCCACGGTCACGCTCGACCGCACCACCGGCCTGGGCTGGGCGGGCGGCTACGTGGGCTCCGGCGTGGCCACCACCAACCTCGCGGCCCGCACCCTCCGCGACCTGATCCAACAGGACTCCGGCCAGTCGGGCCCCACGGACCTGACCACGCTCCCCTGGGTCAACCACAAGGTCCGCCGATGGGAACCGGAACCCTTCCGCTGGCTGGGCGTCCACGGCATGTACGCGGCCTACCGCACGGCGGACCGCAGAGAATCCACGGCCTCCACCGCCGACACCCACCCCCTGGCCCGCACGGCCAACCGCATCGCGGGCCGCTGATGGTGATATCCCCTTGGACAAGCCCTACATTCTGAGCGGGCGTACCACGCTGCCCAGGACTCGGTCGGCGGGGAAGTAGCCCACTATGCGTGAGTCGAGGCTGCTCACGTCGTTGTCGCCGAGCAGTACCAGGCTGCCGGGCGGCACCAGCTCGCCCGTGGTGCCGGACAGGAGGGGAACCCGGTCGGTCGGTACGGGGTTGCCGGGTACCGCCGCGACGCGCTTGATCAGCCATTCACGGTCGGTGAGGCCGCGGCCCCCGGCCGCGCGTCCCACCGGTGGCCTGGTCCAGCGCGCGGCGGGCGCGGGACGTTCGACCACGACCACCTGGCCCGGCGCGGGCGAGCTGTCCCGGCGTACGAGCACCAGGTCGCCGTCGCGGTAGGCGGGCCGCATGCTCTCACCGCGTACGGTCACGGCCACCAGCTTGCGCCCAAGCCACGCGGACCCCAGAGTCGACGCCACCGCGGCCAGAGCGCACAGCAGGGCCGGCAGACGTGCGTCGATGAGCAGGAGCAGCGGCGCCGCGGCCCAGACCGACGCGGTCACCAGCCGCACCCCTGTCAGGCCCGTCAGGACATCCAGAGGCCGCCGCGGTGCCGGGGCCTCCTCGCCCAGCAGTCTTTCGGCGGGCAGCGCGGCGTCCAGCAGTCTTTCGGCGGGCAGCACGGCGTCCAGCAGTCTTTCGGCGGGCAGCACGGCGTCCAGCAGTCTTTCGGCGGGCAGCACGGCCAGTACATGATCGGGCAGGGAGGCGCGCGCCTCGCCGACGGGCTTCCCCATCGCCTGTTCCGGCTGATCGTCGGCGGGCGCTTGCTCGGTCGTCATGCCTGTCCTCCCATGGCGCTCCGTTGATCCGCCTCGGCCCGGTAGCCGGACGCCTGGAGCAGGAACAGCCGCGCGTACTCGCCCTCGGAGGCCATCAGCGCCGCGTGGTCGCCCCGTTCGGTTACGCGGCCGTCCGAGAGGACGACGATGGAGTCGGCGTCCCGTACGGCGCCCAGGCGGTGCGAGATCAGCAGGCTGGTCCGTCCGCCGCGGTACTTCCTGAGCGAGGCATGGATCTCGGCCTCCGCCTCCGCGTCCAGTCCCGCCGAAGGCTCGTCGAGGATCATCAGATCGTGCCGGTCCCGCAGGAACGCCCGTGCCAGGGCCAGCCGTTGCCACTGCCCGCCGGAGAGCACCACCCCCGTCTCCGGGTCGTCCTTCTCGGATTCCGTGAAGAACAGGCGTGACAGCAAGGTGCCGTATCCGCTGGGGAGAGCGGCGAGTTTCCCGTGGATCCCCGCGCGAGTGGCCGCCGTCCGGAGCCGGGCGTGGTCGTCGAGCGACTCCAGATCGCCGAGCGCGATGTTCTCCGCGGCCGTCATGTCGTAGTGCATGTAGTCCTGGAACACCGCGCCGATCCGCCGCCGCAGTTCGGCCGGGTCGACGTCACGCACATCCACGCCGTCCCAGAGGATCGCTCCCCGGGTGGGATCATAAAATCGGCAGATCAGCTTGACCAGCGTCGACTTGCCCGCGCCGTTGAGTCCGACGAGGGCCAGGGAGCCGCCGTACGGGAGATACAGATCGACTCCGCGCAACACCCATGGATGGTCGTCCGAGTAACGGAACCAGACATCCCGCAGCTCGATCCCGCACCGGAGGCCCGGCAGCGCCCGCGGGGTGGCGGGGACAGGGAGTTCAGGGCCGGCCGAGGTCACGGTCATATAGTGATCAAACATAAGAAGAGCCTGATGAATGAGGGCGATCTGTCCTGCGAGTGCGGCCAGAGCGGTCTGCACCCCGGCCACCGCGGCGACGAACATGGTGATGTCACCCACCGAGAGTGTTCCGGCATGTGCTGAGCCCACAGCCCAGAGCAGTCCGCCGCCGCTCACCAGCGCGGCCAGCAGACCGAGCCCGGTCTGGACGAGGGCCTCCCGGCGGTCCACCGACCGCTTCGCCGCGTCCGTGACCCGGCGCTCATCCAGCATCCGTCCGCGCAGGAAGGCCCCAATGCCGAACAGCCTTACCTCCTTGGCCGCGTCGACACCGGTCAGCAACTGGCTGTAGAAGATCTCCCGCCGTTCCGCCGGCCCCACCGCCAGGAACATCCGCGCCCTTCGCCGCGACAGCGCCAGCTCGGCGATCAGCATCGGCACCCCGGCCAGCAGCACCAGCGCGGTCATCACCGGGCTGACCAGCAGCAGGGAGCCGAGGAACCCGGCCACGGTGATACCCGCTCGCACGCTGCCCAGCATGCTGTCGACCGTCTGGCTGGGGGTGCTTCTGCCCGCCTGGTCGGCCAGCCGCAGCCGGTCGAGGAAGCGCGGATCCTCGAACCGCGCCAGCCCGACATAGCCCCCGACCGCGGTGAACAGCCTGTCCTGAGCCAGCAGTCCGACCCGGCGGTCCATCTCCGTACGGAGGTACCGCGCCCCATGGGGGACGGTGCCGACGACCGCGGTGACCAGGGCGAGACCCGCGCCGAGAGCGATCAGCCTTCCCGCCGTGGCGCCCGCGACGAGATCGTCCAGCACCAGCTTGGTCAGCCAGGCGGTCACCACCGGGAGTGAGCCGGTGACGAGCATGAGCACGCAGTAGAGCGCCAGGGGGCCGGGGGCCGCGGTGGCCGTCAACGCGCAGGCCGCGACGGCCATTCGTACCGTGGAGAGCGAGCGCCCGCCGTTGCCCTCCGCGCCTGTCGTGCCGGTGTGCGCGCTCTCGGTACGGGCACTCATGCCGGAACGACGGTGGCCGTGCCGACGCGATCCAGATCCAGGTTGTCGGTGGTGACGACGAGCGTGCCCTTCCCGTCACGGGCCACCTGGAGCACGGCGGGAAAGCCGATGACGGCGAAGGCCAGGGACATCGGGCCGCCCTGCTCCTCCACGACCACTTGGGCCACGGGAGCGAGTTCGGCGGCGTACGCGGCAGCCTCGTCGGGCTCTCCGACGACGACCGCCACGACCCGGCCGCGCCCGCCCGGCGCGGTCCGCGCGTACTCCAGGAACGCCGGTGTCTTCTCCCGGCAGGCCGGGCAGTCGGGAGAGAAGAAGGCCACCGCCGTGCCGTCAGCCAGCTGTTCGCGGCTCAGCCGCTCGCCCTCAGTCGTGGCCGTCTCGAAGGCGAGGACTTCGTCGCCCTTGGTCAGGGAGGCCGTGGGGCCCCGGCCCATACGGGCGAGTTCGTCGGACTGCTCCCGCAGTCGTTTGATCACGCCCACGGTCAGGATCAGGTCCAACGTACAGAGCAGCCCGACCAGTACAACCAGTCCGATCAGGATCGGCATCTTCTCTCCTCAACTATGACGTGTCAGTGGCTTACGGGACGGAACAGTCCGACGATGTCGTCCCACACGATCGCCAAGGCGCCGGCCAGCGTGCCCGCGCACACCGCCAGCAGTGCCTCGGCGGGCTGAACGCGGGCGATGGCCGGGGCCAGGGCGGCTCCGGTGACCGCGATCAGGGCGAGTGCGGCGTTCCGTGCGGCGTGCCGCGCGCCGAGTGGCGATGCCGACGCACCGAAGCAGCGGCATCGCACCCCGGTCCGCCGTGCGGCGGTGATCGCGATACCGGCGGTGAACGCCGCCAGCAGACCGGCGGCGAGGATGAATCCGGCCGTCCCGAGACCGGGGGCGAGCGGAGCGATGAGCAGCAGCACTGCCACCGATATCTCCCCGGCCACCAGGAGCAGCGCGCAGCCGCGCGCCCAGCGCTCCGGTATGACACCGAGGTCCTTCAGAGTTCGCACGAACGCCGGGAACGAGCCCGCGCCGCGCAGCTTTCCGACGGCCGCGGCGGCGAACACCACCACAAGGCAGACGGCGCAGGCGGCTGCGACGGTCTCCAAGGCGCGATCCTTCCTCCGGCCGCCCCGGCCGGACCACCCCCGTGCGTGGCCCGGCCTCAGAGCGGGGTTGAAACCGCTCTGATCTAGCGGCAGTTGTCGCAGTACATGAAGACCCAGCCGGTGGAGCAGTTGCTGCTGTACGACCACCAGTGGTTCGCGGTGGCGTTGCAGCCCGAGCCGGTGAAGCACTTGTAACAAGGGGCCGGTGCCGCGTCCGCGTCGACCTTGGGCACGAACCGTTCGAGGAGGCTGCTCCCCATCGCTTCCATCGTCTTGAGCACGATCTGACTCCTTCTCTCGGCCATGGTCCCGCCCGTTCCGCCGACTGCTTCGCCGGTGGGCGGTGGTACGAGAGGCACTCTGCTCAGCCGGCCTTCGGCCAACCTTGTGAAGACCTGGAAAGAGCAGGTCGGCCCGGCGTTTCGAGGTCAAGGGCCGGCAGATCATCCGGGTCCGGACGGTGAAGGTCGGCCGGGAACGGCTCCGGCGGATCCTGCGCGCACAACCGAGACCAGCCGTTACGTCAGTTAACCGTTACGTCGGTTAAGTCGACACACCCCGCGTGCGGGCCAGCTTCACCTGGAGGCGGCGGACGTCCTCCGTTCGGTGCTGGGCGTCGTAGAGGCTGACGGCTTGGCGCCAGTTGTGGCGGGCCTCGTCAGGCTGGGCGAGGGCGAGATGGACGTCGCCGAGGTTGGCGAGGGTGTTGGCCTCCTCGTAGAGGTTGCCAAGGTCGTGGAAGAGGGCACGGGCGCGGTGGTAGTAGGCGAGTGCCTCGTCGTGCCGGGCCGCCGCGTGGGCGATGAAGCCGAGGCTGTCGAGGGTGCAGGCCTCCCCGTCGCGGAAACCGTGCCGCCGGTGGATCTCCAGGGCCTCCTCGCAGTGAGCCATGGCCCCCCGGTAGTCCCCGATGCGGGCCTCGTACCAGCCGACGGCGTTGAGCGCGTTCGCCTGCGCCAGCGGGTCGTGGCCCACGCGATGGAGCCGCAGGCTGTGCCGGACATGGGTCAGGGCCTGCCGGTCGTCTCCCTGCTGGGCCCACGACCAGGCGGTGACGTCGTGGATGCGCGCCTGCTCGGAGAGGTCACCGGCCTCCTCGGCCGCGGCGAGGGCCGAGCCGGCGTGGTGGAGGGCGTCGTCGTGGTTGCCGGACCGGGCGCAGGCATGGGCCAGACGGCGGTGCGCCCAGGCGCGGGCGGTCCCTTCTCCGAGGCGTTCGGCCGCGGCAAGACCCGTGCGCCACAGGGCCACATGGTCGTGGAGCCGCCCTTGCCGCCAGAGGAAGCCGTCCAGCACCCGGGCCAGCTGCCACACCAGGAAGTCCCACCTCTGCCGGCCGGCGAAGCCTTGGGCGGCGAGCAGGCAGGCGTGCTCGGCGCGGAACCACGACATGACGGCCGTCTGGTCCGCCGGCGCCTGGGGGGTCACACCGTCCAGGGGCGGTTCGAGTTCCAGGTGGTGATGCTGGAGCGGGGTAAGAACCTTGGCACCGGCGCAGGCGGTGTGAAGGTAGAAGTCCAGGACGCGCCGCAGCGCCCGCTCGCGGGACTCCTCACTCTGGTCCACGGCGGCCCGCTCGGCGGCGTACAGGCGGATCAGGTCATGCATGCGGTAGCGGTAGGGCGCGGACTGCTGCACCAGGTGGACCGTCTCCAGCTCCCGCAGGGCCGCCCGGGTCTCGGCCGGTGAACGGCCGAGCAGGCTTCCGGCGGCGGCCAGACCGATCTCCGGGCCCGGCGCCGCCCCAAGGAGCCGGAAGACCTCGGCGGCCCCGTCGGTGAGGGCACGGTACGACACGAGGCAGACCGCCCGGACGTTGGCCGACAGATCACCCGCGTCCAGAGCGTCCAGCCGCGCCGACTGGTCCTGAAGTTCCTCGGCGAACACAGCCAGCGGGAACCCGGCCCTGGCAGCCGCGCGGGCTCCCACGACACTGATGGCCAGGGGCAATCCCGCGCAATGCTCCAGCACGGCGGTGACCGCCTCGGGATCGGCGGCCAGCCGGTCCTCGCCCAGATGACGCCCCAGCAAGTCCCGGGACTCGGAGGCGGTGAGCACGTCCAGCGGCAGAAGGTACGCCCCGTGGGTGACAGCGAGCCCGGTCAGCCGGCGGCGGCTGGTGACCAGGACCGCGCATCCTGCGCTGCCCGGCAACACCGCGGCCACCTGCGTGGCGTCCGCGGCGTTGTCCAGGACGATCAGCATGCGTCGCTCCGCGACCAGGCTGCGATAGAGCCCGGACAGTGCCTGCTGGTCCACCGGTATCGAGCCCGAGCCCACGCCGAGTGCGTCAAGGAATACCCGGACCACGGCGGCGGGCGCCAGCGGCTCTCCCGAGGGGTCGAAACCGCGAAGGTCCACATAGAGCTGCCCGTCCGGGAACCGGTCGGTGTTCCGGTGCGCCCAGTGCACGGCGAGCGAGGTCTTCCCGACGCCGCCGCTGCCGCTGACGGCGCACACCGCCACCGCGCCGCCGGGCTGCCCGGCCTGCCCCAGGGCCTTGTCGAGTTCGGCTAGCTCACGCTGCCGCCCGGTGAACCACGGTGGGGCGGCAGGCAGTTGGCGCGGAAGAGCACGGTCCTGCGGCGATGGGATACCGGAGGTGGGCACGGCTCCGGCCGCCGGCGCCGCGACGGCCGTCGTGCCGGGTGCGCCGGGTGCGCCGATCGCCGGGTCGTTGGCGAGGACCCGCTGATGCAGTCGCCCCAGCTCAAGGCCCGGGTCGCTCCCCAGTTCCTCGGCGAGCGCGTGCCGGACCCGCTCGAAACATCGCAGCGCGTCGGCCGTGCGGCCGCTCCGGTAGAGCGCCAGCATGAACTGGGCGGCCAGACGCTCGTCCAGCGGAAGCGCCTCGTGGCACGCGGCCAGTTCGGTCAGCAGCGCGGCATGGTGCCCGCGGCGTAACTGAACGTCGTTACGGTCGAGTCGGCAGGCGTGCCTCTCCCCGAGCAGTGACTCCCTCAGCGAGTTGAACCACGGCGTATCCACTCCGGCGAACGGCTCGCCGCGCCACAGCCCGAGCGCCCGCTCGAACAGGACGGCCGCTCGGCCGTCGTCCGCCGCTCTCGCCTGTCCGACCAGGTCGCTGAAGACGCGCACGTCCACAACGCCGGGGTCGGCGAGCAGCGCGTAGCCCGCGGGCCGACGCACGATGGACGCCCTGTCCGTGGAAGCCTCATCCGCCATCGAGTCAAGCGCCCGCCGCAGCCGGGAAAGATAGCTGTACAGGGTCGGCCTGCCACGCTGCGGCGGACGGACGCCCCACACCCGATCGACCAGCCCTTCCACCGGCACAGTGCGGTTGATGTCCACCAGTAGTGCCGCGAGCACACTGCGCTGCCGCGCCGGCCCCAGGTCCACGGCGACGCCGTCGCTGTACGCCTGGATCTCCCCCAGCACACCGAATCCGATCATCACCGCGCCCCCCGCGCCCGCCGCCCCAAGGCTTGCCACATACCCACCCGCCCGCCAATTCAAGAACCGAACAAGGGTTCTTAAATGCACGTGCCCCGCTTGGGTCGGTCTCAAGGTCATCCAAAACAAGAAACCCCAGGCCAGATTCCTGACCCGGGGCTCTTACCTCGGAGCCCCCTGTCGGATTCGAACCGACGACCTACGCATTACAAGTGCGTTGCTCTGGCCAACTGAGCTAAGGAGGCGTGCCCGAGCAGTGTAACCGGCTTCGATCACCACCCCGCCAGAAATTTCGTTCGCGCAGGACTACTGACAGATCCCTGACGGGCAGGTACCGTCACCTCAAGTTCACCCAGGTGGACTAGACCCATCCCCCGCCTCCCGGCGGAGGACTCACTCCTTTACTCGGATCGTCCGGCACGTTCCTGCCGGTGAGGGGACACATCGCCATGGCAACTGTCTCGTTCGACAAGGCAACCCGCGTCTACCCGGGTTCCACCAAGCCCGCTGTCGACCAGCTGGAGATCGAGATCGAGGATGGCGAGTTCCTCGTCCTCGTCGGTCCGTCCGGCTGTGGCAAGTCGACCTCCCTGCGCATGCTCGCGGGTCTCGAGGACGTCAACGGCGGCGCCATCCGGATCGGTGACCGCGATGTCACGCACCTGCCGCCGAAGGACCGGGACATCGCCATGGTGTTCCAGAACTACGCGCTGTACCCGCACATGTCCGTCGCCGACAACATGGGCTTCGCGCTCAAGATCGCCGGCGTGAACAAGGCGGAGATCCGCAAGAAGGTCGAGGAGGCCGCGAAGATCCTCGACCTCAGCGAGTACCTCGACCGCAAGCCGAAGGCGCTCTCCGGTGGTCAGCGGCAGCGTGTCGCGATGGGGCGCGCCATTGTGCGTGAGCCGCAGGTGTTCCTCATGGACGAGCCGCTGTCGAACCTCGACGCCAAGCTCCGTGTCTCCACCCGTACGCAGATCGCGTCGCTCCAGCGCCGCCTCGGCATCACGACCGTGTACGTGACCCACGACCAGGTCGAGGCCATGACCATGGGCGACCGGGTGGCGGTCCTCAAGGACGGTCTGCTCCAGCAGGTCGACTCGCCGCGCAACATGTACGACCGCCCCAACAACCTCTTCGTCGCCGGCTTCATCGGCTCCCCGGCCATGAACCTGGTCGAGGTGCCGATCACCGACGGTGGTGTCAAGTTCGGCAACAGCGTCGTGCCGGTCTCGCGTGACGCGCTCGCCGCGGCCGCGGACAAGGGTGACAAGACCGTCACGGTCGGTGTCCGTCCCGAGCACTTCGACCTCGCCGAGGAGAGCGGCGCCGGCAGCGCGCTCTCCAAGGACGCTCCGGCCGGTCTGGCCGTGACCGTCAACGTCGTCGAGGAGCTGGGCGCCGACGGTTACGTCTACGGCACCGCCGACCTCGGCAGCGAGAAGAAGGACCTCGTGGTCCGCGTCAACGGCCGCGCCGTCCCCGAGAAGGGCGCCAAGCTGCACGTCGTCCCGCGCGCCGGTGAGACGCACGTCTTCTCGACCTCGACCGGCGAGCGCCTGACCGACTGACGACCGGCCGAGCCGACCGGGACACACAGGGCGGGCGGCTGACGCGCCCGCCGGGCCTCCCGGTCCGAATCCGTCCGCACGGCCCCGCACTCCGGTGCGGGGCCGTCCGCGTGGAGCGACAAATACCCCGGCAGACAGGCCATTTCAGACAGGGGGCGTCAACGCCCGATTCGAAAGGCCCGGTCGAACCATCCCTCACACGAGTGACTAAATGTCGCCAAATCATTACTGCCCGCTACGCTCGCCTGCGTGACCCACACAGCCCGCCGTATCGGCCGAACTCTCGCTCTCGTACTGCCCGTCGTCCTGGTGCTCTCCGGGACCCTCGCGGTCGCCCGTGTCCCGTGGGCGGCCAGCACCTCCGAGTCGCAGGTCCTGACCGCCTCTTCGGACACCGCCTCGGTCCGGGCCAAGTCCCGTACGCCCCAGGACATTCTCCGCGACCAGCTCCTCGTGGAGCTTCAGGAGAAGGATCCCGGCATCGCCCTGACGCACCTTCAGCGGCAGGTCGAGGAGCGCCCCTCGCTCGCCAGGCACTGCATGTCGATCGCGCGGGCCCTCGGCCGCGCCGCCGTCGCCTCCTACGGCCCCACGCGCGCGCAGTCCTTCTCGCGTCCCGTGTGCGACACCTCGTTCGCGTACGGCGTCTCCCAGCAGACCGCGGGGAGCTGACCGCCTGCTCCCTGCCCGGCCCGCCTATCGTTCACGGCATGCATACGTATCCGACGCAGGCCGTGGTCCTCGCGGGCGGCCAGGGGTCGCGGCTGCGCCCGTACACCGATGACCGGCCCAAGCCGATGGTCGAGATCCCCGGAACAGGGACCCCGATCATCGGCCATCAGCTTTCCTGGCTCGCCGCCGAGGGCGTGACCGACGTCGTCATCTCGTGCGGCCATCTCGCCGAAGTCCTCCAGGAATGGCTGGACTCGGCGGATCTTCCGCTGCGTGTCACCACCGTGGTGGAGTCCGAGCCCCTGGGCCGCGGCGGCGGCCTCAAGTACGCCGCCGCGCGCCTGCCCGCCCCCGATCAGCCCTGGTACGCCACCAATGGCGATATCTGGACGCGTTTCTCGCTGCGCGAGATGGCCGCGTTCCACTCCGAGCGTGACGCGACCGCGACGCTCGCCCTCGCCCGGCCGCGGATCCCGTGGGGGGCCGTCGAGACGGACGAGTTCGGCCATGTCCTCGACTTCATCGAGTCGCCCCCGTCGCCGTATCTGATCAACGCGGGGGTGTACGTGTTCTCCGCGGGCTTCGTCGAGTTGCTGCCCGACCGCGGCGACCACGAGCGGACCACCTTCCCCCGGCTGGCGCGGCAGCGCCGGCTGGCGGGCTATCCGCTGCCGAACGGGGCGTACTGGCGGGCCATCGACACCGCGAAGGACCTCACGGAGGCGGCCAAGGAGCTCGCTTCCGGCGGCCCGGGAAGCCTTGGGAGCCCCGGGAGCCCGGTAGCACGCTGACGCCCCCTGAGAGCGCGTCACGAGCACGTCCCGAGCACGTCAGAGGGGCGGCCACCCGACCGGGGTGGCCGCCCCTCACTTCTGGTCTCGGTTCTGGTCTCAGTCGTCTCCGTACGGCGTCAGCCGAGCAGGCCGCCGATCGGGTTGCGGTTGCCGCCGCCCGAGGACGAGCCTCCGGTGCCGGATCCCCCGTCGCCGCCACTGCCGCCGCCGCTGCCGCTTCCTCCGCCGCTCCCGTCGCCCGCACCGCCCGACGAGGACGGTCCCTGGCTGCTGGACGGCGGCGGGGCCTGCTCCGCCGTCCGCGGGGGCTGCTGGACCGTCCCCTGCGTCTGGCTGGGCTGCTGCGTCCGTCCCGTACCCGTCGTGGCGCCGCCGCTCTCGCGGACCTGCCCGTCGCTGCCCGGCGCGGTCTGCGGGGCGGTGGGGCTGCCCGAGCGGGTCGCCGACGGTTCGGACGAGGTGCCGCCCTTGGCGCCCCCGCTGTCGGGCGCGCCGGACGCGCTGCTCGTGCCTCCGCCGCGCTTCTGCGGCAGCGGGACGCCCGGCAGCTGGTTGACCGGGTCCACGTTGGGTCCCGGCACGGTCACCATCTCGGAGGACCGTACGGCTCCGCCCAGGACCGAACCGACCAGCAGCGTGAGGCCGATGACGACGGTCGCCACGACCGCGCCCCGGCGCAGCACCCGGCGTCGCAGATCCCAGATCTCGGAGCGCGGTCCGAGCCTGCGCCACGCCTCGCCCGCGAGCCGGCCGTCCACGGAGTAGACCGGGGCGCCCGCGATGACCAGCGGGGACCAGGCGGCGAGGTAGATGATGTCGGGCGCGTCGTACGCCGGGACGGTCCGCCAGCTGACGGTGAGCAGCAGCGCCGCCGAGAGCAGCGCCCCGACGCAGGCGGCGACCCGCTGCCAGAGGCCGAGGACCGTCAGTACGCCGACGACGATCTGGAGGAAGGCGACGCTGAGGCCCGCGCCGACGGGATGCGAGAGCGCGAAGTCCCGCAGCGGCTCCGCGAGGGCCCAGGGGTGCAGGGAGTTGAGCCACTTCACCATCGAGCCGCGCTCGCCGCCGTCGAAGTAGACGGGGTCGCAGAGCTTGCCCATACCGGCGTAGATCGAGATGAAACCGAGGAAGACGCGGAGCGGGAGCAGCACCACGCCGAGGTTCATCCGGCGGCCGGGGTAGTACGCGTGCCGTACGCCCGCGTCGGCGGCGCGCGCGCCCTCCGCGCCGTGCCGCGGGAAGCGGTCCCGGTCGTCGGCGTCGGGGCCGAGTTCGTACGGCTCCTCGTCGGGCGCGTCGTATCCGGCGCCGTAGCCGGAGTCGTACCGGGAGTCGTAGCGCGAGTCGCGGCGGGAATCGGGGTCGAAGGCCGTGTCGTACGCGCCGACCGCCTGCCGCATGGGCGGCAGCAGCGGTGTGGCGGCGGTACGGGGACCGGGCGGCGCCGGTACGCCGACGCGCGGGGGGCCGACGACGGGTGTCGGTACCGTCGACTCGCCGTCGACGCCGATCCGTGGGATGACCTGTGTGGCGCCGCTGTCGTACCCCCTTCCGGGTACGTCCGGCAGACCGGGCGTGTCGCGGTACCCACCGCGGGCCGGCCTGGCGGAGGAGTTCCGCACCGCCTGGAGGAGTCCGCTGGCTCCGGGGTCCCCCGGCTCGGACTTTCCGCTCCAGACGACGGGCGCCCTGCGGCGCGCTCCTCCTCCACCGCCCCCGCCGCCCCCGCCGCTCATGGCGGGGATACGCGCGGTGTCCGCGGCCGCGGCGCGCGCGGCGCCGGGGCGCTGGGGCGTTGCGAGCTTCACCCGGAAGCTGGCGTGGTTCACGATGACCTGCGCGGGGTCGCAGTCCACTTTGAGCATGCTCAGCGGGGGCTGATCGTCGAACCCGGGCCGGGGCGTTCTGGTGTCCACACTCATCTAACCGAGTGACTTGTGTTTAGGACACTGCCTTGACGCGCGGGAAATGTCCGAGACCCGTCAAGATCATCACGGAGGCCCGGTCACGCGCCCCCGGGCACTCCCGAGGGGCGCCCGGTCACGCGCCCCCGGCACCCCTCAGGACCTGCGGCGCGACGCCTCGTACAGCACCACTCCGGCGGCGACACCGGCGTTCAGCGACTCGGCGCCGCCCGGCATCGGGATCCTGACCCGGAAGTCGCAGGTCTCGCCGACCAGCCGGGAGAGCCCCTTGCCCTCGCTGCCGACGACGATCACGACGGGCCCGCCGAGGGCTTCGAGGTCGCCGACCTCGGCCTCGCCGTCCGCCGCGAGGCCGACGACGGTCAGGCCCGCCTTCTGGTACGCCTCCAGCGTGCGCGTGAGGTTGGTGCAGCGGGCGACCGGCGTACGGGCCGCCGTACCGGCCGACGACTTCCAGGCGCCGGCCGTCATCCCGGCGGCGCGCCGCTCCGGTACGACGACCCCGTGTCCGCCGAAGGCGGAGACGGAGCGGACGACCGCGCCGAGGTTGCGCGGGTCGGTGACCCCGTCGAGCGCGACGATCAGCGGGTCCTCGCCGTCGTCGAAGGCCGCCGCGGCGAGGTCGTCGGGGTGGGCGTACTCGTACGGCGGGACCTGGAGGACGAGGCCCTGGTGGTTCAGGCCGTTCGTCATCCGGTCCAGCTCGGGCTTGGGCGCCTCCATCAGATGGATGCCGCCGCGGTCGGCCGCGAGCTGGAGCGCCTCGCGGACACGCTCGTCGTTGTCGATGAACTGCTGGACGTAGAGCATCGAGGCGGGCACGCCGTCGCGCAGCGCCTCGAAGACGGGGTTGCGGCCGACGACCATCTCGCTGGCGCCCTTGCCGCCGCGACGCGCCACCTGGCGGCGGGCGGACTGCTTGGCCTTGGCGTTGGCGACGCGGTTCTGGACATGGCCCTTGCGTGCGGACGCGGGCGGTGTCGGGCCCTTGCCCTCGAGCCCGCGGCGTCGCTTGCCACCGCTGCCGACCTGCGCGCCCTTCTTGTTGGACGTGCGGCGGTTCCTGCGCTGGCTGTTCCCGGCCATGACCTACCTGTTTCGTTGCCTAAGTGCGTCAGATGTTCTGCGGACGTGGGGATGCGTCAAGTTTTATGTGTCAGCGTACGCAAGTGTGCCGCCCGGACGCCCTCGAAGCCCCCGGGCGGCACAGATGCCCAGGTCAGCGCGGTCCGAGCGTCCAGCGCGGGCCCGAAGGGCCGTCCTCGATGACGAGTCCGGTCTGCTGGAGCTGGTCCCGGATGGCGTCGGCGGTGGCCCAGTCCTTGCGGCCGCGCGCCGCCTCGCGCTGTTCCAGTACGAGCCGTACGAGCGTGTCCACGACGCCGTGCAGATCGTCACCCCGGTCCGTCTCGCCGGCCCAGTGCGGGTCGAGCGGGTCCAGACCGAGGACGCCGAGCATGGCCCGTACCTCGGCGAGCCGGGCGACGGCCGCTTCCTTGTCGTCGGCGGCCAGCGCGGAGTTGCCCTGCCGGACGGTGGTGTGGACGACCGCCAGCGCCTGCGGGACGCCCAGGTCGTCGTCCATGGCCTCGGCGAAGGCGGGCGGCACCTCGTCCGCCGCGTCCACGATCCCCCCGGCCTTCTCCACCACGCGCTGGACGAAGCCCTCGATGCGCGCGAAGGCGGACTCCGCCTCGCGCAGGGCCTCCTCGCTGTACTCGATCATCGAGCGGTAGTGCGGGGTGCCGAGGTAGTAGCGCAGCACGATCGGACGCCAGTGCTTGACCATCTCGGAGACCAGCACCGAGTTGCCGAGCGACTTGGACATCTTCTCGCCGCTCATGGTCACCCAGGCGTTGTGCACCCAGTACTTGGCGAACTCGTCGCCGTACCCCTTGGCCTGCGCGATCTCGTTCTCGTGGTGCGGGAAGATCAGGTCGATGCCGCCGCCGTGGATGTCGAAGACGGTGCCCAGGTACTTGTGGGCCATCGCCGAGCACTCCAGGTGCCAGCCGGGCCGGCCACGTCCCCAGGGGGTCTCCCAGGAGGGCTCGCCGGGCTTGGCGGCCTTCCACATGGCGAAATCCCGCTGGTCGCGCTTGCCGGTCTCGCCCTCGCCCGAGGGCTGGCGCAGATCGTCCAGGTCCTGGTTGGACAGCTCCAGGTAGCCCGGGAAGGAGCGGACGTCGAAGTAGACGTTGCCGTCGGCCTCGTACGCGTGACCGCGCTCGATCAGGCCGCGCATCATCTCGATCATCTCGGTGATGTGGCCGGTGGCGCGCGGCTCGTAGGTGGGGGGCAGGCAGCCGAGGATGTCGTAGCCCGCGTTGAAGGCGCGCTCGTTCTCGTAGCCGATCGCCCACCACGGCCGGCCCTGGTCGGCCGACTTGGTGATGATCTTGTCGTCGATGTCCGTGACGTTGCGGACGAACGTCACGTCGTAGCCGCGGTACTCGAACCAGCGGCGCATGATGTCGAAGTTCAGTCCCGACCTGATGTGCCCGATGTGCGGGGCGGCCTGCACGGTGGCGCCACACAGGTAGATCGAGACACAGCCCGGCGTGAGCGGGGTGAAATCACGGATCTGCCGGGCGCCGGTGTCGTACAGCCGAATAGTCACGCGACAAGGGTAGTGCGCCTGGGGTAGTGCCCCGCGACCCTTTGGGCCACGGGGACACCCAAGCGTGACAATTGTGACCTCGACCGGCTCAGACGCGACGGGCCCGGACGGTCGCGGCCGGCCCGGACGCGGCCGACGGCTCAGACGCGGCCGACGACCTTGCGCGGGGTGATACGGACGACCACGCGCTCGGCGTCCTCGCCCGAGGCCGGGTTGAACTCGGCGTACGGCTTGCCGGTGTACTTGAGCGACAGTTCGTCGATCAGCTCCTGGCCGCCCTCGGTGGTGAGTTCCGCGGTGCCGCGGATCTCCGCGTACGTGTACGGGGCGTCGGTGGGCTGCGCGACGACCGTCACCCGGGGGTCGCGGCGGAGGTTCTTCTCCTTGCGGCGGCCGACCGTCGTCGAGATGAGCACGTCGTTCCCGTCGCGCTTCACCCACACCGGCGACACCTGCGGGCTGCCGTCGGGCTGGATGGTGGCGATGTTGACGAAGATCGGTTCGTCGAGGAGGTGCTTGAGGTCTTCGGAGAGTTCGGCTGACATGACTGCCTTCCTGATGCCTGAATCCTGATGCCCGGTACACGGGGTGAACCGGAGGGGCGGACGCCGGTTCGCGTACCCGTCGATGCTCCCTCAACCCACGCCCGCGGACCGGCATTTCAGGCCGGTCGGTCGGCGGGCATCCGCCGCGAGCCGACGGCCCGTCACCGACCGGACCGTAACGGACCGACGCCTGTCCCGGACCGACGGCCCGTCACCGACCTGCCGGTCGCGGACCGGCCGGTCGCGGGACCGGGGTCCGTCGCGGACCGGTCAGTCGCTCCGTACCACCAGCGCCGTGGCGATCGCGGCCAGCCCCTCGCCCCGGCCCGTGAAGCCGAGTCCGTCGGAGGTGGCGGCGGAGACCGCGACCGGCGCGCCGACCGCCGCGGAGAGGACCTTCTGCGCCTCTTCCCTCCGCTTGCCGATCTTCGGCCGCACGCCCACGACCTGCACGGCGACATTGCCGATCGTGAAGCCCCCGTGCCGGACGATCCTCGCGGCCTCGGTGAGGAGGGTGATCCCGGACGCGCCGGACCACTCGGGGCGGCCGGTGCCGAAGTGGGCCCCCAGGTCGCCGAGGCCGGCGGCGGAGAACAGCGCGTTGCAGGCCGCGTGCGCGACGACGTCCGCGTCGGAGTGGCCCGCGAGCCCGGGGCCCTCGCCCTCCCAGAGCAGACCCGCGCACCACAGTTCGCGGCCCTCCTCGAAGGCGTGGATGTCGGTGCCGATCCCGACCTGCGGCAGTACTACGGCCACCGGCGGCCGGCTGTCAGAAGCCATCGTTGGCCCTCCTGCGGGCGAGTACCGCCTCGGCCAGCACCAGATCCAGCGGCCGGGTCACCTTGAACGCCTCCTCGTGTCCCGGCACGACCACCACGGGCGCGCCGAGCCGCTCGACCATACCGGCGCAGTCCGTCGCGCCCTCACCGACCGCCGTCTCGCTCCGGTGGGCGCGCTGGAGCGTCTCGCGGTCGAAACCCTGCGGGGTCTGTACGGCGCGCAGCAGCGCGCGGTCGGGGGTGGCGACGACCGGCTCGGGCTCGCCCTTCTCCCGGGGCTCGACCTGCTTGACGGTGTCCGCGAGCGGCAGCGCGGGCACGACGGCCGGCGCTCCGTCGCGTACGGCCTCGACCACGGCGTCCACGGTGTCCACGGGCACGAGCGGGCGGGCCGCGTCATGGACCAGGACCGTGGTGATGCCGTCGGGCAGGGCCTCGATACCGAGGCGTACCGACTCCTGACGGGTCTCGCCGCCGGGTACGACGAGATAGTCCGTGCGCGCGGGCAGCGCGTGGTCGTCGAGGAGGTTCTTCACTTCGGGGGCGCCCTCGGGCGGCGCGACCACGACGACGAGCGAGACGGCACGGGACGCGGCCATCGCGCGGACGGCGTGGATCAGCATCGGTGTGCCGCCCAGGGTGCGGAGCGCCTTGGGGGCGCCGGGACCGAGCCGTACGCCCCGGCCTGCGGCGGGGATCACCGCGGCGGTGCGGTGGGGCTTGGCTTCCTCTGACATCGGTTGCACTCCGGCAGGTTTGTTTCCTCGGCCGACATGGGTATGGCCACAGCGTGCCGGGCGCGACGCCTTGACCGGACCCTTCCGTGACACCGGGTCGAGACGTACCGCGCCGGCCGCGAGCGACATGTCGCGACACTTGTGTGGTGTCGCGAGCATCACGACAAGTCAATGTGTACGGGGGATGCATACGGAATGTCGGACGGGATGCGGGTATACGGACATGCCGCAGCGCCCGGCGACGCAGCCTTTTCCTCATAGCTGGTCAGCGGGCACCACGGCATTCAGTGCTTCACTGCGTCAAGAAATTCAGGACGCGAGGACCTCGTCGAGCAGAGCCTCGGCCTTGTCTTCATTCGTGTTCTCCGCGAGAGCCAGCTCGCTGACAAGAATCTGCCGCGCTTTGGCGAGCATGCGCTTCTCACCTGCGGAGAGTCCACGCTCACGCTCCCGGCGCCACAGGTCACGCACGACTTCGGCGACCTTGATGACGTCGCCGGAGGCGAGCTTCTCGAGATTTGCCTTGTAGCGACGGGACCAGTTCGTCGGCTCCTCTGCGTACGGTGCCCTGAGCACCTCGAAGACCCGGTCCAGCCCGTCCTGACCGACCACATCGCGCACGCCGACGAACTCCGCATTGTCCGCCGGTACACGCACCGTCAAGTCGCCCTGGGCGACCTTGAGCACCAAGTAGGTCTTGTCCACGCCTTTGATCTGGCGCGTTTCGATGGCCTCGATCAGCGCGGCCCCGTGATGGGGATAGACCACGGTGTCGCCAACCTTGAACGTCATGTGACAGGTACCCCTTCCGTGGCTATCCAGGGTAACACGAGAATGGCATCTTCTGAATGGCGTTTTCGCAGGTCAGGGCGCATCTCGGGGCTTGACAACAGCGCCAGGAACGTGCTGCGAGCGGCTTCCGGAAGGGGGTATTCGCAGGTCGGAGCGGCTGCACGGCCGCCCGGAAACATGCTCGTCACCCACCGTGAAACCCCTCCCGAAGAGGCCGAACGTCCCGATTTGCCGGATTCAGGGGGCTGATCTTCCCGTACTCCGTTCGGATGTAGGTCACTCGTACGACGGGAAGTGTGACGGAAGTACAACGGAAGTGGGAGGGATTCTGAATTTGATCACCCTGGCCTCCCACGCGGTATTCGTAAGGAATGTGGACGCCCGGAGGAATTGATCACCGGCATTATGTGAACGGCGTGCGAAACACTGAGATCGCGTAGCTGATCCCAGGTGTGATCAGAGGCGCGACAGATGTGATCGAAGGTGCGATCAGCGGTGCGATCGGAAGCGGGAGCCGGAGGCGGGAACGGCAGGGTGACCGGTGCGGCCCGCGCGGCCGGGACCGGACGGAACCCGTCGGGGGCGGGTCGGGTGCGGGGCCGCCACAACGGCTCGGTAACCTGAGGGCCGCTGACGCTTCTTTAGCCCGATCCCAGGTTGGTCAGCTCGTCCTCAGCCCCTCCGTCCGTACGTCCTAGGAGATGCCGCCGCCGTGAGCCGCAGCCTTCGACGCGGCGCCCTCGCCGCTACCGCCCTCGTGTTCTCGCTCGCCACGCTTTCCGCGTGCGGGGCCGGCAACAACGCGCAGACCCTCGGTGTCAGGCCGGACAACGCCGCCACCTCCGTCGACGTCATCACCATCCAGAACGCGACGGTGGTCACTCAGCCCGAGGCCGACGCGGAGGGCCTGGCGGTCGTCACCGGCACGGTCTTCAACAACGGCAAGAGCGCGCAGACCCTCGACTCGGTCAAGCTGCCCGGGACCAGCGCGACGGTGAAGCTCTCGCCGGCCAAGGGTTCGGGCCCGGTCACCGTGCCGGCCCACGGCTCCGTCCAGCTCGGTGGCGCGGGCAACGCCTCCGCCGTGATCGAGAACGGCCGCGAGGCCGCGAAGAACGGCGACGCGCAGCAGGTCGTCTTCACGTTCAGCAAGACCGGCGACGTGGGGCTGCGTGCCTTCGTCTGGCCGGCGGACAGCTTCTTCAAGGACGTGGGCCCGAGCTCGCTGCCGACCCCGCCGGGAAGCTCGGTCACGCCGTCGGGAACGCCCGCCGCGGGTGCCGAGGGCGAGAACGCCGCGGGCGAGAACACCGGAGGCGAGGGCACCACCGGAGGCGAGAACGGCCAGCAGGACGGCCTGACGGACACGCCGTCGGACTCCTCGTCCGCCTCGCACGACGCCGCGGGCTGAGCTACGCCACGACATGGCTGTGGCGCCCCGCCCGGGATCCGGGCAGGGCGCCACACCACAGCCACACGCCACACGCGACGCGCGTCACCTCACACATGACGCGCGTCACACGTCACGCATCACTCGCGTCACGCGCGGAACCACAGGCGCCGGGGAGAGTCGGTTTACGGCTCGAACTTGTAGCCCAGACCGCGGACCGTGACCAGATACCGCGGGGCACCCGGGTCCGGCTCGATCTTGGCGCGGAGCCGCTTGACGTGGACGTCCAGGGTCTTGGTGTCGCCGACGTAGTCCGCGCCCCACACCCGGTCGATCAGCTGCATCCGGGTCAGCACCCGGCCCGCGTTGCGGAGCAGCATCTCCAGCAGGTCGAACTCCTTCAGTGGCAGGTCGACCTTGCCGCCGGAGACCGTCACCACATGACGGTCCACGTCCATCCTGACCGGACCCGCCTCCAGGGCGGCCGGGGTCACCTCTTCCGGCTCACCGCGACGGCGCAGGACCGCGCGGATACGGGCGACCAGCTCCCGCGAGGAGAAGGGCTTGGTGACATAGTCATCAGCCCCTATTTCCAGGCCGACGACCTTGTCGATCTCGCTGTCCTTGGCGGTCACCATGATCACCGGGACATTGGACTTGCCACGCAGCTGGCGACAGACCTCGGTGCCCGGCAGGCCGGGCAGCATGAGGTCGAGCAGGACGAGATCGGCGCCGTTGCGTTCGAACTCATCGAGCCCCGCGGGCCCTGTGGTCGCGATCGCGACCTCGAAGCCTTCCTTGCGGAGCATGTAGGAAAGGGCGTCGCTGAAGGATTCCTCATCCTCGACGACGAGCACTCGGGTCACGGAAGGACCTCCGGGGCAGGAATCACGGTCGGGGTATCCAGCTCGATGCTGGGGTCAGTGTCGTAGCGCCGGTCGACTTCGTCCGGGCCGGTGGGTGTGCGGTCCCGTCCGGCGCCCGCCTCGGGCAGCCTCAGGGTGAAGGTGGAGCCCTGGCCTTCGGAGCTCCATACGGTGACTTCCCCGCCGTGCGAGGCGGCCACGTGTTTGACGATGGCGAGGCCGAGCCCCGTACCGCCGGTGGCCCGGGAGCGGGCCGGGTCCACACGGTAGAAGCGTTCGAAGATCCGCTCGCGGTCCTTCTCCGAGATACCTATGCCCTGATCGGTCACGGCTATCTCGATGAGGTCCCCGCCGGTGGCGGAGACGCGGTGCGCGGCGATACCGACGCGCGTGCGGGCCGGGGAGTAGTTGACGGCGTTCTCGACGAGATTGCCGAGAGCGGCGGCGAGCTGGCCGCGGTTACCCCATACATACAGATCGGCCGTACCGCCCGAGGCCATGGTGATCTGCTTGGTGGACGCGGGCTGCCGGGACCGGTCGATGGCCTCGGCGACCAGTTCGTCCACCCGTACGGACTCCGAGTCATCCAGCGGGTCGTCGTTCTGCACCCGAGAGAGGTCGATGAGTTCCTGTACGAGATTGGTGAGCCGGGTCGCCTCGATCTGCATACGGCCGGCGAAGCGGGTGACCGCTTCAGGGTCGTCCGAGGCGTCCATCACGGCCTCGGAGAGCAGGGAGAGCGCACCGGTGGGAGTCTTGAGCTCGTGGCTGACATTCGCCACGAAGTCACGCCGTACCGCTTCGATACGGCGGGCTTCCGTGAGGTCCTCGACCAGAAGGAGGACGAGGCGGGAGCCGAGCGGGGCGACCCGGGCGGAGACGGCCAGGGCCTCTCCCCGGCCCGTACCGCGCCGGGGGAGATCCAGCTCCACCTGCCTTATCTCGCCGTCGCGCCGGGTGTCGCGCGCCATGTGCAGCATCGGCTCGACAGCGAGTTTGCCGCCCCTGACCAGTCCCAGCGCATACGCCGCGGAGCTGGCCTTGACCACGGAGTCGCTCTCGTCGAGAACGACAGCGGAGGAACGGAGCACGGACAGTACGGTGTCGACGCCCGGAGGCAGTACGGCATCCGTGTGCAGGGAGGTACGGGTGGGTCTTGCCTGGTCGCGTTCGCTCCAGCGAAACGCCAGCATGGCGATCACGCCGGTGCACACCCCGGCGATCGCGGCCAATGCGGCGACCGCCGCGTTCACGTCCATGTATCCCAGGTTATGCGCGGTCACGGACGCTCTCCCAGCCCTCAGAGTGTCTCCTGCGACACTCGTCGCCCAGAGTTCACCGAGGGGAAAGTACCGGTTCATTTGTGAGGGAGGAGCCGGACGCGTAGCGGCCGGAACGTGGGAGCGTGGGGGCACAGCCCCCGGCCTTCGGCCCCGGGCAGGAACGTGAAGAGAGGGACAACCCCATGCGGGACGCGTACCACGAGGAACTGGACTCGATAGGCGAGGATCTGGTCGAAATGGCCCGGCTGGTCGGTTCCGCCATCGGGCGGGCCACCACGGCCATGCTGGACGCGGATCTCAAGCTCGCCGAGAGCGTGATCGCCGCCGACCAGCGGGTCGACGACCTCCAGCACGACCTGGAGGCCAGGGCCATCGCGCTGCTGGCACGGCAGCAGCCGGTCGCGACCGATCTGCGGATCGTGGTGACCTCGCTGCGGATGAGCGCCGACCTGGAGCGCTCCGGCGACCTGGCGCAGCATGTCGCCAAGCTGGCCAGGCTCCGCTTCCCGGTCTCGCCGGTGCCGCACGATCTGCACGCGACGATCCTGGAGATGGGTCAGCTGGCGCAGCGCCTGATGGCGAAGGCCGCCGAGGTGATCATCACCAAGGATGTCGAGCTGGCGCTCCAGCTGGAGCAGGACGACGACGAGATGGACCTGCTGCACCGCACGCTCTTCCAGCACCTGATGGACGACCGCTGGAAGCACGGCATCGAGACGGCGGTGGACGTGACGCTGCTGGGCCGCTACTACGAGCGGTTCGCGGACCACGCGGTCGCGGTCGCGAAGCGCGTCGTCTTCCTGGTGACGGGCGAGCACGCGGACGAGATCCAGCCGGTGGACACGCCGGTCGAAGGGGCGTAGGGACGGCCGGCGGATCCTCCCGGGCGCGGGGAGAACGTGGAAACCGCGCCGGGAAGCGCTGAGTGGCGCGCGGGACAGCGGAACGGCGCGAAGGAGCGCGCGGCAGCGCCTGCGCACATGCGCCGTTGATGCGCCCGCCCCCCTGGGCATGCAATGGGCTCAGGCGCCATCCACGCACGCCTTCGAGGAGGATCCCATGGCCGATTCCCCTACTCACGTCCCCGGGCAGGAAGCCCCCGCGGCCCCTGTCCCCGTGACCCGTCTGCCCGTTCTCGGCGCATGCGGCTGCGGCTCGGGCTGCGGCTGCGGCTGCCAGTCGGGCGGCTCATGCCAGTGCGGCGGCGGCTGCGGCTGACGCGAAGAGCCCCGTCCAGCAGTGCGTCACACTGCGGACGGGGCCCTTTCGCGCGTCAGCGCGTCGGCGCGTACGTCGGGCCTACTTCTTCTTGCCCTGGTTCTTGACGGCCTCGATCGCGGCGGCCGCCGCGTCCGCGTCCAGGTACGTGCCGCCCGGCGTGACCGGGTGGAAGTCGGCGTCCAGTTCGTAGACGAGCGGGATACCGGTCGGGATGTTCAGGCCCGCGATGTCGGCGTCCGAGACCCCGTCCAGGTGCTTGACCAGCGCGCGCAGGCTGTTGCCGTGGGCGGCGATCAGGACCGTACGGCCGGTCAGCAGGTCGGGGACGATCGCGTCGTACCAGTACGGCAGCATCCGCTCGACGACGTCCTTGAGGCACTCCGTGCGCGGACGCAGCTCGCTCGGGATCGTGGCGTAGCGCGGGTCGTCGCTCTGCGAGAACTCCGTGCCGTCCTCCAGGGCCGGCGGCGGGGTGTCGTACGAACGGCGCCACAGCATGAACTGCTCCTCGCCGAACTCGGCGAGCGTCTGGGCCTTGTCCTTGCCCTGGAGCGCACCGTAGTGGCGCTCGTTCAGCCGCCAGGAGCGCTGGACCGGGATCCAGTGGCGGTCCGCGGCCTCCAGCGCGAGCTGGGCGGTGCGGATGGCGCGCTTCTGGAGGGAGGTGTGCAGTACGTCCGGCAGCAGGCCGGCGTCCTTGAGCAGCTCACCGCCGCGGACCGCTTCCTTCTCGCCCTTGTCGGTGAGGTTGACGTCCACCCAGCCGGTGAACAGGTTCTTGGCGTTCCACTCGCTCTCGCCATGGCGGAGGAGGATCAGCTTGTACGGTGCGTCGGCCATGGGCCAAAGCCTAATGGACCCACCGGACGGGCTTCGATTGACGTCTGCCGTCAATTGAGTAGCGGTCCTGGAGCCACGGTACGTAAGTTGCCCTTGGCCAGTCGGCCACTTACCAGGCCGTCCGGCCGCTACCGCTGTTTCCGGGGGGATTCCGCATGTCCGTCGCCACGTCGGCCGCCGCGTCGGCCGCCGGTCTGAGACGCGCCGTGAGGGAGAGCGTCTCGGGGCTGCCCCGGGAGTTCTGGTGGCTGTGGACCAGCACGCTGGTCAACCGGCTGGGCGCCTTCGTCGCCACGTTCATGGCGCTCTATCTCACCCTGGACCGGGGCTACTCCGCCTCGTACGCGGGTCTGGTGGCCTCGCTGCACGGGCTCGGCGGGGTCATCTCGTCCCTGGTCGCCGGGGTGATGACCGACCGGTTCGGCCGGCGGCCCACGCTGCTGATCGCGCAGTCGTCCACGGCCGCGTCCGTCGCGCTGCTCGGCTTCATGCGGGAGCCGGTCGCGATCGCGGCCGTGGCGTTTCTGGTCGGCATGGCCTCGAACGCGTCGCGCCCCGCCGTGCAGGCGATGATGGCGGACATCGTGAAGCCCGAGGACCGGGTGCGGGCGTTCTCCTTGAACTACTGGGCGATCAACCTGGGCTTCGCGATCTCGTCGGCGGGCGCCGGGTTCGTCGCGCAGTACAGCTATCTCGCGGGGTTCCTGGGCGAGGCCACGATGACCCTCGCCTGCGCCGTGCTCGTCTTCCTGAAACTGCCGGAGTCCCGACCGGAACGGGGGCCGGCCGGGGCTCCGGCGCGCGCCACCGCGGGAAAGAGCGCCGGACCGGGAGCCGGAACGGGAGCCGGAACAGGAACGGGAACGGCGCCCGAGGCCAGGATCGGGATGGGGACGGTCCTGCGGGACGGCCGCTTCATGAGTGTCGTCTCGCTGTCCTTCGTCGTGTCGCTGATCTTCCAGCAGGGTTTCGTCGGGCTGCCGGTGGCGATGGGGGCGGACGGGTTCACCAGCGCCGACTACGGCTTCGCCATCGCGGTCAACGGCGTCCTGATCGTGGTCATGCAGATCCCGGTCACGCGCTTCATCCAGCACCGCGACCCGCGCCGCCTGCTGATCGTCTCGTCGGTGCTCGCGGGGTACGGCTTCGGTCTGACGGCGTTCGCCGGGTCGATCGCCGTCTACGCGCTGACGGTCTGTGTGTGGAGCCTGGCCGAGATAGTCAACGCCCCCACCCAGACCGGGCTGGTGGTGCGGCTCTCGCCGGTCCATGGCAGGGGGCGCTATCAGGGCGTGTACACCATGTCCTGGTCGGTGGCGGCCCTGGTCGCCCCGCTGATGTCGGGTCTGGTGATCGACCGCTTCGGAGCGGCATGGCTCTGGGGTGCGTGCGCGGTGCTGGGGACGGTGGCCGGGGCGGGGTACTGGCTGCTGATGCGGGGCCTGGATCTGGAGGAGGGGACGGAAGGGTTCCCCGCGAAGAAGCCGGCGGAAGGGGTCCTCGCGAAGACACCGGCCGGGCCGTCGGCGGCGACCCCGGCGGCGCCGGCCGAAGCCCCGGTCAAGGCCGCCGCTCCGGAGGCGGGGACCGCGTGAGGGAAGGCGGCGTCAGCGCAGCTCGCGCTGTGCCTCGTACAGATTGCGCGGCCGGATGTCCGCCGGGCTGCCGTACGCCTCCAGCCGCGTGTGCAACTCTCCCTGGAAGTCCGGCACATCGATCTGGTCGAACTCCCGCACCTCACTGATCCCGGCCGTCACGCTGTACGGAGCGATCTCGTCGATCTTGATCAGCCCGGCGCGCTCGTTGGTGACGGTGACGTTCCAGTGCGCGAACCGCGCCCCGTACAGCGGCCCCGCGATCGCGTCGCCGCCGTGCCGGCCGTCGTTGCTGACCGTGATCTCGGTCCGTACGTTGGCGAAGGGCATCCCCCGGTGCGTGTCGAACGTGCCCATCTCCATGCGCCCGCGCGACCAGACGTTGTAGCTGGACAGCCCCTCGACGTTGATGCCGTGCAGCTGCGTGCCCGCCTGCGCCGGGACCGTACGCCGCTCGATCACGAAGTCCTCGATCAGATTGTCGTGCGAGCCCTCGCGGCAGTAGTAGGGGTGGTGCGAGCCGCGGCCCGCGACCCGGGTACGGCGCAGGGTGCAGGCGGAGGCGCCGATCAGGCCGAAGCCGTTGTCGACATGGCGTACGACGACATCCTCGGCCCAGCAGTCGTACGCGCACTGGAACGCGACCCCGTTGTAGCCCTTGTCGAGGAGGTGCGGGGACTGCGGGGTCTCGACGGCCTCCAGGGTCAGCCCCTCGACTCCGGATCCGGTCAGCGGGGTGACCGAGGTGGTGAACCTCGGGTGCCACTCGGGGCGTACGTCCAGCGGAAGCGGACGTTCCAGGGTGACCTCGCGACCGCGTACGGCGGTGATGCGCACGGGCCACTCGTACGGTACGTACGACGTCAGCTTGGTCATCGCGGCCCAGTCGTACGCCTCGGCGCCGGGGCCGCCGCCCGCCATGTGCTCCAGGAGGGTGTGGTCCGCGTCATCGGCGAGCTGGAGCAGGACGAACTGTCCGCGCCTGAGCCGCGAGGCGTCCCGGACGGTCACGGACCGGTCGCCCCGCTTGCCGCGGGCGACGGCGGTGAGGGTGCGCCACTCGTCGCGCGCGTTGCCGGTCCAGCCCTCGAAGGGCCAGTCGCGCGCCTTGATGGCGGTGGTGAGCGTGTCCCAGCGCTCCTGCGGGCAGAGCCAGATGAGGCCGCCGGCCCAGGACCAGCTGGATTTGTCGCCGCCGTAACGGCTGCCATAGGGGCCGATCACCTCGGTGAGGTTGCGGGTCGCGTACAGCTTCGTACGGTCGCTGCCCGCGCCGCGCAGGACGACACCGCTGTGCGCGATCCGGATCACGTCGTCGATCCGGTAGGTGCCGGGCGGGATGGAGACCGTGCCCCCGCCACGCTCGGCGGCAGCGGCGAGGGCACGGTTGATGGCGGGGGCGTCGTCGACGGAGCCGTCACCCTTCGCGCCGTACGCGCGGACATCGGCCACGACCCGGTACCGCGGCAGGTCGCGCGCACCGGCGCCCCGGCCCGCGCGCCCCACGTACGGGATCTGCGGGTGGGTGTACGGCGACGTGGCGAACTCGCGCCAGAGCGCGGACGTCCTCGGCGGCCTGCGCTCACCGGCGGCGGCGGTTCCGGTGAGTCCTGTGGCCATCGCTCCGGCCGTGGCGGCGACGGCGATCGCGGTGCCGAGCACCGTCCGTCTGCCGACGGCACGTTGACGTCGGGGCTCCGTCGACATGGTCTCGCCTCCATGTATATGAACGATGTTCAGGTGTGCGTCTGGAGGTGAGCATGCCATGGCCGTGAGCGCCCGGGAAGATGTCGAACGCGGAGTCGTTCAGCGGAATTTCAGGCCGGACGGACAGGCGGGCCGGATCACGTCAAGTGAGCTGAAGTGAGCTCAAGTCAGGGCGGGCCGGGACAGGTCGGGGCAGGTCAGGTCAGGTCAGGCGGAAGGACCGGACGGGGCCCGGGTCAGATGGGCGAACGCGTCCAGGTTCCGGGTGGACTCCCCCCGGGACACCCGCCACGCGTACTCCTTGCGGATCGCACTCGCGAACCCCAGCTCCAGCAGGGTGTTGAAGGAACCGTCCGCCGCTTCGAGCACCGAGCCGAGCAACCGGTCGATCTCGTCCTCGGTGACGGACGCCAGCGGGAGTTTGCCCGTCAGATAGATGTCCCCGAGCCCGTCGACCGCGTAACTCACCCCGTACAGCCTGAGGTTGCGCTCCAGCAGCCAGCGGTGGACACCCTCGGCGTTCTCGTCGGGGTGCCGGATGACAAAGGCGTTGAGGGACAGCGCGTGCCGGCCGACGCGCAGGGAGCAGGTCGTGGACAGCTTGCGGGTGCCGGGGAGGGTGATGACGTACGACCCGGGCTCCGGGCTCTCCCACCCCAGCCCGGCGTCCTTCAGCGTCCGCTCGATGACCCGCGCGGCGCTCGCCGCCTGCGAGGAGTCCCGGGAGGTCTGCTGTCCGTCGGCCATGGAGCGAGCGTACGTCAGCGGGTGTCGGCGCGTGGGCCGGGCGACGACGGCGGAGGGCGACGGCGGCGGTGCGGTACCCGCGTGTGCGTACGTACCTCAGCCCGTGCGCGTACGTCAGTACGTCAGTACGTCATCAGTACGTCATCAGTACGTCAGCCGTGATGCGCGCGGGCGCGCCGCCGGTGGTCATGCACCGCGGCCGTGTAGACGTCCGCCGTCGCCGACGCCGCCGTGTCCCAGCCGAAGGACTGGGCGTGGCGCGAGGCCGCCGCGCCCATCCGGTCCACCAGCTCCGGGTGGTCGAGGAACTCGCGCAGCGCCCGCGCGTAGGCCGCCGGCTCGTGGCCCCTGACCAGGAAGCCGGTCGACCCGTCCCGTACCGCCACCGGCAGCCCGCCCACGGCCGCGGCCACCACCGGGGTGCCCGCCGCCTGGGCCTCTATGGCGACCAGGCCGAAGGACTCGCTGTACGAGGGCATGACCAGCACGGACGCGGCCCGGAACCAGTCCGCCAGCCGGGCCTGGCCCACCGGCGGCCGGAACCGTACGACATCGGCGATCCCGAGCCGCGCGGCGAGCTTCTGGAGCCCTTCCGGCTTGGCCAGACCGCTGCCGCTCGGACCGCCGACGACCGGCACGACCAGCTTGCGGCGCAGCGAGGGGTCCTGTTCCAGGAGCACGGCCACGGCGCGCAGCAGCACGTCGGGGGCCTTCAGCGGCTGGATACGGCCCGCGAAGACCGGGATGAAGGCGTCCTGTGGAAGCCCCAGCCGGGCGCGCGCGGCGGCGCGGCCGTCGGCCGGACAGAAACACTCCAGGTTCACCCCGGGGTGGACGACGGCGGCCTTGGCCGGGTCCGCGTCGTAGAAGCGGACCAGCTCCGCGGCCTCCTCGTCCGTATTGGCGATCAGCCGGTCGGCGGCGCGCACGATCTGGGTCTCGCCGATGACCCGGGCCGCGGGTTCGGGCCGGTCGCCCTCCGCGAGCGCGGCGTTCTTGACCTTCGCCATGGTGTGCATGGCGTGGACGAGCGGGACGCCCCACCGCTCGGAGGCGAGCCAGCCGACATGGCCGGAGAGCCAGTAGTGGGAGTGGACCAGGTCGTAGTAGCCGGGGCGCTGGCCGGCCCACGCCTGCATCACCCCGTGGGTGAAGGCGCAGAGCTGCGCGGGCAGCTCCTCCTTGGCCAGGCCCTCGTAGGGGCCCGCGTCCACGTGCCGGACGAGCACGCCGGGGGCCAGCTCGACCGTGGGGTCCAGGCCGCCGGTCGTGGCGCGCGTGAAGATCTCCACCTCTATGTCGACGGCCGCCAGCCGCTTCGCCAGCTCGACGATGTAGACGTTCATGCCGCCCGCGTCGCCCGTCCCCGGCTGGTGCAGCGGGGAGGTGTGGACGCTGAGCATGGCGATCCGGCGCGGTCTGCGGGGCTGGCCGGGGAGCCTGAGACGGGGTGGTCCCACGAACGTGCCTGCGATACGGGACACGTACTGGCTCACGTCTACGGTCCTCTCCCGCGGAGATCGGAGCATGGCAGAGAGGAGGGTCGGTACTCCCTCCGAAGGCGGACAACAGCGGAATCCCCTCCCGCATTTCCGTTTTGCCAAATCATTACCGGCGAACGCTCAACCGTCCGCCCTCCCCCACAGGGCCCACCCAGCCGCTCGCCCGGCCCGTGCTCCCCCCACCGGGCCCGTCCGTACCGCCGCCCGGTGTCGTTACGCTCGTTCCCATGGCGCCCGCGACCTCCCGTTCCCCCCGCCCGGTGGGCACGGTGACCCGTGGCACCACCCACCAGAACCGGCTGCGCCGCATGGACCGCTGGATCACCGCCACGCACGGCCCCGCGCTGCGCCGCTCGGCGGACCCGGTCGTGGTGGATCTGGGATACGGCGCCGCCCCCTGGACGGCGGTCGAGCTGCTGCGGCGGCTGCGTACGGCGGAGCCGCGTACCGAGGTCGTCGGTGTCGAGATCGATCCGGCCCGGGTCGCCGCCGCGCTCCCGTACGAGCGGGACGGGCTCCGGTTCCGGCACGGCGGCTTCGAGGTCCCGCTCCCCGGGGGCGTACGGCCGGTGCTCATCCGCGCGGCCAATGTGCTGCGGCAGTACGAGGAGGACGAGGTCGCCGCGGTCTGGGCGCGGCTGTGCGCCCGGCTCGCGCCCGGCGGCCTGCTGGTCGAGGGGACGTGCGACGAGATCGGCCGGCGGCATGTGTGGGTCGCGCTAGGACCGGAGGGACCGCGGACGGTCACGTTCGCCACCCGGCTCGGTTCGCTGGACCGGCCCTCCGATCTGGCCGAGCGGCTGCCGAAGGCGCTGATCCACCGCAATGTGCCGGGCGAGCCCGTCCACGCGTTCCTGCGCGATTTCGACCGGGCGTGGGCCGCGGCGGCTCCGTACGCCTCGCTGGGCGCGCGCCAGCGGTGGATCAGGGCCGTACGGGACCTGGCGGCCGACTGGCCGCTCGCGGACGATCCGCGCAGGCGGCGGCAGGGCGAGGTGACGGTGAACTGGTCGGCGCTCGCGCCCGGTTCGGGCAGCGGAGGCTGACCGGGGAACGCGGGTGGCCGCCCGTTCGTCCTCACAGGGGCGGGTGCTTCCTGTGAGATGCCGGGTCCCTCTGTCCCTTTGACCGAGGGCATGACACGATCGCGGCGTCGGATGCGATTGCTGACGATAGGTCAGTTTCGTTCGTGCCATGTGGTGGTGTTGGCCCGGAGGGGGAGCTTGGTGAACCGACGTCGCAGCGCCGCTGCCGCGATCACCGTGGTCTGCGCGCTCGCCGTACTGGCGTCGCCGGCCCTGATGAACGGGGCGTACGCGGCCCCCGGCCCGCCCCCCAACCCCACGTCGACCACGTCTGCCGTCGCCCCGCCGCCGGTCGAACTGCCGCCCGGCGCCGACTCGTCGGCCGGCCCAGGCTCCACCACCGGCTCGGGCGCGAAGTCCCTCGAAGACATCCGCAAGGAGATCGAGGCCCTCTACCAGAAGGCCGCGTCCGCCACCGACGCGTACAACCTCGCCGAGGAAGAGACCAAGAAGCAGTCGGCCGAGGTCATCGAGCTGGCGGAGGACATCGTCACCGGCCAGCTGCGGATCGACGCGCTGAAGAAGCGCGCGGGCGCCGCCGCCCGCGCGCAGTACAGGGGCGGCGGGCTGCCGCCCGAGGCACAGCTGATACTCACCGACGATCCACGGCTCTTCCTGGACGCGGTGGGACGAATACAGCAGGGCCAGAAGGCCACCCACGATCTCATCGGCGAGCTGTCCCGGGCGCAGGAAGACCTCAAGACGTACACCGCCGACGCGTCCACGCAGTGGCAGCGGCTGGAGGCCGGCCGGGTCAAGAAGGAGAAGGCGAAGAAGGAGATCACGAAGCGGATCGCCGCCGCCGAGAAGCTCGAAGCGAGCCTGGAGAAGGAGGAGCGGGCGCGGCTGGCGCGGCTGGAGAGCGACGCGGCGCTCAAGGCGCAGACGGCCTGGCTCGGCTCCGGCGCGCTGAAGGACATCAACCGCTCGTCGAGCGCGCGGGGCAAGAAGGCGATCGCCTTCGCGACGGGGGAGATCGGCAAGCCGTACGTCTGGGGCGCGGAGGGACCGGACTCGTACGACTGCTCCGGACTCACCTCCCAGGCATGGGCGGCGGCGGGGCGGCCCATCCCGCGCACCTCGCAGGAGCAGTGGCGGCTGCTGCCCAGGATCGACATCAAGGACATGCGCCCCGGCGACCTGATCATCTACCACCAGGACGCGAGTCATGTGGGGATGTACATCGGGGACGGCGCGATCGTGCACTCCCCCCGTCCTGGCCGGAATGTGACGCTGGCGGGAGCGGGCTCGATGCAGATCCTCGGGGTCGTACGCCCCGATAAATAGGCATGACCCACGCAGCCTTGTCTGATACGGACAGACCGGGACCTGTACGGACTCACACCGACTTCTTCCGACGCATACACGTGGGCGATGAGCCCGGAGCGGCCGTACGTGATGTTTGTCATGGCCTCTGGGCGCCCGATCCCGCCAGATGCGTGACGGGAAGCGGCATATGACGCTGGCTCTTCACCGATACGCCATTCCGCTGGGGCGGCGGCTAACGCTATGGTCCCCGTCTGGTGAGGCGTCGATCGTCGCCCCACCCGCGCCCTCGGGGGGAGGGAAAGGAATCCCAGACCGATGCCCGTACCCGTACCCGTTCCGCGGCAGCGCACAGGTTCACCGGTGGAGAGGCAGCCCGCCGCGGAGACCGCCAAGGGCGGCGACCTCGTCCTCCTCGTCATCGAGGACGATCCGACGGGCATCTTCACCGCCCCGGAGCCGCCGGAGGGGACCGGCACGCGCCTGCGCATCCGTACCGCCCGCAACCTCACCGAGGCCGAGCGGCTGCTCACCGACGACATCCACTGCATCCTGGTGGACCTGGCCCTGCCGGGGACGGGCGACAGCGACGAGCTGGCCCCGCTGAAGGACGTCCTGCGGCTCGCACCGCGCCACGCCGTACTCGCGCTGGCGGCGGAGGGCGACGCCGAGCGCGCCGCCGCGGCGGTACGGGTCGGCGCCCAGGACTATCTCTTCCGCGACGAGCTGGACGGCCGGCTGCTGAGCCGCGCCATCCGGTACGCCGTCGAGCGCAAGCGGGCGGACATCGCGCACCGCCAGCTGACCGAGTCCCGGCTGCGCGCGCAGGAGAACGCCCGGCTGGAGCGCGGACTGCTGCCCACTCCACTGCTCCAGGGCTCGGAGCTGAGCTTCGCGGCCCACTACCGGCCCGGCCGCTCCAGGGCCCTGCTGGGCGGGGACTTCTACGACACGGTCCGTACGCCGGACGGCACGGTGCACGCGATGATCGGCGACGTCTGCGGCCACGGCCCCGACGAGGCGGCGCTCGGCGTGGAGCTGCGGATCGCCTGGCGGGCGCTGACGCTGGCGGGGCTCTGCGGTGACCGGTTGCTCTCCACGCTCCAGCAGGTCCTGGAGCACGAACGGGAGAGCGAGGAGATCTTCGCAACGCTCTGCACGGTCGACATCACGCCCGACGGACGGCGGGCGGGCCTCTGCCTGGCGGGCCATCCGTCACCGCTGGTCACCCGCCGGGGGCGGGCGGCGCAGTTGCTCCCGTACGAGGAGGGCGGCCCGGCGCTGGGGCTGCTGCCGCGCGCACGCTGGCCGCGCCGGCAGGTCGAGCTGGGCGGATCGTGGAGCCTGATGATGTACACCGACGGCCTGATCGAGGGCCGGATCGGGCCCGGCGCGAAGCAGCGGCTCGGCCAGGAGGGCATGGTCGAGGTGATCAACCGCCAGCTGGCCGAGGGGCTGAGCGGGGACGACCTGCTGGAGGCGGCGGTCGCCCGTGCGCGCGAGCTGAACGGCGGGGAGCTGACCGACGATGTGGCGGTGCTGCTGCTGGGGCGGGACGGCGCTCAGCAACCCGCGCGCGCCGCGCGCACCTGACCCGAGAGTGGGCCGGCGCGTACCCTGACCCGCGCGGATCTGACCCGCGCGCGTACCTGCGTGCCTAGCGGCCGCCGTTGTAGGGCCCGTAGGGACCGTCACTGCTGGAGCCGCCGCCGCGGTTTCCGCCACCGGAGATCGCGTGGACGGCCGGCCGTACGTCGACCATGAAGACGATCGTGGCGACGAGCCCGGCGATCTGGAGGAACAGCATCGGTACGAAGAGGTTCACGGCGACCGTGACACCGAGAATGATCAGCCAGAACTTCTTCGTCTGCTTGTCCGCCGCGCGATAGGCGTCCTCACGAGCCGTGGCCGAGAGGAACAGCGCGATGACGGCCAGGACGAGCATGGCCAGATTGAGCAGCCAGAGAAGAGTGCCGAATCCTTCGAGCAACATGCGGAGCACCGCCTAAGGGGTGGAGGAGACGTCGCGGCCCGTACGCCAAGGTACCTGGAGAACGGGCCGGGCACCCCCGAGGTGCCCGGCCCGCTCCGTCGCGGGTGTGCTGTTCGCGGTCGCGGCTACTTCCCGGCCGGCGGCGTGGTCTTCTTCGCCGTCGTCTTGCGCGGGGTGGCCTTCTTCGCGGCGGCGGTCTTGGGCTCCGCCTTCGGCGCGGGCTTCACGGCGGGCTTGACCGCGGGCTTGACCGCGGTCTTCACAGCGCCCTTGGTCTGCGCCTTCGTCTCCGTCCTCGTCTCCGTCCTCGGAGCCGGCCGGGGGGTGGCCTTCGGCGCCGGCTCGGGCTCGACCGCGACGGCGATCTCGGTGATCTCGTCGGCGGCCTCACCACGCCAGGCGCGTACGGTCTGCTCGCCGCGCTCGGCGACCTTCTCGTACGTCTCACGCGCCTTGACCGCGTACTCCGCGGCCACACCCACGCTCCGCAGCGCCAGGTCCTGAGCGGTCTCGCCCAGCTTCTTCAGATCGGTGTCGAACGAGCCGATCACTTCGGTGACCTTGGCCTGAACGGTCGCCTGGGCCTCCTTGGCCTGGACCGTGACCTTCTCCTGGACTGCCTTGGGGTCGGAGTTCCGCACGGCCTCGAACCGCCCGGGGGCCTCGGCCCGCAGCTGCTCGATCAGACTGGGCACCTTCTTGGCCTGCTCGACGGCGATGTCGGCGGTACCGGCCGCGAAGTAGAGGGGCGTCGGGTCGGTGAGGGTCTTGCGCAGGTCATCGGTGATGGCCATGACTGTGGTCCTCCCGGATCAGTGTGGATCAGTGTGAGGGTGGGGTGGCAGCACTGCCGTCCGTCGTACCGGAGCCGCCGGAGGAGCCCCGGGGACCGCTCCCGGAACCGCCGTCGCCACCGGTGCCACCGGTGTCCGCGTCCCGTTCGGCGGTCTTCTCGGTCTCTCCGGTCCCCGCGGTCACCGCGGTTTCCGTCTCCTCCGGGCTCTCCGTGTCGAGTGCGTTCTCCTTGCGGAACGACTCGTAGATCTGCAGAAGCACCTGCTTCTGCCGCTCGTTTATCGAGGGGTCGGCGAGGATGACGGCACGCGTCTCCAGCTCCTCCCGCTCCCGCTCGTCAAGCATCCCGGCCTGCACGTACAGCGTCTCGGCGGAGATCCGCAGCGCCTTGGCCAACTGCTGAAGAATGTCCGCGCTCGGCTTGCGCAGCCCGCGCTCGATCTGGCTCAGATACGGATTGGACACCCCGGCGGCATCGGCGAGCTGCCGCAGCGACAGCTGCGCGTTGCGCCGCTGCTCGCGCAGATACTCACCGAGATTGCCGACGTTGAGTGATGCCATACGCCCCATACTGCGTCGCCCTGCTAACTATTGCAAGCGCATGCTTGCAAAAGTGACACAGAGCATGCCGCGGCTTCACGCTTCAGCTGACGGATGAGCGGTCGAGGGTGACGGCCCAAGCCGCCTCGACCATCCGGAAGATCTCGTCGAGCGCGGCCTGCGGATCAGCCGCCTCACGGGCCAGTGAATAGGCGTCGATCACGAACCTGGCGATGGTCCGGCACGCCGTCGTGGTCTGCGACAGGACGGGGTCGGCGGCGATGGCCGTTGCCAGCGCCTCAGCATGGCGCAGCCTCATCGACTCCTCGTACTCCCGCAGGGCGGGTGACGCCTCGATCATGCGCCAGATCGGGGCGGCACTGTCCGCCGTGCAGTGTCGCACCAGGGCCTCGACCTCGCGGCGCAGCGCGGGGATGAGCGGCTCGTCCGCCGCCCGGCCGGTGACCGCGCGCGCGAGGCGTAGCTCGAAGTCCTCGTCCCGCTCGAACACCAGGGCCTCTTTCGAGGCGAAGTGGGAGAAGACCGTGGTGACGGCCACGTCGGCCTCAGCGGCCACGTCACGGATGCCCACGGCATCGAAGCCGCGTTCCAGGAAGAGCCGCAGGGCGGTGTCGGCGATCTTCTGACGGGTCGCGGCCTTCTTGCGCTCACGGCGCCCGGACAGCTCGGTCATGATCTAACACTACCAGATGCAAAAACAAAACGGATATTAAATCCTAACCGTTAGTGTTACTGTCTGCCGCATGAAGAAAGTGAGCTTCGCCGAGTTCGGCGGCCCGGACGTACTGCGCCTCGTGGACGCCGAGGAGCCCCACGCGGGCCCCGGCCGGATACGCATCGCCGTGCGGGCGGTGGGCGTGAATCCCGTCGACTGGAGGATCCGCGAAGGCCAGATCCTGGGGGCGCATCCGATCGAGTTGCCGTCCGGAGTCGGGCTGGACGCCTCCGGGGTGGTGGACGAGGTCGGCGAGGGCGTCGAGGGGGTCGAGGTCGGCGACCATGTGTTCGGCGAAGGCTCAAGCACCTACGCCGAGTCCGCCGTGCTGTCGGCCTGGGCCCGTATGCCCGAGGGGCTGACGTTCGAAGAGGCGGCCGGGTACCCCTCCGTGGTGGAGACGGCGCTGCGCGTCATCCGCGAGGTCGGCGTGCGGTCCGGGCAGACGCTGCTGGTCAGCGGGGCGTCCGGGGGAGTCGGATCGGCGGTTCTGCAGATCGCCCACGACCGCGGCATCACGGTGATCGGCACAGCTGGGGCCGCGAACCAGGGCTATCTGCGCGGCCTGGGCGCCCTCGCCACGACATACGGCGAGGGCTGGGTCGAGCGAGTGCGGCGGCTCGGCCATGTCGACGCTGCTCTCGACCTGGCCGGCTCGGGTGTGATCCGCGAGCTCGTCGAGCTGACCGGGGATCCGCGGAAGGTGATCTCCATCGCCGATCTCGGTGCGCCGGCACTCGGTGTCCGGTTCTCCGGCGTGGCCGGGAGCGTACCGGAAGCGCTCGCCGAGGCCGTCGACCTCATCTCCCGGGGAAAGCTCCGGATCCCGGTCGAGAAGTCGTACCCGCTGGCCGAGGCCGCGGCGGCGCACATCGACAGCCGGGCCGGCCACACGCGAGGGCGCCGGGTCCTGATCATCTGACGGACGGCGCTCCCTTTGAAGACACGCCCTAGCTGTATTGATCACGAGCGTTGTTGACAGTGCCGGGTCTTGATCATGGCGAAGACCTCCGGTGTGGTGGAGGTGTCTAAGCTGCACCGCACACG
>NZ_PHRF01000021.1 GCF_004151105.1 Streptomyces sp. L-9-10
ACCCAACTCCACCGACAACGCCGGCACACCCGCACGAGCCATCCGCTCCGCGTCCGCCGCCGACAACGTCCCCGTCATCCCACCCGACTGATCCCACGGACCCCACGCCAACGACACACCCGGCAGACCCTCAGCCCGCCGACGCTCCACCAACGCATCCAAAAACGCGTTACCCGCCGCGTAATTACCCTGCCCCGCACTCCCGAACAAGGCGGCA
>NZ_PHRF01000022.1 GCF_004151105.1 Streptomyces sp. L-9-10
CGCCCGTACATCGCCTGGAGGAGATCGGCCTGCTCCGTCTTCGTCGGCAGCCCGGTGGAAGGCCCGCCGCGCTGGATCGCCACGACCAGCAGCGGCAGCTCCAGCGACACCGCCAGACCGATCGTCTCCGACTTCAGCGCCACCCCCGGCCCCGACGTCGTCGTCACCGCCAGGGAACCCCCGAACGCCGCGCCCAGCGCCGCGCC
>NZ_PHRF01000023.1 GCF_004151105.1 Streptomyces sp. L-9-10
TCACCACCTTCGGCGGCAAGGGCGCCTTCCCCTGGGAGCATCCGCTCTCGCTCCAGTCCTGGCTGGAGGACCGGCACACCACGGACTTCCTCGAAGACTCACCAGGGGCCGCGTCCCAGCTCGGGCGACGGCGCCGGGGGCGGTGGCCGCGACCGTCCACGGCGTGACCCGCGCCGTGGTGCCGAGCGCGGGCAGCCGCCGCCACGCCCCGGCGGCTCGGAGCGTCGGCGGAGCGTCCCGCGGCGACGCGCCCCGGACCGGGGTGCGGAACCAGGAACGCGCGAACTGCCACGGCCACCGCATGATCGGTCGCCTCCTTCTCGTGTGGGCGTCGGACGCGGACGGCGCTCAGCCGTCCGCCGCGTCGGGATCGGAGATTCTCTTGTTGATCCGGCCGATCTCCTCGATCACCCGCTGACGCGCGGGGTGCTCCAGGTCGAGGACCGAGTCGGCGGACCAGTGCAGGTAGTAGGCGACGTACACGACCTCCTCCCAGAGACGGTCGGACGCGTACGTCAGGATTCCCCCGCGGCCTCCCCGGCCTCCCCGGCCACATCGACCAGGAAGGCGTGGGCGCAGGACGGGCAGGAGACCTCGGTCTCGGTGCGGCCCTCCTGGTTGATCCGCCGGTACAGGTCCTGGAGGAACGCCAGGTCCGACGCGAAGAGGTTCTCGACCGTGTCGGTCCCGACGTCCGTGACAGCGCCCAGGCGCGTGACGGTCCGGCTGAGGAGCTGGATCGTGAGGTAGGCCGGGTTCTGCTGGACCCTGGGGTCGGCCTGCGGGGCGATCTCGTCCCGCGCCGTGGCGAGCCGCATCGACCCCTCGCGGTGCACCCGGCCCGACGCGTCGACGTAGCCGCGCGGCAGGACGAACGGGTACTCCGTCCGCATGGTCTGCCCCGTCGTCTCGCCGCCCATCAGGAGACCAGCGGGATCATCTCGACCCGCTCGCAGGTGAAGGTGACGGTCTCCAGGACGATCTCGGACGCGCCCGCCTTGAGGTTGCCCACCTCGATCTTGCTGGGCCAGGCGCCGAACATCGTGTACGTGGCCTGCACGGCGCCCTCGGCGTTCTGGAGCTGGAGGGTGCCGCTCATGCGGGCCGCCCCCAGCCCCTCGCGGCACATCACGTGCCAGGCGAAGATGGCCCCCGAACCGTCCACGCCCCGCTTGAGGGTGACGGTGGGCGGCTTGGTCTTGCCGAACTGCTTGGTGTGGACGATGGCGCCCGTCCTGGCGTCGGCGGCGATGTACTCGGCCGGCTCCACCTCGGTGGTGATGCCGCTCAGTTCCGAGAAGTACGCGGGGGCGGTGTGGTCGAACGAGACGACGAACCGCGCCGCGGAGATGGCCGAGGGCGCTCCGGTGTTGGACATGAGGGTGCTTCCTTAGGGGTGTGGGTGACTATTCGTCGAGCGCGGAGCCCTGGGAGAACTGCGACAGCCGGAAGACGACGAACTCCGCCGGCTTGACGGGGGCGATGCCGATGTCGATCGTGAGGATCCCGGCGTCCCGGTTCTCGGGCGGGTTGTTCTCCTCGTCGCAGTGCACGAAGAAGGCCTCGGCGGGGCTGCGGCCGAACAGCGCTCCGCTGCGCCAGACCCGGGTGAGGAACATGGTGATGGTCCGGCGCACGCCCTCCCAGAGGTACGGGTCGTTGGGCTCGAAGACCACCCAGTTCGTCCCGTCGAGGATCGACTTCTCCACGAAGTTGAAGAGCCGCCGGACGTTGAGGTAGCGCCACTCGGGATCGCTGGAGAGGGTGCGCGCGCCCCAGACCCGGACGCCCTGGCCGGGGAAGGTCCGCAGGCAGTTGACGCCGACCGGGTTGAGGAGGGCCTGCTCGCCCTTGGTCACCGCGAGGGCGGGGGAGAGCACGCCCCGGATGACCTCGTTGGCCGGGGCCTTGTGCACGCCCCGGGTGTCGTCGTTGCGGGCCCACACGCCGGCGACGTGACCGCTCGGGGGCAGCAGTTCCGCCCTCTTCTCCACCGTGTTCATGACCTTGATCCAGGGCCAGTACAGCGCGGCGTACTTCGAGTCGAAGGCCGAGAACTCCTGCCGCCACTCGTGGACCCGCTGGGCGTTGAGGTCGGGCAGCGGGTCGAGCACCGCGACCCGGTCGCCCATCAGCTCGCAGTGCGCGATGAGGGAGGTCTGCACGGCCTTGACGCCCTCGGCGTCGATGGCGCCGCGCTGATAGGCCGCCATCAGGTCGGGCACAGCGACCATGGTCACGTCGTCCAGCGCCTCCAGGCCCGCGAGCCCCGTACGGGCCGCCGTGTCGCCGATGTACAGACCGGGCGACAAGCCGGGCGACAGGCTGTCCTCCACCGCGGCCGGCGCGTTCGCGGACCGGGCGGGGGCCAGGGACGCCTTCGCGCCCTTGGCGGGGCGGGTCGGGCCGGCGCCCTTGATCTCCTCCAAGGTGATCAGGGATGACTGCCGGACGAGGGTGGCGGCGTGTGCCGGGCCCTTCCTCATGGAGAGGTTGTCGTGGACCTCGGCCACCTTGCCGTCGCGGCGCACGACCAGTTTGAAGGTCTCCTCGCCGCCGTCGGTGGCGTCCTCCACCTCGACGGTGACCGGTGTGCCGCCCTCCCCGGCGGCGTCCGGGACGAGGCCGACGGCCAGGGCCGGGCGGGCGCCTTTGTGGCCCGCCAGCTCGACGCGGTCCGCGGCGGGCGCGGCGGGCTCGGCGGGGGTGTTCCCGGCCGCCGGCTCCGCCTCGGTCGCCCCGGTGCCGAGGCTCACGATGTAGGCGTTGCCGCCCCCGTTGAGGAAGTAGCCGTAGACCGCCTGGGGCAGGTAGGCGCCGCTGACGAACTCCCCGAAGACGTTGGTGTACTGCGTCCAACTGGTCACCAGGAAGGCCGTGTTGAAGGGCCCCTTCGCGGTGAACCCGACGAAGGCCGCGGTCGCCGTCCCCACGCCCTGGATCGGCTTGATTCCCGAGGAGGTCTCCTCGACGTAGACGCCCGGAGTCAGATAACTGGGCACGCGTTCCTCACTTTCCTGTGTGACGCCTCATCGTTGTCGGACTCCACCGCCCGCCGGAGTCGCGTCGAGACAGCGGTTCAGCCCTCCGGCGCTGCCTCTTGGGGCACCGGACGGGGGATCTTCGCCCCGCTGCACGGCCGTTCGCGGCGCCCGCCGCCGTTGCGACGATGGGCGCATGCTGGACGCCGTCACGCTCTCCCTGGAGTCCTGGCTGCGGCACTGCCTCCCGGGAACGAGGCTGTGTGCCGAGGCCCCCGACGACCCTCCCGACGACCCCCCCGCCGCCCCCGGTGCCCCGCCCGCGTCACCCGCCCCGGAGGGCTCCGGGGCGGGCGGGGGCGGGCTGCTGCGCATCCGTCTGTACGACGTCCGTGAGGAGGAGCGGAGCCGCAGCGGGCAGATGGTGGCGCGTGGCCCCGACCGCGCCGTCGTCGCCCGGATGCAGCCGGTGCGGGTGTTCCAGTTCTCCTACCGTCTGACCGCGCACGGCGCCGGCTGGCGGGAGGGGCAGCGCCTGCTGGGGGAGGTGCTGCGAGCCGGTGCCGAACACCCGGCGCTGCCCGCCCGCTTCGTCCACGCCTCCCTGTCGGGCGTGGGCGGTGATGTCCCGGTCCCGCTCGTCGTCGCCCCGCCCGACCCGGTGCCGTTCCCCTGGACCGGTCTCGGGCCGCAGCCTCTGCCGGCCCTGCACCTGGTGCTGCTGGCCCCGCTGCACCCGTCCGCCGACACGGAGCTGGAGAAGGCCCCCGGCCGTATCGATCTCGGCGCCTCGCGCACCGACGGGTCCCGGGGGACGTCGCGGCGGTCCGCGGCGCCGCCGCGGAACCGCATCGAGGAGCGGACGCGCGCGGAGAGCGGGGGAGCGACGGGCGGGGGGAGCGGGGGAGCGACGGGCGGGGAGGCGGGGTTCAGATGAGGCCCTCGCGGATCGCGTAGGCCACCGCGTGCGAGCGGTTGCGCAGGTGGAAGCGGTGGGTGACATCGTGCAGCACGTTCTTCACGGTCCGCTCCGAGTACGCGAGCCGGCCGGCGATCTCCCTGGTTCCCAGGCCGGCGGCCACCAGCTTCAGCACCTCGCCCTCGCGGTCGGTCAGCCCGCTGAAGTGCAGGCCCCGGGGGGCGAGGACGTCCCGCTGCACCTGCGAGACCTGCTTGAGCAGCCGTCCCAGCAGATCCGGCGGCACCACGCCGGCTCCCCGCTGCACCGACCCGATGACCTGGACCAGGCGGTCGGCCGTGGCCTCCCGTCGGCGCACCAGCCCCGCGACGCCGGACTCCACGGCGGTCATCAGGCCGGCGTCGTCCAGCTCCGACACCACGGCGACGGCCTGCCGCGCCCCCTTGCTCCGCGCCGCCCGGAGCAGCCGCAGAGCCTCCTCGTCCATCTCGTCGGCGACGACGAGGGCCACCGTGGTGGGCGTTACCTGGTTCTCGTCCGCGATCCACACCCCTGCCCGGGACTTGAGGGCCGCCACGATCCCCGCTTCGGAGATGGGGTCGGACGCGCTCACGTGCACGAACGTGCGGTCAGCTGACATGCTCTTCTCTTCTCGCCTTCATGGCCCCGCTCCCCTCCGACCACGTTGTCGTCGAAGGGCGGTGCGAACATCTGTGCCATAGGTAAGTTTCCGTATCCCGCAGTGGCCGGGCCATGGTCCGGAGCGGCTACTTGCTGTACCGAACCGGTGTTACTGGCCGTAATCAATGCCCGTCTTTGGTGAGATTTGAGCTTACCGAGCGGTAGGCGGCTGCCCGTGCTCCTTCGATTCGCCGGGCCCTTGACGCCGGGTGGCACTCCCCGGCACCATCGCCACCGTCACATTCGGTGATCGGTCATCACCCTTCGGCGGGGCCGCCGGCCTTCCGCCGGTGCTTCTAGGGATTTTCCCTTATGCGCCGCCGCGCCCGGCCTCGCACCATGTCCGCTGAGATGTTGACGAAGATCCCGAAGCCGCCGTCGCCCGTCGTCACGGACCCGGACCACGGGCCGCCCGGATGCGGCGAGGAGGCGGACGCCGCGCGGTGGCTCGGCCGGCTGACGGCGCGCCGGATGCTCGCGCCGGAGCGGCCGGGGCCGTACACCCTGGGGGCGGGCCGGAGCATCGACGTCCCGGCCGGTTCGGCCGAGCACCTGCTCTATCTGGTGGTCAGCGGCGGTTGCGCAGTCGACACCGGGCCCAGGCGCCTGACGCTGGACCCGGGGACCCTGCTGTGGGTCAGGCCGGGCACCCTCTTCTCCCTGACCGCGCCGAGCGGACGACCGACCGTCCTCCACCCGTTACGACTGGCCGGCGACCCGGAGACCGACCGCGACCTCGCCCCCGTCGTGCTGGTCCGGGACGCGTGGGAGCTGCGCTGGCTCGTCGAGGCGCTGCCCGCGGAGCTCGCCTCGGCCCTGCCTCACCGGAAGGAGCGGTTACGGGGCATGCTGCTCGTGCTCTTCTCCTCACTGCTGCGCAGGGCGGAGATGGGTGACGAACCCGGTGTCCTCGGCGCGTCGGCGCGCCGGGCCGTCGAGCGGTTCGTCGACGAGCACATCTCCGGACGTCCGCGCGCGGCGGACCTCGCCCGGGTCGCCGGCCTGTCGCCCGACTACTTCACCCGGATGTTCCGCCGGACCTACGGCATGCCGCCGCGGGAGTGGATCATCCACCGCAGGATCCAGCACGCGGCGACCCACCTGGACCGCACCACGTCGATCGGGCAGGTCGCGGCCCGCTACGGCTACGCGGACGGCTTCCTGTTCAGCAGGCAGTTCAAGGCCGTCATGGGCGTCTCGCCCCAGCTCTACCGTTCCCGCTGAAACCGTTCCGGAGTGTGGTGCACGTGGCAGTCGAAGAAGAAGCGTTCCCCGCGGCCGAGGAGTTCCGCGCCGGCCTGCTCCGGGCGGTCGAACGGACCGCCGTCTCGTGCCGGAGCGCCGGCGACGAGAGCGAGGAGACCATGGCCAGGCTGCTGGCCGAGGCACTGGCGGCCGAGCCCGTATGGGGGAGCGGGAGCGGCCGGCGGGTGATCGAGGAGCACGGACCGCTGATCCGCGAGGCGGTGACCGTACTGCTGCGCGCCGGCGTCGGCGGCGTCGACCGGGGGACGGCCGAGGAGTGGGTGCGCCGGGCGGCCGGCTTCCTCGCCGGGGCGGCGGCCGGCCCGGCGGCGGTCGGGTCGGCGGCGGCCCGCCCGGCGGCGGGGCACGGATATGTGTCCCCCGCGCTGGGCGGTCCTGCGCACACCGGTTCCGGCCTGGTCGTCCACCGGGACGCGGCGGACCGGCTCCCCGCCGGTCCTGTGCGCGACGGCGACCCCCGGGCAGCCGCCCACCGGCGGGCCCGGCGCTCCGAACGCGCCCTGCGGGACGCCCGGCGCATCCTCGACGGCCTCGACCGCACGGCGATCGACGCGGCCAACGCCCGCCTGATGAGATCGCTGGGCGCGGGCGAACGGGTCCGGCTGGTCTGGGTCGGCTCCCGGGAGCTGCTGCTGCTCGGCGGGCGCGGTCCCGCCTTCGCGGATGTCGCCGCCCTGCACGGGATGCCGGAGGCGCGGATCTCGGTCGGCTTCCTGCAACTGCTGCGGCGGCCGGGGCCGTTCGGCAGGTTCGGACGCCCCGGCCAGGTGGAGGTCATGGGGGTGCCGGAGGACGAGGAGGAACCGCTCCGCGACGCGTTCCGGCGCCACCGGACCGGCGTCGCCCTCGTCCCGGCCTCCCGCTGGGCGGACTGAGCCGGACCGGGTCCGCCTTGCCCCCGGCCCGGGTCCGCCTTGCCCCCGGGCCGGTGGTCGCCGTACCCACCCGTCCCCAGGGCCAGCCGCGTCCGGCTCCTTCCCGGGTCGCGGCGGCGGTCCCTCGGCGTGCCCGATCGGCGGCCGGCCGCCGCCCGCCCGGAGCCCGGCGGCTCAGGAGCGCCGTTCGAGGAACGGCGGTTGCACGGACGGCAGTCCGACCAGGAACCGGGCGGCGGCCAGGAGCCGGCCGCCCGCGGTGGCGGTGATCTCACCGCGGCCCTGCCCGGCGCCGTCGGCGACCGGCAGGTACGCCGTGAACGTCCCCCGCGCGGAGGCGGTGACCTGCCGGACCGGTCCCGTGGTGCCCCAGGTGAGATGGATCCGCGCCCCGGCGGCGAAGCCGCTGCCGTACACCTGGGAGACCCTGCCGGGGTGGGCGACGGTGGGCGACAGCCGCAGCACCCCGCCCGCGCCCGGCGGTGGCAGCTCCGGCGCGGGGGAGGGACCCGGCGGGGGCTCCGGTGCGCCGGAGGGGCGCGGCGGGGGCTCCCGGTGCCCTCCGCCGTTCCCGCCACCGGAGGGCGACGGCCCCGGCCCGTCCGCGTCGGTGGGCGGCCGTGAGGGGCCGGGCGCGGGGCCGCCGGACGGCGAGTCGGACGGCGGGTCGGACGGCGCGGACGGGCCGGGTTCCGGCGCGGCGGGACGGTCCACGACGGCCCGCAGTCCGGCGGCCCCGCGCTGCTGCCGCCGGTCGGACCCGGTGGCCGCCACCACGTCCACGGTGCCCTCGTACCGGCCCGCGGCGGACGGAGTGAAGGAGACCACGCCGGTGCAGCTCTCACCGGCGTCCAGCGTCCTGCCCACGCAGGCGCTCCGGAAGCCGAACGAGGCGGAGGGCGTCGCACCGGTGACGGTGAGCGGGCCCGGTCCGGAGTTGCCGACGGTCAGCGGCATGCCCCGGCCGGTGCCCGACGGCCGGTCGAAGGTGCCGAAGTCGATCCGCGCGGGGGTGACGGTCAGCCGCCCCGGCAGCGCCCAGGTGTAGACGTCGGGCTGCTGGTTGTGGTCGTCCCGGTGCAGCGACTCCGGCGTGCTGAGGGCGACGCGGACCCCGCGGGCGTCGAACGACACGGCGGGCCCGGACGCGCGCTCCGCGGGGTCCAGGGCGGCGAGCCGGGTCGGGTACGCGCCGGAGGCCACCGTCCGCGCGTACAGCTGCGGTCCGGCCGGCGGCGGATCGGCCGTCAGATCGGTGGCGGTCGAGGCGAAGCCGACCACTCGGCCGTCGGGGGACAGCGCGGGCCGGCCGCTGTCCCCGTTCCCCGGGCGCCCCGACGCGCCGGCGGACACCGTCCTCGGCTCGCCGCCCCGTCTGTCGGCGACCACGACCTGGGCGGGCCGGCGGGGCGCCGACGGGCCGGGGGCGCTGACGTACGCCACCGTGCTGCCGTCCGCCGACACCGCCGGAGCGGACGCGGCCGTCTCCCCACCGGACGCGCCGGGGACCGCGGTCGCGGGGCCGTACCGTCCGCCCGTGCCCGTGCCCGTGCCGGTGCCGGTGCCGGTGCCGGTATCGGTGCCTGTGCCTGTGCCCGTGCCGGTGCCGGTATCGGTATCGGCGGAGGCAGCCAGGACCGTGCTGGAGTGCGGCGGGGTTCCCGGCAGTCCGCGGGAGGTGAAGACCAGGGTCCGGCCGTCCTCGGAGAGGGCGGGCTGCCCTCCGTCGACGACGACCGGCGCCGCGCCGCCCGCGCCGCCCCGCCGGCCGGCGATCCCGGCGGGCCCGGGTTCGAACCCGCCCCCCGGCCGCAGATCGCGCCGTACCTCGACCACCTGGCGCTCGGCGCGGACGGTGACGGAGAAGCCGCCCTGTGGATCGCCCGTACCGGCGGCGCGGTCGAGCGTGACCTGGGCGGCATAGGCCTGGGCGCCGCCCGGGGGGAACGGCCGGTCAGGACCCGTCGGCTGCCGGTCCGGTCCCGGTGCCGGGTTGACCAGGAAGTACAGGGTGTCCGCGCCGGACGTCCCGTCGAGCACGTCCCCGGGACGTCCCGGAAGGAGCGCCCCGGGGTGCGACGCGCCCTGCCGACGGGCCGCTTCGCGGACCTCCGGCCCCGGGTCCACCAGGCTGATCGCCGCGCAGTCCTGAGTGAACAGGCCCAGCCGGCCGCGCATTCCGTCGGCGGGCACCCAGACCAGGAGGGGCCGGCCCGGCTGGACCGGCGGCAGATCCAGGCGCGTTCCGACGACGCCGCCGGCCGCGGGCACCCCGCGGCGCAGCGGGAGTTCCGCCATCTCCCGCTCGGACGGACCGGAAGCCCGTTCGCAGGTGGCCTCGGGCGCGGGACGGGCGCAGGACGCCAGCAGCACGACGCTCGCCTGCCCGTAACTGGTGGGGCCATTGGTGGACAACCGGTCGGTGACGGCCGGTTGTCCGGCGCACCCGGCCGGCCGGAAGGTGACGGCGACCCGGCAGAAGCCCTCGGCCGTGCACTGCTTGGGCGCGATGGAGAAGTCCCCGCCCTCCTGGGTCCCGGTGCTCTGGAGGACGGGCTGACCCGTGATATCGGCGTCCCGGAGCTCCGGGACCAGGGATTTGGTCCCGAGGGTGACGGTGACCGGTGCGTCCGTCGCCGAGAACCCCTCCGGCCGGTTCCCGAAGACGCCGAAGTCGATCGTGGCGCCGACCAGGATGTCGAAGGTCGCGTTGGTGCCCGCCGTGAGCACGAGGCCGGGGGACACCGGCGACAGCACACTGGGGTAGGCGACCACCGAACCGTCCCCCGAGATCCGAGGACCGCAGTCCTCTCCGCACCGGCCCGGGAAGGACGACGGGACGGGGCCGGGCGCGGCGCCGAGGTCGGACGCCTTCGTGGTGCCGGGCCGGTCCAGCGCACCGACGCCGGTGGTGTCCCGGTCCACGGCCACGATGGAGGTGCGGCGGGACTGGTCCAGCAGCCGGCCGCCGCTGCGGTACACCACCGTCCGCCCGTCCCGGGAGACCTGCGGCTCGGTCGCGTCCACGTCCGGGTCGCTCAGCAGGGTGAGCGCCCCCGTCTCCAGGTCTCGGCCGTAGACCCGCCAGGAGGAGCCGCCCGACCGTGGGAACAGCGGTGTCGCCGCCGACAGGTCCCGCCGGCTCTGGAAGACCACGTGCCGGCCGTCGGCGGAGACCTGGGCGCCGCTGCCGCCGGCCGCCTCGTCCTCGCCCCGGCCGATCGAGACCAGCTCGGCGCCGGTGTCCGGCGCGGCGTCGGCGGCCCACCAGGTGGACGCCAGGCCGCCGGCGACCACCGGCACCACCAGGGCCAGGACGATGAGCAAGGACAGCGGTCCCGCACGCCTCTTGTGCTTCCTCCCGTACGTCATGACCCGATCGAAACAGTCCGGGGCTCCCGTGCGACCCGCCGCGGGGGAGCCCTTTCGGGGCCTGCCGCCTGCCCGTTGGGGCGCGCCCGACCCGCCGGGCGCCCGGCGGGAGTCCGGCGGGAGTCCGCCCGTCTCGGGGCCGCGCGCTTCAAAATCACGTGTCAGGGCCGTGTGCCAGGACCGTGTGTGTCAGGACCGTATGCGTCAGGGCCGTGTGTCAGGACCACCCGTGGATGTGCGACTGGACCAGGTCGCGCAGTCTGCGCCGGTCCGCGACGCCCAGCTTGGCGTAAACGTTGGCCAAGTGGTACTCCACCGTCTTCACGCTCAGGTACTGCTCGGCGGCGATCTCACGGTTGGTCCAGCCCCGCGCCACCAGCCCGGCGATGTTCCGTTCCCGTTCGGACAGGGTGCCCCAGATCTCCCGCACGGTCTCCCTCGGGCACGCCGGCTGGGGTGCCTCGCTCAGCAGCGAGCGGCACCGCTCCCGGAACGGCTCGGCGCCCATCCCCGCGAACCGGCGCTCCGCCGCCCGCAGATGCCGGCGCGCCCGGACGGTGTCGCCGGTGGCGAGGTGAAGAGCCCCCAGGTCCTGCTCGACCAGCGCCTTGTGCAGGACGGGCTCGCCGCCGTCGGGCGGCACGGCCAGCGCGGCCCGGTAGGCGCCCACCGCGCCCTGGGTGTCCCCGGAGCGTGCCGCCATCGCTCCCCTGAGCCACAGCACCGAGACCGGTAACAGCGCGCCCAGCTCCTCGAAGGACTCCAGCACACGCAGCGCCGAGCGTGCCCCGGCGAGGTCGCCGAGCCGCACGTGGGAGACGCCGAGCAGGGGCACGTAACGGGAGGCGTAGAGCCGGCTCCGGACATCGCGGGCCGGCGCGTTGGCGCCGTCCAGCAGCTCCACCACGCGCGCGTGGTCCCCCGCCGGGAACTCCACCAGCGCCTCCGCGACGGCGAGGAACAGCTGCGGACTGCTGGAGTCCGCCCACGAGCCCAGCCCGTGCGCCGCCGCGAACTCGGCCCGCGCGTCGCCGAACCGGCCGCCGAAGGCGTGCAGCGCCGCCCCGGCACAGTGCAGCGCGAAGGCGTCGGCAGGCCGGCCCATCGTGCGGGCGGTGTCGTGTGCGACGGCGAGCGTACGGAAGGCGCGCTGCCGGTCACCGAGGAAGAAGTGGCACCACACGCTGTGCGCCAGGGCGGAGACGGTGCCCATGCGCGGCGCCCCCGACATGCGCCGCCTGGCGGCGGCGTCGAGATCGGTGAGCGCTCCGGTCAGGTCGCCCGCCAGGCTGCGCAGCATGCCGCGCTGGATCAGCAGGTCGGTGTACGCCGCGGGCGCCGACGCGGGGGTGCGGGGCAGCTCGTCGAGGTGCCGCAGTCCCTTCGCCGGGCCGCCGTCGAGCGCGTGCCCGTGGGCCAGGTTGGCCAGTGCTCGGGCCCTCTTGGCCTCGTCGCCCGCGTGCCGCATGGCGAACAGGGAGGAGTCGACCGCCTCCCGCGCCAGCCCGAGCGCCGACTCCACGACACCCACATCGCAGGCCACGTCGCCGGCGCGGTGCAGTTCCCCGGCGGCCTCGAAGCCCTCGCGGGCGCGCCGCAGATACACCCGTGCGCGCTCGTCGCGCGCCTCGGCGAGACTGAGCAGCCCCAGCGCCTCGTCCCGGTCCGGCCCGTAGGGCAGCAGCAGCGCCTGCCCGAACAGCCGCAGGGCCTCGCGCCCCCGGCCGTCCGCGACCAGCCGCCGGATCTCCCCGGCCACGCTGCACGGCTCCCGGGGCTCGGCGCCGGGTTCGGTCCTGGGCTCGGTCCTGGGTCCGGCGCCGGGTTCGGCGCCGGGTTCGGCGCTGGGTTCGGCCCTGGGTTCGGTCCTGGGTCCGGCAAGACGCCCGCGGCCCGGCGCCGGGCGTTCCTGCGCACCCGCGGGGGGCCGCTCACCCTGCCGCGCGTGCGGCGCCGGGCACCCGTAGGCGCCTGCCGCGCGGAGGGCGGACGTTGGCCGTGCCGCCAGCTCGACGCGTTCGACCTCCGGTGCCAGGAACGCCAGCCCGGTGTCCCACACCGTCCGCTCCGCGTCCCTGGTGCAGATCACCGTCAGGACGCGCTCGGTGTACTGGCGCAGCAGCGTGAAACCGAGGGCGCGCAGCGACTCCAGGTCCGCCGCGTGGGCGTCGTCGATCCACAGCAGCACCGGGCGCTCGTCCTGGAGGCGGCCGAGCAGCGAGGCCAGCTCCGCCCCGGCGGCCAGCGTGGACCTCGTACGGTCGCCGAAGGGCCGGTCGGTCGGCCCGCTCGCACCGGCGGCCAGTACCTGCCCGGTCAGGGCGAACGGACGCGGGGGAGGCGACGGGGCGACGCGCAGCACGGTGAACGCGTCCCGGACCGTCCTCGCCAGGTGGTCGACCAGCACCGTCTTGCCCGCCCCCGCCGGACCGGAGACCAGCACGACCCGGGACACCCCGCGGCCCGCGGCGTGCACCGCGCTGCGGAGGGTGGCCAGTTCCGCGCTCCGCCCCGGCAGGGGCGGGTCGGGTAAGCCGGGCACGCCCGTCCTCGTCACGGTCGCGGGCGGCGGGCACCGGCGTACGACCGCCGCCCGGCCCGCCGCATCGCGGCGCCATCCGCCGGACGGCCGGGGTACGTGACCGGTCGGCCGGGGCACATGGCCGGACGGCCGGGGTACGTGACCGGACGGCCGGGGCACAGGGGACGCGGGCGTCCGGACCGTCGGTCCGGCGGGTCACCCGCCCGTTCCTCGGGGAACTCCATCGATGCGCCGCCCCACAACCCGCCTGCACTGGATCGAATACTTCCGGCCCGCGGCCGGGCCGCGCCGGCCGCGGAGCCCACCGGCCCCGGACAGGACCCGGGCCCTGTCCGGCACATCCCGCCCGGAGGGCGGCCCTGGGCATCGCGGTGGTGACGCGCCTTGACACCGACCCTAAGCGGGCGGCTCCGCACCCGGACGCCGTCGGGGCCAATCGCTCAGGGGCGATAAGCGGTCGGACGGCCGGTTGCCCGACCTGCGGGCCGTTCGCGCAGTGCGCCCGGCACCGATCGCCGGCCCGGTGACCCTGCGGGAGGCGGGTCCCGCGCGCCGATGCTGGCCGGGTGGGAGCAACCGTAGTGATACCGGACACCGACACCCTTGCCGTTCCCGGTGAGGAGGTGCGGCGGACCGTGCAGGTCCGGAACACCGGGACGGTCGTCGACCGTTTCGAGCTGGACGTCCTCGGCGAGGCCAAGGACTGGATCGCGGTGGAGCCCGCCCAGGTCAACGTCTTCCCCGACCAGTCGGTCGAAGTGCGGCTGGTGTTCACGCCGCCGCGCTCCCCCGACCTGTCGGCCGGCGAGGTGGTCTACGGGCTGCGCGTGATGTCCCACGAGGACATCGAGGGCTCCGTCGTGGAGGAGTCCACGGTCACGGTCGGCGCCTTCACCGACCACGGCGTCACCCTGCTGCCCACCACCCGGCGGGCCAGGCTCTCCGGTCGCTTCAACGCGATCGTCGACAACCGCGGCAACGCGCCCCTGCGGGCACAGCTCTTCGCCTCCGACCCCGACGCCAAGCTGGACTTCGCCTTCCGCTACGACGAGGTGGAGGTGGCGCACGGCAAGAGCGCCGTCGTCCCCCTCAAGGTCAAGCCCAAGGCGCGGATGTGGCGCGGCCCCGACGCCCCGCTGCCGTTCCAGGTGCTCTGCGTGGACGAGGCGGATGAAGCGGACGAGACGGAGCAGACGGCGGACGGGGCGCTGGTCCAGGCGGCGATCGTCTCCGACGGGGTGGCGAAGTTCGCGCTGGCGGTCGCCGCGGCCGTGGCCGCCCTGCTGGCCCTGTGGTTCTTCGTGCTCCAGCCCAGTGTCGAGTCGGAGGCCCGCAAGCAGGTCGCCGCGGCGACCGGTCAGGACCCCGACGCGCCCGGTGCCGGGGGCGGGGCGGGCGCCGGAAAGGGCGGCGGCGCGACGGCCGGAGCCGGCGAACCGGGCGCCACCGCCGGAGCCGGGACGTCCGCCGGCACGGGGGGCTCGGACCAGAGCCGCTTCCCCGCCCTCGGCGGCCCGGCCGGCGGCACCGGCGGTGAAGACGGCACGGGCGGCGAAGACGGCGCCGACGGTGAGGACGACAGCGGCGGCAAGGGCGGCAAGGGCGGCGAGGACGCGAAGAGCGGCCAGGACGGCACCGGCCGGGGCGGCATCGCCGGTCAAGTGCGGGCGGTGGACTTCCGTATCCCGGTGGACGCCGAGAAGTCGGACGCTTTCGTCACCGCGAGGTTCACCGTCCCCGAGGACCAGACGTACTACGTCACCGACATCATGTTCGAGAACACCTCGGGTGACATGGGGGTCCTGCGCCTCCAGCGCGGCGATTCCGTCCTGCGGGAGATGAGCCTGGACACCTTCCGGGACCGCGACGACCACTACGCCGAGCCCATCGAGTTCGGTCCGGGCACGGACGTGGTGCTCGCCGTCCGCTGCGACATGCCCGGCGGCCTGACGACGGGCACCGCGGCCTCCTGCACTCCCGCGGCCTTCTTCTCCGCCCGCGCCGTGACCACCCGGAGCTGACACCTGGCATCGACCGCGACTGCGCGGCGACTCCGCGACTCCGAAGTACCGCAGCATCGAAGCACCGCGACTTCGAAGTACCGCAGCACCGAAGCCCTGCGATATCGAGGCCCTGTGGCACAGGACCACCGGAACACCGAAAGGACGGTCATGGCCGGAGCACCCGCCGCGGCGATGGGCGACAAGGTCGTGGGTGTGGACACCCACGTCGTGATGGTCCCCTCCCCCACCGGCCCCGTGGAGACGCCCACGGCGCTGCCCTTCAACGGCGTCATCACCGACGGCTGCTGCCGCACGGTCCTCATCGGCGGCAAGCCCGCGGCCACCGTCGACAGCACCGCCGTCAACACCCCGCCCCACCTGCCGGTACCGCCGGTCGGCGTCTTCAAGTCGCCACCGGGCAACAAGGGGACCGTCTCCCGCGGCAGCACGTCCGTCCTCATCGGCGGCAAGGCCGCCGCCCGCACCGGCGACCCCGCCACCACCTGCAACGAACCCGCCGTACAACACACCGCTCAGGTGGTCGCGGTGTCCAACGTCCTCATCGGCTAAACCCTGCACGGGGGTCGAAGCGTGGAGCTGTCCCCGGTTCTTGGTAGGCTCGGTGGGAGAGGAAACGGGGAGTTGTCCCCGATTATCCAGGGAGTCACCATGCGCGCAGACCACCTCACCGAACTCACCTCCGCCGCCCCGGACTTCTTCGCCGACCCCTATCCCGCCTATCAGGCGCTCCGCGCCGAAGGCCACGTCCGCCGCATACGGATGCCCGGCGGCGAGGCGGTCTGGCTGGTCCTCGGGTACGACGCCGTCCGCGCCGCGCTCGGGGACGCGCGGCTGCGCAACGACATCCGGCATTCCTCGGAGTTCGACAGCGACGGCGGTTACGCGATCGGCCGCAACATGCTCCAGGTCGACCCGCCCGACCACACCCGGCTCCGCGCGCTCGTGTCACGGCAGTTCACCGCTCGCCGCATCGCCGGGCTGGAACCGCGCGTCCGGCACATCTCCGCCGAGCTTCTCGACGCCATGGCCCCGGCCGGCGGCGGCGATCTCGTCGACGCGTACGCCTTTCCGCTGCCGATCACCGTCATCTGCGAACTCCTCGGCGTCCCGGCCGCCGACCGCGACGCGTTCCACCGCTGGTCGAGCGCGATCGTCGCCGTCACCGACGCCGAGGCGGCGATGGCCGGTGCGACCGCGATGACCGAGTACCTCACCGGGCTCATCGAGGAGAAGCGTCACCTCGCCCCGGGGGAGGACGCCGACCTCCTGCACGCCCTCGTCCGTACGCACGACTCGGGTGGTGGGGACGATGGCGACGGCGGTGACGGCCGTGACGGCGGCGACGGCGGCGACGGCGGCGACCATCTCGCGCCCGACGAACTCCTCGGCATGGCCTTCCTGCTGCTCGTCGCCGGGCACGAGACGACCGTCAACCTCATCTCCAGCGCCATCCATCTGCTGCTCCGTCACCCGGACCAGCTGGCCGCCCTGCGGGCCGATCCCGGGCTGCTGGAGGGCACCATCGAGGAGACGCTGCGCTACGAGCCGTCGGGGCAGATCGCCGCGTACCGCTACACCGCCGAGCCCGTGACGCTGGCCGGTACGCGGATACCGCAGGGTGAGCGCGTCGTGCTCTCCCTCGCCGCCGCCAACCGCGACCCGGCGCGCTTCGCGGACCCCGAGCGCTTCGACATCCGCCGTGATCCCGTCGCGAACCGCGCCCAGCTCGCCTTCAGCCACGGCATCCACCACTGCCTCGGCGCGCCGCTCGCCCGGCTCGAAGCGTCCGTCGCGCTGCCGGCGCTGCTGGAGCGCTTCCCGGACCTCGCCCTCGCCGACGCGTCCGCCGCCCCCGAGTGGCGGCCGAGCCTGCTGCGCGGGCTGCGTACGCTCCCCGTGCGCTGGTGATCGCCCGCTGATCGCCCGCTGATCGCCCGAGGGTCCGCCGGACCGGACCTCGGCGGGGGCCTGACCTCGGCGGGGGCGGACCTCGGCGGGACCGGACCTCGACGGGGGCGGAGGTCCGGTCCGTGCGGGGCGTCCGTGCGGGGCGTCCGCGCGTCGCGTCCGGGCGGGTCAGCTGGCCTGGCCGGTGGGCATGATGGTGACCTGCTGGAGGTTGGCCCGGGGCGGGAGCGTCGCGATGAAACCGATGGTCCGCGCGATGTCCTCCGGGGTGAGCCACTCCATGGACTCCTTGGAGCCCTCCAGCCAGTCCAGGGCGCCGTCGTCGGTGACGTGATCCTGCAACTCCGTTCCCACGATGCCGGGCTCGATGGCGGAGACGCGGACGTTCTTCGGACCGAGTTCGACGCGCAGGTGCCGGGACAGGTGCGTGACGTACGCCTTGGTGCCGGAGTAGACGGCGAAGTTGGGGAAGATGTTCTGTGCCGCGATGGAGGCGGTGTTGATCAGGTCGGCCACACCGCGTTCGCCGGCCGACTTCACCAGCTGGGGGACGAACGCGCCGATGACGTTCATCAGACCGCTGATGTTGAGGTCGATCTGCTGCCGCCACTGGTCGGTGCGCCGCTCCTCGATCGGGGCGGGGAGCATGACGCCGGCGTTGTTGAACAGCAGGTCGGCGCCGCCCAGCTCGGCGTCGACCCGGTCGGCGGCGGCCTGGACCGCGGCGGGGTCGGTCACGTCGGCGGCGATCGCCACCGCCGTGCCGCCGTCCTTGTCGATCCGGGCGACCAGATCGTCCAGGCGCTCGGCGCGGCGCGCCAGAACCACGACGGTGGCGCCCAGCGCGGCGAGGTGCTCGGCGGAGGCCTCGCCGATGCCGCTGGAGGCACCGGTGATGACCGCGGTACGGCCGGTCAGGGGCTTGGCGGAGGTTGCGGTGGACATGAGGCGCACCTTCCAGGAGTAAACGGAAATGAACAGGATCGAACGGGGCGGAGGGGGCGCCGACCAGGGAGGCCGGCGGCCCGGAGCGCGGCCCGGACGGCGGCCCGGAGACCGGATGGCCGGGGGCCAAAGGGTCTGGGACCAAAGGGTCTGGGACCGGAAGCCCAGGGACCGGAAGGCCGAGAGGCCGGGACCGGAAGGCCGGGGACCGAAGGCCAAGGGCTGCCCTCTCCTCTTCCAGGACACCACCGCACCGGCCATCCGGCAGCCCGGTAGCGGGCCCTGCGAAGGCAGGTACCGGCAGGACCACCCGCAGCCGCCTGCCGCCCGCACCGACTGGTCACACTGGGTTCATGGACCGAAGCCGCGAGATCGCCGACTTCCTGCGCGGCCGGCGCGCCCGGGTCACTCCCGGCCAGGCCGGACTGCCCAGCGACCCCCGTGGGCGACGCGTGCCGGGTCTGCGCCGCGAGGAGGCCGCCCGCCTGGCCGGGGTGAGCACCGAGTACTACACCCGCCTGGAGCAGGGCCGTGCCACCAATCCCTCGCCCGAGGTCGTCGAGGCGCTCTGTGAGGCCCTCCGGCTCGACGCGTCGGAACGTGAACACCTCACGGACCTCCTCGCGCGCCCCACGGCCGCCCGGCGTCCCCCCGCCCGCCCGCAGCGCGTCCGGCCCGGCCTGCATCTGATGCTCCGGACCCTGGAGCACGTGCCCGCCTTCGTCCTCGGCCGGCGTACCGACGTCCTGGCCGCGAACCGGCTGGCCCGCACGGTCCTCACCGACTTCGACGCCCTGCCGGTCCGGCAGCGCAACCTCGCCCGCTACTACCTCCTGGACCCGGTGGCCCGCGAACGCACCGGCGACTGGGAGCGCATCGCCGCGGAAACCGTCGCCACCCTCCGCCTCCAAGCCGGCCGCTATCCGCACGACCGTCAGCTCGCCGATCTCGTCAGCGAACTCACCCTGCACTCACCGGAGTTCACCACCTGGTGGAACGACCACCGGGTGCTGCGCCGTACGCACGGCAGCAAGCACTACCGCCATCCCCTGGTCGGGGACCTCCACTTCTCCTACGAATCGCTCCAGCCTCCCGGTGACGGCGACCAGACCCTGTGCGTCTACAACGTCGAACCGGGTTCACCCACGCACCAGTCCCTCCAGCTCCTCAGCAGCTGGACCGCCGCACAGGCTGAGCCGGCCCCGCACCAGCCGGCCCCGCACCAGCCGGCCCCGCACCAGTCGGCCGCTCACCAGTCGGCACCCGGTAGCAGGGGCGTGCCGGACAGCTGACCCGTTGCGAGGCGTGTGTGTGTCCATACGGTCCGTCCGGGGGCTACCCCCAGCAGTGTTGTCATGCCTGCCGCATGGGCAGCGCGCCCCGGCTCAACAACCCTTGTGCCATGACGACTTACTCCCGCAGAGCCCTTGTTCTCGCCCTCTCGGCCGCAGGCGTCGCCGCGACCCTGACCGCCGTGGTCACGCCGGAGGCCGCCTATGCCGGAGCCGGGGCCGTACCCGCTCTCGACTGGCGCCCTTGCGCCACTGCCGCTTCCGGTGTGGCCGCTTCCGCGCCCGCTCAGGAGTGCGCCGAGCTGCCCGTACCGCTCGACTACCGCGACCCGTACGGCCCTCAGCTCACCCTCGCCGTGTCCCGCCTCCGCAGCGAGCGGCCCGAGGCGCGGCGCGGGACGCTGCTGTACATCCCCGGCGGGCCCGGCGGGTCCGGGGTGCGGCAGCTCGCGCAGAAGGGGGACGCGCTGCGGAAGGCGATGGCCGGCGCGTACGACCTCGTCAGCTTCGACCCGCGCGGGGTCGGCGGCAGTACGAAGGCGAGCTGCGACCTCGACGCGGAGGACCGGGACCTGGTGAACCTGCGCCCCTGGCCGGGGCCGGACGGCGATATCACCGCGAGCGTCGCCCGGTCCCGCCGTATCGCCGACGCCTGTGCCCGTAACGGCGGACCCGTGCTGCGCAGCCTCACCACGGCGAACGAGGCGCGCGACATCGACCGCTTCCGGCAGGCGCTGGGCGAGGAGAAGCTGTCCGCCTGGGGGGTCTCGTACGGGACGTACGTCGGGGCCGTGTACGCGCAGAAGTACCCGCGGCACACGGACCGCTGGGTACTGGACAGCAGCGGCGACCCGGACCCGGCCCGGGTCGCGCGGGGCTGGGCGGCGAACATGGCGGTGGGCGCGGACGACCGGTTCCCCGACTTCGCGGCCTGGGCGGCGGATCCGGCCCGCGAGGACGAAGAGCCGGGGCTTCGGCTGGCCGAACGAGCCGAGGACGTACGGCCGCTGTTCCTCGCGCTCGCGGCGAAGCTGGACCGCGAACCGAAGGAGTCGACCACGCCGGGCACCCCGCTGACCGGCAACCGACTGCGGCAGGCGCTCCAGAACGCCCTCTACAGCGACGCCTCCTTCCCCCAACTGGCGCGGATCATCCGGGCGGCGATGGACCCGGCCGGAAAGCCGGTCCTGCCCCCCGACCTGGCGCAGCCGCTGCGGGACGAGGACGCGGCGGTGACGGCCGCGGTCATCTGCAACGACGTGCGCTGGCCCGGTTCCGTCCCCGCGTACGAGCGCGCCGTGACCGCCGACCGCGTCCGGCACCCGCTCACGGCCGGGATGCCGGCGAACGCCTTCGCCTGCTCCTTCTGGAAGGACGCGCCGGCGGAGAAGCCCACCCGGATCACCGCCGAGGGCCCGTCCAACATCCTGATGATCCAGAACCTCCGTGACCCGTCGACCCCGTACTCCGGCGCCCTGAAGATGCGCGAGGCCCTGGGCGACCGCGCCAGGCTCGTGACGCTCGACCACGGCGGGCACAGCGTGTACCTGGGCAACGGCAACGCCTGCGGCGACCGTACGGTCACCGAGTACCTCACCACGGGCCGGCGCCCGGCGCGGGACACGTACTGCGCGGACTGAGCGGACCGAGCGGACTGAGCGGACCGAGCGGGTCGAGCGGGCCGAGCGGATACGCGGGGGAAGGCACGGGAGCACCCCCGCGTGCGCGGGCCCATGACGGTAAGCGCGCCCTGCCGTAGAGTGAGTGCCTTTCATCGCGCTTATGGGCAACGCTGGTTGGGGGACGCGTGTCTGGGTTCGGTGGCGTGCCCGCGTACGGGGGGTCGGCTTCGGCGCCCGGCGGGGGACGGCGGGAGTTGCCGCGGGCGCTCGGTGCGGCGCGGTCGCTGGTGTATGTCCTCTTCGGGGCCACGGTGCTGGGCGGGCTCGGACTCTTCGGGTCTGCCATCGCCGCCGACGCGCTGGGCGGGGAACTCCTCGGCCTCGCGCTGTACGCCGCCGCGCCCGGGGTCGTGGGCTGGCTGCTCGCGCGGCGTGTCCTGAGCGGTGGCGTCAGAGTGTGGGGCGGCCTCGTCGCCGTACAGCTGTGGCTGATCCTCGGTGGGCTGACGAACGTCGGTGACGGGTCGGGACACGGCTTCACCCAGTTGTTCCTGCCGGTGCTGATCCTGTGGTTCCTCACGCGGGCGGAGAGCCGCGAATGGTTCCGGCTGCCGGACCGGGAACGGGATCAACATCGGCAGGACAGGCCCACGTTCTCTCTTTCCCGCCTGATCACCCGGCGGCGGGACCGGGGGCAGTCGGCCCTGGAGTACGCGGGGCTCATCACGCTCGTGGCGGGGATCATCCTGGCGCTGGTACTGGGCGGCATCAGCGGGCGCATCGCGGGTGGTCTCCAGTCCGCCGTCTGCTCCATCACGGGTACGGCGTGTCCGTCTCCCGGTGACGCCGGTGAAAGCGTCGACGCCGCCACGGGCGATACGGGCGGCTCCACGGGCGGTTCCGCAGGCTCCACGGGCGGGACGACTGGCGGCTCCGGCGGCTCCAGCGGAGGCACAGACGGCTCCGACGGCTCCGACGGCGGCGGGTCGACCGGAGGGTCCACCGGCGGGTCCTGGTACCCCGCGACCGACGGGCCCGGCCGCGCGGGCGACACCTACCCCGAGTCCGGCGCCGAGCCCGAGGCCGAGTACGACGTCCCCGCCGTCGCCGCGGCCCCCGATGCCGCCGGCTCCGGTGACGCCGACGCGAACGGAGAAGACGACGGCAAGGAAGAGGACTGCGGCGGCTGGGGCTTCTTCGGCTGCGCCTGGGACCGCGGCACCCAGGTCGTCAAGGGCGTCTTCGTCGACGGTGTCTGGGGCGACCTCACCGGCATCGGCGACCTCTTCAAAGCCGAAACCTGGTCCGGCATGGCCGACTACGGCCGTCAGCTCGGCGATCAGTGGCTCCAGGACTCCGAGGACGCCACCGACAAGTGGAAGGACGGCGACTACCTCGGCGCGCTCGCCGACTGGGGCGGCGCCTCGCTCGACACCGGACTGACGGTCGGCGACGACATCTTCGTCGGTGACGAGGTGCGCGAGCGCTGGAACAACGGGGAGAAGACACGCGCCGTCACGGACGTCGTCTGGAACGTCGGTTCCCTCTTCATCCCCGGCTACGACGTCGCGAAGGTCGTCGGCAAGGTCGGCAAGCTGGGCAAGCTGGGCAAGGTCGCCGAGGACGTGGCCAAGGCCGCCTCGGACGCGGGTGACGCGGCGCGCCGCGCCCGTAAGGCCGCCGAGGCCGGGGATGTCGAGGGCGCCCGTAAGGCGGCGAAGGAAGCCGACGAGGCGGCGGACGCGGCCGAGGACCAGGCACGGAAGACCGGCTGCGTCATCGCCTCGGGGCCCTGGTTCCCCCGGCCGCTGTACGGGTTCAACGGTGTGGCCGGATCCGGCACCGGCGTGCTCGCCGGGAGCGGCACGCACCGCGTGATCCTCGCCGAGGCCGGCTGCGACGAGGAGGCCAAGGCCAAGGCGAAGGAGGCCCGCGAACAGGAACGGGCCGCCCACCTGGCCCAGAAGCGGGCCGAGGAGCCCGAGCGCGCGGCCAAGGCCGAGCTGGAGAAGAAGAAGTGGCCCGAGCCCGCGCACGGCGATACGTCCGACCCGCGCAACTACAACCCGCCGGACTGGGCCGGGAATCTGAAGTCCCCTGACCTCGGCTCCGCCGACAAGGGCGACGGCTTCTGGGCGAGCCGCGACCGTAACCCCAAGCCCAACTGGAAGAACGAGTCCTGGCTGCGCTACCAGGAACAGATCACCGGTACCGCACGCGGCAAGGAGTACGTCGTCCCGCACCCCAAGGAGGGCAAGCCGGCGGTGGAGTACGACGGCTGGGACTCCGGCAGGCAGACCTTCCTGGAGGCCAAGAACGGCTACGACAGCTACCTCTCCAAGACCGACAAGGGCACGCTCACCGAGTCCGGCAAGCAGAAGTTCCTGGCCGAGGCGCGGGGGCAGGTCGAGGCGTCCGGCGGCCGGCCCGTCGAGTGGCACTTCTCCGATCCGGACGTCGCCAAGGCCGCCCGCAAGGCGTTCCGGGAGGAAGGGCTGCCGATCAAGGTCGTCCACACGGGACAGAAGCCGGCCGGCGGCCCCAGGAAACCCGAGGAGTTCGGCTAGCTTGGCCGGGCGAGGCCGGGCGAGGCCAGGTGAGGCCGGGCTGGTGGGGCCGGTCCGGCGAACGGGAAGCTACGGAGGGCAGGACATGCGACGTGTGGTGCGGGGCTTCTGGGGCCCCCGTGAGGAGTCGGCGGAGGCGCTGGCCGGACGGTGGAAGCTGACGCTGGACCGGCTTGCCGGACTGCTCCCGGTCGCGGGGTCCGACTCTGACTCCGGCTCCCGCGCCTCTGGCGCCCGTCCCTCTGCCTTCCGCGACCCTGGCTCCCGCTCCGGCGCGGACGTACCACTGACGTCCCCGTGGACGTGGCGTAACGTCACCGCCTCCGGGCCCGCCGCCGAGCTCCGGCCGGACGAGGCGTCGCTGCTCGCCGCCCTGCGCGCGGCACAGGCGGCCGACGGCTGGTCGGACCGTACCGGCTGCGCCCTGCGCCTCGTCGCCGAGGGCGCGCCGGGCTGGAAGATCGAGGTCAGCGGCCTGGCGGGCGGCACGCCCGAGTTCCTGCTCCAGTCGATGGTGATCGGCGTCAGCTCTCCGGACGAGGCCGAGACCCCCGACGCCGAACTCCTCTCCACCGTGGCGGAGTTGTGGGAGCCTGACTTCGGCGGCGTCACCGATGACGACGTGCTCGACGCCCTGGAGGACGACGCCGGCTTCGCCCCCGACGAGCCTTCGGTCGGCTGGATCGGCTATCTCTCCCCGGGGCGCGCCGCTCTGCTGCCCGAGGACCTGGCGGCGGCGGCCCGCGAGGACGTAAGTGGCGGAGGCGCGCTGCTCGTCCTCGCGGCACGTGACGACACCGAGGATGTACTCCGTGCCAACCTGTGGCTGCGGGAAGCCGGGGCGCTGCGACCGCTGCCCCGCCCCATGGACCGGGCCGCACTGTGACCGCACGGGCCGGAGAGGTGTTCGAGACGGGCCGTGCGGTGTCCGACGTCGAGGCGCTGCTCGTCGCGCCCGTACCGACTGCCGGGCTGACGACCGACGGGACGGAAGTCGAGGGGGATCCGGCCACGGGGGAGTGGACCGCGACCAGCGGGGCGGGGTTTCGGATCGTTCCGCTCTGGGAGAGCGGGGACCTCGTCGGGGTGTACGGGCCCGAGTGGAACGAGGCGGAGGAGGCGGCCGAAGAGCAACTGGCGCGGCTCGTCGCGGAATTGGACCGGCGGTGGGGTGCTCACCGGCGGGTGTCCATGCGGGTGCCGCTGTTCCGGAAGCAGGCGGGCGAACCCATGCCCGCGCTGTTCCAGGCGCTGTGCGACGCGGACTGTTACGGCGATCTGACCGTATGGGGACCGCTCTCCGCGGACCCCCGGTGGATCGCGGTCTCCGTCAACCAGAGCGACGGCGACGCCCCGATGATCATGACGGCCGCCGTCAGCGACCGGCCGATCACGGAGCTGGACGATCAGCCGATCACCTGATCCGTCGCCCGATCCGTGTCGGTGTGCCGGACCCCCGGGCGATCGCCCGATCGCCTGATCACCCGATCATCGATCACTCGGTCGGCCGAACCCGCACGCACCGTCTGAGCTGGTCTGATACCCGCCGGGTATGACAGACGGCGCACCAGGTCTTGGACTGTCGGACCCCTTCGCGAGCAGAGTCGGTAGTGCCGGGTTCACCCCCGGGCAAGTTCACCACCGCGGGTTCAGCACCCAGGAAGGGAGCGATCATGAAGGTCTTCGTGACAGGAGGTTCCGGCTACATCGGCCGGGCGACGATCGAGGCACTGGTCCGGCGGGGAAGCGAGGTCGCGGCGCTCGTCCGCAGCGATGCCTCCGAGCGGGTCGTGACCGGTCTGGGCGCGAGCGCGGTCCGTGGCGAGCTGACCGACGTGTCCGTACTGCGCGAGGCGGCGCGGGCGGCGGACGGTGTTCTGCACCTGGGCCAGCACGCCGGTGCGGACTCCGCCGAGGTCGACCGCGCGGCCGCCGAGGCGATGCAGGACGGCGCGGGGCCCCGCCCGTACGTGCACACCGGTGGGGTGTGGGTGTACGGCGACACCGACGGGATCGTCGACGAGGACGCGCCGCTGAAGCCGCCGAGGCTGACGGCGTGGCGCGTGGACAACGAGAAGCACGTTCTCGCGCGGGCGGCCACGGGCGAGCGGCCCGTGGTGGTGATGCCGGGGCTGGTGTACGGCCGGTCGGCCGGGCTGGTCGAGACGTTCTACGCGGCTCCCGGGCGGGAGACGGGCGCTGTCCCGTGTGTGGGCGACGGGTCCAACCACTGGTCGCTGGTGCATGTCGAGGACCTCGCCGAGCTGTACGTGCTGGCGCTGGCGGCCCCCGCCGGATCCGTCTACGCGGGCGTCAGCGACCAGAACCCCACCGCGCTCCAGGTCTCCGAGGCGGTCAGCCGGGCCATCGGGCGGCCGGGCGCGATCCGGCATCTGACCATCGACGAGGCGACGGAGCAGATGGGGCCGGTCGCCGAGGCTTTCGCGCTGGACCAGCGGCTCACGGGCGCCCGCGCGCGCCGGGAGCTGGGCTGGAAGCCCGTACGGCTGGATGCGCTGACGGAGCTGGCCGGCTCCTGACGGAACTGGGCGTGGGCCGGCCGGCCTGAGCACTCGGCCGGCCTGAGCACTCGTCGCCGCCCGGCTCCCCCCGCCCGCCGCCCGGACCACCGCCCGCCGGCCCCGAGCACCGTCGCGCACCGCTGGCTACGCTCGGATGACGGAGCGACGGAGCGGCCGACGCGACGCGGAAGGAGCGGCCCGTGGCCCTCGATCTCGATCTCCGTAAGCTGCGGTACTTCGTCGCGGTGGCCGAGGAACTGCACTTCGGACGGGCCGCCGAGAGACTGCACATCGCACAGCCGGTGCTCTCCCGGCAGATCAAGGCGCTGGAGAGCGAACTGAAGGTCCAGCTCTTCGCCCGCGACAAGCGTGCCACCGAGCTGACCTTCGCCGGCCGGCAACTCCTCTCCGACGCCGTGCCGCTGCTGGCGGCGGCGGAGGCCGCCCGCCGACGCCTGGCCCGCGCGGCCGGGGGGACGGAGACGTTCGCCATCGGGTTCATGCCCGGACTGATCGTCACCGGTGCCGTACGGGAACTCTCCCGCCGCTATCCCGACCTCTCGGTCGAGGTGGTCAGGACCGGCTGGGGCGATCAGGCAGAGGTGATCCACGATGGGCGCGTCGACGTCGGCTACGTACGCATGCCTCTGGACCGGCACGGCCTGCGCACGCGGAACCTGCTGACGGAACCCCGGGTGGCGGTGCTCCCCGCGGACCACCCCTACACGCACAAGGGCGTCCTGAGCGTCAACGACCTCGCGGACGAGCACCTGTTGCAGGATCCGGACGCCGTACCGGAGTGGCGCGACATCGCCACGGAGCTGTCCACCGAGGCCCCCGCGGACCGGCGGACGACGCCACCGCCGACCGTGACGGTCGAGGAGAAGCTGGAGAACGTCGCGGCCGGACGCGGTGTGGTCATCCTGCCCCTGTCGACCGCGACGTACTACACGCGCCCCGACGTCACCCACGTCGAGATCTCCGACATCGCCCCCAGCCAGGTCTGCCTGGCCTGGGAGAGCAGCCGACGCAGCCCGCTGATCCACGAGTTCGCCGCCATCGCCGCGGAGCACGACGCCACGGGACACCGCCAGTGACAGGTGGCATCGGCGCCCGTCCGCGGTCCGCAGCCGCTCACCTCAAGACGACACACCCACGCTGCGCCAACGCGTCGAGCAGCCGGGGCCGGGGCTCGATGTCGTTCCAGCGCGGATCCAGGGCGCGCGTTTCCTCCGGAGCAGACAGGTCGCCGATGAGGCGGCTCTCGCCGATGTTGGGATAACGCGACGCGGTGAGCCGCCCCAGCGACCGGGGAAGCTCTGTCAGCCGATTGTGTCGTGCAGGCAGAGGCAATCGCTGAGCGACATCAGATCGCCCAACTCCTCCGGCACCTTCCCGAGCCCCTGCCGCCAGAGATCGAGCATCGCCGTCATGCCCTCGGCCGCTGCTTTCGTCAAAAGATTCCGTCCACGACCTCCTCGTACATGCGGTTCCACTCCGATGCCTCTTCGGAGAAGGGAAGCCGGTCGAAGGAATCGACCCTTGTGCGCAATTCCTCTGGTGACAGGTCCTCGTTCTCCTCCCGCTCTTCACAGAAGTGCTTGAGCGTGATGAGGGATCGAACGAGCGACTCAAGGTCACGATGAATCAGGATGGGCTTACCGTCACCGTCGTAGGAGAAGGAGTAGACGTGATCATCCGCAGGATTCAGTGCCGCGGCCGCGCAGGGGAAGTGCCCCACGATCAACCATGACCTGCATGCCTCCGGCACGTCGAACCGAGATCCTCGTCGGCAGCCCATGAGCCGACGCACACGGACTCCTCGGCCGCCTCCCCGTCCTCCTCGGGACCGCCTCTGGAGATGAAGAAGTAGTCGTTCGGGACCCCGACGCGACTCAGAAAGGACGACGCCCGAACAGACAGCGGTGAGGACTCCGTCTCCGCGTACGGGAAGAGCACGACGCCCTCCAGACCGAATGCCGCAATCACGTCGCCCGCACCGATGGATTCGCTGCTCATTATTCCCTGTCCCCTGCTCGGGCCGCTACTTGCCATGATTTTTCTTCAACCCCGACGTGTAGTACGGCACCGTCAAGACGTAGATGCGCGCCTGGCCGGACCGGGCCACCGACCAAAGTCGCACCCGGCCGCGCGGGGTGTCATACCCGGGGCCCGGGGCGTAGACCATCGGCCGACCGCGTGGGGTGTCGTGGCTCGGCAGGGTGGGGGTGGGGACGCGGAGCGCCGCGTTCTTGGTCGCTGTACGGACGTACGGATACGGATGCCTGGGGAGGCACGGTGCGCGACGAGGGGATCAGTCGGGGGCGGTTTCTGGCTGGGGCCGCGGGGGTTGGGGGCGTGGTGGCCGCGGGCGTGCTGCCGACCGCCGGGGCGGCCTCGGCCGAGGGCGGGGCGGCGCGGCGGCGTGGGCTGGCGTATCGCGGGGTGTGTTACGCCGTGGGGGACGGGGAGACCCCCGCGACGGGTGGGACGCCGGGCGGATGCGCGCCGACATCCGGGCCGTCAAGGACGACCTGCACGCGAGTTCGGTGTCGGTCTTCGGTGACGGCGTCGAGCGGCTCGCGGCCACGGCGCCGGAGGCGGCGGAGCGCGGGCTGCACGTCTGGCTCCAGCCGCGGCTGGGGGACCGTCCCGAGAGGGAGATCCTCGAACATCTCGCGGAGACCGGCAGGCACGCCGAGCGCCTGCGGCGCCAGGGCGCCCGCGTTCATCTCAGTGTCGGCTGCGAGTTCGTGCTGTACGTGCCGGGCATCGTGCCGGGCGCCGACGTCATGGAACGTATCGAGAGCCTTCTCAACGGCACGTTCGACCCGGTGCGGATGACGCGCCGGCTCACCTCGTTCATCGCGCGGTCCGCGGCGGTCGGCAGGTCCGTCTTCGGCGGCCCGATGACGTACGGCGCGGCGCAGGAGGACGAGGTCGACTGGGAGCTGTTCGACATCGTCAGCGTCAACTACTACGCGTATCACGCCCGCAGGGAGGAGTACGTACGTGAGCTGTCGGCGTACCGGCGCTGGGGCAAGCCCGTGGCGATCTCCGAGTTCGGCTCCTGTACGTACCTGGGCGCCCCGGAGCCGGGCGGCATGGGCTGGAACGTCATCGACCACACCAAGCGGCCGGAAGAGATCATCGGTGACCTGGTGCGCGGCGAGCGGAGTCAGGCCGCGTACATCACCGACGTACTCGGCGTCTTCGAGTCGATGGGTCTGTACGCGGCGCTGGTCTACGAATTCGTCACCCCGGACGCCCCGCACCGCCCCGAGCCGCGCTACGACCTCGACATGGCGAGCTACAGCGTCGTGAAGACGATCCGGGAACGGCCCGACGATCCGGCGTCGGCCTGGCGCTGGGAGCCGAAGCAGGCGTTTCACGCGCTGGCCAGGCATTACGGCCGGCGTGGGGCCAAGCGCTGAACTGCCCGCTGTACCCGGTCCGTTCAGTGGGGCGGACGGTGCCACCGGGCGGGGGTGTGTTCGGGGAAGCGGGCGTCATGCGGCGACGACATCGTGCTCCGCGCTCCGGGCTCCGTGCTCCGGATTTCCTATTCCGTCTGTCTTCTTTTCGCTTGTCTCCTGTACGTTTCCGGCCAATAAGTTGAGCCGGCACCGTCGGCCGGGCGATATCCGGGGAGTGGGATTCCGGATATCGCGCGGGCCCGCGCGCTTCCGCCGGGCCCCTTTCCTCCGTCGAGGCGCGCGGCGTACGGCGCGTTGGCGGCGGGGGCCGCGTTTACCACCGGGAAGCCTCCGTACGCCGTCGGTGGCCGGTGTGACGGTGGTGTACGGCTGTGTACGGCGGCCGTCGCGGAGCGTCGCTGTGTGCTTGCGGTCCGTACGGATGGCGGCGTTCCGCTCTGTTCCCCGCGCTGTTCAGATGGCCTGCCTCGCGCGGAGTGGTGAATTCCGGCTTATGTCCGGTCCGTTGGCGGCGATCTGGACGATCTCCAGGGGTCTTCGCTCGCCCGGACGGCGCATTCGGCGCCGCGAATGCCAAAGCGAAGCGGGAATCCCGGGTGCCGCGCCGTCGTGACCCGAATCCGCCACCCCTGACGCGGTGATCGCGGGCGACGGACGCGGTAAGAACCGACCGTCCCGATGCTGCTGTACGGAGGCCCCGGCGCGCCCCGTGGCGTCCGCGCGAAAACGAAACCGCCCTCGTTCCGGCGTCCTTGTCCTCCACGACGACGCCTGGTTAAGCTCCCGAGCGTTTCAATTCCTGCACGTTTTCTCCGCATCTTTGCTGGATGCGGCGCTACTTCGCATGCGATCTCGCAAGTGACTTCGAGTCTGACGACGGCGGAAACGGGGTGGGCTGCGCGTGGGATCTTCTCTTCCCGAAACGGGAGCCTCGCGCGTCGAGGCCGTACCTCCGGTCCAGAGCGACGACACCGCGCACGCCGAGCGCACCACGCACGCCGAGCCCAACGAGCACGCCACCCGCGACATCCGGCTCTTCTGGTGTGCGAACGCCGCCGACTCCCTCGGCAGCCAGGCATCCGGCGTCGTCCTGCCGCTGTTGCTTCTCGGGCTCGGCTACTCGCCGGCGGTGGTGGGGCTGGTCGCGGGGGTGTCCACGGCGACCGGGCTGGTACTCGGCCCGCTGGTCGCCGTACCCGCCGACCGGGGCGCGCGAAAGCGGGTGATGTTCTGGTCGGCGGTGGTCTCGGCGCTCGCGATGGGCTCCGTGGCCGTGGCCCTGGCCGTCGTGGAAGGACGGCCGCCGCTGCTCCATCTGCTCGCCGCGGTGCTCGTGGAACGTACCGCCACCGCCTGCTACGAGGCCGCGGCCCGCGGCACGGTGGCCCTGATCTCCACGCCCGGGAACCTCCCACGTGTGGTGGCCGGGCTGGAGGCGGGTGACCGGGGCGCCCTGGTCGCCGGACCCGCCCTGGGCGGCATGCTGTACCAGGCCTCGCGCGCGCTGCCCTTCGTGCTGGACGCCGTCTCGTACGTCGTCACGGCCGTGTGCGTCCGCGCCATGCGCTCGGACCTGCGGGCGGACCGGACTGACCGGGCGGATGGTGCTGACCGGGCGGATGGTGCTGACCGGCCGGACGGTGTGGACCCTGCGGACCGGGCCGACCGGGCCGACCGGGCCGCCCCGGCCGACGGCGCGGACCCGGCCGCGCGGCCCGCGCCGCCCGCGCGTCGCTCCGTGCGCGGCACCTGGTCCGCACTGGCCGCCGAGGCCACCGCCGGATTCCGGCTCGTCCGGTCAACACCCCTGCTGCGTCTGGTACTTGTGTGGACCACCACCGTCAACGGCGTACTGGCCGCGCTGTACTACGACGCCGTCTTCACCTTGCAGGAGAGCGGCCACGGCGGCACACCCATGGGTCTGGTCCTGGCACTGTCCGGCGCTGCGGGACTCGCCGGTTCGCTCGCCGCGCCCCGGCTCGTGCGCGGGCTCAGCCCCGTACGGGCGGTCGTGGCGGTGTCGTGGCTCATGGTCCCGCTCGCCGCCGCGCTCGCGACGGCCGGGGGACCGTGGACGTACGGGGCGCTGTTCGGCGGGTTCTGCCTGATCATGCCGCTCGCCACCGTGATCCTCCAGGCTCGCGCCATCCAGGGGACCCCGCCCGAACTCCAGGCCCGCGCGGGCTCCGTGCTCGCCACCGCCGCGGGCGGCGCCGCCGCCATGGCGCCCGCGCTGTCCGGGCTGCTGACGGCTCACGCGGGGGCCGCCGTGCCCGCGCTCGCGTGCGCCGGGGTACTGGTCCTGCTCGCTCTGCACACGACCTTCGGGGCCACACGCGTGCTGACGACGGGCGTACCGGAGAGGGGGCGAGGCGCGTGACCGGCTCCCGCTATCAGGTCTACCTCGCCGCCCTGCCCGAGGTCTGCGCCGCCGATCCCGCGCTCATGGCGTTCACCGCCGACGCGGACGGCCGGTGCGAGGTGTTCGCCTGGGACGCCGCGACGGGCCGTGCCCGCCAGGTCACCGACCGGCCGCGCGGCACGCTGCACGGAACGATCGACCGGGACGCGAACGTGTGGTGGTTCGACGAGGACGCGCACGGCGCGGGCCGCTGGCTGTTCCAGCCCTTCCGCGGCGGACCCGACCTCCCCGGGCTGACCGGCGTGCCCACGGGGACCCCGCGCGGCCTGGCCGTGAGCGACGACGGGACCGTCGCCATGGGGCTGGGGGACGGCCGTACGACCACCGTCCACCTGGGCCGGCGCGGCGGTTCCGCACGCGAGGTGACGCGCGTCGACCGGCACGCCACGCTGTCCGGGATCACCGCCGCGGCCGGCCTGCTGGCGATCAGCGGCCCCGCCGGTTCCGCGCACGCCGTGACCGTCCTGGCCGCTGACGGCACACCGCGCGCCGTGCTCTCCGGCGCCGGGGAACACGGCAGACTCTGGTCGCTCGGCTTCGCGCCCACCGCGGAACGGGACGAACTGCTGCTGGTACGCGAGGACGACGACCGCTATCTGCTGGCCAGTTGGCGTCCGGAGACCGGGATCCGAACGTACCCGTGGTGCGCGTTCGACAGTGAGATCACCGCCCGCTGGTATCCGGATGGGGGTGAGGGCGGGGACGAGGGGCGCACCGTCCTGATCCGGGAGGACCGCCACGGCCGCAGCACCCTGCACCGGGCCTGTCTGGACACCGGCACCCTCACGCCCGTGCCGACGCCGCCCGGCAGCCTGCTGGACGCGGCGCCGCGCGCCGGTGGTGGCGCCGGTGGTGATGTGCACTACCTGTGGACGGACACGGCCCATCCGCCGCGTATGCACTCCACCGCCGGTACCGCGCTGCCGGCCCTCGGCACCGTGCCGGGGCGCGTACCGGGCGACCACCGCGATCTGTGGACGCCGACCCCGGACGGCCCCGTGCACACGTGGCTCAGTCTCCCGGAAGGCCACGGTCTTCCGGAGAGGCAAGCCCCGGAGAGGCAAGCCCCGGAGAGGCAAGCCCCGGAGAGCCAAGCCCCCGAACGCCGGAGCGCGCCGCCGCCCGTCGTCTTCCTCGTGCACGGCGGTCCCGCCGACCACGACCGCGACGCCTACGACGGCGTGGTGCACTCGCTCGTGGCCTCGGGTTTCGCCGTCGCGCGCGTCAACTACCGCGGCTCCACCGGCTACGGTCCGCGCTGGCGCCGGGCCTTCGGGGCGGGCGTGGGGCTCACCCAGGTCGAGGACCTGGTGGCGGTCCGCGCCGATCTGATCGGCCGCGGGCTGGTGCGCCCCGACGCCGTCGGACTGTGGGGCACCTCGTGGGGCGGCTACCTCGCCCTGCTGGCCCTCGGCACCCATCCCGGGCTGTGGCAGGCGGGCGTCGCCGTCAAGCCCGTCGCCGACGGTGTCGCCGCCTACCGCACCACCACCTCCGCGCTGCGCGCCCTGGACGAGCGCCTGTACGGAGGCACGCCCGACGACGTGCCCGAGGCGTACGCCCGCAGCTCGCCGATCCAGTACGCCTCGCACGTCCGCGCGCCGCTGCTGGTCGTGGCCGCCACCCGGGACGCCAAGTGCCCGCCCGGCCAGGTACGCGGCTACCTCGCCGCGCTCCGCGCCGCCGGAGCCCGCCACGAGTCGATGTGGCTCGACAGCGGGCACGACGGCTACGAGGGCGGCGACCACGTCGCCGTACTGCGCCGCGCCGTCGTCTTCCTCGACCGCGAGCTGCGCGGCACGCAGGGCGGGCGCGGTACGCAGGGCGGGCGCGGCACGAACGGCGCGTACGGCCCGCACCGCGACCCCAAGACGCCCCCCGCCGACCGGAGGGGGGATTCCGGCCGCGTCCGTACCACGGCGGCGGCCGGGACAGGTACCGCCGAACACACCGAGAGGAGAACCGCCCATGCAGAAGGACATCATCCACAACGACCCGCTCGAGGGTGACGAGGAGAACCGGAAGCCGAGCGTCGGCGTCACGGTCACCATCCCGTTCCGCAACGCGGAAGACGCGGACGAGGACTGATCTGATCCGCGCCGGCCGGCCCGGCGGCCACCGATGCCGGGCCGGCCGGTCGTCCCGCCCACGACCGGGCACGACCGCGGTCGGTTTGCCCGTACCGACCTACCTCCGTACGTCCCTCGAGGAGCCGACATGCGCGTACTGCTGGTCAACATGCCCTGGTCGCCCATCGACCTTCCGTCGCTGGCCCTGGGAATCCTCAAGCGGAGTGTGGACGAGCACGTGCCGGACGGCAGTGCCGAAGTCCTCCACGCCAACCTCGAATTCACCGACTGGATCACCCGGCGCATGGAATTCACCGCCGAGGACTACGAGTACTACGCGCTGGCCTCCTACTTCATGGGCTGCGGCGACTGGGTCTTCTCCTCCGCGCTCTACGACGACCCCGCCTGGCGGGACGACGAGTTCGCCGCCGCGATGAAGGGGAAGCTCGGCGCCTCCCGGATGCGGATGACCCGCGAACTGCACCGGCTGGTACCGGAGTTCGTGTCGGAGATCGCCCAGCGGATCGTCGACGACGCACCCGATGTCGTCGGTTTCACCTCCACCTTCCAGCAGAACACCGCCGCGCTCGCCGCCGCCCGCCAGGTCAAGCGGCTCGCGCCGCACATCGTGACCGTCATCGGCGGCGCCAACTGCGACGGTGAGCAGGGCGCGACGGTCCATCGCAACTTCCCGTTCGTGGATTACGTGATACGGGGCGAGGGCGAGGCCGCGTTTCCGCGGCTGCTGGCCGCGCTCGGCGAGGAACAGCCGGACCTCTCCACCGTCACCGGGCTGTGCCACCGCGGTCCGGACGGCGTGAGCACCGCCAACGCGATGGCCACCAGCCCGCTGCCGCCCGCCACCATCCTGCCGCCCGACTACAGCGGCTACTTCGAACGCCTCGGCGCCTCCGTGGCCCGCAACTGGGTCGAGCCCAAACTCGTCGTCGAGGGCGCCAGAGGCTGCTGGTGGGGCGAGAAGCACCACTGCACGTTCTGCGGGCTCAACGGTTCCTTCATGCAGTTCCGCAGCAAGAGCCCGGACACCTTCTACGACGAGATCATGGATCTCGCCCGCCGCCACCGCGTGCTGGACATGTACGTGGTCGACAACATCCTCGACATGGGCTACCTCTCCACCGTCCTGCCCCGGATCATCGAGAGCGGCTACGACCTGCGGCTGCACATCGAGATCAAGGCCAATATGCGCCGCGCCCACCTCCGTACGCTCTCCGACGCGGGCCTGATCTACGTACAGCCGGGCATCGAGAGCCTGAACAGCCGTGTACTGGATCTGATGGACAAGGGTGTCAGCGGCTGCCAGAACGTACGCATGCTCCGCGACGGCGCCGAGACCGGCCTGTCGGTCTCCTGGAACTATCTGCACGGCTTCCCCGGGGAGAGCGCGGAGGACTACGACCCGGTCATCGCGCAGATACCGGCGCTGGAACACCTCAATCCGCCGGTCGACCTCTCCGCCCGTATCGCCATCGAACGGTTCAGCCCCTACTTCAACCGGCCCGAACTGGGCTTCTCAGGGCTGCGTCCCGAGGCGCACTACCGCTTCACCTACGACCTGCCGGAAGAGGAGCTCTACGGCCTCGCCTATGTCTTCGAGGCGCCGGAGCGCGGTATCGGCAAACCCACGGTCACCGCGCTCAACGCCGCGCTCGCCGCCTGGCGCAAGCACCACGCCGACGCGCGTCTCACGCAGGCCGATCTGGGCGACCGTATCGTCCTGGTCAGCAAGCGCCGGGCGTTCGAGTGGCGGGCGATGGAGCTGACCGACCCGTACGAGATCGCCGCGTTCCGGCTGCTGGACCAGCCGCACACGCCGTCGGCCCTCACCCGCAAGGCCGCGGGCCGGGTGCCGGGCGGGGCGCTCCAGGAGGACGAGGTACAGGATCTGCTCGACCGCTGGGTGGGGCTCGGGCTGGTCTTCACCGACAACGGGCAGTACGTGCATATCGCGCCCTCGGCGGTGAACGAGGACCTGCTGCGGCTGGACTTCATGCGGCACAGGCACGCGCCTCGGGTGGAGGCGCCCGTACCCGACCCCGTACCGGGCCCCGCCCCCGTACCGGCCTCCGCGTCGGCCGAACCGCACATGACCGGGGTCTGACCCGTCTCCCGATCTTCCACCAGCCCTCGTCCGACCGCCGTCCGACTTCCACCAGCCCTCGTCCGACCGCCGTCCGACTTCCACCAGCCCTCGTCCGACCGCCGTCCGACCGTTCAGGCGCACCAGGAGGCCAGCCCGATGAGTTCCGGTTCCAGCTCCACGCTCACTCCGTCCGCCGCCGCCTGGCGCGACTACGATCCCGTCGCCTGCGCGCTGCCGGGGATGTTCCTCGGCGACCTCGCACTGACCGGTTCCGTCCCCGAGGAGTGCGACCGGCTGTGGGAACTGGGCGCGCGCCGTGTCCGGCTCTCCGGCGTCGTGGATCTCGCGGACACGGGAACGCCGGACGCGGCGGCCCGTACCGTACGTACCCTCAGCCTGGTCAGAGACCTGACGGCCCGCGCGGTACTCGTCGAGTGGGACCTGCGCCCGGATCCCGGCCGGGGCCCGACGGCCGCCGAGGACATCAGCCGCCTCCTGAGCCACCTCCAGCCGCCGCAGCGGATCGAGGGGGAGGGAGTGGACGAGTCGGCCGCGGCCGACGCGCTGCGGACCTGGCGCAACGGCCACTACCTCGGCAAGTGCCTCTGGCGGCAGGGGCCGGGCTTCGTCCAGATCCGCGACCGCCGCTGGGGAGATCTCCGCCGGTTCACGGTGGACGAGCCGCACTACCAGGAGGCGATCGAACGCCTGGCGTACGGGGCTCCCGCGGAGTCGGTGCCGGCGGACGCGCTCGCCGACTTCCGCGAGGAGCGTCTCGTCCTCGCGGTCGGCGGACTGGAGTGGTGGCTGCCGTACCGCGTCAACCGCTGGATACAGGAGGCGATGACGATCTGAGGCGGGCCTGTCCCGGGGCCGGTCCGCCTCCCCGGCGGGCCGGATCTCCGCCGGGTCCGCACCCCGGCCCCGGGCCGCACCCCCGGCGGTTCACACCCCGTGCGGTCCACACCCCGGCCCCGGGAAAACCGGCCGCTCAGAAGACGCCCTTGTACCCCTGCCAGCCGGTGGCGATCCTCGTCCGCGAGGTGAAGGAGCCGTTGCCCTTCCCGTCGTTGCGGTAGAGGTTGCCGGCCTTGTCCCGGATCACCAGGTCGTTCCGGCCGTCGCCGGTGATGTCACCGACGCCGACGATGGTGTTGTACGAGGCGCCCCAGGCGGTGAACACCGTCACGCGCTCCCGCAGCGTGCCCTTGCCGGTGCCGTCGTACCGGTACAGGGTCCCGTTCTTCCCCCGGGCCAGTACGTCGCCGATGCCGTCCCCGTTCAGATCACCGGCACCGACGACATGCGTGTAACCCGTCCAGCCGGAACGGATCTTCTTCCCGGCGGCGAGCTTGCCGTTGCCCAGATCGGCGAAGAGGTAGAGGTCGCTCGTCGACGCCTTGCGGGCGAGCAGATCGGTACGTCCGTCGCCGGTCAGATCGCCGGGCGCGGTCAGGACGTTGTACGCGTTCCAGCCGGTGCCGAGCGAGGTGTGACTGCCGGCCGGCTTGTACGTACCGCCGCACGTGCCCGCATAGCGGCGCAGCTCGCCGCCCGGCATCCGTACGAGCATCTCGGCGCACCGGTCACTGCCCATGTCGCCGAACGGAACGGCGACGGACCCGGCGGGCCAGCCGGAGCCCGACCGCTTCCAGTCGAAGACGCCCTTGCCCTCGGTGTAGTGCAGGGTCAGGTCTCCCAGGGAGTTGAGTGTGACCAACTCGCCGTAGCCGTTCCCGCCCTGGTCGTGGTGGCCCGGCAGACCACCGCTCACGCCGAGCTTCCCGCTGGTGGTGTACGTCCCCGTGCCTTCGGCGGCCTTGGCCGACAGGGTCCAGGTGTGCGGGCCGTTGGAGGGGTACGCACCCGCGTCGGTCCTCCCGTTCCAGGAGACGTCGGCCTCCGGGCCGCCCTTCCCGGTGAGCGTACGCACGGTGCGCCCGCGGGCGTCCTTGGCCGTGAAGGTCCAGGTCACCGGCTTGCTGAACTGCCACGTGCTGCTCCACGCGGAGGTCTTGACGTCCAGGGACGCGGCGTCGTCCACCTCGGACTCGATCTTCGCGAGGGACTGCGACGGAACACCGCTGGGGACGACGCGCAGGGCGTTGTCGGTGCCGACGTACGCGAGGTCACCACCGAACTTGTCCACGGCCCAGGTGAGCCGGCGCTGGTCGGCGGTGTCGCCGGCGGGCAGTTCGGCGACCGGGCGGGGCGCCGCGCTCTGCCCGGTGTGGAAGTCGGTGAGCACCAGCTTCCCCGCGGTCCTGTCATGCCGTACGAGATAACCGTCGCCGACCATGGCGGGGCCGGACGGGACGGCGAAGCCCTTCTTCGCCGTGCGGTCGTAGACTCCGGCGCGGCCGGTGGGGCCGCAGTTCCAGTAGATCCAGCGGCCGACGGCCTGCAACTCCTTGATCGCGCACGCCGATCCGGTGGAGACGGTCTCGACGGCCTTCTTCGTCTCGATGTCGGTGACGGCGACGGCCCCGGTGGTGGAGGTCGTGGTCCACAGCTGGGAGCCCCACACGGAGGCGGCGGTGCGGGAACGGGTCATCCGCACGTCGGTCGTGCGGTACGGCTGGACGTCGTCGATGTACTGCTTACCGGTCGACTGCGCGTCGTAGACGAAGAAACGGCCGGTGAAGTCCACGATCCTGGCGCCGGTGACGGCGGGTTCCGTGCCGTTGAGTTCGTCGGGACCGAGCCGGATCTGGACGCTTTCCCGTCCGTCCTGCACGAACACATAGCCCACCTCGCCATTGCCGGAACCGACGATGGGCACGCACGAGCCCGCGTCGCACGGCACGTACTTGACGTGCGCGCCATTGGCGTACGTACCGGCGTACGCCAGGGGTACCCGGGCGGAAGCCGTCGACCCGTCGGCGGAGACCCGCCGCGCCATCACATACGGATCGCCGTTGGCCGCGCGCTCCACGGTGCTCAGGGTGCCACCGGCGAAGTCGATCCCCTGGACACCGTCGGTCCGCAACGGAAACCCCACGTCGGCGGCGACCGCGCCACCCGTACCCGTCACGGCGACGAACCCGGCGACGACGGCGACGACGGCGGCCAGAGCGGTGGTGCGTCTCAAAGGGTCTCCCAGCACGGCGGTGCCGCCGCGACGGCGGCGACATGGACGAACGAAGTCCTCGGGTGTGGGGCCCTGAATTCCCTCGCGAGTGGATCGCCTCGCGAGCACGACGGACGGAGCCTAGCAAGCGGGAGGGGAGCGGCTAACCGGAATACGGGGAGGGGGACTTCGGGGGATCGGCGGTGCCCCGTCGAGCGGTGTCCCGTTGAACGGAGTGTTCACCTCCGCACAACCATTCACCAGGCCCATCTGTCGCACAGGACATCTGGAAGCCAACGTCCGGTAAACGGAAAGGTATCCGCGAGATGTCTCTACTCAGCCGACACCTCAGCCAACGCCGCTGGCCGGCCGCCCCGGCCGCCGTCGCGGCCGTTCTCCTCGGCGCCGTGCTCGTCGGTACCCCGGCCCAGGCGGACCCGGCGCGTGCGTCGCGGCCCGCCCAGGCGGACGGTTCGCAGCCCGCCAAGGCGGAGGGTTCGCAGGCCGCCAAGGCGGACGGTTCGAAACCGGACAAGGCCGCCGGTCCCGTCCTGAAGTTCCACGTCGTCCAGAACGAGGTCGGCCTGCCACAGCCCGCCGAGAGCGATCCGCCGCTGATCAACTGGGGCGTCCCGGGCGACCCCGACGGCGGCACCGCCAAGGACGTGGTCGTCAAGATCGACGTGTCCGGCATCTCCGCCTTCACCGAGGTCCGCGGCCCCAGCGGCTGCCCGGACGACGTGTGCGCGTGGCCCGTCACGGACATCGCGCCGGACGGTTACTCGGGCGGGCTCCTCGAAATGAGCGCCAAGCCGGGCGCCGCGCTCGGTACGACGGGCACCGCCCGGGTCTACGCCACGTCCACCAACGCGACCGTCATCGACACGACCGTGAAGGTCACCGTCGGCGCGGTGGCGCTGGTCGTGAGCCGGCTCCCCGATACGGAGACCGCCGAGCCCGGCAGCACGCTCGACGCCCCGATCACCGTCGCCAACACGGGGTCGCTGACGGCTCAGGGCGTGGAACTGCGGCTCGGCACCTCCCACGAACTCGGCTTCGCACAGCGGTTCTCGAACTGCGTGTACGGCACGACCGACCCTCCGTCCGGCGCCGGGCGCCCGCTGCCCGAGGCGGTGTGCCGTATCAGCACGCCCGTCGAACCGGGCAAGCGCTACCGGCTGTCCACGTCCGTGGGTTTCGACGTCAAGAAGACGGCGCTCTTCGAGTTCGTGGACTTCGAGGCGACGCCCCTCGCCGCCACCGTGCCGACGAGCGCGAAGAACGCGAAGAGCGGCAGCGGCTCCGGGGCAGGGCCCGTGCTCGCGCTCGTTCCGGACGGCAGTGCTCCGCCCAGCGAGTCCTTGACGGACCGCTGGCGATGGATCGTCAACGCGGCCAACACCGCCGACCTCGACGTCACCGGGGACACCGTCACCGCCGATCCCGGCGACACCGTCACTCTGGCGGCGAAGATCCGCAACGACGGCCCCGCCTCCGTCGACCTCATCACCGCCGACGGTCAGATCTCGCTGCTGGTCGAGATCCCCAAGGGCACGACCGTGGTGAAGATGCCGGAGCGCTGCCGCGTCTGGAAGGGCGACGGCGGGAGCGACCCCGACCCCGACGTGCCCGCCTACCTCTGCCGGATCGGCTCGCCGTTCCCCGTGGGCAAGGTCGCGACGGTGCCGTTCGTGCTGAAGGTCGGCGAGGACGCGCCGGCGACGACCCGCGGCGTCGTACGTCATATGTCCGAGTGGGGAGCGGAGTTGGCGTACGACACCAACAAGGCGAACAACAAGGCGTTCTTCACGGTGCAGGTGACGGACGCGGCCGGCACCGGTGGTTCGACGGGCGGTTCGGAGGGTGGTTCGGCGGGCGGCTCGGGCGGCAACCAGCCCCAGCCCCAGACCATCGCACCGCCGACCGCCACCGCGGGGACGACAGGCGCGGCGGGCACCACGGGCGGCACCGGCGCCCTGGCCCGGACCGGTAGCGGCGGTATGTCGGCGATCGCCTGGGCGAGCGCGACCGTACTCGCGGCGGGCGGCGCGCTGGTGGTCGTCGCCCGCAGGGCGGCCCGTAGGCCCGTAGGCGCGTAAGTTCGTCGGCCCGTCGGCCCGCCGGCCCGTCAGCACGTAAGCCCGTAAGGACACTGAGGCCCTCATGGCCGCCCGCCCGGCACAGCCGTGGCGAGCGCGTCATGAGGGCCTCAGTGCTTCAGGGCCCGTCCGGTGGACAGGTCCGGACGCCGGGCGCTGTTGCCCACCCCCGTGGGGCAGCGGCGCCCGGCGCCCGCAGAGCGAGGTCCCGCTGGGGGACTCTCATGACGTGCACGCGCCAGCGTCGTCGATCCTGCTACTTGCGCCGAGGAGAAGTCAACTATTGTTGATTGCACGGCGGGTGGTCGACGGCGATTCCGTGCGTGGTGCGTCTTTTGGCCTGCTTATTCGCAACGATCGTGTAAATCGGTACGGCAGTGTGATCCCCGCCGTCGGCCGAAGAGTTCTATGATCCGGCACATGGCCACGGATTCTCCACGCTCAGAAGCGTCGGCTCTTCGATCTGGCGACACTGGCGACACTGGCGACGGCGGGAACAGTGGGAACCGTGGAGAGCCGTCGGAACCTCTGGACTTCGCGGCCCGCTTCCGGCGGGTGATCTCGGTGATCTACCCCAAGGATCTGGGCCGCCCCTGGCGCGACTCGGAGATCGCCGAGGGGACCGGCCTGAGCGGCACCTACATCGGCAACCTCCGCAAGGGCACGCAGAAACCCAGCCTGGAGAACGCGGTGAAGATCGCCAAGTTCTTCGGCATCCCGCTGGACTACTTCAGCGACTCCGCCACCGCCCAGGCCGTCGAGCGGGACCTGCGGAAGATCGAGGCGCTGCGGGACGCCCGGGTGGAACGTATCGCCATGCGGGCCGCCGGCCTTCCCCCGGAAATGCAGGACGCCGCCCTCACTGTTGTGGAACAACTGAGGAAGGCCGTCGGACTGCCCGACGGCCGCTCCGAGGGCCGTTCCGACGGTCGGTCCGACGGTCGCTCCGAGGCGTGACCGACTACCGGCAGACGCCGTTGGGGCACTGGCGGCTGGCCGACGCTGATGGGGAGAACGTGCGAGATCTTGGACGTACCCGCCGCCGGATGCGGGCCATGGTCAGAGAGCTGGATCTGCCGCAGCTGAGCACGGTCGAAGAGCTGTGCGCCGCGGTCGCCGACCGGTCGGGGCGTCCCGTACGGCTCGTTCCGCGCCGGATGCGGGTGGACGAGCCGTCGGGGTTCGTCGAACGCCGCGCGGAATCCGACGTCATCTACTTCGAGCAGGAGACCTCGGACCTGCACCAGGCGCACATCATCTGCCACGAACTCGCGCATCTCCTCTGCGGGCACCTCGCCGAGGCCCCGGCGGCCGACGAGGACACGGCCCATGTGGAACTGCCCACGATCGACGCCGACATGATCCGGCTGGTGCTCGGCCGTTCGCACTACGATGGTGCCGCGGAAGAGGAAGCGGAGATCCTGGGGGCCGAGTTGACGCGCATTCTCGTGCTGGCGCCCGGGGCCGGGACGACGTCCCAGCTGGCGCCCGCGCTGGAGCATCGCAAGGGACAGCATGTCTGAAGGCGGTGCGTCCGGCATGTCCGAGGCGCCGTTCAACGTGGTCTACCTCGGCATCGGTACGGTCGCCTGGGTCGTGGCCGTACTGAAGTTCCGGGCGTGGCGCCGGGATCCGTCCCCCGGTCTGCTCGTCGTCGCCCTGACGGTCGCGGCCCCCTCGACCGCGTTCGTGGTGGCGGCCCCGGTGCTGTACCGGCTGATCGACGGCCTCACGGGCCGCGGCAACCTGGCGACGCTGTTCGTCTATCTCGGCATCACGGGTTTCTCCGCCTCCGTCGTGGTGCTGGCCCGGATGTGGACCCCGCCGAAGAGGCGCACCAACGCCCAGGTGTGGGAAGGGGTGACGGGCGACACCTGGCGGCAGGCGCGGCGCCGGCTCGCGGTGTTCGCGGTCCTGGTGCCGACGATGATCGTCCTGTTCCTCACCGGGGGAGCGGACAGCCCGGAGACCCCCCTCACGTTCGACACCACCTTCGCGACCAGTCCGCGGATCGCGGTCTTCCTCGTCATCTACCAGGTGCTGTTCGGCTTCGCGCTGATCGACATCAGCCGGGTGTGCTCCGGGCACGCCGCCGGGCTGCCGTACGGCTGGCTGCGCCGCGGCATCCGGCTGATCGCCGTCGGCGGGCTCGTGGCCTGCGGCTATGTCGTGTGCAAGCTCATCGCGATCGGCGCGGCCTTCGCGGAGGTCGCCGGGGTGGAGTGGCTGAGTACGGCCGTGGGCCCCGCGTTCGCCGCGCTCGGAGCCGTACTCATCACCGCGGGGTTCGCCGGACCGGCCGTCGCCGCCTGGACGCTCCGCCGCCGCGACTACCAGGCCCTGCGCCCGCTGTGGGATCTGGTGTACCGCGCGGACCGCCGGCTGGCCCTGGAGGCGCCTCCATCGCCGTGGACCGAGCGGCTGGCGTTCCGGGACCTGGAGTGGCGTACCGCCAGGCGTGGACTGGAGATACGCGACGGCCAGTTGACGCTGCGGCCGTGGGTCGATCCCGCGGTGGTCGCCGCGGCCACCGGCGTCGCCGAACGGGCCGGTCTGGACGACGGTGACCGGGCGGCCCTGATCGTCGCCGCCGCGCTGCGCGCCGCGGGCGAGGCGCTGAACGCCGGGACCCCGCCGCGCCCGCGCGAGGACCAGGCTCCGCTGCCCGGCCTGGACGCGGAACCGGCCGAGGAGCGCGCACACCTGGTACGGGTCGCCCGCTCTCTGTACGCCCCCCTGACCGGCGAGGCGCTGGCCGTCGCCACCGCGGCCGAATGACCGCCGGAACGCGCGGCGCGTACCGCGCCTACGCGCGCCTCGTCCTGGAGACGATGCCGGAGGAGTCCCGGGTCGGACTCACCCTCGGCTTCGTCCGTACCTTCGGCATCCCGGACATCGCCCGGGTGCTGGCCGCCACCGGCCGGATGACCAACGAGCCGCGCGGCCGGGCCAAGGCGACCGGGGTGGCCATGTTCACCCTGATCGGAAAGGGCCTGGACAGCGAGGACGGCCGTCGGGTCGTCGACGGTCTGCGCCGGGTCCACGACCGGCCCGGCATCACGCCGGAGCTGATGCACTACGTACTGGCCTGCTTCACCGTGTGCCCACTGCGGTTCATCGACGCCCACGGCCACCGGCCCGTCACCGAGGCGGAGCGGGACGCGGCGTACGTCTTCCACCTGTCGCTCGCGGACGCCCTCGGCATGCCCGAACTCCCGCGCCTGAAGGGCGAATCGGCGGGCGAGGCGACTAGCGAGGCGACCGGCGGCGTGGCCGGGGCCGGTGGTCTGGCCGGTGTGGAGCGCTGGATGCGCGCGTACGAGACACGCCACTTCGCCCCCACGGAGGCGGGCCGCGCGCTCTGGGCCGCCACCAGCAAGGGCCTGCTCGCGGCCCGGCTGCCCGCCCCACTGGCCCCACTGGCCTCGGCGTTCGCCGCCTCGCTCCTGGACCGGCCGCTCCGCGAGGCCCTGACCGTACGCCGCCCACCCGCCCCGGTCCGCGCCCTGGTCACGTACGCGCTGCGAGCCCGCGCCCGCGCGCGACGGCGTGCCGCGTGACGCGGCACCCGCGACGCGACACCCCTCAACCACCGAGGACCTGGGCTGTCTGCGATGGGTCCTGGCCGTCCCGCTCGTGCTTCTCCATCTGATCGCCGCCGGGTGCTGCTCCATGGCGCTGGCCATCCGGCCGTCGGGCACCTGGGACGACGACGCGCGCGCCGGAATCGTTCTGGCGTGCGCTCTCACCCTCGCGACGAGCGCCCTGGCCCTGCTGATCACGGTCGCACCCTCGGTGCGGCGAGCCATGGGACCGTGGTGGCTGGCGCCGCCCCTGATCCTCGGCGTGGTCGCGGCGGTCCGTTGGGCCCTGGTGGACTAGAGCCTTTCGTTTGGATCCGGCATGATCCACACGAGAGGCCCTGGGAAGCGCCGCGACCGGCCGGGTGTGTCAGCGGCACAGCGCCGCGTCCACCGCCTTCTCCACCTCCATCACCTCGTCCAGTGCGCCCGGCAGGACGGTGACCGTGACGTTGACGGAGCGGCCGGACTCCGTGACGCCGCCGCGGGTCTCGTAGCCGGGGATGTCGCCGCCGTGGCCCCAGGCGACGCCGCCGCAGGACAGCGGCCTGCTCATCAGCCCGAGTCCGTAACGGGAGCCGGCGACGGGGTCCTCGGCCGGGACCGTGGTGCGCATCTCCTTGAGCTGGGCCGGCTTGAGCAGACGGCCGTCGAGGAGCGCGGTGAAGAAGCGGTTGACATCGCTGTTGGTGGAGATCATGGCCCCGGCCGCCCAGCCCCAGGAGGGGTCCTGGACCGTGACGTCGCGCAGCGGGGCGCCGGGCTTCTCGGCGAAGTAGCCCTTGGGGTGCTTCTCGCGGATCGTCATGTCACCGGCCTGCGGGAAGTACGTGTGCCGGAGCCCGATCCGTTCGACGACCCGCTTGTTGATCTCCTCGGCGAGCGGGCGGCCGGTGATCTTCTGGACGAGCAGCCCCGCGACGACGTAATTGGTGTTGCTGTACTCCCACTTGGCGCCCGGGGGGAATGACGCCTTGCCCTTCAGGGCGCGGTCGAGCAGCTCCCGCGGTTCGGCGTAGCGGTGCTGGAACTCCGTGAAGTTCTCGGCCACGGCCTGGGTGTACTCGGGCAGCCCGCTGGTGTGCTGGAGCAACTGCCGTACGGTGATGCGACGGCCGTCGACGCCCTCACCGCGGATGAGGTCCGGCAGGTAGGTCTCGATCGGCGCGTCGAGGTCGATCTTTCCCTCACCGACGAGTTGCAGCACCACGACCGCGGTGAAGGTCTTGGTGTTGCTGCCGATGCGCACCTGACCGTCGGCCGGCACCGGGGCGCCCGTCGCCAGGTCGGCGACGCCCGCGGTGTACGTACGCGTACGGCCGTCCCGCTCCCGGGTACTGGCGAGCGCGGCGGGACGCTTGCCGTCGCTCACGAGGCCGTCGACTATCTTCCGCAGGTCCGTCCGCGCGCCCTTGTGCCCGCCCGCCTCGCTGGTCCGCGTGCTCTCGTCGGCGTAGGCCGTGCTGTAGGCGGCGGGCAGCCCCAGTCCGGCCACCAGCGTGAGGGCGATCAGGGTCGCCCCCCTCCGTCGAGGGCCCCTCCGGCGGGTGGAGGCACCGGACACGGACGCACCGGAAGCGGAAGCCGGGGTGAGGGCGTTGTCGGACATGCGGAAGCTCCTTCAGGACTGACCGGACGGGCCGGTCGGGCCGTGGACGGGCCGGTTGCGTGCGCACCGGCATGTCCTCAGCTTGTCCGTGTCGGGCATGCCGCCGGAATGCTGCCTGCTCCCGGAACGGGGGTGGGGCAAGGTCCACCCCCCTGGGGGGTGCGGCCCCCAGGGGGCCTTCCCAACGGTCTTCCCAACGGCCTTCCCCGGCGCGGTGATCAGGCCTTCGCCGTCACGCCTTCAGACCGGCTACGGGGCGGGAGCGCGCGATCAGCCGATGCACAGGACAAGCAGGCAGAGCCGGTCCGGTGGCGGTGCCGGTGTGGCGCTCGGCGGCGGAGTGTCCGGTGTGGAGTCGTCGGCGGGCGGCGGCGGGGGCGGAGGAGGAGGCGTGGTCGGCTGTGCGGCCGGGGGACGGGTGGTGGGCGCATCGTCGGCCGCCGCGGGCGGAGTGGTCTGCGGCCGCGGGCTCGTCGTCGCGGTGGGGCGGGTGGCGACCGTGGTCTGCCGCGGGTTCTTCGCCGCGGTCCTGGTCACCACGGTGGTGGACTTCCGCGGCGGGCTGGTGATCGCGGGCGGCTGAGCGTCGCCGCCGGAATCCCGCGGATCGCGGGTGCTCGGCCGTACGGACGACGAGTCGGTGTCGGTGGCGTCCGCGCCCGTCGTGGCCGTGGCTTTCGGCTCCGGTGTCGCCGATGCCTGCGTGTCCTGGCCGGTGGACGGCCGGGACGGCAGCACGGCGAGGGTCAGACCGCCCCCGACGAGTGCGACGGTCGACGCGACCACGGCCCTGCGTCGCTGCTTCTTCCAGCGCGCCAGCTGGCGGCGCCGCGCCGCGCGGCCCGGCGTCACCGGCGCGGTCTCCTCGGAGCCGCTCGACGTCCCGGCGTCGGACGCGTCCGCCACGGTGTCCATCACCTCGTCCATCACCGCGTCCTCGGAAGCGCCGTGGGCGCCGTAAGAGCCGTAAGCGCCGGAGGGCCCGGAAGCGGTCGGCTCGGGACCGGAGTGAGGCGCGCCGTAGTAGTCCGCCGAAGCCGGGAACTCCCGCGTCCGCCACGCCTCCGCCGCCGTCACGGTGGTGGGTGCCACGTCGTGAGGGCGGTGGCCAGGAGGGGCGATGTCCGGTGCGTACGCGCCACACCCGGGGCACACGAGCGCCCCGTTGAGGGTCCGACGGCACGAGGAGCAGTAGTCCATCCGCGATCTTTCTGTGCTGACTGCGCCACCAGAAACTCCGGCGACCTTTTCAAGTTCGCACTCACGATCGAGCGGGAACAACGTAACGGCACCTGCGGGAGGCCGTGCGTAGCCCGTGTGTTGCTCTCGCGAAGATTGTTCGCCGACGGTCGGCCCGTACGCGGTCTTGGCGGGCGGGGCGGCCACGGACAACACTGAGCCCGTGCGGCGGCCTCGCGCGGCCTCGCGGCGGCGGTGCCCCTCGTCGGCTGTTCACCCGGGCGCCGTCTTGTGCTTGCTCGCAGGTGGGACGATCGCGCTCCCCCACTGCCTTCACTGCCCTTCACTGTCGTGCAACGGAGAAACGATGTCCCCGAAGAGAACCTGCGCCGCGCTCGTAGCCGTGGCTGCCGCCGCCGGCCTGCTGGCCGGGACGGGCGCGGCGAGCGCGCATCAGGAGTCGTGGCGGCCGGCCGCCTTCGACCGCACCGCCACCTACCCGGTCTTCCAGAACCGGCCGGCCGGCGAGGACCCGGCCTCGCCGACCGTCGCCGAGATCTCGGCGGCCAGTGAGGACGGCCGGACCCTGGTCTACACCGACGCGGTGGCGCGGCGGATCGGCTTCCTCGACATCAGCAAGCCCGACAACCCGCGGGGACTCGGAACGCTGTCGCTGGCGGAACTCGGCAACGCCGAGGACGAGCCGACCTCGGTGGCGGTGGTCGGCCAGTACGTCCTGGTGGTGGTGAACACCAGCGCCGGCTACGCCGACCCGTCCGGCCGGCTCGACATCATCTCGCTGCGCGACCGCAAGCGGGTGGCGAGCCATGACCTCGGCGGACAGCCCGACTCCATCGCGATCAGCAAGGACAAGCGGTACGCCGCCATCGCGATCGAGAACGAGCGTGACGAGGAGGCCACCCCGCCCGGAGGCGAGGAGGGCGACCTGCCCCAGGCTCCGGCCGGCTTCGTGCAGATCGTCGACCTCAAGGGTGACAAGCCGGACCGGTGGCGTACCCGCGCCGTGCCGCTGACCCAGTCGAACGGCAAGGCGCTGCCCGCCCTGGTCGCCGCCGGGATCACCGAGCCGACCGACCCGGAGCCGGAGTACGTCTCCATCAACCGCCGCGACCAGCTCGTGGTGACCCTCCAGGAGAACAACGGCGTCGTCCTGCTGGATCTGCCGACGGGCAAGATCACCAAGGCCTTCAGCGCCGGTACGGCGTCGGTCGACGGCATCGACACGGTCGAGGACGGCGAGATCGACCTGACCGGCTCGATCACCGACGTACCGCGCGAGCCCGACTCGGTCGGCTGGATCGACGACCGCTACCTGGCGACCGCCAACGAGGGCGACTGGCGCGGCGGCACCCGGGGCTGGTCCATCTTCGACAGCCGGACCGGCAAGGTCGTCTGGGACGCGGGCAGCAGCTTCGAGGCCATCGCCGCGCGCTACGGGCTGCACAACGAAGGCCGGGCCGAGAAGAAGGGCACCGAGCCGGAGGGCCTGGCGATCGCCGAGTTCGACGGCGTGCGCTACGCCTTCGTCGGCTCGGAGCGGAGCAACTTCGTCGCCGTCTACGACCTGAGCCGGCCGACCGCCCCGGTCTTCCGTCAGGTGCTGGCCACCACCAACGGCCCGGAGGGGCTGCTGCCGATCCCGTCGCGCGACCTGCTCACGGTCTCCAGCGAGGAGGACGACGCCTCGGTCAACGTGCGGTCCTCGGTGAGCGTCTTCCGCCTGGGCAAGAGCAGCCTGGGCAAGAGCAGTCCGGGCAAGGGCAACCCGGGCCAGGGCACCCCCGCGTTCCCGGGCATCGTCTCGGGCCCGGACTCCACCGGCGCGCCGATCGGCTGGGGCGCGCTCGGCGCGCTCTCCGCCGTACCCGGCGAGCGGCACCAGCTCTACAGCGTCACCGACGCCGCGTACTCCACCACCAAGATCCTGACCATCGACGCGGCGCGGCGTCCGGCGGTCATCACCCGGTCGCTGAACGTCAAGGGAACCGACGGCCGGCCGGTCGGCTATGACGCCGAGGGCATCTACGCCCGGCCGCAGGGCGGCTTCTGGCTCGCCGTCGAGGGCGCGACCGGCGCGGACAACAAGCTGGTCCGGCTCGACAGCGCCGGACGTACCCGGCAGACCGTCCCGCTGCCGGCCGACGTCGCCGCGGGCCTCGGTGGACAGGGCTTCGAGGGGGTCACCGCGACCACCGACCGCCGCGGTCACGAGGTGGTCTGGGCCACGCTGCAGCGTGAGGTCAAGACCGACCCGGCCGGGATCGTCCGGCTCGGCCGGTATGACGTCACGGCAGGCACCTGGAGCTGGTACGGCTACCGCATCGGCGGCACCACCACCCCGGGTGACTGGATCGGCCTCTCCGAGATCACCGTGGTCGGCGACAAGCTCGCCGTCATCGAGCGGGACAAGCTGAACGGCCCGTCCGCGAAGATCAAGCGGGTGTACACGGTCGACCTGCCGAAGTCCGCGGCGCCGTCGGGCGGGCTGCCCGTACTGCCGAAGAAGCTCGCCCACGACGTGCTGCCCGACCTGCGCGCGACGAACGGCTGGACCCAGGAGAAGCTGGAAGGGCTGACCGTGGGCGGCGACGGTGAGGTCTACGCCGTGACCGACAACGACGCCCTGGACGACTCCACGGGCGAGACGGTCTTCCTGCGCCTCGGCTCCAGCAAGAAGATCTTCGGACGCGACTGACCGGACCGACCCGGACCGACCCGGACCGACCCGGACCGACCCGGACCGACCCGGGCTGACCCACCGCGGCGCCGCACCTGCGCCGCGGTGGACGGTCTCGGACGGTCTCGTACAACGGAATCCAGAACGGCCGCCGGCACCTCGCCGGCGGCCGTTCTCGCTGCTCAACGACCCGGTTTCCGCCCTGCCGGGCCCGGTAGCGCCGAACGGAGAACAGGTCGAGCATGGAAAGCGGGTTGGACCGGAAGACGGGTGGCTTGACCGCTGGAATCATCTCCATAGAGGGGTTCTCATGCCGATACACATGCCTTCTGTCCTGCTGGACCCGCTGAGCGACCGGGGGACCGCTTTCACGGCCGAGGAGAGGGAACGCCTCGGGCTGTCGGGCCGGTTGCCGGACGCGGTGCTCACCCTCGACCAGCAGGCGGCCCGCGCCTACGAGCAGATGCGGCAGGAGCCGACCGATCTGGCGAAGTTCATCAATCTTGAGCAGCTGCGCGACCGCAACGAGGTGCTGTACTACCGGCTGCTCCAAGATCACCTCGCCGAGTTGCTGCCGATCGTCTACGACCCGACCGTGGGCGAGGCGATCAGGCGGTACAGCCACGAGTACCGGCGCCCGCGCGGGGTGTTCCTGTCGATCGAGCGGCCGCAGGATGTACGCCGTTCCTTCGAGGCACTCCAGCTCCACCGGGACGAGGTCGATCTCGTGGTGGTCTCCGATGCCGAGGAGATCCTGGGTATCGGCGACTGGGGGGTGCAGGGCGTGCAGATCTCGGTGGGCAAGCTCGCCGTCTACACCGCCGCCGCCGGGCTGCACCCCGGCCGCTGTGTGCCGGTGGTCATGGACGTCGGTACCGACAACGAGAACCTGCTGAACGATCCGCTGTATCTGGGCGTGCGCCACAGCCGGGTCCGCGGGAAGCGGTACGACGCGTTCATCGAGCACTACCTGGAGACGCTCTCGGAGCTGTATCCCAACGCCCTGCTGCACTTCGAGGACTTCGGGCCGGGCAACGCCCGCCGCATCCTGGAGACTTACGGCGACCGCTACCGCATGTTCAACGACGACATGCAGGGCACCGGCGCCATCACGCTGGCCGCCGTGGTGTCGGCCTTGAAGATCACCGGGCAGCCCTTCCGCGACCAGCGCGTCGTCATCTTCGGCGCGGGCACGGCCGGGGTGGGCAATGCCGACCAGCTGCGCGACGCGATGGTGCGCGACGGCCTGGATCCCAAGGAGGCAACCCGCCGGGTGTGGCTGGTCGACCAGCAGGGACTGCTGCTGGAAGGAATGCGGGACCTGCGCGACTACCAGGCCCCCTACGCGCGGCCTGCCTCGGAGGTGCGGGACTGGGCGGACGGGAGGATCGACCTGCTGACCACCGTCCGGCACGTCCGGCCCACCATGCTGATCGGCACCTCGACCTCGCCGGGCGCCTTCGACAAGGCGGTGGTCACCGCGATGGCCGAGCACGTCGACCGGCCGGTCGTCTTCCCGCTGTCCAACCCCACCGAGAAGATCGAGGCCATGCCGGCCGACCTCCTCGCCTGGACCGACGGCAGGGTCCTGACGGCGACGGGTATCCCCGTCGACCCGGTCGAGTACGGCGGAGTGCGCCATGTCATCGGGCAGGCCAACAACGCCCTGCTCTACCCCGGCCTGGGGCTGGGCACCATCGTCGCCGGGGCTTCACGGCTCACGGCCGGGATGCTGCTCGCCGCCGCGGAGGCGGTGGCAGGGCAGGTCGACGCACGGGCCCCCGGCGCGCCACTGCTGCCGCCGGTGGGGAACCTGCGCGCTTCGTCGGCGACGGTGGCGGTGGCGGTGGTGCGCGCGGCCGTCGCGGACAAGGTCGCCACCCGTCAGCCGGCCGATCTGGTCCAGGCGGTGCAGGACGCCATGTGGCAGCCGGTCTACGGACCGCTGTCCGAGAAGGACGAGCAGGTGACGCCGGAGAACGAGGCGTCGCCGTGACCGCCGCGCCGAACGGGGCGTCGCCCGTGACCACCCGGCAGCTGTGACCGAGCGGATCGATGGGCCTTGCTGCGGCGTGTACGGATGATGTGCCTGCCTTCACCGCTCCAACGTGGGGCGGTGAAGGCATATACGCCTGCGGCCGGGACGGCCGTGATGGCGGCCGGCATCCTCTCCGTCGGGCTGGACCTGACGGGTTACACGGCACTGTCCGTGATCGCGCTCGTGCTCGCCTGCGTGCTGTGGGCGGCTTTCGCCATGACGTTCGCCGTGCGCCTGCTGTCCGTCCGTTGTTCCTGAACGGAATGCTCAGGCTGGGGGAGAAGGGTCAGCACCACCGTGGCGCTGCCCGACTATCCGGCGCACCTCAGCCGCCTCAGCCGCTGATCGGCTACCGCGCCGACGCCGTGGGACGTGGCGCGTTCAGACGGGCCCACGGCGACGGGCGGCCGGAACCGTACTTCACGGGGCGGGCGGGGCGTCGTCGTCCAGGTCGCCGCGGAGGGCGGCGACGGCGAAGCCCACCATGGAGGCCAGGAGGAGCAGCGCGAGCGGCCCCCAGAGCGCCGGGATCGCCCACATCGGCCACTCGTTGGCCCCTTGCACCCAGAGCGCCAGGATGGCGGTGGCACCGATACCGACGCCGTGCCACCGCACCATCGTCGCGGCCTTCGCGTGACGCCGGCTGCGGCGTGCGAAGAGCGGCCACAGGCTCCCGACGAGGGCGGTCAGGCCGAAGGAGACGAAGGCGAGTGCGCCGCCGAGGCGGTCCTCGGGCCACCCCAGCGGCCCGTCGGATGTCTGCTGCCGCTGTCCGTCGGCGTCCCGTATCTCGATGACCTGCCCGTGCCAGATCAAGCCGACGACATTGTCGCCCGGCCCCATTCCCGACATCACCGGATCAGTTTGCCGGAACGTTACTTCCCATGGCTCGCCGGATGGGAGCGACAATTCCGCTTCCGCCGCTTCATTCCTCTCGCCGCGGTGCGCGTCGGCACTCCGAACGGTGAATTCCTGTTCCCACAGGCATCCCGACGCCTTCACCGGGACGGAGGCACACGTCGGCGCGGCACGGAACTTCCGTTCCCGCTCCAGCGCATCGCGGACCTCGAAGGCCATCACCACCCCCGCAACGAGAGCCACGACCGCGATGAGCAGCCATACCACGGCCCGTACCACCCTGAGCTGCGCCGACCCCATATTTTCCCCCACCCTTTTCACGAGTCCCCCGTACACGCGGATACACACGTATACAGGCGTATAGGAACACGCCGGCCGAACGGCCGCCCATGCCCGCCACCGGCAGCGCTCGACCCGCCAGGCTTGCCGGGCCGAGGCAGCGACGATCGTGCCCGTGCAGCGCGTACGGGCGCGGAGCGCGGGATGGACCCGGCACGTCGATTTCCAGCGCCACTCCCTCCGGGCAGCCCTATTTACCGCCGAAGGGAATTACTCGTCTCACGGGTGCGAGCGGATTCCCGTTCGCCGTTCTGCCGGAAGGAATTACGTGGAGAGTTGATCGGCGCTGTCGTGACCGGTAAGACATGAGCGGCGGAAACTGGCCGGTCGTTTTCGTGGTAGAGTTTCGATGAATTCACAGGACGCCACGAAAAAAGGGGAATGGCGTGAATACCGAGAAGGTTACGGCTCGACGTCTTACGGCCGGCGAGGTTTCGGAGTTGGGCCTCCAGGACGGAATCTTCGTCTCGGCAGAGACGGATGACCTTCCTCTCGACTGCTATGCCCCGGCTTTCCTTACGGAGCCGGGTAAGAATTTTGAGGGAGGGTCCTTCACTGCGAGGACGATCTTCGGTGAGGAAATCCATGTCCTCCCGGACAACGCGGAAGAGCGTGGGATCTGGGTCGCCGACAAGGCGGGGGAGGAAATCGAGGTTCTCCAGAGTGCCGGTGTCCTCCTGAACCTCGCACTCTTCGTTCCCAACGGGAACAAGGAATCCCTGGAGTCGCTCTACTCCGCCGCGCGGGACGCGTTCGGCGCGGGGATCGTTCAGCGCTGGAGCGAGGAAGTCGCTTCGGTGCCGGACGTCAAGGTCGACCTGTTCGAGGAGCCGACCCGGGGGCGGAAGAACACGAGCAGCCAGAACCGCGACCGCCGCGCCCTGGACATCTACCCGACCCGCGTGCGGTTCATGGAGCCCAGCGACGGCTGGAGGTTCATCGTCGAACCGCACAAGGAGATCGTCGACGACACACCGACGATCTGACCTGAGAGCGGGTTAGTGGCCACGCCAGAGGCCACGTCGGCGGCATAAAGCCCCTCCCGGTGGCGAATCCAAGGGGGCGCAACAACCTGCTGGTCGAGCGACTGTTGTCGGCGCGGCTCAGCCAGACGCCCGGCTGGGGTCTCCCAGCCGGGCGTTTCGCGTGCGCGGGCGTCGGGTGCGCGGGCGCAGGGTTCCGCGGCGACGGGCTCCACGCGCTCGCCGCCGTGGGCTCGATTCACGCCCTCACGCAATGACATGGATCACTAAAGTGACCCATACAGGGAAAGCAACTATCCCCTTATGAGGCAATTGCCCGCCGTGTGAGAGTCCTGTGCGGCACTCGTCTCCTTCTTAACGCGCTTCCGACAACGGTGTTTCCGGTCATACGATCACCGGCGAAGCCCTGCGTGAGTGCCGCCGCGGCGGTCGTCCCACCACTTTTTCTCACCCGCTTTGCACACCCGCTTTCCACACCCGTTTTTCGGACCCGCGAAGGACTCCGTTGAAGATTCGCCGCATTCTTGCCACGGCCGTCGCCGCCGCCGTGACCACCCCCGTCGTCCTGCTCTCCGTCACCCCCGCGCTCGCCGACGCCAAGCCGTCCGCCGCCTCGCGGGCGCAGCAGCAGGGTGAGCAGGGCAAGCCTTCCATCGAGGAACTTGAGAAGGCCGCCGAGAAGGCGCAGAAGGCGTACGACGACGCCGTCGCCGCGGCCAAGGCCGCGCGGGCTGTCCTTGAAGTCGCCCTCTCCGACGACGCGCCCCTCACCGTCGCCGCGAAGGCCGCCGGGAAAGAGGCGGCCGATGCCGCCACCGCCAAGGAGAACGCCGACAAGGCGCTCACGGACGCCAAGGCCGCACGTGCCGCGCTGCCCGAGACCGCCACCCCCGAGGAGCAGGCGGCCGCGGAGAAGGCCGTCACCGACGCCGCGACCGCTGTCCTGTCCGCAGAGGGCGCCAAGGCCACCGCCGACGCCAAGGCCGCGACAGCCGACCAGGCCGCCGATGATGCCCGCGTCGCCGCCGTTCGGGCCTATTCCGTGGTCCAGAACGCCGAGAAGGAGGCCCGCAAAGCGAAGAAGGCCGCCGACAAGGCACTCGCGGACGCCAAGGAGGAGGAGACGGAGCCGGGTGAGCCGGAGTGCGTCTTCGAGAGCCAGTTGCGCACCGTCGTCACCGGCCTGCCGTCCAAGATTGTCGCGGGCTCGACGACCGACTTCTTGTTCCGCGTGACCAACGGCACGGACAAGACGCTGGACGAGGTCTCCCCGCGCGTCTACTTCCACGCGACGGACAAGAGCGGCTACAACGTCATCGACGACGCCTTCCACCTCCAGTGGTCGACCACCGCGTCCCCGGCCTGGAAGAACGTGCAGGGCAGTGACGCCGGCTCCATCGGTCCGCTGAAGGCCGGCGCCCACGCCGAGGTGAAGCTGCGTCTGAAGGTCGACGCCAAGGCCCCGGCCGGGGACGGCCTCGCCTTCGTCGCCGGTGACTACCTCAACGACGACGAGTCCTGCGGCGGCAACTTCGCCACCGAGTACGGCTTCGAGCTCCTCGCCGCAGGCAGCGTCCCCGACGACGTCGAGGACGCCGAGCCCGGCAAGACCACGCCGCGAACCCCGGACACCAAGCCGCAGGGCGGCACGTCCACCACCCCGGTGGACTCCGGCAACTCCGCGGCCACCGGCTCTCTCGCCAGCACCGGCTCCCCCTCGGCCCTCCCGGGGTTCGCCGGGGCGGCCGGCGCGGCCGTGGCCCTCGGCGCCGTCGCGGTCGTCGTCGGCCGTCGCCGCAGGGCGGGCTCCGCCTCCTGACGGCCCGTCAGGACCTTCTGACGCGGGCTCAGCCAACCGCGCGATGAGACGCGATGAGAACAGGGCGCCCCCTTCCCCGGGGGCGCCCTTTCTTCACCACGCGGGCCAGGACTTGACCTAGCCCCGAGCCGGACTGACCTGCCGCGCCGCGTCGGTGACGAACTGCTGCGGGAGGAGGACCGCCTGCGCGGGCGGGTCCGTCCGGCGGTCGCGCCCCGTGGCGAGCAGAGCCACCGCGAGGACGACCTGCACCGCCAGGACGAACGCCTGCGTGACGGGCGAGTCGACGGTCAGCACGGCCATGGTCGCGTTGAAGCCGAAGTGAACCGCGATCGACGCCACGACTCCGGCACGCTCGTAGGCGTAACCGGTCAGCAGTGTCACCGGGACGACACTGAGCGAGAACATCAGGCCACTCCAGCTGATCAGACCGAACTCGGCCTGGACCGTCCCGTCGATGAAGAACAGCGGCAGATGCCACACCGCCCAGACGGCACCCAGCAGGAGGCCGGCCTGAAGACGGCTCATGGACGCGCGCAGGCGGGGATACGCCGTGCCGCGCCAGCCGGGCTCCTCGGACAACGGACCGGCGATCAGCATGCTGACGAAGAACGGGACGACTCCACCGACGGTCGAGATCAGTTCCCTGCCCTCGGCCGGACTCACCTCGGCACCCCCCGCGAAGTCCGCGAGCAGCGCGCCCGCCACCACGGTCGCCGAGGCCGCCACCAGCAGGGGCAGTGCCCAGAACAGCCGTATGCCCTGCCGGACTTTCACCGTACGAGCGGGTACGGGCCCCCGGCGGCGGGTGCGGCGCACGCGGACCGCGATCGCGCCGAACACCGGGCCGAAGCCGCCGAGCAGATAGGGAACGGCGGTGGGGGAACTGGTCGGCGATCCGCCGAGTGCGATCGCGGTCAGCCAGCAGGCCCAGGTCGTGGTGAAGGTGACAGCGAAGAAGAGAGCGAGACCGCTGTCCCGGCCGCCGGTGCCGCCGGCCCCGACCCGCCGCGGCGCTCCGCCGCTCTCGGTGGGGCCGGTCCCGCTCTTCCGCTGGAACATGTCCGCCGTCCTTTCCGCTGAGACGCTCTCCGCGCCATGTCCATGACGCTACGGACGACGGGAGCCCGGCACACTGGGCGTACGGCCCGGCCGGGGTGGTGGTGCTGAGTACACCCCGCCGACCGGCCACAGGGCGTACGGGCCCGGCGCGGTCGACGCGGCGGCGGACCGTCTCCCCGCGGCGAGTCGGCGAGCAGTAGTCCGGCCGCCCCGGTCAGTTCTGCCCGCTCCGTTCCTTGTCGCGGAGCGCCTGCTCGACGGCGTTCTGAACGCGGGCGTCCTCACGTACCTTGCGCCGTGCGCGGGTGCGGCGGGTGAGGATGAACGCGCCGACGACGGCCGCGAGCAGTACGACGATCAGCAGCAACAGCGTCCATGGGACGGCCCAGCCGTGCGCGGTGGCCTCGACCGGCTTGAGCGAGGTGGTGGAGCCCGACGCGTCGGTGAGCAGGGGCGTGAGGGTCGCCGTCGCGGCCACGCTGACTCCGGGCGCCACGCCGTGAACGGGCACCTTCGTCTTCCAGCTCTCCCCCGGAAGCAGCTCCGGCGGCGCGGCGATGTCGCCCGCTTCGGTCCGCAGCCATCCGAACGGGCCCGAGACCGACACCGTCTGCCGGGCCGACAGAAGGGCGTTGCCGGTGTTGTGGATCGTGTACGTGACGGTGGCGTCGCCCTTGGCGAACGGGTTGGCCGAGCCGGTGTAGTCGACGTGCAGGTCCTCCACGGCGAGCTTCGGCTTCAGCTCGCCACTGACCCGCAGCTTGAGCCGGATGCCGAGGCGCCGGTCGACGTTGATGCCCTCGGCCTCGTCGGCCTGCTTCAGGGAGGTGAGGATGCCGCCCACGTAGTCGCCGGGTGTGGCATTGCCGGGAACGCGGACCGTGAAGGGAACTTCGGCGGACTCGCCGGGCTTGATCACGACGCTGTCGCGGCCCGCGTGGGCCCAGGCGCCGATGCCCCTGGACTTCTTGTCCTTGGTGAGCAGGTCGAGCTGGCCGGTGTCGGTCGTGAAGCCGTCGGCGGCGTAGACCGTGAGTTCCAGCGGGGACTTGCTGCGGTTGGCGACGACCATGGCGTCCTTGACCTGGCCACCGGGGTTGACGGTGTAGCTGTAGCTGGAGCGGTCGTCGCCGTACCCGTTCGCGGCCGTCCTGACCGTCCAGGTGACGTCGCCGTCAGCCGCCTGAGCGGGGCCGGCGCACAGGCCGGCGATCGCGAGGGCCATGAGCAGGGGCAGGGCGACGGTACGGACGAGGGCGGTGACGCCGGTCTTCCGGCGCGTTACGGGCGTGTGCATGTCGGGGTTCTCCTGGAACGGGAGGCGGGGCAGATCACCCGAAGGCGCCTGCCCCGCCCATGGAACGGGTCAGATCAGCTGCTGAGAGCGGTGATCGTGAGAGTGGCGCGGTAGCCACCCTTCTCGACGCTGTCCGGGATCTTCAGCGCCAGGTCGGCGCCCAGCTTGGCCGTACCCCGTGCGTGGCCCTGCTCGGCCGAACCGAGGCCGCGCGAGACCGACAGGCCCTGGCCCTGGTCGTCGTAGCCGGAGGCAACCTTCGCGCCTGCCTTCGACCCCGCGCCGTTCACGAGCACGCGCGGCGTCCAGCCGAGGTAGGAGCCGGAGAACTTCTTGCCGGCGTCCTTGAACTCGCTCACGTTGGCCGAGATCGACCAGGGAGCGAGCGAGCGGCGGCTGTCCGAGACGACGAGCGGGTTGATCTTGCCGGCCGCCTCGAAGTGGGTGCCGCTGGTCTCCTTGGCGGTGCCGAGGTCCACCAGGCCGTTGTAGCCGTCGATCGTCCAGCCGAACTCGCCCGGAGCGGCGTTCGGCACGTTGACCTGGAGGTCCTGACCGTCGCCGTGGTACGGGTGCACTGTGACCTTGTCGACGAGCGAGCCGACCGGCTGGCCCTCAGCGGTGTTGTTGCACCAGTTGCCCTTCTCCACCGCGGCGTTCGGAGCGGCGCAGGTGCCGCTGCGGACGTTCTCGACGACGAGCTTGTCGTTGCGCACCTGGACCTTGACGTAGGTGCGGACGTGCTCCTGGTTCTGGACCGAGTTGTACCAGTAGCTGTCCGGGTTCAGCGGGTCCGCACCGTTGCCGGCGCCGCTCGTGCCGCTGTTGTCCGGCTTGGTGATGTCGTAGTACTTCGAGCCCGAGGCGGAGTTCCCCGTCACGTAGAGGACACCGCCGGGACCGGCGTACACGTCGGAGGCGCCGGGCTGCTCGGCCGGGTTCGCCTTCTCGCCGTTCTTGATCAGGTAGCTGCGGGAGTAGCTGTGGTCGTGACCCTGGAGCACCAGGTCGACGCCGAGCTTGGAGAAGGTGGTCGGGAAGTCGACGCGGCGGGTCTTGTTGTCGGAGTCCTGGGCGTGGTCGGCCGGCGAGTAGATCGCGTGGTGGTAGGTGAGCACCTTCCACTTGGCCTCGGCGCCGTGCTTGTTGATGACGTCGGTGACGTAGGCGAGGTGCGCCGCGTCACCGCCGCCGCCCTGGGAGGTGGCGTAGCTGTTGCTGTTGAGGTCGATGAACAGCACATCCTTGTAGATGTACCAGTAGTCACCGCCGGACGTGTTGGACGCCGGGTTCCCGTTGGAGTAGTACGGGGCCGAGCGGTCCGTGTTCGGGGTGGAGAAGTGCTGCTCGTAGGCCTTGCCGCCGACGTCGTGGTTGCCGATGGTGGCGGCCCACGGGTACTGGCGCAGCTTGTCGGGTGCCAGGAACGAGTTCCACTGGGACTCGTTGTTGGCGGTCTCGACCTGGTCGCCGCCCGACACCAGGAGTTCGGCGTTCGGGTTGGCCGCGAGCGAGACGTCCACGGTGTCCTGCCAGCCGGCCTGGTCCTTCGCCAGATCGCCGGACGAGCCGATCTGCGGGTCGCCGTAGAACAGGAAGTCGTACTCGCCCTCGAAGTCCTGCGTCTTGAAGGAGTACGCCGAGGACCAGTTGCCGTCGGTGCCGACGCGGTAGGAGTACTGCGTGTGCTCCTTCAGGCCGGTGATCGTGGCGTGGCGGTTGAAGCCGCCGCTGGTGGCGATGTTCGCCCCGCCGATGGCGTCGAAGGTGGCGGCGCCGGCCGGGAACTCGCCGTTGACGAGCTCCGCGGTCGGGGCGACCTGGAGCTTCTGCGCGGTGTCGGCCGAGGAGTACCAGGTCACCGTGCGCTGGGTCTCGTTGGCGCCCACACCGAGGATGACGCCGGTGAGCGTGGCGGGCTCGGCGGCGCCGGCGGGCGACGTCATGCCGCCGCCGAAGGCCACGGCCAGGCCCAGGAAAGCAGCCGCGGCCCCTGTGGCCACGCGGCGTCGCGCAGGCCCGGAAGCCTGCGCGGAAGGTCTGAGTATCATTATTTTACGTTCCTTTTACCCACATTGGTGGATGTGTTCGGAATCCATAAGTTCCCGGCCGTTGGTGAACCGGGTGCGAATGCGACCCTCGTCTAGGTTGAACATTGGACTTTCTCGGGGGACGTGCGCCGGTCTCACACCCCGAACAGCCGCTGTGTGAACCACACGAGCCCCATGACGCACACACCCGCGGAGATCGCGCCGGTCACCCAGAGGCCCGCCGTCGGCGCACGGCGCCGCAGCACGGTCAGCAGCGGGAAGACGAGGGCGATGATCGCCAACTGCACAGCCTCGATCCCGACGTTGAACACCAGGAGAGACCAGAGCAGGGTCCACGAGAACGCCTCGTCGATTCCCAGCGCGCCCGCGAAGCCCAGGCCGTGCACGAGACCGAAGCAGAACACGACCGCGAGCCGCGTCCAGCCCGCACGGTCCAGGCTGAAGTGACCGCGCCCCGCCGCCGCGTCGAGGTCGAGTTCGACGGCGTGGCCACCGCTCCGCCGGAGCTGCCAGAGGTACCAGCCGGCCACCACGGCGATCGACAGCGCGATGACGGGCTCCACGACGCTCGACGGCACAGCGACCAGACCGAGGGCGGCGAGCATGAACGTCACCGAGTGCGCCAGGGTGAAACTGGTGGCCGCGAGGACGATTTCGCGCAGACGCCGTGACCCGGCGATGAGCGCCAGCAGGAACAGGACGTGGTCGATCCCGCCCAGCAGATGCTCGGCGCCCAGGCGGAAGAACTCCCAGAACCGCTCGTACCAGGACTGCGCCGTCGAGAACGACGGATGCGCGGCGTCGAGCGCGGCGCTGCCGGAGCGGCCGTCCAGCTCGTAGGTGACGATCGTCTTGGTGCCGGTGACGTAGGTCTCGGCGTCGGGGAACAGGCCGCTGCGCACCTCGTGGGTGCCGTCCCCCTCGGGGCAGGACCAGTCGAGCAGCAGATCGGCGTACGGCACACCCTCCCGTCGGCCCATCGTGAAGCCGCCGACCCGGGTTGGCGCACAGGCCTCGCCGTCCGAGGTGACCGAAAAACGCTGGGTGACATACGCGACGGCCGACGCGGCGTGGGCGTTGAGCGCCGCGGCCTGTGCGTCGGTGTCGCCGTCCTCGAACGCGGCGTTTCCCGTTTGGAAGAGAGGATCGTTGTCCTCGGAGTCGGCGGCGGATACGACGAAGAGGTCGTACTCAAGCCCCAGTTTCGTCTGTATATGCCCCTCTTCGCCCGAGGTGACGTCGGCGTAGACGGTCGAGGTGAATCCGTGGGCCTGTGCCGACGGGCCGACGCTCAGGAGAGCGATCACCGCGGCGGTGACCCCGACGAGGGCGCGGCGGAGGTGTCGTGACATGTGGCGGGCTCCTTCAGGTTGCCCGTGCACGGTGCATGTCACGGGTGAACACTTTCCGGCCACATGACGAAGAGCGGAAAAACAAGTGCGAAGACGACACCCGAGAAGGAACGAGGCAGAAACCGGGATAGGAGGATGTAGGCGCACTATCCACCACCACTCGGAGGAAGATCGCCTTGCGCTCCCCGCTTCGGGCCGTCGCCACGCTGGCCGCGGCCGCCGCGCTGGTCACCGGATGCAGCTCCGGCGACGACTGGTCACGGCCGCACCCTGAGCCCAGTCCCGTCGGCACTCTCGGCCGGGGGTTCGTCGACCCCTCCGCCTCGCTCGCCCCGGAGGCGACCGCGACACCGCGGCCCGGCTCCTGGACCGGGGTCCACCCGTCCGAGGACTACCGCGTGGTACTGCTCACCACAGGTGACGACCGTCCGACCAAGGCCCTCGTGACGGCGGTCGAGGGCTGGGCCGAGGAGGAGGACGTCGACCTCAGAACGGCGGTCGCCGACACCTCCCACGACTTCATACCCAGCATCAGCAAGGCCATGGAGATGCGCCCCGACCTCATCGTCAGCGCGGGCAACGACCTCGTCGACCCCCTTGCGATGGTCACCCCCAACCACCTGTCACAGCCGTTCCTCGTCGTGGGGGCGGAGCTGGCCGAGCCCACCGGCAACGTCACGGCGGTCGACTGGTCCGGCGCGTCGTTCCGCGGCGAAGGGCTCGGCGCGTCCTCGACGTACGACCCCGACTCGTTCACCGCCGAGCGCTGTGAGGCCGCCATCAGGGCCGGCGTCGCGGCGGTGCTCAACGACCTGACGGGGATCGTGATCTGGCTCGACAAGGTCTAGCCAGATCCTGTCCTCAACGCCCCGCCTGCCGTTCGACGGTGCCTTTTCGAGGCTGTCGCGCCCCCTCGGCTGTCGCGGAACCTCTGCGTTTGTCGCCGGCCCCCTGCGGATTCGTCCGTGATCGGTAACAGACGGATCTTGTCCGGGCGTTCGTGTGTCTTCATGGGCGCACGGCATCGGCGGAGACAGCGAAGGGGTGGGCGGACATGGCACAGCACAAGGGAAAGGGATGGCATGGCCGGCTTCTCGCGGCGGCGCTCGGGGTGACAACGTTGGCCGCGGCCGCTTCGGTGTGGACCGCGCAGGCCGACCCCGCCGGGGGGCGGCAGCCGCAGGCGCGTGTCTCGGCTCCGCACGACGGGCACGGGGACGGGACAGTGGCCAAGGTGGCGGCGGACATCGCGCACGCCTCGGACCGCGGCCCCCAGGGCGTCAACATCACCATCGACGACGGACCGGACCCGGTCTGGACTCCGCAGGTGCTGCAACTGCTGAAGGACAGCGGTACGAAGGCCACGTTCTGCATGGTGGGCACGCAGGCCGAGGCGTACCCGGACCTGGTCAAGGACGTCGTGGCGGCCGGGCACCGGCTGTGCAACCACACCGTCTCGCACGACACCACCATGGACACCAAGTCCGAGGCCTACCAGTCCCAGCAGATCCTGGACGCCGAACGCATGATCACCAAGGCCTCCGGCGGCGTCCGGCCGCAGTATTACCGGGCCCCGGGCGGTGCCTTCACCCCGTACAGCCGGCAGCTCGCCGCGTCCCGGGGGATGCGGCCGCTGGGCTGGAACGTCGACTCCAAGGACTTCGAGCGTCCCGGCGTGGACACCATGGTCGCCACCGTCAAGAGCGAGATCTCCGACGGGCCGACCGTCCTCTTCCACGACGCGGGAGGGGATCGCTCCCAGACCGTGGCCGCTCTGCGCGAGGTGCTGCCCTGGCTGAGGCAGCAGGGCTACTCCTTCGGCTTCCCCGTACGGTGAGTGGGACTCACCTCCACGGACTTCCACTTCCGGACCCGGACCGGGACCCGGACCCCGGCACCGGCACCGGCCAGAACCGGTAACAGCCGAAGACGCGCGCGCCCCGGTCCTCTCCTCCTCTCCTCCACTCCTCCTCTCCTCTCCTCTCCTCCGCCAGGACCGCCCCGCCCCATCCCGCCCCGTCCCGGCCCGGCGAGGGCGAGCCGGTGGCCACCGCGCGCCTCGCGTGGCAGGGCCTGGGCGACCGGATCACGTTCACGGCCGGTGATTTCTTCGAGTCGGTGCCGGCCGCCGACATCCACGTACTCAGCGTCATCCAGCACGACCGGTGGACCTGACCATGCTCGGCATGCTGCCGGGCCGGGCCTGGCGACAGGCGGCGTACTCCGGTTTGCAACTGCTGGAACTTTCGCGGCGTCCCGGCGGCTCGCGCGCTCCTGGACGTGCCCTCTGAGCTGGGTCGGTACGATCCAACGCCGTTCTTTGGAACCGGTGTTGCTGAGACAGAACCCGGACATGCACGGGATCATTTCAGGATCGGCTCGGCCCTAGTGTCGTCGGTGTCAGCAGGAAACACCGCTACCGACAGTCGCTGGAGATCATGATGCGCTCGCGTCTCACCGCCCGTTCCGCCCGCCTCTTCCTGGCCGCCGCGGCCGTGACGGCCCTCGCCGCCACCACCACCGCCTGTGGCCCCGAAGACAACGGCGCCGCAGCCGCCGCGACCTCCTCCTCCACCGAATCCGCCGACAATGGTGCCAATGGTGGCAACGGTGGCAGCGCCGCCACGGACGGCTCCAGCGCCGGCGACTCCGACTCCGGCTCCGGCTCCGGCGACTCGAAGAGCTCCGGCTCCAGCGGTTCCTCCGACAAGACCGGCTCCGGCGACGGCGGGAAGAGCGGCTACGGGCAGTCCTGCGGCACCAACGACCTGGACTTCACGGTCACCACGAAGTCCCAGGCAGGCGGCTACTACCTCGTCACCGCCAAGGCCAAGTCCGGCATCAGCTGCTACCTGGACGTCAACACCCCGAGCGTGTCCTTCGGGTCCGACGCCGACGGCGTCGCCTCCCCCGTCGGGCAGGGTGGCGAAGACCCCATCAAGCTCACCGGCTCCACCGCCGCCTACACCGGTATCAGCCCCAAGACCACCAACAGCGACTCCGGCGTCGAGTTCGAGAACGTCATCATCGGCCTCAGCGATGAGGACCCCAACCCCGCCGAACTCAAGCTCCCCGAGCCCGCCACCGTCGACAAGCCCATCGTCACCGGCTGGGCCACCAACCCCGCCAACTCCGTGCCGGTCATCGTCTGACCCACCCAGGCCCAGCACCGCCCCACTCCAGTTCACACTGCCACTCACACTGCCACCGACGCCGCCGCCGTCATCAGCCCTGGGGGCTCGCCGGCGCTGAGAAGCCCGGCCACGGCGGCGCGGCGGGCGGTGACGCGGGCGGCCACCTCGGCAAGCAGCGCGGCTACGGAAGACACGCGCTTGGAGTGACCGACGCCGTGACCGATGCCGTCCCCGTCGGCGGCGTCGGCGGCGGATACGCCGGACTGACCGTGCAGGAGCCCCGCCATCGGCTCGCCCACGCGATCTGCCACGGCGGCCGGGGCCAGATCAGCCGGGCTTACCGCGAAGGCCAGGAAGACCAACTAGCCGCCCTCGACTGACAACCGGCGAGTTGCCCGAGGCGGTTAGGGCAGGCTGCCGCCGCCTCGCTCAAGCACGGGACTCAGGCGCTGGACGTCGGCCGCTACCGCGATACTCGCGCGGAGTCCTCCCGCCCCCGGCGATTGACGTCGCCCCAGTGGTCAGAGGCTGGAGAACAGGCCGTCGAGTGGGGCCGGGACTTGGTCGGGGCCGAGGGCCTCGACGAGTACGCGACCGTAGTGGATCTTGCGCCCCTTCTTTGTTCCGAGGAAGCGCCTGAACTGCTGCTGCGGGGCGCGGCCCTGCTGTGCGGGCTGGCGCAGGAAGGTCCGCAGGGCACGTACATCGCCTTCCGCCCGGACAGCCTCCTCCACCCGCGTCACGCCCAGCATGCGGATGAGCTCGTCCTCCAGATCCGCCGCGCAGACGAAGAAGCCGTCCTGTGCCGCACCGGCCCGTTCGAAGCCGCGTGCGTAGAAGGGACGCTCCCTCTCGTCGCACAGTCCCGTGAGGCGGAGGTCCAGGCCGGGTGAGCCGAGGAGTTGGGCGTAGCGCCCGATGCTCATCGCGCCGCCGATCGACAGGACGCAGACCCCCTCGGCCGCCAGGTTCCGGCCGCGGCTCTCCGCCAGCGCGTTCACCGCCGCGACGTCGCTCAGCCCTTCGAGCAGAACGGCCACCCGGACGGGCAGCCGCGCGGCCAGCTCGTACGCGGGGCCGCCGGGGCCACCCGCCGCCCACGCGGTGACCGCGTCCCGGAACGCCCCCATGTCAGTCATGGGACGAGTCTCAGCCCGTTCCGGCCACAGCGCGAGGGAATTTCCGCAGGTGCGCCGAGCGGCGGTGCGCGGTCGGGCCCGCTTCGGGCGTGTGGGGCGCGAGGGTGTGTGTGGGGCGCGAGGGTGCCTCATGCCCCCGGATGGTTCAGGGTGCGCACGAACTGCTCCGTGAGCTGCTCGGTGTCGATGTCCTCCGCGCTGCGCCCGGACAGGATGTGGAAGAACGGCGGGCCGATCAGGAGCGCGGTCGCCTGTTCGAGCGAGAGGGTGGTGCCGCTCGATTTCCGCGCCGCCTCCACGACCCCTGCGGCGCTTTCCCCGAGGATGTCGCGGGAGGCGAGCAGCGCGGCGACGTCCGCGTCGTGCTGGGCTTCCCCCATGAGGGCGCGGTAGGCGGCGCCTGCGTGGGAGCGGGACAAGAAGGCGACGAGGGCGTCGAGATATGCCTTGAGGTCCTCGCGGGGATTGTCGCCGCCGGACACGGACAGCTCGTGCTGGGCGTCGATGGCGCTGGCCTCATAAAGGACTTCCGCCTTGTTCGACCACCAGCGGTACACGGTCTGACGGCCCACGCCCGCCCGCTCTGCGATGCCCTTCATGGTCAGGGCCGCGTATCCGACTTCGACCAGAAGGTCGTCGACGGCGTGCAGCACGGCGGCGCGTGCGCTTTCACTGCGGGGCCGGCCGCGGCCACTTCCATCCACCATGCCGCCACTTTATACGAGGCATGGTGTCTCGGATGTGTTACCTTTACGGTGCACGGTGACTCGTAAGTGGGTGTCCGCCGCGCCCGCCGGGCCGCCCCGCGGTGGCGGAGGGGCTGCGCGCCACCTGACTCGGCGCTGGGCTCCGTCATCAGTGCACTCCCATCCATCTCCGTCATTCACCTGTCCCTTTCGGGGCGAAGGAGGACACGCCCATGCGTGCGTTTGTCACTGGAGCGACCGGTTGGATCGGCTCCGCCGTTGTCGACGAACTCGTCTCGGCGGGCCACCAGGTCATCGGTCTGGCCCGATCCGACCAGGCCGAGCGGGCTCTCGCGGCCAAGGGCGTCGGCGTCGTCCGCGGTGACCTGGACGATCTCGCCTCGCTACGGCGCGGCGCCGCCCAGGCGGACGCGGTCATCCACATGGCCAACAAGCACGACTGGGGCAACCCTGCCGAGTCCGACCGCTCGGAACGCGCCGCGGTCCGGACCCTCGGCGACGCCCTGGCCGGAACCGGCCGCCCGTTCGTTGTCGCCGCGCCTCTCTCCGGCCTCGTCGAGGGCCGGCCCGCCACGGAGGACGATGTCTCTCCTGCCATCGGCCCGGACTCCAACCGGGGCGGCAGCGAAAACCTTGCCCTGGACTACGTGGCCCAGGACGTAAGGACCGTGATCACCCGGTTCGCACCGAGCGTTCACGGCCGCGGCGACTGGGGGTTCGTCAACTTCCTCACCGCGGCAGCCCGCAAGCAGGGAGTCTCCGGCTACGTCGGCGAAGGATCCGCTGCCTGGTCGGCCGTGCACCGCGACGATGCCGCCCGCCTCATCCGCCTCGCCACGGAGCAGGCACCCGCGGGGACGCGCCTGCACGTCGTCGCCGAGGAGGTCGTCACCACCAAGGCGATCGCCGAGGCGATCGGCCGCAGCCTCGGCCTGCCGGCCGACTCCGTCGCCCCACAGGACGCCGGATCCCATTTCGGCTTCGTCGGCAGCTTCTTCGCCTCCACCATGACCGCGTCCAGCAACGCGACCAGGCGGCTTCTCTCCTGGGAGCCCACCGGGCCGTCCCTGCTCGCGGACATTGACGCGGGTGCCTACGCAGCCTGACGTCGCGCGTGCCTACGCAGCCTGACGCCGCGGGTGCCTGCACAGCCTGACGCCGCGGGTGCCTGCACAGCCTGAGCCGCAGATGCCTGCACAGCCTGACGTCGCGGCAACGGCCCGCCGAAGCGTGGGAGGAAACCCCGTCAGGGCCGCTCTCCCCCCCGTATCGCACCTCCCCGTACCACCACCCGAAGGAGCCAGTACCGTGCCCACGCATCCCCACACCCTCGCGGAACCACGCGTCTCCGCCGCCCTGACCCGCATGTTCGAAGCCGCCGCCCGTGACGATGAGACCGCGGCACGTCTGTGGGGCATCCAGCCCCACGACCGCGGGTCGCTGACGCCGCAGGAACTCGCCGACGCGGCGCAGGAGATCTACATGCCGGTCTCCGCCGACGGCGGCAGACTCCTCTACAACCTGATCCGCGCCACCAAGCCGACCAGAGTCGTCGAGTTCGGCACCTCCTACGGCATCTCCACCCTGCACCTGGCCGCCGCCGTGCGCGACAACGGCACAGGCCAGGTCATCACCACGGAGATGAGCCGGTCCAAGGCGGCCTCCGCCCGGGACACCTTCGCCGCCACCGGCCTCGATGACGTGATCACCGTGCTGGAGGGGAACGCCCTTGAGACGCTCGCCGCACTGCGGCAGCCGGTCGACTTCTTGTTCCTGGACGGGTGGAAGGACCTCTGCCTGCCCGTCCTGCGACTCCTGGAGCCGCACATCGCCCCCGGCACACTTGTCGTCGCCGACGACGTGGACCTGCCCGACCTCGGCCCCTACCTCGACTACGTCCGCGACACCGCCAACGGCTACCACAGCGTCACGTTCCCCGTGGAAGACGGCCTCGAAATCAGCTGTCGCCTCTGATCAAGTCCCCTCCGGCCAACTTCGGCTGCCGGCGGGGGATCCCAGCCCGTATCTTCCGTGTGGAGCGGGCCGGAGTGAACTCTGCCGAGCCCGCCATCGACCGTGGATGATCCGCACCGCTCCAGCGGTACGGATCATCCAGGTCATCCCAGGACGGTCAGTTGACGGTCAGGACCGCCGTGTTGTTCGTGCGGTCCGGGTCGAAGTCGAAGGGGCGCTCGCCGTACGGGGGGTGAATGCTCACGGCACCGGTCGCGCCGGGCACCACGGTGTCGACGCGCACGGAGAACGCGAACGTGCGCTGGGTGTCCTCCAGCACCCAGTACTGCAGCTCGCAGTCGTAGCGCGGGGCGCCCGTCTGCTTCGGGTAGTGGCCGCCGTCGAGGGTGCGCGGGTAGCAGTCGGACGGCACGCCGGTGACCTTCGTGCCCTCGGGAACGATCAGCCGGACCTGGGCGACCGGGTCGCCGGAGCCGAGGTTGCCGAGCCAGGCCGGGCCGTTGTTCTTGAACGTGAGCTCGGCCGTGGCCGTCTCGCCCGCCGCGCCGGAGATGGCGTCACCGGTCACGGAGAAGTCCGCGGTGTTCACCGCGCCGATCTGGAGCGCCACGTAGTCGTTGTCGGAGTCGATGTCCTGGACTCCGTCGCGCGGCTCGACGCCCATGTCGAGCCGCTCGTTCAGCGCGTGCGGGGCGAGTCGCACCGCCAGCGGCTTGGGCAGCTCGAAGGAGTCGCCCGGCGCCAGCACCTGGTCGAACGTGCAGACCGCGTTGGTCATCGGTGCGTAGTCGCCGTCCGACGTGGTGTAGGTGCAGGCGTCGTAGCGGGTCAGATCCGTCAGGCCGTACGAGACGTACATCTTGACGGTGAACCCGTTCGCGCTCTCGGTGCCGTTGTTGGTGACCTTGAACGGGATCGTCCGCTCGTCGCCGGGCCGGCCGACCTCGATGTCGGCGATGGGGTCGATGGCGAGGTCGGGCCCGGCGCCGACGGTGAGTGTGGTGTCGAAGCTCTCGCGTGGCGCGGTGAGTGTGCCGTCGGGCCCGCCCGTGGCCGTCGCCTCGTAGGTGATCCTGGCCTGCGCGCCGATCTCGGCTCCGTCGGCCGCGCGCACCGTCAGCGGCACCTGGTCCTTGTAGTCGCTCCCGGTCCCGGGCACCACGGGGATGTCGCACACCGCGCTCGTGCCGCTCGGCGTGCAGTTGTCGGGCCAGGTCACCTCGGCGACCCCGGCGAGGTCGGAGATGTCGACCGTGAGCCTGCCGTCGGTCACCGTGAAGTTCTCGTTGTCGTGGTTCAGGCCGACGCCAAGGGTGCGGGACTGCGGCTGACCGCCGTCGGTGCTGAGCGGCAGCGTCTGCTCGTACGGCGCGTTGATCCACAACTGGTCGGTCTGCGGCGGGTCGTCGTCGGCGAACGCGGGCGCGGCGAGGCCGACGGTCAGCAGACCGGCCGCCATCGCTGCGACGGCGCCGGATCTGAGACGTACCGGGCGTCCAGCAGAGAAAAGTCTCATTGCTCCCCCCCAAGGGTGCGGTGAACACGACTGACGCACCGGCAGCTCCGGCGCGCCGAACGGATCATCACACGGGAGGCGACCCCACCGCGCCCCGGTTTCCGGCCTGTTGGAGAACACCCGGCTGCCTGGAGTGCCTGGAGTGCTTGGAGTGCCTGGAGACCGAACGCCGGAACGTCATGGACAAGCCTGATGGGCGGAGCTGTCACCGGAGGTGTATCGGGTGGGCCGGGGCTGTGGAACGGCCGGTCACAGGTCATCCGGTGTGCCGTCGACAGCCGGTCCGCAGCCCTCGGGGAGGTTGCGGAGTGAGCCGCGCTCGCGGCCTGTGAGAAACGAGCAATCCTGGACGTACGCGTACATCGAGCCCGCTGAATTGATCACGAGGAAATAACGGGTCTGGTCCATAATTGAAGGGCCGTTCATCCCGCCGTCGCCAACCGGACCCCCGCGCGCCAGCGGCAGCCAGCAACGTGGCCGCCGTGAGAGTCGTGGTCGTCGAAGTCGACGTCGTGGGAACGATGCACGCCTGGAAGGCAGTCGAACGCGGCCACGAGGTCGTTCGGATCGAGCGCGAGGCCGAAGCCTGCGGGGTGAGCCTCCGCGACTCCGGTCGGATCTGGGTCAGCGGACGGACGCGCGGTGGGGGACAGGAACCCCAACCACACCCACGGGAACTGGCCTCGATGGCTCTCATCGATCACGAGAAGATAACGGGTCTCGTCCAAAAGTGATTCACCTTCACCCCTTTGGAGATCACATGCCCACAGGAATCCCCGGCGGAATCCCCAGGCGCGCCGTACTCGCCGGCACCGCCGCATTCGCCGCCACCGCCGGACCCCTGCTCGCCGCCCCCGCCGCGCGTGCCGCCGCACCCGTCCTGCCCAACGGCACCAGCCTCGACAAGGTGCTCGTGATCGGCATGGACGGACTGCGCCACGACCGGATCACCGCAGCCAAAGCCCCCCACCTCAAGTCCCTGATGGCGAACGGCACATACGGCACCTCCCTGCTCTACGCCAACCCGATGGCCGCCACCTCCTCGGGCCCCGGCTGGTCGACCATCTCCACCGGAGTCTGGCCCGACAAGCACGGCGTGAAGGACAACACCTTCACCGGCAAGGACTACGGCACGTACCCCGGCTTCCTGGCCCGCCTGGCCCAGGTGCGCCCCCAGCTCTCCACGTACGCCGCCGTCGACTGGAAACCCCTGCACACCCAGGGCACCGTCACGCCGGGCGCCGACGCCACCCTCGTCCTCGACGGCGACGCCGACGGCTACACGGGCCACGACGCCACCATCGCGACCGAGACGGAGGCGGTCCTGCGCCACCAGAACCCCGACGTCCTCTTCGTCTACTTCGGCAACACCGACATCGTCGGCCACAACTCCGGTGCGGCCAGTACGAGTTACCTCAACGCCATCGATGTCCAGGACGGCTATGTCGGCCGGCTGCTCGCCGCCGTGAAAGCCCGCCCGACGTACGCCTCCGAGCGCTGGACCGTCATCGTCACCACCGACCACGGCCACACGGACGCGGGCGGCCACGGCGGCAGCGCCATCGAGGAACGGCGCACTTTCGTCCTCGCCCAGGGGCCCGGGATCGCCGTCGGCGCGCGCCCGGTCGACACCCGCCTCGTGGACGTCGCAGCGACCGTGTTCAAGCAACTCGGCATCGTCCCCGACCCCGCGTGGGGTCTCGACGGCAAGCCGGTCCAGGAACGGTCCGGTGATCCCTTCGACACCCTCCACCCCTCCCTCTCCGAGCGGGTCGACGAGACGGGCATCCCGGCCGGAGTCATCGGCTTCACCCACACCGCGCCCAGCGGCTGGTCCGTCATCAACACGGCGATGGGCACCGGCGGCATGACCGAGTGGCGTGGCTGGTCCTTCGCCACGGACGAGTTCTGGAGCCGCTCCCAGCGTGACCAGTCCCGCGAGCTGAACGTGCGCTCGCGCGGCGTCTTCGCGGTCGCCGACTCCGACGAGTGGGCGGACAAGGCGTCGTCGGGTACGTACGACTCCACGCTCGTCACCCCGGCGTACGCGGTCGGCGGCAAAGCGACCGCCCGGCTCGACTTCACCACCTTCTACCGGCAGGAGGGCAGCCAGAGCGCCCAGATCCTCGCCTCCTGGAACGGCGGCACCCCCGTCGCCGTCAGGTCGTACACCACGGACGTCATCTCACAACCCCAGTCCCTGACCCTGACGGTCCCGCCCGGCGCGAGCAACGTCAGCTTCCGCTTCCGCTACACGGGCAGCAACAACTGGTACTGGGTGATCGACGGCGTACGCGTCACGACACTCTGACCGGCCGAGCGCCGAAGCACGCGAGCGGGGCGGGCGACACCCTCGAGTGTCGCCCGCCCCTGCTCTTTCTCTCTCCCCCCGCGCGGACCGGCCGGACCACGGCGGTGGCCGGGTCGGTCCTGCGGCAGGACGCGCAGGTCATCACCCACTTCCCCGGCCCTGAAACCGGCCCCTGCGTCGCGGCACGCCTCACCTCCCGACGCCAACTCCCGCCTGACACACGGCGCGAGGCCCCGTGACGGCGATTGACACCGGAGCACCCACTCAGCATCATTGAGCTATTCAACTAGCAGAGTGTCGGTGATGTGGATGCAGTACCGGATAGAGAGACGCCGGGGGGTCGCGGCCTACCAGCAGATCATCGAGCAGACCAAGCGGGCGCTGCGGACAGGTGCGTTGAAGGTCGGGGACCGGTTGCCAACCGCCCGAGAGGCGGCCATCGCCTGTGCCGTGAACCCGAACACGACGCTCAAGGCGTATCGGGAGCTGGAGCGTGAAGGGATCGTGGAGCTGCGCCAGGGGCTCGGAACCTTCATCACACGCGCCCCCGAGCGGCACATGGCGGAGGCCGGATCGCCTCTCCACGCGGAGCTGTCCGCCTGGACGGAGCGGGCGCTGCTGGCGGGCCTGAGCCACGACGACGTGCGCGAACTGGTCGAACTGACGCTGGAGGAGCACGAGGACGCGGGGGCGGCCTCCATCCAGCGCGGCACGGAAGACCGACGCACGGAAGACCGACGCACGGAAGACCGACGCACGGAAGACCGACGCACGGAAGACCGACGCACAGAAGAGCGACGCACGGCAGAACGACAGACGGAAGAGCGAAAGGACCACCACAGGTGAGCAGGGGCATACGGGGCGAGCCTGCCCACGACGCGGAGACCGCACTGGAGGTGCGCGGTCTGGGGCGCCGGTACGGCAGGCGTTGGGTGCTGCGCGACGCGACGTTCCGGCTTCCCGCCGGCCGGGTCTGCGGACTCGTCGGCCCGAACGGAGCGGGCAAGACCACGATGCTGGAGATCGTGGCGGGGTTGCGGCAGGCCACGGCCGGGGAGGCGAGGGTGTTCGGCGAGCCCGCCGGAGGAGTATCGGCGCGTCGGCGCATCGCGTTCCTCCCGCAGGAGAAGCCGCTGTTCCCGCGCTTCACCGTGGCCGAGACTCTGCGGCTCGGCCGGGAGTTGAACCCGGAGTGGGACCAGCGGCTCGCCGAGGATTTCCTGCGCTCGGGGTCCGTGCCGCTCGACGCCAAGGTGGGACGGCTCTCCGGAGGCCAGCGCACCCGGGTCGCCCTCTCGGTGGCCCTGGGGAAGCGGCCCAGTCTGATTCTGCTGGACGAGCCGCTGGCCGATCTGGATCCGCTCGTACGTCAGCAGACGGTGGCCGCCCTTCTGGGAGAGGTGGCGGAAAGGGGGATCACCGTACTGATGTCCAGCCACTTGGTAGCCGAACTGGACACCCTGTGCGACTACTTGCTGCTGGTGTCGGAAGGCGGCTTGCGGCTGGCCGGAGACGTGGACGAGATCATCAGTGTCCACCGGCTGCTGTCCGCGCCGCATGACCGGGTGACGGCGGGGCCGGGCGGACTGCCGGCGGGGCTGGACCGGCACACGGTCGTCGAGACCCACAGCGACAAGCAGCACACCAAAGCACTGATCCGGCCCAGCGGCCCCGTCAGCGACCTATGGGAGTCCTGCGCGCCGACCCTGGAAGAGGTGGTGCTCGCCTATCTGCGGCAGGGCGAGTCGACGCCGCTGATCAGCCCGAACTCCCATGTCCCGGGCACCGGTTCGGAGGTGGCGGCATGAGTGCGACGACGCGGACCCGCCCGCAGGCCGACGGGGACCGGGGCGGCAGTGGACAGCAGCGGGGCGCGGGCCGTCGGTTCGGGCTGAGCGGCATGCCGTGGCTGGTGTGGCGCCAACACCGAGTGACGCTCCTGACGATACTTGCCGTCGCGGCCGCCATGACAGCGGTCCTGATGTGGTTGAGCGGGAGCGTCAACGACGCGATGGCGGCCGTGAAAGCCGGCAATCCCTCACGCGGGGAGAGCACGACGATCGACAGCGCGTACAGGCGTCTCGAGCTTCTCGGCCTGGCCCTGGCGTGTCTGCCGGTGCTGATCGGGGTGTTCGTGGGCGCTCCGCTGTTCGCGGGAGACCTGGAGAGCGGCACCGCCAAGTTCGTCGGGCTGCAGTCCCGGAGCAGGGGAAGCTGGGTGGCGGCGAAACTGGGCCTCGCCGCCGCGTTCTCGGTCGCGGCGGCGCTCGCCACCGGACTCGCCATGCGGAGCCTGTGGTCACCGCTGGCGGAGTACCGCGCCATCGACGCCGATTTCACCAGTGCCGCGGGCTTCGACACCACGGGACCGGTGGCGGTGGCGCTGGCTCTGCTCGGACTGCTGGTCGGTGCCGCCGCCGGGCTGCTGCTGCGGCGCACACTGCCCGCGATGGTGGCCACCTTCGGTGTCCTGCTGGTACTGAAGACGGCGTGGTCGTTCCTGCGGATGTCGTTCGCGAGCACGGTGACGAAGACCACCGGCGGAGGGCGGTTCGCCCAGGACGACTCCCCGGTGATTCCCGAAGGTGCCCTGGAGGTCGACATCTCCTACCTCGGCGCCGACGGCTCGCTCCACGGCTGGGGAACGTGTGCACAGGAGGCTGACAACGTGGCCTGCCTACGCGAGCAGGGAATTGTCGGCTGGTCGGTGGAGTACCTGCCGTACTCGCAGATCGGTGCCATGCAATGGGCCGCGACCGGCGCACTGTGCGTCCTGCTCGCGCTGACCGCCGCCGTGACGGTGTACGCGGCCCGTCGCATCCTGCGCTGAGGCGCGCACGCCACTGGGACGACGTCTTACCGCAAAGTCAACTCACCCATTCCTGACGGACGTTCACTGGGTGGCCCATGCCGAGCATGTATGCCCATACACGTTGACTCCATCCCCTTACGCCCCTTATGGAAAGAGACCCGCCCTGTGCGAGCCCGACGTACGCGATCCGTGCTGGTCGCCGCATCCGCCGCGCTGCTGCTCTCCGGTGGCGCTGCCATGCCCGCCGTCGCCCAGTCGCAGCCACAGCCGCAGTCGCAGCCACAGCCACAGCCGCAGTCGCGGCCCGTGGCGCCCGCGCCTTCCGCCGCTCATGGACTCACCCCGCTGACCAACCTGTTCGCCGAGCGACTGCTGATCGCCGACAAGGTGGCCGCCGCCAAGTACGGCACCGACCGGCCGATCGACGACCCCGCCCGGGAGCAGAGGATCCTCGACGACGTCGCCGCTCGGGCCGTCGGGCTCGGGCTGGATCCTGACGCGGTGGTCGCCGTCTTCGGGGACCAGATCGAGGCGAACAAGGTGGTGCAGCGCGGGCTGTACACGCGCTGGGACGCGCATCCCGAAGAGCGGCCCACCGAGCGGCCGGACCTGGACAAGGAGATCAGGCCGGCACTCGACCGCATCACCACGCAGTTGCTCAACACGCTGGTGGCGACGGAGGACGTGCGCTCCTCGCCGTCGTGCGAGCTGCGGTTGTACGGCGCGGCTGCCTGGTCGGCGTACGGCCATGAGCTGGACGTCCTGCATCTGAAGGGGATGGAGCGGGCGTTGCCCTCGGCGTGCGCACGTGTGTGAACGATCAGGCAATTTCCCGGACGTAAGTGCGGTGCGTCCGCCAAACGACACCACGCATATGGAGAGGCGCCACGACGCGGCCAACGGCACGTGATCCTCGACAGGTCGAGATAACACTCGACAGGTCGAGACAACAAAGGAGGCCCAAGTCGCTGACCTGGGCCTCCTTTGTGGAGCGGGTGACGAGAATCGAACTCGCCCTCCGAGCTTGGGAATCACCCCGAACCTCGGCCGGACCATGGCCTCTGACCTGGAGTGATGGTCCACCTGGATGCGGCGGCTTGCCGGAGTGAGACGGGGACGGCAGGTCCGTCGAGGCCGATGAGCTTTCCCGGACCCCGGACCCCGGACCCGGACCCCGGACCCGGACCCCGTCGGACGGGCGGATCAGCGCAGTCCGGCGAAGAGATCGTTCTCGGGCACGGCCGCGCCGGTGGCGTCTTTGACGCGTACGAAGGTCTCCATGCCCATCAACTCGCCGAACCTCTCCCTGCCCATCTTGAGGAAGAAGATGTTCTCGCCCTGACTGGCGTGCGCGGCCAGCGCGTCGAACTTCTGACCGCTGAACGCGGTGGTGTCCACCCACGTGGTGATCTCAGCGTCGGGGAGGCCGATCTCGGCCATCGCGGCGGCCTCGGCAGGATCCGGCTCCGGCATGTCCTCCTGAAACTCGCGCATGGTCTCCCCGAACCGCTGCATCATCGAGCGGGGCATCGTCGTCCAGTACACCTTCGGTGTCAGCGCGGTCATCTCCAGCGCCGCCATCGTGATGCGGTGGGCCTGGATGTGGTCGGGGTGGCCGTAAAAGCCGTTCTCGTCATAGGTGACGACCACATCGGGTCGGTAGTGCTGTATGAGTTCCGCAAGCCGGGCGGCGCTTTCCTCCACGGGGGTCCGCCAGAAGGATCCGGGGGCGTCGTTGCTCGGCCAGCCCGCCATCCCGGAGTCGGCATAGTCCAGCATCTCCAGCTCGCTGATCTTCAGGACCTCACAGCTCGCCTTGAGTTCTTGACGGCGCATCGAGGCGACGGCCGCCGGATCGTGCCCGGGATCGCCCGGTTTGACACCCCCCGGCCCGTCACCGCAACCGCCGTCGGTACACGTCACGAGCACCGTGCGGATGCCTTCCGCCGCGTACCGCGCGAGGACCCCTCCGGTTCCGGTGGCCTCGTCGTCGGGGTGGGCGTGTACTGCCATGAGCGTCAAAGGCCGGTCGGTCATGAAAAACAGTCCTCCTGCAGAAGTACGTCTTGGTCCGAGTACGCGGCTGGTCCGAGTACGCGGCGGGCGCACCGTGATCCTGGGCCAGGATCCCGGTGGGGCGGACGACCTCATGGTCTCCGTGCTCCCCGCCCGTACGGCGCCGGTCCCTCGGTTGCAACCGTGCCGGCCGGACCGACTGTTCCCGGCATGCCCGCTCGACCCTCCGGACGTCGGCGTTTCAACGCCAACGAGGTACAGGCGCGACCTGCACACCTCAGCGCCACGTCGGCTCCGACGCCCCGACGCCACGACGCCCCATGCGGGCACTGGTGGCACGCGAAATGGCGCGCGGGCCTTGAGAAGTCTAGACAAGCAAATAAACCCCAGACATCTGACCTGGGGCTTTTCTGTGGAGCGGCCGTGACGGGCTCCGATTGGCGTGGTTCACCGCCTCTGCTGGTGCGGCAGTGGTGCGATCTGGATCAGTGCCACCTCTCCGTTGCCGTCGAGGAGGTGGCAGGGGGTATCGGCGCTGGGCCATGTCCTTGCCAGACACTGGCCTCCTTCACGGCACCGTCGCACACACGCTGCTCGGCGAAGCAGCCGAGGACTGCCCATCGGACGACCGCGCGCCGGAGGCGTGCCAGGGTGGTCAGCGTGGCGATCAGGACGCGCCGGCCACGGGGCCCGCACCGTCATCATCGTCGCGTTCGCCTGCGTCGCCGCCGCGATGGGCAGTTGGGCCAAGGCACGCGGCGAGGCCGACGTGGTCGCCCTCTACGACCAGTCCTTTGAACTGGTGCGCACGGCAGCCGACGCCCCCGCACTCTGACCGGGTCCGCGAAGCGGCTGGTCGATCTCGTCCTCACCGGGCACGACGTCGTCCATGGGGCTCGTCGTAACCAGGGGCCGGCGGCCGAGTGGCCGGACGCCACCCCGGGCCCACCTGTGACCGTGCGGTCCTCGCCCAACGGCTCTGCGGCGAGCGCGAGTAGACCGCGCGGCAGACCGCCGAGGTCATCACGTCCCGGCCCGGTTCACGCTGTACGGACATCTCGACGAGGCAAGGACCGTCCCTCGCCGGCAGTTCGGTCATCCGGTACGGGTTGTTCGGCGTCGGCCGCCTGCTGTGGTGCTCCCGATGATGGTCACCGGGACGGCATCGATGTCGAGCGGGACAGGCGGAACGCCGAGACGAGGAAGAAGATCCCTCCGAGCGTGGCATAGCCGGCGAGGGCGGTCAGTGAAGGGTCGTCCTGGGAGGCGCTTCGGAAGAAGGCCGCGCCGGCCAGCACCGAGATGCCGCCGCTGATGATCATGGCCCACTGTCCGCCCATCGGCCGGCGCGCGACGCCCACGAGGAGCTGGACCAGCCCGGAGAGCACCGCCCACGCGCCCCAGACGCGCAGCACGTCGGCGACGCCCGAGGTGCCGGCGACCGCGATACCGACGGCGGCGAGCAAGCTGACGGCGATGTTGGCGTACAGGCCCCTGACCGGTGCGGCGGCGCGCGCGGACCTGGCATCGACGACAGCCGCGGCCACTTCGAAGGCCGGATAGAGAACCAGCAACAGCTGGGCTCCGAGGGTGAGGTCCGAGCCGGACACCATCAGAAGCACGGCCCACGCGGCGGCGAAGGCGAAGCGGATGACGTACAGCCGGCGCAAGGCGGGTGTGGCGGCGACGTGCTCGGCGGAGGCGGTGGATGCCATGGGATTCTCCAGTGAGTGCAGGCAGGTAGAGAGAACGTTCTCCCTTGGGCGCAGCCTGGCACACCCCTTCGGTGAAAACAAGAGAGAGCGTTCTACCCGCTACCATGGGTGGCATGACACGGACGGAAGCCGGCACAGGCACTGGCGGGCGGGTCTCGGCGGCCCGGGAGCGGCTTCTGAGGACCGCCGGGCAGCTCTTCTACGCGGAGGGCATCCACACGGTGGGCGTCGACCGCCTCGTCGCCGAGGCGAAGGTCACCAACGCCACCTTCTACCGCCACTTCCGAAGCAAGGACGACCTCGCCCTCGCCTACATCGGAAGCGTCGACCAGGCGATCCGCAGTCAGATCGGCTCTCTGATGTCCACGGACGTGCCGACCGACGCCATCCTCCGAGGCATCGGTACGTCGCTGGTCGAGCAGATCCGCTCACCCGGCTACCGCGGATGTGCCTTCCTCAACGCGGCGGCGGAATTCCCCGACCCCGGCAACCCGGTCCACCGAGCCGTCGTGCAGCACCGCGAATGGTTCCTGCAGACGGTCACCGCACTGTTCGCCACGATCACGGCCGAACAGGCCGAGCACGCCGGGCGACACTTTGTCATGCTCCGCGACGGCGCGATGAGCGCCGGCTGCCTCGGCGACCCCGTCCTGGCCGGCGAGACCCTGCTGCGCGGCATCGAAGGACTGCTGCGGATCCACACCGCCCGCGGGCTCGACGAGTCCGCGGGCTCCGCACCGGGCCAGGCGCCTTCCGCGGTCACAGCGGTCGCCGACATCGAGTGCTCGCCATCCCACGTGTGACCCCGGGGCGCAAGGGGAGCACGGCACCTGAAACCCGATGTCAGCCCGTACCTGCGGCCGGATGCCGACCGACTCGATCATCGCGAATCGCGACGCTGGAGGAGAGCGTTCCTCCTGGACCCCGCTGCTGAACGCGATCGGGTGGGGACCGGACGCCGATGCCGGGGCGGTCCCCGGCTCGGGAGACGGGTACTCCATCGTCTTCTCAGCAGCAGGCGCCTACGCACGCACTGTGGCGCCGTACAGTTCCTCGCCACCATCGTGGTCCCACGTCCACCGCGACTGTTCCGGCCCCAGGTAATGGAACACGTTCACCCCCGATAGCCCAGCACCCCAGCGTGCTTGCCATGTCCGCGCCGACCCGGCGTGCAAACCTGGGCAGCGTCCAGCCGGGTTCGCCACTGGGGCTCGCCGCGTGGCGTTGCGGTATTCAGTCGCCGTACGGCGCACGGAAGACCCTCCGCGGGGATGACGAGAAATCACATCCGTCGCGTTTCCGGATGAAATGCACCCTGCTGAACGATGGAAATGTAATAACACTTATCCTTTCCGCGTCCTGGCGAATAAATCCGTGGCGACAAGTTCGCTTTCATCGCGTGATGATCATTCCGGTCCCGGTTCGCAGAAGAAGAAATGTTTCTTCCGGATTCTCGCGGAGAGGAAGTCCCGATCCCCCAAGTCTCGCAAGCCATGGGCTCGTTTGGCTCGCGCCACGCCCGAGAGTGATTTCCTCGGATAGAGGCTGAATAGCGAATTCGCATAGATCACCCATATGTGCCGTATCGCCGCGCACTTATCGGTGTTGTATCCCAACGACAGAAAAAGACGGGCTGTGCAACCCGGGAAGTGCCCGCTACGCCACCGTCCCACTCAGGAGTTGGTCTCTCGATGACGTTGAATCTTCCTGTCGTGACGCTAAGACGCACGATGTCGGCCTGGGCCTGGTCGGTACTTACCGTGGTGCTCGCCGCCACGGTGATCGCCGCTACGTCGACGCGGGCGAATGCCCTCGCCACTCCCGTGCCGCTGGGTACGGCGACAAGTTTCGCGGTTCTGGCCGGTCAGTCTGTCACCAACACCGGTCCCTCGGTGATCACCGGGGACCTCGGCGTGAGTCCGGGAACGGCGATCAGCGGGTTCCCTCCGGGTCTGGTGAACGGGGTTCAGCATTCCGCGGACGCGGTTGCCCTTCAGGCCAAGTCGGACCTCGTCGCGGCGTACAACAACGCCGCCGGACAGGCCACGGATGCCGCCCTGCCGCCGGACGCCGGTGGTCTGACCCTCGTTCCGGGCGTCTACACCGCCTCGTCGACGCTCGGGCTCACCGGCACCCTCACCCTTGACGCCCAGGGCGACCCCAACGCTGTCTGGGTGTTCCAGGTCGGTTCGGGTCTGACCACGGCGTCCGCCAGCCGGGTGCTCCTGATCAACGGCGCTTCACCGTGCAATGTGTACTGGCAGATCGGCAGCTCGGCCACGCTGGGCACCGGCACCACCTTCGTGGGCACCATCATGGCCCTGACCTCCATCTCGGTGACCACGAACGCGAGCATCGACGGCCGGGCGCTGGCCCGTAATGGTTCGGTGACGCTGGACACCAACAGGATCACCCGCCCGCAGTGCGGTACCACCACCGGGGGGACCACGACCACCGGAACCACCACGACCGGCACTACCACCACCGGGACCACTACCGGAACTACCACCGGAACCACCACCGGAACCACCAGCGCCGGTACATCAGGCAGCGCCACGAGCGGCCTGCTCGGCGGGGTTCTCGGTGGCCTGACGACGGGTGGCGTCACCAACGGCGGCCTTCTGGGAGGTGCCCTGACGGGCGGCATCGTCGCGGGCAACACGGCCGGCAACATCACCGGCGGGAACGTCACCGGCGACATCACGGGCGGGAACGTCACCGGCGGCAATGGCGGCGAGCACGAGAAGCCGCCTCACCACGGCGACCACGGTGATCACGGCGACCACGGCAAGCCTCCCCACCACGGTGACCACGGGAAGCCCCCTCACCACGGTGACCACGGTGACCACGGCAAGCCGCCTCACCACGGCGACCACGGCGACCACGGAAAGCCCGACCACGGCGACCACGGCAAGCCGGAGCACGGCGACCACGGCGACCAGGGCAAGCCGGAGGGCTGGGAAGGCCACCAGGGCTACGGCGACCAGCCGGACATGTCCGGTGACCAGGGCCATGGCGACCAGCCTGGCGAGCCCGAGGGCTTCAACGGCTGAGAGTGCGAGCAGGACCGGTGGCGCGCGACGGAACGTCGTCCTCGATTCCGTCCCGCGCCACCGGTGAAGGTCCAGGAAATACGCAGGTGAACAGCCGAGTTGGGAAGGCCGGGTGGGGCTGTGCCGGGTGGCTTTGAATCAGTGAATGTGAAGGACCGGGAGAAGACAGGTGCTGGGCCGGCCTCACCAGGATCGTCCGGAGAATCACCTGCGGCCCGTGGTCCGTCAAGGCCGGCTGGTCCGCTGAAGGCGGGGCTCGGCGCGGCCGTGGTGTTGTGCCTGGCGGTTTCTCTGATCCATGTGCTGATGGTGTTTCTGCATGTGGCCCCTCCCAACCCGGTTTCCCAGCAGTTCAGTCGGCAGGTCACCGCGTGGGTCTATCCGTTGTTCGAGCAGAACTGGCGGCTCTTCGCACCGGAACCCGAGTCGATCAACCGGCAGATCTCGGCGAGAACGGCGCACCTCACCGCGGACAACACCGTGCGGGTGAGCACATGGTTCGATCTGAGCGGAGTCGATGATTCAGCGGTCGAGCACAACGTTTTCCCGAGCCATACGACACAGAACATGCTGCGCCGGGCCTGGACCTCTTACACCGAATTGCACGGCAGCGATGACGAGCCGCGTTCGGAGCGCGCCGTAATGATCCAGAAGTATCTGCGCAATATCGCGGCGGACCGTGTCGCCGCCCATCGCCGTGGGGCCTTCGAGTCCATTCAGCTTCGCGTCACCAGTCTGCCCATCGCCCCGCCCGCCACCGCGAATGGCGGCCGCCCGGCGGCCAGGACCACACCGGCGCCGAGCGACATCCGTGTCCTCCCCTGGTGGAAGGTGACCTCCGATGGGAACTGAACAAGAGCCGGTCACGGCATCCGTACCCCGTCCCCGCTCCCGCCCACGAGGGCACACGGACGGCTCGCGGCTTCTCCACCGGGCCGGTGCTGTCTCGGCCAGACTTACCGAGCGGCCCGTGTCCCTGTACGCCGCGGCGGTGCTGCGCATCGGGTACGGCCTGCTCTATCTCGTCTTCCTGCTGCGCGAGTTCCCCCACCGCGACGAGATCTGGGGGCCGGGTGCGGCGTGGACGCCGGCACTGGCGAAGCAGTTGCTCGACCAGACGGAATGGGCGAGCATCCTGACGCTGTCCGACAGCAGGGCGTACTTCGAGGTCTGTTACGCGCTGGCCGTGGTGACATCCGCGCTCTTCATGCTGGGCTGGCGGACCAGAGCCGTGTCCGTGCTGTTCGCCGTGGTGGTCTCCTCGTTCCATGCCAGGTCGATCTTCATGACGGACGGAGGAGACAACCTCATCCTCCTCATGACCGTCTACCTCGTCTTCACCGCGTGCGGCCGACGCTGGTCCCTCGACGCCCGCAGGGCCCGGCTCCGAGCCTCCCGGGACAGTGCGCCGAAGCGGCCGGCCGACTCACGCGGAACCGGACTCTCGGGTCAACTCGGCGATGCGCGAAAGACGTTGGTCACGGTCCTGCACAACTGCGGCATGTTCGTCATCGCCGCCCAGATCTGCATCCTCTACGGCTCCGCGGGCCTGTACAAGGTGCAGGGAGCCGTCTGGGGCAACGGCACGGCTCTCCACTACGTACTGAACCTCGACCTGTTCCGGCCCTGGCCCGCTCTGTCCCTCATGGCGGACGGCCACGTGATGCTGATCGCGGTCGTCGGCTACCTGACCGTTCTGCTACAGGTCGCCTTCCCGTTCGTCCTGTTCGGCCGGCTCAAGTACCCCGTCCTGACCCTGCTGCTGGGCATGCACATCGGCATCGCGGTACTCATGGGACTACCGCTCTTCTCCGGCGCGATGATCATCGCGGATGCCGCGTTCCTCCCGGACCGCTTCTACCAGTCCCTGGGGCGGCTGTGGCGGCGTACTGCGCGTCTGGCAGTGAGCCCCGAGCCGGGCTCATCAGGTGAAGGCACCGCGATCGTCCCGGCGCAGCCCGGCCCCGCCGTCGTACAGAGAACAGGCTGACTGCCGACCGTCCCGGGTGCCTGGCCGTCCGCCCCGCTCGCTGACCGCGTCCATCCTGAGCTTCACTGGGCCCTCGCAGTAACCGGCTGTGCGCATCCTCGTTGAACTGCACGTGTCGAAATCCAACCCGGCCTCCGAGCCCTGGGTGAGGGTTGGCACGGCCACGGTGTAAGCGGGCCAACTGTTTCCCGTCAGGGGCGGTTCCCGTCAACCATTGCCGTTACGACAAGCACCGGGGGCCCTGTCCATCTCCTTGCAGGGCCCCCGGCACCGCTTCCTCGTCCTCTGCGAACACGCCAAAGGCCGGTGGCGCTCTCCGACACCCGCATCAGGGGGCCGACACAGTGCCATGTCGGCCCCCAGCGCGGCTGCTTCAACCGGGGAGACGGCCCCGTGGAGCAGATGACATTCCACCTTTCACCACGCAACTTCGCGGGCTGGAAAGGGAGTTGGCGCGATCGTAGCTACCACGGCAGGTACGCAGTCCGGCCGAGGTGTGCGTGACGCGGGTCGCCCTCAAGTGGTGTGCAAGTGGTGCGAGGGGGCGTGAGAGGTCTAGACGACAAAGAAGGCCCTTCGTCGTGGAGCGGGTGACGAGAATCGAACTCGTGCTCTGAGATTGGTAATCATCCGGCCCTCAGACATCGATGTGCTCGCGCGTCCTTACCGATGTTGGCCATCCGGTGGTCCAGGGCTTTACGATGTTGAGTCACGTCGCGAATGCGCGCAGATTCGAGGTTTGCGAAAGTGGGTCACGGTCACAGATCGTCCGGGGTTCCGTCGATTGCCGGCCCGCAGCCGTCAGGAAGATTGGCGGCGATCAATTCGTATGCCTCTTCAACGCTGTCGACCTCGCCGAGGAGGGTTTTGTCGGACTCGCGACGCACTCGGTAACCACCCTGGACCAGCGGATAGGCCGTACCGACGTCTCGTGTCCACGGCCACTGGGTGCACCGGCTCAGGTACAGAACGCCGTGGCTGACCATGGGATAGAGCTGTCGCAAGGACAGGTGGGCGTAAGCAGTTCGGGGCACGGCCAGATCGATTTGATCGGGTCCGTAAGACAGCACAGCGGACCACTCCGCAGCCACGATCTCAGCCGCGCTCCGGGCTTCTTCATTGAGCGCCATGATATTTCCTTACCTCAAGTGTTCCGGTAGACGCGACAGGTCCGGCTTTATCTCTGGAATGTCTGGCTTGGGTACGCTGACTTCCGTGTAGCCTCCCTCTTCATCGCGGGTGTACCAGTGGATTTCCTCCCACGGTCGACCAGGACGTTCGTCATCAGGGTCTCCCCAAGCGGCGGCTCCGTCGTAGTTGCGTACTGCGTAGGCTACTTCGCTCATTTCCCAGGCGGTGCCGTCGCCTCGGCCCGGGTAGTTGTCCTCATGCTTGCTGTCGAATTGAGCTCCATGCAGCGCCGCTGTCTGGAACGCGTCCACAATGTCCTCGGGCGAGCTCCAGTTCCCTATCTTGCCGCCACTGTTGGGCATTCCGTCGAGCGTGATCGACAGAGTGGTACCGCGGTCCCCGACGGCATCCATCACGTTCGTCATCCATACCGGGCCACCGGGTTCCCGGCCGGCGTAGTCCGGACCGTTGTAGGTGTGTGCTCCCGGGTCACTGCCGCGGGTTCGGTCGTATTCGGAGTCCGAGGGGTCGTTGCGAAGGTACCGTGCCAGCGATTCCGAAGCCCGGTCCGGTGGTACGTCCACCCCCAGCACCACACTGTGCCGGGGCTCCGCGGCCCGGTGGGGACAGCCGGCCAGCCCCAGCGGATCGATCCACCGCGTGGGGTTGTCGACGTACGTGACCGCGTTCGGGGCCGGGATCAGGCCGAGAGGGTCCGTTGAGAGGTAGCGGCCTGATTCCGGGTCGTAGTGGCGGTGGCGGTTGTAGTGGAGACCCGATTCCGGGTCGAAGTACTGGCCGGGGAAACGCAGTGGGGTGTAGGCGTCGGCGTCGCGGTTCCACGAGGTGGTGCCCCACAAGGTGGCGCGAGTGTGCCATGCCACCTGGCCCTGCTCGTCGACGAGTTCACGGGGCGTACCGATGAGGTCGGTGATGATCGCGAAGAAGCGGCGGTCGACCTCCGACTGGTCCACGAGCCGTCGTTCCACCTGGGTGACCGGCTTCACGCCGTCGTGGTCCCAGGTCAGGGCAACGGAGTCCGAGGAGCCCGCTACGGAAGTGGTCTGTTCGCAGAGGGTGTCGTTGTCCCAGGTGAAGGTCACCTCCTCGGCGACCGTCGTGCCGTCCGCGGACAGCCGCTGTTTGGCGGTGCGGCGCCCCAGGGCGTCGTAGAGGTAACGCCAGCGCGTGCCGTCAGGTGTGGTGACCGACACCAGACGATCCTCGGCGTCCCAGCCGTAGCGCCAGGTGTCGGGCTTGCGGGAGAGGCGGGCCTTCTGACGTAGGACCACGCGGCCCTGTGCGTCGTGTTCGTAACGGATGCCGCCCGCCCGGCTGATGCGGGTCCCGGCGTATTCACGTGAGCCGGTGGCGTCGTCCGCGCCCGGCCAGGTTGCCGTGGTCTGGTTCCCGGCCTCGTCGTACGCGTACCGCTCGGACCAGTTCTCCGCGGTGACACCCGTGACCCGGCCGTCTCGGGTCAGCTCCAGCCGCTTGTGCCCGCCGGTCAGTTCATCGACCGAGGTGAGATGGCCGTCGGCACGGTACGTGTACGAGCGGTGCTGGAGTATCTGGTCGCCGGGCGCGCGGACACGCTGGTCGGTCAGGCGGCCCGCAGGGTCGTAGGCGTGCTCCACGGTCAGCGCGTCACCGATCCGGCGGGTCGTCTCGCGACCCGTCTCGTCGAACGCGAAGACCACTTGCTGCCCCGAAGCGTTCAGCTCCGCGAGCAGTCCGACGGGGAAGGACCACGTGCTGACAGCCCCGGAAGGGGTGACCCGGCGAGTGCGGCGGCCGGCCTCGTCATAGGTGTTGCTCAGTTCGCGGCCGTCGCAGATCTCGCGGAGGATCCTGCCCGAGCTGTCGCGTACGTACGACAGTTCGGTGCCCGGGCCCGTCGCCGAGGCGAGACGGCCGTGGACGTCGTAGGTGAAGCGCGTGACCGTGCCGTCGGCGTCCTTGGCGGTGACTCGGCCCGCCGTGTCGCGCGTGTAGCGGATCGTCTGGCCCAGAGCGTTCGTGCGGGAGGTGAGATGCCCGCAGGCGTCGTGCGTATAACTGAGAGAGCGGCCGTCGAAGTCAGTCTCCGAGCTGAGGCGTCCCGCCGAGTCGTAGGTGTAGTCCCAGGTCAGGCGCTGGGAATTGGTGACACGGGAAACGCGCAGCTCTGAGTCGTACGTGAACTCCTGGCGTGCGCCGTCGGGTGTGGTGCGGGCGGAGACGAGATCGAAATGGGTGTACTCGAAGCGGGTCTCGCCGCCTGCCGCGTCGGTGTGGACGAGGCAGTTGCCCTCGCCGTCGTAGGCCCAGGACTGCTGCGCTCCGTCCGGCCCCGTACGCCGGGCAAGCCTGCCCTCGACGGTCCATTCCATCTCGGTGATATGGCCCTGCGGACCGGTGATCTTCACCGCGCGCCCGAAGGCGTCGCGGGTGTACCGGCTGACTGTGCCGAGCGGGCCGCGGATGGCCAGGGGAAGGCCGGCTGCGTCGCAGTGCACCCGGTCCAGCGCGCCCAGGGAGTCGTCGACACCGGTGAGCTGGCCCTTCGGGCCGTGGGTGAGTCGGGTTGTGGACCCGTCCGGACGGGTGAAGAGTGTCGGATTGCCTCGGTCGTCGTACTCCTGCCGCGACGTGGTGCCGTCCGGGCCTGTGACGGCGGCGAGCTGGTTCAGGTCGTTGTACTCGACCGAGGCGGAGCTGCCGTCAGGGTGCTCGATCCGGGTGACGTTTCCGTGATCGTCGTAGGTGTACGTGGTGGTCCGGCCGAGCGGATCCGTTCGGGAGAGGAGCCGGTCGTAGCGGTCGAAGACGCGGCGAGTGACACCGCCCTGCGGATCCGTCTCCGCGATGGCCTGCAGCAGGTCGTTGAAGTGATGGACCTTGGTCGCGCCCAGGGAGTTGGTGTACCGGGTGACGCGGTCGCCCGTCTCCGGGTGGGTGTCGTACGCGAACGTGGACGAGAGGTAGCCGTCCGGGCCGATCGTGCGGACGACACGGCCGGCGTCGTCGTACTCGTAGCGGAACGTGGAGTCGTTGCGGTCGGTCCAGGAGGTGATGCGGGCGTCCGGGTCGTACGTGAATCGCAGCGGCAGGCCCGAGGAGTTGATGACGGCGTCGAGGTTGCCTCGGGGGTCGTAGTCGTAGCGCATGACGGTGACCGGACCGTCTGGGGTGCGCAGGGCGATCTCACGAACCCGGGCGTTCTCGACGGCCACGGTGATCCGGTAGCCCCCGGAGTGGGCGACGACCGTGGGAGTGCCGTCTCCGAGGCGCGCGAAGCTTATTCGGTTGAGGTTGCGGTCCTCGATCTCTCTGAGCCAGTACGCCGGTGACGTGCGGTACGGGCCGCCCCGGAAGGAACGGGTGAGGCCCGAGTGCGGGTCGGTGACTCGGTAGGTGGTCTCTCCGTTGTCCTGTCCCTCGTACACCAGGGGCAGACGGGCGCCCTCCAGGGGCAGAACGCCTTCGGTGTCGTCGGGCAGTGGTAGCCGCGGGTAGATGAGGAGGGAGCCGTCCTCGCGTGACCAGACCGCTCCGCCGACCGGGTCGAGTTCGATCCGCTCGTCCAGCGTGGATGCCCAACTGCGCCCGAACCACTGGCCGTAGCGGTATTCGGAGAGATGCGTACGGCGCAGGACGAGAGGTAGGACACCGGGCAGGGACAGATCGGTCTGAGGCAGCACCATCTCGCCGGTGGCGACGTCCACCGGGTCGCCCTCACAGGTTGTCTTGTCCAGTGAGATCCCGTTACGGCGTGGCTCGTCCTTGGCGTTCTTCAGGGAGTCCGGTGTGGTGCGGGCGGAGTCCGGGCGTTTTCCTGGGCGGGGGTCGCCGTCGCCGTCGTCCTGATGGACCTTGGGCTGCCGGGCGAAGCTGTCCTTGATGTCGAGGTCGATCTTCTTCTGGTTCTCGGATATCTCCTTGACCGCCTTCGGTAGATCCTTGCCGAGGTGATCGCCCATCGCCTTGTTGGCTTTGCCGAGGGCTCCCATCGCCTTGTCGACCACGGGGTCCAGGGCCCCGGCGATGTCGTCCTTGCCCCGCGTGCGGCCGTGGTGTGTCCGTGCCTTGGCCAGCTTGCCCGCGGTCTTGCCGTGGATGTCGATGCTGACCAGGTTCAGCTTGGTGCCGGCGCGGTCGTGCTCCGGGTGCTCGATGTGCACGCCCTTGCCGGACGCGGGTCCGGCGCCGGCGGAAGCGAGTTGCAGGGAGTCCTTGGCGCCCCCCACACCCTCCTGGAAGCCTTCCTTGCCCGACTGGCCGACCTGGTTCATGTCGACGCCGTCCTGGATACCCAGCGCGTTGGCGCCGATCTGCACCGCCAGATCTGCGGCCATGTTCTCCAGTGCGGCGACGGCCGGTTCGGTCATCGCGGAGACGATGTAGCCGACGACCTCCTCCATGCACTCCTTGATGATGCGGCGGATCGCCTGCTGGGCGACGGCGATCGCCCCCGCGCCGATGAGCATGGACAGCCCGCCGGTGACCGGGATCAGGGCCATGGAGATTCCCGCCTTGCCGGCCAGGACACCCAGGTGGACGAGGGCCGCGTACTTCATGGCCTCGATCGCTGCGGCGGCGTTGTCAAGAGCACCCGCGATCGTGCGGGCGGCACCGGCGATGTCCTTGACGTGCTTGTTCTTGACCTTGCCCCAGTGACCGTTCAGCGCGTCCATGGCCTCACCGTGGCCGGACGACAGCAAACGTTGCACATGTTGGTTGGCGAGGTGACCGTCGTCCTCGATGTCCCCGGCGAACTCCCGGAGGGAGTCGGCCATGTCCCGGTAAGCGTCCTCGTCGACGTTCGGCCAGTTGACGCCGATGACGTCAAGCAGGGTGTCGGCCCAATCGGGCACAGTTACAGCCACAGTGCGAAGTCCCCCCGTGAGACGCCGCGTTCGCAGAACGCAGATGCGAACAGGATCTCATTCTTGGGCCGCGTCACCAAGATCGTTCAAGGCTGGCGCGCACTTACAGGGCAGCAGCCCGCACACGACGGAGCCGGCGTCTTAATGCCATGGATCTCGCTTCCGAGACCCGGGCGTGTGTCAGCCCGATAGCGGCCGCGACGACACCCTCTGGTGTACGTCTGGCACGCGACACCAAGAGAGGTCTAGATAACAACTGGGCCCCAGGTCGCTGACCTGGGGCCCAGTGGAAGAGCGGGTGACGAGAATCGAACTCGCGCTCTGAGCTTGGGAATCCACGGTGCCTAAGAACTCCACACGTACCTGACCAGGGGTTATTTGAGCGATGAGCTGTGCTGGAGTCGCTTGGATTGACCGCTTCTGACCTTGGTGCACCGCACTGAAGGGCTGGGATGGGGCTGGCCTGTGAATGGACGGATACGAAGACGGCTCGGGCTGCCTGGGCCGGCACGACGAGGGACGTCGCGTTCAGGGCCACGGAGCGGTGTGCTCCCGCTAAGGTTCGCATCCTTGTATCCAGACAGTCGCACCACAAGGCAGAGCCTGCGCGGAGTTGGCCCAAATGTGACGTGGTCTGACTGGGCGGGCCGAGCCCTCTGCGGTTCAGAGAGCTGTCCCCGCGACGAAGACCAGCTGTTGTGAGCTGAAATCCGTTTCGGATCTGCGACCAGCAGGTGCGGGAGAAACCTCAATCGGCAATGCCAGATCGTGTCGGGGCCTTGGAAGCAGAAATTCGGCGTCGGCAGTCCACTATGATTGCATTTATTTCAGGAAAGTCGGGATCGAAATTCCGTTCCGATTCGACTCTTAGGGCGGCGGTGACTTCTTCTGGGTCTCTCCGGTGGCACATTACGACATAATACCCCTGGGTGGCCTCTGCCGATTTCATGTATATGGGAAGCTGTGTCGATATTCCGTGGCGTACTTCTTGAAGTTTATCGTCCTTCTTGAACTCGATGATTGCTGTTGCTTTATTCAGTCTAGCTGTGAAATCTGTGGGGCCGCTTCCGTGGTCGGGGTTTGCGTCAATGTGAATCTTCAAGGCGCCGAAAGTTAGGCGTGAGAAGATTTGGAACATTCCTTGATGTTGGCGCTCGTGCAACACCTTTTGGTTATCGTCGTAAAGGAGCTTCCATCCTCCTTGTTCCTCAATTGCTGTCTGAAAGCGGGAGATGGTGTCCAGTATGGCCATAGAAAGTAGTTCACCGTCTGCAATTCCAGGAGCGAGGAATTCTGGCAGCATGTCGCCCCAGTGTCTTCCCGCTGCAAGCGCTTTAAGATCGGAAATGCCGAGCCCATTGCGAGTGGTTCTTGGCTGGCGAATCATAGCCACGTTGGTTGATGGCTCGCGGTAGCCAGCCGCCACAAGGTCAAATTTGGAGTGTGAGAGCAATCTTCCAATCACGAGGGAAACGTCGTCGCGGCCGGTCATATTGATAGAAGCGCTGGCTATAATGTTGCACTCGTCTCGCACGGTTCCTCTGATTGTGCGAGTGGTCAGAGGTATTGAGGCTTCCTTGTTTCCGGATTCAAGCGGGCGATAGATTGTGGTGCCTGAATGGACGAACCAATCTCCGATCTCAGGTTCGTGTTCTGTTATTTCGCGCAGTGCGAGAGCGTGAATGATTTCTGACATGGCCACACTGAACAGCGCGGTCTTTCTGAGTATAGATAATTCTGTTCCGGCGCGGTCGAGCTCGGACGCTATCGCACTAAATATCATCCCCCCTGTCGGCTTGAGGAGCGGATACAGTGTATTTGTGCGTGCGTAATACGGCTGGAACAGTAGATCCATATCGTCTTTGGCGGGTATCTTGTTCCAGGCCATGAATTATTCCCTTCGTTTGCGGATGAGTTACCCGATTGAGGTCCACTAGTAACGAGAGCCGAACTCGCGCTCTGAGCTTGGGAATCACCCGGTACTGCGTAGGCTTGCCCGCCTCTGACCTGGGAAACGCGTCCCTGGGGAGCGTGCCGCAGTGGCCTCGTTCGGGCCCCAGCTGATCGCTGTTCACCGTCCTGAATGGCACGTAGTGGCACGCCCATCCCCGGGTGGTCGGCTGAGACGCTGGTGGTCGGCCGAGAGCTGAGCGGGAGTGGCCGCGTTCGGTACGGCCGCAGATCCCGGTACGGCAGCGGGGCCCGGACCGTGCGTCGAGGTCCTGGCCCTGCCCCGTGCGGTGCCGCCCTGCGGCGGCGGTGCGTCAGCTCTGTGCGGTGTCGTTGTCCGTCTGCCCGGCGCCCTCGGACGCGGCTGCCTTCTCGCGCATCTTGCGTACCAGCTCCATCTTCCGGTCGGCCGCACTCTGGCGGTCGAGGTTGCGGTGCGGACCGTTGTTCTGCCGTTCGGCGCGGGACAGCCTCTTGCGCTGGCCGCCGCCCATGCCCACAGGGTTGTTGATGTTCTTGCTCACGGTCATAGGGTTCTCCCGGAATGATGTGAAGTGATCTACGGATTCATCGGTGGGGGACGGGCGCGGCGGCGTCGAGGGACGTCAGCGGGGGCGCATCACGCTCTCACCGGTAAATCGGCGTCCTGGCCTTCGGTCGAGTATGCGCCGTGCACGGACATGCTGGTCATGTGTCAGTGCAAGGGCGAGACATCGATCCCGAATTCCCCGATCGCCCGCGTCCCGACCGTGCCCGCCATGGTCTCCAGCCGCGGGGCAATCGCGCCCAGCGCCCGCCCACCTACGGCAGGAACCCCTGTACCGCTCGGCAGGAGCATCCCGGATGTCGAGCGGCTTACCGGCCTTCAGCGCGTGCCGATTCCTGGGGCGGGTGCCGGGCCGGGCCGCGGGACGGCCGGCGCGAGGCCCGCGCTGGTAAGGTTGGGTCACGCTTGCAGAGAGCCTGGGCCCGTGCCGGACAAGGTACGGGCCCAGGTCCGTTCAGGGCGCCGAAACGAGGAACCTCCAATGAAGGCGAAGCAGTCGGACTCCGGTCGCTCCGGACCCGGCAGGTCCGACCAGGGGAGGGCCCCGCGGGGCGAGCTCTCGGTGCCGGGGGCACCGGCGCCTGGCCTCCCGCCGGCCGGGTCCTTCGCGGAGCTGGAACTGCCGGTCGAGCTGATGGGGGTGCTGGCGGGGCTCGGGATACGGGAGCCATTCCCGATCCAGGCGGCCACCCTGCCGAGCGCGCTGGCCGGCCGGGATGTCCTCGGCCGCGCGCGGACCGGCTCGGGGAAGACCCTCGCCTTCGGGCTTGCGCTCCTCGCACGTACGGCGGGCCGCCGCGCCGAACCCAAGCGCCCTCTCGCGCTGGTCCTGGTGCCGACAAGGGAACTCGCTCAGCAGGTGAGCGAGGCGCTGGCTCCCTACGCGGAAGCGCTCGGCCTACGCTCGGTGACTGTGGTCGGCGGGCTGGCGATCGGCCGGCAGGTGGCGGCGCTCCGGGCGGGTGCCGAGGTCGTGGTGGCGACGCCGGGACGGCTGGCCGATCTCGTCGCCCGGCGGGACTGCCACCTGGACCGGGTGCGGATCGCGGTGCTGGACGAGGCGGACCAGATGTGCGACATGGGTTTCCTGCCGCAGGTATCGGAGACCCTGGACCGGACGCCCCCCGGCGGGCAGCGGATGCTGTTCTCCGCGACGCTCGACCGCAACGTCGATCAACTGGTCAGGCAATATCTGAGTGAGCCGGTGTTCGCCGCGGTCGACCGGGCGGAGGGCTCGGTCGCGACGATGGAGCACCACGTACTGAACGTCCATCCCGCCGACAAGTACGTGACAGCCACCGAGATCGCGGCTCGGGACGGGCGGGTGCTGATGTTCCTGGACACCAAGCACGGTGTGGACCAGTTCACCCGCCACTTGCGGAGCAGCGGTATACAGGCGGGTGCTCTGCACAGCGGGAAGTCGCAGCCGCAGCGCACGCACACGCTGGCCCAGTTCAAGGACGGGGAGATCACGGTGCTGGTGGCCACCAACGTCGCTGCCCGTGGCATCGACGTCGAGCACCTGGACCTTGTCGTCAACGTGGATCCGCCCTCCGACGCCAAGGACTATCTCCACCGCGGCGGGCGCACCGCGCGTGCCGGGGCGTCCGGCAGCGTGGTCACGCTGGTCACGCCCGGCCAGCGCCGGGACGTGAACCGGATGATGTCGGATGCCGGGATCCGGCCCACGGTCGCTCAGGTTCGCTCCGGCGAGGAGAGGCTGACCAGCATCACAGGCGCGAAGCGCCCGCCGGTGCAGGACGGGGCGAAGACCGGCAACGCGGCGTTCCGGGGTCTGGGTACCCGCGCGGGCCGCCCGCCGAAGGAATCCCGCAAGGCCGCGGAGGCGCGCACGATGGCGGAGGCCCGCAAGGCCGCCCGAGCGCGCAGGGCCCACTGACGGGCGGTACGGCCGTCGCGGCCGGGAGACACAAGGAGGCACCCACTGCCTCGCATCGAGTGGAGCGTCAAGGAGTGCCGATGGCGAACAGGGTCCAACGACCCCATGAGGAAGCCGAGTTCGAGTTCATCCTGGCGAGGGCGGACGTGCCGGTGCTCGCGTACTTCCACGGGGTGTGGCCCAAGGCCGCGGCAGCATGCAAGGAAATGGATCCCCTGGTGCGGGAGGTGGCCGACGTCTACCAGGGCCGGCTGATCGTCATGCGGGCCGACATCGCAAGGTGCCCCGGCCCCGTACGGCGGTACGGTGTCACCGGCGCGCCCTCTTTCGTGCTGATCGATCGGGGCGAGGCGATCGGGGCCGGGAGCGGTCCGATGTCCAGGACAGCGCTCGGGGATTTCCTGGACGCCCACCTGTGAGCAGGCCGCATACCGGCCGGCGAGGCTGCGCCCGCAGCGACCGGCCCGGGCACCATCGTGGCCGCAGATGTACGACTCTTCACCGGAACCGACGAGTGCCCTGGTGAGGTCCTGGTGCTCGTCCGAGGCGGCTACCCGTCGTGGCTGGAAGTCTGCTCATCGAACGACGAGATCGAAGTGAACCTGGGCGCCGCGCGTCGGTGGCTGAGCCACCCCCGTGATCACGGAACGCCGGCGTCCAGCTCTCTCGAATCAGGACCTCACCACGATTCAACCGACATCACGAGTTCAAGTTCAGTAGCGGACGGGCCTGAGCGACCGCAACTTGGTGCGGGGGAGCATCCGTAGCTGTACCCGCAGGAGAACGGCGATTTCAGACGTCCGAGCCGCTGCGCGTTGAGGATCAAGGCCTCTACGGCTCTGTTGGCTGGTCATGGGCGGCCCTGGTTCCGATCGCCGTCGAGGACGGCTGCAAGGTCATCGAAGAACCCAACGAAAGCCACGGCCGGCATCTCCGCCACGTACCCGCCGAGTTGGCGGAGGACGTGCGGCTTGTCGTCTCCGAACTGGTCACCAATGCCGTCTGGGCGGGAGCCGGGTTGTCGTCGGTGACCTCGATACGGAGCTGGCTGCCGGTGTGCCGCCCCTTCCTCGCGCCCCGAGAGCGGCAGGTGCTTGAGGGCCTGGCCGCCGGCAACACGCTTGCCGTGGTCGCGCAGGACCTCAAGATCCGCGAAGGGACCGCTGCCAGCTACCTGAGGCAGGCAAAGATCAAGCTGCATCGCGTGAGTGAAACCCCCGCTGCCATCGCCGTCGGCTACGCCACGAGGGCCATCCCGCACCCGCCGCTGCTCGACCCCGGGACGCTGTACCTGCCGCGCGAACAGCGCGCCCTTGTCCCGCTGATCGCGCGGGGCATGGGGCTCGCGCAGATGGCAACGGAGCTGAACCGACCGGTCAACGACGTACGCGCGGACGGCCGCGAACTCCTCACGAACCTCGGTGCCCGCAACCGGAACCACCTGATCACCCGCGCGTGGCAGGTCGAGATCCTCACCACGGACCAGGTGGCGACATGGCTCCGCTGACCCCCACCGTGCCCGATACGGCCGAGATCGCGCGCCTGTCCGCCGCGCATCTTCCCTTCGAGGGCGCGAGCTGGGCGACCTGCCTCGGCGCCGGGCTTGATCGTGGGGAAGGGCTTCCCGGCGAACGCGGGAAGCCGGTGGTCGGCCCTGTGCTCGTACCGCTGTCCCGGCAGGCCGTGCGTGGGGCTCAGTGAAGCTCAGGTTTCGCTGAGCGTGACATGAGTTCCTTGATGGCCTGCTGTAGTGGCGTGCCGCCGTGGACGATGCCGACGACGGTCTCGGTCAGTGGCATGTCGACGCCGTGGCGTCGTGCGAGGTCGAGGACGGACCGGCAGGAGGTGACGCCTTCGGCCGTCTGCTTGGTGACCGCGACGGTTTCGGCGAGGGTGAGGCCGCGGCCGAGGTTGGCGCCGAAGGTGTGGTTGCGGGACAGGGGTGAGGAGCAGGTGGCGACGAGGTCGCCCATGCCGGCGAGTCCGGCGAGGGTCTGGGGGCCGGCGCCCATTGCCTGGGCGAGGCGGGTGGTTTCGGCCAGGCCCCGGGTGATGAGTGCGGCCTGAGTGTTCTTGCCGAGGCCGTGGCCGTCGGCGATGCCTACGGCCAGGGCGATGACGTTCTTGACCGCGCCGCCGAGTTCGCAGCCGATGACGTCGGTGGTGGTGTACGGGCGGAAGTACGGGGTGTGGCAGGTGGCTTGGAGTCGTTCGGCGACGTTCATGTCCGCGCATGCCACGACGCTGGCGGCGGGCTGTCGGCGGATGATCTCGCCTGCGAGGTTGGGGCCGGTGACGACCGCGATCCGCTCTGGCCCGGCACCTGTGACGTCGGCGATGACTTCACTCATCAGCGAGGCCGTGCTGAGCTCGACGCCTTTCATCAGGGAGACGAGGACAGTGTCGTGCGCGAGGAGGGGGGCCCAGTTCGTCAGGTTGGCCCGCAGGGTCTGCGCGGTGACGCTGAGGACAGCGAAGTCAGCGTTCTCGGCGGCCTGTGCCGCGTCGGCCGTCGCCGTGATCCCGCTCGGGAGGGTCACGCCGGGAAGATAGTCGGGATTGCTGCGGGTGCTGTTGATGGCGTCGACAAGTTCGGCACGCCGCCCCCACAGCGACACTTCACACCCGGCGTCGGCGAGGATCATGGAGAAAGCGGTGCCCCAGGATCCGGCCCCGTAGACGGCCACACGAGTCGGCATCGGCCGGTGTACCTCCCTTTCGTTTCATGCCCCGGAACGGCTCTGTCGTGCCGTGGCGCTTGAGGGTGCGTCCTCAATACTGGGCCGCCTCAGCGTAACGGTGACGGAGCGTCGGTTTCCGAGTGCCGGCGCATGTGTGCGGGCCTCGGTGAGCATGCTTTCGGCCTGCTGGTCGCCGAGGTGGCGGCGCAGGTCCGCTTCGTGTCCGGTCCACAGCTGGTAGAGGCGGTGCCACATCGCCGGTTCGTCCGGTCGCTCCTCCTCCGACTCCAGCTCCAGGCCCGCTGCTGCGGCCCGGTCCGACCAGGCCGGTGCCGCGGGGGCAGTACGGCGGCCACCGGAGGTGAGGACAGCCCGGCCGCCGGGGCGCAGCACCCGGCGCATCTCCCTGAGGGCGCCCATCCGGTCGGGGGCGAATCCCAGGGCGTCGATGCAGACGATGCCGTCGGCCCGCGCGTCGGGGAGGCTGGTGGCCTCTATGGTCGCTACGCGGAAGGTGGCCTGTCCGGGCGGTACGAATGCGGGAGTTCGTCGGGTGGCCAGGGCGATCGCCGTCGGTGAGATGTCGACCCCGACCAGGTGCACGGACAGCGCGCGGGACAGCCACAGCCCTGCGCCCCCGGTGCCGCATCCCAGGTCGATGAGCCGCTGGCCGGGGCGCAGCCGCAGTCGGCTGATCATGGTCCCGAGCAGAGGCCAGTCGCATGAGCTGGAGGCTTCCAGCTCATGTGGGTAGGCGTCGCCCATGGCTTCGGCGTAGAGCTGTGCGACCAGGGTGGTCGATGCTCTGGCCGCGTGGAAGGCGTCGTATACGGCTGCGAGCTGCTGCTCGGTCGGGGTCCGGTGGCTCTGGTGGCTCTCACCCATGGTGGTTGCCTAGCCGGGGGATGGAGCGGATGATGCGCATCTCCAGCCCGGGGGTGATGACCTTCGCTCCGGCGTAGGCGTCGGACTGGTGCAGGGGGACGGCGATGGGCTCGTGGCCTGTGACGGAGGCGATCCGGGCGGGCCACCGACGCCGTTTCCTGGGTGAAGTCCGGCTCGGCGGCGGCGTAGTGGCTGATGAGGGTGTTCCAGTCGGCGGTGCCCGGCCAGGCCGGTTCGGGGGACGGAGGGCGGGCGGCGAAGGCGTTCTCGTGGGAGTCCAGGTCGTCGCGGGTGCCGGCGATGCAGGTCAGCCGGGACTGGGCGGCTTCGGTGAGCGCTCGGGAGAGCGCGATGTGCGGATCGCGATGGCATCCGGACCCGGCGAAAAGGACCGGATAGTCCTCCGACCAGATGTAGGCCGCGCACACGGGGATCTGATGGTCGCTGTCCACGAGCGCGATCTCCAGGAACATGCCGGCGGCCTGGAACCGGCCGATCAGCTCCCGGCAGTACGGGTCGTCCACGCTCACCGGGTCCACCAGAGTGCGGCGGCGTCCTCCGCTCGCGTGGTCGCGGTGCAGGACGTCCCGCTCGACGACCTCGAACAGCCCGTGCAGGATCGCTTCGTTCAGCGTGTTCCCACAGGCCAGGCCGTTGCTCGTGACATGGAAAGGGTCCGGCTGCGAGACATCGCGCCGTGTGCGGCGCCGGGCCAGGCCAGCGGGGACCAGGGCGTCCTGACCGCTGATCAAGCCCGTCCCCGGTACCCAGTCCAGCTCGATGTCCTTGAGGCCTTCGTGATCGAGCTTCACCGGGAGGAGAGCCATCGGGTAGGGCGGATCGAGGTCGCGGTAGGAGCCGCGTGCGGGTGCTGTCGCCGGGAGCTGCTCGGCGTGCCACAGTTCCGCGCTCTCCAGCACGGCCGAGATCTTGGCCAGCTCGTCGCTCGCGCCTTTGCCCTGGGAGGTGACGAGAGTATGCGCGTGCGGGCGGATCGCCGTCCATACCGGGATACCGAGGTGATCGAGACCCGTGAGGCACGCTACGCGGGAGATACCGAGGCGCTCCAGCTCCGGTTCCAGAGCCCGCCACGTTTCCCTCGGCGTCCTGGTGCGCACCGTGCCGTCGAGGACAATCCGGCTCACCGCCCCAGCCCCTGATCGCGTAAGAACCCCAGCACGAACACCTTGACCGCGTCCACCGCATCACGGGCACCCTGGAATCCGCGGGCCCAGGACTCGTCCTCCAGTGCGTCATCCGCCTCCGTGGACCAGACTGAGGTGAGGATCCGGCGGGCCACGCTGTTCTTGATGGCGTCCGGGAAGAAGCCCTGGTGTGATCGGGCCGTCTCCTCGTTGAGCGCGATGTACCGGGCGACGGCGGCACGGTCGGCGGATGTTTCGCGCGCCAGCAGCCGGGCCACCGTGTCCTGGTCCGTCAGGTCTGTCTCCGGACGGATCACCGCGCAGGCCAGCGAGCGGGGCAGACCCGCCGCCCTGGACGCGGCCGTGCTGAGGTAGTCCCACCACAGCCCTTTGAACTGCGGATCGAACAGCTGCTGATAGGTGATCCGATGACGTGTCGCCAGATGGACGCCCTCGACCGTCTGCACGGCGAACATGTTGGCCCACGCGCGGAAATGGCGGGTCCGCCAAACCGGCGCGGACGGCGGCGACGCGGGCGTGCCGGCGAGGGACAGTGCGGTCTTCAGCGCCCGCAGGGCATCGGCCCGTTTGAGATCGCCGAGGTGCCGGTCCTCAGCCAGGCGCGCGGTGAGCCACCGGGCGAACTCCTCGGCTCCGCGTCGGCGGCTGATGACCAGGACGGCCGTCAGTGACCGGTGCGGGTAGTAGACGCCACGCAGTTCCCCGAGCACCTCCGCGGACGCGTCCGGTGTGATGACTCCGGCCGCAGTGGCGAGCTTCAGTACATAGCGGAGATTGACCAGGGGCCAGGTCACCGAGTGCATGTCGGCATCGGTCGACTGCCCGACGGCGACTTCATCGTCCCCCTGGATCCTCCCGGCGGCGTAGGCGTCGTAGATCTCGAACGACCGCGGATGGCTCGATCACCTCCATGACATCCGTCTCGCCCTCCTGGGCGCTGCTCTGGGCAGCCGCCTGCGACTTCGAGATCTCCATCTCTCATCCCTCCTGAGGTGTAGCGGGCGCGGAAAACGCCCGGCGGGGCGCACGGCACTCGGCTCCGCGAACGGCACGGCTTGCCGTGCGTCACACATCGTCAGCCTGGGACACGGGCCGAGGGAACGACCTCCCGCCTGCCTCCGGTTGCGCCCGTCTGCCTCCGATTGCCTTCTCGCGCAAGCACCTTGACCGGTTCCGCAGGAGGGGCAGGACACTGGGAACGGCGGGTGCACATCACGTAGCCCGCCCGCAATAAAAAGGGGAGGAGCGCGTGGCCGCAGCCGTGGACGACGGGGCCGGGGGCCTCCTGCAATTGGTGCTCGACCAGGAACGCTGCGACGGCAACACGTTCGTCCGCCGCCTGGCCGCCCACCACCAGCGCCTCGGCCTCGGAACCATGGCCTGCCGCCCGGAGAAAATCTCCCGGTGGAAGAAGGGCCGTAGCCGGCCGGACCGCCGCGCCACCATCGCCATGGCCGACATGCTCGGCGTCCCCCTCGACCAGGCCCACGCGCTGGGCTGGCCACATTGGTTACGGCTCGCGCTCAGAGACGACCGTGCGCTGCTCGCCTCCCCATGGACACCATCCGGAACCGTCCAGGCACTGGAACTCGTAGGAGGGTCCGCCGACATGGAACGCAGGGAATTCGTGATCACCGGCGGCACGCTGGCCGCCCTTCTGGCGAGCTGGGCCGCCGCCTCACCGGCGACCGCCGTCCTCTCCTCCAACCGGCGCCCCCTGATCAACGACCACACCCCCGCCTCATCGAGGACCGCCTCGCCCCCCTCAGACACCTGGACGATCAGATTGGCTCCGGCCAGACATACGCGCTCGCCTGCGCCGAACGCCGGATGATCACCCACACCCTCCAGAACACCTCCTACAGCGCCACCACCGGCCGCCGCCTGTTCGCCGCGGCCGCCGTAGCATCACGTATCTCAGGCTGGTGCGCCGTCGACTGCGGCCACCCCGCACAGGCCCAACGCCACTACCTGGCCGCTCTGCGCTCCGCCGGGAGCGCGGCCGACCCCGTCATCACCGCCAACACCCTCGGCTTCTGGGCCATGCTCCGCTACAGCACAGGCGACCCCGAAGGCGCGCTCCAACTCGTGGACGCCGCCCACCGTCACGCTGCCCGAACGGACTCACCCAGGATGACCGCCGTGCTCCACGCACGCGCCTCCCGCGCCCACGCACGCGCCGGAAACACCCTGGCCAGCCAGCGCGCCGAACACGCCATGTTCGACACCTACGAACGCGCCGGCCCACCGGACGACGAACCCGCATCCGTGTACTGGATCAACCGCGACGAACTCCACGGCTGGGCCGCCACCAACGCCCTCGACCTCCGCGACCCCCGCCGCGCCCTCACCCACCACGCCGCCATCACCACCGCCCACCAGACCGGCACACACGACCAGCCCCCGCCGCGCACAGCCGCTCTACGCCTCACCCGCGAAGCCGACGCGCATCTCGCGCTCGGCGACATCGACGCCGCCGTACACACCGCCAACCAGGCAATAAAAACCCTCGGCGGCGTCACCTCCTCCCGCGGAACCAGCCTCCTCACGGGACTCAAAAGCAAGCTCGCCGCACATACGACCCCCCTCGTGAGGGACTTCCTGGAAAGCACCTGACCAGTCGGCATACGGCGTGAGAAGCAAGGTCTGCTTTCTGTGAGAGAGGCCCGGAGCAGAGCGGTACCGAAGATGCGGTGTTCTCTCGCCGGGAGGGCCCCCAACGGTCCGTCTGCCGTTGCGGTGGCTGGGCCGCTTCAGCATCAACAAGTCCACATGGAGGATGAATTGCCTGCCCCATACCGTGGCCTGATTCTCGACTTCGGTGGCGTTTTGACCACTCGCATGAGGCTGAACGGCGAGGCGTTCGAGAGGTCCGAAGGACTGAGCCCGGGTGCCTACTTCCACGCGCTCGGGCAGCACCCGGAGGGCGTCGCGATCTACTCGGCGCTGGAAGTCGGGGAGGCCACGCAGGAAGACTGGAACCGTGTTATCGGAGGCATCCTCGGCATTGACCCGACGGACCTGATGCGGCGCGCACTCGCCAACCTCGACCCGGAACCTCAGATCGTCGAGTCAGCCCAGCGCGCCCGCGCGGCGGGCATCAAGGTCGCCATGCTCAGCAACTCGTTCGGCATCGAGCCGTACAACCCGTACGAGGACAAGGGGATGTGGCGCGACTTCTTCGACAGTGATCTTGTCGGAGCCGGAGGGTGTACGGAAGCCGTCGCCGACCATCTACCAGCGTGCGCTGGAGGCACTGGAGCTTGAGGGTCCGGAGTGCGTGTTCGTCGACGATCACGCCGAGAACCTGCCTCCGGCCGAGGCCCTGGGTATCCATACCATTCACCACACCACCGACCCTGCGGCTACCGCGGCGCTCCTGGATTCCCTGCTCCTGGATCGCACCCCCGCCTGACCGGCGCCGCCGAGGAAACGGAGACCTACGTGCAAGACGCCATGCCCGTCAAGCACTCGACCGGCCCAGTGCCGCGCAGTCGGCACGCAAGTGGGCCCGCCGCACTGTTCTTTTACGGAACGCGGGTGGATCGAGTCTATGGCACGCGAATGGCGCGCGGCCTCGAAATGGTCTAGACAACAAATAACCCCCGGGCCATCGGCCTGGGGGTTTGTCGTGGAGCGGGTGACGAGAATCGAACTCGCGCTCTGAGCTTGGGAATCAGCGGTGCTCTGGAGCACCGCAGGGCTCTGGCCAGGCAATATCTCGCTCGGCCAGCCGTTTCTGGGCCGATTGGATTGACTGTTTCTGACCTTGGTGTACCGCAGGGAAGGGCTGGGATGGGGCTGGCCCGTGATTGGACGGAAAAGCAGACAGCCCTGGCTGGTGCGACGATCGATACTGTGCAAAGTGCTGCGTGAGGGTGTGCTGGCGCGAAGCATTTTGCAACACTGCCCCGGCCATCCGTTTCCGAGAGGCTCCGCGTCGGCGGCAGGCGCGTCGGAAATGAAGCACGGGCAAGTCGGCCGGCCGGATGCCGGGGAGACGCCGATGTCAGTGCGTCCTGTGTCGTTGAAGTTTGCTTTCTCAAGCAGTGGAGCCGAGTGGGTGCGTGAGGTTTCGTATCGTCTCGCCTGGGGGAGTCGCGGCCGACTCGATCAGACTCGCGAGCGGGCGGCCATCAGGAACGCCTGAACCCTACGAACGGCCCCCGCCGCGAGCAGCGGCGGCCTTCGACATCGTGCCCGGTGAGGCCGACCGAGAGGCAGACAGCAGACAGGGGGGTTCGTCGCGGTGGCTGCGTGAACCTGGATGCCGGGGCCGTGAACTTCAGGGAGTACGGGCTCCGCTGGGATCGGAACGACGGTTGGCAGCTACGGCGGACAAGCTGTACCAGGGGAATCCATGCCTGCACATCCTGCCGGTCTTCGGAGACCTGGGCCTTGACGAGATCACCGCTCCTCCGGTGCGGGTATGGCGCTCAGAGCGGCTGGACAGCACCGGGGCTGAGACGACGATCGCCAAGTGCTACCGGCTGCTGACGGCCATCATGGAGACCATCCTCGTGACCCAGCCGACCATCTGGTTTTCCTGGAGTGCTAGTTGGCCTTAAGAGATCCAGCAATCGCCTTGTTCTTCACAGTCTTCTGCATCCCGGGCCTCTTTGCGACCCGCTGCATCCGCTCCCAAGCTCGCAGGTCCTGAAAGTGGTCGGGCACTTCGGCACCCCGGTCTCGGGCATACTCAATGAGGGTGCTGACGATCGTCACCACTCGGCTGCGACCCGCGAGGCTGGTCCCATCCAAGTAGGCAGTGATCTTGTCCTTTTCGTACCCTGTCCTTGCGGAGAGGAGCTCCATGCTTGGTGAACCTGCCAGGCGCCACAGAGAGCGGAGCCGGTTTGCGAACGCTGCCCGGAAGTCGCGCGGATTCGCCCCGGCGGGACCCTCCTCTGTGCTCGCCAAGAGAAGATCGATGGAGCCCGCCAGCTCGTAATCCGCGAGCCGGATGGATTTCCTCCTGTTCTCCCCACGCTTGTTCGTATTTGTTGGGGAGCCAATCGCTTCGGGGTGTCGTCGTGCAGGTGCGCTGAGCGCCTCGGTGCAAGATCTGTCCAACTGCTGGGTCTCAGGGACGAAGATTTTGTAGTTCTGGCCGGTGAGCTTTAGCGTCTCGCCGTTGACATGCTGCCAAAAAATTTGCTCAGTGGCGGGGTTGAACAGCATGATGACGACTGGGAGCGAGTGCTTGTGCCAATACACGACATGGCGCGTATCGCAGTAGAACCACCACCCACCCTCTCTTGAGGAAGCGAACTGACTGGCCCCTGACTTGAGTTGCACAGCAAGGAGTCGACCGGTCCCCAAGCCGACGTTGCCAGGAGTCAGGCTCGCGTTGTCAACCACCTCAAGGTGTGCATCGACCCCGATGTCGCTCGTCTCCTGTTCCCGGAAGAGCCAGCCCAGCTGAGTGGACACCAGATACGAGGCTCGGGACACCCCTGCCCGGTCGACCAGGTGAGTGGAATGAACGTTGGGCACAGAGCATCCCCATCCGACGTGCTCCGGAGCGCGGCGATTTACAAGGCACCAAGACTAGGCGGTCGGACTGACAAGACGGAAAGCTGGTCCTGGGCCGTGACTAGTTCCGCCTGCACTGCAGCCCTCACCCCTGGCGAGCGGCTGATCCGGCGCTTCACACCGACGCGGACCTGATCGCTGCCTTTGCCGCCCAGTCGTCCCTCTCCCGCAGTTGCTGGCTGCTCATCCCTCTCCCCCCGCAGGTCGGCTCGCAGGTGCCAGCGTGCCGGTAATCGCCTTGGTTCTCGGTGTCATCTCACCCGCCGCCAGCGTCATCTGGCCGCCCGCGGTGCAGCACGGCTCGATTATGTGACCGCCGACGATACCCACCCTCACCGACGTCTGAATCCGTCGCCAGCAGGCGTCGAGGATCCGCTGCTCGCCCCCTTTGGGCATGAACCTTCGTTGTGCCGTCTCGTCGTAGAGGATCGGTAGTCCTGGGCTTGGTAGTAGGAGCGATTCGATCGCGGAAGAACAGGCATTCGTCACTCCCGGTTTAATTCTTTCTATCTATCACCCGTGTACAAGGTTTTCACTTCTTGCGAATTTCCGACCCTGATTAGAAGCTCCTCTGTTTCGCCTGGAGACATGGGCCTCGATGAAAGATAAAGCCTTACCCCGCCTCCCGTCTCGCTTCCGGGCACCCAGCGCCGTGAGCATCCACGCCACCCGCTCTGCCTCGTCGGCGGTGAATGGGCGATCGGTCAACGGCAGCCAGCAGAGCACTGTGGCCTGTGCAGTCTTGCTTCCATCTACTTGCCCAGGTGCGCGCCCGGGCGATCTGGAAGCCTGGTTCAGGACCGCTGGTTCGGGCTCCGAAAATGGTGCATGAGCCTCAAGGTAAGCTCTTCGGCGATTGTGGGCACCGCAGCACCGATGGTCGCGGGGTCCCAGACTTCGTCGGGCAAGATCTGCACCGGGCCACCCTGTCCGCCGCGTGCCAGGACGGCGCGGTTGGAGACGCTGGCGGCGTCCAAGGTCATCACGGTCAGGACCTCGGCGGGGTCGATGGCAAGCGCGGGAGCGAATCGGGTTTGCGGGCCGTCGTGGAGGCGTAGCAGTAGCCGAAGCAGGTCAGCGATGCGTTCCTGGGTGTGTTTTGGGTCGAGCACTGGCATGTGCAGGCTGCCGGGTCGGGGTAGCGACTCCCAGCAGCTTCGCTGACCAGACCGAGTGATCATCAGACCGACGCAGCGACCCTGCCTCGGATCGCGGACGTACGCAGCGGCGAAGTCAGCTTCGAGGACGTTGGACACTTCCTCGGTGGCCGTGAAGACAGCCTCCGATCGACCCAGGGATACGAGGTGGTCCTTGAGCTGTTTCATCTGGCGCATGGGCAGCGGTGGGCTCCCCTCCGGGAGTAGGTGAACTTCCATTGTGGCGCTCTCGCTGGACCATGTCGGCAGCAGCTTTCTGCGCCAGGCGACAGGCAGAGGCTCGTTGAGCCGCTGCCCGACGAGAGCGCTAGCGATGACAGGGGTGCCGGCGATGTCGGCACGTGAAGAGGGCAGTTCGGACTTCACTGCTTCGGGCGAGGCCAGTGACTTGATGACGGCGATAAGCAGGGCCGCAGCGTTATCGGCGGCGGCGAGCTGGAAGCCGCCGCTGTCCGTTCGCTGCTTGCTGCCGTCAGCCCGGTCGCTGACTCCCCGGATGACCAGCGCCGGAACCTGGTCGGCCATGGACGCGGCGCCTGCGAAGCCTGCCCCTTCCGTCTCGATCGCAGCGACGCCGTTGTAGTGCTCGTCCAAAAGGTTCTGCAGTGCGGACGCCTGGGCGTTCACCACCACCTCGCCCGCGGCAATCGGCTTGAAGTGGACTTCGGGGGTCTCCCGGCCTTGGGGCAATAGAGCCTTCGCCCAAAGCGGGTCCAGCACGGCGAAGCGGGCTGCCTGCTCAAGGCGGTGCGACGCCGGCCACGTCTCGGGCCGGGTCTTGAACGCTCCTTCCTGCTTTCCCCCGTGGTAGGCGAAGACCCGGGTCGCGACAACGACGTCGCCCAGCCCAATGTCATGCTTCATGCCGCCAGCGATGCCCGCGAAGAAGACGGCATCTGGTCCAATCATGCGAATGGCGCGCTCAGTGAGAATGGCTGCGCTCTGATTGCCTTGGCCAACCTGAGCGAGGTACACCTCCCAGGTTGTTCCCGGGATCCGGCCGCGCTCGAAGATCGTCCCTGCCTCGTGGTCGACCCGCTGTGGGTCTGTAACCCGCGCTCGGACGGCTCGGTACTCCAGCGGCAGCGCGGTGAAGATTACGATCTTTCCGCTGGACGAACGCACTTAGCACCTCACGGGGACTGGCTTGCCTACCCGAGCGACCGCGACATCCTGCACCGATGTACCCGGGACGTGGATCACAGCGTAGTCCTAGGGTCCGACAACACTGCTCAGGGGCAGGGGAGTTGGGTATGTGTACGATCCCCGCCCAGATTTTCGGAAGAGGTGTCGTGGCCCCCGTGGAGGACATAACCGAGAGTAAATTGCTGCTGGCTGAGTACGACCGAATCAAGGAGGAGCAGAAGTCTCGGATCGGCTTTCGCGACAACCTGCTCTACTTCACACTCGCCGCTTCCACCGCAGTACTGGCAATCACCATCCAGAACAGACACGCGCAACTCTTGCTCGCTATACCCGTGATCTGCCTTGTGCTGGGCTGGACCTATCTGGTCAACGACGAAAAAATCTCGGCGATCGGCCGCTACATCCGCGACCGACTGGGGCCCCGACTGGCTGAGCTCAGCGGTGCCCGGGGCTCAGTGTTCGACTGGGAGGTCTACCACCGCAGTGACGCCAACCGCACTACACGCAAGCGCCTGCAATCCGCTGTTGATCTCTTCACGTTTTTCGCATTACCTATGACCTGCCTGATCGCCTTTTGGAGTTCGCACACCATCCATCATCTGCTTCTGATCGTCTCCCTCGTGCAGACTGCTGCCCTTGCCGTGCTGGGCTGGCAGTTCTTGCGCTACGCCGAGTGGTAGAGCGGGGACCTTAACTCACCTGCTCATCCGCCTGGGCCACCACCAAGCCCTCGTCCGGGAAGCCGGATTGGTGAGCCCGCAGGCATCACCCTTAAGGAGATTCCACCGACACCAACCGGACTTCTCCCGCTCAGCAGTAGTGGCAACGCAGTGGTGCCTCGCGACAGTGCGGTCAACGCCAGGTAGCTGGGCGTGATAGGTGGCTTGGCAGGTGGTCGAATTCACCTGTGCGAGATCTTCGGCAGAGGCGAGTTCGCAGACGAGGTCTCTCGACTGTCTACGGTGGGCTCTGCGACGATCCGTCCGGCGAGCCGCAGGGTCTGGTCGACGGTGAGGCGAAGGCGCAGTTCGTCCTCGGCGTGCGCGCAGCCGGGTTCGGCCAGTACGCCAACTCCGTGGCCCACCACCCCGGTCAGCAGCAACCGCATCCTGCCCGCCAGTTTGGACATGCCCCTGGGGCGGTGCAGCTTGAGACCTTTGGCGATGTCGTCGGCGCCCAGGACTGTGCCCAGCTGTACGGCCGTCGCGAGGTTGTCGGAGTCTTGGATCACCAGATCAACCGAGCATGCGTCCAGGACCGCCACTTCCCCGTTCAACTCGTGTTGCGCGAGAGCGCCGCGCAGCTGCTCACCCACCGACTCCGCGTAGATGAAAGGCCCGAGCCACCGCTCCACCAGCCGGTGGACACCGGCCTTCGAGCGCGGCGAGATCACCAGATACCCGTCGTCGTCGTAACAGGCCGCCGCGTCGACATCCTCCGACTGCAGCCAGGCCGTGGCTTCCTCGGGGTTCGGGGAGAACGGCACTCGCGTCCTGCTGAGCGGCGTCAGCTCCAGCAGGGTCTCGCCGTCGCTGGTTTCACGCAGTTCGACTCGTCCCGTGACGCCGGCACGGCGCACCGCCTGGGCGAGGACGCTCTCCAGCGAAGAGAGGTCGGATTGATCGGTAATCACGAGATGCCTTTCGAGAAAGGGAGGTGGGAAGTCGGTGATGGGGGTGCCCCCGCCGGATCAGCAGGAGGCCGTTTACGGCAGGCGATGGGGGCTACGGTCACGCGACGTGTCTGACGATGTTGGTCACTGCGAGACGTTCCAGGAGGTCGTTGGCGACTACGGCCGTCCGCCGCAGGTAGCCCAGAGCCTGGCGGTGGTTGGCTGGCAACTGCTCGAAGTTCAGGGTGTGGGCCCGCTCGATGAGCCAGACCACCTGGGCGTCGTCGTTCCTTGCTGCGCCGGCGATCGTGACGAGTCTCGCCAGGCCCTCCTGCAGACGCTCGGCGATCTCTTCGAACTCGGCCTCGGGCGGGTCCTGGTCGGCAAGGACATCACCGATGTCGTCGAGGATCTCGTCCAGCGGCTTCACGTCACGCAGCAGCTTGGCGATGCGGGCCAGACCCCTGGCGTCCAGGACCGGTGTCCACTCCTGGGCGAGGTGTACTTCGGAGCGGTGCATGCCGGCGACGGCGGGTGAGTGCATCAGCGGGTTCCGGTGGGGAGTGTGCACCAGGTGCAGGTGCCCTTGCGGCCCCACTCGTCAGCGAGGAAGGTGACGAGCTGCAAGCCGCGTCCGCCCTCGTCGTCCGGAGCTGCCTTCCGCACCTCCGGGGTGCCGGAGGAGTGGTCGTCCACCTCGATCAGCACTTGGCCGTCGACGTCGCAGGTGAGCCGGAACGAGACGGTGTTGGCGTTGCCGTGGACGATCGCGTTGGTCACGATCTCGCTGACCAGCAGCTGCACCGTCCCGACCGTGTCGCGATCCCTGATGCCGGCCTTGCCGAGCACGGCCTTCGTCACGCGGCGCGCGTTCTCTACGTGCCGTGGGTCGGCATCGAAGGACATCAGGGCGTGCGCAGCTCTCATCGGCCCACTCCAAGTCGCCGTCTCGTCAACCGCCTGACCGGTGTTGTCGGCAGGAGCCGGTAAGCGACCGGAGGAGAGGGCCGGGGCGCGGTGTGCCAGTGGCGTAATGAGCACGGGGATTCCCTCCAAGATCGTGGAAGAGCAAGCCCTGACCGAGACGGGACTTCGCGTTCTTTTCGTGCCGCTGTCGGCTGCGGCAGCGCTGCGGCGGTTCCACCTAGAGCCATGCAGGGCGGGAGCACTGATCTGTTCGTTGCTCGCTGTCTCAGCTGAGCGCCTTCCACGCCTCGGCACTGGCTGGCCAGTCCGCCGGGCCTGGGCTCAGCGCCTGCTCGATCAGCTTGCCGAGCAGTCCCCGCACGGTTACCGGGGCGGCGCGGTCGTCGTCAGGCGACGTCGTACCCGCCACTGTCGGCTTCCGAGCACAACGCTGGGAGACGGCGAGGGGTCACCACGGCCACAAGCACGACGAACACCGTCAGCCCGGAAACTGGATTGCCGAAGCGGCCGTTCGCTGTACCAAGGCGCCTCACGGTCTTCATCCGGGTGCTGTCAGGCGTTGAAAGTGGCGGCACAGCGCTATGACGGAGCGGGCGAGGAGTGTGGCGTGGCGTAGAGGGCCGAGCGAGATGGGGTCGGCCGCCAGGCGACGTCGCGCTTCGCCTATTCCTGCTTGAGCGCATGCCACATCCCGTGGCGTGGCTACATCGCATCGCTGTTCCAACTCCGGGATGAGCAGGTTGAGGTGCCCGCGAAGTTGGAGAGTGAGCAGGACCAGTGCTTCGCCGACGGGAGGCTCGGCGACATCGTCGAGCAGGGCGGCTGCCGTGTTGGTCATCGTGGAGATGTCGAGCGGGAACGTACTCTGCGTTGCCGGAAAAGTGGTCTCGTCCATGGCGTGCTCCCCGGCTCGTCGGTGATGAGGTGTCACCAGCGTGGGGCGCGGGGAAGGGGCTAACTGTCACTCTTCAGTGACACCCGCCGGGGCGGGAGTGACACTCGTCAGAGACCGATCCACGCGGCCATGCTGTCCAACGTGTCCGGGGTTGTGCGGCGCTTGTGCACCAGACCCTTGATGGTCTCGCGCGCCCCAGGGTGATAACGGGTCTGCTGCGGGGCCATTTTTCGCGCCGTCACCAGGTCTTCCAGCGCGGACTCGGTACGCCCGATCTCCATCTCCGCGCGTGCCTTGTCGACGTAGAAGTGAGCCCGGCGGGACAGGGGCCACGAGTTCGGCATCGTCACCGCCGCCGCGTCGGTGACCGCTTTGCCATAGTGGCGCAGTTCTACATCAGCCGACACTTCGTGCAGTTGCACATTCGTCGGGCCGAAGCTGAGCCAGTGAACGTGACCCGCCTCGCCCGTGTGGCCGGCCAGGCGCCGCGCTTCCGCCAAGTGCGTCATGACTGTTGTCTTGTCCTGGGCCCGTGCGGCGATCACGGTGGCTCCGAGATGAAGCTGCCCGGAAACGGCAAGAGACTCCACGGTCTCGTCGGCGTCGCCGATGAGACTCTGGCCGGCGGCAATGAGCCGGAGTCCGATGGTGTGTTCGCCCTCGCGGAAGTAGACCAAGGCCCTCATGTACTGGCGCACCGCGGCGAGGAGGGGATCGGAGGCGCGTTGCGCTGCCCAGTCCATTCGAGCGAGGGCGATGCTCGACAGGTCGAAGTAGCCGAGCTTGACCGTGATGTCGTGGGCGGTGCGGTAGGTGGACGCGAGGGAACGCCACAGTTCCGTCGTGGGGTTCCGGTGCGCGACGGTCGTGAGTTCCGCGACAACCGCAGGCAGTGCGGTGGCCGCCTTGTTGAGCTGGGTGGCGCGGACCTGGCGGCAGAGGTCGTCCGCCGCAGTGATCAACTCCGCAACGCTGCGGGGGCGGAGGTCGGGGTCGGCGCCGAGGTCGTAAAGGTCGAGCGATTCGCGGATGGGGCGGATGAGTTCCGCGAGCCGGTCCTGCTGGAGTTCCGTCACGTAGGGCTGTCCTGTCAGGGCGGTGACGTCGATACGAAGTGCCCTGGCGACGGCCGACACGAGGTCTGGGCTCGCGTTCTTGTGTCCCGCTTCGACTTGATGGAGCAGGCTGTATGAGTAGGGGATGCGCCCGGCGAGGCCGCGTTGTGTCAGCCCGGCGAGTTTCCTCTGGTCGGCGATGCGGGTGCCTGTGTGCTCGTCCTTGCGCATACGGGTCTCCGTTCCTGACTCGTCATCTGGAACGGTACTCGCGCCGGTCCCTGAGCCGACCGGTTCCCGGCTTTCGTGTGTGGTCGACTGGACGGCATGACGAGGACCTTGTACCTGTTCGGCAGCGCGGCGCCCCCGGTGTTCGACATCGCACACGTGGTGAGTGACGCGCAGGAGTGCGGTTGGGATGTGCGTCTCGGGTTGACACCGACGGCGGCCCGTTGGCTCGGTGATCAGTTGCCCGCGCTGGAGGAGAGGACGGGCGGGCCGGTGCGGTCCGAGTACAAGCTGCCGGGACAGCCGGACGTCTGGCCGAAGGCGGATGCGATCCTCGTCGCGCCGGCCACCTTCAACACGATCAACTCGTGGGCGCTGGGGATCACTTCGAGTTTCGTCGTCGGGGTGGTCGCTGAGGGTATCGGGAAGGGCATTCCGCTGGTGACGATGCCGTGCGTCAACGCGGCGTATGTGCAGCATCCGGCGTTCCACCGGTCGTTGGAGACGCTGCGCGGTGCCGGGGTACGGGTGTTGTACGGCCCCGGGGGGTTCGAGCCGAACCAGCCCGGCGAGAAGAAGCCGTATCCGTGGCCTGCGGCGCTGGACGCGGTGAAGGCGGTCTGATGCAAGCCGCCACGAGCAGCCAGGTCCGCTCCGTGTGCAACCAGTTCAGCAGCTCTCGGCGGGATCTTTCTGCGGCCGACTCCCACTCCGACGCGGCAGGCGGCAACTTGACGGCGCACCGGCAACCTCGTTGTCTTCACCGAGCTTCACCACGAACGACGCATCAGCAATCCCACCGGCTGAGGGGCCGGGGAGCATTCAGTGAACGCGCGAACAGGATGCGAGTGCACTAGGGCTGAGCGAGGAAGTCGAGACAACGGCGGAATCGACTGTCCGTTTTCCTGTGATGCCGCAGCCGGGGTGGTCCGTTCATGTGGTGACTGATGCTGGACCGAATCGTTGTCGTGTTGGATGCACGTGCGCGCGTCACAGGCGGGCGCGGCGTGGTCCTGGTGCGCGGACGGTAGGCAGGTCGTCACGGCTGGCATCCCCGGCAAGTGCGTCCGAGGGTAGGCGTCGGTATCGGTGCAGGAGTTCGACCAGGTGATCCGGGTCGGATTCTGCCGCAGTTACCAGGGCGGCCAGGAGCTGGGCTCTGCTGGTCTGTTCGCCTGCGGCGGCTGCTGCGCGGACGAGGAGGTTGAGTCTGTCGTCGACTTCTTTCGGCCAGGAGACCGAGGTCGTGCGACGCGGCTGGTGGCACAGCAGGTCCACGGCTCCTCCTTGGTGACAGTCGACATATAACGAATATATATTGCGGTCATGGTGACGCTGCTGCAAGACCGTCAGACTCTGGATACGCCGCCGGGCGCCACGTCGGCGGTGCGGATTGCGGGCCGTGTGCTGCGGCCGTCGGCGGTGTTCGACACCTATTGGCGGTTCGCCGCAGCGCGGCAGGCGGTCTACGAGGCACGGCTGGCCGGGGGCCTGCAGCCGTGGACGGATGATCCGATCCTTGCCCAGTACCGGTTCACCAATTGTTTCCGCGCGGCCGACCGTGTCAGTCAGGTGCTGATTAGCGACGTCGTCTACCAGGGCTCGCAGGCATGGGACGAGGTCTTCTTCCGCACTCTGCTGTTCAAGGTCTTCAATAAGGCTTCCACCTGGTGGCTGCTGACCGACAAGCTCGGCGAGGTGCGCTGGGACACCTACGACTACGCCGCCTACGACCAAGTGCTGTCAGAGGAATTCGCCCGTGGGCAGCGGCTCTACTCGGCCGCCTACATCGTTCCTCCGCCCCAGTTGGGAGAGGAACGCAAGCACCGCAATCACCTGCGGTTGCTGGAGATGATGATGGCCGGGGGCGCGCCGGAGCGTGTGCTGGCCGCGCCCACGATGAAAGACGCGTACGAAGTACTGCTGGGCTACCCGGCGATCGGGCCGTTCCTCGCCTATCAGTACTTGATCGATCTCAACTACGCGGCGCAGATGCCTTTCTCTGAGATGGACTTCGTCGTTCCCGGCCCCGGAGCCCGCGACGGGATCCGGAAGTGTTTCGGACGAGCGGCGAACGGGATCGAGGCGGAGGTTATCCGCTACATGGCCGACACCCAGGACGAGCACTTCGCCCGGTTGGGACTGCCGTTCTCCGGACTGGAGGGTCGGCCTCTGCAGCTGATCGACTGCCAGAACCTTTTCTGCGAGGTCGACAAGTACGCACGGGTCGCTCACCCCAGTGTTGAAGGCATCAGCGGGCGCAGCCGGATCAAGCAGGCATACCGGCTGGACACGCAGCCGTTGGCAGCCTGGTTCCCGCCCAAGTGGGGCCTGGACCAGGGCTGACGGTCTTCCGCATGGACTTGCGCCCGGCAGGGCTCACTAGGTTTGCATTGAGGAGCCCTCAGACGGCGAGCATCGGCGTTATGCCGTTGAGCAGTGTCCTGATCGGTGTGACGGGCCCTTCCAGCTGTGCGTAGCCAGCCATCACGGTCAGCGTGCCAGGCCGCAGGCCGGCACGGCTGGCGATGTAGGCGGTGAGGCGGCCCAGGCCCAGATAGTTGCCGTATGCCCGTTCGAGCATGTAGTGGCTGCGGTAGAACGCGGCCGCGTGCACGGTTCCGCTCCGGTCCAGCTGGAAGGAGCAGTGACTCAGGCAGGGGAAGCCCCGGATGAGGTTGTCCCGTCCGGGTACGTGTACGCGCGCTTCCGCCGGCGCGGTGGTTTCGACATCTGGCAGGAGAAGGGCAGCTTCGGTGTCTGCCGGGTGGGCGACGCCGCTCTCGTATGCGGCGGTCATCGGCGCCTTGCTCGCAGCCTGCTGGGTCAGCCGGCCGATGATCTTCCCGATCTGGTCGATCTGCGTCCCGTCAATGCCGGGATAGGCGACCAGACGTCCGAAGTACATGTCGTGATGATTGCCCGGGTAGCGCTTGGCCCGGGTGTACAGGTCTCGGTAGCGGGTGACCAACTGCTCGTGAGTGCCGCAGTGGGAGGCGAGCGCCGCGGGGAAGATCGTGCTGGCGACGGTCTCGATCGGCTTGTATGAGTTCTTCGCCTGCCTCTCCGCAGCGTGCGCCCGTACCCGCTCCAGCTCAGCGCGGAAGGCCGGATCGTCGGCCGTGGCGTCCGCGATGCGTACGACTGTGTGATATCCCGTGCGGGCGGGGTTGTCCTTGCGGTCGAGGGCCTTGCAAGCGGCTATCCAGGCGCTTGTGACGTCGGACCCGGCAACAGCGAATGTGTGCATCGAAGCTCCTTGGGGTGATGGCGGGGAGCAGTGCAGGTGGAAGCTGGTCAGGGCCAGACATCGTGGATGCCGTGGCGCGGGGACTCACGGGCAAGAGTCAGCTGCAAAGGGCGGACGCTGTCGGGGACGTCGACGTTCACCAGGCACTCCGAGCCGAGGTCATCGGTGACCTCCACCGCACGGTGAGTGCCCAGTGGGCTGTGTGGCCAGGAAGCCAGTGTCTTGGGCAGAGGGCAGAAACGGGCGCCCGGCAGGTGCAGCACGAGGACGTCCCCCACATCGACGTGCAGACGCTGGCCGTGCGTTTCGGCGGTGACCACGTGTACATGCGGTCTTGCCCCGACGTCGGCGCCTCCCGTCAGGGAGCGCTTCAGCGCGGCGGGTGGGATCTTGAGCCACTGCTCGGCCTGGCTACGGCCGAGCTGCGACAGACGCGCCAGGTGCCGCACGGTGCCTGCGTAGGAAGTACCCAGCGCGCGAGCTACCAGGTAGGCATGTTCCGGATGACCGGGCCGACCGCCGGCGATCCGCTGCAGCGCGCCGAGCACGGCGGGGCGGGGCATCAGGAACCACGCGGCGAAGGCTTCTGCGATTTTCTCCTCCTCCGGCCAACTCCCGTTTCCCCAGCGCGCGCTGGGATCGAGCTCCTGGTCGTAGGAACTGGAGTCGCCCTGGCAGTGATGGCCGAGTTCGTGCGCAGCGGTGTGCCGCTGCGTGATCACGTCCAGTCCGGAGTTGAGCAGCACCGCGGGTCCCTCGTCGTGCGGCGAGAAGTAGACCCCGAACAGCCGGGGCATCGGCCGCGCCATTGCGTCCAGACCTGCGGTACGTAGGGCGGCGTGGACCGGAACGTACCCAGAGCGGTCCACCGCCAGGTCGCGGTGCGCCTGGACGGCGGCGATGCCAGCGATCCGGTGCGCCACGTTCCAGTTCATCGCACGGGCCCCGGGTCTTCGGGGGGCGCGGCCGCGTGCTCCTCCTGGGTGGCGGCGCGCCGGAACCTCAGAAACTCGGCGTACTCCAGGACCGCTTTCTGGTCGCCGTCGGTCAGTTGGGCCAGGGCACGGGGGAATCCTGACAGGACGTGCTCCCCGGCGTCCGGTTCCTTCTCGTCGGCAAGGAAGAAGGAGATCGGATGGCGGTACAGGCGGGCCAGCTTCTTCAGCTCCAGACTGTCGACCCTCCGCTCGCCACGCTCGATGTCGCTGACAGCTGTACGCGGGATGCCGGTGTTGTCGGAGACGAACTGCTGCGACATGCCTAGGTAGTCGCGGATGCGCTTGAGGCGTTCTCCCAGCCGCTCAAGTTCGGGGTCGCGGGACCGGGAATCGGTGGGGGGCGGGGTCATGACTGCTGCCTTTCGTGGATCGCGTCCAGTACCGCGTCGGCGAAGGTGCTTACCGAGCGGGTTGCCCGGGCTGCCTGCGCGTCGGCGGGTATGTCGATGCCGTAGTGGTTCTCGATGCGCGTGAGGATCTCGACGATGAGGATGGAGTCCACCGGTAGGCCGGCGCCGGCCAACTCAAGCGCGGCGCGAACCTCTTGGGCGGGCCGCTCCTCCAACTCGGCGAGGAACTCGATGATCACCGTGATGACGTCCTCGGCGCTTGGTCCGACGGTGTGCAGCGTTTTCTCCAATCGTTGGAAATCCCGGAGGCGTTGTCCTAGTGTACGACATGTCGTCGGGCAATCCGACTGCGTTGTCCCATGATCAGACATCAGGAGCGTTGTGGACTTTCAGCGTTACCAACAAGCGGCGATCAAGACCCTCCAGCCCACCGCCCCCGGAACCGACCCGGTGCTGGTTCCCCTCCTCGGCCTTGCTGGCGAAGCGGGCTCAGTGGCGACCGTCTACAAGAAGCTCCTGCGCGACGGACCCGCCTTCGAGCAGGGCAAGCAGCAATTACGGGAAGAACTGGGCGATGTCCTCTGGTATGTCGCAGCCCTCACCCACCGCTTCGGACTGTCTTTGGAAGACGTAGCAGCCGCAAGCCTGGAGAAGACCAAGGACCGGTGGCGCACCACCCCCCATGCCGAACGGACCCACTACGACGAGGCGTTCCCTGAGCGCGAGCAGATTCCGAGAAAAACAACCCTCACCTTCACCCCCACCGTCACAGACGGCGGACGAAAGGTCATCGTCCTCACTCGCGAGGACGGCAAACCCGCCGGTGACCCGCTCACCAGCGCCTCCCGCGTCGAAGACGACTACCGCTTCCACGACGCTTTTCACCTCGCCCACGCCGCCGTCCTCGGCTGGTCACCTGTCACCCGCTTCCTCCTCGGACGCAAGCGCAAAAGCCACCCCGACACCGACGAGAACGAGGACGGAGGCCGCGCCATCGCCATCGAAGAGGGGATCTCCGCACTCGTCTTCTCCTACGCGGCCCGCCACGCCTACCTCACTGGCCTTCGGCACATCGACCACGAACTCCTCACCACGATCGGCCATATGACCGCGCACCTGGAAGTCGGCGCCTGCCGCGCCGCCGACTGGGAACGCGCCATCCTGACCGGCTACGCAGCCTGGACCCAACTCCGCCAGCAGGGCGGGGGGACCGTCGAACTCGACTTGGACCGCCAGACACTCACGGTGCTGTGAGCCCGACCGCAGGGCGTGGACACGTGGGACCAGCGGTGTAGCTTCACGCCCTGCCAGGCTGGCAGATCGCCGATCACGGCAGCAGCTTCCTGGCGCGCTCGCCGGATCGCGACGCCCATGATTGCCGCCGCCGTAACGACAGCGGCCATCGGCTTGGCGAGCGACAGTGCCGGTGGATGAGGGAAGCGGCGGTGCCGGAAGGACACGAACACGCCCAGTACTTCGCCGTCCGCGAAGCGGTCTGTCGCCCGCCGCGAATTTATCGACGACTTCCTCTACGTCGCAGCGACCCGGCCCGCCTGGCTGAGCGCTGCGGACTCCTCGCGGCTCACGCCCGCGCCGTCGCCGTAGCGGTGGTCCCGATGCCTACACCGAAGCCGACCCCGTTCCAGCAGCATGGAAATCGCCTTGAACAGCCGTTTCGGCGACAGGCGCATCCTGCTCACAACCAAAGGCGGCCGACTCATTTGCATCGCTTCCGGCTACCAAACCGAAGTTTTTACCCACTTCACCAAAGGGGCCCACGTCGCCACCGACGGAGGCCGCACCATCATCGGCCGCCCCACCCCGGAGCAGGCGGCGCGTCCACCACTCCTACGAAGAAACCCTTGGCTCCCTCGACCTCGCCGCTCGCCTGAATCATGACGCACCGGTTCTGCACGCGGCAGACCTGCTCGTCTATCCCGTTTTGGCCTGCGGCCACCAAGCCATGCGCGACTCGTCCGCCACCCACCACGCCTGCGGCGGACCCGCACCCTTCCTCGACACACCCACCGCCTACTTCGACAAGAGCTGCATCACCGCCGAAACCGCCCGCCGCCTCTCCCTCAGCATCCGCGCCCTCACCTCCCGACTCGCACGCATCCACCAACTCGCCAGCCACAACTCCACAACCGCGGTACATACTGCAGACCGCCGACATTGGCGCGCGCCTCCTCAACTGGCCCACCAACCAACTATGAGTCCACCATGCCCCCGAGCTGCCAATGCCGTTGAAAGTCCTCACAACCCAACGGTTCTCAAGTCATCGGCGTTGACGCACTGAGTCCGAACCGCCCCTGAGTTGACGGCCCGGCGGTATCCGTGCCGATGCCGGTACGGACCTCTGGACGGGTATTCGTTCGGCGTCGGCAGGGAGGTCGGCCGTGCGACGCAGCCGCCACACCAGTACTTCGCTGGCGGAGTCGGCGGTTTCCAGCTCCCGTCGTCTGGTGGCTTCGGTGAGCAGGGTGGCCGGTGGGTGTCCGGCGGCTTCGGCGTCGGCGAGGGTGGCGGCGAGGGCGGGCCAGCCGGGTTCGTTGAGGATCTGCTCGGCCAGCTCCGGCACTGCGGCGCGTATGTGCGCGGCCTGCCGCAGCAGATGGGGCTGGGTGAGGTGTTGGCCTCGCTGGTGGAGGACGGCCATGTGGTGGTGGGCGGCGGCCCGGTAGGCGGTGCGCAGGTGTTCGGCGCTCTGGCGTGCTGCGGCGGCTTGTTGGGCGTGGTTCTTCTTGGCGTGCCAGTGGACGGCGGCGGTGATCAGGAAGAACGCCATGTCGATCACCATGGCTGTGGTCGCGCCGTCCTCCCCGTCCCCGAGGACGGGTCCGCTGCGGACGAGTTCGCGTGCGGCCTGGCGCAACGCCCGGTCGTGACCGCGTTCGGCACGGGTGTGGGAGCGGGTGGCGCGCTCGAACACGAAGGCCGCCTGCCGCAGTTCGCTTCTCGTGGGGGCGGCGCTCGTGGTGGCGAGCGCATCCAGTACCTCCCCAACCCCGTTGATGCGGGCGGCGATCTGTTCGTCGGTGCCGTGGTCGATGACCAGCAGCGCTTGCCACATCGCGGTGCTCGCCCGCCGTCTCGCGCCCGCTGGCCCCGGCCACCGAGGACCTGCGGACACGTCGGGGTCACGTTCTGCCTCTGGAGCGCTGGTGGTCCAGCGTTTGCGGATCTTGGGGAGGGAGAGATCGGGGGCGAGGGTGGACCCGGCGTAGAAGACGGGTTCACCGTCGTGGTTGCGGTCGTCGGGCAGGGCGACCTTGTAGCCGAGGAGATCCCCGGAGGGCGCGGTGCGTGTGCGGATCAACAGGCCGGCGGCGGTGAGGCGGTCGAAGAACTCGGTCTCGTCCACGGTGCCGGCTGCTGCGTGGCGGACAGTTTCCCGTAGTTCCTCGCGCGCGGTCTGGGGGCGGTTCTCACGTGCGGCTTTGTGGCGCTCCGCGCTGGTGGGGCGTTTCGCGGCGGTGCCGTCGCCGGGGTTGAGCTGCCGCAGGCCGTACTCGGCTTCGAGGAGGCGGGCTTCGGCCCGGGCGCGGGCGGCGTCGTTGTTCAGCTGTGGTCTGCGGCCGTCTTCACGGACGAGGGTGGCGACGATGTGGATGTGGTCGTCCGCGTGACGCACGGCCGCCCACCGGCACGCGGTCTCGTCGCCGGTGGGGGCGATGCCGGTGGCCGCGACCATGCGGCGGGCGATGTCCGCCCACTGCACGTCGGTGAGCAGCGGGTCCTCGGGAGCCGCGCGGACGGACAGGTGCCACACGTGCTGGTCGGGACGGCGTGTGGGGGACAGGGCCTCGACGGGCTGGTCCAGGAGCTGTGCGAGGTCGTCGTAGGTGGCGTCCGGGTGCCGCCCGGGGTCGGGGGCGAAGGCGTCCCAGGCCGCGACGAGGTGCGGGTCGGTGTGCTCCTCGCACCTGCCGGGCTCGTACAGGTAGAAGATCAGTCCGACTGTGCGGCTGCCCCGCTTCTGAACACGAGGAATCATCGGAGAATCATCCGGACCGGTTCTCGTTGCTGAGGTACTGCTGGGTGAAGGCGTCCACCCGCCGCGCGGCGCGGTGGACGGCGGCGAGAACGGCGGACGCTTGGGGTGCGTCGGCGCCGGAGTTGGCTGCCTTGGCGACCTGGTTGAGGTTGTTGCCGATCTGCCCGAGATGCCGGCGCAGCGCGAACAGCTCACTTACCACTTCGCGTTCACCGGCCACCTCGGCGGCGGTGCGGTCGAGGTCACGGGCGGCGTTGAGGCCAGCGCGTGCGAGGAAGGCGGCGATGCTCATACCGCAGGCGGCTGCACCGTCGGCGAGGAGACGGTACTCGCGGTTGTTCATGCGGCAGCTCGGCTGGTGCGTGCGCTTGTCGTCGTCACGCAGACGCTCACGCTGCTTCACACGCGGTTTCAACGGTGCGGCGGAGGCGTGCTGACACGAGGACGAACGGTGACACGGGTGCTTCTCCTGCTGTTTGGGATGGAGGCCGCCCTCGGCCCCATCCCCCACGGCCGGCGCCTCCTGGCGCCGGTTCGCTCCCGCCACCCCCGGGGCGGGAGATGCGTGAGCATTGCTGCCAACGGCAGCAATGCTCACGCGATAACTTGCTCGGGTTGAGGTTGGTGCGGTCGTCATTTTTGCCTGAGACGTCGGGTGTTGGCGTTGCTGGTCAGTCATTTGGTGCGGAACTCCGGGGTCGGTAAGCAATCGGGATGGGTGTCGTTCGTTGGCGGGTCAACCGGTGCGCTGTGAAGCGGGGGCGTCGGCGGAGCAGAGGCTCTGAGTGGGGAGGGCGGAAGGAGCGGGGAAGGTCCGGTCACCGGAAGTCCGAACTACTTCCGGACTTCCGGTGATCGAGAGATGTGAGGCGGTCAGCCGGACTGCTGGGCCGAGGGACGCGCTGAGTCCCGCTCCTCCTCAAGCACCTTGAAAACCTTCAGCAGGCGCTCGTTGGCGGCTTTGCGCCCCTGAACGATCCGGATCTCATCCGTGATCACGTCGCGGTCGACCCCACCGAGCCGTTCGGCCACGGGGCGGGCGATGGCCAGCAGCTCGTCAAGCGAGGCATTCGGGGGCCGCCCCGTACGCCGAGGAGCCGCGTCCTGTGCCGAAACTGTGTCGACCACTTCCGGTACGGGGCGGGCGGGAGAACCGGATAGGCCGGTAAGTGCAGGACTACCGCCGAGCGGCTCGCTCTCCACCACCAGGGCTGGCGGTTCCGGCTGCTCGGCGACCGCCGTGGTCGGCAGGTCGGCGGGCTGGTCGGAAGTCGTGTCCGGATGGCCGGTGGGTTGGTCGACGCCTTGGTGGATCTGCCGCATCAGTACTCCGAAGGCGAGGAGTGCTGCGGTGGGCGGGACTGCGGCGACGACGTAGTCGAGCAGCGGCACGGTGCCAGAGCCTGCGGTGCCGCTGACGCCTGCGACGTTGAGGGCGATGGAGCCGACCGATCCGGTGGCGGTCAGGGCGATGGCCCATCCGTCGGTGACTCTGCGCAGACCGGCGCGGAGCATGAGGAGTTCGCCCGCGACGATGAACGCGTCAACGGTCGCCGGCCAGGCCCACTGACGCGTGGGCGAGCCGCCCAGACCGTGCTTCCCGGCCACCTCCGCGAGGTGCGCGTAGGACAGCCAGAACGCCCCGACGGTCAGGGCCACGATGACGACACCCGCAGCGGCAAGGGCGTACCGCTCGGCAGCGTGCTTCGTCACCCGCCGGCCATGGTTCGTCGCGCCGGTGGTCTGGTGGGGGTAAAGGGATGAATCGGGCAAGCGGGAACACTCCAGGTGGGCTAGGGGTGGCGGCTGCGAGGCGGGGGAGGGGCCCGGCCACCATGGGGGTGGGACTCGTACCACTCGTTGCGTGCCTGGTCAGGACAGGTACGGGTGGAGTGGTGATGTCGAGTCGACTCGTTGCGGGGTCTTCACTCGTCCCCGTGCTGACCTGGGCGGGGACGGGTGCGACGGGACGTTCCGGGTCAGGGTGCGGTGCCGGGCAGCCGTTGCGCCGTGACCGGAGCCGGGGGTGCCGGTTCGGGGCAGTAGCGTGCCCAGGCGTCGAGGAACTGGTTGCGCGCGAAGCCCTTGGCCTGGGTGCCGTCGGGGAAGCGCCGGTTGGCCGAGCTGATGCCGTAGGGCTTCAGCAGCAGTTGCAGGCCGCGCGGCGTCAGACCGCCGGCACCGTACTCCGCCCACGGCGCTTCCCTGTCCGCGTTCAGCGCCTCCAGCAGCCGCTTGGTGGCCAGCACCGCCGGATCGCACTCGGCGCCGAAGGCCCGGCGGATACCGACCAGCAGGCGGGTACGCAGACCGCCTTCCTCGTCCTGCCCCGCCTCGTAGTCACTCATGATCCGGCAGGCCGTGCGTACGAGCGCGGGCCAGTCGCCACCGGCGAGGTCGGCGACGATCACCAGCGGCTCCCACGTGTCGGCCGCGCGGTCCTCGACCGGCATGACCGGCTCCCGGTCCGCCGCCAGCGCACCCAGCGGCTGGAGCCAGGAGGAGAGGCGGTCGCGCAGGGCGTGCAGCGCGGGGGTGTCGCGGTGGGTGCGGAAGGCCGCGACCTTCTCGCCCGGTGCACGGCGGCGCATCCGGATGATGACCGACCGGTCCATGATCGTGTCCGGCAGGTCGCCGATCCCGGCAAGGGCGGCCATGGCGAAGGTGGGGAACGGGGTCGGCTTGTGCTCGGGCCCCGAGACCCGCAGCGTGGGCCGGTTCCGCTGATGCCCGGCATTCAGCAGACCCCGGAGATCCTCGTTCCGTTCAGCCGCCTTCACGGTGCCGAAGAGGGTGTCGGCCTCATCGACCAGGAGCGTGGGCGGGTTGTCGTCGGTGATCGACCGGAAGATCGCGGCAGGGCTGGCGTTGACCGTGATCAGGCAGTTGTGCACCGTCTCGGTCAGCACGTCCAGCAGCCGCGACTTGCCGCACCGCTTCTCCGGAGCGACCACCGCCAGACGCGGCGCGTGCTGCCACGCCGGCTGCAGATGCGACGCCGCCACCCACAACGTCACCGCCGTCAGGGCCTCCGCCGAAGGCAGGATCACGTACCGCATGATCTGCGCCTGCAGATCGGCCAGCACCTGTGCCCCTTCGGGCAGCGGCGTCACTGGAGACTCGTCGTCGCGGTCCTCGTCCGTGGGAGGCACGGGAGAGTTGGCGGCTTGGCCGGGTACGGCGACCGGAGGCCACGATGGCGTCGCGTCACGGTGGGACGGGGTCTTCGGCTGGGGTTCGGTCATACTGGACATCAGCTCCTCTGCTCGCGGGCCTTATGGGACGGCAATCCCGGTTTCCGCAGGTTGATCGCTAGGGATGGCGGTTGAGAGGTTGCGGTTGAAGCCCCCGGCCGTGCCGGGGGCTTCAACCATGCGTGGGGCGGTAGTGGCTGCGGCGGGTCAAGAGACAGGCGGCTAGGGCTGGTTGGGTCGCCGCGGCGGGCGAATCCAAGACAGCCACAACCACCCCGCACAAGTCCAGCACTCGCCAGAGAAAGCGGACAGCTGTCGGCGAACACCTGCTGCGGGGCTTGCATATAACGGTAGACCCGAAACGCCGGTCGACAAAAAAGCCTGAGCATCGGCAAAGCCAGAAGCATCACATCGCGAATATCTTGCGCAGCCGTCGTGACCCGAGCTACAACACATAACCCGACGTCAGGCCATACCTCGGCGACCAAATCCACCACTCATGGCCGCGCCCTCAGGAGTCCGGCTCAACTCCCTTCCACGGTGAAGCGGAGCGCAACATAGCCGCAGAACGCCGGTTCACCAAACCGGCGAACGCGAGGTACACATTTGGTCATGGAAAACAGACCGCTCGCAATATTCCCGGAAGGAATTCAGGGTCGCAGCACCGTTGAATTCCCCCGCCCTCAACAAGGCATCGGCCAGCGCCAACTCGGCCACCGAGAAGCCGCTTTGGGCAGCCCGATGACCAACACCACCGTGTCCCCAGGCGGCTCGGCCAGTGAGAACGGCCCCAGCAGCGACGCGTAGCTCAACTGCCGCCCCGGCTAGCCCCGCAGGGGCGGGCGCCCGCCAACAACCGCCATCCCAAGCGATCGACCACGCAGGCCGGCATTGCCGTGCCACATGCCTGCGAAGAGAGGACCCCGCCTTGCGCCGGCCAGCGATACCCCATGGCTCCGCTCGGACCACGCGTGCCGCGAAGGAGGTGACGCTGCATGGCTGACCGCCTCCTCACCGTGGACGAGGCTGCCGAACGACTCGGCACAGGCGTGCGCTTCGTCCGCCGCCTCGTGGCGGAACGCCGCATCGTCTTCGTCAAGGTCGGACGCCACGTCCGCATCGCCGACAGCGCTCTCACCGCGTACATCGAAGCCCACACCGTTCAGCCCGCACGACGGGGTCGGCCGAGCTACGGCAGGGCCGCCTGATGCCTCGCAAGCCGCAGCGGCGGCGCGAGTTCGGCAGCGTGCGCAAGACCGAGTCGGGACGCTTCCAGGCCCGCTACTGGGCTCCGGACGGTGTGCGGCGCTACGCGCCACACACCTTCGAGACCAAGACGGAGGCGACGACCTGGCTCACGCTGACCCAGGCGGACATAGAGCGCAAGCACTGGACCGACCCCGATGCCGGGGCGGTCAACTTCGAGGACTTCGCCAGCAAGTGGGTTCGGGAGCGCGGTCTCGCGGCGACCACCGAGGATCTGTACACCCGCTTGCTCAGGCTCCACATCCTGCCCGCCTTCGGCGCGTGGGACCTGGACGCGATCCAGCCGGCGGATGTGCGTGTGTGGCGAGCCGAGCGGCTCAAGGCGACCGATGGCGCCAAGACCACAGTGGCCAAGTCCTACCGTCTGCTGAAGGCGGTGCTCCAGACCGCGGTCGACGACGAACTCCTCAAGAGCAACCCGTGCCGTATCAAGGGCGCCGGCAAGGAGGAGGCGGACGAGCGCGATGTCGCCGAGATCCAGCAGGTCTACGCGCTGGCCGAGGCGATCGGACCGCGCTGGCGCATCATGATCTTCCTGGGCGCCTTCGCGTCCCTCCGCCCCGAAGAACTCGCGGAGCTGCGGCGCGGTGATATCGACCTCGATGAAGGCGTCGTGTGGATCAGGCGAGCCGCACCGGAGCTGACCAACGGCCAGAAGGTCGTGGGAGCACCGAAATCGCGCGCAGGGAAGCGGCCGATCTACCTGCCCGACTTCGTGGTGCCCGAGCTGCGTCGCCACCTTCAGTGGTTCGCCGAGAAGGAACCGGACGGACTGCTCATCGTGGGAGAACGCGGAGCCGCCTTGCGCCGGTCATCCTTCGGGCGCAAGTGGCGTAAGGCGCGGACCGCGGCGGGTCTGCCGGACAGCTTCCGCTTCTACGATCTCCGCCACACCGGCAACACCCTGGCGGCGGACTCGGGCGCGAAGCTCAAGGACCTCATGGTCCGGGCGGGCCAGTCGAGCCCCAAGGCACAGCTGATCTACCAGCACTCCAAGAAGAAGCACCAGCGCAAGCTCGCGAAGAGCATCGACGCCGAAGTCCGGCAGCAGCGCGGCGAAGCAGCCGAGCAGGCCCAGGCGGAGACGCGGAAGCACTCCGGCTGAGGTCGTGGCGGCCTCGCCCGAGGCGGCGTGGCGGAGGCGGACCGCTTGGCCAGCAACAGCGGACTCGTCTCCGCTCCATGCCCCCGGGCGGAGTTCGCAGGAAGCGGCATTGCCTTCGCAATGCCGCAACGCCTCACACTCCTGTGACCCAGTTCACAGGAAATACGTCTCGCCATTCGAGAAGTCCGGCGCGGAATGGCCCGCGCATCGCGCGGAAGGGCACCGAAACCGCGCTTCTGCCAGCAGAAAGGGCTGGTGGAGGGCTGGCGGGACAAGAAATGGTCTAGACAACAAAGGAGGCCCAAGTCGCTGACTTGGGCCTTCGTCGTGGAGCGGGTGACGAGAATCGAACTCGCGCTCTGAGCTTGGGAAGCTCATGTTCTACCATTAAACTACACCCGCGAGGCGGGCCGGTGATCGGCTTCGCATCGTCGGACACTCTACCTCATCACGGGCCCCGGGCGTATTGCGCCGTGG
>NZ_PHRF01000024.1 GCF_004151105.1 Streptomyces sp. L-9-10
ACGGTCGCCACCCAGCATCCCAATCAGCTGTTCAACCGGCTTCAGCTGAAGGACACCTTCTCGCTGCTGCCGAACTGGCGTTTCTTCGCGCCGACTCCGGCGATGCACGACTACCACTTCCTCTACCGGACCCGTGGCACGGACGGGGAGACCTCCGCCTGGAAGGGGGTCGACGTGATCGCGGGCCGCAAGATGCGGCAGATCGTCTGGTTCCCCACGCGGCGGCCGGAAAAGGCGATCTTCGACATCTGCAGTGAGATCCTCCATGTGATCGACAAGGGGTTCTCCGTCATCGTGCGGACCTCCGCCTACCGGACGCTCACCGAGTATCTGCGGGCGACGATCCATGAGGAGGAGGACGTCCGGCGGATCACGGGTTTCCAGTTCGCGCTGGCCCGTGCCACCGGGTACGACGCGGGTCACGACCCCGAGGTCGTGTTCGTGTCGCCGTACACCCCGTTGGACCCCCACACGGACACGCCAGTGAAATCTGACATCAAGAAAGTGGTCAAGGCATGAGTGTTGGTGCGTACGTCATCCTCGCGATCGGTGCCGGAATCGCCGCGGCCATCGCGATCGGCGTCCTCAAGAGGTAGCCGCCGTCCTCACGAGGGAGCCGCCATCGACTGCCGCCCCTCCCCCCACGAGGGGCGGCACCCGCAGTCCCCGAGGAGTCCCTCAGGAGTCCCCC
>NZ_PHRF01000025.1 GCF_004151105.1 Streptomyces sp. L-9-10
GAGTCGAAGCCCAGGTCGCGGAAGGCGCGGCCCGGGTTGACCGCGTCACCGTCGGCGTGCCCCAGGACCAGAGCGACCTGTCCGCGTACGAGGTCCAGCAGCACCTCCTGACGCTCAACCACCGTCAGTACGGACAGCCGCTCCACCAGACCAGTCGCCGCAGCCGAACCCGCCACCGCCGCAGCCCGACGCGACCGCGCACGGATCAACGACCTCAACAACGGCGCAACCTCACCCCGCCCACGCAACACCGGCAGATCCAGCCGCACCGGAGCCACCACCGCATCCCCCGCAGACAAAGCCGCGTCGAACAACGCCA